>LAZY01000040.1 GCA_001013295.1 Chryseobacterium indologenes | reverse complement strand
CCCACCAGCGCCGATGGTACTGCTAACGCGGGAGAGTAGGCCGCCGCCAGTTTTTATTTTATTTTTAAAAAATCCTTTATCGAAAGATAGAGGATTTTTTTTGCTTTATACCCAAACTAGCTCTGAGACTTTACTTTTATTTATTCTTTACTCTTTAGTCTTTGTTCTTTGTTCTGAATCGATTAATCTCTTATTTTTCTTCTTACTTGAATAACAATCTTCCCTGTAAGACCAGCATACCTATTCCCCTGCTCTTTTTCCATCCCGTAGGGATCCATACAACTTATCCACAATTCATTCCTTCAACCTGATACAACCACAAACTAAACCTAACAGGTTTGGAAATACGTATCATGAGACCTGTAATCCTGTTTTATAATTTGTGTATTCTGAATAATGCCAACCCCTTGAAAGACTATTGTTCAACTTCTCATTACTAGTGATGGATGAAACGATTTCTAGCCCCGATAGTAACGGTTACCCCGCAACTTGATTGGAGTGCAATAGCTTTTGGCAGGGAATAGCGATGGCGTGAGGAGTATGAGTGGATAGCGGGATTAAGCTCCTGAAATTTCAAGTGTGGTTCAAAAAACTATTTCCTTCTATTATCCTGTTTTACTCGAATAAAATCAATAAGTTTGTATTAGTTTTCCAAAAATAAATATGATGTCCGGAAACATTCTGATCATCGATGATGAGATCAAGCTCCTTAAGTTATTAGGAATGATCCTTTCCCAAGAGAATTTTAATGTAAAAGAAGCTTCTACGGCACGGTCAGCAATGACAATGCTGGAGCAGTATGATTTTGATGTTGTTTTGAGCGATGTCCGCCTACCTGATGCTTTCGGAGTGGAGCTGATAAAATCGATCAAGACAAAATATCCGCATCTGGAGATTATTCTGATGACGGCATTTGGTAATATCACGGATGCTGTGCAGGCTATGAAGAATGGAGCGTATGATTATCTGGTAAAAGGAGATGATAATGAGAAAATAATTCCATTGGTGTATAAAGCTCTGGAAAAAGTAAAGGATAACAGATCAAGAATAGGTAAGCAGATTCATGTTGCTAAAGGATTCGGACAGATTATTGGTAAGTCTCCCTCCATACTGCAGGCGAAAAAGCTTGCTGAGAAAGTTGCTTTGACGGATGCTGCTGTTCTTTTAACAGGAGAAACGGGTACAGGAAAGGAGGTTTTTGCCAATGCAATTCATGAAGGGAGTGAGAGGAAGAAAAATAATTTTGTTGCAATTAACTGCTCAGCCTTCAGTAAGGAAATTCTGGAAAGTGAACTCTTTGGTCATAAGCAGGGAGCCTTCACAGGAGCAATAAAGGATAAGAAAGGTTTGATTGAGGAGGCGAACGGAGGTACTTTATTTCTGGATGAAATTGGAGAAATGCCGATAGAACTTCAGGCAAAGCTTCTCAGGGTACTAGAGACCAGAGAATTTATCAAAATGGGAGAAACGAAGGTTTCTAGGTCAGATTTCAGACTTGTTGCGGCTACCAACAGAAACCTTGAAGACGAAATAAGGAATGGGAACTTCAGAGAAGATCTTTATTTCAGGCTGAATGTATTTGAGATCATCCTTCCTTCACTTCGGGAGCGAAAAGAGGATTTAAAAATGCTGGCTAAGAATTTTATTGACCAGTTCTCTAATAAATTGCATTTAACCTCTGTAGAAGTAACACAGGATTATTATAAAACGCTGGAAAAAAATGACTGGAAAGGGAATATCCGTGAACTGAGAAATGCAGTAGAACGGAGTATGATTTTGATGGATAACAATGTCCTGGATGCAGATAGCCTTCCCCATTATTCGGAGAAAACAGTTACGGAAAGTGATTCTTTAAGCATAAGATCATTAGAAAAAATACACATTCAAAAAGTTCTTCAGTATACAAAAGGGAATAAAGCAGAAGCAGCCAGACTTCTTGAGATTGGTATTGCCACCTTATACCGTAAACTGGAAGAATACGGATTGAAATAAATACATTTTATCATTTTAATAAAGAGCCTATCATTTTGATAGGCTTTTTTGTTTTTATACTGTCGTATGTTTGCTTGTAAATTGTTGTATGACAGTATTTTAATTAACTTGTTTGCAGTTTGGAATTTCTTTTGGCCTATCAGGTTTGAATAAAATATTTAAAAATGACAATTTCAAGAAAAACGTTTAAAAAACGGGAGCATTCTACTTTTAGTCTGCTGATTGTATCGTATGTATTGTTTACTCTTTTAACCTTAATGATAAAGATATGATGCTGATAAGTTTAGTTCTGCTCTTTGCAGTATTGTTCTGGCTTTTATATAAATCAGTTGAATTTTTTGATAAGATATAAAATTATGTGGAGTCTATTTTTCCTTTCAATACTTGCCTTTGTGTACATCTGTTATGTTTTAATGAAACCTGAAAAATTTTAGAGATCATGAATACAGAAATTTTAGGCATCATAGCAATGTTTGCTATCACATTAGTTGTCGGAATATTTTTAGGTAAATATATTGCTAATGTCTATGGATACAAAAGAACTTTTCTAGATCCGGTTTTCGAACCCATTGAAAAGTTAATTTATAAAATATCGGGAATTAATCCCCACCGTCAAATGAACTGGAAACAGAATATGTATGCCATGCTGGCCATTAATCTGGTTTGGTTTATCATTGGTTTCACTCTTCTTCTGACTCAGGCCTGGCTGCCCCTAAATCCTGATGGAAATCCTAATATGTCTCCTGATCTGGCTTTCAATACAACCATTTCATTTTTAGTCAACTGTAACTTACAGCACTATTCAGGAGAGACGGGAGTAAGTTATCTGAGCCAGCTTTATCTGATGTTTTTACAGTTTGTCACTGCAGCAACGGGAATGGCTGCAATGGCTGTTCTATTCAAAGCTTTTAAAGAGAAAACAGCTACGGAATTAGGTAATTTCTATGATTTTTTCACCAAATCGATGATCAGAATTCTGATTCCGATCAGTGTAATTGTTGCTTTCATCCTTTCTATGAACGGAAGTCCGATGACTTTTGAGGGTAAAGATCATATTACAACACTGGAAGTGCAAAAAGTTGATGTTTCCAGAGGCCCGGTAGCAGCTTTTGTGGCGATTAAGCATTTAGGAACAAATGGAGGCGGTTTCTTTGGTGCCAATTCTGCCCATCCGCTTGAAAACCCGAATTATGTAACAAATATGACCGAGATGGTCACTCAGATGATCATTCCGTTTGCATTAGTATTTGCATTAGGATTTTATTTAAACAAAAGAAAACTTTCCTGGGTGATCTTTACGGTAATGACTGTTGGTTTTCTGGCGCTTGCAGTTCCGAATATTGTTAATGAAATAGGCGGAAATCCTTTGATTACAAAGATGGGAGCAGACAGCAGTCTGGGAGCAATGGAAGGAAAAGAAATCCGCTTCGGAAGTGCTGCCTCAGGATATTGGAGTATTGCAACAACTGTCATTTCAACAGGTTCGGTCAACTCGATGCACGACAGTACCATGCCTCTTTCAGGAATGAACGAACTGCTGGCGATGATGATCAACTGTTTCTACGGAGGTTGTGGCGTTGGAATTCTGAACTATTTCATCTTTATCATTCTCGCCGTATTTATCAGCGGTTTGATGGTAGGACGAACGCCGGAATTTATGGGTAAAAAAATCGAAGCTAAGGAAATGAAGATTGCTATGATCGTAGCCTTGTTTCACCCGTTCTTAATTCTTGTAGGAACTGCTTTGACCGCTTATTTACCGGAATTTGGAGCAAAAACATTGAATAATCCGGGTTTCCATGGGTTCAGTGAAATGCTGTATGAATTTACTTCCTCTTCAGCCAATAACGGATCCGGCTTTGAAGGACTTGGAGACAATACTCCATGGTGGAATATCTCAACAGGAATTGTCCTGTTACTATCAAGGTTTATCCCGATCATAGGTCCCGTAGCCATAGCTGGTTTACTGGCCCAGAAAAAATTCATCCCGGAAAGTTCAGGAACACTGAAAACGGATACAGCTACTTTCGGTTTTATGACATTGGCGGTTATCCTGCTTATTGCAGCCTTATCGTTCTTCCCGGCATTGACATTAGGACCTATTGCAGAGCAAATCCAGTACTTCACAAAATAAATATAAACAGTAAAAATTAAGATCAATAATAAACCATTAAGGAAGATGAAATGTTTGAGGAAGCTAGTCTTCACTTACTGAAACGTTCACCATAATATTATCCATTTCTATTCCCCTGCAATTCTCTTCCCTTGATGGTTACTATTGATTTAATGATATAAACTCTTTCAAAAAAATGAAAAATCAATCACAAACATTGTTTCAAAGAGATTTGGTAAACGAAGCGATCAAGCAGTCTTTCGTGAAACTGAATCCGAAAATTATGTTTAAAAATCCAGTCATGTTTCTGGTAGAGATCGGAACAGTTGTGATGTTTATCGTAAGCATGTTTAGCCTGATTGGCGATAAAACCCAGGGAAGTTTCTCTTATAATTTTTTAGTATTCATTATATTATTTTTTACGGTTCTGTTCGCCAATTTTGCAGAAGCCATCGCAGAAGCCAGAGGAAAAGCACAGGCCGATACACTCCGCAAAACCCGTGAAGAAACACCTGCTAAATTAGTGGTAGACAACAAACCGGGATTTCAGGTAGAAACTACTCTGAAAATGTCTGCAGAAATGAAATTGGGAGATATTTTCCTTTGTGAGGCCGGAGATCAGATTCCGATGGATGGTGAGATCATTGAAGGACTTGCGACGATTGACGAGTCTGCCATTACCGGAGAAAGTGCTCCCGTGATCCGTGAAGCCGGAGGGGATAAAAGCTCTGTAACAGGCGGTACAAAAGTATTGTCAGACAGAATTAAAGTAAAAGTAACCACCAAACCGGGAGAATCTTTCCTGGATAAAATGATTGCCCTTGTAGAAGGGGCATCAAGACAGAAAACACCAAACGAAATCGCATTAACCATATTGTTAGCAGGGTTTACCCTGACCTTTATTATTGTTACCCTCACTTTAAAGCCTTTTGCAGATTATGCGCAGACTCCGATTACGATTGCGGCATTTATTTCACTCTTCGTTTGTCTGATTCCGACAACGATCGGAGGACTGCTTTCTGCGATTGGGATTGCAGGGATGGACAGAGCATTAAGAGCCAATGTGATTACCAAAAGCGGAAAGGCTGTAGAAACAGCGGGAGATATAGACGTTCTTTTGCTTGATAAAACAGGAACAATCACAATCGGAAACCGTAAAGCAACCCAGTTTCACCCGGCAAACGGAATTCAGCTTGAAGACTTTATTAAAGCTTCTGCATTGAGCTCTGTAGCAGATGAAACCCCGGAAGGTAAATCAATTATTGAACTTAGCCAGCTGAAGTCAGAAGATTTACTGGTTCCCAATCCCACATATATTGATTTTACAGCAGAAACCAGAACTTCCGGAATCGATTTTGAAGAAACAAGAATCCGAAAAGGAGCCTATGACACGATAAAAAAACTGACTGAAAAAACCGGGAATCTTTTCCCTCAGGAAACCCAGGATGCCGTGACCAAAATTTCTGAAAACGGAGGAACACCTTTAGTAGTAGCTGTCAATGAAAAAGTATGGGGAGTAATTGAACTTCAGGATATTATTAAAACCGGTATCCAGGAACGTTTCCAAAGATTGAGAAAAATGGGGGTAAAGACGGTGATGGTAACCGGAGATAACCCTTTAACAGCCAAGTTTATCGCAGAAAAAGCAGGGGTAGATGATTTTATCGCAGAAGCAAAACCGGAAGATAAGATGAACTACATCAAGAAGGAACAGCAGGAGGGAAAACTGGTAGCCATGATGGGAGATGGAACGAATGATGCTCCGGCATTGGCCCAGGCTGATGTAGGAGTAGCAATGAACAGTGGTACTCAGGCTGCAAAAGAAGCAGGAAATATGGTTGACCTGGATAATGACCCAACCAAACTGATCGAAATTGTAGAAATCGGAAAGCAATTGCTGATGACGAGAGGAACATTAACGACATTCAGTATTGCCAATGATGTGGCGAAGTATTTTGCCATTATCCCGGCTTTGTTCATCACATTTATTCCTTCCCTTCAGAAACTGAATATTATGAATCTTCACAGCCCGGAAACAGCCATATTATCTGCGGTTATTTTCAATGCGGTGATCATTCCGTTCCTGATTCCTTTAGCTTTAAAAGGAGTTGCTTACAAACCGATCGGAGCCAGTGCCTTGTTGAGGAGAAATCTTCTGATCTATGGTTTAGGAGGAGTCATTGTTCCTTTCATTGGAATCAAGATCATTGATCTGATCATCAGTTTATTCTATTAAAATTAAGAAAATGAAAAATCATATTGTTTCAGCATTCAGACTAACGATTGTCATGTTGATTATTGTAGGTATTTATTTGGGTATTGTCTATGGAGGCTCAAAAATCTTACCTACTCAGGGAAATGCAGAGATCATTCATTATAAAGGACAGAAGTTCTATGCTAATATCGGGCAGGAATTCAAGTCTGAAAAATATTTCCACGGGCGTCCTTCCTCCGTCAATTATAATGCTGCAGGTAGTGGAGGAAGCAACAAAGGTCCAAGTAATGAAGAATACCTGGAAACGGTACAGAAAAGAATTGATACTTTAAAAATGAAAAACCCGGAAATGGGAAATGAAAAAGTTCCGGTAGAGCTTGTAACGGCAAGCGGAAGCGGACTGGATCCGGATATTTCTGAAGAAGGCGCTTTATATCAGGCAAAGAGAATTGCAAAAGCAAGAGGTCTTTCTGAAGAACAGATCAAAAATTTAATCAACACCCAGACTGAGAAGCCATTGTTGGGACTTTTAGGGCCTTCAAAAGTAAATGTCCTAAAGCTTAATATCGCTTTGGATCAATTGAACTAAGTAACTAACTACTAACCATGTCAAGATTTTAAACCTTGACATGGTTAACATCCCCTACCTAAACTAACGTGAAAAAATATCTAGCTATAAGTGCTTTATTAGGACTGTTTTTCTCCAAAGCACAATCATCAGATTCATTAAAAACAGGAAATAAAATTACATTTTCCGCTTATGCAGAACTTTTTTATACCTATGATTTTAATGAACCCAATAATCATCTCCGTCAGAATTTTTTATACTCCTATAACAGACATAATGAAGTAAATCTTAATCTTGGGCTTGTAAAAGCAGCTTATCAAACTGAAAATCTGCGTGCCAACCTGGCTTTGATGGCTGGTGCCTATGCCCAGGATAATATGTCCGCAGAACAGCAAGGGTTGCGATACATCAATGAGGCCAATATAGGAATCAAGATTTCAAAAACTAAGAACCTATGGGTGGATGTAGGGATCATGCCTTCCCATATCGGTTGGGAAAGTGCGATAGGAAAAGATAATATCAATCTGACAAGAAGCTTTGCCGCAGAAAATTCGCCTTATTTTGAAACAGGAGCTAAAGTTTCCTATACCTCAGATAATGGAAAATGGTTTGTAAGCGGATTGGTTCTGAACGGTTGGCAGCGTATTGCAAAACCGGAAGGAAATCAGAGTATTTCTTTTGGTCATCAGGTAACCTATAAACCCAATGATAAGATTACTCTGAACAGCAGCTCATTTATTGGGAATGACAAAGTGAAGGAAGATAAAAGGATGCGCTATTTCCATGATTTATATGGAAGTTTTCAACTGACAGACCGGTTTTCAGCCTTATTGGGGTTTGATATTGGAGCAGAACAAAAGATGAAAGGAAGTGAACAGTATAATATCTGGTACAGTCCGAACGTACAGATGAAGTATCAGCTTGATAACAAATGGGCAGTGGCTGGAAGGCTGGAATATTATAGCGATAAAAACGGAGTCATTATCAATACCGGAACTCCCAACGGATTCCAGACTTTCGGATATTCTTTGAATGTGGATTATGCTGTTTTCAAAAATGTGGTTTTCCGTACGGAGGCGAGAGGTTTTACCTCTAAAGATGCTATTTTTGTGAAGAATGATGAATTTAAAAAAGGAAACTTCTTCATCACATCCAGTTTAGCGGTCTGGTTTTAAAATGGATTTAGCCACAGGAAAAAGTGCTTAAAATAAATTTGAAAAGAATAAAATCAATGTCATCAGCAAAAGATTTTTTAGAACTGATCCAGAAATCCCGTAAAGGGAAGTTCAAGATCTATATCGGGATGAGTGCAGGTGTGGGAAAGACTTTCCGTATGCTTCAGGAAGCGCATTCCCTTTTACGAAATGGCATTGATGTAAAGATTGGCTATATTGAAACCCACGATCGGGAAGAAACTGTAGCTCTTGCAGAAGGACTGCCGGAGATTGAAAGGAAATCGGTTTTTTATAAAGGAAAAAATCTGGAAGAAATGGATCTTCAGGCTATCATCAATGAACATCCTGAAGTAGTTCTGGTTGATGAACTGGCCCATACCAATGTAGAAGGTTCCAAAAATAAAAAAAGATGGCAGGATGTACTGGAGATCCTCGATAACGGGATCAATGTGATCAGTGCCATGAATATTCAGCATATTGAAAGCCTGAATGAAGAGGTAAAAAAGATTACCGGAATAGAAGTGGCTGAGAGGGTTCCCGATAAAATCCTTGCTTTGGCGGATGAAGTGGTGAATATAGACCTTACTGCCGATGAACTGCTGACCCGTCTGAAGGAAGGTAAAATTTATAAAAAAGAGAAAATTCAGACCGCCCTTACGAACTTTTTTCAAAGCGGACATATTCTGCAGCTTCGGGAACTGGCCTTAAAAGAAGTGGCTACCCACGTAGAAAGAAAAGTAGAAACTGAAATCAAGACCGAGAACTTTAAACCTATAAAATTCCTGGCCTGTATCAGCAGTAATGAAAAGATTGCCAAAACAATCATTCGGAAAACAGCGAGACTGGCCAGTTATTACAACAGTCCGTGGACGGTTCTCTATATTCAGAAACCTTCTGAGAATCCTGAAAAAATAGCATTGGATAAGCAGCGGTATTTGATTAATAATTTTAATTTAGCACAGGAATTAGGCGCAAAAGTGGTCCGGATCAAAGAAAACAGTGTTCATAACGGAATTTTGGAATATGTGATCGCTCACAATATCACGACCGTCTGTATTGGAAAACCCCATGCAAAATTCTGGCAGCGGCTGTTGGGATATAGCTGGATCTATACCCTGATGAACCGATTGAATGAAAGACAGATAGATATTATTATTTTATCTTAAATGTAATGGAATCGCAACGAATTGGAAATACAAACACCAATAAAGATGACGCGATTGCATAGGTCTTTTAAAAAGCAATAAGTATCTTCATATGAAACTTAAAACGAAACTTACTTTAGGCGTAGGCCTTTTATTTCTGCTGATTGTTCTGCTGTCAGTAATAGGCTCTGTATATATCAACAAATTAAAATCCGATACCGAAAAGATTCTTACAGCGAATTACAACAGTCTTGAGTTTTCTAAAAATATGCTTCTGGCATTGGATAATATCAGTACAGACAGTACTGTTGCCGTAGCCGATTTTCAGAAAAATAATAAGTTGCAGGAAAAGAACCTTACTGAATTCGGAGAAAAAGAAGCCACTCAGAATCTGAATCTGCACTTCAGCAGTTACCTGAAAGAACCTACCTCCGATAAAGAAAAACTGATCCGTGAAGATCTGGCCAGAATCATGTCCTTGAATATGAAAGGTATAGAACGTAAAAGTGATATTGCCATCATTACGGCAGAAAATGCAACATTCTGGATTGTGAGTTTAGGAACTGTATGTTTTCTGATTGCATTTATACTGCTGTTCAATCTGCCTCAGACGATTGCAGAACCTATCAACCAGCTTACCTTCAGTATCAGACAGATTGCGGATAAAAATTATAATGAAAGGGTACACTTTAAAGGAAGTGAAGAATTCAATGGGCTTGCAGAGTCATTCAACACGATGGCGGAGAAGCTGCAGGAGTATGAAAGCAGTACACTTTCCAAACAGCTGATGGATAAAAAGAGGATTGAAACACTGGTCAATAATATGCATGATGCCGTTATTGGCCTGGACGAAAATCATTTTATTTATATGATCAATGATGAAGCTCTCAAGATTACGAATCTTCATAAAGAAGAAATCATAGGGAAGACGGCTCACGAAGTGGCTATAAACAACGACCTGATCAGAGAATTGTTGAAGAATATAGACCATCCGGTAAAAGATCCTATTAAGATTGTCCGTGATAATAAAGAGAATTATTTTGAACAGGATATTGTTCCTATCAATATCATAAAAACAGGTGAAAAGGAGAAGAAAAATATCGGAAAGGTAATTTTGTTACGGAATATTACTCCTTTCAAAGAGCTGGACTTTGCCAAAACCAATTTCATAGCGACCATTTCCCATGAATTGAAAACCCCTATTTCTGCCATAAAAATGGGAGTACAGTTACTCGGTAACCAAAAATTCGGGGAATTGAATGAACAGCAGCAGGAACTTCTGAAGAGCATCAACGAAGACGGGCAGCGTTTATTAGACATTACAGGGGAACTGCTCAATTTATCCCAGGTTGAATCCGGAAATATCAGATTGACGGTAGAAAAATGTTCTCCCAAAGATATTGTACAGGCAGCTGTGAAAAATGTTGAAAAGCTGGCCGAACAGAAAAATATTTCCATCAGTACAGAATTCCTGCAAGAAGACAGTGACCTTGTAATGGCTGATTTTGATAAAACAGTCTGGGTAATGAATAATTTCCTTACAAATGCCGTGAAACATTCATTTCAGGATGAAGGAATACGGATCTTGGTGGAAAAGCACAACACTTTCATTCAGTTCAGCATTATAGATACCGGAAGCGGTATTGATGAAAAATACCATCGCCAGATTTTCGACCGTTATTTTCAGGTTCCGGGAGAGCATCAGAATGGTACCGGACTTGGGCTGGCAATTTCAAAAAACTTCATTGAAAAACAGAACGGAGAAATTGGAGTAAAGAGCTCTTTAAATCATGGGAGCACATTCTATTTCAGATTGCCGGTGTCATAAAATTGTTAGATACAATCAACCCTTATAGGTTTCTAAATTCTGTAAGGGTTATTTTTTGCAGAATAGTTCTTATTTTTCTCTTTTCGGCTTTAAAGTTTTATATATTTGAATCCAATAAAATTCAAAGCATGAATGCATTAGAAAGATCCGTTGAATATCTTTATGAGACGTTCTCTACTTATCCGCTTGTGCCTAAGATGAACGGATGTCCATGCTGTGTTTCGGATACAGATAAGGAAAAGCTTCATATCAAGCCGTTGAGAGATTTAGAAGAGAATGATCTTTTAAGGTATGTATTCAAAGCCTTGACAACCTGGGGGAATATTGATGATTTTAAACATTTCCTTCCCAGAATACTGGAAATTTATGCGAAGGGAGGTTTTACAGCCTATACAGATACCCTGTTAGGTAAATTAGAATACGGAAAGTTTGGAACGTGGCCGGAACATGAAAGATCTGCCGTCGAAACTTTTCTTTGGCAATGGTGGCAGCATTGTATAGAAACCCAACCTTACTTTGATCATGAAGCCTTTACCGGGATCTATAAAATAACCGGAGACCTTGACCGAATGTTGGAATACTGGGAAACTGATTTTCAGAAAAACGGCTTTAAAGTCTTTGTCGATTGTATTGATCATTATTACCTTGATCTGATTTATGAGGGGAAAAATTTCAAGGATTTCAAAGAAGACGACATAAAAAAAATCAATTCCTGGATTGAAAAAAACAAGACCAGCCTTGAAGAAGGATTTTTTTATTTTGAAAATAGAGATACAGAATTTGCAGAGAGTATTTCTGATGCATTGCTTACAGTAGAAAAAAACTATAAAAACCTGAAATAAATACCGTTAGCCAATGGAAGTTTTTATTATTTATGTTCTTTCAGTTTTTGGGCTGGCCAATCTGTATTATTTTCAGTTTTCCCGTAAAAAGAAAAAGACCTGGAAAAAGACGATGCTAAGACTTATGTTGACTTTTTCAGCGTTAATCCTTATTACTGCATGTATTCTGAGTGTCGTAGATGTAGATAAAAAGATTGAGGATGCAGGTACTTTTTTTGCTTTTCTGGTGATCGGGAATGTGATGATGATCGTTTACCTGCTATTCCTTTTGTCAATTAATAATATGGTTGATAAACTGATCCCATTTGTTAAAACGTACGGAACTTACACATTTGTATTTTCTCTGGCTGCATTTTTTGGAATTCCTTTACTTACTTTTTTTATGGTATATGGACTTCAGGGGCTTTTTGAAACCTGGAGTAAATATTTTACGATTACTATTCTTCCTTAATTTTACGTTTGCAATGGCGTTAACACTTAGCCAAGAATGCAGGTTGGATCTTCTAGCTGAATTAAATGCCTTTGCGATCAAAAAACAGACATCATGTTGTATCGTCTCTCTGCGTTTAAAGAAAATGTACAGATCAAATAATACAAAAAAACCATTGAAATTGCTCTCAATGGTTTTTTGATAATATATTTTAAAAAAAATTATTGCTTCTCGATCAGATCCAAAAACTGCTGTTCATCAAGAATACCTATGGTTCCAATATCCTGAGCTTTTTTCAGTTTGCTTCCTGCTTTCTCACCTACCACAAGATAGTTGAGGTTTTTTGATACGGCAGAAATATTTTTTCCGCCATGCTTCTCAACCATTTCTTCAGCGGCTTCTCTGGTGAACAGAGACAATTTTCCGGTGAAAAGGAATGTTTTTCCTTCCAGAGCGTTCGATAACACTTCATTCGTGCTTTCTCCCTTCTCAAGCTGTACCCCGTAAGACTTCAGGCGTTCAATCATCAATAGATTTTCAGAATTCTGGAAGAAGGCTTCAATGCTTACAGCGATCTTGGCTCCAATATCTTCTACCTGGCAAAGTTCTTCAACAGTGGCAGCCTTCAATTCCTCAATAGTAGGAAAGTTCTTGACCAGTTTCTTAGCAACGGTCTCACCTACATGTTTGATTCCTATTCCGTACAATACTTTTTCAAAAGGGATCTCTTTCGATTTTTCGATTCCTGTGATGATGTTCTGTGCAGATTTCTCGGCCATTCTTTCCAGAGGAAGAAGCTGTTCTTTCGTTAAAGCATATAGGTCGGCAGGGTTTTCAATTAATTTTTCTTTGTAAAGCTGCTCGATCGTTTCCCCACCCAGGTTTTCAATATTCAAAGCTTTTCTGGAAACATAGTGAATCATTCTTCCTACCACCTGAGGCGGACAATGAAGTTCGTTCGGGCAGAAATGGATGGTCTGATCTTCAATTTTTACAAGCTCAGTACCACATTCAGGACAGTGTTTGATGTATTCTATTTCCTTGCTTTCTTCAGTTCTTTTCTCTGTATTTACGCCAACGATCTTTGGAATGATCTCACCACCTTTTTCTACATAGACGAAATCCTGCTCATGCAGATCAAGTTTTTTGATAATATCTTCGTTATGCAGAGAAGCTCTTTTTACAATTGTTCCGGCCAGGAGAACAGGTTTCAGATTGGCAACAGGAGTAATCGCTCCGGTTCTTCCTACCTGATAAGAAACACTTTGCAGTTCAGTTTCTACCTTTTCAGCTTTAAATTTATAAGCCATTGCCCAACGTGGAGATTTTGCCGTATATCCAAGCTGTCTTTGCTGCTGTAAAGAATTCACTTTTAATACAATTCCATCAATCTCGAAAGGCAGATTATGACGTTCCGTATCCCAGAATGTGATAAATTCCTTTACCTCATCCAGTGTTTTGCACAGTTTGGCCTGCTGGGAAGTTTTGAAACCCCAGTCTTGTGCCTTCTGAAGTAATTCCCAGTGCGTTTCTGCAGGAATATCTTCAGCAATAAATTGGTAAAGTACAGAAGAAAGACCACGTTTTCTCACCTCGCCGCTATCCTGCATTTTCAAGCTTCCACTTGCTGTATTTCTAGGGTTCATGAACGGATCAAGACCTTCCTCTTCACGCAGTTTATTGATTTTGTCAAAATTCTTTCGGGTCAGATAAATTTCTCCACGCATGAAAAACGGTGATGGAAAATCACCCTTTAATGTCAAAGGAATATCTGAAATCGTACGGACATTCGGGGTAATTTCATCTCCCTGGAAGCCATCTCCACGGGTTACTGCCTGGGAAAGTTTTCCGTTTTCATAAAGAATAGAGATAGAAGCACCGTCGTATTTCAGTTCAGCGACAAATTCTACCGGCTCATCAATCGTTTTGATAATCCTTTTTTCCCAGTCTTCCAGATTATCAAAATCATAGGAATTATCCAGGGAATACATTCTGAATTTATGCTGTATCGTAGGGAAAACTTTTGTGATACCGCCGCCTACACGCATCGTAGGGGAGTTTTCATCATAAAATTCAGGGTGCTTAGCCTCCAGATCCTGAAGCTGCTCAAGGAGCATATCAAACTCATAATCAGTGATGGTAGGGGTATCCAGAAGATAATAGTTCTCGTTATGTTGATGAAGCTCTTTGCGGAGCTGTTCTATTTTTTGTTGAATGTTTTCAGACATGGGTTGTATATCTTTTTGAGCAAAAATAACTAAAGTAATCGCATTTAAAAAATAACGGAATTAAATATTACACGAAAATTAAGAATACGTAATACACTTCAACAAGCTGGTTGTGTACAGAATAAAATGAGTGTTAAAAGTAATTTAACATAATGTTCTGATTTAATTAAAAAAATGTTAAAACTTCCTTAAATAGCCAGCCTTTAAAGTAAAAATACCTTTGCACATCTAATTTGAAGAAATGAGAAAAGTAAAGATTGTACTGGGATTATTGTTTTTAGGGCTTGGAACAATGGCTTATGCACAAACCACGCAGGCCTCTATTGTAGGGAAAGTAACCGGACCGGGAAGTACCGCTCAGGAAAAAGTGAAAGTAACGATCGTGAACGAATCCACAGGGTTCAGAACGGAGACGGAAACGAACTCAAAAGGGGAATATATCTTCAAAGAAATCCCTCTTGGCGGACCGTATACAGTCATTGTGAATGATGATAAGAAAGAAGGATACAATGTCAACTTTGGAGACCAGGTTACGGTAAACATGAATCTGGATGGAGAGAAACGTATTGAGGAAGTAAAGATTACGGGGAATCTGAAGAATAAAATCGGAAATCTGGGTGCTGCGACTGCTATCACTGCCAAAAACATCAGTATGCTTCCGGTAAACGGGAGGAACTTTACCAATCTTACAGAACTGTCTCCCTTAAGTGGAAAAGGCGGAAACCTGTCTGGCCAGCTTGGGTCTTCCACAAACTTTACCATTGATGGGATGACTGCTAAAAACCCAACTTCAGCAGGATCTACTACCAGCCGAAGTGGTGCTCCTTTCTCGATTTCCATTGAAGCGGTACGTGAATTCAAAATTACGACCAACCAATATGATGTGACGCTCGGAAGAAGTGGTGGTGGTACCGTAAGTGCCGTTACCAAATCCGGAACCAATAAATTTTCAGGAAGTGCCTGGGAATATCTGAGAACCAACTGGCTTTCCAGTCCGTATGACATCAGAGGAAACAAAAGACAGAACGACTTCTCTACCTCTCAGTTCGGATTCTCTTTGGGAGGACCGATCATTAAAAACAAATTACACTTTTTCGTTGCCTGGGATCATCAGTTGGATTCAAGACCATTATTGATTGCAGATATAAAATCGCCAGATGATGAGAAAAGACTGAATACCACTACCCAGACTCTTAATCAGTTTCTGGATATAGCTAGAGCAAAATATGGGGTAGGGAACAGCCCGCAATTCGGAAGCTTCGATAAAGTAAGGAACTCAGATGCTGCATTTTTACGTTTAGATTGGCAGATCAATGAGAAACACTTATTGACACTGAGAAATAACTTCACGTATGATCTTAATAAAAACGGACTGGGTGATAATACCAGTATCAATTTCTTCGAATCGTACGGAAATGATAAGAATATAGACAACAGTTTATTGCTGACCTTGAGATCAAATCTGAAATCTAATTTAACCAACGAATTAAAAGCTCAGTACCTGTATACTTTCCAGGACAGTTATCAGAACAACCAGTTAGGAAAGCCGGTACCAAGAGCGATTGTTGAAAATGTGATGTCACCGGGAGTGGGTTCTACCAATATCCAGATCGGCGGTCATCGTTTCGCACAGGAAAGCTTTAGAAATAATGTATTCCAGATTGTAGATAATTTATACTATAATACGGATAAAGTAAAATATACCTTTGGTGCAGACCTGATGTATACTACTTCAAAATCTATATATGGAAGTGAAGTGAATGGAAGATTCCTCTTTCAGGGGATGAACAACTTTGATGCAATGACTCCCTACAGATTTTACAGAGAAGTACCTTTGATGGATGATACTTCTGTGAGATCCAATATCTGGAATCTTGGTATTTATGGGCAGTTTCAGACGAAAATCGCCACAGGGCTAGATTTGATGGCTGGTATCCGACTGGATTATGGAGGCTATCCGAAAGCAGAATTCAACCAGAAGCTATATGATGAAATGGGAATCAGAACTGATAATAAGATTAAGTCGTTCGTTATCCAGCCGAGATTTCAGTTTGACTGGAATATCAATGAAGGAAATAAAGACTTCCTGAAATTTGGTGCCGGAATATTCTCTTCAGACATCAACAACTATATGATCATCAATAACCTTGTATTTGACGGAAAGCATCTGGCAACCGTAGATGTAACGGGGAAAGATGTTCCGTTCCCGGATTTCAATAGTTATAGAAACGACTACAATACGGTTCCTACACTTTCTCAATATCAGATTCCTACCATCAACTATACAGGGAAGGATGCAAAAATTCCGATCGTTTATAAGGCAAATATCTCTTATACTCATTTCTTTAACGAAAGGTTCAGAGCCGGGATTGCAGGATATATGGCGTTGGGTAGAAATAACTACTATTACTATGACAGAAATATGGTGGCTAATCCTTTCTTTACTTTAGACAATGAAGGAGGCAGAGGAGTATTTGTTCCGGCAGAATCTTTAGCAGAAGGTAAGATAGATTGGAAAAAAGGAAGAATCAATGATAAATTCGGTAGAGTGCTGGAGCTTGTAAGTGATGGTAAAGTCAATCAGTTTTCATGGGTAGTGGATACAAGCTACCGTTACTGGAAAGATGGGGAAATCACCGCAAGTTATACCTGGTCAGATATTAAGGACAATACTTCTTATAACGGAAACGTAGCCAACTCTGCAACATTGTCTACCATGATCCAGAGTGATCCGAGAGACCTGAGAATGACTTATTCAGACAACCAGTTCAGAAATAAAGTGGTCATCTATGGTAACTCGCCTACGATTGCAGGATTCACTCTTGGAGTAAGATACTCAGGAATCGGGGGAACCCGTTTCTCTATGACGGCAGGAGGAAATGTTAATGGGGACTTTGTAGACAGTAATGACCTGGCTTATATCTTCCCTAATGTTGCCCAAACCATTCTGGATGATCCGCAAGTAGGACAGGCATTAAAAAATTATATTAGTGATTACAATGGTAAGATTGCAGAACGTAACGGTGGTAAAAACGAATTTTTCGGAGTTTGGGATGTCCGGGTAGCCAAGAAGATTAAGTTTGACAAAGTAGGGGCTTTTGAGCTTTCCATAGATATATTCAACGTAGCCAACCTTCTGAATAAAGAATGGGGAGTAAATAAATCTTACGGAAATACATCTCTATACAGGATTAATAAGTTCAATCCGGTCACAAGACAGTTTGAATATACGAAAAACATCAGCGGAAACGGATTGACTCCTCTCTCAGGGAATCCATACCAGATCCAGATCGGAGCAAAGTATAGTTTTTAATCCATAACCATTTTTTACCACCACAAAAGAAAGAACTTATACCAACCGAAGTGTTCAGTGAAGGGCTTTCTTTTGTGGTTTATATTTCTCAGTACGTTCGATAATAACTACCTTTATCAAAAGTTTCAGGACTTTGTTTTAATTTATCTCCATTATATTATGAAATCGCCATGATTTGTAAACACAAACACTGATGAAGGTGGAGCGATTCCATATGATCTTTAAAAAAAATAAACAACTTCATATGAAAAATTTTATCTTAGGTTTAGCAGTTTTAAGTACAGTTTTAATGAAAGCACAAACCCAGATCATAGCCCATAGAGGATATTTCCAGGCACAGCCGCCAACAACGGAAAACTCCATCAAATCTTTAGAAAATGCTCAGAAATTAAAAGTTTATGGGTCAGAATTTGATGTAAGAATGACAAAAGATGGTGTACTCGTTATCAATCATGATGAGCATCACGGTAAAATGGAAATTTCCGAAACCTCTTTCAAAGAATTGGAAGCATTGAAATTATCCAACGGAGAAAAATTTCCTACTTTAAAAGAGTATTTGAAGCAAGGAAAGAAAGACCCGTCTGTAAAACTGATCGTTGAAATTAAGCCGGCTAAAACTCCGGAATTAGAAAACGAGATTACAGAAAAGACCATCAAAATGATTAAAGAGATGAAGCTGGAATCTCAAAGTGAGTTCATTTCTTTCAGTCTTAATATCTGTAAAGAGATCAAAAAACTGGCCCCTTCATTTAAAGTTCAGTACCTGAACGGAGAACTGTCGCCGGAACAGATTAAAAAAGAAGGATTAGACGGTATGGATTATCATTATAGCGTTTTCCAGAAAAACCCTACCTGGATTGCAGAAGCTAAAACATTAGGCCTGATTACAAATTCATGGACGGTAAATGATGCCGCAGTTTATGATGAATTGAAAAAGCAGGGAATCGGATTCGTAACCACCAATATTCCTGAACAATTGAAAAATAAATAATATCATAATTCCGACAGCGTTTAATCATCTATTCAATATTAATCGGAAACCGCATCATTCCCCTCCATTGGAGGGGTGGCAAATCAAAGATTTGACGGGGTGGTTTACAACTGAACTATACCAATCCATAAAAAGACACCGTCTGACCTTTACAAAGGTCAGACGGTATCTTTTTATAGGAAAATCCCCAATTTTAACAGGTAATTAAGCCGATTAATACATTGGTAAATGGTAATGTGTTGATTTTTAATTATTTATAATTTATTATATAGTATTATCCCAAGCGAAGACAATAAAGATACACAAATAAAGCTGCAAAATGGCATTAAAAATACTTAATTCTTTAAAGTATTGTTAAATAGATGTTTACCTTGTATTGTTAAGAAAAAATTAACATATTATTCAATAAACTTTTAAAAAACGTTAAAATCGTGTTAAAATCCTACTCATAATGTCGTTTTAATTTTGCGCAAACAAAAAGGAAATGCGTAAAGAGACACAAAAGTTGTTGGTTTTGTCGCTGTTAGGATTAATAAGCGTCAATCTCACAGCTCAGCAAAAAGCTAAAAAAGACACGATCAAAGGAATTGAAGAAGTGGTGGTCACTGCTTTGGGGATCAAAAGAGATGACAGATCTCTAGGGTATTCTACACAGACTGTTAAATCTGAAGAACTCTTACGGACTCAGAACAATAACTGGGCGCAGGCTTTGGAAGGTAAAGTAGCCGGACTGAAGATTCAGACGGCAGGAGCCGGACCGCTGGGAACAAGCCGTATCACCCTTCGTGGAGACATTTCGATGAATATCGGAAACAATGATGCGCTGATTGTGGTGGATGGCGTTCCTTTGAGTGGCAGAAAGACCGGAACCGGCACGAATGCTTATGGTGCCGGTTCAGGAGGGGACCTTCCGATAGATTACGGAGACAGTTTCAACAGCATCAATCCGGATGATATTGAATCGGTATCTATTCTGAAAGGACCTACTGCATCTGCTTTATACGGATCAAGAGGATCAAGAGGAGCGATCATGATCACAACAAAATCCGGGAAGACCAAAAAAGGAAAAGTTCAGGTGACTTTAAATTCCTATACCAGTTTTGATAGCGTTCTCAAATGGCCGGATTATCAGTATGAATATGGACAAGGAACCCAGCAGAGAGATAAAAACGGAAATTACTACTACTCTTACGGAGCGTCCGTAGATGGAGTGAATACAGGATCTACCAGCAGTGCTTTCGGGCCGAAGTTTGATGGACAGTATTATTTCCAGTATGACCCAACGATAGAAGGGCAAAGTTTGGAGAGAAAGCTTTGGAGACCTTACACAAACAATATCAAAGATTTCTGGCAGGTAGGTTCCAACTATTCAAACAGTTTGTCAATAGAGCATTCCAACGAAAATACCTCTTTCAGAACCTCACTTTCTTATCTGAAAAACGAATGGATGATGCCAAATACAGGCTTCGACAGATTAAATGCCGCCCTGTCTTTGGATCACAAACTGAGCAGCAGGCTGAAGATCGGAACCAAAATCAACTTCAGCAATACCAAAAGTGACAACCTTCCTGCAACCGGGTACAACAATCAGTCGATCTCTTATTTCATGATTTTCCAGAATCCGAACGTAGATCTCAACTGGTATAGACCCATCTGGAGAAACGGATATGAGCAGGTAGATCAGGTGCATCCTTTCAGTTCCTATATCGATAATCCTTACCTGATCGCTTACGAAAACCTGAATGGTACAAACAAAAAAGTAATCACCGGAAATATCAACATCAGCTATCAGCTGGCCAAGAACTTTGATATAGCCTATAAAACCGGTTTGGAATGGAGTAACGAATTTCGTTCCCAGAGAAGACCGTGGAGCTCTGCCAATTACCTGAAAGGATATTACAGAGAACAATACATCAGGTATTTGGACCTGAATAATGATGTTTTGCTTACCTATAAGAATAAATTCGGTGATGTGGGAGTCACAGCTTCTGCCGGAGGAAATATCAGGTATCATGAGTATACCATGAATGATTACAGGGCAATCGGGCTTAACCGGGCAGGTCTTTATCAGCTTTCTAATGCTGCTTCACAGGATTTCAGATTGGCAAGCCCTAATGACTATCAGGTGAATAGTGTTTATGCATTAGCCAATTTCAGCTATAAGGATATGATCTTCCTGGATGTGACCGCCCGAAATGACTGGAGCAGCACACTTCCAAGCCGCAACAGATCCTATTTTTATCCGTCAGTAGCTTCTTCATTTGTCTTATCAGACATCTTTAAACTGAAATCTGATAAACTGAATCTGTGGAAAATGAGACTTTCATGGTCACAAGTGGGTAATGATACGTATAACTATATGCTTGAAAAATACTATGAAAACAGTGTCTTCACTGGCTCAGTAGAAACTCCGTTGCTATACCCGAATCCAGGTCTGAAGCCTGAGATCATCACCAATATAGAAGCCGGAATGGATTTCAGTATTCTGAAAAACAGGTTGACGTTCAACTTCACGGCTTACCAGAACAATTCCAAAGACCAGTCGATCATTATCCCGGTATTGTATGAAACTGGATACAACAGAAGGATCGTCAACTCCGGTGAGCTGAGAAACAGAGGGATGGAAATGACCTTGAATGCTTACCCGATAAAGACTAAAAACTTCTCATGGAACGTGAATGCAAACTGGTCTATGAACCGCAATAAGATTCTTTCTTTACCTGAAGAGTTTAACGGAGCTCCTTATATCATGGGAAGTATTGGTGGAGTAGTGTATTACAATGCTATGGTAGGTGGATCCTTAGGTGATATGTATGGATACGGATTGATGTATTCACCAGACGGAAAGGTCATCTATGGCGCCGATGGAATGACCGCAAAGCCCAATGAAATGAAAAAAATAGGAAATGCCTATCCGAAATGGAGAGCAGGTCTTCAGAATGAATTCAGATATAAAAATATTACCCTGAGTTTCTCATTCGATGGACAGTATAAAGGAACTGCCTATTCACAATCGCATCACAAAATGTCTGAACAGGGTAAACTTACCCATACGCTTGTGGGAAGAGATAACCCTGGTGGTCTTATCGTAGGAGATGGAGTCGTTCAGAATCCGGATGGAAGTTTTTCACCTAACACCAAAGGAATTCCTGTTTATACCTATTACGGGGATTATTACAGAAGAGCCAATGTGGAAACCAATTCATTCGATACCTCATTCATTAAGCTGAGAGATGCCAGAATCTCTTATTCTTTCCCAAAATCGATTCTTGAACCTTTAAAAGTGACCGATATTACTTTGGCTGTATTTGGAAGAAACCTTTGGATGTGGTCGAAGTTCCCATTATTTGATCCGGAAGTGGCGGCACTTGATAATGCAACCATTACACCGGGAGTGGAAATGGGGCAGCTGCCACAGTCCAGAACAATCGGAATTCAGTTAAACGTTAAATTTTAAAAATCAGAAAAATGAAAAAACTAGTCTATATATGCTCATTTCTTGCCCTTGTAAGCAGTACCGTTTCGTGTGACAGAAGCCTTGACGAGATTAATAAAGATAAAAGCAGAATCAATGTACCTGTTGCCAGTGCCTTGCTGGTTCCGGTACAGTATAATATGTCTGTGGTAGGCTACAACAGAGCCAATGACTTCACCTTTGATATTATGCAGGTTTCACTGGATTTTCCTAATGAAGGGAACTCACTGAGCCGTTATTATATCACAGAAAATACAGGATCAGGTTTCTGGAATAATTCCTACAGATGGCTGAAGCAGGTAGATGATCTGAAAAAAGCGGCAATCGCTGAAGGAGATAAAAACTACCAGGCAATTTCTATGGTACTGAATGCGTGGATTTATTCCAACCTTACCGATACTTATGGAGACGTTCCTTTTTCCCAGGCATCACAATTGGATGAATCTATTATGCAACCTAAATTTGACAGGCAGAAAGAGATTTATTTACGTCTGCTGGATGATCTTAAAGCAGCTAATTCTCTTTTCATTACCAATAAAATACTTACCGGAGGAGACTTATTCTATAAAGCTGATACAGACCCTAATGGGATCACCAACTGGAAAAAATTCTGTAACTCACTTTCTTTAAGACTATTGACGAGAATTTTAAGAAAAGAAGGAGAAGTGAATGTCAAAGAAAGAATTCAGGAAATTGTCAATAACCCTACATTATATCCTGTTTTTCAAACGAATGCAGATGCCGCAAAAGTTGATATTACAGGAGTTTCTCCACTGATGCCTCCTATTGCAAGACCTCAGGATTTTACAACAGGAAGAGCCGCTTCAGATTTCTTTGTACAGACCCTGAAAGCCAATAATGACCCCCGTGTTCCTATGTTTTTTACACAGGCAAAAGATTTGAAAAATAATAACATCGGATATGTAGGAGCACCGTCGGGTTATCCTTATGGAACCGTATTTACCTACCAGCCTTCAAATCTTAATCAAAACCTTGCGAAAGCACCATTGAAGATTTTTGTATATCCCTATGCCGAACTTCAGTTTACCCTGGCAGAGTTGGCATTTAAAGGAATTATCAACGGAAGTGCAAAAACGTATTATGAGAATGGAGTAAAAGCTTCTATCGAACAGTGGGGAGCAGTGGTGCCTGCCAACTACTTCGATAACCAAAATGTTGCCTACGAAGCAGATATGAAGAAAATTATGCTTCAGAAATACATTGCCCTGTTCTTTGTAGACCAACAGCAGTGGTTTGAAAAAAGAAGAACAGGTTTTCCTGAGCTTCCTAATAACGGTGGCCTTTTGAATGGGGGTAATCTTCCACAAAGACTGATGTATCCGCCTAACCCCAAAGTTTTGAATACATTAAACTATCAGAATGCAGTGCAACAGATGGGCGGAGATGATATTAATGTGAAAATGTGGTGGAATAAATAAATCGTCAACAATTAAAAGAAAATAAAATGAATACCAAAATAAAATTAATCTTGCCATGTATGCTGATTTCAGCAATGGCGTTCTCCCAGTCTTCTGTTTCAGGATATGTATATGAAGACACTAATAAAAACCAGAAAAGAGAAAGCCGTGAAAAGGGAATCGAAGGAGTGGCGGTTTCCAATGGAGTTCAGGTGGTACTTACAGATAAAAACGGACGTTACAGCCTGCCTGTTCAGAATGATCAGACCATTTTTGTCATCAAGCCCTCAGGATACAAGACCGCTTTGAACAGCAATAACCTTCCTCAGTTTTATTACCATCACAAACCTCAAGGTTCTCCGGCAGATTTTAAATATAAAGGAGTAGCCCCAACAGGAGAGCTTCCCAAAGAATTGAATTTTCCGCTTTACACACAAAACGAAAATAAAAACTTTGATATTCTTGTTTTTGGAGATCCACAGCCTTACACAGAAAAAGAACTGGATTATTTCAAAAGAGGAATTGTGAATGAAGTGAAAAATACCAAGAAAAATGCGGTGCTGGGAATCAGTCTGGGAGATTTGGTAGGCGATAACCTGAATTTGCAGAAACCTTATGCCGATGTGATGAAGGAAGTGGGATTGCCGTGGTACAATGTGATGGGAAATCATGACATGAACTATGATGCAAAAGAAGATAGGCTTTCCGATGAAACCTTTGAATCAAATTTTGGTCCGGCAAACTATTCTTTCAATTATGGGAATGTACATTTTATCATTTTAGACGATATTCTGTATCCTGATCCGAGAGATGGAAAAGGCTATTGGGGCGGTTTTCGTGAAGATCAGCTGCAGTTTATTGAAAATGACCTGAAACTGGTAGATAAAAATAAACTGATCGTAGTTTCTTTTCATATTCCGTTGGAACATCAAAATGAAGACAGTTTCAGAAATGCTGACCGCCAGAAGTTATTCGATTTTTTAAATCCTTTTCAGAATGTATTGCTTTTATCAGCACATACCCATATCCAGCAACAGATTTTCTATGGTAAAAAAGCAGGCTGGAACGGGATAAAAGAATTACATGAATATAATGTGGGAACTACCTGTGGAGACTGGTATTCCGGAACGGCCGATGAAGCAGGCCTTCCTACTTCTACCATGAGAGACGGAACGGCAAAAGGCTATTCTTTTATCAGCTTTAATGATAACCAGTATAAAGTAAAATATAAAACGGCTGGGAAACCGGAAGATTATCAGATCAAATTATACGTTCCCAAAGTGATTCCTTTCCCATCGAAAACCTCAGCAAAAATATTGGCCAACTTCTTCATAGGAAGTAAAAAAGACAAAGTAGAATACCGAATTGATAATGGCAAATGGGAAGAAATGGAATATGACGAAACCATAGATCCGAACTTTGCCCTTTCCGTTTTCAAATGGGATGCTACAGAGAAAATTTTACCGGGAAGAAGACCTTCCAATCCTGAAATGTCAAAACATATCTGGGAAGCAGATTTTCCTAAAAAACTATCATTAGGAAGACACAAATTGGAGGTGAAAGCCATTGATATGTATGGAAATGAGTTCTCTGCTTCGGAAGAATTTGAAGTACAGAATGCAATCCAGATTCCTTAAACTTTTCATTTTTTACAATACTTTTTTAGATTTTGAAGCCGGTTCTACAGAGACCGGCTTTTATTTTTTACTGAGGTTGAAAAGCACCAAACCATCAAAGTCATAAAAGATTATTTTAGAACACTTCAGTAAGTTGATGATGTCACTGTATGATTAAGTTCACTTTAGATGAAAATCATATATTTTCAAAAACTTAAGTGTACTTTATATGCGCAAAGCTTGTCTCTTAAAAAGACTTAAGTGTTTAAAGTTTTTTGCACCTTTTGTGATTATTAAAAATTGAGTAACAAGATCTTATTTTAAAAACACTTTAGTGCACTTCAGAAAGTTGATGATGCCACTGTATAAGTAAGCTCACTTTAGATGAAAATCTTAGATTTTCATAAACTTAAGTGTGCTTTATCTGTGCAAAGCTTGTCCCTTAAGAATACTTAAGTGTTTAAAGATTTTTGGGCCTTTTGTGGTTAAAAAAAATTGTCATCCAAACCATTAAAAAACTATTAAATCTATGTTTTCACCCTTTGGTCAAAATGTTCTTTCGTAACTTTGTACAAAGAAAAGTATTACTACTATGAATATAAACGGAAAAAATGCCATCGTAACAGGTGGTGGAAGAGGATTAGGGAAAGCCGTAGCATTAGCTTTGGGCAATGAAGGAGTAAACGTTGCCATTACAGGAAGAAATGAGGAAAACCTTAAAATGACGGTTGAAGAAATCAAAAAACTAGGGGTACAGTCTACCTACGCGGTTTTTACTGTAGACAATGAAATTCAGGTAAAAGCAGGAATAGAATCTTTAGCAGAACAATTAGGTGGAATCGATATTTTGATCAATAACGCAGGAATCGGAGATTTCGGAACCATTGAAGAGATGCCTTCTGAAACATGGGAGCAGGTTATCAAAACCAATCTATTCGGAGTATACTATGCTGCTAAAGCCGCTTATCCATTTATGAAAGCTAAAGGCGAAGGCGATATTGTAAACGTAGCTTCTACAGCAGGACTGAAAGGCGGACCCAATATGTCTGCGTATGCAGCTTCAAAAGCAGCGGTTGTCTCCCTGTCTCAGTCGATGATGGCAGAATGGAGAAAACAGAACATCCGTGTGATTACACTGACTCCAAGTACCATTGCATCTGATATGAGCATTCAGAGTGGTCTTACAGACGGAAACCCTGATAAAGTACTTCAGCCTGAAGATTTCGCAGAATGGGTGAGAGATATTCTGAAAATGAACAGAAGAGCGTTGATTGCTAATGGTTCTATTTTCTCTACCAATCCATAAGAGATTTAAAGTTTAAGGTTCAAGGTTTAAAGTTTAAGGTCTAAAGCTGTCAGCAACGGACTTTTCATCTATCTTGAACAATAAATTCAATAGGAGCGGGCTTTAGCCCGCTTTACTTATAATAGCCAGTTTCAATGGCTTTAGCCGAAACTTAAACATGAAGCATATCCTCGATCTGCTTACTCCGCAGAATCAGTGGAGATAAAATTATTTATTGCCCCCGAAATCATTTCAAAAATATCAGTACATCAATAGGAGCGGGCTTTAGCCGAAATTTAAACATGAAGCATACCCTCGATCTGCTTACTCCGCAGAATCAACGAGGGATGAAATTATCTATTGTCCCAAAAATCATTTCATAAATATCAATACATCAATAGAAACAGGCTTTCGTTTATCAAACAAAAACACAAAATCCTCAGACTTTCTCCAAAACTTATCCCTTCCATTTTTTTAACCGTAATAACATTAGTATTTTTGCAGCAAATTACTCACATGCAAAATTATTTAGAATTCAATTTCAAAATCTCTCCGCTACAACCATGGAATGAGATATTAATGGCAGAACTTATCGAAATAGGTTTTGACAGCTTTACAGAAGAAATTGACGGAATTTTAGGATATATCCAGGCAGATTCATTCCATGAAGACCAGTTGAAGGCGCTTCCGATCTTTGAAAACGAAAATGTAAAGATTGAATATTCTTTCGAAGAAATGCCGAATATCAATTGGAATGAAGAATGGGAAAAGAATTTCTCTCCAATCAATATTGATGATAAAGTATTGATCAGGGCAGAATTTCATGAATCGGTACCGGGGATGCATGAAATTATCATTCAGCCAAAAATGTCTTTCGGAACGGGCCATCACCCAACTACCCATTTGATGATCCAGCAGATGATGGATATTGACTTTACGGGTAAAAAAGTATTGGATATGGGTTGCGGAACTTCTGTATTGGCCATCTATGCAAAACAGCAGGGAGCCGGAGATACGAAGGCAATTGATATTGATGAATGGTCAGTAGAAAATTCGAAAGAAAATGCAGTAAGAAATAGCGTAGAACTTGATATTGAGCAAGGTACGGCTGAGAATCTGGGGCAGGAAAATTTTGATGTTATTTTAGCAAACATCAACAGAAATATTCTGATCTCGGATATTCCTACGTATGTTTCAGTGTTGAATAAGGGAGGAAAACTATTGCTTTCCGGACTTTGTTTCTTTGATGTAGCTGATATTCTGGAAGTGTGTAAAGAAAGCGGTCTTGAACTGAAAAAACAGCTGCAAAGAGAAGAATGGGTAAGCCTTCTGCTTGAGAAATAACCAAAAACAAAACCACTAATATTAAATATGAAAACTTTATGGACAGCTTTATTATTACTGACGCTGCAGTTATTGAAAGCGCAGGAAAATGAAGTCTATGCAGATGGCGTTTTTGAGTTTGAACAAAATAAAACCCAGAAAATTTTTACAGATTGGACGAGAGTGAGAAAAGATCCGGCAGTGAATGCTCAGATTTTGGACTCATTGCAGACCAACCAGCAGGTAATGATCCTTCAAAAAGAGGAAAGTATTCCGGCTCTGAAATTAGGAGAAAGAAGTGCCAATTGGTATAAGATCTCTTATCTGAAAGGGGAGGCTAATGTAGAAGGATATATTTGGGGAGGCAACCTTTGTATAGGTTACCGTAATAAAAACGGGTATGATTTTCTTTTTGGGCTTTCAAAAACAGTGGAAAGGAAAAACAAAGAAGATGGTTTTATTGACAGGCAGAATATTGCCGGCATAAAAGTAATGGAGGGAAATACTCTTATTGATGAGGTATATTTTAATACAGGAAGAGGGGAAGAGCTCAACAGTACTGCTTTCAACATTGAAAGTAATCATAAATTGCAGAATGTAGAGCTTACTTTGAATGCTGAGGTTTCCGGAGACGCTTGCGCTGTGGCTACTTATAATCAATATGTTCTTTTTAAGGATAAAAAATTGATTGCCCTTCCACAGCTTATGAATGTAAGCGATGCGGGGGTATATCATCACAGTGAACAATATGTTTTTCCCAATGATAAAGGAGGAATTCCGAATGCATTTATCTTTAAGGTAGAAGATGATGAGACGGATGAGAAAGGACGGGAAACAAAAAAACGATCTTCTAAGACGTATCTCTGGAATGGGAGTTCCTATAAACTGAAATAACAATGCGTATTCAAATATACATTAAAACCGCTATAGAAAATATAGCGGTTTTATTTTTTAGAGGTAAAAGAGTCTTTTACAGTTGAAAAAAATCGAATACATTTAGAGTCATAAAAAAATGAATCTCCATGGAGTTATTTGAAGATCTGCTTCCTATCTTATTTTCGGTTTTTGTAGGTGGGATCATAGGAATCGAAAGAGAGTACCAGCTGAAGTCGGCAGGGTTGAGAACGATGATCCTGGTGACGTTGGGAGCCTGTATATTTACGATGCTTTCGATAGGTTTGGGAGAACCGGGAAGTCCTGACCGTATCGCGGCCAATATCATTACCGGAATCGGATTTGTGGGAGCAGGGGTTATTTTTAAAGAAGATAACAGAGTCTCCGGCCTTACAACGGCGGTTACAATATGGATCTGTGCTGCGCTGGGGATGACAATAGGAGCCGGGCATTACCAGGAGGCTGCCATAGGCTCTGTGGTGGTATTTCTGCTGTTGATTATGTTTAAATATATTCAGGATATTATTGACAAGATCAGCGTGCGTTATATCTATCAGATTACGCTTCCTTACGAGGAGGGTATTTTAGAAAAATATGAAACTCTTTTCAGAGAAAATGATTTGAAATCGATCCGAGGAAAGCAGGTGAGAACCGGAGGAAAATATACCGTTATATGGCGGGTACAGGGAGCTGCAAAAAAACATGAAATCTGTACAGGAATTTTACTGAACGATACGGCCATTGAAGAATTTAGATTTTAATTCATTCCAAAAAATATAGGCAAACACATATCTGTTTTATACATGATCTTTTAAGAATATAAAAAATAGGATTGGAACAAACCAACCCTACCCAAACATGATTAAGTGTATAGTTAAGCCATTAAAAATGGCTACAAGGAATTATAAAGTGCAAAAAAAGATTTTTATTGACCCTTAATCAATGTTATCTTACCTAATTAAAACTAACTTTTTAACGATCTCTCGATCAAACTTAGTGTAAAAGTACAGGGATTTGTTATCTGTAGGTCCAAAACTTCTGCTGACTCAGCAAAATAGGCAGACGAAACAGCATTTTTATGGGGTGAAGTGTAAAATTCTTATTTCAACTTAACAGATATTCTAAACCTAAAAGGTTTCAAAAACCTGTTAGGTTTATCAATTACCCCTCAATATTAATAGTAATTATGGATCAAGCGCAAAAGCTGAGGGATAATATTATTTGTGTTTATGGAATTTAATTGACACAAAGATTTTTAGTATCTTATACCATATTCTTAAGGAAGCAAAGAAGAGCAACTTCGTCGCTGATGAAGCTTTGTGACTATGCGCTCGCTTCTTCATATCGATTGAAAATCGATCCCTTCTTAGCTCACTTAAAATAAAACATACACCAACATGAAGCTTTGCGTGAAACCCTATCTCCACAACTGTTGATTCTAATTGGTAAAGAACATAATATTTTTTCTATTCAGATGAACTCATTTTTTTGCTTGGTCCACAACCTTTAATACTGATCCCCTTTGACCGTCCCGATTAAAATCGGTATGCTCCATCCTGTGTTATTCATTAACGACTTTTGATCGTAAAATTCAGATCTGTAATAAAACAAAAAACCTCACAAAAAAATTGTGAGGTTTCAGTGAGCGCGAAAGGATTCGAACCTTTGACCGTCTGCTTAGAAGGCAGAAAAATGAGCTTTTTAAATAATTGATAACTAGAATTATATAGTTTTAACAATAAAAATATCTGAAAAATATCTGAAAAGTGTTAAAATAATGTCTGAAAAATGTCTGAAAATTTTCAATCAAAATTTAAAATCAGTTTTCTTTCGTATAATAAACAGCGGTTCCTCTACGTTAATCCACTTTATTTTGAATTCCATAAGTAGGGAATAATAATTGAGATTTCATACTTTTGCAGCAAATTATTGAAGGCTATTTATGTCCTTTAGTAAAATATGTTAATATTTTATTATTGCGTCTCTCGATGAATAACCTTTAAATAATTAGTTTATGAAAAAAATTATTGTAGGCATGATTTTATTAACAAGTCTTGTCTCATGTGTAAATGATGATGATCACGTAGTCATCAAAAATGAACTTGAAAATGAAAAAACTAAAACTATCAACAAAGTTTCTACCAATAAGGAGGCTTTTAAAATTGAATCAGACTCAATCAAAACGGGAAGCTCATTACCAGGAGCAATTAGAGCTATGGAAGAGAATTCCGAATCAGACGAAATCGGACCTGTTGTCACTACTCCACCAAAGTAGTCAATTTAAAAATAGTAGAGGCAAACGCATTGCCTCTACTATTTTACTGATAACAGCAGGTGTTATTCTCTTTACAGAAAATATCCTTGATGTTCCGGCAGTAAAGAAAACCCTTTCTATCTTCTCCATAGATTATGATCTACATGAGCTAAATTCAGTACCTGCATTTAGTACGTTGGCAAATATGATTTATGCTATTGATATGGCTATTTCACCCTGTATCTTTATATTAATTCTAGTTTTTAGAATGAGGCCATATAAATGGGCTTTTATTGTTCCTCTATATGCTTATATAAATATGTTAATAGGAACAATACTTCTGGCAAAAGACTATAAAATTTTTGATGTTTGGTGGTATCGTTTTTTAATATTCGGAGGTGCAGTTCTCATCTATTGGATCCTTTCAAGATCATTGAAGTTTTATGATGCGGATGAAAAAAGTGAAAAACTAAAGGATATGATATTAAACAACTATAGACTGCAATTAAAAAGAGATGAAGCTGCATAATAAATACCTGGACGAAATAGAAAAACTGAAGTTAATTGCTCAACTTCAACACGATGATGAAATGATTTCTGTGGAGGAGTTTAATGATATTTTATACGAATTATTTGATAAAGTTGAATTATATAAAAAAAACATACTAAAAATTAGTATGCCTCAAATTGATATTAAGAATTATAAGAATATAAATATCAGACAAGTAACTGATATTTTATTTTGCACGGGCTGATTTTAAATCAGCCTTTTTTAGTTCTTCAATTTCTTTGCTTAAATTTTGTGATACCTTTTTAAGGATACCGATTTGAGAGGCGTTGAGTTCACTCATTTTCGCATCATTCGCTGCAGATTCTATATAATTAATAAATAGGCTTTTCAATTCAAAATAATCCTGTTTTATAGCCTTTAGTTCTTTTAGAACATCGACTAAGAGATCTTTCGCATCTCTTTTTAAAACTTCATCACTTATTTGTTCTTCCTCTCTTAAAGAAGCTTCCTGTAAAACTGCATTGATTACAGCGTGCTTATTTTTTGGGATGTTTTTTCCATTCTCATAGCCGTTATAAGTAGGAAAAGACACATAGATTTTAGCGGCCATTTCTTCTTGGCTAAGTCCCAGTACTTTACGAGCTTCTTTAAGTATTTGTCCATCCATAATAGAGGTTTTTAGCAATCGGTTTTTATTAAATTTTTTATATAGAAATTAAAATTTATTAAAAATTTTATAAAATTTATTTTTTTTATAAAGTTTTTAATATATATTTGCTCATAAATTAATCACAAAATATTCACAAAGATATACAAATGAAGATTAAAGACGAAATATTAGACATGATTTTATCAACTCCAGTCTACTTCGCAGAAATTTTTTTGTTGGTGAATAGTGCTGATAAAGTTGAAGTTAAGCCTAAAGCTTTAGAAACTCAACTTCAGAGGAGATATAAAATAGCAAAGTCAAGTTTAACAATAGTAGAATATTTGAGGGATAAAGGTTTTTCTGATACTCAAATTTTTGAAGAAAATGATTAAATGAAAAATGAGTTTCGAGATACCTGCAGGCTATTATTTGGTTCCAGAATATTTATACCTGAAGTTCTTTAAAAAAATAGAATGGCAAGATGTAATAGAACCTACAGCTGATGATATAAGTAAATACCTGGGAATAGGCATTGATAAAGTTAAAAAAGATGCGGAAAAATACTCATGTCCTCTTAGAAAGACAAAAACAGGTGGTAGAGGAAGAGGAAATCAAACAAGATTTGTAAAAGATACCGTAGAGGCTTACAGAATTTGGATAGTTAACAATTAAATAAAGACTTAAATGGAAAATCAAAACAACAACCAACAACAGGATCAAAATTGTAAAGAAATTAAAAATGAGTTTCTTTTAGAGCTTAAAGAACTTGCTTCAAAAGCTCCCAAAAATATTTCTATTTCAATTATTGCAGTAGAAAATGAAAATAATAACTCAAGTGTTTTCGAAGGCTTAATTTACGCTTCAGGGAAACCTAGAAAATTGGTGACAATGTATCAGGATGTATTTGAAAAAGTTCCGGATCTGAGAGAAATAATTTCTGACGCCTTTTCATATTATAAGTTTAGACAATCATTCAATTTTAAATCTCCTGAAGCATCAATTTTTGATATGATATTTGGGAAGAGTCCTTTTAGAGGATAAGATATAAAGCACTTTCAGAAAGGGATTCTACAATTATCAGTGTTAGATAGATTTAATTTTTAAAGCATTATTATCCCAATCAGATCAGAAGTTCAAAAAAGTGCTTACCGGAAAGATAGCTCAGTTGGTAGAGCGATGGACTGAAAATTCATGTCTGCGGGGGTTCGATTCCCTCTCTTTCCACAATACTGGGTTAAACTACAGGAAATTGTGCCGGTATTATGATTCTCATGTTTAATTTGAGTTTTCATGGTTATTAGTTTTTAGCCCGGTTTCGGCCGGGTTTTTATGGCAAATTGCCCGAGGAGTGGTTAAGGGAGCCGGTTGCAACCCGGATGATCAGAAGTTCGAATCTTCTATTTGCCTCAATTCTCATGTTTTATTGAGATTTCATGGTTATTAGTTTGCCCGGCTGGAAAATTCCGGTCGGGTTTTTATTTGAATTTAAAAAATATAATATATAGTTATGCCCGTCCTTCAAAAAAACTTTACACTGGAGATATCCCCAGAACAATTTCTTAATAATTGTTCACCATTAGAATTAACTGAGATTAGTATTCTTCTTCAGGGAAATTTCTACCAGCAGAGAATGAAAGCTCAAACGTGTATTATATGTGGCTGTACAGATTATGACTGCAGTCAATGTATTGAAAGATCCGGAGAACCATGCTATTGGGTTAAGGATAATCTCTGTAGTGTTTGTGCATCAACTACCACAATAATAAAAATTAAAAATGGATCCGAAAATTCGTGAGTTTGTAGAAGCTAAAAAATTTAAAAATATTCCTAAAGTGACTGTTGCCGATTTTATGAGAGATTTTAAAGTAGGAATTTCTTTAAAGGATTTATTAAAAGAACACAATCATGAGGTCTGGAGAAAATGTGAATGTGGAAATGAAGAGGATCTCCGGAAGACCTGGAACTGCTCTGAGTGTGGAGCAGTTTTATTTAAACCGACATCAAATTAATTTTATGAATACAACAACTAAAAAACTTATTACTGAATGCAGTAAATGTGGACAAAAGTTCGAAAACTGGCCTTATGCAACCCCTTGCTGCAATGGATTGAGCGTTATTGTCGATGAAAACGGCAAAAAAACAACAAGAGTTTATCTTTCAACATTAACAAAACCAAAAACTAAAAATTAAAACTATGGCACTATCATTTTCAACAGTACAAAAAGCGTATCAAATATTTGATATTATCAAAAAAGAATTGTTACCAGATTTAAAAATCTCTTCCTGGCCACAAGATATGGGGTTATGGACAGAGAAATATCAAAACAATCCACCTTTAATGGCTGTTCATGGATGGGGTAAAAAATCAGATGACGGTTGGGAAAGCATCGCTTTTTTTATGGAAAAACCGAGCAAAGAACTGGTAGATCGATTTGAAGAACTTCTAAAAGGAATTAGATCAAATACACATTTAAATGGCCCATATCATAAAAATGAGAAACTATGGGTAGTAGGATGGTTCTAACTAATTAAAAAATAAAATATATGCCACTACACTCAAGAGATGTCTTAAAGCTATTAAAAGTAGGTTTTACGATAGTTAGAGCTGATAATATAAATCTTAAGATTAAATGTAAAAGCTACAATAATAAAACTCCAGAATGGACAACATTAGAAAAAGATTTCACTTCTAAGGCTGCTGTTCGGAGAAAAATGGATGAGCTTTTGAAAAAATCAAAATTTATAGAAGATTAACAGATGACATCGGAACAGATAAAAATTAGAGTAAAAGCAGCTTATGAAAACGTAGACTCCGGTGAGTTTTTGCAGATGAAAGTTGATGAAGCTGTTGAGAAGCACAAGCAGAACTATAGAAAATATAAAGCTATTCATCCGGATGCGACTTTTGATTCATGGAAGAAACTAAATAAAGATATTAATATAAACTCAAATAATAATCAAGAGATAATGGCCATGGGAATTTTCTTCCTGGCATTGGATGAATTTAAACCAGACGATTAATTCTTATGAGTGAATATTTTAAAATCAATTCATACACCCGGGTTTTAAAAGCTGGGAAATTATCATTGGAAGAAAAGAGAAAGCTTTTCGATGAGCAGTCTCTTAGTAAAAGTTCCAATTATAGAGAAGTAAAAAAGATTGATAAATCGAATGAAAAAAATGATTATAAAAAGTTCTGCAGACAAACTTTTAAAAACCGAAAATTCATGTCTCAAAAAGAGTTCCACTCTTATATAATTTCAGAGTATAATGGAAATGTAACCTGGTACAGGAAGAGAATGATCGATTTAGGTTTGATCAAAGAAATTAATAAGCTCATAAAATTTAATTATGAAAATGAAGGGGAATCTGAAGAGGAAACATAATGCCTCCCACCGTCTTCGTAAAAAAATAGGAGAGGTGGCCTTTCCAAAAAATTCGAAAATAATTAGAATTGATTCGGAAACGGATCTTACAAGTATAGCAGAAGTAAAAATCCTTCTTTCAGAGTTTGGATTTGTTATAGAACCACATTTAAAACTGGTCTAAAGTAACCATGGGATATATAAAACAAGAATTTATAGATAGAGTGCTGCAGGATGCAGATATTATAGAGATTTTCAATATTTATGGAGATCCAGTAAAAAGGCGTGGAGTTAATTATTTTTGTAAATCTCCATTTACAGATGAAAAATCAGCCAGCTGCTGTGTTAATCCTACTACACAATTGTTCAAAGATTTTAGTTCCGGAAAAGCCGGAAATATTTGGACTTACATTATGCATAAAAACAATTGTTCTTATGTAGAAGCAATTGAGGACTTGGCCAAAAAGCAGGGTAAAACTATTGAATATGAACATCCAGATCTTGCATTGAAAATAAAGCATAAAAAGGAAAAAGAACAGGATCTCCGTAAATACTTAGATGCATTACTTCTTAAATTTCAAAATAAACTATTCAAGTTAGAAAGATCGCACCCTGCGTGGTTGGAAATTAAAAAACGTGGTTATTCTGATGAAGATGTGAAAGACTGGGGGCTCGGATATGCTCCTGGAAATTACTTCATGTACGATCTATTTTCGGAAGCCGGGAATGTTGAAGCTGGAAAAAAATTAGGACTGATCAATGATGCGGACGCAGATAAGCTTTTTAATAAGCTTGTTTATCCCATTCGTGACGAACGTGGCCAGCTTACTGGTTTTGCTTCCAGAAGGCTCGATAATAACGATGATTATGCCAAATGGATGAATCCATCGGATAATGAGCTTTACGACAAAAAACAAACACTTTATGGCCTTAATATCGCTAAAAATGCAATAGTAAAACAAAATAGAGTTTGGATTGTTGAAGGGTATAATGATGTCATAGCATGGCATCTATGCGGCTTGGAAAATACAGTGGGAGTAAGCGGTACAGCTTTTACGATTGAGCAAATGAAAAAGCTGAAGAAACTAACTTCAAAAGTGACTTTGTGTTTGGATGGTGATGCTGCCGGCCAGAAGCAAGTATCAAAGTATGTAGCTCAACTTTTAGAGCTTGGTTTTGCAGTTGAAGTTTGTTTTTTACCTAATGATCTGGATCCGGATGATTATAGTAGAATTGTTCCTCCGGAAGATGTTTGTAGGAGACTCATATCTGATGATTTGAATCTTTCGAAGTCCCTGCAACCCTACATTACAAATGGGTTTGAAGTTTTCCTGAAGGAAAAGAATAAAGGAGATGAGCTAGACCGTACAAATGGTATCCGGGAGATTATAAAAACAATCTCCAGGATTCCTGACATTGCTCTTCGCAACTTGTATTCTGAACGTCTTCAGAAAGAGGCTAAGGTAAAGCCGGCTCTTATAAAAGAGCTTCTCCGGGAGCAGGAAGCTGAGCAAATAAAAGCAGTAAATGCAGCATCAGAGAAATTTGTAAGGCCTTATGGTGTGACGATGTCTTTCGAAGACATTGAACCTCTTGTCGACAAATACGAATTGTTCATTGACAATAATCAGATCTATATGCAGGATTCTTATTCCTGGCCAATCACATTTGAGAGCGTTTCAAACTTCAGCATTGAGATCCTGCAGCACATGAATGATGACAAATTTCCTAAAAAACTACTTCGTGTATGTAATACTGATAATGAAGAGAGAATTTTTGATGTGCCGGCAAATACACTAAACTCTCTCCAGAGATTTGAGGATGCGTTGTCTGATCAAGGGAATTATGTTTTCTCCGGAGACACAAAACATTTAAAAAAGCTAAAGACTTATTTATTTGATAAAATGGGAGTTGGCCGGAAGGTTGATATTTTGGGGTGGAACCCGGAGGGTTTCTTTTGTTGGAATAATTCTGTGACAATTCCAGGAAAGCCCAGTATACCAATTAACAAGGATGGGATCTTCCATTTCGACGGTCATACGTATTATGTGCCGTCTGCCAATGAAATCTATAAAACAAACCCGTACCGCTTTCAACAACAGAAAAAATTAGTACTTAAGACTGCGAGCTTCAGTATTGAAGATTACTTATCTCAAATGTATAAGGTTCACAGAGAATTTGCGATACCAGGGATTTTATTTGCATTCGCCACGGCGCATCAGGACATTATTTTTGACGTTGCAAAAGGCTTCCCGGAGTTTTTCTTATATGGTCCGGCATCTACCGGAAAAGACCAATTGTTCAGCTGCATAAAGAGAATGTTTGGTTTTACCGAAACCGATCTAATTTCGCTGGAAAACGGGCAATCAACCGGCAAAGCCAAACTAAGATCATTCGCAGAGTTTTCTAACATGGTTGTGCATTTATCAGAATACACAAATGATAACCGGGACAATGTCGGAATGCTCAAGGAGCTTTGGGGGAAAAACGGTTATAAGATCGGAACAATGGACTCAAAAGTATCGACGGATGTAATCCCAATTCTTTGTTCGGCCATGATCACCGGGAATCAATATCCGATGGATGTAGCATTAATGAGTCGATTGGTTTTTGGAGAGATGAAAAAGAATATATTCAACGATCAAGAGGTAGAGGAATATAAAAAACTTGCTAAAATGCTGACAGAAACTGTTACGAGCTTCATGGATAAAGTGATCTGGTTACGTAGTGCGTTCGTTGATAATTTCTCTGAAAAATTTAATCTATATAAAAAAACATTGTCTAAACGTCCTGCATTTACCGGAGCTATTGACCGTATCATCACTAATTTTTCAGTATTGGGTGCAACATATGAAATTTTGAGAGATGCCAATGTATTTTTATTTCCATTCTCTTTGGACGATATGTTGACTGCTTTTGACGATTTCGCAGCGAATTTACGCAGCAAGATATCGTCAGCATCAATATTTATCAAATTCTGGCAGCTATTCCTTGTGGCGCTTCGTGGCAATTCTGTAACGCAGCTGAAGGAAGGGCGAGACTATAAAATAGATGGAGATATTTTGTATATCCAATTTACATCAGTGTATTCAAGAATTCAAACTGAATGGTTTCCGAGATTTAATGAAGGTTGTCCTGGCATCAGGTCATTCCAGGATGAAATAAAGAACGAAAGCTATTTTATGGAGGCAACTAAGAAAAGAATGGAAGTTGAAGAAAAAGAAGAACCGAGAACTCCCTATGATCCTACTACAAAAAAGAAAGAGAAGAGCAATGCAGTATCTGTATACGCTCTTGATCTAACTAAAATGCCTGTCGATACTAAAGAGGACATCGAAAACGCAATCTATTGGCAAAGACAAGGACGTAACCCTAACGGGACGTTATTCGATTCCCCTGCAACCCCTTCCCAAAATAATGGGGTAAGCGCAAGTATTGCCGAAAATGCTATAAAACGGCTTTAATTTTTTTTAAAAAAATGTTGAAAATAGAGAAAAGGCATAATTCAATTTCAACAAATTCAACATTTTTTAAAAATATATAAATCAAATAGTTAGATAAAATAAATTGTTGAATTATGTTGAAAATAGTGTTGAATTTAGTTGAAATATGTTGAAAATAGGTTTTTTATTTTCAACCTAATTCAACGAAGTGAAAACATAAGTGTTTGATAATCAAAAATGTTGAACTGTTGAACGTTGAATTTGTGTTTTGCCCTAATTTTTTATAAAAACAAAAAAATATCATGGAATATCCTGAACATAATATATTACCTGCAGGAGAATGCTCCTGGCTTGGTAAAGCCATTGATCAAAAATTATTAGAATTTACTCCTTACACTCTCTGTTCCTTTTATAAAGGCTTTACAGTTTTACAAATGAGAGGAGAAGAAAGCAAAGAGTATTTTTTCGGAAATTATTTTAACGGAAAATATTGTGGCCACATTTATTGCGGAGAGCAATTTTCACAAATAGAAGCTGCAGAAATTTGCCAAGCTTTTATGCCGAAAGATATACAAGAGCTAAAGGAATGTGTTATCAATTTTTGTGATAAAGTAAGCTATTTTTTATTTCCTCAATCGCAATATGCCTGGATATATGATCGGGTAATTTCAGAGGTCTAAATTTATATATTGCGTATTTTTTACATAAATAATCCTTGAATCCTATAATTCAAGGATTTTCTACTTTTTTTAATGGTTATTTTATTCTTTATTTGCCCAAAACAGTATTAAATGGAAAGAGTTCTCCTTATGCTTCCGGTGCCTAAATATTTGAAGCGAGTATTAGAAAAAAAGTACGGTGAGGATTTTCAAGCTACAGAGACCACCTTGTTGGGGTTTGTAGTTCTGCAGATTCTCAAAAGAAAATCTGAGATCAAATATGATTACCAAAAAAAGCAAAGTCCTATTGATTACTTTAAAGTTTATATTGGAGTTCGTAAAGCAGGAATAAAAGGATTTATTTTTAACCAAAAGAGAAGCTATCAACTGGCAAAAACTTTAGAGCGACAAACAAAAGAAGAACTCTTTATAAACGCAATTCATAATAAAGAGAATTACGGTATCGATTACCAAGTAACTCTTCTAGATTTTTTGGATTTTTATGATATTCCGGATGAAGAGCTTACATACGAAACTCTCCGAAAGGATTTTAATCGCCAAAAAATAAAATTGATGCAAAAACTTAAAATTGATTACACAAAAAAGGGTCAAAAAAATGGAACACTTTAAAAACGAATCAGAGTCCTTTTACCGGGAGGTTAGAAGTATCGAAATTTACGATGCTTCTAACATTAAATATGTTGATGCTTTTAATGGGGTTTTTCCAGCTCCTGAAACAGCACTATATAAATTTAACATTGTTCCGGAAAGCTATTCCCGGGGGATTTCTACTAAAACACAAACTGGTAACTATTTTACTGATATTGATACAAGCTTCCCTATATTGGATATGTCGAAAGCCACTTATGATAAATGTAGTAAATATTTCAATAAGAAGAAATTTGCTATTGTTTTGAAATCAAACACTGAAAAGATGTTGTTAGGAAATGAAAGAGAAAAGATCAAAGTGGAATTCATTGATAATAAAAAGGATGATAATTCTGGGAATGATGAATTTACTCTTGCTATTTCTGGAGATACAATCATAAAACCACAAATTCAATTATTATGAAAGTAAAGCTACTTAAAAGGATAAGGAAAAGATTTAGTATTGTTCCTGAAGGTTATGAATTAGAACCGGATTTGATATATAAACATATTATTTTCGATGACATAACTGCTCAAGAAAATACAATTTTTGGAAATAAAGTAGAACATTTACTTAGGCATATTTGCTATTGTCTGGATACGCCATTTTTTAAATATAGTTTGTGGTATAATGATAAACTAGTAAAAAGAAGGAACAATACTTTAAGAAGGAAATATTTTCCATTTAGAAAAAAATAATGTCCTTTCCCACATTCTAATGTAAATACACTTTTGTCCGTGAAATCAATACGATGCACGGACTTAATTTTTTTAATACACCACTTGCAATAGATCAATCTTATCTATTGTCATTTCTTACCGAATTTGTTTTAGGAATCAAAACAAATACTCTGCTATCTGCTACGCAGGTTGAAACCAATTTTATTAAGTCCCTGGACACTCAGATGAGTATTAGCTCCAGTTCCGGAGCAAACAAATATCCGGTTGTATTTGATATTATCGGACCAATCGTAAAATATTCCACTTATAGCATTTTAGGCACTCAGACAATGATAGAGATCCTTCGTTCGATTGATCGTAATCCTAATGTGTCTGGAGTACTTTTCAATATAGACTCCGGAGGCGGTCAGGTTTCCGGTACAGCTGAGTTCGCAGATTTTATCAAAAACATGAATAAACCGACAATGTCATTCACTTCAGAAATGCAATGTAGTGCAGCTGAGTGGATCGGTTCGGCTTGTGATGTACGAGTTGCAAGTCCCTTTGCCAGTCATATAGGTAGTATTGGGACATTCATGACTTTCCAGGACTTTTCTGCAATGTTTGAAAAATGGGGGGCAAAGATCTATGAAATCTATGCTCCTCAGTCTACAGAAAAGAATACTGATTTCAAAGAATTAATCAAGGGTAACGAAAAGCCTTATCAGCAACGCCTTGCCACAATAACAGAAGAATTCATTTCGACCATCAAAGCCAATTACGGCGAAAAAATAACTGATGACGGTCATGTCTTCAAAGGAAGAACATACAACGCACAGGAGGCTTTAAAAATTGGCTTGGTGGACGAAATAATGACAAAAGAACAAGCATTAGCAAAATTTTAATTTATGAATAAACATACCCTTTTATTAGGCCTTTTAGGAAAGAGTGTTTTAGAAACACATTCGAATATTGTCGGTTCTAACGCACACGTAAGGCTTACAGAAGAAGAACTCGACAAAGTTGAGATAGCTCTGAAGGCGAATGATGTATCTGATCTCAATAAAACCATTGCAGATCAGAAAGAAAAAATTTCTAATCATGAAAAGTTAGATGGGGAAATGAAAGAAGCTCTTACAGCTGCCTTTTCGGTGAATAAACTTGATATGGGTACTATGAGTGCTGCCGAGGCTATTGCTCATCTCTCCACAAAATGTAAGGAGTACGGTGAAAGTACAAATACACATTCATTTACAAAAACTGATGGAAAAGATAACCCTTCAGGAATGGTTGATGGATATATTGATCCAAATGCGGAACACAACAAAATAATTGCAAAAGTTTTTAACAGATAGGAGATATGAAGATTCAAGAAATCCAAAAAGAAGTTTTAGGATATATTGCGAATAGCCCTGATGTTCTTCAGGCAGCGGTATTATCTAAAGAAATTGTTTTGAATAAATATTCAAGGACAATTACAAAAGTCAGAGGTGAGTTTCCAACTATTCATTCTCTTTTAGGTCATGTAGTGCAAGGCTTTAATTCTAAAAAATGGACACCGTACGGTGAGATCCAATTTAGAAAAAAGTTTATGCGAAACTTCCATCAGAAAGTTGATTTTACTTTAGATCCAGCTGAGATCCTTGGAACCGTATTAGAATCTAAATATGACGAAGGAAAGGGAATCAAGGACAAAACTATTTCAAAAGAAGCTATTCAGCAGCTTTTAGCAAAAATTATTGATGATGTTCAAATCCTTTCTGTTGATGGTAAATATGATGCTGCTAAGGTTGGATTAGATAATCCGGAATTTGGTTTTTCAATGGATGGACTAAACGAAATCAACAGAAGATTGAGATTAAACACTGAAAACCCTGTATTCTCAATTCCTGGTGATGCTGTTACACAGAATAACATTCTGGCTGAATTTACAAGGTTTGAACGTGGCCTCCCAGAATTTCAAAAAAATAAGATCAAGAAAATTTTCACATCAGTTTCTGATGCTGATGATTATGCAATCGCTTATAAAGAAGCTAATAAGCTAGCTCCTTCTTATTCTGCAAACCAAAATTATCTCACCGAATTAGGTAAAAGAGAAATTATTGGTGTTCCTGGACTCGAAAGAGGAACTATCGTGGCAACTGTGGAAAATGGTTTTGTAAAGATGGTAGATCTTATTGATAATCCTGCTACGATTACAGATGTTCAGGTAGATAAGAGAATTCTTAACGTATTAGGAGAATTTACGTTAGGTTACGATTATGCCATCAATGAGCTTACTTACATGCACACTCCGGATGCTACCAAAAACAGAGGTCTTAATAATAAGGTGCTTAATGACCTGTATTATCCATCAGAAAAAGGTTTAATCGCTTCATAAATAGTTTATGGCAAAAGAAGAAAATAAAGTTTCTTATGCAGAATTATCTGCAGAGGAACTTGAAAAAGTAGCATTAGAGCTACAGGATAAGGCTCTCTCTTTGAAAGAGAAAGAAGAGACGCTATTGGAAAAGGAAATCGAGCTTAATAAAAAAAGTAAAGAGCTTGAAAAAAAGGAAAAGGATCTGGCTAAGAAATCGGCTGACCCCAAACAATCTAAGCCTGAACCGGGACTAGAGTTTGAATTTGAAGGCTCTAAAGTGAAGTTCCCGGATTCTGCTCCAAAATTAATATCCATCAATGGTAAGGGATATACTCAGAAAGAGATTTCGGATAATGAAGAATTAGCTCTTCAGTTGATCGGTGGAAATAGTGGTTTAATCATTAAAATTTAATACAATGCCAGAAATAGAAGACTGCTCATTTGACAATGTTAAGACAGAGAATCTTAACTATTGTCCTAATAAAGATATGGTCGGAGGTGTAGCGATTGATTTTTACTATGCCCCAGCTGCACATTTCGAAAAGTTCGAAAAACCTGCTATAACAGCTACAACTGGATATGAGGCAAGGATTACAATTGCTGCAAACAGCATCACTTTAAAAGCAAGTAAGGGTTGGAAAAAGATCACAATGTTGGTTGATGAAAGTGAGTTAAAAAATACTCTAGTAGGGAATAAAGGAAACAAAAAGCCAAAGGTTGAATTTGATGCTTACATTCCGAATTTCCTTCCAAGAAATATTGGGTTCATCGATGCTCACATGAACACGCCTATGGTTTGGTGTATTCCAGACAGTACTGGAAGAAAGTGGATTATTGGAAATCCTGATGCACCGGCCATCTTTGACAAAGGTGACGGTACAACCGGGAAGAAGTATGAAGACAATTCTGGAGTAGGTGTAACAGTTTCAGCAAACACAAAACTCTATACTTACCTTGGTGAAGTAGTGGTATTGGCAGATGCTCCTGCAACAACCTAAAACTGCTTAATATGGAAAAGTATTTTGCATTGTTGGTAAAACCTGGATCAGTTGTAAATAGACCAAACGGACAGAAACAAACTTTAACTGATGTTCCCAAAAATGCATTAGAACTATGGGAGGAGGGAACTTTAACCCTCTGCCTACGTAAAGAAGGATTAGACCTGTTAAAGGATTTTTCTAAAGAACGAATGGAGAAAGTTCTGCAGTTAAGAAAAAATCTAAATTACAGAGCTGAAATTCAACTTTTAGAAAGTTCTATTAAAAATTTTGGAAAAACAAAAAAAACAGAATAGACCAATTTTTTATTTATATTTTAATGTTAGAAGCCTCCAGCGATGGGGGCTTTTTTGGATATGGAAAAGCATCAACTAAATATAGAATTATTTATCAGTTCCGGAGGAGATCCGAATCTTGCAGCCAATTATAAAAATGCAACTTTAGAAAACAGAGCAAAAATAAGCTACTTGCTTTCTCAGATGAATGAAAAAAGAGAGAATATTCCTGGACAAAGTTTGGACATCGATGGACAGAAAGTAGACAAACCTGTCAATAATGAAGTTGTATCGGTTCCGGTGGAACCTGATAAACCTACATTTTTAGGACTAATTACTCAATATCCGATAGAGCTTCATTCTACTTATAATGATGCATTTACGATCTGGCTAAAGCTCTGCAGTCTAAAAATTAAACTCAATGCCGTTCCTCCGGAAGATGAAGCTACAGCTTACAGCTATCAAACCAAAATACTCCGGTATATTGAAAAGTTTGATAAATGTAAAAGAGTCTTGGATCATTATCTGCAAAACAAAAGAATTCTGCCGACTAAAAGTAAAAATGACTACTCCAATATGTCGGTTCTGGAGCTTGACCGGGAAAAAAGAAATCTTGCCGGTCTTATCTGCAGGAGAAAACAAACCATTGCTAAAATGGAAAGTTTACTTCCTGAAGAAACCGCTCCGGACTATAATAGAAAGTTGGCAGCAATTAATAATAAACTTGAGCAGCTTGAGCTTCTGGTCCTGGATCAAGAAAAAATACAAGAATTACTTGTTTGATGGTGGAATTTTATTTTATTTGGAAAAATGTAAATAAAATGACAGTATTAGAGAACATTAAAGAAAAGTTGGCTTCATTAGAGGCACAAAAACAAGAAGCCTTGAAAGAATTGCAAAAAGACTTCCCTTTACTTTTCAAACCATTATTTGTAAAATCAGAAAAAATTCAAAGTGTTGGCTGGAAGCAATACACTCCATATTGGAATGATGGTGATGAGTGTACCTTCTGGGCAAATACAGATGAGCTTATAATCAATGGTGAAAGCGTTGATGATATGAATCCTGAAAATGATTTCTTCAACAAAGAAATTTGGATCGGTGGAAGTACAATAAATCCGAATTACATAGAGACTGAAGGTAATATCATAGAAGAATTTAAGGAGATCTTATCAGAAATTCCAAATGAATTCTATAAAGCTCTATTTGGAGATCATATTACCGTGACAATAGAAAAATCGGGTGATATCAGAACAGAGGAATATGATCATGATTAATTATGGCAGCACCTCATATTCACGCAGTTTCTTCTGCTAAAAAATACGGCGGAAAAATGGAGGATTATATTGATATCCATGCAAAAATGGACTGTAGTAAGGCATATTTTCCAGACAATAGACACAGAGTTTTAACACATAATATGTTTTGGGTGAAAGAAGTGATGATTCCTATTTTTGGTGAAGTCATTACAAATTCATCCGGAAAGTTAGTCAGTGTAAAAGATATTTGTGAGCAACATATACTTGAAGATTTTAGACATAAATTTATCCCTACACCACAAGATTATATTGAAAATATGGAATTTAAGGAATGGATGCAAAACGGGCGAACTATACCAAATTCAGCTAAATTATTGTATAAAAATAATGTGTCTTACAAAGACTCGATAGTAAATTGATGTACTAAAAAATATGAAAAATATATCACTTTTTCTCATTGTTTTATTCACCCTTTTTTTACTCAATAGCTGTACTGCAGATAATCACAATTTATCACAGTGTGTAACAAATGAGCCAAAGGGCTTTTTATTTGGATTATGGCATGGATTAATATCACCAATTACATTAATCATTAGTTTGTTTAACGAAAATATTACGATTTATGAAAGTAGTAATAATGGAGGGTGGTATAATGTCGGTTTTGTATGGGGATGTGCATTAATTTTCGGGGGCAGTTCTTCAACTTCTTATAAAAGTAGAAAATGAGTAATAAGAAACGGATCAGAAAACTTATCAGAAGTAAATATAAACCTACAAGAAAGGTAATCGTATTTAATGAGTATGTATATGGATGGGATTTTTTTGTTGCTATGGAAAAAGCTGGTAGAGAAGCTGAGAAAGCTACCAATCGTTTTTTGAAGCATTTTAAAAAAAAGATTCGTGAAGAAAAATCTTCTGGCTTACTTTAAGTTTGATGCTATATTTAATTTGATGTGAACACTTGGTAATACGGCCAGGTGTTTTTTTTGTCCTTTCTCCAGGTAAAAGCTAAATGGATATTGCACCAGATTCTCAGGAGGGCTTTAAAACGCCCTCCGCAAAATTTAAACGTCTCACTTTTCAAATTTTAGGTACAAAGACCCCATGCGGAGGACTTAAAAGTCTTCTGTCTGGGGTCTTTGACAATTTGAAAAGTGAGATACGCAAAATTAGTTATAAAATGAGAACAAACAAACAGCCGGATGAAATAAATATCCTGGCTCCGCTGGAGTGGTACACCGTAAAAAGAAAAGTATCCGAACTGATCCCCTGTGATTTTAACCCACGGCAAATATCTGAGGAGGAACTCAACCGGTTAAAAAAAAGTCTGGAGAAATTTAACCTGGTTGAAATCCCTGCAGTTGATATTGATAATATTTTATTGGCTGGGCATCAAAGAGTCGCTGCTATGTTTATACTTGGCCGGGGTGAAGAGCTGATCGATGTGAGGATTCCGAACCGGAAGCTTACTGAAGAGGAATTTAAGGAATACATGCTTAGGTCTAATATTCACAATGGAGAGTTCGACTGGAGTATGATTGATGAGTTTTTCCAGGATCTCGATCTGGAGGATATCGGGATGGATCTCGGAGCTTTTGAGACTTTTTTAAAGGACAATGCATTTGTCCCAGATGAAGAAGAAGGAGACTTTGATCCAGAACCATCTACCGACCCTAAAACAGTATCAGGCGATATATATGAATTAATATCGACACAGAAAGGAATCAAGCATGTTGTTTTGTGTGGAGATTCTACTTTATCGGAAAGTTACCAGAAGATCCTCTCCGGAGAAAAATACAATCTTATCGTTACAGATCCTCCGTATAATGTAAATTATGAAGGCGGTACGAAAGATAAGCTCAAAATTCAGAATGATAATATGTCGAATGATGAGTTCTATAGCTTCTTATATCTGTTTTACCAGGAATGTTTTATAAACTCAGAATTGGGAGCTCCAATTTATATTTTTCACGCAGATTCTGAGGGGGCAAATTTCCGATCAGCTTTCAAAGCTTCAGGGTTTAAATTATCTCAATGCCTGGTGTGGGTTAAAAATTCGATTGTCATGGGTCGGCAGGATTATCACTGGAAGCATGAGCCGATCCTGTACGGTTGGAAAGAAGGAGCTGCTCATTCCTGGTACTCTGATCGAAAACAATCCACCGTTTTGGAATTCGATAAGCCTTTAAGAAATGCTGAGCATCCAACTATGAAACCTTTGGATATAGTTTCTTATCTGATCAAGAATTCCTCCAGACAAAAGGATATTGTCGGGGATTCTTTCCTCGGATCCGGCTCAACTCTTATCGCTTGCGAAATGACCTGGAGACAATGCCGGGGTATAGAATTGGATCCTCGATTTGCAGATGTCGTCGTCAGAAGATGGATCAAGTATATGCAGGAGAATAACTTGGCATTTGAACTCAATAGAAATGGACAAAACTTAACTCCGGAACAAATCGAAGAAATAAGTCAATAATACGAGCTGTTTTACTTGCAATTGCACGTAAAGTGTGTTATTTTAGACATGGTCTTTTAATCGTTTAGCGCCTGACATTTGTCAGGCTTTTTTGTTGATAATAAAGTATTTATAACTTGTGTGTTAAAACGTTTCTAGCGTTATTTGTCATGTAAATAATTGAAAAACAAGAACATAATGACACAGCAGGAAATAATTAACAGCAACTGGACAAAAACCAAAAAAGCTGAAGCTTTATTTGATTTAGGGTTAACCAGGCTTCAGGTTGCTGATTTAATTTGCAACGGAAACAGAGGCTTTTCTTACAACATCTGGAAGAAATGGAACGAACGCAGAACTGCAAACCCTCAACCTTCTGTACCGATAATTTTTGAATTTGCTTTTACAAGAAAATTTGGAGTAGAGATTGAATTTTTCGGAGCACAGGACACCGCCTTAAGCCAACATTTCAGAGCTTCAGGGTTGGAAGTAAGAAACGAAAGTTACAACCACAACACCAGACCACACTGGAAATTTGTTTCTGACGGGTCAATAAGAGGTAATAACGCAAAAGAAATGGTAAGCCCTGTATTACAAGGAATGGAGGGTTTAAAGGACTTTAGAAAAGCCTGTAAAGCCTTAAGGCTTTCGAACGCTCAGGTAAATACAACTTGCGGAGTACACGTTCATCTTGATGCCAACGATTATTCAATAGAAAATTTTAAAACGCTTTTAAAAAATCAATACTTTGTTGAAATACAAATCGACAAAATAATGCCGAAAAGTAGAAGAGCAAATTCAAATAGGTATTGCCAAGGCTTTAGAAGCAATGGACAAAATACTTTTTTTCAAAAGATAGATGCCTGCGGAACGGTAAACGAATTGGCGAATCTTTTCAGAACACGATATTTCAAACTTAATCTTCAGAGTTTCCAAAGACACGGAACGGTTGAGTTTAGGCAACATGGAGCTAGTACTAATTTTTTAAAAATCAAAAATTGGATTTTGATTTGCGCAAGACTGGTAGAATTCTCCAAACAAAATATTTTACTAACCGATATAAATCAAATATTAGATGAAAACTTACAAGAATACTTCGAAGACCGTGAGTTGGCTCTTGCATAATAAAAATTGTTACCTTTACCCTCAACTTATGAGGGTAAAGGTAATTTTAGATAACGGGCCAGAATTTACAGCAATATCAAAATATGATATTGTGCTTTTTCTTTGGCAAAATTCATTTCAGAAAGAACCCACGATCGAGGCGTTTATGGTAGACTATGCAAGGAGAGCCGTTGTTTTTAATAATGAAAATATACGGGCGACTTCTGCAGATGTTTTTGTCGATGATTTGGAAAGATTGGGACACATCAAAATAACAGATAAACCCAGTCTAAATTAGAAGAGACCATGTCTAAGGTAACACAATTATCTTGCTGATGCAAGAATAAAATTAAATTATTTATATCTCAAAGCCTGACAGATGTCAGGCTTTTTTATGTCCTTTTTTAACGATACCCAGGATGATATTTTCGCCTCATGGATATTGTAAAATTCACAAAAGACAGCATTTTTCAAAAGATAAAAGCTTGGTATATTGATGAAACTTCTGTTGATCTCAGTGCTAATGAATTAAAGCGTAAGGATCGACTTGAACATGTCTGGAGTCTTAGAAAAAATAATAAGTATTCTCCCTCACAGGCTGTTCAGATTCTGAAAAGAGATCATAATATATCTATGGCTACTGCTTACCGTGATTATGCCATGGCAATGAATATTTTTGGTGACCTTGACCAAGTCAATATCGCAGCTGAAAAATTGATTCTTGCTGAGAGCTACTGGAACCTATATCAGATGGCTCTTAAAAAAGGTGCCGAAGAAACAGCTCGGAAATGTCTGGATTCCTATAAGTCATTATTTAATTTTAGTGATACTGGAGATAAAATAGATCCTAAAAAGTTAGAAGCTTCAGTTTATAAATTAAATCTACCACGAGGAACGAAAAATATATTGGAAGCAATGGTTGAAACGGGAGTTGTTGACTTCAATAATATTTCAGCTGAAAATGTTACTTGGAAAGAGGTTGATAATAATGAAGAAGAAATAGAAGAGGATGGCGACTAATTTTTCAAAATATAATATGCCAATTCAAGAGGTGACGCTTAATTTAATGCAAGCCTCTGTAGAACTGGCAATAAACACATATAAAATTCCTAACATAACTGTTAAGGCAGCAAGGGGATCAGGAAAGTCTACCATTCTTGGAGCTGCTATACGTACTGCAGTAAAAGAGCTGCCAAGATCCACAGGAATAATTGTAGGTGAAACTTTCGTTCAAATTAAGTCAAGAACACTGCCTTCTACGAAAGAAGGAATGGAAATGTTTGGTTTGTGGGATGGGATTGATTATGTTGTAGGTAAATGTGGCAAGGAGTTAGGATTTGAAATGCCCTTCCAGCCTCCTGATTCTTGGCAAAACGCTATTCATTTTCGTAATGGTACAGTTGCAGTTATGGTCTCGACAGATAATCCCAATTCTGGACGTGGACTAAATGCCTACTGGGTAATTGGGGATGAAGCTGCTCTTTTAAATTATGATAGGCTTTTTAATAACGTTATTACTACCAATAGAGCGAAGAAAGCTATTTTCAAGAACAAACCAATGCTTCACTCTCAGATATTCGTAACATCTGTTCCTATGACTCAAAGAGGTAGCTGGATCCACCACAGAGAGAAGCTGGCCCTTGAAGAAGTTAGAAACAGAATCCCATTACACCTTAGAAAGCATTTATTTATCAAGGCCAATTCTTATATTAATGCTCATAACCTGAAGGATGGATGGATAGATGATATGAGAAGTGAGGCTCTATCACAGACTCTATTCAATGCTGAGATCATGAACATAGATCCTGTTGGAGTACAGGATGGATTCTATGCACAACTTAAGCCAAAGAAACATTATTATAAGTATAAGTATAATGTAGATCTGCTAGGTGGGGTTACTGAAGCATATACTCCAAGTTGTAAGTATGATAATGACCTGGTTCGAAATGTTCCTCTCCAGATGAACCTTGACTTTGGTGGAAAGATTAATTGTATGACAATCTCTCAGTATCTGAAGACTCAGCATACTGTTAACTTTATTAAAGAGTTCTTCAGAAAAAATCCGGATATCCTGGATGATTTGGTTGATGACTTCATTGCATACTATGAACCTCATAAGGCAAGCTGTAACGAGATCCATTTGTACTACGATAGGTATGGTAGTAAGAAAGAAGCCAACAGTAAGACAACCCTGGCTGAAGATGTAATTAATAAGCTAAGAAAAGCTGGATGGAAAGTGATTGATAAGACTCCTAAAACAAACAATCCTCCTCATGCTGCTAAATATACTCTTCTGAATCTAATATTGTCTGAATCTGATCCTCGCTTACCAGCACTAAGGATCAATGAAAACAATTGTCCTAACTTAATTATATCAATGGAGAATGCACCACTTAAAGGGAATGATGCATTTGAAAAAGACAAGTCCTCCGAGCGAAGTACCGTCATCCTTCAGGAGCATGCTACTCACTTCAGTGATACCCTTGACTACAACCTATACTGGCAGTTCTGGCGTCTGGCAGACAACTATTATAAGTCCTCATACCCAGTCTCGAACCTGATCCTCCCTTAAAAACCTGCTTAGAGCAGGTTTTTTTACGGAAATACGTAAAACGCCCCAAAAGCCCCATTTTAGGCAGTTTTGAGGGGGTATCCCCCTCATATATCGTATTTTTTGAAAACTGCAATCGTAGGGAAGTATAAGGCGGCTGTGTGCCTCAAAGCCACATTCTGAGAAATAAAACTGTTTTCAGAAAACTAAAATTTTGATTGTCAAAATTTTATAAAAAAAATAATGAGAAAAGGGGGTGTTTTTTGAGAAAAAAATATGTGTCCTTTATTCTGAACAATGTCAGATTCATATTCGCAGTATGCAAAAGACGATGTTTTTGAGAGAGGTTCTTCAGGAAATGAAAAAGCTGGATCATAGTAAAAATCCGGTTCCTTTTTCTATTACTGTCAGAACCTATAATCAACAAAATAAAGTTGGTGGCCGATTAGTAACATGGAATAATGCAACACTTATGCAGGCACCCAAAACAAAGGGGAAAATTAGGTTATCACAAAAGATAGAATTCAAAAATCCTAATCACTTTATAAACAGAACCAGAAACCTTAAAACATCAGAGGGAATTAAGAAAATTCACATCCTCTTTATCACAAAATTTAACGGATATGATGTGATTCTATAGGCTTAATTATAACAAAATACAATTTAAGATGGACTGGAAAATTGATAGGATTGAATATCGCTGGTTTAACTCCAGTAATTCCTGCAGAACCTTTGTGCAAATTACATTTTGGTTCAATCCTGTGCAACGATTAAAAAAAGAAACACGCATCACTTATATCGCATCAGGCAGTGAAGAGCTACCTGAATGGATTCACTCTATTCAAGACAATTTATAACAATCATCAATGAATACTATTGCACAAGATATATATGCCGTTGGAGGCAAAAGCCAAGGAGCGATCATTGCTTTTAACGCTGTAAAAGATCCTATGCACTCAAACTTTAAAGTTAAGAATGCGGAAACTTTAATTTCTAATAGGTGGCTGCCTTGGGGAGATAATAATCTATACCCGGTAGAGTTTGAAGCTAAATTAAAAAAGACAGGTGTTGCTATTGGAGGACTTGAAGTTTTAACAGCTGCACATTTCGGAACCGGGTTCCAACTTTATCAGGGAATCGAAACAGAAGAGGGCATAGTTTTTAAGGAACGCCTGGCTTCTTCTTTCCCTGAAATAAACGATTTTTTCAATAGGTGTAAATTTAATATTACTAATGCAGAAGTTATATTAGATTCTGAAACCTGGAGACTTGCTTTTCCAGAATATTTACTTTCTCCTAATGGAGATAAAATAATTTCAGTAAGAAGACTTAAAGCTGCGGATTGTCGTTTTGAAGTTCCTGATAACAACGGAGTAATTAATAATATCGGAGTCAATACAGACTGGGTAAATTATGTAGAAGATAATACAGTTGTTATACGATGCTTTTCCCCAAATATTCCAATTGATGAAGTGAAAGAATATTGTAAGCAGAAAGGAATCAGAAAGTTCACCATTCCGGTTATTGATAGTTTGTTGGTTGAGAAAACTTATCCTTCGGTAGGTTGGCATTCATCTTTTAAAAATGGATGGGTTGATGTTGTTCTGTCTCTTCCGGAGTTTAAAAAGTTAATGTTTGAACAGCAGCTGAATGTAAAATATGTGATTCATATTGCAGATGATTATTTTGCACACATCTATGGTCCTGCCTGGGACTCTTTCAGTGATCAGGAAAAACAGAAAAAAAGAACAGATCTCGTTGATCTTATAGACAATGAGCTTCGAGGAAATAAAGGTTCCGGAAAGTCAATAATCTCACCCTATTTTAGAGATAGGGATTCGGGCGAGCTGATAAAGGGAATTCAAGTCGATACGATTCAACAACATCAATCAAGTGGTGAATTCTTACTAGATGGATCTGCAGCAAATTATGAAATATTAACTCCAATGGGAATTGATCCCTGCCTTATTAATGGAGGAGCTTTTGGAGGAAAGTCACTCAGTGGTTCCGGTTCTGATAAACGTGAAGCTTGGACAATTTTGTGTGCTAAATTTCCAATTAAGCAGATCCGGACATTACAGATATTTGAAAATATCAAATATTGGAATAATTGGGATCCAACATTGTTTGGAAAATTCCCGAACATGAATCTTACAACATTAGATAAAAATCCAAATGGACAGATTAAAATAGTCAACTAAAAAAAGTACACAAAAAAGGGTCAAAAAAATGGAATACTATATTACTACAGAAGAACTTGCCGAAAAAAAATATTTAATCTTACCGAAAACATTCGATTGGGATCTTGTAGATCAGGAATTGGGATTTGGTAAAATTTTTGAAATTGTTCCTGAAGAAATTTATCTGCAGATAAAAAGTTCTATTGATATCGGGCAGAAAGAAATTTTCCGGTTGCTTACCAAAGCTGCAGTACATTATTCTTTTGTCCTCTCCATATCTAAAATTAAAGTTCACATTAATAATACAGGTATAAACCAATTTGAACAAGATAAGCTTAAGCCGGCACCTTGGTGGGATGTCCGTGATCTTGGTTTATCGCTATTAAAATTCGCAGATAAGCTTTTTTCTGATTCCCTGGATAAAATTGCGGTAGTTCCAGAATTAAAATCCCGGATCCCTTTTTTTCAGAATGTATCTGAGCATATTTCCAAGCCTTCAGAATTCGAAAGTATTTATTCAATCAATTACTCTCCGGAGGTATTCGTAATGCTGCAGAGATTCTTAAAACAAGCATTGATGCTAAAAGTCTATGAGAATATAAAGCCTGGATGCGTAGATCAGATAAAGGATAATCCAGAACTGTATGTGTTTTTTAAGGATGCTATTGTTTTCTATTCACTTTATTATGCAAGCCTTTTACCTTCTTTTATTTTCCTTCAAAATGCCGTTGTTGTCCAATATGAAGAGCTTCCATGGCAGAAATCTCAGGTTTTAGATTCAGATGCTAAAATACAATCTGGTAAAAACTTTTTACAATTAGCAAATGATAGTTTAAAAGTGATCAGTGATTTTATGAAAGATCACTCTTCTGAATTTCCATGTTATACAGGACCAGAACCTGACCGGATTATACAGTCTCGCCCTTCAGGAATTTACCTAACATAACTGTCCTTTCAAACCGATAATTCTATCGGTTTTTTTGTGCAATAATGAACAGCTTTGATAATATAGAAACCTGCTACTTAACTGAGTATAACTCTGGTGTTAAGTGCAGATTATACTACGCTCCTGAAGAGTTTTTCTTTCACACACCTTTGCCTTCCCCTGGTAATAATCTTGAATCAGAAGTTTCGATACAAGAGGAGATCATAATGAATAAAGGAAAAAAAATTCATCACATTGATATTTTGATTGATGAAAATGAATTGAAGCTTCTTTTATCTGGAGCCTTATCCAGAAAAAAAAGTAAGATAAACCTAACTGTGTATATCTTGGGTTTTTTACCATCTGTACTTGGGTTTATTGAAAGAGGGATGAATCTTCCGTTTGTTTTTTTTATTCAAGATACTAATGGAAGAAATTGGCAAATAGGGCATTCCAGGAATCGTGCATTTATTGAAAATGCAAACACCGGGACAGGAAAAAAGTATGAAGATAACTCCGGATCTGAAATTATGATTACTTGTAACTCACCTGTTTTTCTTTACAATTTTTCGCTTGATCGCTTCTCCGTACCTGGAGATTTTAATACTGATTTTAACAACGATTTTTTTATAAAATATTATGAATAAACAACAAATTTTAGATGCCATTGAAAAATTTATTTCCTCTAATGGCTTACAAGCTATTACAGGAGATATATTAAATGTCCTCATGAAAGCCATCACGAATATTATTCCTGATGAAATAATGCTTACTTCTTCTTTCGGTGGAGTAGTGAGTCCTTCTAGTAATATAGTGGTAACACCAAATACCCCTAAATGGTTTATTGCTAATCCTGGAAGTTACCCTCAGGCAAATAACATTGTTCTGGAGTATAAAAAATTAAACATTTTATCATTTGATGGAACGGGTTGGGATAAAGTTAGTATAGATTTACCTGAAAGTCATGTTACTGAAAAGTTTGAGCCAAATAACAATATTGATCCTCAGGGGGGGCAGCAGATAGCTGAAAGATATGACCATCTTCTGACGATTAATGCTGGGTATGAAGAGAATAAAGTTCCAGAGATACCTGATATAAAGAAAGTAGAAGTTTCAACAGCTTTATTTGGTGGATGGTTTTTGACATATGATAACCAAATTTATCAAAATACAATGTATCCAGAAATCGGGGTAATGCACAATTTGGATACATCGAACTGTTATCGCTTGCGGATAAAAGATATGGTTAATTTTTCTCCAGGTGATCGCCCGGCTATTCTCGGAGTCAAAAATGATGGTACATTTTACAATATTTTATTATTTACAGATCCTAATTTTTCTGCTGAAAAAACATTTGATTTAACGGATACGAAGTCAATCTCAATTCAATTAAAATCAGGAACATTACCTATTATTGAGTTGTTTAACTATGAGCAAAAATTAATTAGTTCTAAAGAATACTTTGAGCAAAAATTATCAGTATTAGATTCATTTCTAAATCCTACAGACATTGTGTGGGAGTCTCTGGCTATGCCTTTGCCAAATGAAAATATAGATAAAATACTGGCTACAGATTGGGGACAATATGCCGCTCCAGGCTTTTTCAATGGTAGAATAATTTTTGCTGACCTTCAAGCAGATGCTAAATACCTTAAGGTTACTGGCAACTTCAATAATGCAGGAGCTGGAGTATTGTGGCTTGGGGCATTTAAAAATTTTAATCCAGTCGCACAACTTATGACCGGAACTGCCGGAAGTGGTTCGAAAATATTTGATCTAGATCATAATCTATATGACATTTTCGCATACTCAAGAACAACAGACATTAAGTTTGAAATTGGAAGGATAGTAAAAAAGCCATTACAGAAAGATAGCGTTAAAGACTTTATCGAAAATCACATTTCAAATGGATCGAGCATTTCTAATGAAAAAAGTGCTCAGATTAAAAGGCCATCAAAAGTATTAAGACTTGATTTTACAACTTCTGATCCTTTGCCAGCAACAAAAGACACCATTGCGACAGGTGAAATACTCATTTCAGATATGGAGGGCCTTGGAATTAAGAAGGTGGCGACATTAGCGGTACAGGGTTCGAGTTCTGCATTGTACCCAAAAAAGAACTGGACTATCGGATTATTCAATAATTCAGAAAAAACATCTGAATTTAAATTACGTGTTGGCAATTGGGCTTTCCATTCTGAATTCGTATTTAAGTCAAATTGGATAGATGCCACACACGCTCGTAACCTTATTTCAAACCACATTTGGGAAGACATCGTACAGAGTAGGACGTATTATCCTAAAAGAGAGAATGAGATAGCTTATTCGGCGTCATATACATCTCAAATAGGACGATTTGATTCGGGCGCATTATGCCATGTTGATGGATTCCCAGCAGAACTTTATGTGAATGGAGTGTTTTATGGAATAGGGTCTTTTAATTTAGGGAAAAAGAGAGAGAATTACGATTTGAAGTCTTCAAATCAGAATCATATTCAAATAGCAGCGGAAACACATGCGAATTTTTACTCATACCAAGCAGCAGAATGGGAGATAAGAAATCCAAAAGCACCAGATTCTAACTTTCAAACAAAGATAAATGCGTGGTTCGCCGCCAATGCTCTTACAGGACAGGCATTCAAAGATGCATTTGAGACAAATCATGATTTAAAAAATGCCATTGATTTTTATCTTTTGGCCGAATTTATCCAAGCTCCGGACATGTATACTAAAAATCTAATGATTACATCTTATGATGGAGTTAAGTTCTACTTCCTTCCTTATGACATGGACACGACATTTGGGCTTCAGTGGGATGGTAATTCATTCACTGGATGGTCAACGTCCATCCGATCAGCTGCGTTCTGGCAGAAGTTCTATAACGCTTACTCGGTAGATATAAAGGCAAGATATTCCGAGTTAAAGTCTGCTGGAGTATTTACTTTAAATAACGTTTATAAACACGCTGATAAGATAAATAAAGCATACGGTGTGGATTTGTACCAAAAGGAACAGTCAACATGGCCAACAATTCCATCCAATAGCACTATTTATACAGGCTTTTCTCAGATTTATGACTGGGTGAAAAAACGTATTGATTGGTTAGATACACAATACTCTTGAAAATATGATAGAATTTATAGGATTTGACGAAACAGCATTTAAGATCATCCTAGCAAAGCTCTTTATGGTATGTGGTGCCTGGCTTTGCGTGCTAATTGCAATGTTAATTGATCTTTATTTTGGAGTACAAAAATCGAAGTCAATCGGTGAACACACTACTTCTGAAGGTTTTAGGAGAAGTATTCAGAAATCAGTTTTCTACTATTCTCTAATGACTTTTGCATTATTGTTTGATGCACTGTTCCTGCCGGTGTCAATCTCTTTGGATATCTCATATATATTGAAAGTAGCTCCATTATTTTCCATTTTATGTGCAGCTGGATTGGTTCTTACCGAGGCCAAATCAGTAAGAGAAAAAGCAGATCAAAAATTAAGAAGAAAAACAGATCGCTCCCGTCAGGAGGTTATCAATGGAATATTTGACTTGATCGATAATAAAGAATCAATTATTAACTTAATAAATACAGCTAAAAATGATAAAAGCGGTAATGATAATGCTGATTAGTGTTTTACTAATCAGCTGTGGTTCCAGGAAGAAAGAACTTGAGAAGCAAATAAGCGAAATTAATGCAGAAAAAAATGTTGATCTGCAGAAAACAGAATCTTTAAATAGTAAAACGCAATCCACAATAGATTTTACTAAGCTTTTTTCTGAGAAAGGATTAAAAATAAGCTCTGATGGCCAACCTTATGAGCTTAGATATGGAGGCTTTTTTTTTTCCGGTTCTGCAGGAGTTGAGTTTACTGAAAAAAAAGAGAATACTGAATTTCATTATAGGTATTTAGATCACATTACTTATCAGACAAAAACGCAATATAAAACACATACAACCTATAAAACCGTCACAAAATCTAAAAATTTAAAAATCGAACGGGATGCTTATCCGTTTTGGATTTTTATTCTAATTGGTTTTATAGGAAATGTATTTTTAAAGTTTGTATGGAATAAATTTAAAATAAGTACTTGGCAATTAGATGTTTGGGAACGATTAAGTAAAAAAAGATGAAAACAATTTCACAATACATTCAAAAATACGGGACTCCAAATCCAACCGGTGCAGGTTACTTAACGACAATTGATCTTCCGTTTCCTTTACGGATCGCCTGGGATTCCAAAACAAGCGTAAAAAAGATGACTTGTCATAAGGATATAGCAGAACCATTAAAAGCTGTTTTTAATGATCTTTTGAAGATTTACGGATATCCAAAGATAAGAGAGTTAGGCATTGACCTATTTGGTGGATGTTTTAATTACCGACAAATGAGAGGCGGATCAAGTCTTTCTGTTCACGCTTTTGGATTAGCCATTGATTTGGATCCGGATAGAAACAGACTAAAAGAAACCGCCAGGACGGCAAGGTTCGCCCGTCCGGAATATAAATTGATGATTGATGTATTTTATAAACATGGCTTTATTAGCCTTGGGAAGGAAAAGAACTATGACTGGATGCACTTTCAGTGGGATAGATTTTAAAAAAAGCTCTGGATTTTTCCAGAGCTTTTTTAATTACGAAAATTCTTAAAAAGCAGCGTAAATATTACACTGCAAAAGAAAAAAGTTTTATATTTACAACGTCAAATTAATTAAAAGTTAAACAATTAAAATTTTAAAAATGAAACCAGAAAAAAATGTTTTAGAAGTAAAAGTAATTGCATTAAGAGCTTATCTAAGATTTTGTGATGTCGCTTATGAAATACCAAGAGAAGAAGTTTACTCCCCAATAGCAGAATGCAATAATGAAGAACAGTTAAGAAAAATAATCAAAATGTTGGAAGCCAATGAAACCAGAATTTTAGAACATAGAGAAAATTGGCATGATGTAAAAGAAATAAAAGAAAGTTTCTTGCAGAAAATATTCAATTTTTTTAAGTAAAAAAAGCCCTCAAATGAGGGCCTTTTTGTCAAATTAATTTCAGTTATTTTTGTCAACAACTAAAACTGTTGTAAAATTACACAAAAAATGACTATTCAGGAAAAATGTATTCATCTTGTTACAATACTAGGATATAACTCAAGGCAATTAGGAAATGTATTAGAAGTTTCTCAGCAAACAGCGGACAAAAAAATAAAATTGATAGAACGGAATAAATTTACAGAGAAAGACTTTGAAAAACTTTGTCAATTTATTGATAATTTAAACTTAGAGATTATTAAATTAAAATTGCTCTAAAATTGTAAAGCATTAAAATATTTATAGTAAATACGGATTCCCGTAATTGTGATTTAAAAAATATTACTATACTTGTATCAGATTATATAATTGTTTTCAAATAAATTAAATACTAACTTAAAAAAAACATATTATGAAAAAAATCATGACTTTTATAGCTGTTATAGCTGTTGTAGCTGTTGAAGCTAGAGTATGTACATCTAGTTGTTATGTATCCGCAGGCGGCTACGGTGTTGGAATGGGATGGAATGTTCCAAATGGTACAGCATGTAGTGGAACCCCTCCTCGAGGAACAACCGTTCATTATGCATATGCTACCCCAGATTATGTATTTGAGCAAGGAGTTGTTAACGGCTGGGAGCCTGGTATGTCGGTTGGTTGTTAGAAAAAAATAATACCAAAATAATTGAATATGAAAAAAATAATTTTTACTATAGTAGTTGCAACTACTGTACTTACAAGTTGTTCTAAAGATGATAACCCTAGATCTGAGCAAAATAATGATAGGAATGCTAAATCATCTATTATAACAAAAAAATCAGCAGATATTCCTTCAGGAAAGGAATACACAGAACAATTACCGTATCTTGATGCTCATACGGATTTTATGGCATTCAATGTTGAAAATGATTTAGGCAATAAAATGAATGATCCTAAAGTTGACTGGAAAACAATTAATGCATTATATCGTCCGGATTTGAATACTGCTGAAAAGCAACATATCATTTATATTTTATTTGCTAAAAAAGATCTCCTTGGAATACAAAACAGCTCCCCTACTCAGGATAAAGAAAAGTTAATTGCTGATTATACTAAGGAATTAGTAAATACAAAATATATTGGTTATTGCCTTTTATATAATGCTCTAAAAACTTTGAACAATGATCCAAAAAATGCACAATTAGTGAAAGATTTGGCAAAAAACATTGTTGCTTATTCTGCAACTGAAAGATTTCATTCGGATTTTGTAAGTAAACCAGAAGGAAGAGATCGCTGGCTTGATAAAGTCAAAGAAGATTACTCCTACTTAGATAAGATTAAAACAGAATTTTAATAAAAAAGCACCTTATTTAGGTGCTTTTTTTAATATCCATTCAGTTTCTCAATTTCAGTTTTCACAAATACTTCCATCTCTTCGATTACTTTAGCTCTATCGTGGCTTGATTTAAACCATGCATTTTCGTATACTCTTGATAACATCATAGGATTTATATTATCGACTTTAAAAAGTAAGTCTATTCCAGGTGATTGGTACAATATATAATATTGCTGATCTGATGTTTCATAAAATAGTTTTAGTGTCCTTTTCATAATAATGTTGTTTAGATATTTTGCAGCAAAAATAATGCAATGGAAGGAAACATTATAGTAGCGAGATCCTGGAACCAATTGAATGATTGGCAGCTTCAGGAAATTGCTCACTTATATCTTAATACATCAGTCGAAGATTTTGCTTCTGTATATGCTGACATGGTTCTTATAGTATATCAAAAATTACCAGATTTAAAAGCAAGATTGCAGCTTAGACGATTAACAAAAGAGGTTCCAATTACCGAATTAGCTAAACACACAGAATATTTGAAAAATGAGAGTAATCTATATCGGTTTCCGGAGATTCCTGGGCTAATAAAACCAGCTGATAAAATTGAAAATATTTCTGCAAGACAGTTTTCCACTATCGATACTTATTTCTTTAAGTGGAATAAAGAAAGATGTCTTCTGAATTTAAAAAGGCTTGTTGCTACCCTTTACAGATTCAAAGAGCAATATGATGATCTGGATCTAAGAAATGTCGCAATGATCACAGATAAGATCTGTGAAAAGCAGATGGAGGCCATTGCTTTGGCCTATATGTTTACCAGAAGAAATATTGAAAAAACTTTTCCAATAGTTTTCCCAAAAAACGAGGAAACACCAGAAGAAAAGTTGCAACCGGTCTTTAAGAAAAAAGATAGTGAGATCGTTCCATTTGATAAAGCTCTCTTGGCAATGGCAATGGATGAACTTCAACCGTTAGGAAAGAAACAGGATGTAAATAACGTTCGTATTTATGAATTTTTGTCTGTAATGTCGGAAAGTATTGTCTACCATAAAGCCAAGCAAAAAGCACATGAAGGAAAATAGCTATATAGAAGTCAAGAATTACTTTGAAAACCTATCAAACAAGGCAAAATTTATAAACGATTTTGTAGGTTTTTTTCAGAGAGAATGGGCGAACAGAACTGCTTCAGTTAAAGGTTTAAAAAGCCCTACTTTAGCCTTATTTAAATACGATCTGGGTTTGGATGGACCTGATCAAAATACAGTTGCAGTAAGAAAGATAGGATTTGCGATCATGTTTAATAACATAAAGGCTGATGATCTCGAAGGTCAGTATATTGCCATCCACGATGCTGAGCAGTTAGCTTTAAAAATAATCAGCCGGATTAGATATGACAGTAATATTCCAGATCATTTTTTGTTCAACTCGTTTCTGAAGGATTCTGTAGAAATTAATCCTGTAGAGCTTTCCGGTGGTGAAGTAGGAGTGGATGTGTTATTTAATTTTAAGAATAAGCAATTACTGAAGGTGGATCCTGAAGATTGGATAGATATAGAAAATATCTGTATATAGTGTTAAACCATTATTAATACTGGTTTTTATTTTACGGAAAACCACATATCCTAATTTTTTTATTTATTTATCTTTACTGGGAAATTGCCGAAAAATTATACTATGAAAAAGGTCTTGTTTGTGGCTACGATGTTGGTAGCCGGAATATTAAACGCACAAGTTGAATCAAAATTATTGTCAGACTTATCGAAAGATGATTTAAAGGGATATAAGATTGATAATGATAAGTTCAAAAATATAGCTTTTGTAACTCCCAAGGTTTCAATGACATCTAAATATGCATACTTATCAATAAAAGAGGGTATATTAAATATGCGGGTTGTTATGGAGTATAACGGCGGAAATTGGATTTTTTTTAAAAAGGTTGTAATCCTTTACAATGGAAAAAAACTGGAATATGATGCCGGTGAAACGAAAACTTACGTGGGGAACGGATATGTTACAGAAACTTCAGATATAAAATGTACTCCGGAAATGATTTCAGCATTTCATGAAATAATAAATACTGATAAAGTTGAAGTTAGACTGGATGGAGGTGCAGCCGTGAATGATTTTGAAATGTCGGATAAGACAAAAAAATCTATTAAATTGACGGTAGAGCTGTATGAGAAATTAAAAAAATAATTGATAATTTTTAGATTTTATTCTTTTTTTATATATCTTTGTCAAGCGAAACAAAACAGACATCAGGATAAGTCTTTAAATTATCCAATCATTTTCTACGATTACAATATTGCCTTGACAATTAGTGGTTAACTTATCCTCGGATCTGTTTTGTTTCGCGACACCCATGAAAGTCAAGGTATTTTTTTGGGTTAAGAGGATAACTTTAAATCAAATAAAATGCGAAACAAAACATTAAACTCTAAAAGTAAGTTTTTAGGCAAAAGAAGAAGATTTTTTTTAAACAGAAAATCAAGCCACCAAAATTTTAATTTTGTAAAAATGAATAAAGGTTCTATTTCTTCGTCAGTAATTTCTCCGGGTATTATTAAATGCTCCTTCTCTTCTCAAAGTACTGGAAGATCAGCCTTTGCTTTCGGGCCGGATTTAGGCAGCGCATATAGTAATATGATAGAAAAATACAATAGAAAGTATGGAGGACTATAAAGAAGTGATGAAAGATCTTCTACTGCAGTATTACGAAATGACTCCAGGTGGTGATTTGATACAAATGCGAACATCTCAAATTACAGATTGGTTTAAAGGAGTAATTCCGTCAGAACCGGTGAGTGAACATGATACTTTTGAGGTAATGAAAGAATTAGGTTTTAAAAATGCACAAAAGATATTAACTAAAAAGAAAGTAGAAGTGGGTAGATTTCTCGTTTGGAATCTCTACGAAAAAATATAAAATTTGTAAAAAAATGTTTGTATGTGGGTGTCCTTTTTTAAAGGACACCTTTCTTTTTTATTTGAAATAAAAAGATGTACAACACTGAATTAGAAGTTGCAAAAAAGGCTGAACAGATGTTAGAAGGTTCTCTACGAAGAAAAACTTCATCTTTCAAAGATCACGTGAACCGGAAGGAAAATGACCCTTCTCTAAAGGATGCCACTGCTAAAGCTGCAGTAAAGCGATATGCCTCTAAAAGAAATGACCAGAAAAAAAAATATTACATGCGGAGCTTATCGATTAGAATGGCCAGACACGGCTTTATTCAGAACTATGGAGTTGACACAACCAGATCCGGAGGGAGTAGATCAAGACAGGAGCCGAAAAATACAAATTATGGTTTTAAGTCTCATGTGATGAAAATGAAGCCTAAACCTTTCATAAATGAAGCTGTAAAAGACTCTAAAGTAATTGATTTTGTTATGGAAAACGTTACCAGGATCAGGTGTGAAAATTTATTATTCGAAGTTAAAAGACTCATTGAAAACCCAAGCACTTAGATATTAAGTGTTTTTTTTTATGTCCTTTCGCCTGATTTAGCCAAAAAACATCTTGCAGGAAATTTCAATGCAAAATGTCAGGAACAAAAATTACATCTACTGGAGTCTTATACATTAATGGACAACAAGTAGAGAATACTTTTTCTAATATTTCGAGAGTCACCAAGAAACTGGAAAGTGAGTTTAAGAAACTTACTGTAGGAACTGAAGAGTGGAGAAAAAAGGCTGAGGAAGTAAAAACGGCTAGAGCTAGGCTTGAAGAAGTCCGAAAAGAAATCAATGCGATTACTGAAGCTGTAGATACTTCAGGAAATGCCATCACTAAGTGGGCTGATAAATTATTTGGCTTTGGAGAAACTTTCAAAGGTGTATTCGCTGGGAATGTAGCCGCATCATTCTTTGAAGATATTACAGGTAATGCAGAGGCTGTTATTACTCATCTATTAGAAATCGCCGATGCAATGACCGACGTTGAGAAAACGACGGGAATGACTACTGAGCAGGTTAAGGATCTTTGGGACGCTTTCGATGAAATGAACACCAGGACTTCTAAGCTTGATAGGCTTAAAATTGCTGAAGTTGCGGGTCGTCTGGGTGTACCTCTTGGCCAGATGAAAGATTTCATTGTAGAGATAGACAAAGCTTACGTTGCTTTAGGAGATAGTTTTGAAGGTGGTCTCGAAGCTGTTGTTGAGCAGATCGGAACAATAAAAGGTCTATTTACTACTACCAAAGAAATGAGCTATGCAGATGCTATCAATCAAATTGGATCTGCTCTTAATACATTAGCCGCTCAGGGTACTGCATCAGAAAGTAATATCTCACAATTCGCTGCCCGGGTGGGTACATTACCGGATGCGCTTAAACCATCGATTGATAAGGTTCTCGGTTTAGGTGCTGCATTTGAAGAGGCAGGGATCAATGCTGAAATAGGAGCTTCCGGATTCTCAAATTTTATCACTACTGCAGGGGAAAATATAGACAAGTTTGCAATATCAATGAGAATGAGCAAAAATGAAGCTCAGAATTTATTGAATACCAAACCTGAAGAATTCTTTCTTCGTTTTGCCCAGGGTATGAAGGGGCTTAGTGCGACCGAAACAGCAAAAGTTCTTGAAAGCTTAAAGTTAGGTTCTCTGGAGGTTCAAAAAGCAGTAGGAGCTGCTGCCAACAGTACAGATGCTTTCAGAAAATCGATGAAGCTGGCGGGAGAAGAGATGGAAAACGGTTCGTCTCTTGCCGATGAATTCAATAAAAAAAATAATAATGCACCGGCGATTATTGAGAAAATCAAAAATGCCTGGAATGATATGTTCACATCTACCAATGTGATCAATTTCTTTGAACCTGTAATACAAGGTTTAGGTTGGATTACAGGAGTAACCAAGGAAGCCGGTGATGGTATAAAAGAATTCAAAGAAAGACTTGAACTACTGGCTAAACTAATCACTGTAGTTACCGTTGGAATATACTCTTACAGCCTTGCAATGAAAGTGTTGATTGCAATGAAAAAACAGGGAGCTATGTACACGGCAATAGAAATTGCATTTGAAAAGGGGTTAAATGCAATGTATGCTATACAGAGGGGATCAGTCTTATTGTTAGCCGCAGCCAAAGCATTATTGACAGGAAATATTACGAGGGCGACGGCTGCCATGCGAGCCTTTTCTATTGCGACAAAAACAAATCCGATTGCCTTACTCATCAGTTTGGTTACAGCCGCTACAACAGCTTATTTCTTATTCAGAAAAGAAACAGAAGCCAGTATTGTTGCTTTAAATAAATATACTGCAGCTGCGAAAGTTAATGGTGATGTTCAAAAACAAATTCAAAAAGAGGAGGTTGCAGCAATGGGAGACCTCCGTAAAAAAACTGAATTATATCTTGCTATCATTAAAGATAAAAACAGTTCCTTGGAGGCTCGGAAACTGGCTTATGAAAGATTGATTGCGGTATATCCTCAGTTTAAAGGAACTCTTGATGATGAATATCGTGCAACAGCTAAGCTTACTTCTGTTTATGATCAGCTTATTTCCAAATTAAAAGAAGCTTCCGAGGTAAGAGCTTATCAAAAACTCATCGATAAAGCAGCTGAAGATCGAGTCAATAAAGAGACTGCCCGAATTGATGCTGAATTTAAAGCAAAACAGGAGGAAATTGACAATAAAAGTCGTGAATCCCGAAATAAAAAAAGAGCTGAACAGGCTGAAAAAGAAAGAAAACAACTCCAAGGTATCGGTGATAAATATGATAGGCAGGCAATTGGTATCCGACAAACAATAGATTACCAAGAATTAAAAGATGACGAAAAGCAAGCTTTAAAAAAGGCTGAGATTGAGGAGAAAAATGCAAAACTTTACGAAGCTAATCTTTTAAAACGTGTTGCTGCCAACAAAGAATTATCTAAAAAACTATTAAAAACTGAAGATGAAAAATCTCCAGATGTAGGTCAGAATATTGAAGCACCAGGGAAAAAGAAAAAAGAGAAGGACCCCAAAAAGGATGATTCAGCAGCAATTAAAGAGGCTGATAAGGCCAATGCTGATCTGTTAAAAGCTCAGCAGGTGTTCAGTGAGGAAAAATTGAAGATTATTGAGGATTCTCTAATTAAGGAAGCTGCTACAGAGGCTAATAGAAGGAATGCTGAAGCACAGAACTTAAAAATTGAGAATGACAGGCTGTTACATGAAATTGCCGATTTAGAAAAGAAAAAAGCGGAAACAAAATCAAAAGTTGCTAAAGATGAATATGAGAAGGCTTCCGGTGTAAAAAGAATATTGATTGAAACTAATAATAAAATCGATATTCAGCAAGAGCAGACTCACCTATTTAATATGGCCCGCCTGCAAGAGAATATTGATGCTGTTCTTTTTCAAAGATTGGTTGAATATGAACAAAGAAGAATAGATGAGATCCGGAGAAAAGATGAAGAAGAAATAACCGCAATAATTACTCTTACTCAGGCAAAAATTCTTCTCAAAAATAATGAATATTTAAAGTTAACTGAAACTGAACTTAATAATATTCAAACCTTAGAGGATGCAAAAACGGCTCTACGTGAAGCTGCAGATAGAAAGATGACCAAAGCAATGGTTCTTTCTTTGGAAGTACAGAAAAATATTCTACAACAAACATTAAAAGGTCTAACGGGTGAAGCTGCAGAAAAATTAAAAGCGGATCTGGATGCCCTTACAGTAAAAATTACTCAATTAAAGTCTGCAATTAAGGGAGGTGAAGATACTGATGATAAAAAGGTAACTGAAGAAAATAATACTGAAAAGGAGAAGATTGATATCCTTGGATTCTCGGCCAAAGATTGGGAAAATGCCTGGAAGAATCTTGATACTACAAAAGGAAGAATTGCTGCTGTAAGGATGGCGGTTCAGGCATTGAGCAGCGCATTTCAGACTTTTGCTCAACTTCAGCATACACTTGCTGAGCGAGAAATGTCAAAGTTTGAAAAGAACAATAAACAAAAGAAAAAAGAGCTCTTAAAGCAGTTAAATGAAGGTTATATAAGCCAAGAAGAATATCATAAGCAAGTTCAGCTTATTGAGGCTGAAACAGCCAATAAAAAGGCTGAGATAGCATATAAACAAGCGAAAACAGAGAGAGCTTTAAAAATTGTTGAAATTATAACCAATACTTCTCTCGCAATCATGCAGGCTTATTCTCAGTTAGGACCAATCGGTGGTACTATAGCTGCCGTCCTGGTTGGTACCATGGGAGCTTTGCAACTAAATACTGTAGCTAACACACCACTTCCTGAAAAACCGAGTTATGCTACCGGTGGTTTTACGGGATCCGGATTCGGTTCTCCAGACTCTTCAGGGTTCAAAGCAGCCGGTATTGTTCACCAGGATGAGTGGGTTGCTCCAAAATGGATGCTAGAAAATCCAAGAACTGCCAATGTAATTGATTACCTGGAGAGCGTCAGAACCGGTAGAACAAAGCCGATGGCTGAAGGAGGCTTTTCTTCAGAAGAGCCAACTACGTCAAGTACTCCCAATCCTCAAAAGTCAAATAATGATGCAATTGTGCAGTATACTACTGTAATGTATGACGTAAAAGCTCTGTTGGAATATCTAAAAGAAAACGGAGTTGATGCCTGGATCATTGAAGATGCAGAGAATGGTAAAAAAATAAAAAGAATGATCAAAAAAATTGATACAATTGAAAACAATGCAGCAGGTAAATAACTTTCAGGAGCTTCATATATTCGAAGCTCCTGAACTTAACAGAATATGTGATTCCCTGGTAAATAAAATAAAGGAATTGACAGGTGGGAATATTTTCTTGGTTGGATCGGTTTCAAAATTACTCAGCGGAGATCTTCCGGAGAGCTATCAAATTAAAGATATTGATTTCATAGTCTTTAATAATGATTTTAGAAAAATTCAGAATAATCGGCATTCTCTTTTAGAGGCTGCGAAATCTGTAGAACTTGCGCCCAGGAGGATTATTATTTACTTGCCGGCCATAGCCGTGGAAATCTGGAATGCCAATGACATTAATCCGGATATTAAATTATTTAAAAACAAAATCCCTTATATAAATGCCAATAAGAACTAAAAATGTAAACATTCCTTACATTACCTGCCCTCCTGGAGTCGGAGGAGGATCTACTTGTGTGTCTCATGATAACTATGTTGATATTCCAATCAGAGATTGGGCTGCAAATCCGGCTCAAATCATTGCTCCTACCTGGACTGTGGGAACCGCAAACCCTCTGCCTATATCTATACAAATTAAATTCCCGGAATTGAAGTTTATATATAATGATCCCAACTTTAGATATAAGATAAAAAAAATATTATCGGGAGTAGACTTTTTAGATATCACATCATCCAAGCTGGTTGGAAATACTTTTAATGAACTCAATCTTAGCCAGGAAATTATTACTCTGAACTTTCAGAACATGGATAATCTTTCTGTTGGTATACACACCATGAATATTGAGATTGAGGCTTATGGTGTTGCTGTCAGTGGAACTGAGACCTTCCGGGAGACATCTGCGATTCAAAACGTTATAATTCCTGTTTCTATTACAGTGTTATCAGGAAATGGCTTTAATACTGATAAGCCTACTTATGAAGTAACATATAATAAAGCAGACAATTCTCTTTCAGGAGATTCTAAGATTGTGGTCTATTCTTCAGAAGCTGTCACCTTTAATGTTTCTGATCCATTTATCGAACTAACCCAAACAGCGGGTGTTTCTGAGCGAAATTTGAATTTCCAGAATAATTCTCAACTTCAAGCTAAGACAGTTGGCAATTATTCCGGAACTGTAACTATTAGCAAAGGCACCCAAACTAAGACTGTAACAATTAATCTTACAGTGATCAATGATACAACTCAATTTTATATTAATCCTACACACTTTAATATCTCTCTTCAGAAAAATTTATCAGAGTCTAAAACTATTGATGTAAACCTTTCAAATCCTAATAATCTTAATGTGATTGTCGACTTTTTTCCATCATTTATAGAATCTGTTATAATCACAAATAATACGGTTAAAATCATCACAAAGAATTCCAAAGATCTTGTACTGGGTAATTATTCTGGAGAAGTTATTTTAAAAGCAGGAAACGTTCAAAAAAAGATTGTTATAAATGCAAATGTATTACAGGCTGTTATTAGCGATTTTAAAGGATCTGCCTATTATTTTGCAAATGATAAAAATAAAGTAAAAATCAATAAAACAAATTCCGGATCATCTTATGTAAAAGTGACTCTTAAAATGTATTTTAAAGGATATGGCCAGGAATACCAGGAAAATCAGTTTTATACTTATCCTTTCTTCTTAGGATCCGCTGAAATTTATCCAGGAAAAGAAGTTCAAGATTTCTTTATAAAAGCAAAAGATATTGTTTCTTCTATCGACCCTGTTTATCAATATGATCTAGCTGTTGTAACAATGACATTTCAGGAAATGAGCAGTACAGATACTGTATTATCAACTTTTGCTTTAGATAATATTATGTTTGCACCCGGAAAAAAGCCTAAGTGCTATCCATTTTTTACTGATTATCCGGTAAGAAGTACATATAGTGGTAGCCAAATAAAATTAAGCGTAGATAGACTTTCTGATAAGCCGGATATAAATCTTTTATATACACAATACAATCTCCCTACGCCTTCGTTTGTACAAAAATTTGAAATTTATCAACATACTTTCTTAAGAAATGCATTTAAACCCGGGCTGGAATCAAAAGTGATCTCGAATTCAATTTTACAATTTTTTCCTCTACCTGAAGTTGACGATTTGGTCCATATTGCCTGGGAAAATCAGAATCTTGTTTTCGATTGGTTCACTGCTGTAAATAAGACTAAAAAAACGGTAGAAATTGAAAATATTGTAGGAGAATCAAATGAGAACAGGGAAGAGAAATTTGATAGCTCTTATGCAAAAAGTATTACTGTTAATAGTGGATGGATTCTTGAAGAGGAAATCAACTTAATAACTGATATTTTATTGTCTAGAATTTGTTTTATTTATATCGAAGGAAAAAAATATAAAGCCTTCCCAATAGGCAAGAAAAATGAATTGGAAGACTCTGATAATAATAAATTTTCTATCGATCTTGAATTTAAAATTATTGTTGAAAAGTAAAATTACCGCTCATTAGAGCGGTTTTTTTGTCCTTTATTCTGCTGGAATGCTCTCTCATATTAGCTTAAAAAAATATGAAAGACTGGTTTGTAACCGATTTTTTTAAAATTGATCTTACAGGGCTAAGGATAAATTTCACCGAAGAAAATCCCCGATTTAAGGATACACTCTGGACAAAATACACTCTGCCAGTAGATATCAATTATGATAGAGATTTTTTTAGCAAGGTTGGGCAGTATTCCTCATTTAATAATGCAAACCTGGCCAAAGTTCACAATGGCTATCACATCTTTGAGGGTAAGACCATGAAAGGCACATTGACTTTTACTGAATTCAGAAATAAATCCGCAAAAATACAGATTGATTCAGGCTTTGAAGAGATTCCAAATTTTGGAAAAAAGCTTTCAGAGCTGCCTCTGGATGTATTAGAAGTTCCAGACATATATGATCATGCAAATGAGATCGTAGAGAAAAAATATCCGGATACTAATTACAACTTTCCTAAGATCTACACTGATGAGTTTGATCTTGATAGTGAAGGATGGAAGTATTTCGACTCTTTTATTAATAATAGAGTGAGATTGGCCAACTCCGTTCAAAAATATTTTCCCAAAAATGAGATCCAGGAAAATGGAGAAGGTTGGGATGTTGTCAATAGAAATATAATACATCCGCTTCCTTACATTCTTCATGTTCTTAAACAGGGGTTTTTAGATGCTGGCTTTATATTGACAGGTGACATCCTTGAAGATGAAACACTAAAACAAAGATGCATTTTTTCAGGAGAGCATTATTTTACAACAGCAGATCAGCAGTACTTTAAAGCTAATGTTTACCAGGATGAATATTATGGGAACTATGATCTTGGTAATTTAAGGTTTGCGCGCTGGACGAAAAAGTTTAAGATTAAAGCCCCTGGTAAATATAGAATCATTGGTTCTTGTTACATTGATGGAGACCTTGGCAATAGCTCCCTGACTATCAAAAAGGACGGTATTTCGATAGCTGTATTTGGTGGGGGTAATTTTGATAAAGTGATAGAAATTGACATCGCAGCTGCAGAAATGGCTCCTGAAATAACCCTTGAATTTGATGGCATTGTTAAGGAAAACCGCTTTAATTCCGAAAGAGTGAATATTGGTGTAGCCGAAATAAAGATTAATCCGATAAGACAAAATACTTCTGCCGGAGAGGCTATTCCTTTTGTTTTTAACTTTAACCGGGTCGATCTTAAACGAGCTGTTCCGGATATGACGTTTGGTGATTTAATAAATATGATTAAGAACTGGAGAAATTATGATCTTACCTTTGAAAATGGTGTGGTAATAATGAATCGTATAATTATCGATAAAACAAAAGAACCTGATGATTTTAGAGAGTTTGAAATTGAGGATCCGATCAGGAGCCGCAACGATAAAAAATATTTTAATATTAAATTTCCTGAAATTGAAGGTGTAGAGCTTGACTCCGTATTTTTTGATGAGAATGGATATAGATTTAATGTTTCACCTGTTCCTAAAGATACTACGGAAATTAATATAAATGGATTCTGTCTTCCTTTAACGACATTCAGAGCTACGACTACAACAAAAGCATTTCAGGAAGCAGGCACACTAATGCTCGTATACTTTAATGGCCTTGATAGTAATGGGGATAATCATACTATAAACCCAAACGGCCTTCATGGTGTTGAGTTTGCCGAATCAGTAAAAGATTGGTTTATGAACCGACTTACCAATTTTACCTTTAGATGGACTTTTTTAGCACTGAAATCCAAGATCCGGAAGTTTAATATTAAGTCTGAAATATTTGCTTATAACAAAAAACATTGGATTAAGTCGTGGGTGAAGAACTCGGTGTCCGATAAGTTCTATACTGTAGAAATAGAAACGGAGACTTTTTAGTCTCCATTTCTTTTCTTTTTAAGTTTTAGATTAGCTATAAATGCGTAGATTTTTTCCTGATCTTCCATTGATAGTTCATATTCTTCATGATCATCTGAATCTTCAGGGTTAAAAACTGCATCAATAATTTTTCTATGCACTTCATCTCTTACATGACATGGAAATTTGCCCTCGTACAGTGAATGTACATCATTGTAAGAATGTCCAGTAATTTCTTTAATGATGTCACGATTTAAGTATAATTTTTTCCCTATGTCTATAAATGTACTTCTTGCTGTTTTACTTGTAAAATAGGAGGTTATTCCAATGTTTTTAAGCCATGTTCTAAATCTTCTGATGTAGTTATCTCGATATGAGTATTTGTTAGACTTTGATTCTGAAGCCATTAAAAATGGCATTAAATATCCAGATTCATCTTTGTATTTATCCAAGATTTCCCAGGCTTCAGAAAATATGTAACTATCAATAATTTCTTGGGTGCCACCTTTATGTCTTTCAAACTTGATCCTATTATTTCTTATTTTATCGTATTTTAAATTTAGAATGTCGACATAATCAATGCCTCCCAATAGAAAACAGATAATAAATATATCATAGTATTTACTTTTCAAAGGAGATCGAACTATGGTCCTCATTTCGTACAAAGAAAATTCATTATCTGCTGTAGCTTCAGCTTTAGGAAATACTTTTTTAAAATGTTTTGTACCATCCGGGGGAATAAAGTACTTTCGATCAACAGCAAGATTATAAATTGTCCTGAGCGCTCTTAAATAAATTGTAACTCCGTTCGGGCTTACTGTTTTCATTCCAAATTTGTCTACTTTTTTTAAATGAAAATCACGATAGCTTTCTAAAAACTCAAAGTTAATTTGTCGAAACAGTACATTTTCATTATACTGGTTTAAAGCAGCGAGGTTACTTTCAAAGTATCGTGCATTTCCCTCATTTCCAAGTGCCCTAAGTTCAGCGATTCTATTTTTCCAAAATTCTGAAAGCGATTCTTTGTTATCGCTTAACAATAGTTGTTTAATTTGTTTTGCAGTTCTGTGTTCTTTGGTCTGAGTAATTTGATTAATCGCAATTTTTTTCGCATAAACATATTGATACAACTCATTATACTGTGGATGGTTAAATTTTGGTTCGTTTTTGCTTTCATCCCATTCTTCGGGCTTGGCAAAATAACCTGTTGTAGGATATTGTTTATCTGTTGCTGTAACATAAATGCTAATAATCACCGGGTGTCCCTTCTTTCTAACTTTAGTCGGGGATAAGTCTAATTTGATTTCTATTTCCATTGTCAATTACGATTATTGAAAATGTCTGAAAAATGTCTGAAAAATGTAAAAAAAAAATAATGTCTGAAATAACGTCTAAAAAATGTCTGAACAAAAATAGCATTTTAGCGCCTTTTTGGCTTATTTTTTTTTGTATTTTTGTTAAAAATTTTATAAAAAATTTAATGGGAAATATTTTGAAAAATAATAAAAGCCCCTGAAATAGAGGCTTTTATTAAAAGTGAGCGCGAAAGGATTCGAACCTTTGACCGTCTGCTTAGAAGGCAGATGCTCTATCCAGCTGAGCTACGCACCCTTGAATTTTAATAGTCGGGGCGGCAGGATTCGAACCTGCGACCTCCTGGTCCCAAACCAGGCGCGATGACCGGACTACGCTACGCCCCGAAGTGGCCATCAATAACGATTTTTATTTCGTTTTTGCGGTTGCAAAGGTACAATACTTTTTGGAATAAAAAAATAAATTGTAGGATAAATTTTAATTAATTTTTTGAACAAACTTTTTTATTAACTTTACTCAATTAATAACCATCGACTTACCTTGTTTTAAAAATGAAACGATTTTTTCCAGTTATTTTCTTCCTACTTTCTTTTTCTGGTTTTCCAGGAGCTTTAGTCTCTTGATATTTTAAAAAGATTACCTCCTCATTAAAATGAAATATATAATTTTTTTTCTGATTGTACTGCTGTTTTCCTGTAATCAAAAAAAGGAAAATAATGACTTTATTGAAGATTTTGAAGTGCTCTTTTTAAAAAGCAAAAGCGTTGGTGATGATCTTGAAATGAAAATGAATATACCTGATACTACATTGAGCTACCGTTTTATTTATCTGGGCAAATTAACCGCTGATGGCAAAGATTATAAGCTTTTGCATAAGTCTGTTCTAAGTGGGTATAGTTCTCCGCATCTGGAAAGTGCTTTGATATTGTATGACCGCTCCTTTAAAAAGGTAGGTGGCTATTATACCTCAGGCTTCAATATTTCAGTTTTGAAAGGAAATATACTCTCTTTTTCAAGTCTGGATAATAGCTGTAAACAATTTAAGAATGTCGATTTTTCAGCAGGAATACCTGAAGAAATATTTATACCGTGTAACAATAATCTGGGGGATATGATCTATTTTACCAGAGAAAAGTAATATTTTTATTTTAAAAATCAACTCAACCCGTTAAAGCCATGATAGAAGATGAGATCTATGATCTGAAATACGTATTGTCAGATTTTATGTACCCCAGGCTGAAAGCTTTTAAATCAAAAATTGATAACAATGAAGTGCCTACACTTCCGGCTTTCAACGATGACTTTCCGGATCAGAATATAACGGTAGAAGAAAGAAGCCGATTTTGGAGTAAACAACTGGAAATAATGATATTCCCTTTTGAATATCACAGTTATCCCGAAAATTTTGAAGCCCTTAGTGGAGAAGAAATTAAAGAGAGGGTTCAGAAAGGGTTGAAGGGTTTTGCAAAATACTTTAAAGATCTGTGGATATAATGTCCTTTTCAAATAATGCCTTGTAATTAAAGTTCTATATCAATAAAAGAATTCCGGAGAATGATAAAAAATATAATGATATTGCTGTTGTTTATAGTTTCCTGCAAAGAAACTGAAACCTACAAGGACAACCGGAATGCTCTTGTTGCCCACGTCGATCAAAAAGATAATTTACTGATCTATTCCTATGATAACGATGAAGCGGAAGAATGTGCAATAAAAGTAGAAGATTTAAAAACCGGTAAAGAGATCTTTTTTTCAAAAATTGAACAGAGTTGCTTTACAGAGCCCCGAATCCAAGATAGAAAACTCTATTTTCCGGACTCAAACCATAGTTTTAGCTGTATAGACTATAAAAATAATAAGGTACTCTGGAAATTAAAAACCAAAGGAAGAATAAGGGAATTCCAGTTGGTGAATGATGATATTATTATCGCCAGTGTAGATACTGATGGATTGGTGGCAATACACTCAAAAACGGGAAAGATAATCTATGAACTGCCGTTGCATTCTGAGCATTGTACCGTAGACAGTGCACCCCGCCCAATAGGATTTGATGAAAACTGTTTTTATGTGGCAGATTTCAACTGTACCCTGATAGCTGCCTATGAGATTTCTTCAGGAAAAAAAGTATGGAGCAGAGAAATGCCGCAGACAGGATTTTCAAATTTCATAGTTGCAGGGAAATATATTTTTCTAGGGCGTGAAAATAGTGATAAAGATGGTGAGGTAATGCTTATGGAAGCAGAAACAGGAACTGTTATATACTCCCACGCATCAGCAGCGATCGACATTATGGTGACTCCTGTTTTGTATCGGGATAAAATATATTACTATACGCTGAATTCTGAATTGAATGAATTTGATCTTAAAAAGGAGACAACAAAAGTAATCTATAAAGGCAGTGTAACCGGCAATCAGATGTATAGACTGGGCGACTTTCTGTACATTCAGGATCTTGATTTTAACGTCAATAGAATCAATCTGCATACTTTTGGAAAGAAAACGGTAGCGAAGTCACCTAAAGGCTTGTTAGGCGTGTATAAATTGAACAATCAGGTTAAATTTATTTATTAAGTAAGTATTGATCATTGGGAGATGCAGTGATTTAAAAAATAAATGAACAAGGTTTCTGATTTTCGCTGATAGTAATAAAATCCCGTAAAATATGAGGTTTTTATATTCCTCAAAACGACTAATCCCTATATTTGCCTCATGAAAAGATTAATGTTGATGTGTTTGTTTTCCCCGGTACTGATGTTCGCACAGAGCAGCGGAAAAGTGATCAAAATTTCAGATGGTGATACTATTACTTTGCTTCTAGAAGGAAACCAACAAAAAAAACTCAGACTGGCTGAGGTCGACTGCCCTGAAAGCGGACAGGCCTTCGGAAAGAACGCCAAACAATTTACTTCTGCTCAGGTGTTTGGAAAAACCGTAAAATTTGTAGAAGACACGAAAGACCGTTACGGACGATCCGTTGCGAAGGTGTATTATGACAATGATAAATACCTTTCCAGAGAGCTGATTAAAGCAGGAATGGGGTGGTGGTACTTCTCTTATTCTAAAGATACTACTTTAGGGAAATTACAGGAAAAGGCTCAGGCTAAGAAAATCGGTCTATGGCAGGATGTCAATGCTATGGCTCCCTGGGAATATAGAAAAATGAAGCGGGAAGCATCAAAAAATAAAAAGGCAGAAGCTTCTAAAAACGAAGTCAAAGCAAAAATAAAAGGAGTGATATAAATCGCTCCTTTATCCTTTTAAGAAAATATAGAAATCTGAAAAAAGTTATTCTTTGTAATTATTCTCCTCTTCCTGCTTCCAATCTTATTAAACCGAAGCATTTCTTTCCAAACTCAAGTTAACAACAGGGTTCTATCCACCTTTCTTTTTGATGAACAGATAAAAACTTAGAGCCAGAAATATAAAAATAGCAGCAATATTAGAATAATCCAATCTGTCAAAAGCAATATTTTCCATGATAAAATTATCAAGAGATTTGTATCCGCCGGTATAGATCAGGAAATCTGAAAACTTTTTTTCATGAACAATGGTTGAGAAAAGCAACAGGAATACTCCGCCTCCGATAGGATAAATGAAATTTTTGAAAACAAGGCTTAATGTCAGCTGCACCATGGCAATTGCAGAAAGAGTAATGAAAAGCTTCAGGAATACATAAAAGATAACCTCTCTGAAATCATAATTCTGGAAACCCAGATCAGGAAAAACGATACCTAAAAGATAACCGCTCAGCAAAAAGGCCAGATAGGAAAATAGCACCGAGAAAAAAACAGTGATCTGAATAAACAGAGCTTTTGAAAAGAAAATCTTTGTCTTTGAGACAGGAAGAGTAAACAGAATTTTGTAATTGTTATTCCGATATTCCACATCGCAGCACGCATGTACAAAAAGAGCGACGAGAATAGGAAAGAGCAGGTAAAAGAACATGAATACAGTTCTGCCTAATATCATTTTCCACGGGTTAGAAGTTCCGCCCCCAGGGTCGGTTCCTGAGCTGATAACATCGTAGGCTATATAAAGATCAATGGCAAAAATAATAAGAACAGGCAGCAGCAGTATCCCGAAAATTTCTTTGTTTTTGGAAAGCTTGTATTGCTCCGATGAAAATGCCTTGGCGAAAGTATTGGTATTAGTCATGGTTCTTAGAAATTAAATTAATAAAGATCTGTTCAAGATTGGTACTTTGAGATTCCGTATCATAGATCTCGATTCCGTTTTGAATAAGATTTTTCAGAAGCATATTAAAACTTTTATCATCACTGACCTTTACCGAGATTTTATTGGAACTGTCCAGCGTGGCAGAAAAAGACTCCTGTAATACAGATAAGGCTTTATCGGGTTGATCAACTTTCAGCGTTACTTCTCTTTCAACCTGGTTGAGCAGTTCATTTTTTGTTCCCTGAAAGATCATTTTTCCACCTTCAATGATACCGATGTGAGTTGCTGTTTTTTCAAGCTCGCTCAGAATATGACTCGAAAGAAAAATAGTTTTCCCTTGCTCATTCAGATATTGGAAAAGTTTTCTCATTTCAAAAATACCTTGTGGGTCAAGGCCATTGAGGGGTTCATCCAGAATCAGAAGCTTAGGATCATTAAAAATGGCCATTGCAATTCCCAGCCGCTGCTTCATTCCCATAGACAAGGCACTCGCTTTTTTCTTTTTCTCGTTGTGCAGATCTACCAGTTCCAGTACCTCATCGATTCTTTTTGCCCCTTTTCCGTAGATAATATCCAGGTATTTCAGGTTTTCGGAAACGGTAAGTTTAGTATAGAAACATGGGGATTCAATCAGATTTCCGGTGCTGGCAAGGATTTCTGTGCGGTGTTGTTTTAAACTTTTATTCTGAAAGAAAATATTGTCACGGTCTGATTCTAAAAGTCCCAGAAGCAGTTTGATCGTGGTTGATTTTCCGGCACCGTTTCTTCCCAGATAGCCATAAATGCTGCCTTCAGGAATATTGAGGCTGATGTTATTCAGAATGGTTTTAGAGCCTATTTTATAACTGAGATCTCTGGTGGTAATGCTTTCCATTATTTTTTGATAGGTGTTAAAGAAGTATTGGTATCTATGTAGAAAATTCCGTCAAAAAAACGACTCCAGAATTTTTTCTGGTCTGTTCTCTGATTGATGGTAGAAGTAAATTCCTTTTTTAAGATAGAAATATTGGGAACTGCTCTCAGATCGATAAAGAAATAAGGCGTTTTCATTGCATGAAACGTATTTTCAATAGCCAGTTTTCCGGGTTTATTGATGAGGCGTCCGTTGCTGTCATTTAATAAAGCATAGGATGAAAAATCGATCATATAAGAGGCTTTTCCATACTTAGTTTTAATATAAGCTCCCATAGGGCGGTAATCCTTGCTTTCCTGGGCTGCAAAAGAATGAATGTTGGAACACCACACAATGATTTTCTGGTCCTGGTACACAGAATCGATCTGGTGGATAAGATTCTGAGCCATCAGGGAATCTCTGAACTGCATGCTGGGTATTGTTCCGGATCTGTATTCTGTGATTTTGTAGAAGTAATTTCTCATATCATGTAAATACCTTGCGTAGATTCTGTTTTCCGTGGTTTTTTCAAGTTTCAGAACCATCTGTTCAAGTTGACTGATCTCACTCAGAAGCAACTTTTTTTGATCCCCTGCCAGAATTCTTTTGGTAGCCCCTTCATAAATAAATGTATTAAGTTGATTGGCATATTTGCTGAAGGTTTTAAACTGCTTTATATCAATCTTATTTTTGTTTAAAAATTCCTTTAATAGATTGTTCCGCCTGCTATAGAGTTCGTCACCGGAAAATTGTATATCAAATCCGCCAAGCTCTATTGGCTGCCCTGAAGCTTTGGTTTTCTGATAATAATTGATCAACGGCCGGGTTTCTTTATTGTCCCACCAGAAATCAAACAGTCCGAGACCCCCTATAGAATCTGAAGAAACTTTCAACGAATGATTTTTCATTTCCTCATTCATGATCCAGGTATCATATTGCCCGGCTTCATAAAGAACCACGTTATATCCCAGATTTTCATGGAGATATTTGATCATTCTGCTTTTTGCCTGCATGGTAGCCCCATCATAATGGATGTTTTCTCCAAGGATCAAAACTCTGTTGTCTTTCAGTACAGAATCCAGAACCCTTAGATCACTGTTGTCAGGATCATCCATAGAAATACTTTTGATAGGATGCGTATACCGCCGTACATCCTGCAGGAGTTCCTGCTTTTCTTTCTCGGAGGTTTCTTTAAAAACAATTTTATTCAGGGCTAAAACTGCTATTATAGAAATGATAAAAATGGATAATATTTTCTTCATTCAATCAGAATTGTGAGGTTATTAAATGTATCATTTATTTCCTTTTGTGTTTTTAATTTAATACATTATAGAAGTTTTATATATTAATTATTGATGATTAAGTCGAAAATGATGCCATTTGATATATTGTGTCAATTCGTCACTTTTCCCTTATATTGGGAAAAATCGAAGCAAGTGCAGTAGGAATACAATAAAAAACTGTCTCAAAAATGAGACAGTCTCTTTAAACAAAAAGTAGTACAAGCCTTATCAGGCATCATGTATTGTGATTAATTCCGGTTTTTTACAAGAATCCACCCTGTATAGGTGACCAGTTTCTGAGTGTCCGGATCTGTCCATCTTATTTCATACCAATAGGTGTCACTGCTGACCGGGCTACCTCCGATAGTGCCGTCCCATCTGTAATTATTGTTTTTCTCAGAAGAGTAGATAAGTTGTCCGTATCTGTTGAAAATACCAAACTTCAGGTCTTTCAGAAATGTCAGCTCCGAATAATCCAGAGTATCGTTGATGCCATCGCTGTTTGGCGTAATGGCGTTAACGAGATTAGGAACCAGTATCTGTGCTTCCACAGGATTACAATTGCTGGCGTCTTTTACATAGAACATATTTTTACCTCTTGTAAGATTGGTGAACACATTAGAGTCCTGCCAGATCATTCCGTCCTTCGAATATTGATAAGGAGAAGTGCCATCCTCTACAATAATAGTTGCTGTATTGTTTGTTACATTAATCTTTTTAATCTTCGGGATAGGAACAGACATTACTTTTACCAATTGTTTAGTCTCACAGCCACCGGATTTAAGAATCACCCAATAATTGCCTATAGAAACAGTAATGGAAGCTGTTGTTGCTCCGGTACTCCATAAATAGGAAGTATATCCTGGTCCTGCATTCAATGTGATTCGGGCTTCAGGGCATATATACTGATCCGTCAGCAGCGGAGAGGGCTTAGGAGGAGTGATTGTTAAAGTAATTTTAGCAAAATCAAAACATCCGTTAGCTGTGGTTACTTTTACATATACCGTTGTATTGGGTGAGATATAATTCGCCGGAGTCATTATTTCATTCGTTCCATTGGTGGCATCAGTAAGTGTTGGATAGTATTTTTTTGTTACAGGAGCTGTAGTGGTGACCAGTGCTGAAGTTAGGTCAAAAGTTCCTGTATTCGGGTTGTTGGGAACGAAACATCCTGTAATTGAGGCATCCTGTACATTAGGGGCCGGATGAAACTGAAGAGTGATTTTTGCATTCGCAGTACAGCCGTCTACTGTGGTTACTTTTACATAGACACTGGCCGGGACTGTTGAAGGATATGCGCCGGCAATCATAATTTCATTCGTTCCTGCGTTGAGGTCAGCCAGAGTCGGGTAATATTTTTTGACAGTATTGGCGGGACCTCCTACATTGGCTGTTGTCAGATCAAAAATACCGGTTCCGTTGATGCTGCATGTTTTTACGATAGCATCGCTAAGGATCAGAGGTTGTATCGTTACGTTGACTTTTACCTGCTCACAATCTGTAAAATCCGGGTCGTTTCCGCAGAATTTATACGTGAAAGTATCTGTCGTAGTTCCTGCATTAGCGGTATAAGTAAGGATTCCTGTTGTTGGATTTACCGTTAAAGTTCCATTGATTGGGGGAGTGATGATTTGCACCGTACCCGGTACCGGAGTCTGCGTAGAATTGGTAAAGGCAGGTGTAATGGCCGTAGGAGTTCCTGTACTACAGATATTGATCTGCTTTATTGTATTGGCTAAGCATGAATATACTTTGTAAGGATAAGTGATAATAGGTGAGCATGTACTTTTGGTGATCGATACTGTATAACTTCCTGCCTGAGTAGGTGTATAGGTACTTGAATTTGCCCCCGGAATTGGATTGCCATTGAGATTCCACTGATAATGGTCAAAACCACTTTCTACTTCCAGGCTAATTCCCGGAACACATTCCCCTGCAGATTTGCTGATCACCGGGATAGAATTGAATCCGGCAAAATACCCTCCATATCCCAAGTTTCCACTTCCGCCTATAATTCCGGCGGTGACAGCTTTTGTAGAAGCTACCGTTACATTTCCTGTGATGTTGGGTACAGAATAAGAAACCCAATCTTTGGTTCCGGTTACCGGAAAAGGCCCCTGTGTTGCTGTTGTAGGGATTCCGTTCACCGTTACTGTAGCTCCGGTCTGGGTAAGAATATTGAGCTTTACAGTAAGTGGTGGATTAAAGGTTGTATAATAAGGTAGTTCTCCTATTTTTCCAATTTCATCAATAATTGTAGGAAGAAAACAGTTTAATGGCGGAATATAATTAAAACCTTCCGTAGCATCATTATCTGCAATCCCTGACAGAAGCTGATATACATATACATTCTTTGAAGATTTGATATACATATTGTGATGGGAAGGCCCGTTCAATACATAATTCATGGCACTGACACGGTAGTATTGCCCTTCGTTGAGGGTAGCAACAGGAGTGGGATTATCATTGAGCCTGATCTCCGTATTATTTTCTGTGGCTACAATGATAGCTCCTTCAATTTCCGGAAGTAGATTTCCCATCCCTTTGATCATGACAAATTCCTGCCCTAAACGTTCCACAGGAACAGACTGATCCATGATGATGTCCTCTCCGTTATAAGGAGGAGTCATTCCGAACTGTCCATGATAATTCCCGTTGGTAACGGAGACTGGTTTTGTGGCTTCAATTTTAGCCCCGATAAATCCGTCTTTGTTTCCCGGTTTATTGGCTAATCCTGCAAATATGTAGGATTGCCCTTTGTTCAGAGTGATGGTAATACTGGGGTGAGTGAGGCCGTTAAAATTATTATAAAACCAGGTCGTCATACCGTATCCTGAAACTTTAATTTGAGTATTGTCTTCAGTTGCAAGAATACCGCAGGAAAAATTCTGACTGCTCTGATTGTTCATCAGAGGTGCGTATACTGCATAGAATTTCTTACCGATTCCCGCTTTACCCTTTGAGGTTAAAATTTCACCGTGATTAACTTCTGAAAACCTATACGTAGCAAAAAATGGTATATCACCATGAAGATAAAGCCCTCGTGTTTTTACACTCATTGCATCTGTGGTATTCTGACCTATCATCAGATTCATCGGAACATCAAATGCCTGTGGATTTCCTTTGCTGATGGTGACAGTTCCTATTGCTGTATTGTTGTTGTAAACAGTAACAGGAAATGGAGTGGTACTGTCTGTGGATAGATATAATGCCTGTTTGGGTGAGCCATTGCTGGCGCTGGCTACCATAGGAGCAAACCAGTGGTCAGTATCCCTTTGTGCGGTGACAGTGGAAGAGATGAATAGCAGTATAAGAATAAATAAAATCCTTTTCATAAGTTTAAGGAATATTAAATTAAGTTGAATAGATCAGCTGCTCCCTAAGAGCAAGCCGTTGTATAATGACAATTGTATGATCCTGAAGTCTGGTTTTAATTTTTTAGTAGGATCCATCCGGTATATTTGATGACAGCATCTTTCAAAGCCGGTTCTTTCCAGGTGATGACATACCAGTAAGTTCCTGTAAACAGTTTTTTATTGCTGAACATTCCGTCCCATGTGTAATTATTAAAGCGTGTCCCTGCAAAAACATTATTTCCATACCTGTCATATACTGTAAAGGACAGATCTTTCTTATAGGCAAGGTCTGCATAAGAAATAATATCGTTCACGTTGTCCCCATTCGGTGTGATGGCATTGATGATATTGATGACTGTCAGCTCTGCTTGTACCGGCTCACAACTGTAAGAATCCTTTACATAAAACTTATTTTGACCATTGGGAAGCCCTGTAAAGACATTTGAACTTTGCCAGTTGATACCGTCAGTAGAATATAGATAAGAAGGAGTTCCTCCGGTTACAGTAAGTGTTGCTTTATTGTTATCAATATCAATTTGTTTGATAACAGGTTCAGGGGCTTTTTTGACAGAAATAGTCTGCTTGGTAAAACAGTTATTGTGTCCCAAGATAACCCAGTAATTTCCTACTTCTACATTGGAAATGGAGGAAGTCGTAGCTCCCGTACTCCATTCATATGATTCATAACCCGTTCCTGCATCCAGTGTTGTCGTGGCATCAAAACAGATAAACTGATCCTTAAGAAGCGGTGACGGATGAGGTAATGTGACGGTAAGGGTTACTGCTGCTATTGCATAACATCCGAAGGCATTGATCACTTTTATGTAGACCATTCCACTGGAAGAAAGATAAATAGCTGGATTTGTAATGGCATTGATTCCGAAAGAAGCGTCCTGCATGGTTTTATAATATTCTTTCGTCACTCCAGTTTCCCCGGTAACTATAGCTTTGGTAAGATCGAAGTTTCCTTTATCCGGAGTTGTGTCTATATAGCAGGATGTTAAAGATGCGTTCTGTACCTGAGGAGCAGGATTAAACAGGAGACTGATTTTAGCCTGGGCAAAACAACCTTCAGGGGTCGATACTTTTACATAGACATCTTTAGGGGCAGCAGATATATAGGCATTGGCTGGAATAATTTCATTAGTTCCTGCGGCCAGATCAGCAGATGTAGGGAAATATTTTTTTGTACTTCCGGCAGGACCCCCTACATTGGCAGAAGTAAGGTCAAAAATTCCGGTTCCGTTATTACTGCAGGCTTTAAGAGTCATATTAGTTGCTGTTACGGACTGTACCGTTATATTTACTTTCACCTGTTCACAATCTGTAAACTCAGGAACATTACCGCAGAATTTATAAGTAAAAGAGTCGGTAATTGTTCCGGTATTGGCTGTATAGGTAAGTATTCCTGTTGAAGGATTTATTGTAAGACTACCCTTTGCTGGAGGGGTAATAATTTGTACACTGCCGGGCGAAGGTGTTTGAGAAGAACTGGTGAAAGATGGAGTAATGCTAACAGGAGTTCCTGTTGAGCAAACTGTTAAAGCTTTTGTAGTATTGGTAGTACAACTGAAAGCTTTATAAACCGGGGTTGCTGCCGGAGGGCAGCTGCCGCCTACCGATACCGTTGCGGTATAGTTTCCGGCCTGGGTTGGAGTATAGGTATTGGATGTTGCTCCCGGAATGGGATTTCCATTAAAATTCCATTGATAAGATACATAGCTGTCATCCACTTCAAGTACCATTCCGGGAATACAATCTCCATTCTTTTTAGAAATAACAGGAATAGAAGAAAATCCTGCGAAATAACCACCGTAGCCTACGTTTCCTTCTCCCGCAGCAATTCCTGCAGTCACAGCCTTGGTAGACTGAACCGTAATATTACCCGTAACATTAGGCATGGAGTAAGTCACCCAGTTGGCATTTCCTGTTACCGGAAATGGTCCCTGTGCTGCAGTGAGCTGAGCACCATTCACCGTTACTGTAGCTCCGGTTTCAGTAATGATATTGAGCTTAACAATAGGGGTGATGGTTGTATAGTAAGGCATAATATTGATCATTCCTATTTCATCTATTGTCTTAGGAAGAAAACAGTTGAGAGGTGGGATATAATTAGCGCCAATCGTAATTTCAACAAAGGAGGTTGAAGTACCTGCCATCAGCTGGTAAACATACACCTTCTTTGTAGTCCTGATCCGCATATTGTAATGTCCCGTACTATTCTGATTGACATATGAAGAAGAGCCGATACGGTAGAACTGGCCCTCATTAAGAGTGGCAACCGGAGTTACATCATCATTGAGGTATACCTGAGTGTTGTTCTCTGTTGCTGTTACTATAGCACCTTCTACATTCGCTGCGATAGGAGCCATGCCCTTAACGAGGACAAATTCATCCCCTAACCGTTCTACCGGTATCGACTGATCCATTAAAATATCACCACCATTATTTGAATTGATAATCTGGCCGTTAAAATTTCCATTAGTAACACTTACCGGTTTGTTGGATTCTATTTTAGCTCCTATAAAACCGGTTTGATTTCCTGCCTGATTTCCTATTCCTTCTATAATATAAGATTGCCCTTTATTCAGGGTGAAAGTCATTGTTGGGTTTGTGGTTCCGCTGGTTCCGTTAGAAAACTGAACCGAGGGACTATAATTGGATACCGTTACTACAGTATTGTCTTCCGTAGCCAGTACACCACATGTGAAATTGAGATTTGAAGCAGAAACAGCCACAGGTCCATAGGCTGTATAAAATTTGGTTCCTACACCCGCTTTTCCTTTCGATGTAAGTATTTCGCCATGATTTTTGGTGGAAAACCTGAAGGTACAGAAAAAAGGTTTTTCTCCCTTTACATAAAGCCCGCGTCCTGTTACCTTAAAAGCTTCAGTCTGAATTCCCGTGATCATATTGTCCATTAGAATCTCAAAAGACTGTGGATTACCCTTGCTGATCGTTACGGTTCCAATTACGGCATTGTTATTATAGATCGTAACAGGAAAAGGAGTCGTAGAATCTGTAGACAAAAATAGAGCCTGCTTATTGGAGTCATTGAGCCTGGACATCATAGGAGCGAACCAATGTTCTGTATCTCTCTGCGAAAAGAGTTTATTGCTTGCTACAAAGAGAAGTAAAAAAACGAACAAAAGCTTTTTGATTGATAACAACCATTGATTTGTCTGGTAGGGGATATAGATAGTAATCATTGAATAACGTTATTTATAATGAGACAGGATGAAAACTGAAAACCGCTTTCCGGAATCTTTATTCCATGAGAACAGCTGAATAAAGATGATCTCCTGAATATTAATGGTGAATGAAGTAAAGATTTTTCATTGAATAGATTTAGAATGGTGAAAAAAACTGCCATAAAAGCGACGGGTAAATTTTCGCCGCTTTTGATGACAGAGACAACATTTATTTTTTAATTGCTTTTACGGTTTGGGAAGTACCGTTTTTCATTATCATCTTTATCAGATAGATTCCTGATGCCAGATCTTTTAATGAAACTGTACTGTCAACATTTCTGATCTCTCTTACAAGTTTACCTGAAACATCATAAATGGCTATTAATTGTACATTTTTGTAGTCAGTGATGGTAATTGTATCAGTAAAAGGATTAGGAGAAATGGCTGCTTTTACCTGGATGGGAGTATCACTTACACCCATCGATTGAGTAGGAGCCCACGAAATATTATCCCAGTAATATAATGAGTTGCCTGAAACAGCATATGTATTACGAATAGCCAGTCTTGCTCCTGCAGGAACTGTATTGGGAATTGTGACTACATATTCACTGCTTCCGGTAGTTGGCGTGTAGGATGTATTGGTAATATTCAGCTGCTGAATCAATGTAAAAGTAGATGCATCAGTAGGGTTAGTCATATACCCGATTTCCAGTTTTCCTGTATTGGCATTACAATAAGCATTAAATTTCAAGGAATGAGTTCCTGCATTGATATTGGTAAACTCTGGCAATACTGCAATCGCTATATCACCGGCAGATATGCTGCGCTGCAATATATGTCTGCTTCCGGAAAGTGCACCGTTTCCATTAATATTTACACTGGCTATTCCTGTCGAAACTTTCCCCCAGCAAGGAGCGTTTGTAATTAAGCCGGTATTATAAGAATCAAAATTTTCAGATAAAGTAGCTACAGGAGCACAAAGAGTCAATACAGAGGCAACATTGCTCCATGTGCTTTGGTCAGTAGTACTGCATCTCGATCTTACCCAAACGTAATAGGTTGTTGCAGAATTTAATCCCTGTATGATATAGGGATTAGCCGTTATTCCTGTCAGGTTGGGTTGGGTAGATGAAGTAGGAGGAGTATTGTTGGTACTGTAATAAATATCGTATCCCATTGCCGGGGCAGGTGTAGGCGCTGTCCATGTTGCGGTTACCATGGCGCTGGTGGCATTGGATAACACTACATTCGTTGGGATAAAACATGTAGGTTTGGGTTCCCAATAGACATTATCCCAATAAATATTCACTGAAGGTACCCCTCCGTGCTTTATAGCAAGTCTTGCATTGGTAGGAACAGTATTAGGAACCATTACATTATATTCGTAGCCATCGTAGACCGTATTGCTGATGTTGACAGACTGGATATTCACAAAAGTTGAAGCATCCGTATCATTGGTAACATAACCTATGTCTAATACACCTGCCGTACCGCTTACCTTTGCCTTGAATCTCAGCCAATGGGTACCTGCATTTACATTGCTGAATAGAGGAAGTACTGCAAGGGCAGCATTCGCAGCTCCATTGGCACTTTGAGACATTCCATTGGTATTATTAACTCCGATTCCCGAAGAAACCGTCTGGTAACCGGTGCCTAGAACGATTCTGTCCCAGCAGTCAGCGTTATTGGTTCCCGTTGAGGTGGTTTCAAAATCTTCAAACATGGATGTTTTAGCATCACATTTGGTTTTGAATGAGCCTCTTAAAGACCATGCGCTTTTATCAGAAGTACCGCATACCGATCTTACATAATAATAGTAGGTAGTAAAAGAAGCAAGTCCATTGATGGGTTTTGAAAGAGTCGTACTGGTTCCTGATGCAGGAGTGGAATTATCCGGAATCGTGGTGGAAGAAGTATAATAATATTCATAGCTTCCCGGTGCCGTATCAGGTGCTGTCCAGGAAATCGTTGCAGAATTGTTCGTGATACCTGAAGAAGCAAGTGCTGTAGGAACAAAACAGGTAGGCGTAGGCACTATTTTAAGACCAAAATCTACGAAATTACCATAATTGTTGGGTCCGCAAGGATTGGCAGGATTCGGGATTGATGTTCCGCTCTGAACTCTGATTCTGTACATTCCTGCCGGCTGAGAGGGAGGAATATAGAATTGATCATCTACAGAAGTATAAAGAGAAATTCCAATCGGATTTTCATAGAAATCATCAAAATCTCCATCCGCATTCCAGTCAACCCAAACATAAGATTTGACTCCTGATCCTGCAAAGTCCAGATGCACATTCACCGTTCCTCCCGGATATGAAGTTACAGTTTGGCTTGAGGAATTATCAACATATGCCTGATATGCTGATGCGCTGTAATATAATGCTCCCTGATCTGAAAATATGGCATTTTTCAGATAGTTGTTCTGGCTGTTGGCCCCTGCTGTAGGAGTACAGTAAGTCTGTGCATTCAGTTTAAAAACCGAAAGGAGCAAAATCATCCATAAGTAATGTTTTCTCATTTTATTTCTATTTTTAATTTATGGTCAGATTTTATTCTGATCATGGGTGGTAGAATGAATTTTTATAGGGTATCACTAAAGATTTTTGAATCTTGACCCATTGCCTTGCTTCTTAAAAATCATATATTAGGTTATTGTAAGATTATCTTTTATTTTTTATAATAATAATCTATGATAGATGTGATGATTTCATTGAAACTTGAGAATAAGTCTAATATTTTTAATCAGGTTGAAGGTTTGAACAATATTAACGCTATATTTGCCCCTTATCAAGAAATGAGCTTGCATAATTCATTGAATTTACAAGAATTTAAAAATTAAAATACTGTATATCAGTGTTTTGTATTAAAGGAGTTTAAAGGGTGTAATGATAGAAATATCAAATAAAAACAGTGGGAAAATGATCCTTGTGTTAAAAAAAATACTGAAAAGTGATTTGTTGGTATTGTTCTTCATACTGCTGTGTCCGGTTTTAATAAATGGGCAGGCAGCTCCGGATTTCAGCATTTTGACAGATAAGGCTTTTCAGAAATTATATCAAAACCCTGAAGAATGTATCAGCTATTCCCAAAGTCTTCTGATCAGTGATAAGAATGTTGAGCATAAAGTTATTTTACGAAATATTATTTCTCAGGCTTATGCTTTACAGGGAAATTATGTACAGTCTGTAAGTATCTCAAATCAGAAAGAAGAAAATGATGAGAAGGGGAGCCTTTCCCATTTTATTCAACTGTTTGATGATTATAATCTTGCAGATCAGTACCAAAACTTAGGATTATACGGACAGTCGAAAAATATTATTGCAGATATTTTAAAAGATCCCCAATTATTAAAAAGCAACAAAGCAAAAGAACGCATGGTTCTTGCAAAACTGTTCCAGCTTCAGGCTATCAATGCCGGAATTACCAGAAATTATGAAGCCACTCTGGCCAACCTTGATAAGAGTGACTCTTACCTGAATATTAATAATGAGGAAAACAAAATTATTAAATGGGAGAATGTCATTTTCCGTTCTACCTTTCTGATGCGGAAGAACAGATTGGAAGAAGCAAAAAAACTGCTTGATGATGTGATTGAAGATATTGAAAAACACAATAATAATGCTTTCATCACAGCTTTTGCCTATGAAAGTCTGTCCCGGTATTTCTTTCTGAAACAGGACTATAATACAGCCATAAAAAATCTGGAAAAAGGATTTTCTGAAATCAGTGACCTGCCTTATAATGATCTCAAGATCATATTTTATGAGCTTTTTGCCCGCAATTATTTGGCACTTCATAATGACGAAAAGTATTATTACTACAATAATTTATACACGGATCAGAAAGCAAAACTGGATGCCAGCAGGAAAGAAGGGATACAATATGTTGTGAAACTCATGGAAACCTATCATGACAAAAACATAGAATTTGAAAAACAGAATAAATTAAAACAATTCAGAATTGTAATTCTTGTTATTTTGATACTTATAGCGGGAAGCATCGCTTACTTTTACAATGAGTTAGCCAAAGGTAAAGATCTGAAAAAGCAGATCGGTTTTTTTGAAAAGCTGAAAATGAAAGATGAACCTATACCTGTACAGGTGCAAATGGTTCAGCCAAAAGAAGAAGAGATAAAAGAGAGCAGAAACCAGGAAAAAGATCCGTCCAGAATTTCAAAAGAAAAAGAGGAAGAAATTCTACAGAAACTGAAAGACTGGGAAAAGTCTGATAATTATCTGAATAAAAATATGTCGCTGGCGATCCTTTCTGCCCAAACAGGGATCAATACCAAATACTTGTCAGAGGTTATCAATACCAATAAGGGGAAGAATTTTAATGGATATATTAATGAACTGAGGATTAATCATATTGCACGTCTTCTGAAAACTGATCCTGCCTATCTCAATTATAAAGTAAGTTATCTGGCAGAATATTCGGGGTTTTCTTCTCATGGAGCATTTACCAATGTATTTAAATCCCTGACCGGAATGTCTCCTAATGCCTTCATACAGGAAATTATTAAAAATAAAGAATCATGAAATTATACTTCCGTATTACCCTGTTGGCAGCATTGTTTTGCCATGTAGCATTTTTCGGACAGAAAATTTCCGATGATTCCCTGATGAAAATTGCCAACCAGGAAATTTATAATAATCCTGACCAATCTATAAGCATTGGGAAAAAACTACTTCAAAAAGAAAAAGACCCCAATAAGTCAGTTAAGATCTATCTGCTTTTGTCAACAGCGGGAATTGCCAAAAGAAATTTTGATGAGTCGCTGCAGTATATTTTAAAAGCTAGAGAATTGGTTCGAAAGACTAACGATCCTAAAATAAATACCAGTTTTTTTATTGCAGCGGCAGTTCAGTATCAGCAGATGGAGCTTTTCAGTAAAAGCCTTGAAGCACTGGACGAAGCAGATGAATATCTGGTGAAACTTCCAGAAAACTCTTATCTGAGAAACTTTGAGACAGCCAGAAGCTTTGCATTGAGGGGGATGATCTATAAAAGCCAGTCTAATCCTGAAATTGCCCTTCAGGAATTTAGCATTGCGATCAGGAATTTCGAAAAAATAAAAGAGAAGGAGAAAACTTATTTTAATCAAAGCATTATTTATTACAATATCGGTCATTGTTATCTCAATCTTAATCAGCCTGAAAATGCAGGAGCAGCTTTCATGAAGTCCAGAAATCTGGCAGGTCTGATCAAGGCTAAGAGTCTTGAGTCATTCGCTCTGAAAGGATTGGCTGAGATGAATAAGCAGAAACATAAAAATCAGGAAGCCCTGGAGCTATTGATCAAGGCTGAAGATTTGGGTAGAGAGTCGGGTGATCTTACACTGAATGAGGGGATTTACAAAGAAATGGCAGATAACTACCTGGCAATGGGAAATCCGGGGCTTTATCAGGTATATAGTAAGAAATATACTGAAACAAAATTCAAAAGAGAAGAGAGCGAGCTGAGGTCTATCAATCACGCTATTGATGTTCATAACGGCGAAACTCAGAAGAAGAGCGAAAGAGTGACAGACCGTTATAATTACCTTATCGCAGCTGTAATCATTGTTGGAGCTTTTATTTTGAGCATTATTTTATATCTGATCATTAAAATCCGAAAGCAGAACAAAGGATTTCGGGAGGAAATTAAAGTGCTTATAAGAGATTAACTCAATAATTAGAAAGAGGCTCTCTCAAAAAATGGTATTCTGAACGTAATGATGAATCAGCCATCTGCTTAGTAGGCAGACGTTCTTTTTGCCTGAACGATGTACGTTTAGCAAATTGATTTTGCTTAGTTTAATAAGTTCTCCAAAACAGCTATTTACAAATAAACCTAACAGGTTTCCAAAACCTGTTAGGTTTATTAATTTATATCCAAGACTTTGTTCAGCGTAATTCCACTTTTATGCAGTCCCTCAACTTTGCTTAAACTAATATTTAGTTAACGAGTAGCCTTTACAGCCTTATACATCATTGAATCTTTCTGCTGATTGGTATAATCATATTTGTATTGATAAAATGAAGATTCCCAGTCTCCGTAACCTACATTAGGGATAATGATGAATTTTTTACCAAAATCTTTTGCAGAATTTTTCACTGCAGCAGAACGATCCTCTTCCGATTTTTTATCAAAAATGTCAGCGAAATCAGCGAGATTGTCACCTAACAGCAATACAATATTGTAATTTTTAGCGATTTCTTTTCTTCGGTTTTCCTTGCTGCTTTCCTTAGAGCGAAGAATCAGGTTGGCGTCACTTTGAAGAGGATAATTGTATTTTTTTAGGTTTTTCAGAGTCCCTGCACGTTCCTGTTCTATACGGTTCGTAACATAAAAGACCTGTATTCCTTTGCTGGCAGCATACTGATAAAATTCCTGAGAACCGGTAAGTGGTTTGGCGATTCCTTTGGCGGTCCATTCCTCCCAGGTCTTCTGATCATAATCTTTTCCTATTTTTGAACGCTCAACAGCATAATATGAATTGTCCAGGAAAGTTTCATCAATGTCTGAAACAATAGCTAAAGGCTTCTCTGATTTTTGAGCTAAAGCTTCATCCAACCGAAGCTTGGCAATATTATAGGCCTGCAGACAAAGCGCTTCATATTCGGCTGCTCTTTGTTGATAGAATGCTGCGTATATCTTTCCATTATGTCCAAGGTTCTGGTAAGGAGTATTCCCGTTAGACACCTGTGGAACCGGAGCTGCTGTTTTGCATGATACAATCAAAGCCAGAAAACAGCCTGAGATGATGTATTTAAAATTTTTCATTGAATTAGAATAGAGATTGCAAAATTATAACAATTTGATTTTTGCTGCAAACTCATTCTATTATTGGAGTAAATATTCTATTTTTTACACAAACCAAACAGCTTTTCAAAACCTGTTTGGTTTATAAAATTGCTTAAAAAATTTAAATGCATCCTTTTTTGAATGTACAATATTAGCTAGATTTGGGCACAGGATCTGATATTCGATCTATAAACTGCTAAGGAAAAAGCAAAAGGACAAAAAAAACAGAAAAATGACTGACATATTTGAAAATTACCTGCTCTCAACAGGAGGACTATCAGCTGAGGAAATCCGTTTTTCTATACAGTTCTTCAAGCCGATTCATTTAAAAAAAGGAGATTTTTTTATTCGTGAGGATGACCTCTGCTGCTATATTGGTTTTATCGCTAGTGGCGCTGTAAAAGCATACGCAATAGACAAAGAAGGAAACGAAAATGTAACCTGCTTCAAGTTCGAAAATGAATTTGTTACCTCATTTCCAGAGTTTGTGAAACAGGAAAAATCCAGAAGGAGTATCAGGGCTATAGAAGATTGTTTGATCTACAGGATTGGCTACCTGGACTATCAGCATCTGCTTGGTCAGGTGACCTCATGGAATGGAGTGATAAAATCGATAATGGAGCAGGAGTATCACCAAAAAGAAAATTATCTGCTAAATTATAATAATAAGTCAGTTGTAGATAAATACCGTCATGTTCTGTCTGCTGAACCTATGCTCATCCAGCGCACAACAACACAGGATCTTGCTTCGTACCTGGGTACCACACAGCGATCACTTACACGGGCAAAGGGACAAATACACAGATCGAATATATTATAGGACAAATGTCCTTATGAAGTTCTGATCAGCAATATAGATTTGCAAAAAAAAATTATGCTACGTCAAATTGCTCCTGAAGTATTCCAGATTCCATTGATGCCGAGAAACAGCATCAACTGCTATATTATCGAAGGTGTATTGATAGATTCCGGAATTCGGAGTTCATATACCACTGTAAAAAAAGCTCTACGGAAAATCCCTGTTGATCAACATATACTTACGCATGCACACGCAGACCATCAGGGTTGTAGCGATCAGATATGTGCTGAATTCGGAATTCCTTTACTATGTCATCCCGATGAAATTTTCAGGACTGAAACCGGTATGGTAACCACTGATTATCCAAATTCACAACATTGGGTGGCAAAACTTCAGCAAAAGTACTGGGCAGGCCAGGGGCATAAAGTAGACAGAACAGTTGTTGAAAATGATAAGATCGGAAATTTTCAGGTAATAGAGACACCGGGGCATTCAGCAGGTCATATTTCTTTATTTAGAGAGCAGGATGGGGTACTGATCATTGGAGATGCCGCTACAAATATGAATCTGCTTACTACAGCAACCGGACTGCACCTTCCGCCAAACATGTTTACATCAGACCAGCAGCGCAACATAAGGTCGCTCCAGAAGTTAGCAAAACTGAACCCTTCTGTTATCTGTTTCGGTCACGGTCCGGTTATGCAAAATACAGATCGGAAATTTGAACGATTTGTAGCTAAATGTAGTGCTGTCGTTTAAAGATAAATAGGGGGGTAAAATAAGATGTGTTTATAACCTTAGGATCGTAAAAATTCAGATCTGTAATAAAACAAGAAACCTCACCATAAAAATGATGAGGTTTTGTGAGCGCGAAAGGATTCGAACCTTTGACCGTCTGCTTAGAAGGCAGATGCTCTATCCAGCTGAGCTACGCACCCTTAAAAGTTGATTTTTGCTTAGTCAATAAGCACATTAAAAAAGTCGGGGCGGCAGGATTCGAACCTGCGACCTCCTGGTCCCAAACCAGGCGCGATGACCGGACTACGCTACGCCCCGAATATATAGAAGAGCGGAGGGTAAGGGATTCGAACCCTTGCGACACTTTCGCGTCGACAGTTTAGCAAACTGCTCCGTTAACCACTCCGGCAACCCTCCTTTTTGTTTATTTTTTAATGATCGTTGTTCCGTTATTGCGAGTGCAAATATAGAACAGATTTCTTTATTTACCAAATAAAATTCAAGAAAAATTTAACGTATTTTTGAAGTAATAAATTGATAAAAACCCAAACTGATGCGTAAGACATTATATATCATCGGATTAAGTACTTTCGTTTTTTCATGTACTTCCCAAAAAAATGTGAAAAAAAATACGTACCAACCGAAAAACCCAGTGACACAACCAAAAACTGTCGCTAAAACTCAAACTCCAGAACCTCAAAAACCAAAAGTTGTATCTGATCATGGAGTAGACTTTTTTACTACGAATATAGCAGATCCTACAAAAAATGATAATACGGCAAGCTACGGTTCCATTGTATCGGCAAAACCGGCCGGATATAAAGTGGTAAAAACGTATTTCCCTGCTGTTGCGCAGAATTTCAGACAACGTTATCTTATATTACATTATACAGCACTTCCGGATGATAAGTCGATTACCGTTCTTACCCAACAGTCGGTAAGCGCCCATTATCTGGTGAATAATACCGGAGATAACGAGATCTATCAATTGGTAGATGAAAACAAAAGAGCATATCATGCAGGTGTAAGCTCATGGAGAAGCGATAAAAATCTTAATGATACCTCAATAGGAATTGAAATTGTGAACGCTGGTTTCCCTAACGGAGCAGGTAAAAGAATTTTCGCTCCTTTTAGTGATGATCAGGTGAAGAAAGTAGCTGCATTGGCAAAAGATATTATCAACAGGTATCAGATTCCTCCTACGAATGTGCTTGCCCACGCAGACATTGCACCTACAAGAAAACAGGATCCCGGACCTATGTTCCCATGGAAGAAGCTATACGACGAATACCAGATAGGTATGTGGTATGACGAAGCGGTTAAGCAAAACTACTTTGATCTTGCTCAGACAGAATTTGTAGCAAGATATAATGAGCCTGCTTTTATATTTATGATTCAGACTGCTTTGCAGAAATTCGGATATGGATTAGAGCTGAGTGGGAAATGGGATGATGCTACCAAGAAGACAATTGAAGCCTTGCAATATCATTTCCGCCCACAAAATTATGACGGAATTATGGATGCCGAAACATGGGCAATACTGCAAGCTTTAAATCAAAAATATCCAACAAAATAAATTCAAATTAAAGCGCATCGTTAGATGCGTTTTTGCTATCTTTAAACGATCAAAAACAGTAAAATATCTGTAATGGAAAATTTCAGAAAAGAAAGCGATCTATTGGGCGAACTGAATGTGCCGCTAGACGCTTATTATGGGGTTCAGACACAAAGAGCTATCGACAACTTCAAGATTTCAGGACAACTTCTGTCTTCATATCCGGACTTTATCAAAGGGTTGGCTTTTGTAAAAAAAGCAGCAGCAAAGACCAATTATGAATTAGGACTTCTAGATGAAAATCTGTATTTCAAAATAGCAGAAGCGTGTGATGAAATTGTAGACGGTAAATATCATGACCAGTTTCCGGTAGATATGATCCAGGGTGGGGCAGGAACTTCCATCAATATGAATGCTAACGAGGTGATCGCGAACATCGTATTGGAAAAGCTAGGGAAAAATAAAGGTGAATATGAATTCTGTTCACCCAACGACCATATAAACCTTTCCCAGTCAACCAATGATGCTTATCCTACAGCTATCAAAATGGGATTGCTGCAGATGAACATTGCACTGGTAGAAAGGCTTGAGAGCATTGTAGCTGCATTCCGTGCCAAAGGTGTAGAGTTTCAGGATGTAATAAAAATGGGACGTACTCAGCTTCAGGATGCAGTACCAATGACATTGGGACAGGAATTTGAAGCATATGCTGCGACTTTAGAGGAAGACATTTCGAAACTGAATAACAATGCAAGCCTTTTTGTAGAAGTAAACATGGGGGCAACAGCTATTGGAACAGGATTGAATGCTCCGGTAGGCTATGCAACCCTTTGTGCTAAAAACTTAGCTCAGATTACAGGTTTCCCGATTATTTCAGCACCTGACCTGGTAGAAGCGACACCGGATACCGGATCTTATGTGATCTATTCTTCCGCAACAAAGCGTCTTGCTGTGAAACTATCGAAAATCTGTAATGATTTAAGATTGCTTTCATCAGGACCAAGAGCTGGTCTTTTTGAAATCAACCTGCCGCCAATGCAGCCGGGATCATCGATTATGCCAGGGAAAGTAAACCCTGTTATTCCGGAAGTAGTCAATCAGGTATGTTTCAAAGTGATCGGAAATGATCTTACAGTGACGTTTGCTGCAGAAGCAGGACAGTTACAGCTTAACGTAATGGAGCCGGTACTTTCTCATGCCATCATGGAAAATATCAACTTCCTTCGTAATGCTTTAGATACCCTTCGTGATAAATGTGTGACAGGAATCACTGCCAATAAAGAAGTTTGCCTGAATATGGTGAAACACAGCATTGGTATTGTAACGGCACTTAACCCTTATATCGGGTACAAACAGTCTACACAGATTGCAAAAGAAGCATTGGAAACAGGGAAGAGCGTTTATAATCTAGTATTGGAGAAAGGAATCCTTTCTCAGGAGAAATTAGACGAAATTCTTGATCCGAAAAATATGCTGAAGCCGCATAACAAATAATAAAAAATCAATAAGTGATAAATGGTCACCATTAGAGATCATTTATCACTTATCATTCATCATTTATACTATAATTCGTGAGGTTTTTAATTATAATTCCCGCCCATAACGAAGAAGATAACCTCTCATTTACCCTTGATTCTTTACAAAAGCAAAGTCACAGGGATTTCAAAGTCGTGGTAGTGAATGACGGTTCCACAGACCACACCCCTGAAGTCATCAGGAAATATACAGAGACCGATACCCGTTTTGAAACTATCAATCTTCAGAAATCTGAACATCAGCCCGGATCTAAAGTCGTTCATGCTTTTAAAAACGGATTGAAGACACAGACTGCTGATGAATTTGATGTCATCTGTAAATTTGATGCCGATATTATTCTCCCTGAAATTTATTTGGAAACAATAGGCAAAGCTTTTACGGACAATCCACATTACGGATTAGTAGGAGGTTTATTGTATATAGAAAAAGACGGAAACTGGGTCTATGAAGGAAATTCTAATAAGCACCATGTAAGAGGTCCTATGAAGGCCTATCGTAGAGAATGTTTTATGCAGATAGGAGGCTTAAGGGAAACACTGGGTTGGGATAATATTGATTCCATACTGCTTGATAATCTGGGGTGGAAGGAAGTTGTCATTTCCGAACTTCATGTAAAACTGATCAAAGTAAAAGGAGCGGATTATACGATAAGACCAGCCGATTATTATGGCCGATATTTCTATTTTTTAGGACTCAACAGAGTTCTGGCTTACATCGCTTCCTCCAAAGAAGCAATGAAAAGCAAATCCCTATCATTTTTCTTCGAAATCATCAGATCATATGAAAGCTGCAGATCTGCAAAGCTTGAGCTTAAGATTACAAAGGAAGAACAGAAAGCTGTGAATGACCAGCGATGGAGAGTGCTGAAGAAAAAATGGCTGAAGATATAAGAGGGAGAGTGAAATTGTGGAGTCACGGAATCATAAAGGTTTCATGAAAAAGTACTGGTCAATTCAATAGGAATGGGCTTTAGCCCATTTAATATAAAAAATTAAAAATTCATTGGCTTTAGCCAAAACATACAAAACGAAGAGCTTCAATTCAGTGAAAAAAATAGCATACATAGAGATCGATACCCATGCGGAAATTGCCCAGGCTTTTATAGATATTATGAAAGATTCTGAGGCTTTTGAAGTAGACTATTATTTTTCAAAAAAAATCAAGGATCAGGTTGATGAAAAAGGAGAATCAGCATTTTTATCAGACAGTTCAATGATTCTGGATCAGCTTAAAAGAAAAAAATATGATCTGATCATTATAGGAACGGTTCATCGCTATTTCAATACGTTTCTGGCTGTGACGAAAAAGTATAATACCGCTATCATCACCCATAATCTCAACTTTACAAAAGCTTCAAAGCTGGTTCTGATGAAAAGTATTTTCAAAGAAGATGTGATCTACAGATTGAAGCTATGGCTGAAAGAAGGATTGCTCTCTACATCGAAAGTCTATCAGAGTGCCCAATCCCTTTTGATTTTGGATGAAGCATTGAGGTCAGATAAGTATCAGTTTTTGCCTCTTTTTTATACAAGAAGCTTCGACAAAATAAGCAATGAAGATTTGATAGTTGTTATTCCCGGAGGAGTTTCGCAGAAGAGAAGAGATTATCATGCTGTGTTTAAAACAATTCAGAATATAAAGACTGATAAAAGGTATGAGTTTATATTCCTTGGGAAAGCAAAAGATCACGAACTGGAACAGCTTAAATATTTGTCTGAGCAACTCCATGACAACGTTAAAATCACTTATTTTTCTGAAAGAGTATCTTCTGAATATTTTGAAAAGTGGATGCAGAAAGCAGATGTTCTGTGGTGTCCGATTCAGCAGGAAACAGAGTTTTTTAGCATAAAAGAAATCTATGGGGTCTCAAAAATGACGGGAAACTTTGGTGACGCTATTGCTTATGGAAAGCTGGCTGTTTTTCCAGAGAATTATCCATCAAAACTCGACTTTGTCATTCCTGAAAGGGGGAATATTATTGAGGAACTGGAAGAACTTAAAAATACCCATTTTGATTTTCAGAAAAACTACGGTAGAAAGGGTGTTCTGAAAAATATGGAGACTATTTTGAATAGCCTTATTCATTGATAAAAATAACTTCTTTCTGATTCGTACTTTACCACTATTTTTAATTATAGCTTTCATTATTTCAAAGGGGTATAGGCACTCAGTTGATGAGTGTGCATGATTTGCTAATGTGGTGCTTTTCTTTATTTAAATTTGAAAATACTTTTGATAAAATTTTTGTTGAGATAATTCTCAATCGGAAAGACTTTGGTAAAATAATTCCCAATGAAAATTAAAAACAAAACAACAGCGGGTTTGTAAACCAGGTTGATGAAATTATTGTCGAAGTTTGGAAGAACAATTGCCACCGTAATTGCCAACGTACAGATAATGGAAACAAAGATCATCTCGATAGTGAAAGGAGATACTTTAAACACAAAATAATTGAAAACAATTTTAACCACATTATACGTTGTTAAAGAGATCGCTGTCGACAAAGCAATACCAATCAGTTTCAGGTCTGTATTCTTTAGGAAATAAAAATTTAATCCAATAGTAAGACCAGCAAGAATAAGCATCACCAGAATATTAAATCGATAATGCTTAGAAAGCGAAATGATATTTCCGTTGAAACCTGTTGCCAAATCGATGAGAACTGCTGATCCCCAGATCCAGACTACCGGCTCGTATTCCCTGAGCATCACCCCGTTTTTAGGCATAAAATGCGTCAGATAAGGAAATCCGACCATAATACAGGAAAATAAGACTGCTCCTAAGAAATAGAGGGTTAATGATGTTTTTTTATGGAATTTATCCAGCCCCTCCATATCACCATCCGCAAGATTTTTACTGATAATAGGTGCTGAAATATTAAATAAACCTAACTGAGGAATAGAAATCAACGAAATTAATGCATAAAGTGTAGAATAGATCCCGTTTTCTTCCATTCCGAGAAATTCACCGATCATAAAGTTGTTGATGGCCAGGTAATTTCCGAACGTTCCTAAGAAACCAAAAAAGCTATAGGCTGCAAATTCTTTATAAAAATCATCTTTCCTGAAATAGTCTGTACTGAAATCGAGGTTGATCTTTTCGAGCTTATTTGTATAAAAAACATATCCGGCCAGCATTAAGACGAACATCCCGAAAAAGAAAGCTAATGCAGCAGTTTCAGGTATCGATGATGCTTCGGTGTAGCGTGAAACCAAATAAATGAAAATCAGGAAAGCACCCAGATTCGCAATTTTAGGGAAAAGGTTATCGAAGATGTTTGAAACAACAATCCTTTTATAATTTGAGGTGTATTTATTGAAAATAGCACAGAATGAAAGGAGCAGCGTCAGAGGAAGAATGATTTCTTTAATCTTCCATGCTTTCATATTTTTAAATCCCGGGAAAAAGTAAGGGATTAGGAAAAAAACAATCAAAAATACAATGAAATTGATAAAAACGGCTGCTAATGAAAGTGAGAGCATATTTTGGCGTTTTCCATCTTTATCTACCTTATTGAAGAATTTTACATTAGAATAAGAAATTCCAAAAACTACAAAAGGCACCAGCATTTCGGCGGTTGGCATGATGTATCTCAAGGTTCCATAAAACTCAAGATTGTTCATGAAAATAAAGATCGAAACAGTACCCAACAAAAAACCAATATAACCGATAATGGAATATTTGAAGCCTTGTCTCGCTACTACACTCATAAAGTTGTTTTAAATGTTTTTAGGTATAAAAATAATATTGTTGATGTACTGAGTTTTATTTTTTTCGTCGTTTGTATTTTGCAATATGATTTCTTCTGTAAGCGATTCCAGCGTAAAGCTGTCTCTGTTGAGATACTTGGCTTCATATCCCCAGCTTATCACTTCAGAAATTTCTTCCCATATAGGAGTTTGGTGGTGTCTCTGTTCCATTTCAACCATTAAGGTAGGATGGAATTGTCTGATGGTTTCTCTGGCTCCTGCAAGGGTTTTCGTTTCATTACCTTCAACATCTATTTTGATGAAATCCAGTCTGTTGAAATGTTCCAGAGCTGCCCATTCGTCCAGCTTGATGACCTTTACTTTCTCTGTATAGCTTTTTTCTTCTCCTTTTTCCTTGTAAGAAGTATTTAATGTACCACGGGAAGCAATCGTTCTTCCGTTGATTACCGGAACTTTAAATTCAGCTACCGTATTTTCGTCGGAAAGGGCTAAAGGAAGTACCCGCATAGAGGGAAACAGTCTTTTCAATCGTCGGTACAGCTTTTTGTTAGGCTCAAAACCATAGATATGCTCATGATTCAATTTGTCTTCCAACTGATAGAGGAAAGTTCCTACATTCGCACCAATGTCGAGTATTACAGCATTTTTAGGAAGGTATTCCTTGATCCATACCAGTTCCGGTTCTACATTACGTTCCGAAAAATTATTTTTATTAAGATTGTTTAAGTTCTTAAAATATCTTTTTTTATAAAAATTCGGACTTATATATTGTAGTTTTTCTGCAATTTTTTGGTATAAAGACATCCTTAACTTTTTGACGAACAGCAAAGATAAGCAAAAATGTAAAACTTGTCTTAAAAAACGTTAAATATAATCAATTGGTTTTCAAGAATTAAAATTAATTGCGTGGAATAAGGATTTGGAATTTAACTTCTTTTTGGATTCACTTCACGTTTAGGTGAGTGGAGAGTTTGTCTGGAAATATAGAAATGTATTTTTTATATTTGAGAAAATTAATAAGCCGTGAGCACAAATATTCCTGTTTTAGAAGAGAAGTTACTCAATTATTTATTGGATAAAAGGGTAATCAAGCTCTCAATTCCCAATTATCAAAGACCTTATAAATGGAGGAAAGAGCATGTAATCCAGTTTTTGGATGATTTATATGAAAATATTTATTTAAAAAAGAATAATGCGGTCTATAGGATTGGAAGTATTATTATTCATCAGAAAGACGGAATCAATAATATTGTAGATGGTCAGCAAAGGTTGGTGACGCTTTCTCTGATTTTACATTATTTAGGAGAGAGAGATGTTTTGTTGCAAAACGAAAAATTTGATCATCAGATTTCTAAAAGCAATATCAAATTCAATTATCAGCAGATAGAAAACTGGTTCAGATCCAAAACCATTATTAAAGAAGATTTTCTTAGAAAAATTAAACAAAGTTGTGAGCTTGTCCTGGTTACCGTTTTTAATGAAGATGAAGCTTTTCAGCTTTTTGATTCCCAAAACTCTCGAGGGAAACCTCTTTATCCCCATGATTTATTGAAGGCTTTTCATCTTCGTGAAATGGAAAAAGATCTGCATTCTGAATCTGAAATGGAAAAATATACGGAGAAATGGGAGGAGTATATTATGAAAGAAGGAAATCCTCTTCTTGAAATCCTGCAGGAGCATTTGTTCAGAATAAGAAACTGGACAAAAGGGAAAAAGAAATATTTTTTCACTAAAAATGACATCCATGAATTCAAAGGAATCAGCCTCAATATCACAAAACAATTTCGATATGAAACCTCATTGCGTATATTGGATGGGGCAGTAGGTAATGCACAGAAAGACAGACTGCTTAAAAATTTTAATATTTCTCAATCTTTTCCTTTTCAGATTTCTATGCCAATTATCAATGGAAAAGCCTTTTTTGATTATGTTTTCCATTATATTGAATTGAAAAGCGAGCTTTTTTCTGAAGATCTGAACAGGGACTTTTTCATGTTCAATAAAGATCATTGTTTTGGATACCACGGCTGGTGGAGAACAGGTGATGAGAAAGTTCGGAATATGTATGAAAATATTTGTCTGCATTTTGCCGACAGGTTTGATGTACAGTACTTAAACGGAACTTTCTACAAAGAATTTTATAGAAATTCCTATCAGTTGAGACTCGTAAACGGATCTATTAACGAAATCAGCACCATGAATTTTTACAATGCCCAAAAGTTTTTTCCTTTAATTGAAGATTCTTATTCACCGGAGGAACTGCATTCAGAGCTTTACTGTTCTTATTATGCTGAATGGGATGAAGAGAAGTATGTAAAAGGGGCAAAGAAAATATATGATTTTATAATCCAACCTAAAAAACAAGTTCTTGAAAATGCCAACTAAAAAAGAAGCAATATCCATTGCTGATATTTTAAGCAATGACACTTATATTATTCCTATTTATCAGAGAAATTATGAATGGGAGCAGGAACAGATTTCCAAACTTATAGACGATATTAATAGTATTGATGCCGGGAAAAAATATTATCTCGGAACATTGGTCACCTTCAAAAGAAAAGATGGATCTTATGAATTGGTAGATGGGCAACAGCGTCATACTACACTGAATTTGATTCAGGCAGTTCTGGATGGAAATAAAAAAGACTTTAATCTGAAATTTCAGGCAAGAGCGGAGTGTGAGATTTTTTTTAAACACATTTCCAAAGAAGGTTTCGAATTGAATAAACTTCCTAAAAATGAGAAATCACAAAACCTTGCCCGTGGAGTAGAAATTATCAATGAAGTTTTGCATGAAAAAGAAATTGATAAAAAAGAATTTTATGCAAAGTTTTCTCAAAACACATTTATTTTCAGAACTGAGCTGCCATCAGAAACCGAGCTTAATCATTATTTCGAAATTATGAACAACCGTGGGGAGCAATTGGAAAAACATGAGATTCTTAAAGCCCGGTTGATGGGAGCTTTTAATAATGATTCTCTCGAATCTTGTGTGTTTTCTGCTCTTTGGGATGCCTGTTCAAATATGGGAGACTATGTCTGGAATAATTTTGAAAAGAGCTTTGGTTTGAGAATATTCGCTGACCCTGATAATCTTTCATTGAAAAAATTAATGTTAGAATATGCTGATTTACAAAAGGAAAAAGACAGTGTAAATTCGGGTGATACTGCAATTCATAATGATTTATCAGGTATTATTTCCAATTATTCTATTCCCATAGGATTTACACAGGATGAACAGGAAAAAGCTGATGTATTTCGTTCCGTTATTGATTTTCCAACTTTCCTTCTTTATGCCTTTTACCTAACTGATACAGAAAATAAACAAAAGGAGTTTGATGATAAAAAGCTGTTGGAAGTATTCAATGATTATGAAAAGATAGATTCAGAAGCTTTTATCATTGAACTGTTGAAAACAAGAATTTATTTTGACCGTTTCATTATTAAAAATGATCTTTCTCATCAGGAATCAAAATGGGGAATTAGAAAATATAAGATAAATAATGGGGTAGAAACTGAAGAATCTGCTTTTGAAGATCGTGAAACTGAAGATAAAGTAGAAATGATTCAGGCCATGTTGTATTATTCAACGGTTTCTGAAAATAAAAAAGACTGGCTTCTTTCTGTTTTAGAGCGAAAGCCCGAAGAAGCTGATCTTTACTCTATTTTATTTAAAAATTTATCTGACAGGATATGTGATTTGCAAATGGAAGATCTGAATTATGGAGACGTAACTGCTAAAGTTTTTTATTATTTTGAATACATGCTTTGGGAAATCTACTTTGATTTTTTAAGAGGAGATCGTGAAGATGTTTATTATCCGGAAAAGATTGCTTCTGTTCTTGATAAGATTGATAAAGCAAGCTGGAATACCTATAGATTTCGTCAGTTAAGTTCAAAAGAACATTTACTGGCACAGTCAAAAGCAAACGAAGTGCAGTCGGAAGATGTGCATTCCTTTGGGAACTTATGTCTTATTTCAAGCGCTCAGAATTCATCAGCAAACGATCAGCATCCATTCTATAAGAAAAGATACTTTAAAGACAATTCAAGTTTGAAAAGATTATTGATGTATAAAGGTTTTTCTGGTGAAAAAGGAGACTATTGGAGTACAGAAGAAATAAAAGCACATCAGGCAGATATGAAATTTTTACTGGATTTCTATAAAGAAAAATAAATATAAAATCCTCGTGTTAAAGACGAGGATTTTTTTCTATAGTAAATGAAACGGGTATCAATTAATAAGAAGCTATTGAAACGGCGTATTCAGAAAATCATTAAACGGTTTCATCAGTTTGAAAACCTTGGTCATATTCTTTACGGCATTCTTATCCAGAACCTCTTCATCTTTCAGAGAATAGACTACGATAAAGTTTTTAAGCTTTAAATATTCTGCCATAGGATCTTCCTTTTCAAATCCCTGAGGAACTTTTTTGAGTTTATCATCCTGATCAAGCTCGGGGAAATGCTTTTTAAAATCCTTGTTGTTGACAATCTTAAGAAAATCTTCGCCATATAAAGAAATTTCTTTACGTACCTCTTTCAAAACAGAAGATTCCGGCATATAGATTCCGCCTGCCAGAAAAGATTTTCCAGGTTCCACATGAAGATAATAACCGCCTTTTTGGTTCCCTTTTCCCATTCCCAGAGAAGCTCCGAAATTGGTTTTGTAAGGTGATTTATCTTTTGAAAATCTGGTGTCACGATAAATTCTGAACAATGATTTTTTGCTGTCTATTTTAGCAAGCTCTTCATCAAAACCGGACATCTCTTTAATCAGTTCATCCAGAAAAGCAACTACATTCTGTTGTGATTCCATATAAAGATCCTTATTTTCATTAAACCATTCACGGTTGTTGTTCTTGCTTAGCTTCTTTAAAAAATCAAATGTTTTGGAAGAAATGTTTGCTGACATATTGTGTAAGGTGTTTTTGAAGATTTGCTGTTTTTTGAAATAATGCGCAATTCTATGTTCACGCATTTCAAATGTACAAAAACTATTCATACCTCAATGCTTCGATAGGGTCAAGTTTTGACGCTTTCAGTGCAGGATAGTAGCCAAAGAAAACTCCGGTGACCGCACATACGATGAAAGAGACAATAATAGAAGATTCTGTGATGAAAGTAGGCCATGAGAGGAAGATGGTGACCAGTTTTGAGGTGAGTACACCCAAACAGACCCCGATGATACCTCCTGTAATGCTGATAAGGATCGCCTCAATAAGAAACTGATACAGAATATCCTTTCCCCTTGCTCCGATAGACATTCTCAATCCGATTTCCTTCGTTCGTTCAGTAACAGAAACGTACATAATATTCATAATTCCGATTCCTCCAACAATTAGTGAGATCCCGGCTATCGCTGATAAAAGAACGGTCAGAAGCTGGCTGGTGGAGCTCATCGTGGAAATCAGTTCAGCCTGAGTTCTTACACTGAAATCATCATTGCTTCCGTCAACAGGTAATTTGTGCTGTTTTCTTAATATCTCCGAAACCTGATCTGTAGCCTGCTGTGAAGTATTTTCGTTGGTAGAGGCCGCATAAATGGTCTGAACATAAGTGATTCCTAAAAACCTTCTCTGAACCGTATTGAAAGGAGCGATAATGACATCATCCTGATCCTGCCCGAAAGCATTGGAACCTTTTGAGGCCAGAATTCCGATCACCTTCATCGGGACTTTGTTGAATCTGATAATACTTCCTATAGGATCTTCTCCATTGGGAAATAGATTGGTATAGACCGTTTGACCTAAAAGGCACACTTTATTCGAAGAAGTCACATCCTTCCGGGAAAAAAGGTTACCCTCTGCAATATTCCAGTCTCTGATTTTAAAATATTCTTCATTCACCCCCTGTAACTGAGTAGGCCAGTTGTTGGGACCGTTGATAGATTGCCCGTTAGCCTGTACGGCAGGAGAAACATAAGAAACATCAGGGGCACCTTTTGAAATCGCATCCGCATCCTGAGGTTTAAGGGTCTGTAGCCCCGAAGCTCCGATTCTGGCTCCCCCGGAAACATTCACATTGCTGGAGGGACGTATGGTAATCATATTGGAACCCATAGAAGAAAGCTGATCACTGATGCTTTTTTTTGAACCTTCTCCAATGGCGGTCATCGCAATCACTGAAGCCACACCGATAATGATCCCCAGCATGGTTAAAAATGCACGAAGCTTGTTTCTTAAAAGGGCTTTCCAGGCAATTCTGAAGAGATTGGAGAGGTTCATATCAGTAGATTTTCAGTGTAAAACTATTTGTAATCATCATTCACCGGAAGGTTTTCCAGAGCCTCTTTGGCTGATTTTATATTATCGTTCTGAACGTCTTTGATAACTTTTCCGTCCCTAAGGGTAACGGTTCTGCTGCTGAAAGTGGCAATATCCGGTTCATGGGTCACAAAGACAATGGTTCGGCCCTGACGATAAAGATCCTGCATAAGTGCCATGATCTCATAAGACGTTCTGGTATCAAGGTTTCCGGTTGCTTCATCCGCCAGAATCATTACAGGTTCATTCACCAGAGCACGGGCAATGGCAACTCTCTGCTGCTGACCTCCAGACATCTGGTTGGGAAGATGATCAACCCGGTTTTCAAGCTTTACAGCGGTGAGAGCCTGTAAAGCCCTTTTGTGGCGTTCCTCTGTAGAAACCTTTGAGTTGTACAGAAGGGGAAGCTCCACATTTTCTCTTGCAGTAGTCCTGGGAAGAAGATTATAAGCCTGAAAAACGAAGCCGATCTTCTGGTTCCGGAGAACTGCCAGCTCATCCCGGTCAAGGTTTTTAATATTGACTCCGTCCAGAATATAATCCCCACCTGAAGGTTTATCCAGGCAGCCTATGATATTGAGCAAAGTAGATTTTCCGGAGCCGCTGCTTCCCATAATCGTAACAAACTCGCCTCTCTCTACGGTAAAGGTTACTCCTTTCAGTGCATGAACAATTTCCTCGCCCATTCTGAACTCCCTTTTCAGATCCATGATCTCCAGAATTTTTTCTGCCATGACTTTTGTTTTAGGTTTGCTAGTTGCTAGTTGCTAGTTGCTAGTTGCTAGTTGCTAGTTGCTAGTTGCTAGTTGCTAGTTGCTAGTTGCTAGTTGCTAGTTGTTGTTTAATCTGTGAGTTCTTTTATCTCGGTCCGCCACCGCCGCCGCCTTTATTGTTGCTGCCACCTCTTCTTTGAGGCATGAACGGGCTTTTTGCTTGCGCATCGGAGGATTTTTTAGACAGAAGTTTGTAACCCGTAATGATGTTTTCGTTTTTATTCAATCCTGAAACAACCTGTATTTCGGTATCATTATCCATTCCGGTTTTGATTTTTTTACGGGATAGAGTACTGTCTTTGGCAATCACCCAGACGGCTGCTTCATCTTTTGGCCCGGTATCTTTATCTTTATTCTTATTTTGTTTCTTCCATTGTCCCTTCTCGTGTTTTTTACCGTTGGCAAATGGAGAGTTGATCTTATATTTTTTGATAATCAGACTGTCTGGCCTGAAACTCGTTGCTGCGACCGGAATTTTCATCACATTTTCCAAAACCTGAGTGTAGATTGTAATATTGGCCGTCATTCCGGGTTTAAGCTTTAGGCCGGAATTATCAGCATTGATGATTGTGGTATAATTGACGACATTCGAGGAAACAGTAGGATGGAGACGTACTTCAGAAACTTCACCATCAAATGTTTCGTCAGGAAAAGCATCAACGGTGAATGTTGCTTTCTGACCTACCTTTACATTTCCAATATCTGCTTCATCTACCGAGGCGCGAACCCTCATTTTGGTAAGATCTTTAGCAATACTGAAAAGGGTAGGTGTACTGAAACTTGAAGCAACTGTCTGACCTTCACTTACATTCCTGTTGAGAACTGTTCCGTCTATCGGAGAATAAATATTGGTAAGAGAAAGGTTTTTATTGGCCGTAGAAAGCTGAGCTGTAACGGTACCTACCTGTGCCTTTGCCATTTTATACTGATTGGTGGCATTGTCGAAATCGGCCTTGCTGATGGCTCCGACTTTATAAAGCTGTGATTGTCTGTTGATATTGATTTCATTATAAGCAAGATTACTCTTTGCATTCTGTAAGTTAGACTGATACTGTTCCGACTGGTATTTAAGCAGATCCGTATCTAAAGTGGCCAGTAGCTGTCCTTTTTTCACTGTAGAATTAAAATCTACATAAATGTTTTTGATGATTCCCGATACCTGGGTACCCACTGCAACGGTATCTACAGGCTGAATGGTTCCTGTGGCAGTAATGGAATTGGAAATTTCCCCCATCTCAGGTTTCACTGTTTCCAGCTGAATTTTTATTTCTTTCTCTCTGATGAAGAAAAACCATATGGCAACAAGGGCAATAATGCCGCCCACAACCCAATACAACCATTTTTTATTCTTTGTTTTCATAGCTTACTTCAGATTTATAGGATTACCTGCATAAAATTCGTAGATCTGTTTATTGAGAACTGCAGTGTACTTGGCCTGCAGATAATTTTGAATAGACTGTATGTAAAGCAGTCTCTGCTGTTGAAGCTGTACATAATCAATACTTCCGATCTTCATTTGTGCATTCACAATGTCGTAACTCTGTTTGCTGATGTCCATCTGTTTGGAAGCAGCATCGTATTGTGATAAAGCGTTCTGCAGATTGATATAAGACTGCTCAATTTGCTGATTGAGGACCGTTTTGGTGTTCAACAAATCAAGGTTGGCCTGCTCAATGGCAATTTTTGATTTTTCAATCTGGGTTTTATAGATTCTGTTATTATAAATCGGAATTCCGAGACTTAGACCGACGGGCATATAAAAATTATTTCCCAATTGATTAAAATAATTGCCGTTTCCGTTCGAATAATTGGTGGAGATATTTCCGGTAAGGCTTAAAGTGGGCTGAATGGAGGCTTTAGCCATTTTTAGATTCGTGTTTGAATTTTCAAGGTTCAGTTCACTATATTTTACTTCCGGACGCTGAGTTTGTGCCAGATTCTGGACTTCCTGTAAAGATTGTAGCTGATCGTCTACCAATATAGTGTCCGGTTTTACGATCTGAAAATCATAGTTGGAAGGCAGTTGCAAAATTTGTTTCAGATTAACAATATTTGTTCGCAGGTTATTTTGGGCTGCAGTCAGATTATACTGATCCTGGGCCACCTGTGACTGAATCTGGAGATAATTTAATTTGGAAAGACTTCCGGCACCGTAAAGTTGGTTACCCTGTTTCAGTTGGGTCTGTGTAGTCTTAAGAACATTTTCCAGAGAGATAATATTTTCCTGGTTCATCAGAATATTCAGATAAGCCTGGGTGATGTTGAGGGTGATATTGTTCTCGGATTCCTGTACAGACAGATCTGCCATCTGTACCAATAAGTTTTTTGAAGCCTCATTATTTTTGATATAGCCGGCATGGTAGAGGGTCATGGAAGAATTGGCTCCTATACTTTGAGATTGGGCACCGTTCATATGGAGACCGTCACTTCCGTTTAAGGCAAAAAGTCCCTGTGAAACAGTTCCGCTCAGATTCGGATATTTTGCGTCTTTTGCCTGAAGAAGATCCTGTTGTGCAGAATTTTTTGAAAGCCTTAGAGAATTGATGGAAATATTATTCTCTTTTGCGTATTCAATACAATTTTCTAACGTCCATGTGGCCGGATAATTGGGGGCTTGTGCAAATATTCCAAAGGCTATACATGAGAATATCAAAAAGAAAAATTTGCTTTTCATAGTTTTATTTTTGAAAATTCATAAATAACACTGAAAAAATTAATCCAATTTAATAAAAAAAAATAATATTTAACAAGTTTTTAACCTAAGGCTTAATTTTTTAGATTTAATTTTCTAAAAATTAAAAATATATTAAAAGATTCTGAATTTAAGTTTGCTTATTTAAAACTTTGTTCAAAAACAAGTCAAATATTTATTGTATCTTTGCAAAAATTTTAAAATAGTTAATGAATTTATTTACGGAAACCAGTTTAAGTCCTGATATTCTTAAGGCAATTGGCGAACTGGGCTACGAAAGCCCAACAGAAATCCAAAAACAGACTATCCCTTTTATTCTTTCAGATATTCGCGACTTGATCGCACTTGCGCAGACAGGGACAGGCAAAACAGCAGCGTTTTCGCTTCCGATTTTGGATATGATTGACGATACGAGTCGCAAAATCCAATTATTGGTGCTTTGTCCGACACGGGAATTATGTCTTCAGATTTCGAAGGACATAAAAAATTACTCTAAGTATATGAAAGACATCAAAACAACTGCGGTTTATGGTGGAAGTAGTATTGTAGAGCAGATGAGATCTTTGAAGGACAAACCACAGATCATTGTGGGAACTCCTGGTAGAGTAATCGATCTTATCAACAGAAAAGCATTAGACTTTTCTGCTATTCATTGGTTAGTATTAGACGAAGCTGATGAAATGCTTTCTATGGGATTCAAAGACGAATTGGAAACCATTCTAAGCGAAACTCCGGAAACGAAACAGACTTTCTTATTCTCTGCAACGATGAACAAGGAGGTGGAAAGAATTTCCAAAAATTATCTTACAAAACCACACCGTATTTCAGTAGGTTCTATCAACGAAGTGAAGAAGAACATTACGCACGAATACTATGTGGTAGGATACCGTCAGAAAAAAGAAGCGTTGAAGAGACTGATCGATGCTAACCCTAACCAGTACTCCATTATTTTCTGTAGAACAAGAATGGAAACTCAGGAGGTGGCAGACTTCTTAATGCAGAATGGCTATGCAGCTGATGCATTACACGGAGATCTTTCTCAGGCGCAGAGAGATACGGTAATGAAGAAGTTCAGATTGAAAAATATCGATATTCTTGTAGCGACTGACGTTGCAGCAAGAGGATTGGATGTAAACTCTCTTACTCACGTTATCCATTTCTCTTTACCGGATGATCCTGAAGTATTCGTTCACAGAAGCGGAAGAACAGGTAGAGCTGGAAAAGATGGTATTTCTATGGCTTTGATCAAGCCTGAAGAAAGCAGAAAACTGAAACAAATCAAATCTGCTACAAAAATTGAAATCAACGAAAAATTCGTTCCTACAGGTGATGATATTATCAAAGCTCAGGTAGGTGGTGTATTCGAAAAACTATTGACGGAGCACGAAGATCTTTTCGAGTTTGATGATAGCTTAATCCCGGATCTGAGCAACTTTACAAAAGAAGAATTGGTGCACCAATTGCTACAGTTTCAGTTGAAAGATCTTGCATTGTACTACAAAGACAAGCATGACCTGATGGAGCAGAAGCTGAGCAGCAGAGACGATGACTACTCAAGAAGAGACCGTGGACGTGACAGAGATAGAGACAGAGGTCGCGACAGAGACAGAGATCGTGGAAGAGACAGAGACCGTGGTGGAAAACCAAGAAGAAAAGATGAAAACATGGTAAGATTCTTCTTCAACCTTGGTAAAAAAGACCATTTGAAGAAGCTTGATGTCTTAGATATTATCAACAAAGCTACTGCTGGTGGAAAGACCAAAAAAAGAGCAGAAATTGGTGATATTGAGATTTTAGAGAAATTCTCTTTCTTTGAAGTTGAAAAATCATTCAAAGACAATGTTTTAAGCAACATTCAATCGATGAAGTTTAAAGGAAAAGATATGAGAGCTGAAGTAGCTAACTAATTCCCTTTTATACCATACAAAACCGGCAGTAATGTCGGTTTTTTTATTTGATAATCAGTAGGTAACCTAATGTTAACAAAACTTAATGTTATATAGTTTCACGTACAATCCTTTTTTAAGAAATTTGCACACGAATTATAAATACTAAAAAATGGGAATTGGTAATATTTTCCACGCATTTCAACCCAAAGATAAAATCTTCTTTGTACTTTTTGAAAAGGTAACTGAAAACCTAGTTGCAATGTCAGAAGAATTCAACACAGGAATCAAGGATTTCGATCTTAATGACGACTCAATGTTGAAGAAAATGAGCGACTTCGAACACAAGAATGATGAACTTACTCACGAAATTTTCGTAGAACTAGGGAAAAACTTCATTACTCCTTTTGACCGTGAGGACATCCATACACTGGCAACAGGATTAGATGATATTGCGGATTATATCTACGCTTCTACAAAATATATTTTCTTATACAAATCTCCCGAGATGAAGGCTTATTCAGACTTCTCTTTACTGATTCATAAAGCATGTCTTGAAATTCAGAATGCCATGAAGAATCTTAAAGGATTCAAAAATATGGAGCAGGTAAAAGAAGCTTGTATCAAGGTGAACTCTATTGAAAATATTGCAGACGACCTGCTTTCCAACTCAATGGTAGAATTATTTGAAACCAATGATGCGATCAACATTATTAAAGTTTCATCTGTATTGAACTACCTTGAAATTGTAACAGACAAAGCAGAAGATGTTGCCAATACGATTGAGAACATCATGATTAAATACGCCTAATACATAGCAAAAATGGAATTTCCGATTTTACTTATAGTTATTATTGCGTTGGCTTTGATCTTCGATTACATCAATGGATTCCATGATGCTGCCAACTCGATTGCAACTATAGTTTCTACAAAAGTTTTAACTCCATTCCAGGCTGTACTTTGGGCGGCGCTTTGGAACTTCGCAGCGTTCTTTATTGCTGCTTATATCATTGGAGAATTCAAGATTGGTAATACAATTGCCAAAACCGTTAATGAGAATTTTATCACCCTTGAGGTAATATTTTCCGGCCTTGTTGCGGCAATTGCCTGGAACCTCTTAACCTGGTGGTTTGGGATTCCTTCATCATCATCACATACATTGATCGGAGGATTCTTAGGAGCGGCTCTTATGCATGCTTTCATGATGGATTATCATGCAGTAGCTGCAGCACAGCCAGAGCTTGGGATGTGGGAAACCATTAAAGAAGCTTTCAGCCAGGTAACTCATCAGGGTGTAGTGAAGTTTGATAAAGTAATTCCTATCTTCCTGTTCATTTTCATGGCACCGATCATAGGGATGGTTATCTCAATCATCATTACATTAATTATTGTACACCTTTATAAAAGATCAAACCCACACAAAGCAGACAAATCTTTCAAAAGATTACAGCTGGCTTCATCAGCACTGTTTAGTTTAGGACACGGTTTGAATGATGCTCAGAAAGTAATGGGGATCATTGGAGCAGCGGTAATTTATTATCACGTTAATATGCTTCAGGATGCACAGTACCTGGATATTCCTTCTGCAGAACGTTTTGATTATTTTGCACAGCATTATATCTGGGTTCCTTTAGTGTCATTTATTGCCATTGCTTTAGGAACAATGAGTGGTGGTTGGAAGATCATCAAAACAATGGGAACGAAGATTACAAAAGTAACTTCACTAGAAGGAGTAAGTGCAGAAACTGCAGGAGCTATTACTTTATTCATTACAGACCACTTCGGTATTCCTGTATCTACAACACACACGATCACAGGTTCTATCATTGGGGTAGGGTTGACGAAAAGAATTTCAGCAGTAAGATGGGGAATCACAGTAAGCCTTCTTTGGGCTTGGGTATTAACCATTCCAATCTCTGCCATCGTAGCAGGAATTACCTATCTTGTGGTAACTTTCCTTTTTTAAAATACAAATCATATTATCATATAAACTTTGTCCATTTGGGCAAAGTTTTTTGTTTTATAAAGCCTCAAAAAATCGTATTTTTGTTCAAATTATAAGATTTTATGGAATTTTTAGACAGATACCAGCAGATTGTTGCGGACGCCATCACTAAATATACTTTTAAAGATAAGCCTTCGGAGTTGTATGAACCGATGAACTATATTATTTCCCACGGTGGAAAACGTCTTCGTCCTATTATGGTGCTGATGGCGTGTGATATGTTCGGTGGAGATCTTAAGCAGGCAATCAAACCGGCGCTGGCGATCGAGTTTTTCCATAATTTTACGCTGATTCATGATGATATTATGGATGAAGCGCCTTTAAGAAGAAATAAACCTACCATTCATACTTTACACGGGCTTAATGTAGGAATCCTTTCAGGAGACGGGCTTATGCTTAAGGCTTATAAGTTTTTTGAAGATCTTGAACCTGAAATTTTCAAAGCCTGTATCAGAATATTTACCCATACCGGACTTCTTTTATGTGAAGGTCAGCAGTATGACATCAATTTTGAAACTCAGGAGAATGTTACTTTTGATGATTATATCAGAATGATTACCTATAAAACAGGAGTTTTGAGTGCTTCCTCATTTGAGATCGGAGCGTTGATCGCCAGAGCTGACTTCAAAGATGCTAAAGCGATTTTCAACTTCGGAAAACATATCGGAATCGCATTCCAGATTATGGATGATTATCTTGATGTATTTGGAGACCAGGCCCAGTTTGGGAAAAAGCATGCCGGAGATATTTATGAAAATAAAAAGACCGTTCTATACCTGTTGGCAAGAGAGCACGCAACGGAAGAAGAAAGAAAAGAACTTGACTACTGGTACTCTAAAAAGACAGAGAATGTGGACAAGGTTTATGGCGTAGAAAAGATTTTCAGAAGAACAAAAGTTGACGAAAAAGCATTGCGTCTGATCGAAAAGCATAACGAAATCGGTCAAAGCTACCTTCAGAAAATAGACGTTCCTGAAGAAAAGAAAAAACCGTTCATCGAATTGGCAAATTACCTGCTGAGAAGAGAAAGCTAATATAGCAGCAGAGATTAGGTGGCAGGTAAATACGGTTACCTGCCACTTATTTCCTGCCACCCAATTCCTATACAATGAAATTCAGAACCGAAGTTGACATCCCTGCATCAGAGAAGAAAATAGAAATTGAGGATAAAATATTTTCAATAGGGTCATGTTTTGCTTCTGAAATGACCGATCTTCTGAAAGACGGACAGCTTCAGACCCTTAATAATCCTTTTGGAACGATTTTTAACCCCTTTTCGATCAACAATGCGATACAAAGGCTTCACGATTCATCTTTCTATGAAGAAGAAGAGCTGATTACCTATAACGAAGAATATATCTCTTTAGATCACCATACAAGCTTTGATACCCGGTATATTCATCAGACTCTGGATAAGATCAATAAGTCGATCGAAGACGGTAATGCATTTCTGCAGGAAGTAGACTGGATCATCATCACTTACGGCTCTTCATTTATTTATGAATTTCTACCCAAGAAAAAGCTGGTTGCCAACTGTCACAAGATTCCGCAGAAGTTTTTTGAAAAAAAACTGCTTACCCATCAGGAACTTACAGGTTCAATTTATAACACGATCCTGGAACTGAAAGATATTTGTAAAGAAGGAGTACAGATCCTTTTTACCGTTTCTCCTGTAAGACATACCAAAGATGGGATGGTAGAAAATCAGTTAAGTAAATCCAAACTAATTACAGCTATTCACGAATCGATCTCTCTATTTGAAGACTGTCATTATCTGCCGGTGTATGAGATTCTAATGGATGATCTGCGGGATTACCGTTTTTACAAAGAAGATATGATTCACCCGAGTACCCAGGCTGTTAATTATATTTTTGACAAATTTGGGAATGCCTATTTTTCAGGCGAAACCCAGAACTTTATTAAAGAAAATTTTAAAATTATCAGAGCCTTAGAACATAAGACCAGTGATAAAAAAGATCCGAAATTTATCGAATTCAGAGAAAAATTGGATCAAAGGATTGAAAACCAGCGCAAAAAGGTAAAACATAAAATATTTTAAATGATTGATTTTACCAGGATTGATTATTTGAAGAACGGAAATGAAAGACAGAAAAAGGCTTATGAAATTCTGACAAAGTACCGTATTTTTGAGAAATTGAAAGACTATTCTCCAATTCTGGCAGGAACTGTTCCTATAGAAATTGACATCAACGAAAGCGATCTGGATATTATTTTGGATGTAGATTTAAGATTTGAAGAAGACTTTCTTGATGATTTAATGTTTAGCAGATTTATTCCTCATGATGTGGATGTAGAATATCCGATCATAGATGGCGAAAAATGCATTACATTAAATTTTATACTGGAAGAGTTTCCCATCGAAATTTTCGGACAGAATAAGCCTGCAATACAGCAGAACGCATACCTTCATATGATTGCCGAATACAAAATATTACAGGAAAAAGGAGAAGAGTTTAAACAAAAAATAATAGAGCTTAAAAAAGAGGGAATAAAGACAGAACCGGCTTTCGGAATATTGCTGGGACTTGAAAATCCTTACGAAGATCTATTGAAAATTTAAATAAAATGATTGATACACATACCCATTTATACGCAGAAGAATTTGATGAAGACAGAAAAGAAACTATTCAAAGAGCTTTGGATAAAGGAATAAATGAATTTTATCTTCCGGCCATCGATTCTGAATCTCACGAAAAAATGTTGCAGCTGGAAGCAGAATATCCGGGGCAAATCTTTTCAATGATGGGACTGCACCCTTGCTATGTAAAACCGGAATCCTGGGAAAAAGAGCTACAGATCGTTAAGGATTACCTGGATCAGAGACATTTTCCTGCAATAGGAGAGATCGGGATTGACCTGTACTGGGACAAAACGACATTAGATATACAGGTTAAAGCTTTTGAACAGCAGATTGACTGGGCGATTGAAAAAGATCTTCCGATTGTAATCCATACAAGAGAAAGCTTTGTCGAAACATTTGAGGTGCTGGAAAGAAAGATACACCCGAAACTGAGAGGGATTTTCCATTGTTTCTCCGGAAATCTGGAGCAGGCACAGCATGCAATCGATCTTAATTTCATTTTAGGAATCGGCGGGGTAGTGACCTTCAAAAATGGAAAGATTGATCAGTTTCTGAATGAAATTCCATTAGATAAAATTGTTTTAGAGACGGATTCACCTTATCTTGCTCCGGTACCGCACAGAGGAAAGAGAAACGAGAGCTCATACCTTGATCTGGTCGCTGGTAAACTGGTGAATATCTATGGTAAAGATTTTTCTGAAATAGACAGAATCACTACGGAAAATGCCAGGAATCTTTTTAAAATCAAATAATAATGAACAGATTGCTGGAGTCTGTAAAAAGTAATCAGGTGAATAGATACCTGCTGTTTGCAGTCTATTTTATAGTCAATCTTTTATTCCTTACAAAATACGGAATCAGGCAGTCTTTTGTTCCTCTCAGCGTTTTGGTAGCTGCTTTCTTTGTAGCGAATTTATTCTTGTTTTCTTTGGGAAAATGGCCGCCACTTAAGAAAATATGGACCGTAAAACTGGTTTATATCCTCATTGTTTGTATCAGTATAGCTTATATTGGTCTGTGCCATGTCATGAAAGATCCTTACAAGATGAATATCGACCGATGGCAGACCTTAGAATTTTCATTAGAATATTGGTTCAAAGGAAAATACATCTATGATACCCCTAATTTTATGGGAAATCTGTCTTCTTATCTTCCGGGGCAGCTGCTTTTATCGAGTGTATTTTATTTCCTGGGGAATGTTGGGTATCTTCAGGTGGGTGCTTTTCTGTTATTTTCCTACACGATTATGCTGGAATTCAAAAGCAATCTGGTGCGTTTTACCGCTATATTGATGCTGGGAGTATCGCTGGCTTATATTTATGATGTTGTCTGTAAAAGTGATTTTATTTCATCATTTATTGCCGTTGCTGCATTCATGCTTTTTTGGAGCAGCAGATTCAAGCAGGATTATTTTCAGAAGCCCATTCTTTTGGGAATTTGTGTAGGTGTTTTGTGCCTTACGAGAAGTGTGGTGATCATTCCTCTTATTATTTTCCTGTTACGGCCTTTCTGGAATACAGGCTGGGAAAAGAAAATAAAGTTTGGATTCAGTTTTTTACTGACCGTAAGTTTATTATTGGCGACTGTATTGCTTCCGGCTAAAAACCTTGACCATCTGATGCAGTATAATCCTTTAACCCTTCAGGGGCAAAGCAATAAATTGGTCATGCTGTTTTTTATTATACTGGCAATAATAGCCTCATTTTATGCAAAAAAGATAGAAACCGTATTTTATTTTTCAGCATATATTAGCTTTTTGGTCATGGTGAGCTTTCTGGGTGAGCAGTACTTTATTTTAGGAGTTTCCTATCAGAATAATTTCTTTTCTACCACTTATCTGGCTGCCTGTTTGCCTTTCTCTATTATCGGGTATTGCTATACAAAACAAAAAATAGTCGGATAGAAACAGGTTATACTTTATAAAAATAAAACCCCTCTCATTTTTTGAGAGGGGTTTCAGTTTATTTCTTTCTGGTGAAATTCTTGTTTTTAGGTTTTTTAAATCCTACAGAAGCTGTTGTAGAGGGCTTCTTACGATTTTTATTGGACCTTGAGCTGTTGGAGTTAGAAGTCTTGGGCTTTTCACCACCTGCAGAAACAGGTTTGTTATTAGAATCCCTTTTCTGAGCTACAAGATCATCTGTATGGAACGGGTGATTCTTGATAACAGGAATTTTCTTGCCGATCAGCTTTTCCGTATTCTTTAAATTCAGAAGGTCAAGTCCGTCAACAAAAGAAATGGAGGTTCCTTCCGCTCCGGCTCTACCTGTTCTTCCGATTCTGTGTACATACGTTTCGGAAACGTCAGATAACTCGAAGTTGATTACGAATTTCAATTCATCAATATCAATTCCTCTTGCCGCAATATCTGTAGCGACCAAGACTCTGGTTTTCCCTGATTTGAAATTATTCAGTGCATTCTGTCTTGCGTTCTGGGATTTATTCCCGTGAATTGCTTCAGCAGAGATATTGTCTTTTTGAAGTTTTCTGGCAATTTTATCAGCACCGTGCTTCGTTCTGGCAAATACCAGTACAGAATCCGAAATATCGTTTTGCAGAATATGAGACAACAGATTCAGTTTATTGTCCTTTTCAACAAAATATACGGATTGTTTGATAGTATCCGCGGTGGAAGACACAGGAGTTACCTCTACCTTTACAGGATTATTCAGGATAGAGTTAGCCAGTTTCTGAATTTCGGCAGGCATTGTCGCTGAGAAAAACAGAGTCTGCCTTCTTTGAGGTAAAAGCTTGATGATTCTTTTTACATCATGTACAAATCCCATATCAAGCATTCTGTCTGCTTCATCAAGAACAAAGATCTCAAGATTCTTCAGGCTGATAATCCCCTGAGCAATAAAGTCAAGAAGTCTTCCCGGAGTAGCCACCAGAATATCAACTCCTTTTCTCAGAGCAGCTTCCTGGTTTCCTTGTTTTACTCCTCCAAAAATAACAAGTTGTTTTAAAGGAAGGTATTTACCATAAGCATTGATGTTTTCTTCAATTTGGATGGCCAATTCTCTGGTAGGGGTAAGAATGAGTGCTTTTATATGGTTGTTCGAAATTTTATTCTTCGATAAGTTCTGTAGAATTGGAATAGAGAACGCTGCGGTTTTCCCTGTACCGGTTTGTGCACAGCCCAAAAAGTCCCTGCCTTCTAATATATCAGGAATAGATCTTTCCTGAATAGGAGTTGGAGTCGTGTATCCCTGTTCCTGGATCGCTTTCGCAATAGGTTCTATTAAGTTTAAGTCTGTAAAATTCAAATGAATGATTTTAAAATTTAAATAAAAATTCCCTCTGTCTGAAAGAATTACGTTTTGCAAAGGTAGTTTAAAAAAAATTAAGATTTTCTTGCCGGTTTCAAGTATTTATTGGTTTCGAAGCTTAAGAATCGTTGGTCCTCTTCTTTAAGGTTATTGCTGTGTTATTAAGGATTTCTCTTCGTTTTATACTTTTTAAGGTGAATTTTTGTTAATATGTAATTTTTTTATGAAATTATATAAGCCTATTTAAGGGGCTTATGTATATATTTGGGGTACTAATAATCTTAAACATGAGAAAAACAATCATTTTACTTGCAGCTGTTGCAGGTATACAAGCGAGTGCGCAATCCTGGAATCTAACTGGAAACTCAGGAACCAATCCTACCACCAACTTTATCGGAACTACAGACAACCAGTCTTTAATTTTAAAGACGAATAATGCTGAAAAAATGAGAATCACTCCCGAAGGAAGATTTATTTTTCACGGGGTGACAACGGCAGGACAACTCTGGGATAAAAACTTATTCTTTGGAGGTGGAATGGACCAGACAACGACGAGCAATAATACGGTGTTCGGAATGGGTGCCCTTACTCAGCTTACAGATGGAGGAGGAAATACTGCAGTTGGAACGAATGCTATGTCATTATTTACCAATGGAATCATGAATGTGGCCATAGGATTTAATTCTATGAGAAACACCATATCTGGTAATTATAATACAGCTGTAGGAATGAATGCCTTGGAGTATTTCCGTACAGGACTAGGAAATGTTGGTATTGGAAATTCTACTATGGGATCAGGAAACTTAGTAGGGGATTTTAACCTGGCTGTTGGAACAAGTACTTTGAGATATATTGAATCCGGAAACTATAATAATATTATTGGAGGGGACTCATTTAGAGCACTCAAAAAAGGGTCTAATAACATTAATGTAGGATTTTCTAATGCCAAATTTATTACTGAAGGAGATAGCAATATTTATATAGGAAATAATATTGTTCCTGTGGCAGCGATTCCTTCCAATGAACTGAATATAGGAAACTGGATTGTAGGAAATAACGGAACAATAGGCATCGGCGAGTTCACCTCTCAGCTACCTGCTGATGGAGTAGCACAGGATGGCGAGAAATACAAACTTTTTGTAAAAGATGGAATCAGAACTGAAAAAGTGAAAGTAGATATTGCTGACAGCAATGGTTGGGCAGATTATGTCTTTGAAAAAGATTACAAGCTGATGCCGTTGAATGAGGTTGAGCAGTTTATCAATAAAAATGGACATTTACCGGAAGTTCCTACTACAGAAGAAGCCATTAAAAATGGTATAGAGCTGAAAGCAATGAATATTCTTCTCCTGAAAAAGATAGAAGAACTTACCCTTTACAATATCGAGCAGCAAAAGAGAATTGAAGCTCTTGAAAAGAAAGTGAAATAATGAGTATATAAAATGAAGAATATGAAAAAGTTTTATATAACATTACTACTATCGATACCCCTGTTTTTATTTTCTCAAGGTGAGAATGATCATTGGTATTTTGGGGATAAGGCTGCTGTTAGTTTTTCAGGTTCTACACCTGTCTATTTAACGGATAGTAAGATGGATGCTTTTGAAGCATGTGGTACAGTAAGTGATAGCAGTGGGAAATTGCTTTTCTATATGAATGGTCAAAAAGTATGGAACAGAGAACACGAAATTATGTTGAATGGTGTTTTGGATTTCAGTTCTAATAATAGTTCACAGCAGCTGGCCATTGTTAAAAATCCGGAAAATAGCAATCAGTATTACGTTTTTATCACGGGTGAAAATACTGTAGGACAATTCCCTATTAATTATTCAATTGTTGATATGAGTTTAGGAGGGACTGGAGCAGACGGAACTCCATTAGGTGATGTGGTAAAGGATAAAAAAAATATTGCAGTTCTGGACCAATTTGGGAATAAATTATATTCAGAAGCGGTAACTGTTGTTGCTGATTCAAACAAGAAAGATTTCTGGGTTTTGATACCTAACGGTTTACATCTGAATACCTATAAGATTGACAATACTGGGTTCAGCAATGGACAGCCCATTGTGAGCGATCTGAACCTTCCATTGAATTTAGGTATCGGAAAGTATTATAGCATTAAGGCATCTTCCAGAGTTAATAATTTAAATTATTCTAATCTTTTGTGTATTTCTTTCTGGGGAGATAATAATGCGGGAAATGTCCCGAATACCTATTATTTTAATCAGGTATATTCATTCGATAACTCTACAGGACTCATTACCAATGATTTTTCTTTGCATGTACAAGGACTGCAATCATATTTACCGGAATTTAATAGGGATGCATCTGTATTATTTCTTGGTTATGGCAATATTTATGCGGTGGATCTCGTCAATTCAACATCTTCAAATGTTCAATATACAGAAATTTTTCACGATACATCCAACTCATCTTCTTCAGCCACAGGGATTCAGAGGAATAAATACGGAGACGTTTATATTAGCAGATATGGTAAATCATACTTGGGAAAAGTATTAAATCCTGACGTATATAATTCCAATATGAGTGTAAATCTGGATGCAGTGAGCCTTGGGAAATCAACAACTAAATATGGACTGCCTCAACTGGTTCCTATACATGATAACTCCGGATTCGAAGGATATTATCCTTGTATAGGGTATATGACACTTCTCTCGGAACCTCACATGGCTTTTTACTACAAGATAGGTAAAATGATAACAACACAGGATCACTATATTCTGGGCGGAAAGCATAATATAACCATGCAGGCAGGCGCAAGCATTAATCTTTTACCGGGTACCTTTATTGGAAAGGGAGCATCCTATTATGGTTTTATAGCACCCTGCAGTGAAGATGAGGATAGACTATCGAGATCAGAATATAAAAAATCAGCGCCTGTAAAAATGTTTTTAGAACTGGATAAGAAGGAGAGGGCGGAAAACAATAATGATGTTAAAATATATCCGAATCCTGCATCTGATTTTATCAAAATTCAGTCAGAAGCTAAAGTGACAGCCTGGGAACTCTATGATTTTTCAGGAAAAATGGTACTGAAAGGAGAAGGAAATACTATCGATTTGAAATCCATGGTTAAAGGAGCTTACGCATTGAATATTACCCTTGAAAAAGGAACAAGAGTGACAAAGAAAATCATTGTAAAATAAATTGAAGGATCCTGAAAATCTAATGCAGATTATAGGATTAGAAAAATTAAGCAAAAGGGCTGTCTCAGAAATGAGGCAGCTTTTTTTGAAAATGAAAGTCCTACCCAAACCTACATTTCTATTGAGTTTCTTATAATTCCGGAAGTGTATTTGCCCAGTCAGATATTAACAGCGTTTATTTAGTGTTAAATCATTGATTTTTGCTGTTAAACTTAATTAATCTTTTCGCTTTTGTTCACATTATGTTTTGAAAGTCGTAATGATTTATTAAAGTTTTAGAGAAAGACAGAATAGATTTTTGATCTATATTTGAATCAACAATAAATCAAACCATGAAAAGAAAATACTATTCTACTGATTGTTATGAAAATATACAATCATGGAATCTTACCAAAAATGCAGCGATTCAACCCCATTTTCTCATAAAAAAGATGAAGTGATGTTCTAAAACACTGATTCTTTTATAACTATTCTTAAGCGGTTCTAGCACGACCCGATAGTAAGATATTAATTTATCGGTATTTACTCATTCTTTTGTTTAAAAGACTGAAGGACTGTCATTGCCTATTCATGAACAGCAAATAGATAGAAGCACCAAAAAACTAAACCTAACAAAATAGCAAAATGAAAAAAACTCTTGTAACACTTTTATTGTCTGCCCCGTTATTCTTATTCTCTCAGCTAGAAAATAATAACTGGTATTTCGGAAACAATGCAGCTGTTAATTTTACCAATCAGGCTGCTCCGGTAGCGCTTACCAACAACCAGCAATCCGGACCTGCTACAGGATCAATAAGTGATCTCAACGGAAATTTACTGTTTTATACCAACGGAAAGCAGATTCTGACAAGACAGCACCAGCTGATGCAAAATGGAGACCTGCGAAGTGAGAATGCGCTAGGTGTAGCTATTGCACAACATCCGGGTAACAGCAGTTGGTATTACGTTTTTACAATGTCTAAATCTCATCCTATTGGAAATACTCCCTTTTTGGAATATTCTATTGTAGATATGTCACAAGGGAATCTGGGAGCAGATGGTTTACCATTGGGAGTTGTTCGAAGTGATTATAAAAAGGTGTCACTTTATACAGCATATCAGGATGAAAATATTGAACCTCAGTTCAGTATAGTCAAGCACGCCGATGGAAAAGCATTTTGGTTATTAACAAATGATGGAAACAGAATCTACAGTTATCTTTTTGACCAACAAGGACTAACGAACAAATTTCTTAGTAGCTTTTTGAATATGGTAATCCCTTCAGTAAATTATAACAGTGCTCTGAAAATTTCTCCGGGTGTGGGACAGTCAAAAAGTTTCTCAAACTATGTAATGTATGCCAGATGGCCTAACTTAGAGACCAAAGTTTTTTCTTTCAATAATGAGACGGGGTATGTTACGAATGATTATGAACTTACCATCACAGGGCAGGCTCCCAACATTGGCGAATTTACCAGAGATGCCTCTATACTATACGTAGGAAGAAACTATGAATCCAGAATATTTGCATTTGATCTTGCCAATTCTACGAATACTGCTATTTACAGACAGGTATACTATAATTCAAACTCAAGTTTACGGACTAACGGAATGCAGATCAGCAGATATGGAGACATATATTTAGATCTTAACGCTTCAGGGTATTTAAGTAAAATTACCAATCCGAATACATTTTCTTCAGGATCTGTAGATTTAAATAACCTTTACTTAGGAGGTAAAACCGGGTGGAAGTATCTTCCTAATTCTGTAATTACCTTCAGAAGCTGTGTAGGCTGTAAAAACGGTGGTGAAGCAACCGGTACAAAAGAAAATTCTGCGATCAGACAGAACTTGAAGGAAAATATAAAACAGCAGAGAGTTTCCCTGACAGTAAATCTTGGAGAATCTGAAGACATCAATACTGATATTAGTATTCATCCTAACCCTGTTAAAGATTTTCTGAGCATTAAGACTTCTGCAAAAATCAAAGAAGTGGAAGTATATGATATGGCCGGTAAAAACGTAAATGTGGAAGTAACAGGTAATAGACTGGATGTAAGACAGCTTCCGTCCGGATCTTATCTTGTTAAGATTACAACAGAAACAGGAATGATAACAAAACCATTTATTAAATAATAAATATAGTTTGATTGTGGAAATGAGGCTGTCTCAAAAGGACAGTCTCTTTTTTGTATTTCATAGAAAAAAGATTTCGATATTTTGATTTTTAAAAAAATATCTTGGAAAAAAGAAGATATAAGTCAAAAAAGCA
>LAZY01000004.1 GCA_001013295.1 Chryseobacterium indologenes | reverse complement strand
ACAATCTTCCTCCGAACCGAAATGAGCCGTAAAACTGAATATGTTCATAATCCCTGCTTTTTGAGCGCTAATATACTAAAAATATTAGGTGTGTTTGCGGAGAATCAGATAATTATTAGCTTTCTCTAAATTACAATAAAAAAGCTCTTCAATTGAAGAGCTTTTTACTATTTTTTTTAATTTCAGTCCTTAGTTTGCTACGTCGCTGATAAACTTGATTCTCAGCATTCTTACTTCTTCATCAGACAACTCATCTCCGAACTCATCCAGCAGCACTTTCATACTATCGCTTTCAGATTCGTTCATAAATTCCATGAAGCCATCTACTATATCTTCATCAAAATTGTCTTCGATATAATAATCAATATTCAGTTTTGTACCCTGATACACAATACGCTCCATTTCTTTCAGAAGTTCATCCATAGAAAGATTCTTAGCTCTGGCAATGTCTTCAAGGTCAATCTTTTTATCAGTGCTCTGGATAATGAAAACTTTATGGCTGGATTTATTAGCCACCTGTTTCAGTACCATATCCTGAGTGCGTTCTATATTGTTGTCTTCAACATAGGTTTTGATATAATCGGCAAATTCTTTACCATATTTCTTAGCCTTTCCTTCTCCTACTCCATAAATCTTGGTGATTTCATCTACCGTAATCGGATACTGAACCGTCATATCTTCCAAACTTGGGTCCATAAATACCGTATAAGGCGGAATTCCGTGCTTCTTGGCAACCTTTTTCCTTAACTCTTTTAAAAGGTTAAACAAATTCTGATCGAGACCACCGCCAGCCTGCTGCTGCACCTGGTCACTTTCTGCCTTAGTTTGTGAAAGATCAAATTCTCTGTCTTCTGCGATTAAGAAAACCTCTTTCGATTTTCCACTCAGAACTTTTTTCCCTTTTTCGGTAATTTTTAAAACCCCGTACGTCTCAATATCTTTCTGGAGAAAATTCTGAACAGTAGCCTGTCTGAGAATTGTTTTCCAATAATTGTCTTTTTCATCTTTTCCAAATCCAAAGTGCGGACTTTGTTCTAGTTTATAGGATTTTGTTACTGCGTTTTCCTTTCCTACAATTACAGAGATCAAATCTTTAGCTTTAAACTTTTCTCCTGTATCATTGATCAGCTCCAGCGCTTTTTTCAAATCGACAGTAGCATCTTTTAATTTTGGCGGATTGGATGAGTTGTCACACATTTTTGCTCCGTCACCGTTCACTGGGTCAAAGCTTTCTCCAAAATAATATAAAATGTACTGTCTTCTGCTCATTGAAGTTTCAGCATAGCCAACCACTTCATTTAAAAGCTGCAATCCGATCTCTCTTTCAGAAACGGGTTTCTGTGCCAGGAATTTTTCCAGCTTTTCAATATCTTTTGGATCGTAGAATGCCAGACAATGACCTTCACCACCGTCTCTTCCTGCTCTTCCTGTTTCCTGATAATAGCTTTCTAATGATTTTGGGAAATCGTAATGGATTACAAAACGAACGTCCGGCTTGTCAATTCCCATTCCAAAGGCAATCGTAGCCACAATCACATCCACTTCCTCCATCAGGAATTTATCCTGATTGGCTACTCTCACTTTCTGATCAAGACCGGCATGGTAAGGCAGTGCATTGATTCCGTTTACCTGCAAAAGCTGGGCAAATTCTTCCACCTTTCTTCGGCTCAGACAGTAGACAATCCCTGATTTTCCTTTATGCTGATTGATAAATTTAACGATTTCCTTGTCTACATTGACTTTCGGACATACCTCATAATATAGATTTGGACGGTTGAAACTCTCCTTAAACACCAAAGCATTCGTCATTCCCAAAGTCTTCTGAATATCATCCTGAACTTTAGGAGTGGCCGTGGCCGTAAGAGCGATCACCGGTACACTGGCAATCTTGTCTATAATCTGTTTCAGATTTCTGTATTCCGGTCTGAAATCATGTCCCCACTCTGAAATACAGTGTGCTTCATCGATAGCAAAGAAAGAAATCTTTACTTCTTTCAAAAAGTCCAGGTAATCATCCTTAATCAATGATTCCGGCGCTACATACAGAAGCTTGGTCTTGCCGCTTTTTATATCGTCAAAAACCTGTTTGGTCTGCGTCTTATTTAATGATGAATTCAGTACGTGTGCTACCCCATCATCAGATGAAAGGCCGTTCACTGCATCTACCTGGTTCTTCATCAACGCTATCAAAGGCGAAACGACTATTGCCGTACCTTCCGAAATCAGTGCCGGAAGCTGATAACATAACGATTTTCCACCTCCCGTAGGCATCAATACAAATATATCCTTCCCGTTTAATAGGTTGTCTATGATCTGTTCCTGCTGTCCCTTAAATGTAGAAAACCCAAAATACTTTTTCAATTCGCCTGATAAATTGGCTTTTTTTGCGCTCATCTAATTTTCTATTGCTAAATTTGCATCTCACCCAAAGTTATAAAAATTCTGCTTAAAATAAAAGCGAACGAATTTATAAAAAATAAAATTTATATTAAATATTCTTTTTAAAATATAACGTTCTTTAAGAACTTTTTTGTATACCTTATTGTCATAAAATGGATAGAACCAACATTATATCAATTGCTAAAAGCACTTTAGAAATAGAAATTTCTGAACTTGAAAAATTAAAAAACAGAATTGATGACCAATTTGCCCAGGCCGTAGAAATAATTCACTCTGCAAAAGGGAAGTTAATTGTAGTAGGAATAGGGAAATCGGCTCACGTTGGTAACAAAATCGTAGCTACGTTGAACTCTACCGGTACCCCATCACAGTTTCTGCATGCTTCCGAAGCCATTCACGGAGATCTTGGGGTGATTCAGAAGCAGGATATTGTCTTATGTATTTCAAATTCCGGAAATTCTCCAGAAATTGCCAATCTGGTTCCTTATTTAAAGGACTATTCTTCTACCCTGATCGGAATGACAGGAAACAGAAGCAGTAAACTGGCTGAGTTCTCGGAAGTGATTCTCGACACTCATGTAGATGTTGAAGCCTGTCCTAATAAGCTGGCCCCGACAAGTTCTACAACGATTCAAATGGCATTGGGAGATGCTCTGGCAGTTGCTTTGATGGAACTTAATGATTTCAAAGCCAATGATTTTGCCAAATTCCACCCGGGAGGAAGTCTGGGAAAAAATCTTACTTCAAAAGTAGAACAGTTCCTTTCTTCCCAAAAACCTCAGGTTACAGAAGACTCATCCATAAGAGACGTTATCATTTCGATCAGTGCATCAAGCCATGGTATTACGGTTGTTACCAATGAAGAACAGATTATTGGGGTTATTACCGATGGAGACCTGAGAAGAATGCTGATGAAAGGGGAAGATCTCGGCAAAGTTCTGGCTAAAGATATTATGTCTGCCCACCCAAGAACAATTGAAAAGGATTCACTTGCCAAAGAAGCGATGAAAACCTTAAAGGACAACAATATAGGCCAGCTGGTGGTAACTGAAAACGGAAAATATTTCGGAATTATAGACCTGCATAAATTACTGGACGAAGGAATCAATTAAGGTTCAGATATTGGATGTCAGATATTGAAAATATGGAATCAGCTACCTATTAAAGAGAAGTGTTTTTATTAATTTTTTCTAATAAATATGATGATTATCCTTTACTTAATGATTCTGACTCCTTTATTTCTGAAAAAATATCTGGATTATCAGGATTCAAAAAGATCTGTAGTACCAGCACCCTATTGTTCAAAGGGACCAGAGCATGGCAGTGATGCTTATTATGATCAGTACAGCCAGGCTCATTATGACCTTTTAGTAAGATGTCTGATTTTTTGTTCTTTCGATGCTGAAAAATTCAAACCCATTGAAGAGAATTTATCTTTAAGAGACATTGGTAGTGATTTAGATAGTCTTTTTGATGGCAACAAAATAGAAAGCCTGTTCAGAAATGAGTTCGTTGAAAGATCTCTACAGCCTAAACTGCTGCATTTCAAAAATGTCACTTCCGAAATTTCAGAATCTGAATGGCTTTTTGAATCTGTGGATGTAGCCAGCGATGAGCGGTGGAAAATAATCAATGACACTGCAGAGGAACTTTTAACTGAAATGAATATTAAAGAAAGAGGATTTGATTTTGCATTATATGCTCCTCAATAATTTTAGAATCCAAACATCGGCCATTTAAGTAAATATTTTCATAAATTTGCCCATTAAAAATTTTATTCTGTGAGTGAAGGTAAAGACATGTCCTTTCTTGGGCATATAGGAGAATTAAGAGGGCACCTGATCCGATCGATTATTGCTATCATAGTTGCTGCCTTTGTAGTAGGTTTTAACATCAACTGGATTATGGACCATATCTTTTTTGGACCTACCAGAAATGATTTCCCAACCTTCCGACTTGTGAATCATTTTTCGAGAATGATCTTGGGAGAAGACAGTATTCATCTTCCAAAGGATTTCCCTGTCCGTGTACAGAGATTGTATCAGCAGTTCAATGTGATGATGGCGGTTTCTATTTTTGGAGGTATGGTGGCGGCATTTCCTTATATTGTATGGGAATTGTGGCGTTTTATCAGTCCGGCCCTGCATCCGAGAGAGAAAAAGAATTCTATCTATATCATTAATGCAGTATGGATGCTTTTTATGACAGGCGTTTTATGTGGTTATTTTTTAATCCTTCCTTTCGCGGTCAACTTTGGGGTGATCTTTAAAATTTCGGACATTATTGTTCCGCTTTACGATCTGAGTGATTATACTACTTTATTTTTACAGGTTGTTTTAGGTATGGGAGTTATTTTCCTATTCCCTATTCTGATCTATTTCCTGACCAGCATCGGGATCCTGACTCCTACATTTATGAAAACCTATCGCCGTCACGCCATTGTGCTGATTATGGTTGTTGCTGCTATTATTACTCCTGCAGATGTCCTGAGTATGCTGATGGCTGCATTCCCACTGCTTATCTTATATGAATTCAGTATTATGATGTGTACTTTCACTTATAAAAAGGTACAGAAAAGTAACGGAAATCTTCCGGCTGTACAGAATTAGGTTCTGATTAAAATAAATTTACCATAAAGACAGGTGTATTTTCATAACAGAAAGTACACCTTTTTTATGATTTCTAAAAAAATATTAAGTTAATATTCTATTAATTAAATAATATTAACAATATTCACAATAACGATTTACTTAATAAACCTTATACGTTATTTTGATTAAAAACCAAATAAAAGCACAATTTCGAATATTATACACAATAAAATAATCAATAAAATACATTATATTTACAAATACTAATCCTTATTTATAATAAATATGAAAAAGAGAATTATTTTTGTCTGCGCATTAGCTTTAAGCTTGACAGGCTTAAAAGCACAGCGTTGGGAACCTGTCTCGGAAAGAATTACTCCTGTCAGGAAAGAAGTCAAGGTTTTATATGCCTATAAATTTGATCTTGCCGCTCTGAGAGGGATGTTGAAAAATGCTCCTGAAGCTGGACAGGGAGGAAAACCTGTAGAGGTTTCTCTTCCGACAACTGATGGAAGGGTTGAAAGATTTTCAGTGTACAGCTCGCCATCAGTAGAAAAATCTATGGCGGAAAGACACCAGCTTGGTGCCTATGTAGGTATTGGCTTAGATAATCCTAATAAGCAGATCAGATTCAGTACTGCTCCTAATGATTTCCAATCGATGCTTTTCGACACTACTACCGGAAAGTATGAATTCATTGAGCCGATCAATACGGCGAAAGATGTCTATGGAGTATTTTTCAAAACTGACAAGTCTAAAGATAATCCTTTTAAATGTGAAACTTCAGAACCGGAAAATGCAAAAAAGGAGATGAATAAACTGCTGAAGTCCAAAAATGTTCTGAACACCTCAGGCAGTTTCAATAAAAGTAATGATCAGAAATACAGAACATACAGACTGGCAGTTTCCGTAAATGGTGAATATACTCAGCTGGCAGGAGGTGTTCCTGGTGCTGCAGCCCGTATTAATGCTACAATAAACAGGGTAAACGGAGTATTTGAAAAAGATCTGGGAATCCACATGATTGTTCAGGATTTCCCACAGGTTATTTTTACTGATCCTACAACTGATCCTTATTCAGATGTTATTGCGAATGCTAATGGCACATTCAGTGCTCCCAGTGCATGGAATTTACAAGTACAGCAAACCCTTACCAATACTGCAGGGATAGGTAATAATGCCTATGATGTAGGACATTTCTTCGGCCACAGAGGCGGTGGTGGTAGTGCGGGTGATGTAGGAAATGTATGTAGAAATCCTTCCGGCAATTCTGACGCTACTTCCAAAGGGGCAGGAATTACCTCTCCGAATATTATAGACCAGCCTTATGGAGATACTTTTGATATAGACTTCGTAGCACACGAACTAGGCCATCAGTTTGGGGCTGCCCACACCATGTCCCTTGCTCTGCACGGAGCTCAAATGGAACCAGGTTCCGGATCTACCATCATGGGATATGCCGGAATCACCAATGCGAACGTTCAGATGAATTCGGATGCTTATTTCCATGTTAAAAATATCGAAGAGGTACAGACCTATGTCAATTCAAAAACCTGTGGTATTACAACTCCTACCACCAATACCCCTCCAACGATACAACCGCTCACACAAAAAACGATTCCTAAAGGAACAGCTTTTGTGCTAACGGCCTCAGCAACAGATGCTGAAAACGATCCAATGACCTATACATGGGAACAATATGATCTTGCAACCTCTACTTTCGGTCCGGTAAGTCCTAACCGAACTAATGGAGCCAACTTCAGATCTTTAATGCCTACCACTTCCCCGACCCGTTATTTTCCAAAACTTTCAAATGTACTTAATGGAGTACTTGTCAGCACGGCAGACTGGGAAACCGTATCCAACGTAAGCAGAGATATGAACTTTAAGGTAACAGTAAGAGATAACAACCCTAATGTAACCCAGCAACAGACTCAAAGTTCTGCTATAAAAGTAACTGTAGGAAGTGATGGGCCATTCAACATAACCTCAACTTCTGCCTATAATAATACTCCGGGAGCAATTAGCTGGAATGTAGTCAACACCAATGCTGCTCCTTATAATGTACAAAACGTTAAAATAGATTATACGACAGACAACGGAAATACATGGACGGTCGCTATCCCATCTACTCCTAATGATGGTCTTGAACCTTATTCATTCTCTTCTCTTGCAACAGGAGCCAACGTAAAGATAAGGATAAGTGCTGTAGATAATATTTTCTATGCAATAGGCAATGCTACTGTTTCTGCTGCTCCGGCATGTTCTCCTTCTGCTCCAACAGGAATTACATTTGCAGGAATTACTAAAAGCTCTGCTGGTATAAGCTGGCCAGCAGCCCAAAGCGCCACTTATTCATTAATGTATAGAAAACTAGGAACAACTTCCTGGACAACAGTTTCTGTACCTACAAACTTTTATAATCTTTCCGGATTAGATGATGCGACCCAGTATGAAGTACAGATAGCGAATGTGTGTGAATCTGTAGTAGGAAATTATTCTACAATTTCTGTTTTCAATACACTTTCATATCCTGCCTGCCTAGTCTCTTCAAACCCAGCAGACGAATTTATTTCCAATGTTACAGTGACACCAGCCGGAATGTCTGCTATTTCAAACAACAGCGGAGCTTCAGAATACACAGACTACACAGCTGACTTCAACAAACTGATTACTTTGAAAAAAGGTGCTACAGGGAACACGGTAAGTGTATCTAAACAATGGACAGCTACTACTTATAATGAAGGAGTAACGGTATGGATCGACTATAACAAAGACGGACTATTCTCTGATTCTGAAATTATCTTTACCAGCGCTCCTAGTAAGACGACTCCAGTTTCAGGATCATTTACAGTTCCAACAACAGCTTATACAGACGGAAATGTTATCATGAGAGTGATGATGGCATATAATAAGCAGCCAACTAACGGATGTGTCAGCCAGCAATACGGCGAGGTAGAAGATTATCCTGTTCGTATCCTGGATCAGACACTGAGTACTCATGATGTTACAAAAGATAATGCTACGATCAACATCTTCCCTAATCCGGCAAGTGATGTACTAAACATAACCAACGTTTCATCCAAAGCTGCGTTTATCATTACCAATATGGCAGGACAGAAGGTGATGAACGGTCAGATCACAGACAATAAGATCTCTGTTTCAAGACTGAGCACGGGAGCTTATATTATTTCGATTGAAGATAAAGGAACAACTTCCCATCTGAAATTCATTAAGAAATAAACTTTCTCATTGATATAAAGCCTGGTTATCGCCAGGCTTTTTTTATACCTTCTGAAAGTCAGCAGCCAATTTTTAATTACAATGATCAGGCTGTTAATTTAATTTTATATTTTTGAATAGATTATTAATAAAATTTAAAAATGAAAAAGCTATCATATACACTGTTATTTGCATCAGGGCTAGTTTTCGGACAGTTCTTTGAGAAAGACAAAGTTTTCACCAAACAGGATACATTAAAAGGTTCCAATACTTCATACCGTAATTTTTGGGATGTCAAAAAATATGATCTTTCTGTAGAACCAGACTTTGCTCAGAAAAGCATTAAAGGAAATAATAAAATAAGCTTTGAGATCATTAAAGATGTTAATAATCCCGTATTTCAGGTCGATTTACAACAACCTATGAAAGCGGATAAGGTAACGGGTAATTTTCCTATTGCCAATTATAAACAGGACGGCGATTTCATTTTTATTACCACCAACAAGAAATTTAAAAAAGGAGAAAAATACACTATTGATGTCACTTACTCCGGAAACCCAACCATCGCTAAAAATGCGCCATGGGATGGGGGCTGGGTATTTGCCAAAGATAAGAACGGAAATCCATGGATGAGCGTTGCTGATGAAGGAATCGGTTCTTCCATCTGGCTTCCTACCAAAGATATATGGAGTGATGAACCTGATGAAGGCATTATCATGAAAATCGTGACCCCAAACGATCTTGTAGGAGTAGGAAACGGAAGGCTTATCGACAAAAAGACAAACGGCAGCAAAACAACGTATACGTGGCAGGTTAAAAACCCGATCAACGCTTATTCCATCATCCCGAATGTGGGTAAATACGTCAATTTTAAAGATACTTTCGACGGTGAAAAAGGAAAACTGGATCTGGACTACTGGGTGCTGGACTACAATCTGGATAAAGCCAAGACACAGTTCCAACAGGTAAAGCCTATGCTTTCTGCCTTTGAATACTGGTTTGGACCTTATCCATTCTATGAAGATTCTTACAAACTGGTTGATTCGCCTTATCTGGGCATGGAACATCAAAGTAATGTAGCTTACGGAAACAACTACGAGAATGGCTATCTTGGAAGGGATCTTTCCGGAACGGGAGTGGGACTCAACTGGGATTATATCATCATTCATGAAAGCGGCCACGAGTGGTTTGCGAATAATATTACCGCCAAAGATCAGGCAGATATGTGGATTCATGAAAGTTTCACCATGTATTCGGAAGTTCTTTTTACAGAAAAATATATGGATAAAAAATCTGCGGACATTTATGCAGTAGGTATCAGAAGAATGATCCAGAATGACGTTCCTATTATCGGAAAATATGGGGTAAGAAACGAAGGCAGTGGTGATATGTATCCTAAAGGAGCCAGTATGATCCACACCATAAGGCAGGTCATCAATAATGATGATAAATTCAGACAGATATTAAGAGGACTTGGTAAAGATTTTTATCATCAGACCGTAACCACGCAGCAGATTGAAAATTATATTTCTTCAAAATCAGGAATCGACTTTTCAAGTGTTTTTGATCAATACCTGAGAACCATACAAATTCCTACTCTTGAATATTCTCAAAATGGAGAAACCCTGAAATTCCGCTATACAGATATTGTAAAAAACCTGAAGCTCCCTGTAATCATCAATGGAGACCAAACCATAACTCCAACTGAAAACTGGCAGACGGTGAAACTTAAGAAGAATGCCCCTGTTGAATGGAATCAGAACTATTACATCAATTATAAGAACGTTCAATAAATAAAACAAAAGGCAGATTTGCATCCAGCAGATCTGCCTTTTTACATTTCATCCTTTTTACCTCATCATATTTTATGAAAAGTTTAAGACTTAAGGATGTAACAAAGTGAGAAAAAAAGCAACTATTTAATTTTAAGATTTAAACATAATGAGAAAAATTGCACTTAGTTTGGGACTTTTCGCTGCCTTTTTAGCGAATGCACAGTCTATCAAAACCACTATCGATCTTGTCAATGTAAAAGATGACAAGGTTGCCGTTACCATGGAATTTCCGAAAATGAAATCCGGTGACGTTAAATTTCATTTTCCAAAAACGGTTCCGGGAACCTATTCTGAGGATGACTACGGAAGATTTATAGAGGGAATTAAATTTTATGATAATAAAGGAAAAGAACTTACCTATACCAAAGTAAATGATAACACTTATTCGTTGAAAAACGCTCAAAACCTGAGTAAGATCTCTTATCTGGTGAACGACAGTTTTGATGAAGAATTGGATACTTCAAAGCATAAAGCAGTATTTTCTCCTTCAGGAACAGATATTGAGCAAGGGAAAGTGTATATGATCAACACTCACGGATTCATCGGATATATAGACAATATGCAGGATGTTCCTTATCAGCTGATCGTTCAGAAACCAACTGGTTTTTATGGTACCACAGCTTTGGTAGACCAAGATCAATCTGAGTCTACAGATACTTATACATTGGCTAACTATGCTAAAGTAACCGATTCGCCACTGATGTACACCAAGCCTGATTATATTACCTTCAATGCTGGAGGAATGGAGCTGGTACTTGGGGTATACTCTCCTACCGGAAAATATAAGGCGGCAGACTTTAAAGATAATCTTGAGAAAATGGTTATTGCCCAAAAGAAATTCCTGGGTGATATGAATACCAATAAGAAGTATGCGATCATGCTATATCTTTCAGGAGGTGACGGGCCTAAAGTGAAAGGATTCGGAGCACTGGAGCACCATGAATCTACCAGCGTAGTTCTTCCTGAAGCAATGCCGAAAGAAGCCATCGACAATACCATTACCGATGTGGTTTCTCACGAGTTCTTCCATACTGTGAACCCTCTGAAAACGCATTCTGAAGAGATTCATTACTTCGATTATGCAGATCCTAAAATGTCTCAGCATTTATGGATGTACGAAGGCGGAACAGAATATTTTGCCAATTTATTCCAAATTCAGGAAGGTCTTATCGACAAAGAGCATTTCCTTCAGAGAATAGGCGAAAAAATTGCTAACTCTAAGAATTATGACGATACAATGCCGTTTACGGTAATGAGTAAAAATGTATTGAAAGAGCCATACAAAGATCAGTACAGAAACGTATATGAAAAAGGAGCTCTTTTGGCCATGTGTCTTGATATTGAACTGAGAAAGCTATCCAATGGAGAAATGGGGTATCGTGATATGATCAGAAAGCTGTCTCAAAGATTTGGAGAGAATAAGCCTTTCAAAGATGATAAACTTATTGACGAACTGGTAGCCGTAACCGGATACCCACAGGTAAAAGATTTCTACAACAAATATATTGCAGGAAACCAGCCTACTCCTTATGCGGAATATCTGAATATGGTAGGAGTAGAAATAAAGAAACAGGAAAGCAACCCTATTTTCTGGTTCATTCAAGATCCTAACCAAACCGGTTTTGATGAAAAGAACAATGCATTTGCTTTTGACGAAAATTCTGCTCTTTCTCCTTTTGCCAAGAGTATAGGCTTTAAGATCACTGACCAGGTTCTTGCTCTGGATGGGAAAAATGTAGATGTCAAGAAAATACAGGATTTCATCAATTATACCCATACCATCAAAGACGGACAGGAAGTTTCGGTAACGATTTTGAGAGACAATGCAGGTAAAAAAGAGAAGATGACTCTGAAAGGAAAAGCAATTCTTGCTAAAATGACTTTGGAAACGCCGGTATTCAAAACCAATCCTACCCCAGCAGAACTGAAGTTACAAACGCAATGGCTGACAGGTAAAAAATAAATAAGTAAAAAAGCGGGGAAATCAATTTCCCCGCTTTTTGTTTTTTGATGATGATAAGATCATAAAATTACGCCTTTCTAATGGTTATCCTGAAAGTACTTCCTTTTCCTACCTCCGTCTGAGAGATCTTAATGTCACCGTTGTGGTATTCATGAATTACTCTTCTTGCCAGTGACAGGCCTAATCCCCAGCCTCGTTTTTTGGTAGAATACCCCGGTTTGAAGGCATTTCTGGCCTGTTGCTTGGTCATCCCACTTCCTGAGTCCTTTACTTCAATCAGAATATTCTTATTTCTTTCAAAAACAGACATCACAATAGCTCCTTCCCCTTTCATAGCGTCCACCGCATTTTTCACCAGATTTTCAATCACCCAGCTCATCAGGATTTTATTGTGGGGAACCAGAAGTGTATAAGTAGGAAGATGTAAGGTAAAATTGATCTTTCTTGAGATTCTTGTCTTTAAATAATCATAATTTTCCCGAATGGTTTCGTTGAGATCTCTATCATTAAGCTCAGGAACAGATCCTATTTTTGAGAACCTTTCAGAAATCGTCCTTAGCCGCTCGATGTCTTTTTCAATCTCCTGCACTCCTTCAGATTCCGGGTTATCCATTTTCATGATCTCCATCCAGCCGATCATTGAAGACAAGGGAGTACCGATCTGGTGAGCCGTTTCTTTAGCCAATCCCGCCCAAAGATACCCTTCATCCGTTTTTTTAATCGTCCTGAAAAACCAGAAAGAAAAGCCGAAATACAGCAGAATGAATAGCCCTAAGATATAAGGTGAATACCGCAGATTATTCAACAAACGGGAATTGTCATAGTATACAAACTGATTATTACCATCAGGAACTTTAATTTCAATGGGATCATAATTGGTCTCCATTTTCCTCAACAGAGCCTGCAGCTTTTCAGGATCTTTTATTGTACTTTCGGGGATATTTCTGTAGTAGCCCAGATCAAGAATCGGATTTTTGTATTTATCCGTTACAATAAACGGAATGGTATTGTTGATATTAAGTATATCCGGCAACAGATCCAGAACATCCGTATCCGGAGTTTTTACTTCTTGCTGTATCCTGATCGCCTTAGAAAGAAGACTGATCCTTTTGATCTCTTCTTTTCTGAGGAAATTGATAAGCGATGTAGAAGCTACTACAATGGCGATTACCAAAGTAGTCATGACTACAAAAATGATCCAGTTATTCAGTCTGGTGAGTATGGATTTCCTCAAAGTTATTTTATTTTAAAACATTCAGGATTTTCTGCAGCTCTGTACTGCCGCTTCCCTGATAATTGTTAATAATGATCGAAAACACATATTTTTTACCGTCTTTTGCCGTATGATACCCTGCAAAAGATTTGGTATCTCTCATCGTCCCACTCTTCATTTTCATCCCATTGTCCTGCATCGGAAACCCATCATAATAAGCCTCAAACCAGGATTGTTTTTTTGCGTATAAAAGAGCCTGTACTTCAGCTTTAGCTGCTACATAATTCTGAGGCGACAATCCGCTTCCATCTGCAAAATTGATCATATTAGAGTTGATACCTTTTGATTTCCAAAATTCTTTCAGATAAGAAATCCCACTTTTAAAACCCGGATCTCCCTTTTTCTCCTTTCCTAAGGTCTTTATTAAAGTTTCTCCATAGAGGTTGATGCTTTTTCTCAAAAACCAATAGACAATTTTATCCAGAGTTGGAGACTGATAAGTAAGGATGACATTGCCTTTAGGAGCTTCCAATGCCCGCTTCCCCTCTACTTCCAGCTGTGAATTGCTCACGGCTTTTCCTGTAAGTTCAATTCCTGATTCTTTCAGCCATTGTTTTACTTCTGCTGCCAGCTGTAATGGCGGATTAGGAGTAGCACCGGATACCGTTACTGTTTTTCCTCCCGGCAGCATTCCGTTGATGAGTGCCACCTTGGAATGCGGAGCTGTAAAAATCAGACTCTGGTCTGAGCTTCCTCCTGTTTTAAGGTCATTCAACCATTGTACACCTTCCAAAGGATAGGAAAAGCTTTTGAAATCCGTTCCGTTGATATTGATGTCAAACTGATTTTCTCTCCAGTTTGTTCCCCATACTCCTGCTCCATAATAATTTCCCAGGTCATCCCATGGCCATCCACCGGGAATCGTCTGATGATCAAAATAAGAATCGTCAATGACCAGATCTCCTGATATTTTTGTAATTCCTGAATTCTTTATGGCGTCTATCAGCTTCTTTTTAAAATTTTCCGGTTTGTAGGCATCATACCGCCAGCTTCCCAGCGTAGGATCACCATTGGAACTGATAAAAAGATTCCCGTTTAAAGTTCCGCCGGATATACTTCCCGAATAGCTTGAAGTAGTGGTATAGGTATAATTTTTTCCTAAAGTTTCCAATGCAGCTCCTGCTGTAAAGATCTTCTGTGTAGAAGCTGTGGAAAGCCCTTTGCTTCCCTGATATTCGTAGATAAAGTTACCATTCTCATCTGAAACATAAAATGACAGATTAGAGGAAACAGCGCCCGAAGAATCCATAAGGTCTTTGGTGGCTTTATCCAGTTTCTGAGCTATATTCTGAGCAGAAACAATCTGTACCGTAAGTACAAGTCCTGCGAGTGTTTTTTTCATTACATTGTAGTTTGGTTCTTCACTTCACTTATGCTTTTAGGATCCTGCCTATTATCACTTCTTAAAGTCCGGGACAGTTCCTGTTCATTTTTAATCAAAGATAACTAAAAATGTATCTTTTCATATTTCCTGAGATCATGATGACTGAAAAGGATCTGATGATCAGGAGATTTTTCGAATGACCGGTCATATTTAAAATATTTCTCATAGTCATCTTCATCGGTGAAAACATCCATCTGACAGGCTTTGATATAATTTGACTTATCGCCGTAATCTTCCACAAATACAGAGGATTCGTTCCACTGGTCGTGATGGCAGCGAAGACATGATTTTCTGTGAACCGCTTTATGACCACAGATCTCACAATATTCCAGATGCTGAAACAGTTCCGAAATCTCTTTCTGCTGATCCGCCGGAAATAAATGCAAAGGAATTTTTCTCAAAAGCAGATAATAGTTGGGTTCCTGCCACGAAAAGCTTTTCGCCTCAATGCTATGAACTGCCAGCTTATTTTTATATAACGATAACCGTTGAAGATCATAGTCAACTTCTGCTTTAGCAATATCCTTCATATTTAAAACTATTTTGTTTCTGACTTTAATATTCAGGTCATGATCAATTTCTAGAATTGATTTCCGATCCAGATAATGGTTCAGACACAAAGTTGTTTCCCAGGAATCCACGCCTCTTTTTTTCCCTTCACTTCCACAGATCTCACAGGTTTCTACAGATAAAGCCAGATATTTCCCGGTAATACTTTTGATGGTTTCGTTCAGTTCCGGATTTTCGGAATAGGTATAGCAGCGTAATTCGCCAAACTTTTCTTTTCCGAAGACATCTTTTTCAAGATTCCAGCCTCCTATGGCAAATTCGAACAGCATCTGCCTGATGATTTCGTTCCATCCGGTGCTGTTTACAGAAAAATTCTTAAGATTACGTTCTACAAACCGGTCAATATCTTCCTGTTTCATTACAATAAGCTTCCGCTTTCTATTTCGTAAGGTTCTTTATCTTTTTCAAAAATACGGGTCAGCTCATTTCCTTCAACGGTAATGGTATCCCCTATTCTTCTGATCCAGTTTCCTTCTCTCAATCCTACGACCTTGATGTCGTTTTGGGTAAGAAATTCTTTGATTCTGGTTTCTCTGGTTTCTCCGTTGTGCTTCAGATCCGGATTCGGGTCCAGATAATGCGGGTTGAGATTGAACGGAACCAATCCCATACAATCAAAGCTTGGGGGGTAAACAATTGGCATATCATTCGTGGTCTTCATATTCTGGCCACCGATATTACTTCCGGCGCTGCATCCCAAATACGCTTTTCCACTTTCTACGTTTTCTTTTAAAACAGACATCAGTCCTTCTTCATGTAAGGTTTTCACCAATAAAAATGTGTTCCCCCCTCCTGTAAAGTAGCCTTTTGCCTGGTTCAAAGCTTCTGTTTTATCTTCAAATTCGTGAAGACCTTTTACTTTGATATTGATGGTTTCAAAAAATGAACGTGCTTTGGTTGTATACTCATCGTGGGAGATTCCGCCCGGTCTTGCAAAAGGAACAAATACGATTTCGTCAATTCCTGTATATAATTGGATTAATTCTTCTCTTAAGTATTCTAAGTATTCGCCACCAAAAAGTGTGGATGTTGAAGCTAATATGATGTTCATACAATAAAATTATATGGGTTATAAAAAAGTTGAATGACAAAGATAGCCTCAAAGATCAACGAATCAAAAATTAAACTAAAAAAAACAGGAATCCCGTTAATATTTTCTAAAAAAACTTAAAGCTTCTAAAATTTCAGCTTTTATGGAATTATTATTGAATTTTAAAACCCAGAATTTTTAAATATAAGAATATGAAAATGGCTAACGTTAATATTAAAAATCTATTTTTAGGTTTGTTACTTGCAGGAAGCGCAAGTTTTGTAAATGCACAAACGACTCAGGCGGATACTACCGGTAAAACAGCAAATACAGCCGCTGTAAACCAGATGGGCAATCCGACCATTGAAGGTCTTAAAAAACAAATTGAGGCTAACCCGAAAGACACAGAATCATTGGCAAAGCTGGCTGCTGCTTATCAGGAAGCTTCAGACTGGACCAATGCTATTGAAACCTGGAAAAAAATCTCCGCTTTATTGCCGGATTGGGCTCCATCGTATTACAGCCAGGCATATGCCTACCAGTCTGCTAAAGATGATGCCAATGCAAAAATAGCTTACGAAAAGTATATTGCTACGGTAAAACCTGAAGAAGTGGAACAAAATAAAAAGAATCTGGCTTATGCCTATTTCTATATTGCTTTTGCCGAACAGCAGAGCGATCCTACTAAAGCGAAGGAGCATATTGCAAAATCTATTCAATACGACCCTACCAATCAGGATGCTGTAAAGCTCAGCAAAGCTTTAAATTCATAAATCAAAAAACCGGAAATTTTCCGGTTTTTTGATTATCCGACCTGAGTTTGGCTTTATCTTTTTTTAGTTTTATATCCTAATCGGTTTATTTTACATTTTCCTTTACTCTATTTTCTTTCCAAAAAACTCCGTTTCCCCATGCAAATGCCGGATGATCTTTTCAATATTTCGCTGAATACTGGCTTCCGTTTTCAGATTATTGATGTAGCGAATCAATTCATTTCTTCTTGATGGGATCAGTTTTTCAAAATTGGCTGTTGCCATTGTACTTTTAAGAATAGCCTGCTCCAATTGAGGATGAATACTGATGCTTCTGTCTGCATCATCATATTCCAGGGTCACTTCGATCACTTCTCCAATCCTTTTAGGAGAATTTTTCAACATGATTAAATTCACATACAATCGCCACTCGCCCAGATATTTCATAAGATTCTGCTGAAAATCTTTTCCATTCACGGTTCCTTTCACAGGAATCGGGCTTTTATTTCTTCCTGAATTTTCAAAAATGGTTTCTAAAATTTCTTCAGGAACAAAAACAAAGGGATTGATTCCGATAATGTCCAGGGTAGCAGTAAAGTTGTTGTTTTTCATGAATATGATGTTAGATGTTAGATGTTAGATGTTAGATGTTAGATACAAAATTAACGAGTCAATTTCGGATAAACTATTTTTTTTCTTTGTTTCACTTGGTCTTTTTTTCTTCACTTTGAAATCTTTCAATTTGCTATTCTCAGACTCCTCATTTCAGAATATGCATCTATTCTTTACTCAAAACGATCAGGCTCTCAGACTCTTCATCAGCCTCCTGCTCTCAAACTCCCAAAACTCTCCTACTCATATCCAAGAACTCAATTAAAACCCTTATCTTTGTTCCAATAAATCTATTTATCAAAATGAAATTTTTTATTGACACAGCTAATTTAGAGCAAATCAAGGAAGCAAGAGACCTTGGAATCCTAGACGGTGTAACGACCAACCCTTCATTAATGGCAAAAGAAGGTATTCAGGGAGCTGAAGCCATCAAAAATCATTATAAAACGATCTGCGAACTTGTAGACGGAGATATTTCTGCAGAAGTACTTTCTACTACTTATGAAGAAATGATCAAAGAAGGAGACGAATTGGCTGCAATCCACCCAAATATCGTAGTAAAAATCCCTATGATCAAAGACGGGATCAAAGCTTTAAAATATTTTTCTGACAAAGGAATCAAAACAAACTGTACTTTGATCTTCTCTCCGGGGCAAGCTCTTTTGGCAGCTAAAGCGGGAGCAACTTATGTTTCTCCTTTCCTTGGAAGATTAGATGATATTTCTACTGACGGATTAAACCTTATCCAGGAGATCAGATTAATTTTCGATAACTATATGTTCGAAACTGAGATCCTTGCAGCTTCTATCCGCCACTCTATGCACATCATCGATTGTGCTAAAATTGGTGCTGATGTTATTACCTCTCCACTGCCTCCGATCTTGAGCTTATTAAAGCACCCATTAACGGACAGCGGATTGGCACAGTTTATTGCAGATTCTCAGAAATTGGCATAATATCCAATACGTATTCAGATATAAACCCCGGGCTTTGTTCCGGGGTTTTTCATATATATCTAAGTTCAGAAATTGGTATTTGACAATGATCTATTTAATGAAACAAAGTTCAGTCACATCCCCTCAATTTTTATATCAAATAGTAAAACATAATTCACAAGTTTTCTGGTTTATTTTATACCTTTAAGAAATATTAAACAAAAAATAAAAAAACTAATAACAATGCTGATTTTTGCTGCTATAAAGACTATTGGAGCAAAAACATGTACAAAAGACTGTTAAAATTCAACAGCAGATTACGGTGTTGGATTATGGATAGAACGGGTATGTCAGCAGGTTGTTAAAATTGAAAACAATTGAAAAACATGAAAAAAGTAATTTTAGGGGTAATACTTGCATACTCGATCTCTACAAGCTGTTCAAAAGACGAGAATTTCAGTGATAAATCAGCAACTCTTAATTCATCTATTTTAAATAATACAAACGGTAAAACGGCAATAGGGAAAGAATACACCCAACAATTACTGTATCTTGATGCACATACAGATTTTATGAGGTTGAATGTTGAAAATGATTTAAGCCATAAAATGAATGACCCTAAAATTGATTGGAAAACCATTAATGCTTTATACAATCCAGATCTGAATACCGCTTCAAAGCAATACCTGATCTACATCCTATTGGCTAAAAAAGACCTTCTTGGAATACAAAACACTACTCCAACACAGGAACAAGCTAATTTAATTATCAATTATGCCAAAGAGCTCGTAAAAACAAAATATTTTGGTTATTGCCTTCTATATAATACATTGGAAACGTTGAACAGAGATGCAAAAAATGCACAACTCGTGAAAGATCTTTCAAAACAGATTGTTGTAGATTCGGGAACTGAAAAATTCCATGCGGATTTTATAAGCAGACCGGAAGGAAGAGATCCTTACATCAACAAAGTGAAAGAAGATTACACGTACCTGGATAAAATCAAACATTTACAATAGAAATATCAAAAGTCCTTTTGAGAAGGACTTTTGTCTTCTGAACTCCTGCCTGACAGCTTTTGTTATTCAGTAGATACTCAGAGGATTATCTTTTCTTTTAAAATAATCTAATTACCACTCATTATCAAATAATTAATCATTTTAATTTTTAAATACATATTCTAAAACAGATAGAATCTAATTTCATTCATTGGTTTAACTACTTCCCTATTTCTGCATCCAAAAAATAAAAGATCATGAAAAAGATACTATTCCTGATCGCATGGCTTTCTTTTGTTTCAGGGGTTTCACAAACTATAAATTTCTCAAAAGAAAAGCTGGAGCAACTTAATCAGTTCAACCTTGAAAATAAAAGCCGGGCTTTTATTATTTATCAGGACGGAAAAATCATTAATGAAGAATATTTTGGAAACAAAATCACTGGGAAACAGCCTTTTGATAAAAACGCCTACTGGTATTGGGCTTCGGCCGGAAAATCTTTAACGGCGGTCCTCATTGGAATCGCCCAACAGGAACATTTGCTTAGCATTAACGACCCGGTATCCAAATATCTGGGAAAATGGACCGGAATGGATCCAAAAGATGAATATAAAATCACCATCAAACATCTACTGACCATGACTTCAGGAATCGACTACCAGAAGGATTCAAAGTGTCAGTCGGGCAATTGTTTTGTTTTTAAAAACCCTGCCGGAAGTTTTTGGTATTATGACACTTCAACCTACTCCCAACTGGCAAAGGTTATTGAAAAAGCAAGCCATAAAAGTATTGATCAATATGTTGCTGAAAAACTTTCAGGCTCAGGGATTTCCGGTAAATGGGTTCCTTTTGAAAACGGACTCGTATTTTCAAGTCCTGCTGAGAGCTTTTTACAATTCGGAAAGCTTGTTTTAAATAAAGGAAAGCTGAACGGAAAAACCTATTATCAGTATGATGATTATTTCAGGCAAATGACCGATACTTCGCAGGATCTCAATCTTTCTTACGGCTATTTGTGGTGGCTCAATGGAAAAGCCAGTATCCGATTTCCGGCTTTTGAACTATCATTTGCTCAGTCATTGGTTCCTAATGCTCCTAAAGATATGTTTTGTGCATTGGGTAAAAACGGGCAAATCCTAGATATTATTCCCGGCAAAAATCTTATTATCCTGAGAATGGGCGAAAACCCTGGTTTCTACAGCAATATGATCAAGTTTCACAGGGAACTCTGGGATAAAATTTTACAATAAAAAACTGCCGCAGAAGCAAAATAGCAGTAATTCTGGGGCAGTTTTAATATATTCGTCTTACGTTAAATTATTGCAGCAAATCCAGTTCAAGGATATTATTTTCTTTCTTTATATCATTCAAAAGCTTCGTTTCCCGCTCTCTTTTTGATCTGTCCGTCATCGGTTTCATTTTTCCGTTTTCGTCTATTTCGTTGAGAACAATCCCCTGAGCCAACATTTGTTTCTCGCTTTTCATAGGATCTGCACGATATTCTTTGAACGCTTTCCGATACCTGTCTTCATTCACAGCAATCATTTTATTGAAATGATGATTTTCTTTGGAACTTTGCCATTCATAAGCTACCGGAAGCTTTTTGTTTCCTTTTAATTCGAATAAATGGCTACGGGTAGCATCTTCAAGTTTTACAATCAGCCCGGGAAGCCCATAGAATTTATAAGGACCATCCTGAATAGGAAGATCTGTGGTAAACCAGGCGACCCATTTTCTGCCACCAAAATTACAGACGGCTTTCTGTGCTGCAAATCCCCCAATCTTTTCCTTATCTGAAAGAATTTTCCAGTTCTGCTTTCTTCCGTCCTGTACCATATATTCATCAGCAGCCAGATTATTGAAGAATTTTACCGAATAATCAGGATAGCTCTTTTCTACGCTGTAACTTATTTTTCCTTTGAACTTCATTCCCGAAAAATCAACTTCTGAAGTTCCGGCCTGTATCTGCTTTTCCATATTTGCCTCCATCAGAGAGTCGGATTCAAAGGTGTCTTTGCTGTAAAATTTTGATCCTTTCGGTATGACATCCAGAAGCATGATTTCAGTTTCCTGCTTATCTTTAGCCGTAGAATCCGTAACATACTTATATTCATAGATAAATTGCTGATTCTGGGCATTTATAGTCACAGCCAGCAGCAGTATAAATGTAATGATTAACTTTTTCATTTCATATTTTGATTGTGTGGTTTAGTCCTGTTCAACAATATTTTTGACGACCCTGCAAGGATTTCCTACTGCTACCACATTTTCCGGAATATCTTTCGTCACTACACTTCCCGCTCCTATTACAGAATTGCTTCCAATAGATACTCCCGGAAGTACTACTACATTACCTCCCAGCCAGACGTTATCGCCCAGTTTGATCGGATGTGCATATTCCAGGCCTTCATTTCTCTGTTTTGCATCGAGGGGATGGCCTGCGGTATAAAAACTGCAGTTAGGTCCAATAAAAACATTATCCCCAAATTCGACCTTAGCACAATCTAAGATCACAAGGTTATGATTGGCATAAAAGTTCTCTCCAACCTCGATATTATACCCGTAATCACACCAGAAAGACGGTTCTATGCAGATATTTTCTTTTACCCTTCCAAGAATTCTTCTGAGCAATTCACCTCTTTTTTCGGTATCTGAGTTTTTTAATTCATTGTATTCCTGGCAGAGATCTTTACAGGCAATACGCTCCTGAATCAGTTCTTTATCGTAATTGGCGTTATATAAAAGCCCGGCAGCACATTTTTCTTTTTCTGTCATAGATTTGATGATTTATCATTCATTATTCCTGAAAGGTAAGAAATTTCTCCTATAAGTGAGATTATCTGATTTATGAAGGATCAATCTTCAGTATATCTCAACAGTGTTCTTTCTGACCTGTACATCTGATCTCCATTTAAAACCATCTGCTCGCTACTTCCTAAAAACAAAACAGGATGCCATCTACTGACATCCTGCTAACTATTACGTATGATATAATTTTAATTCACCAAGTCCGGTTCTATCGGATTGTTATCTTTCTGAAGAGCCTCTTTGGTTCTTTTTTCCATTTCTCTGAAGACCTGATTAGGATCTGAAATTTCCTTTCCGTCTGCCGTTTTCACTTTAAAAGCCACCTTCGTATTGTTCTCGCCACCATTTTTCATCATCAGTTCTCTCATGCTTTTGGAGGGATCATTCACATAGGCCTTCCATGCTTTTTTAAACTGATCTTTTGTTACTTCAATTTCTTTTCCGCCCATTCCCAGCACTTTTACCTGATCCGGTACCTGAAGTTCTCCTTCCGAAGCCATTGTTTTCACAGTTTTATTGCCTGCCAGAATCATTTTGTGAGATCCGGTGGCATCTTCAATTTTCACAATAAGTCCTGGAAGTCCATAGAAAATATAAGGTCCGTCCTGAAAAGGTAAATCAGTGGCAAACCAGGCGGTCCATTCTCTGCCGCCCAGCTTTGTTACTGCTTTCTGAGTATTATAATCTCCTATTTTCTGTTTATCCGGCATAATTTTCCATTCCGGTTTCTGATCTTCTCTGATTTTATACTTATCCATGGAGATACTTCTGAAAAGATAGGTTTTAAAATCCGGATACTGTTTGGTCACTTTATAAGAAACCTGTCCCGGTTTTTCTCTTCTGTTGATGCTGATGCTTCCGCCGCCTGCTTTCAATTGTTTCTCAAGTTCTGCTTTTCCTATGGAATCCGCCACAAATTTATCATGACTGTAATAATTGGATCCGTTTTTGTCAATATCCAGCAGCATGATTTCTTTCTTCACGTCTTCTTTGTTGTTAGAATCCGGGATGAATGTATACTCATAGAAAAACCGGTTGACCTGGGCATTCCCAAGCACTCCCAGAAACATAAAAAATAGAATTTTGCTTTTCATAATACTCAATTATATAAAAAAGGCTTTGCCAGCATGGTACTGACAAAGCCTGATGAAACTTTATTTCTTTGTCTGAATTCTAATCTCAGCCTGCACTCCATTTGGAAGGTTTCCTTTGATAACATTCATTCTTGCAATATTTTCAGGATTTAAAGCATTAAGATCATCTTTAGAACTCTCTCTTCCGTCTATATAGTATTTGTATCTGAAGTCATCCCCACCGCTTATATTGAATCTTTTAACGCCTTTCATGTCCATGTTTCCATTTCCATCCTTTTTAACGAAATCAGCATTCATTACCATTACATTGGCATTGCCCAGTCTGGTAAAATTAATTTCCTTAAAACTTTTCATACTTTCGGCAGCAGCTCTTTCGGCGTTTAATCGCGCCTTTTCAGCATCTTTTCTTATTTTTTCGGTATCAATTCTTATTCTACCGCTCTCTGCTCTGGCTCTGTCGGCTTCCATCATTGCTTTATTCCCTTCCATCATTGCCTTTTGGCTTTCCTTCATCGCTTTGGCACTTTCTTTCATTGCTTTTTTGGCCTCTCTCATGGCCTGGCGTACTTCTTCTTTTTCTTTAGGTCCCAGATCATTATATTGTACAATACCATTTTTAAAGTAAATTACCTTTGGAGCATTGGGAGCCTGTGGGGGTTCGGGTACTTCCGGCACATTGGGTGGCGTAGGAGGCACCGGCAAAGCATTCCCTATTCTGGCAGCTTCTCTACCTATTTTTGCGGCTTTTCTGCCTGCCTTTGCGGCTTCTTTCTGTATTCTGCGAACTTCTTTTTTATCAAGAGGATCCATATTTTCAAGTTCCTCCATTTGTTTTTTCCACTCAGGAGAATTGAAGTATTCTTCTGTACGTCTGGTTACCTCATCAGTAATATCGGTCATTGATGACACCAACTCATCAATTTCTTCCATTTTCTTTTCGAAAGCCTTACTATCCGGGTCCAGGTGGCCTAGTTCTTTTTGTTTCTTGTCAATTTCTTTTTGAAGCTCATCCAACTTTTTATCAGATTCTTTAGGATCAGTCAATCCTGTTTTATCTTGTTGTGCTGCTTTTTCTTTTACGGTATCTTTTTTAATCTCTGAAACGGCTTTTTCAATAGAAAGGTTTGTGGCTTCAATTTCTCTGTTCTTAGCATTCACCAGGTAAGCAAAAGCTACTGAAAATACAACCGGTAATGCAAAAATTCTTCGCGCATATCCGAATTTGGTTTTAGGTTTTTGTAACATCTTAAGTCTTTTTTTAAGGTTTGAACTTAGAAACGGACTGGCGGCAGGCAACTGTGTTCCGGAAAAGTGGCTTGCTAAAAGCATCTGCGCAAATGCTTTGGTGTCCGAATGCTTCACGGCTTTTTTATCAGCTAGATATTCATGGATTAGGTTAATTTCTCTTTTAATGATATGAAAAAACGGATTGAACCAGAAAACAGCGGTAATAATTTCGATAAGGATTTTATCAAATGAATGCTTCTGTTCAATATGTACCATTTCGTGCTTTAAAATCTGCTTTCCAACCTCAGAATTCAATGTGATGGTATTCTTCCAGAAAAGGTTTTTAAAGTAAGAAAAGGGGGCTTCGGTAAGGTCTGTACGGTAAAAGTTGATCCCGTCAAAACTCTCTTTCTGAAACTGTTTTTTAAACTTATGAATCTTGAAGATTCCATACAGCAGTCTTCCTAGAAAATAGAAAGAAACCAGTCCCAGAGCTGAAAAAATAATGTTAAAATAAAGGTTACCATTGTCTATGTTTTTTTCTGTATTAAAATTCTGAATTTTATCAAGAAGCATATAAATATCATTATTGACCTCAATTGTAAAATCATCGATCCTGATCAATGGCAGCAGCAACGATATGAGTATGGCGGCCAACAGATAGAATCTGTTATAATGATGAAATGTCTTGTCTTTTAAAGACAACTGATAATACAAAAATGTTACACCTGAACATAAAATATTTTTTCCAAAGTATAAAAGTATTGCTTCCATGGGTACTAGTCTTTGCTTTTCAGTTCATCCAATAGCATTTCAAGATCCTCTACGGTCATTTCATTTTTTTCTACCAGAAATGAAACGGCACTTTTATAAGAACCTTTAAAATAATTTTTCACCAGACTTTTCATCGTCTTTCCTGAATACTGCTCCTTGGAAACCAATGGAAAATACTCATGCTGTCTTCCGTGTACACGATAATCTACAAACTCTTTGTCTTTCAATACCTTTAATATGGTAGAAACAGTATTGGTATGCGGCTTTGGTTCCGGAAAAAGATCCAGTACATCCTTGAGGAAGCCCTTTTCTATTTTCCACAGGTACTGCATTACCTGTTCCTCCGCTTTCGTTAAAGTCTGAATTTTCATATCCTGATTATTTATCATTATAGTGATATGGAAACCATGAAATCTATATCACTAAGAAATTAGTTATACAAATGTAGAAATAAAATTGATTCAAACAACTATTTTTTTAGTGATAAAATACTTTTAAACACAAGTAATTGATAATCAATGATATAATTTTAATTAAAAGATTAAATATGTCATTGAGTGAAATTATATCCTGCGCTATCACAGAAAAAGGCAAATCTTAAGAATGATAAGGGAAAAAATAGAAAGGTAAATTATATTTTAAGTGTTATGATTAAAAATAACTAAGATCTACAAAAAATATAATATTATTGAAAATATGCCCCCTAAATAATCTTAGGGGCTTTATAAAAAAACTCTATACTTCGCATACTATTTTAGGAAATAATGAAAAATAAAAAGAAGTTCATAGCTTTTCTGCTGGCTGAAAATATAATTATTAATTACTGTATTTAATAATTTTACATTTTACAGATCTCGGTAATTGACAAGAACATCATTTTACAGTCTCCATCTCTTTGATTGTTTTTTTCCAAAGTGTAAACACATTCATTGTTTTGATGATTTTGAAGACAGAAACAAAAGCAAAAAATGAAATAAGGGAACTATAGACAGAGTAATTTTTAAAAAAGAAATATTGGATTACAAATATTAGAATGTTCATTAAGACAATAGTCAACGTTATTTTCTTGTGAGATAATCCAAGCTGCAAAAGATGATGATGGATATGTGCTTTGTCTGCTTTGAAAGGTGATTTTCCTCTTAGAATTCTATCTGCATATACTCTTATGGAGTCTATAACTGGAATAGTAAATACAAACAAGATAAAGAAAATACCATAGGGGAAACCAGAATTATGATTGTCGAATTTCGTGATGTAAATTCCGACACAGATTAATAAATACCCTAAAAAAAGTGCTCCCGAATTTCCTAAGAAAATTTTACTTTTCTTCGACATATTATATTTTAAAAATGCGATAATACTTCCGATAAACAACAACCCTATTTTAGCCAATTCTAAATTTTTCTCCAACAGCATAATAATGAAAAACAATACGAAACCAATTCCGGCAACACTTCCAGCCAAACCGTCGATTCCGTCAATTAGATTAAACGCATTTACTGCAGTTGTGATAACCAAAACAGTAAGTAAATACTGCGCGTAAACGGTGATCTCATAGACCCCAAACAAACCGTATAAAGAAGTAATTCGGATTCCTGCCATTGCAATGATTATACTCACGCAAAGTTGAACAGCAAGTTTATATAGTGCTTTCAAGTCTGCTTTATCATCTAAAGCCCCTAGCAGAAGCATAATATAAGAAGTAATAATAATGGGGAGGATTTCTTTTAAGCTTTTAAATCCGGAAACTCCCATTAATAAAAATACAATCATACCAATCACCAAACCACCTATTAAAGGAATTGCCGTTTGATGTACTTTTCTCATATTGGGAACATCAACCAGTTTTAATTTCTGAGCTACAACTCTCATGAGCGGAATAATACACATCGATAAAATGAACGCAAGTATTCCGAATATAGCTAGTTCTACAAAATTTTTCATAACATTAAATTTTAAATGGTTTTATTAGCTTCGTTGAATAACATTATATTTTTCAGATGCTCAACATTATATTTTTCTAAAATATTTTTGTCCAAGTCTGAAATTAATGGGTATACTTTGATTTTCCTTTCAGAAACAAAAGTTTCCTCAATAAGATGGCTGTATTTTTTTGCAATTTTTTTCCAGGTATATCTCCTTTCTGCAATTTTTTTCATCTGAATGGCACAGTCTTGAAGGTTTTCTTGGGTTAAATTTGTAATGATGTTTTTAAGTTCATGCTCGTCAGAAAAATAATACGCTTTATGATCTGTTGTTGTTCTGTTGTATGAAACACCATTGCTTATAATAGGTAAACCTAGAAACATGGCTTCTACCAAAGATGGATTTGTACCCCCGGCAGAATGTCCATGAATATAAAGAACGGCATTCCCTCTGATCAAATCAATCGCTTCCTGATTGTAAATGGGATCCAGAAGATCAATGTTTTTAAAATCTGAATATTTTTGCTTCAGTTCCTTCCCATACTGACTGTTATTCCAGTTACCTACCAAAACAAGCTTTTTATCTGGCAGTTCACTAAAAACCTTCAAAATAGTATGAACATGATTCTCAGGTTCTATTCTGCAAACCTTTACCGCATATTGCTCAGATAAGAACGGATATTTGTCAATATCTTCCTTCGTTGGGTTCAGATTAACTTTGGTATGATCTGCCCCATACTCTATCACCCGACTGATCGTTTTATATCTTAATGACGTATAATCCTGAATAGATTCGTTATCGGAAATATCAATATGAGAAAATCGAACCGCCAATTTTTCTGCCCACCATAAATATAGCTTTGCAGCCAAAGGCCATTTATCTCTCTTCCACTCTATCCCGTCAATGGAAATAATGACTTTTTTGGAGGTAAATAATTTCACAAAAGGTAAAATCCACGCACCGGCAACTCCTAACACCAATAAGACGTCACTGGTAAATAATGCGTGAAAAATAGACAATGTATCATAAGGAATACTTTGAATTCCATTGGCATCTAAAGGAAGATATTTCAATTTTGCTCCCTTCCAATTCTCAGCTCTCTCTTCTTTGTTATATTTTTTTGATGAGCAGTACACTGTAAAATCGTATATCTCTGAAAGTTCTTCTACAAGATGTGCTGCTAAAGTTTCAAAGCCTCCATATTTTGCAGGTAAGCCAACTGTTCCTATTATTGCAACTTTTGTTTTCATAATTAATGATTTGAAAACAATAGTACGATTCGTATTCCAAAGAATAAAACAATATTAAACAATTGAAAATCAATAATTTATAATTCATTAAAAATGATGCCAATTTCCAAAATATGGAAATCAAATCACAATTTGGAAACAATTTCTACCGCTGCTTTTTCAAAATATTCTTCGGAAAAGTCTAAGCTTTTTTTATAAGAAGCAGTACTGAAAAACTTATATAGCATGGAGTCGCTTAAAATAAGATTCAGTTTTTCTGATAAGGCCTCACTATTTTTAGAATCGATCAAAAAGCCGTTCTCACCGTTTTCTACCAGCTCCGTAACTCCTCCTACCGGTGGAACAATAACCGGAAGACCATAGCGCATCCCTTCCAAAATAGTAAGACCAAAGGTTTCTACCCAAAGGTCTGTATGGGAAAGATTGAGAATAATGCTCGCTTCACGGTAAAATGGATGTGTATCTGTTTGTGTAGGATAAATATTCAAATTCTGCGGAAGTTCTTTTCCTTTGAAGTAATCCTGAATATCTTTTTCAGAGGCATTTACCACCAGTTTGAAAATATATTGCGGATTTTTCTGAGCCAAAATAAAAAATTCGTCAACTCCTTTATAGACTTTAAGTGAGCAAATCATCAAAACAATCCGGTTTGTTTTTTCCTGATTTTGGAATTGGTCTGCCTTTTCCGCGAAATCCTTCTCCAAAACGTTATACAAAAGAAACTGATTTTGAATAAGTGATTCCTGCTTCATCAAAAATTCTGAGACAAAAACAATTTTGTGTGCTGTACGTTTTGCAATACCAAAAAGAAAATCTTTAAAAGCTCTAGGTTTTACAGATGTTTCGTGAATGTGATAAATTATTTTACAGCCTTTCAGTTTTCCGGCAATCGCTGCTCCAAAAGGCAAAACCGTATTAATGTAAACCCAATCGCTTTTTTTTAGAAAAAACAGAAGCTTACCCATCAAAAGAAACTGGCTGAGAAAAAAATTAATGATCCTCACCAGTGAATTGTCAGAAAACCTGTACCAAAACGAATGATTTTCTACCAAAGAAATATTCGAAAGAAAACCCTCTCTTCCCCCTGAGGTAAAGAGATGGGTTTCTATATCGTTTTTTGTCCACGCTTTCAGAAGCTGCATTAGGACTTTCGGGCTTCCACTGTAATCATTCAGCAGGTGTATGGCAATAATTCTTTTCATTGTAAATCTGATTATAAATTGTATGGAGATGTTCTCCTCTTTTCTCCCACGAAAATCTTTCAAGAAAATGCTCTCTTGCTCTCATGCTCATTTCTTTTTGAACGTTTTTTTCCAAAAACAACCTAAGTAAAGCATTACTCAATCCTTTTACAGTTTCATTATAGGTGTGTTGAGGAATCTTGAAACCGCATTTATGATCGATGAATTCTCCCGGACCTTCATTTTCAAGACATATGATGGGTAAACCAAAAGATAAAGCTTCCGGAATAACCATCCCAGCACCTTCATGGGAGGGAAAAAGAAATACAGAAGATTTTTCATACATTTTCATTAAATCCTTTCTTTCAATCCACTCTACAATTTCTATCAATTTTTCCATTTTGCTTTCCTTAATCAAATTTTCATAGAACACTCTCTGTTCACCTGTTCCAACAAGAACCAATTTACATAAAGCTTTGTCTTTTTCAGAGAGTTGATTAACAAAGGTGATAAATGATCTTATCGTCAAATCAAAACCTTTTAGCGGAACAAATCTTCCGACACTGATGACTATAAAATCCGATTTTTGCGGAATTTCATCTTTTTGATAAAAATCTTCTGAAGCTACTGATGGATAAAGAGAATATTTGTTTTTATCAATATTCAGCTTTTCCGGAACACGGCTGTTCATACACCAGATATGGTTAGAATGCTGGGCTGTTCTCTTTAATGAAGATGAATATTTCCAGAAAAAATTTTTCACCAACCAAGTTACACGGTCTTTGATAAGATACTTCTTAGAATAATCTTTCAGATACTGTTTCGGAATTAAGGGATGATGCCCAACGGGGCCCCAAACCATCGGTTTTTTGAGTTTCCAAAGGAAGCTTGGTGTCCAATCATTATGGAAATTCACATTGTGTACAATATCAAAATTGAGATGTTGTTTTTTTATGAAAGAAACAATTCCTTTCTGCCAAAGATAATAGTATATCATAGCTCCACGACTTCCTTTTTTCCAGAAACGCATCCAATACGGGAGATCAAAATACAGAAACCGGATATTCTGATAAACTTCGTTCGGATTTTCTGCCATATATTTCTCAATATGAGGTCTGTTGTTTTTCCGGGTAACAGCAATTACTTTTCGGAATCTGGCAATCTGATACACAAAATTCCATCCCATTGCATCTTCCGAGCCTTTATACGGATTCACGGCATAGCAACTTGCCAGTACTGTCTGTTGGGTATTCATGATTTCTCGTTTTTAATAGTTTCGCCGGAACGCCTCCGATAATGCTGTTACAAGGAAAAGATTTGGTCACCACACTTCCTGCTGCCAGAATAGATCCTTCACCAATTTCTACTCCGTCCAGAATGGTAACTTTACTGCCAATCCAACAGTTTTTTCCTATTTTAATTCCTTTTCTGCTAACGCCCTGATGTCTGATAGAAGTATGTAAATCTTCATAATTATGATTTTCCGGATGACAGCTTAAATACTGCCCTATAATGCATTCGTCACCAATTTCCAAACCACCGGAACCGCCAAGATAGGCAAACTCGCCGATCCCGACATTGTTTCCTATTTTGATTCTTTCTCCTATATTATTGAAAGATGTAGATACAATAATTCTGCTAAACGCACCAATAGAAACATTGTCGCCAAACTCTATTCCCCGTTTTCCTAAAGCAGAAACATACACATCATTTCCCAGTCTTAGAAATCTTCCCCATTTTATTTTAGAAACATTAAAGAAGCTTACTCTTTTTCCTAAAAGCATGGCTTTAGGTTTTTTAAGAAAAAGAAGTACTTTCAGGCCTCTTAAAAAACTCCAGAGTTGAACCCAGGTCAATTGTAGGATTGTTCCAGAGTCCACACAACTATCTATGGAAAAACCGGGATTTCTTAGTTGAATGATTTTTTCTATAATAGTTTTCATCTTGCTGTAATTATAGTGTTCATAATAGAGCTTACGGTCGTATTAAGATTAATATTCTCTATTGAGAGGTATTTTGATTTTCGATTTTGCTTATCCAGTCTTGAAAACAGCTGGCTGTATTCTTTGGTCAAACTGCATATGGAATGGTAGGAAAGCTCTTTTTTTCTGCTAAGAATTTCTTCAGGAGAGGCATATAAAAAGAAATTGAATTTCGCTTTCAACAGTAAGTGATAGCCAGCTTCTGTTAAAGTTTTTGGAAGCTGGATATTGCTTCTTCTACCGTCTGCAATAAAGTCAAAATAATATCTGTCATATAAAACAATTTTCCCTCTCAGTACATATTTCAGATAAATGATAAACTGTCCAAAAATATAATCGATGTAATAATAGCTGAATCTTAAAAGTGATGCGATTGCGCTTCTGTTTTGGCCTTGCCGGGGTAAGGAATTAAGAACGTCTTGCTTTGCTTTTTCATTTCCTTTTATATAAACACTCAAAATAGGCAACAGCGAAGGTCTGTGTCTCAAAACTATTACGGGTCTTCGGAACCTTTTCTCAATCAGCTCTGAAACTTCAGAGATAACGGTAGACTTTCCTGCTCCATCTACACCACTGAAGGTAATGATAAAACCTTTTTCTGCGAAAGTATCTTTGATGTAAAAAAATAGATTTTTAAGCAATTTTAAACCGCGATTATAACTTTGCTTTTTCAATACATGTACTTCTGCTTTAGCATCTTTTATTTTTTCCATCTTCAGCTGCTTTGAAACGAATGATTCGTACTTCGGCGGGATTTGAAAACTATTTAAACTGTAGAATAAATCAATAAACCTTGCGGTGTCTGTGTCTGAAACTTTATAGATTCCCAATCTGTTTTTTTGTCTGTTTTTAAGTATTTTATCAGTATTTAAAATTTGAAGATATTTCCATTTAAACTGAGAAATCAAGTCAAGATTTAAAATTTCATTTTGATGGTTAATAATTCTCACAGATTTCATAAAAGATTTTTTGACTACGCAAATATTCTTAACCAAACTATGTTGAGACAAATACAGAATCAATTGTTCAGCTTCTCTGGAGGGTAATACAATATCTAAATCTGAATTGAGGTTTAATTTTTCGGGTTCTTCATCGTTTAGTTTCAAGGTTGCATAGTTCATCTGAGAAAGCTCATCGAAAATATCCATTATCAAAAGTTCTCTTTCTGTATAAGTTTCAATTAAAAAAAAATTTAATGCTTCAGACCAGGTTCTCAATAACCATTGAATCTGCATATGCCATTTTTGCTGTTCTGCATACAGATTAAGATAAAACAAGATATTAGTGATCAGATAAAACTTTAAGTATTTATCAAGTTCCTGAGGATCCATATTAAAAGTGATTGCATTTTTAACCTTTATTTCCTTTAAAATCTCCTTCCAGGGTTTTCGGCTGATCAAAATTCCGTTTTGAATGATAAAATGAAAAAAGTCAAATGCTTTAGACCTTTCGCGGGAAGCCATCTCCCAGTCATAAATTGCTAAAATATTTCCTTTAGTATAACAATTCCACGAAGTGAAATCACCATGGGAAAAGACACGTAAAATCTTTTCTTCTTCATTAATCTTAGCTAATACACTATTAACTTTTTTTGTAAGGCCAGCGGGTATTCTATGATCGTTTATATTTTCAAACTTTTTTCTAAGCTCCTGGAAATAGCTCCAGTCTGAAATTTTACACATTCCCTGATAGCAATCCTTCATCCCTTGCAATGCTTTAGCATGTACCTCACCAAATGTATTTTGCCTTCTTCCACCATCTGAAATATCACTTAACTGTAATACACTATCTGTATGTAAAACTGCTTTTGGAATTGTATAAAATTTACTCTTCTCAACATATTTACTGTTTTCAGACTCATTTTTTAATAATTTTTTTGCCTTTTCTGTATTGGCAATTTTGTAGAATGATCCGTTAGCAAATAGTAAGTCCTTATTATTAGGCCCCACTGTTCCTGTGAAAACAGCCCAATCATTTTCAATATCAAAAAGCGGATTTTCTCTTTTCGTGTAATAAACGTTTTCCTTCTTAAAGAAAAATCTCTGAAGGCGTAAAGAAAAAATCACATTGATCGCTAATCGGAAAAGTTTTCCTTTCGTCGTTACCGCGTTGTAGAATTTTAAAAATAGAGGTTTGTTAGAATTCGTATTCCAAAACCATCTTAAACTTCCATCAGGATTCAAAATATAGGAGAATGAAACCTTTTTCTGGCATTCTTTTTCTCTTTGTGTAAACAATCTATACCCTGTATGTCTAAATAATGTTTTCATGACATTTATTTTATACATAAACCGTATAAATTTCTCTGCCAAAACAACAATTACATGATTATCAATTAATTATAAAAATAACGCATATTTTTTAATTCCAAATTATGGAAACCAAGTAATGATTTGGAAAGATTTATACCAATATCTCCGGCCTTTTCTTTCTGAGAATAATTTTCTGAACTCTGGTAAGATGGTGGTTATTTTTGAAAGCTATTGAAAATATAATGATCTGATAAAAGAGGATTCCGTAATTGCTTTCTCCGAAAATTCCAAACTCTGTAAAAGAATTAATAATAATAGGAATAAGCATTCCGATGAGCATGAGTTTAAGCTCCTTTTGCTCGGATAGAATTGACTTTATCGTGAAAAATACCTGGAATAGAACAATGGTAAGCCCGATAAACCCGAGGTTCATTAAAACCTGCATAAAAGTATTATGGGTCATTTTCCCAGGATAGGTATGTGCGCTTTGAAAGAATTCTTTATAATCAATCCTCATAAAACCGAAGCCTAATAACGGTTCGCGGGGTAAGCCTTCAGTAATTAAAGCCTTCCAAAAAGGGAGTCTTCCGGTAAGACTCATCACTTCTTCAAGCCTTTCCTGATTGCCCCCTTTTAAAATAACCGTATACACAGCAAATGGAGCAACGGCTGCTACAACAGCAATAATAGCAAACTTCAATTTTTTTTGCTTGGTTTGGTTAATATGGAAAAAAATAATCAGCAAAATTCCAATTAATGAAGATCTGGACCCCGTCATGAAAAGTGCATAAAAAATCACAAGGATTTTGACAATGGTCCATATTTTATTTTTGAACCGATACAAGTCGAAAATAAGACAGGCAGATCCCACTCCTGCCAACATTCCCAGTTCATTAGGATTCATCATGGTACCTCCTAATCTCGCTTCTTCTCCGCCATCTGTGAGCCTGAAAAAAACATCAGGAGCAACCCACATACCGATAACAAAAATGAGTTGCAAAACAAAAACCGTATTTCCCAAAAGGTGGTATAGCCGGATAGAATGGCCTTCAAAATAAATATCCAATGTTTTTAAGCTTTTCACAAAAAAATACGCAAAAACCAAACTCTGAAAAGTCATAAACCACTGCAAAGCACTGAACCCGGGATTGGTGCTCCATGAAAAAGAAATAAATCCCAATGTAAGATAAGCCAAATATAAAACAGGCGAAAAAATATTTTTATACGACAAAGAATTCACACTTCCATAATTGATGATCTTGTGATAAACAAATATTGAAGAAATCATCACCCCCATTCTTCCGACTACTTTTATTCCTCTGGTAATGGCTACATTTTCACTCCAGGTAAAAAAACACGCCACCATCAACAACAAGATGATGAACATTTGATTGTTGAGTTTTTTTAGAAATTTCTGATGTTGAAGTGGGAATGTTTCCATTTCGTTAAGTATAAAGTTGAGTATTCATTTGTTGAAGAATTGTATTCCAATCGAAAGCTTCTTTTACCATTTTTAAAGCATTGCGACAGATCTTTTCATATTGATACTGGTTTTTCCGGATGTTATGAATCTCAATAAAAGCTTGTTCCAAAAGTTTGGAATCAGGAAACGGAATATTGATTCCAGCATTGTATTTTTCAATGATATAACCAATATTTGTATTTTTTGTTACAATACAGGGTTTTGAAAAATGGGCAGCCTCAATTACAGAAACCGGTAAGCCTTCGTTTCTTGAAGGGTGTACAAAAACATCCATTTTTTTTATCAGATCGTTCTTCTCTTCTCCGAATTTACTTCCCAGAAGTTCAATTTTACCTGACATTTTGTATGATTCAATGAGTTTATGAAGTTCATCTTTTTCTTTGCCATCACCTATAATCCAAAATTTGGAATCAGGATGATTAGCATTGAATGAAGCAAAGCTTTCCACCAAAAGATCAAGGCCTTTTGTATAAATATCGAGTCTTCCCACAAAACCAAAAATGATTTGTTTTTGATGTGAATTGATCTGAAATTCCTCTTTAAGCTGTTCAAATCCATAGGGAATCAAAACACTTTTTTGGTTCGGAAAAACAGTTTGTAATCCATCGATTTCACTTTCACCGATACAATGGATTTTTGAAGCATTTTTAATGACCCTTTTCTCAAAAAGATTAAAATAAACTTTCTTTCTGAGTTTACTTTTTTCCATTGCAACAGTATTATAAGCTCCATGTGGGGTAATCACATATTTTCGTTGGTTCTTATTCAAAAATTTACTTAATGAAGAAAATACAGGAATCCAGCCACCGTGAAGATGAAAAATATTTGATGGATCGCTTTTCAAAATTTCTTTTTTTAACCCTTTAGGAATAGAAAAAGGGTTTTTGTTTCGTTTGAAAACTTTTGTAGTAAATAATCTTTCAGGGTAATTAATTTCTGTATTTTCAGAAATTCCCCAAACCTCAACATGAAAATTGTTTTCGGCTTGCTTCGTAGCAATATTATAAACTACTTTATTTACGCCGTTCATCTTTTCCGGATTCGCTTTGCCTAAAATTAAATGAATTATACCCATACCGAAATCTTTTTTTTGTTAAGAAGAATCTTCCAGTACACAATCATAAGGACCTGATTAATGACCAAGCCGGCAACAGCTCCATAAAGGCCACCATATTTTAATAGAAAATGAAAACTTAAGACTGAAAAAATAAATGATATACAATACCCTATAAAAAAAGCTTTGTTTTGTTCTAAAACTCTTATGGAAATTCGTGTGGGATAGCTATACAAAATCACAAAATACAATACTGAAACCAGTTTAATTACGAATCCATAATCTTTATATTTCTCGCCACCAAGCAATATAATTAAGGGTTCTGAAAAGATGAAAAATACTGTAACAAGTATACCCAAAATCATCATTCCTTTGGATAAATTGATAAGCAAATTTTTCTTTTCCTGTTTTTTATTCTGATAATATAATTGAGCCGTTTTGGGAAGGTAATAATTTTCGACAGTTTGTAAAATTACATTGACAGCCCCAAAGAAAGACTGTACTAAACGTAATGCTCCCAACGCATTAATTCCCAAATAAATTCCGGCCACAAGCGTGAAAAAATTACTGGAAAACCACTGCACAATTGAAGCACTGAAAAGCCATTTTCCTTCTTTGAAATGATATTGCAAAAGTTCTTTATTTTGTAAACTAAATTCAGCGTTTCGTAAAAAGAAGAAAATTCCGGGAAGTGAAGCGATGATGTTGACAATTCCTATCATTAACAAACTCTTTTCTAATTTCAAACTTTCCTGATACCCAATAAAAGGAAAGACCAATAGAAAAATACTATCCATTACTACGACAAGCTTTATAAGATCAATGGCAAGCAATATTTTTCTGAGAAAATCCTGAAATAAATAGGCAGAAATAAAGATAATAATGGCTGATAAATTTACATTAAAAAAATCAATGGCTGAAATTGGCAGACATTTTACGCCCAACATCAGCAAAACAAATATGAATATCAAAACCAACGATGCCTGAAAAACAAATCCCAATGATTTTTTATTAAATCCTTTTGATACGGAAATCTGAAAGGGCTGAACGATAAGTGCATTGAAAATCCCAACCACAAGATAAGTTACTAAAAGTACGGTTGAGAAAAGTCCAAAATCTGTAATACTGAGTTTTCTTGCCAACAGAAAAGTAAGAAGAAAATTGCTCCCGCTGAAAATCAGCTGATCTGTAAAAACCAGAAAAGACGGTTTGCGTAGTATTTCCGTAAGCTTTTTCACGATCTGAATTTATTTAGAAAGCCTTTAATAGTAGTAATCAAACTTGGATTATAACCTTCTTTATTTAACACGAACCAAAGATTGGTCACCTGGTATTCGTCTTTCAAAAGTTCCACATCCATGATACTTTTGGCAGCGGTTTTTCTACTATCCAGCAAAAAAAGATTCTGATCTGCCAGTTTCAGGAAAAGCAGAGGAAGTTTACCTTGCTTTACGGATTGATTATTAATAATGCATATATCATAATTCTGCATTCGCTCAGTAATGATACGATGAACGTCCTGATAGGTCATTTTCAGATTTCGATCAGAAGACAGATCGAGATAATTATGGGGAGAGATATTTTTTAATGTATTGGCAACATCTATAACCAAAACTTTTCTAGATTGAGCCTGGAGAGCGCTGATGATATTTTCTGCATGAAACTGATGCTGTTTGGGCTTATCGTAGGAAGTAATACAAATTATATTTTTTTCTTTTATTATTTCTTTAAGTTCCATTTCAAGGACGTTTTCCAGAAAATGATGCATCACCATGCTCTTATCTTTTATGAAAGGCGTTGTAAATGCTATTGGGATAGAACTGTTTTTTTCAATAGTATACAGATCATTTACTTTAGCTTTAGCAAAGTGTACCAAATAAATCAATACAATGGAACCTATCATACTCATTATCGCTGCCACAATGATAATGATGGACCGCATAGGTGACACAGGTTGTTGAGAAGCTTCTCCGCGGGTTATAATTTTATGAAATGATATTTTGGCAGATTTTGCAATTTCGGCGTCTATTCTTTTTTCATTTAGAAAATTATAATTTTTTTCATACAGATTAAATTCCCGATTCATAATGTTCAGCAGCTTCTCTTTTTCGGGAAGTCCTACAAAAGATTGTTCGGCAACCTGAATATCGCGATCAATATCATTATATTTTATTTGTAGATTTTTCTCTGTATTTCTGATGCTTTCTGTTTGATATTCTGTAAGATCTTTAATTTTAGCATCAATGACTTTTACTTTTTCATGTTCAGGTGTATAGGTAAGCAGAAGTTCTTTTTTATCAGCTTGCAGCTGCTTCATATTTTTTACCATTTCAGTAGATAGCAGATCATTGAAAGCCTCAAAATTTGTTGCTAAGTCAAGATAGTTATCTTTACCTTGGTTTATATATCCATTCAGGTTCTTGATAGCATCAAGATTCATTTTTAAATTGCTTTTCTGAATTTTCAGCTGTGAAATCTTTCTAAGATCTGTTTCCGTTTCCTGTGGGATATTGATGATATTTTCTTTATTTCTATAGTCCTCAATCTTATTTTCTGCATCAGAGAGTTTATTATTAGCCTGTCCGATTTCTTTCTTCAGAAAATCCACCGTAGTATTGGCTGCTCTGTATTTATTTTCAATGTAATCTTCAATGTATGTTTCAGCAAGGGTGTTAACAAACAGGGCTGCCTTTTCAGGAACATTGCTTTTGAAATTAATTCTAATGACAGGAACATCTTTATCTACCGGAACAATATCCAGGCTTTTATTGATTTTTTCTAAAAGCTTTTCTCTGCTAAGAAACTCGAATTCATATTCATCTTCTAATTTTGCATCGGGTTTTGATAATAAATAATTGTTATTCAATGTTATCAAAATTTTTCCCCCTTTAATATTTACCGGGCTTCCAAAAATGCCATCAATTTCTTTGACAGTGTCTGGCATTATTATTTTAAAACGTTGTTTTGAAAGAATGTTTAACTGAATTTTCTTATCATAATTATTTATCGTGTTAAATGTTCCCTCAATGAAAATGGGTGAATCATTGAACAATTCTACAGAGCGCATTTTCCCTTTACGATATATTTCGGTAGAGAAAGGCAGTTTTTTTAAAGTTTTATCCAATAATGAGGTTGATTTTAGAACTTCAATTTCAGTACTGATTTTATTGGCGCTGGCAAAAACATCAAAATCTTTGAAAAGGTTGGCACTGGGAACTCCTTCCTGTGTATCTGCAAGTTTTAATTTGGCAGTACTTTCAAACATTGGGGTTACATAATTAAGATATTTTTTTGTCGCCAATATCGAAATGATCATTATCAAAATAATAATGGGTAAGCCTCTTAGAAAGGGTTTCAAAAATCGAAGATTTTCATTATTCATCATGACAAAACTTATAATAGGTTGATTAGTACTGCGGCGGCTGAAGTAACCGTAGTAAAAGGAATGATGGTAGAAACTCTTTTATCAAAATCCTTACTTTTTTTAGAAGGAACAATAACGTAATCTCCGGGGTGAAGGATAATATTTTGATTCGGAATATCTTTCATTTTTGTAAGGTCAATATTGGTTACTCTAACGTTTTCACCCTCCTGTCTTAATATTTTCACCGATTTCAGATTAGCATACATTTCGAATCCGCCAGCTTTTGAAACAAGTTCTAACAAAGTGTTCTGATCTTTATCAACCTGTATCACTGCAGGGTTTTTCACTTCTCCCATGACAGCAATTTCCTTATTGAGCACCTTAAGATCTACGATAGGATTCACAAGCCATCTTTTCAATTTTGTTTTGATTTCGTCTTTAAGTTCAGGAATCGTTTTACCGATTACATTGGTTGTTCCTAATCTTGGAATTTCTATATTTCCATTAATATCAACCAACAGCCATTTCCCATATACTTCATTTGAATTATAGATCCCATATACTGATCCTACGCTCAAATCATCCTGTCCCCATACAGATAGTGTGATTTTATCATCTTTACGGATTTTGTATTCATATTTGGGATCATATGAAAAATCTTTCATATCACGGGAAGGATGCTCTTCTTCCAAAACATTGTACGTCTTACATGAAAACAAAAAGAATAAAAAAACGGATGATATGATGATTTTTTTTAACATACTATTTAAAATAAAATTGAAAAGAATTTTCTAAAACCTTTCAGTTTGCTCTGAGACATTTCTTCTTTAATTTTTAAAATCTTTTCTACAGTCTCAATCATTTTCTCACAAACTCTAGTATCTTTTACTAAATAATCAAATGCTCCGTACTTCAAGGCATTCACTGCTGTATCTATATTTTCCTGAGCAGAAACCATGATTACATAGATGTTGGGATCGTAACGTTTTATTTTTTTCAATACTTCAAAGCCATTAAGGTCTTCCATATTGTGATCTAGAAAAATAATGTCAGGCTTTTGATAAAGTTCCTCAAGACATTCTTCTCCATTACTAAATGAAGTTATATTTTCATAATGATGATTCTTCAGGTATTGTTCATATACCGTTGCACAAAATCTATCATCATCTACGACAAAAAATTTTAAATTTTGATTATAAGTTTCCATCTTTTTTTATTTGAAAACTATATCCCCACTTTTATACCTTTATTTAAAACACTTATAGTCAATGAATTAACAAAATGCAAAATCCAAAATATAGAATCTGTCCAAATTTTGGAATCTCTTCCATTCTATTTTACTTTTTCCTGCAATTGTTCAATTACCTGAATAAGTGTAGATTTTATTTCTTTAAACAACTCATAAAGCTCAGAAAACTTAATACTTTTTTCTTTAGCATTCATTTCAAGATCTTTTACTTTCTCCTTAATTGAATAAATTCCAAATCCTTCAATACTTGGTTTTATTTTATGGATTAATCTTGAAATTTCAGCATAATCTTTTTCCTTGAATGCTTTATCAACCAAAGGAATAGTTTCTTGGATCTGAGTAATAAATATGGAAAGCATCTTTTGAATAAATTCTTCATCACCTCTAGCCAGTTCTTCAATACTGCTTAAATTATAAAGTTTTTGTTCTCTATCTTTTTCATGTTCTGCAATAGCATTTTTAGTATGTTTATAAATAATTTTTAGCAGTTCCTCTTCATTAAAAGGTTTGGTTATATAATCATTCATTCCAACGGACATACATTTATCAATTTCTGTTCTGAATGCATTTGCTGTAAGAGCAATAATAGGTGTTTTAAGACTAAGCTTATTCCGAAGTATTTTAGTTGCTTCCACACCATCTAATTCCGGCATCTGTATATCCATTAAAATGATGTCAAACTTTTCTTTTGCAAGAATATCAATCGCAATATGGCCATTATCAGCTTTAGTAACTTTACAACCCAAATATCTGAGTGAGTTCTCAGCAACAAGTTGATTGATTTCATTGTCTTCTACAAGCAAAACATTCACTCCTTTAATTGAAATATCATTATTTTCTGCAGTAATCTTCGTTAAAGACTTCTCAGTACTTTTTTCCAAATTCAATATTATTGTCGTTTTGGTTCCCACATTCTTTGTACTTTCAATCTCAATTTTTCCTTTCATCAGAGTAACCAGCTCTTTGGTAATTGCCATACCTAAACCAGTACCGCCATATTTCCTTGAAACAGAACCATCCTCCTGATTGAATTTTTTAAAAATATTTTTCACATACTCTTCACTCATCCCTATTCCGGTATCAGAGATAATAATTGAAATCGTCTGATAATTGGATGAATCTTTGAGTACCGCACAATCTATTACGATCTCTCCCCGATCCGTAAACTTTAAAGAATTACCAAGAATATTGTAGAAAATCTGTTCTATTTTTAAAGAGTCCCCTTTAAACTGTGGAGCAAGATAATCTGCAAAAATTGTTTTAAGCTTTATCCCTTTCTCTTTCGCCTTTGATTCAAGAACAGTAAGAACATCATGAATACTTTTTTTTATTGAAAAAGAGTGCACATTTAAAGACATTTCTCCTGATTCAATTTTTGATATATCCAGAATATTATTGATGATAGATAATAAATGCTGTGAAGCACTATAGCTATTCTCAACAAATTGATTTTGAGTAGCATTTAAATCAAGTCTTTTCAGTTCTCTTAAAAAACCAATAATACCATTGAGGGGCGTTCTAATTTCATGACTCATGTTGGCCAGAAAAACTTCTTTTGCTTTTGAAGCTTCTATAGCTTTTGCTTTTTCTTTTTTTAAGTCTTCTTCTAATTTTTTTTGATCTGTAATATCGAGATGAATACCTATAGAACCAAGAAGATTCCCATGATCATCATAATTGGGTGCTCCGCTTATTGCCCACCATCTGATTTCTCCTCTCTTATTTTTTACAGGAAGCTGATATACGCTTGAAACTCCTTTTTTTCTTAATTGGATTTGATCCTGTACAAACTGAAGATTATTGTCTCCGTATACAAATAGCTCAGAGGGACTTTTGCCTATTAATTCATCCGGATCATAGCCGGATACATTACAAAAACTTTGATTGGCATAGCGGATTGTTTCGTTATTGTCTACTTCCAGCAACCCCAAATTCATATTGGCAATGATGTTCCGGTATTTTTCCTCTTGTCTCCTGATGCGATCTTCCGCTCCCTTTCTTTCAGAAATATCTTTAATGAAATAGCAGTAATATTTGTTATCATCCTGTTCTACAGCAATAACTGATATTTCTACCGTTAGTTCATCTCCGTTTTTTTTGATAATATTTTGCTCTACTTGTTTATTCAGAATTAACCCGTGAAGCGTTTTATCTGCTTTCGGAAGAATTTTTTCAAGAATTTTTTTGCCTTCCACTTCTTCTTTTGTCCAGCCGAAAGTAGAAACCGCACTTTTATTCCAAAAAGTGATTTCTCCCTTATGATTAGTAATGATGATGGCACTCATGGCAGAATCCATAATCATTCTGTTGCGTTCTTCACTTTGTCTGAGCTGGTTTTGGGTACCAACACGTTCCGTTATATCATTATATTTCCAGAGATGTCCTTTGTAATGATCATTAATGAAAATAGGAATATAATGTCTTTCTAAAAATTTTCCATCCCGTGTTTCCAGGAGTTCGTTGGTTACGATTTTCTTTTCCTTAAGTATTTGATTAATTCTCTGGACAAAATAATCTTCATTTTTAAACAGAGCTTTAGATTCTTCTGCAGAATTTGTACAATCTAGTCCGATCATATCATCTACGGAAATTGGAATATTAAACATTTTGCAAAACAAATCATTGGTAAATATAATTTGTCTGTTCTCATCTTCCATTAATATTCCCGACTGTAAATTCGCCAATAGCTTTTTCAGAATTTCTACTGTTCTGGAAAGATTTCTCTCAAGAACAAGGCGCTCACGGACATTGACAAGAACCTGAGTAAAAATGGTGAGTAAATTTTTCTCCGTGTCCGATAGCTCATAGTAATTTTTCACAAAATCAAATCCCACAAAACCTAAGCATTCATTTTGCATCATGGCAGGAATCACAAGCAGACTTTTGATTTTTTGTTCCTTTAAAAGATATTTAAGCTCGTTCTCCGGCAATTCCTGAATATTTGGATAATAGATGCTTTCCCCTTTTTTATTGATTTCCACCCATTCACTGATGATTTCAAGAGGTACATTCTGCAAGTTGTCTATTTGAGGATCTATTCCCTCATTGCAGTACTCATAAACATTGGAACAGGTATTTTCTGCAAAATCATATCTGAAAATATAGCTTCTGTCTGCCTTTACAAATTCTGACATCTCTTTAAGAGATTTATTGACGCTTTCGGATACCTCTTCTATAGGAATATTAATATACTCTGAAGATATATTCATCAGCAGTTTCTGAAACTCCAGTTGCTTGTTAAGCTGTTCCTGCAAAAAAAATCTTTTTCTCAACTGTTCAGATACATAAGAAGACAGCTCTGTAAGGTCGTCAGAATCCAGATATTCAATTGCAGGATCAAGAATTTTTATGGACTCATAAAGATTGGAGATCGACTTTTGCTTTAAAATGTTTTCATTTTTAAGGTTGATGTAGATTGCCTGATACTCTTCCTCACTTTGTTTAAAAGCATGATCCATGATCTCTTTATCCCTTTCAAAAGATTGATAAGACTGATTGACAGCATTGATGAAATTTTTGAACTGCGGATGAGACTCCCAGTCTTCTGTAAGATATTTTTTGAGCTGTCTTTTTAACAGGTTGTGAAAATCCGGTTCCATTTTATTCAGTTTCGTTAACGGTGGTAATGGTAATAGTCTGGTTGTGTAAGGCACAATCATCAAAGGGCTTCAGAGGAGATATTTCACCATAAGAATAAAAACCGGTTAATATTGTTTTGCTTCCCAATACCTCTCTCACAATTTCTACTTCTTCCGCAATCCGTTCACCAAGAACCAGTTTTCGTCCAACACAACTTACAATAATTGCTAAGCTAGCGCCTGAATTTATCGCCAAACACGCCTCCGCTGCAGCATTAGCAGCATCTATAAGTCTATCCATATTGGCTTTCATAAATCTTACCTTACTTCCTTCCGGCAAATCTCCTGCAAAGATCATATTACCCTCATCATTAATCGATAAAATAGTTCTCACCACAGGATCTGAATCTTCCGAAATTTTTAACGAAAGAGGAAAAAGTAATGCCGAGCCAGGTAATTCTTCAGCATATTTCCCTAAATATTTCTTATAAAGATCTAGTGCATTTCTGTTATCTATTTCATAAAGAATATTTTTTTCAGATTTGGTCACTGTTCTTTCTAAGCCAAAGCTTTCCCAGCCTCCATAAGATGCATGAACAAGTTCTAATTGATCTCCATAAAAGCCAATTGCTACAATTTTATCTGATGCAGGAACCTGATTAAGCCCCACGACTGTTTTCTCAAACTTATCACTATCACCGGCAAGGCCGCCAGAAATTAAAACTTTATCAGGGCGGGCATTGTTCAGCCCTTCTACCAGCTTACTTCCATTAACGTTACTTCCGTCTGATAAGACAAATACCCATTTAAGATGATCATCAGAAAGATTTTCTATAAGTCTGTTTCCCGCTTCAAAACTATCCTGAAAATCATTAATATCTATTTGTGTCGTTCTGATTTGTGATGAAGAAAATTCCAGTACTGTAATGGCTACCGTGTCATCAAAGACTTCATTACAGAAAATTTCACCGGAAGAAGATGAAAGAGCAATATCAGCCTTAGGAAACATTTTTTTTACTTCAGAAAAAAATATAGGATCTTCCAATATATTTCTTGCACCATATCCTAATACAAGTACGGCACTCTGGTAATCTACCCCTTTATCATTTCGTTCAGATTCCCATTTTCCATTTTTATAAAGTAATTTGGCAACTCTCATGATTATTTTTAGTTTGTTTTGGGTACACTATTGATTACATTATAGACCGTTGATTTTCCTATATCTAAAATCTTTGCCGTCTTGATGACATCATTATTATTCTTTTTCAAAAAATGAAGGATAATATCTGTGGTATATTGTTTCAATGTTTTATGCCCGGTAAGAAATGTTTCAGCTTCTTTTTCAAGATGATAAAAATTGATGTCATCTGCCTCTATTTCATTGCCTTCTGCCATTACACAGGCAAGATCTATTACAGATTTCAACTCTCTAACGTTTCCTGGAAAACTATATTTCAGAAGCTTTTTTTTAGCATCAGAAGATAAATTAAGTGGCTTAACTTTATTTTCTTTGGAAAAAGAATCAATAAAATGTTTAGCCAAAATCAGCACATCCTGATCTCTATCTCTAAGTGGGGGTAATGCTATTGGAAGGCCTACAATCCTATAATAAAGGTCTTCCCGAAAGTTTCCTTTTTTAACCTCACTGGCCAGATCTTTATGGGTTGCAATAATCAAGCGAATATCAAGTTTAATTTTTTGAGTTCCTCCTACCCTGACAATCTCTCTTTCCTGCAATACGCGAAGAAGTTTGCTTTGAAGATTAAAATCCAATTCTGCAATTTCATCTAAAAAGATCGTTCCTCCATTTGCCTGTTCAAATTTTCCGATTGATCGATCATTAGCTCCAGTAAAAGCTCCTTTTTCGTGTCCAAAAAATTCGCTTTCCATAAGATCTTTAGGAATTGCGGCCATATTAACAGCTACAAATGGTTTGCTTTTTCGGGTAGAATTAAAGTGAATTGCCTTGGCGACAACTTCTTTTCCTGTTCCTGTTTCTCCGGTAACTGAAACATTAATATTTGAGTTAAGAGCCTTGCTAATCTTGGAAAATATAGCTTTTAAGGAGTCACTTTGTCCAATAATTGTTTTCTCAAAGCTATATTTTTTTTCAAGCTCCTCTTTTAAGTCTTCAACTTCCTGCTTCAATGAAATATTTTCCTTGAGCCGAATAATTGAACTCCACAAAAGTTCTTTAGTATGTTCGTTTTTAACAATATAGTCTTTTGCCCCCTGCTTAAGAAAATTAATTGCCACTGAAATATTTTCCTGACCACTAATAACAATTATAGGCAGATCCGGATATACATTTTTTATCTGCTTAAAAAGTTCATCTCCCTGTATATCAGGTAAACCAAAATCAATACAGATAATATCCGGATTACGATACAACTCGGAAAGACAATCTTTGGCCGTATTATACAAAAAAACTTCATAATCAGGATTGAGCTGAAGATGATACTTAAGCATTTCTCCAAAGAAGGGATCATCATCTACTAAAAATATTCTCATGACGTCATTAGTTTACATCACTAAAATAGTGTTTTTATTCATTAATATATGAATTATTTTTGGATATATTTAATTATATTTCATATATAGTAAAATTATGTAAAGAAAATTTTATAAATCTCATTTTGGTGAACTCAAATAAATTCGATCGGGCTCCCACCATGTAAGTTCTCTATTTCTTTTTTTCAATTATAAATATTCCTGAAACTTAGCCCTAAACTTTGATATTGTTAATATTTTGGATGGCCAACAAATAATGAATATCTCCCTTTTGGACCACACTGAATATTCTCTTTAAAAACTTTAAATTATACAAAACATGCCTCCAAACTTAAGCACTGTGAATAGGTGAATTTTTAAATATTTTGCATTAAAAGAGCTTGAGTTTTTTATTATAAACAAATGACAGTGTCTATTTTTTATAATAATATACAATATATGTTGATTTTAAAAAAAACAAAGATAGAATGGACTTAGAATTCCATTGCCGATTTGTTACGACCTCCTGTTACATCATGGCGATATGGCCAGAACAACAATTTCTCCTATGCTGTATAAATCATTATTTGAAAATACAGGCATGATACAGATCGCTCTATGCTCCAGTTCATTCTTTATAATATAAAATGAGACTTTAACGCTTCTAAGGATTAAAAGCAGAATAATAGTTATCAAGTAACTGGCTTGACAATAAAGGACTGCAAAGCTTTACATAAACTGGTATATTATATAAAGCTACATCTTTCGGCAGTCATATGAAGATACATACAATAACTAAACTTCCAATGAATATTCGTTATATACTGTATTGATCAGGTCATCTGAATTGATGTTCCTTGAAAAAATAGGATAATGGAAGCGATCCAGCTTATTAAGGATACGGATCAGTTCCATCTTTTCTGTGTGAGTAAGATTTCCTGCAACAATATTGGTCGCCTGGCGGATCTTTTCCATTTGGTTTTCCAGGATCTGCAACCCTCTTTCAGTAATACGGACCAGTTTACTTCTTTTATCCAGATCAGAATCTGTCTGTTCAATAAGTCCCTGACGAAGAAGTCTGGTAATGATGAGCATTCCTACAGGTTTATCATGAATATTTTTTTTGATAAGAGCCATCTTCGTCATCTCACCAAAAGCTTTCAGATTGATGAGATAGATAAAATCTTCCTGAGTGGAAAATTCAGAGTCCATGATAGCAGATTTTGAATAGGTCTTAGCATATCGGTTCAGATGAACAAGCAATGTACTTATTGCACTTTCCGGCGTTCTTCCATTTTCCTTACCTTCCCAGTAGGGTTCTTCGGAATGATTTCTCTGTTCTGTATTCTCCTTATCAGAAATCCATGCTTTAAAGCCCTGAACTGTTCCCGGATATAAATCAGGAGAAGCCTGGACTTCGTTTTCGAATTCCTGCAACAAGTCTATAAAATCTTTAATAAGTGTATAATTCATATCCGCTAAATAGTTTACAAAAATACCTAATTTCCTAAAGAGTTGCGCAATAATATACTCAAAACTAGACGAAATAAAATTGATCGAGCTGTTCTTCACACAAGGTGCGGATCACTTCAATCCACCGATCCTCGTCATTCAGGCAAGGAATATAGGTGAAGTTTTCACCCCCAGCTTCCATAAACTGCTCTTTTCCTTCAACCGAAATTTCTTCCAGGGTTTCCAGGCAGTCTGAAACAAAAGCAGGACAAACTACTGCAAGGTTTTTAATTCCTCTTCCCGGAATGGTTTTTAATGTATGATCTGTATACGGTTCTATCCATTTATCTTTTCCTAATCTGGACTGAAAAGAAACAATGACTTTATCTTTCGGCAATTCAAGTTTCCTGATGACAGATTCGGTCGTATTAAAGCATTGGTGACGATAGCAAAACGAATGGCTGGGATGGGTATCTTTATAACAGCAATCATTCATATTACAGGTCTTTGTAGGATCTGTTTTGTAAATATGCCGTTCGGGAACACCATGATAGGAAAACAACAGGGCATCAAAGTTTTCTGGAAGTTTTTCCCTGATGCTTTCCGCGAGGCAATCGGTATACATATCCCGGTTATAAAAAGGCTGTACATAATTGATTCTTACACCGGGGAATTTCTTTTTCCTGATTTCTTCTGCTTTTTCAATTACGGTTTCAGTGGTACTCATTGCGTATTGCGGATAAAGGGGAAACAGTACAATTTCTGTGATTCCTTTTTCAACAAGATTCCTGATGCCGGTTTCAATGCTTGGTTCTGCATATCTCATGCCTATTTCCACAGGTACATCTACGAGATTCTGCAGCTTCTTCTGTATCTTTTTTGTGATCACAATAAGTGGAGATCCTTCGTCTGTCCATACAGTTTTATAAGCTTCTACTGATTTTGCAGGTCTGGTCTTTAAGATGATTCCCTGAACGAGAAGTGCCCGGAAGATCCAGCGATAATCAATTACTTTTTCATCCATCAGAAATTCATCCAGATATTCCTTCACATCTTCTACAGCGGTGGATCTCGGAGAGCCAAGATTGATTAATAAAATTCCTTTTTTAGCCAATGTTATTTATTTTTATTTGTGAATCGTATATGACCTGTTATTCCGCCAGGGCTTTTTTATAAGTAGTTAATGCTCTTTCTCTTGCTTTTGTGTGTTCTACAATGGGGTCTTCCGTATAATCTTCAGGAAGCCACTTTCTGATGTACTGAGCGTCTTTATCAAATTTCTTTGTCTGTTCGTAGGGATTGAATATTCTGAAATAGGGAGCCGCATCGCAGCCACAGCCTGCAGCCCACTGCCAGTTTCCGTTATTGGCTGCCAGATCATAATCTAACAGTTTTTCAGCAAAGTAAGCTTCACCCCACCGCCAGTCAATCAAAAGGTGTTTGGTAAGGAAGCTTGCCGTAATCATTCTTACGCGGTTGTGCATAAATCCGGTTTCATTCAGCTGCCTCATTCCTGCATCTACAATGGGATAACCCGTTCTCCCTTCGCACCATGCTTTAAATTCTTCTTCGTTGTTTCTCCATGCAATATTTTCATATTTTGCTTTAAAACACTGGTGGACAACCATTGGAAAATGATACAGGATCTGCATAAAAAACTCTCTCCAGATAAGTTCATTAAGCCATACTTCATTATGTTTAGCAGCATACTGTACACATTTCCGTACCGAAATGGTTCCAAAACGAAGTGCTATACCAAGGCGAGTGGTATGATCCATTGCGGGAAAGTCCCTGTATTTTCCGTAAGACTCTATTACCTGGCTGTTCAGTTCAGGTTTTATGTAATGAAGATCCGTTTTCTCGAATCCGATTTCGTTCAGTGAAATGATCTCTGTAGGTCCGTTATAGCTGGCAAAATGGCTTTTGTTGAGCGTAAAAGTTTCTATATTTTTCAGATTTTCTTTCCATTTTTTTGAGTATGGAGTAAAAACTGTATAGGGAGAAAGGTCATTTTTTAGAATATCATTTTTTTCAAATATGACCTGATCTTTGAAATCTTGCAGTTGAATATGATGCTCTTGCAGGAAATCAGCGATCTGCCGATCCCGTTTTATTGCCTGTGGTTCATAATCCCTGTTACAAAAAACCCGGTCTACCTTAAAATCCCGGATTATTTTTTTAAAGGCTTCGATTGGAGTGCCATGATATACATAGAGCCCGCTGTTATGGTTTTTCAGTTCTTTGTGAATCTGTTGTAATGCCTGATGAATATAGTCTACCCTTCTGTCACTTTTATCCTGAAGCTGATCCAGTATTTCTGTATCAAATATAAAGACAGGAATAACCTTTATTCCTGAATTAAGGGCATGATGAAATCCCGTATTGTCTTCCAGCCTGAGATCCCTCCTGAACCAAAAAATATTCACTTTATCCATGATCTGTCTTAAATAAGATATAGTCTTCGTTATTTTTATTTAGATACAAATATACTACCAAATAATAAAAAAAGTATATTTGTAAACCAAATATTTAAAGACGGCATAAAACTTGTTTAAAATAAATAGGCATAAAATAATAGTTATGGACCCTATAAAAACTGAACCGCTACATTTAGTCAGAGATAAAAAATATATTGATGATTACTTCAGTTTGGTTATAAAAAAGGATTTGAATATGGATGTTAATGTCTGCAACGAGTACGTTGTTGTGCATAATATTGTTTCAAAGAAACTTATTCTTGTGAAAACATTTTCGGAGATTACGCTGGAAAACCCCGATCTTTACTTTTTATTATCTTCTTTGATTCAGGATGTTAACACCTGTTCTCTGACAAAAACCCAGATTATTTCCGCATTGGAAAACCAATAAAAAAACTCTCAGAATCTGAGAGTTTTATGATGATTTATGATCCCGGCATTCCTACACCTTTGCTTCTATATGTTTAGCAACCATTAGTTCCAGATCATCCAAGTTAAAAGGCTTTGAAACATAGTCATCTGCCTGTGCTTCTGATGCTAATGCTACAATATCATTATTGGCTGTAACATAAATAACCGGAATATGCTTAAATTCTTCAGTACTTTTAAGCAGTTTCGTAGCTTCCACCCCACCAATTTTCGGGATCCAGTTATCCATCAAGATAACGTCCGGCTGATAGTCTGCCACTTTCTCAAGTATATCGTGTGACGTCTCTGAGATTCTGACATCGTATCCGTTTTCTTCAAATATAATGGTGATCACTTCTAAAATAGCTGTATCATCATCAAAAATTAAAATCTTCTTTTTACTCATATTATTTAGATTATTCTATTCTGAAATATTATAATTGTTTTATATAGTTCGCTAAAGTATTGGGTGTGATTATTAAATCATAATCAATTTCCTCTATAGCATGTCTTGGCATATAGTCCACTTCCGCAGTTTCCGGATCCTGAATCCAGACCTTTCCCTTATACTTTTTTATATAGCTAAGCCCTTCTACTCCGTCAGCATTAGCTCCTGATAAAAGGACACCAATCACATTTTCGCCGTAAATCTCTGCTGCAGACCTGAATGTCACATCTATGGAAGGACGTGAATAATTCATTTTCTCAGAACTGTCTAATGACATATTTTTATGATTCTCAAACAATAGATGATAATCTGCAGGAACAAGATATATGGTATTTTCTTCAAGTTCTGTCTTATCCTCAATTTCTACAACGGCTATTTGGGTAAACTGCTGCAGTAAAATCCGTAGAACATCCCCGGATTGTGCTTTGCGATGGATCACAAGTACAATAGGAACAGGGGTCATATGATCCAGATTTTTGATCATTTCTATAATGACCTGTAAGCTTCCTGCTGATCCTCCTATAACAATTAATTCTGTATTGGTTTGTGATTTCATAACAGCAATTATTAATGGTGGTCAATTTTTTTCCAGATCTTCTGATCTTCAACCTGATGATAGTTTTTTTCAATAGTAGAAAATCGGAGTGTTTCTTTTGCACCCAATGCAAGAAAACCTAAATTCTCCAGACTGTTATCGAAAAGCCTGAATACTCTTTCCTGCAGCTCCCTGTCAAAATAAATCAATACATTTCTGCACAAAATCAACTGAAAGCTATTAAAAGAACTGTCTGATACAAGATTATGTGTTGACAAGATTAACTTTTCCTGCAGGCTTTTATCAAATCTTACACTGTCATAATTGGCTGTATAGTAATCAGAAAAATCTTTGATTCCTCCTGAAAGTATATAGTTTTCTGAATACAGCTTCATCTGCTGTAGTGGAAAAATCCCTGCTCTGGCCGTTTCAAGAACGGCAGGATTCAAATCGGTACCATAAATCAGAGATTTACTGTAAAGGCCTGCTTCTTTCAGGAGAATGGCTATAGAATACGCTTCTTCTCCGGTTGAGCATCCTGCAATCCAGATCCGGATCAGCGGATAGGTACCCAACTGGGGCAGAATCTTGTCGCGCAATGTTTTGTAAAATGAGGGATCCCTGAACATCTCCGTAACATTTACTGTAACTTCTTCTACAAAACGTTTTAGATATTCTGTATCATTCATAATGGTGTATCTGAGCTCTGCAAAACTCGTAAAGCGATCTAAAAGACATATGCGGTTTACTCTTCTTTTGAATGAAGCCCTGCTATAACCGGAAAAGTCATAGCCATACATATCATACACATCTCTGATAAGATATTCTATTTCTTCATCTTTTACGATACTTGGTTCCAGCATTATGAAAGTTTTTCTATTGCTTTTATTAACAGATCTACATCAATGGGTTTTGATACGTAATCATCAGCTCCTGCCTCTAAGCATTTCTGACGATCTTCAGCCATTGCCTGTGCCGTGACAGCAATTACAGGAACGTGATTGATTTCGGGGGTATTTCTTATCATTCTTACAGCTTCATAGCCATCTATCCCGGGCATCATCATGTCCATCAGAACAATATAAGACGTGCCGGCTTTCAGCATTTCTAAAGCTTCCTGAGCCATTGTAGAGGATTCAACTGCATATCCACGCGCTTTAAGGGTCAGTTTCAATGCAAATATATTGCGTGGATCATCATCCACGATTAAGATTTTCTTTTTCATCAGAATTTTATCTGTTTAACTTTCATATAACCAAACACGAAGAAGTGATAATAACTGATCTATATCTACAGGTTTTGAGATATAGTCAGAAGCTCCTGCAGTGATACATTTTTCACGTTCTCCAATCATTGATCTGGCTGTGATCGCAATGATAGGCAGTCTTTTAAATGCGGGCATTTTTCTTATTTCCTTAATGGTTTCATAGCCATCCATTTCCGGCATCATCATATCCATCAGAATCACATCTACATCAGAATTCTGGTGAATTTGTTCAAGAGCATGTTTTCCGTCCATGGCTACAATTACTTCTGCTTTATATTTTTCCAACGCTTTGGTTAAAGAAAAAATATTGCGTACATCATCATCCGTAATGAGTATTTTTTTTCCACTCAGCACTTCTTTTAATGAGCCCAGCATTCTACCTCTGTTATTTTCGGCGGATTCATTTTTTTCTTCTACAAGATGTAAGAATAAACCCACTTCGTCTAACACCCTCTGATAGGAATGTGCTGTTTTCACAACAATAGAGTCTGCATATTGCTTTATTTTGAGTTCTTCTTCTTTTGATAAATGGTGTTCGGTAAAAATAATAATCGGAAGGTTCTCAAGTCCTTCATAGCTTTTGATTGATTCTATCACATGGTAATCATTTCCTTTTTCACCTCCCACATCCAGGATAACACAATCAACAAGGTCAGAAGTGAGTGCTTTAACGCTATCTTCAACATTATGTTCTACTGATAAGGAAATATTAAAATTGCTCAGAAAATAAGACAAAGCATCCGCATGTTTGGCATTTTCTTCAACAATCAGAACTTTTTGAGTTCCTTTTTGTAATGCTTCTTCAATTTTCCTGAATACATCAGTCATTTTATCCAAAGCCACAGGCTTACTGATAAAATCTACCGCCCCTTTCATAAGACTTTCTTTTTTCACATGCAGGGCAGACATCATATGTACCGGAATATGTTTAACGAGTGTATCGGACTTAAGTTCATCCATAACCATCCACCCATCTTTTACAGGTAGCTGAACATCCAGCAAAATAGCATGCGGATGATACTGCTGAGCCGCTGAGAGAGCATGATCTCCTCTTACCACTACAATCCCTTTATAGTTCTGTAAATGGGCATATTTCAATAAAGCTTTTGCAAAATTGGTATCATCTTCAACAATCAGAATAATTTTGTCTCCGTCCTGAATATTATCACGGTCATCCGCAACCTCTTCGGGAATTTCCAAAGTGTTTGTAAGACTACTTTCAGTTTCATCAAGAATATTCTGAATTTCTTCCACATCTTCACGGATGATTTCTACCAGATCCTGATCGGTTTCAGACGGAATAACATCCTTTACAGGATATACAGGAATCATGAAACTGAATTCACTGCCCTTATTTACCTCGCTTTTCAAAGTCAATTCACCACCTAAAAGTTTTGCAATTTCACGGCTTATTGAAAGGCCGAGCCCGGTACCTCCAAATTTTCTTTTTGTAGATCCATCAGCCTGCTGGAATGCTTCAAAGATAATTTTCTGCTTATCTTCTGCAATTCCGATCCCTGTATCTTTTACTGAAAATAGTAGAAAATCTGGTTTTTCTGAATGTTTTCTGATATGTAAGTCAATACTTCCTTTTGTTGTAAATTTTAAAGCATTAGACAACAGGTTTCTTAATACCTGATCAATTCTGAGACGGTCACTTTCAATAACTTTCTGTACGTCTGAATCTATAAGAATATTGAATGGAAGTTCTTTTTCCTGGAATATTGGGTTGAAAAGACTTTTCAGATCTTTTATGATGTCTTCAATAATAACTTCCTGATATTCCAGGGTCATTTTACCGGATTCTATTTTTGCCAGATCAAGAATTTCATCGATTAAGGTTAACAGACTGGTTCCTGAGCTTTGAATAACCCTGGCAGACTCTACCTGATCTTCATTAAGGTTTTCATCCGGATTTTCAGCCATCAGTCTTGATAAAAGAAGGATTGAATTAAGCGGTGTACGCAATTCATGGGACATATTGGCTAAAAATTCAGACTTATATTTGGTGCTGAGCGCAAGTTCTTCTACCTTTTTCTGGATTTCATTGTTGCGTTCTGCAATTAAATGATTTTTTTCTTCCAGCAACCTTGAGCGTTCTTCCAGTTCTGCATTGGCCTGCATCAGCTCTTCCTGCTGTACTTTGAGTTCTTCTTCTGAAGCCTGAAGTTTCTGGGTCTGAGCTTCCAGTTCAGTATTGAGATTTTCAAGCTCAGAGTGCTGCACTTGTAATTCTTCAGACTGCGCCTGTGTTTCTTCTAACAGTTGCTGTTCTTTTTCTCTTCCTTTTGCTGCATTCAGGGCTATACCTATATTAATACTACATTCTTCAAAATAGCTGATTCTGTCGTCATCAAAATTAGAGGTAGATCCCATTTCAAGGACTCCTATCACATGTCCATCTGCAAAAACCGGTATAAGAATGATCCCGTAGATTTTGATGGTGCTGCTGGCAAAAGTTACTACAAAATCATCTTCATGAAGATTATTGTACACTTGTGTTGTAGCGTTCAGGAAAGCCTGCCCCACCATTCCTTCACCCGGCTCAAAAACTCTTTTCATATTGGCTTCCAGTCCGAATGCTTTATTGAGCTTCAGGACACCTTCGTCAAAAAGATATAATGATCCGTTGATGCAGTTTCCATACTCAATCAACTGATGTAAAGCTTTATTGGAAACTTCCTGTACCGATTTATTCCCTACCAGGGATTCATTCAGCAAAGCAAGTCCTTTCTGGCGCCAGTCACTTTTATTAATTTTATCAAAAGATATTTTTAACGATTCAGTCATATGATTCAGGGATTCTACAAGATCACCCAGATCATCTTCTGCATTATCCACAGCTTTCTCACTGTAATCACCATTGGCAACTCTGTTCGCAATTTTCTGAATAGCACTTACACGGCGGGTCATTTCCTGGTCTTTATCTCTCAGCATTTTCTCCAGTTCATCTCTTCTGATGAGATCTGCCCGCATTTTAAAATAGAAAAATGCTGTCACCACGATCGCAGCCAATGCAGAAAAAACAATAAAGATCACCGTTGTTTCTGATGAGCGCGTTAGATCTTTATTTTTAATTTCGACCTGGCTCTCCTCATATTGTACAAAGTCTCTTACAATTTTACGGCATTCATCCATATAGGCTTTGCCAGTAACAATCTGCTGCTGAGTCATTATAATTCCTTTTCTCCTGTTTTCCACCAGGTTTTTCAGATTATTCATTACCTGACTGACTGCTATTTTTAATACGGCAAGCCTTTCCTGCTGGTTTTTATCCTGCACGCCCAATGATTCTGCAAGCACCAAAGCTTTAGAATATTCTCTAACGCCCCGTTTGTAAGGTTCCAGAAAATCTTCTCTACCGGTCAGCTGATAGCCTCTGTTTCCTGTTTCTGCATCCAGTAGGGCCACAAGAACATCTTTAACAGCCGTTACAGAACGTCTGCTTTGGGAAAGGCTTTCACGGTGATTCATCTGATTTTGAATACTCCAGTATGAGGCTACTGAACTTGCGATTAAAATCAAAAGCGAAAAGCCTATTCCGATCTGAAGATTTCGTATAATTTTTTTCGGCATGAAAATTAATTTAAAGGTAGGGTAAAATAAAATGTAGAGCCTTCGTCTACGATACTGGAAACGCCCACGCTTCCATGATGCTGCTTGATGATTTCAGCACATATGAACAGTCCGATTCCCATTCCCTGAAACTGTAATGAGGATTCTTCCACACGATAGAATTTTTTAAATACTGCATCTTGTTTAAAATCCGGTATCCCGATTCCAAAATCAGTCACATTTACTCTCACTTCCTGGGCTTCATGATCTACGAAGGTGGTCACAATCACCTGATTATTATTGGGTGAATATTTGATGGCGTTGGTCAGAAAATTAATCAATACCTGTTCGATACGGATCTCATCCAAAGGGATTAAAATATCAGGTTTTGTTCCGTGGCGCTCAATTTTCACCTGTTGCTCATCATGAGTCTGTAGGATGGTTTCAATGGCGTTACTGATTACACTTTCCAGATTAACCGGCTTTTTATTGATCTTCAGTTTTCCATTTTCAATTTTCGATACATCGAGAAGGTCTGTGATGAGGGTATTCAGCTTTTCAATCTGTGCCTGAACTTTTGTAACAAATCCTGCTTCGGGACTGTCTTTATTTAATTTCAGTTTTCTTTCCAATAACTGAACATATGCTTTAATACTGGTAAGAGGTGTTTTTAATTCATGGCTTGCGATACTTAAGAATTCATCTTTTTCCTTTTCTACTTTTTTCTGATCGTCAATATCCGTAAATGTTCCTACCCAGTTTTTGATGCGGTCTTCATCATATACGGGTGTTATTCTCAGTAAATGATAACGGTAATTGCCTGAAACCCTATTTTTAATTCTGATCTCTAATTCGAGTGCTTTTCCTTTTCTCATGCATCTATCCAGTTCTTCTCTGATATTGTGATCATCAGGATGGGTTTCAGGAAAGTTTTGTTCTTCTTCAGAATACTGATACCATTTGCCATTCACAAAATCAACAATACCGTCCTCATTCAGGGTAAATGCAATCTGAGGAAGGGATTCCAGCATGAGATGAAAATGATCAATCTGTGACTTCATCGTTACCTGAGACTCTCTTCTTCCTTTCACTTCCAGTTCCAGATTCTGCTGTGTTTTTTTCATAGCCATATTCTGCTCCTGAAGATGATAGAACGTTTTGACCTTAAGCAGAAGAATTTCAGGATCTACAGGCTTGGTTACATAATCCTTCCCCCCCGAAGCATACCCTTGGGTGATGAATCTTTTATCGGTATTAACAGCCGATAAAAATATAATAGGTACATCTTTGGTCTTGCTGTAATCGGCAAGTGTTTCTGCAACTTCAAAGCCGTCCATGTCAGGCATCTGAACATCTAAGATAATTAAGGCATAGTCATTTTTCAGTGCTTTCCCCAGAGCCTCTTCACCGGAGCCGGCCGTTTCAACCTGAAAATCTTTAGATTCGAGTAATTTTTGCAGTGAATAAAGATTACTTTGGTTGTCATCAACAATTAAAATCATAGAAGTTAAAATCAATAATTAGTTACAGATACTTTAACTTCAAAAATACTCACAATATTTGAAAAAACAGTAATTTTTACGTGATTATATCTAAGGATTTGATACCACATTTTATGGAAAAAAATATGAATGGCATAAGGATTGAAATCGTTTATCAGATGTAAGAAAACACAGTCTAATTTTCAGAAAAAAAATAAAGCTATGAAAAAGACAATAAGCTGTATGAATATCGATGTAAAAACTCTTTACTTGTTTGGGGGTGAAACTATTACCTATAAACCCAAAGAATTCATTTTTAAAGAGGGCGAACATTCACAATACTATTTCCAGATTATCAGCGGCAAAGTAAAGCTGAACACGTTTACTGAAAACGGGAAAGAATTTATTCATAACATCCTTGGCAAAAATCAGAGTTTTGGAGATCCACTTCTCTTTATCGAAAAGCTTTATCCTACCAATGCTGTAAGTTTACAGGCTACAGAATTAATCAGAATGCCTAAAAGTAATTTCATAGAAATGCTTAAAAGCCATCCTGATCTTTCTCTGGAAATGAATATGTGCTTATCACAAAGGTTATATTATAATAGTTTAATGATCCGTAATATGGCATCAGCAGATCCTATTCAGCGCCTTAAAGGATTATTGGATTACCTGAAAAGTTATCATGACGGAGACTGTCAGCAGTGTTTTCCTATAGAACTTACCCGCCAGCAAATTGCTGATCTTACAGGATTGAGGGTAGAAACGGTGATCAGAACCGTAAAAAAGATGGTTAAAAATGAAATAATAAAACTGGAAGGCCGCAGAATTCTATATTAAAATCCACAAACTCTTTTCCATTATTGTATTGAAAAATATTAAGTATCAAAATTGAAAATTAGAATACAAATATACCATTAATAACAATAAAGACCGGAACTTCTCAGTTCCGGTCTTTATTGATTAAATTACCATTAATTGGTTTTCTTTCTCCATTCTGCTTTTACATCTTCAGCGGCATCTTTAGTCTTTTCCCATGCCTCATCTGCTTTGTCCTTAATATCTTCCCAGGCATCGGACACATTTGACTTCACTCTATCTAACCAATCTTCCTGCGTAGCTTCCTGATCATTATCTCTTTTTTCATTGATATAATCTTTCGCTTTATCTGCCAGTTCACTGATCTTCCATTTTGCATTATCAGCTGCATTTTTTAAAGAGTTTTCTGTTTCGTTAACTGCATTTTCCGCTTTGTTGTAATCTGAATTGTTCATAATATAATATTTTAGTAATTGGTATATAAATAAACAATACGTGTGCCTAAAATAGTATTTAAGATGTTAAAATTTCTTAAAATATCAAATTGCCATTTAAAAAATCATCCTGAATTCAATTACAAACCTGATATTCAAAGATATAAACCTTACTACATACAATTGTATCATCAATGTTGTTTTTACTTTTCATACCCGTCTATTTATTCCCACTGAGGTTTTTAATCATTCCTTTAAAAATAATTCCATGAAACGGAAGCACCATAAACCAGTATATTCTTCCCCACAGCCCTCTCGGACGAAATACTGCTTTCTGCCATATCTTATTTTTATAGATTTTAAACATAAGCCAAGCTTCTCCGGGGAGCTTCATTTCAGCCAGCAAAATAAGTCTGCCTTCTTTCCGGTCAGCGTATAACACCCTCCAGAAATCCAAAGCATCTCCTTCTTTAAGATCCGAAGGATGCCTTCTCCCTCTCCTGAGTCCAGGCCCGCCAAAAAGTTTATCCATAAAGCCTCTTATTTTCCAGAGCTCCTGCCCATACCATCCGTTCTTACCTCCCAACTGAAAAATTCTGTTCACACAAGCTTCCTTGTTGTCATACGCTTCGCTTCTGAGATCTGTAAAACAGCCATATTTGGGTACATCCTGATATTCTTTTAAAGTTGAATCATTCCGGCTGCTGATAAAACTGTCTTTCCAGCTTGAGATTATTTCATTGGACTGAATTTTTGCCAACGTTCTTTTGAGTGCGGTTTCATAGGAAAACGGCTGCACCTGTGTAATGAATTTGATCTGAGCCAGGCTTTCAGGTTTGCAGACCACTTCTACTTTCATACTTCCCACAAGAGCTTTTGCCAGATGATAAGAGGTTGAAGTAATAAAATACAACCAATAGGAAGAAAGCTTTGGGGTCATCACCGGAAGGGTAAAAATAGTTCTCTTCAACCCTCGTACCTCAGCAAACTTCAGTAACATATCTTTATAGGTAAGAATATCATCACATCCTATATCAAAGTCTTTCCGGTAAGCCCGTTCTTTAAACAAAACAAAAATCAGAAAATCAAGAACATTGGCGATTCCTATCGGCTGACATTTCGTATAGAGCCATTTGGGAGCAATCATCACAGGCAGTTTTTCTACGAGATCTCTTATAATTTCAAAAGAAGCACTTCCTGAACCGATAATGATACCCGCCCTAAGAACGGTAACAGGAACTTTACCCTCCATAAGAATTTTTTCAACCTGATACCGTGAGGTTAAATGTTTTGACAATTGCTTTTCATTCACCAGACCAGAAAGATACACGACATGCCTGCATTGTGTCTTTTCTATATATTCAGAAAAATTAAGTGCACATTTCTTCTCCAAATCTTCATAATCTTCAGCAGTACTCATGGAGTGCATCAGATAATATGCCCCTGTAATATCTTCAGGGATATTCTTTAAGGTTTCCCGCTCCAGAAAGTCTATCTCAACAACCTCAATGAGATCATTATCAACGTCTACTTCCATTGTAAACCTATTGACATCTCTGCAGCAACATACCACTTTATACCCCTGTGCAGCAATGACACTGATCATTCTTTTACCAATATATCCGGTAGCACCGGTAAGCAGAATTTTTTCCATAACGCCTGAATTTAAATGTATAACTAAAAAACATTATACTTCAGATAATACATTATATCTTCTCTAAAAGATGACCAAAGTATTTTTTCTTCTTCGCAAGATAGCTTTCGTTCTCTTTATTAGAGTCCATTTCAAGAGGAATTCTACTGTTGAGAATAATATCACTGTTTTCTATTGATTTGATCTTATCAGGATTGTTCGTCAGCAGATTAATTTTTCTGATCTTCAGAATATTCAGCATTTCTACGGCTACATCAAAGTTTCTTCCGTCTGCCGGCAGCCCCAGCTTCAGATTGGCCTCAACGGTATCCCATCCTTTCTCCTGAAGTTCATAAGCCCGCAGCTTGTTGATAATCCCAATATTTCTTCCTTCCTGGCGGAGATAAATGATGACTCCCCCATTTTCAGACATATATTTCATAGCCGCATCCAGCTGTTGCCCGCATTCACATTTTTTGGAATGAAAAACTTCTCCTGTAATGCATTCTGAATGAAAACGTACATTTACGGTTGTACTAAAATCTGTATTCTCCGCCACCCACACCAAATGAGGACTCCAATCTTCTTCATTTTCTGAAAATGCATATACTGTGAATACCCCATAATCTGTAGGAATTTTTGATTGTGCCTGTATTTTGAGCATTTTTTTTGATTTTAAGTTAATATCATTTATTTGTCGAACGGACTTTTTTTATCCTGTTTTACCCAGATAAGTTTTGATGTATCATAACCGATCTCCCGAGCCCTGGTGATAAAATTTTGTTTTACATTCTCAGGAATAGTCTTTTCACGGGACAGAATCCATAGATAGTCTAAGTTTTTACCAGCAATCAATGCGTATTTATAATCTTCCAGCGCAACTACATTATATCCGGCATAAAAAGGCTTGAAAAAGCTTACTTTAAGTGCTGCAATATCCTTATCTCCTCTGAATTTCGCGGTACCATTGGCAGATACCCACGTGTTCTTTTTAAAATTATATCCGCTGTTGACCACATTCACACTTCCATCTGCATTAAGGCTATACTGAGCGATTGCATTATCAAGATCTTTTTCAAAATGATAATCGAATCTTGCTATTTCATACCATGTACCTAAATATCGGTTGACATCAAACTGGCTGACAGGCTGAGCTTTTTCAGGCATAGAGGAACAGGAGGTCATGGTATTTATCAACATGAAGCTTAGCAATAGGGTAAAAATTATTCTATTTTTCATTTTCAGTTATTTTTTTAAAGAAATAAATATTGAGTAAAAACTGACTGTAACCGTAAACAGCATCTTCAACGGGGATAGTCCCCATTCTAATTCCTAAAAAGTCATCAGGGTTATAATTAACAACAGATGAAGGAATTAAAGAACCCGTAAGGATTCCATTCACTGCAAAAAATCCGGGCATTAAAATCAGATAAACAAAACTGGCTTTTCCCAACCATTCTTTTTGAGCGATAAAATGCAGATAGCAAAGCGTAACTACCGTTACGATGACTGTAAGCAAAGTATATATTCTTTCATAATAAAGCAGCCCTACAACAGCAAGAACGATAACAGATGTAAATACAATGAGATTATTAAAAGCATCAGTCCAGCCAAGGGTAAAATATTTTTCCAGACAATAGTAAGTAAAAACACATGCGAAGGGAATACAGTAAAAGAACAGCCATTCTTCTATCGGAAGTCCTGCTATTTTAAATCCCATGGTATAGTGGAGATCAAACCACCATACTCCTTTTGCTGTGAACCATATATCCCAGGCAATAAAAGGAATTGCTACAATGGTAGACGACAGCAGAAATTTCCCGAAAAGTTTATTAAACTGTATCCGTCCGTCAAAAGAAGCCAGAAAGCAGATAATGACAGTGAAAAAATTAATCAGTATGTAAGTATAAGGCATCATTTTTTATTGAAATACAGTTTAAAATATTTAACAGGAACCCACAGAAAACCGAAACATTCACCATTTCCTTTTCCCAGATGTTTGTGATGCTGCTTATGAGCACGTCTTATGGCAAGGAAGTACGGATTCTTTGTTTTGGTAAAAATCTTCGCTCTCTGATGAATAAAAATATCATGCACAAAGAAATAGGCCATCCCGTAAAGACTGATTCCCAGACCGATAAAAAACCAATAACTGAAATCCTGCTGTACTCCCAGATATAATAAGGCAATAGCCGGGCTTGCAAAAATGAAAAAGAACCAATCATTTCTTTCAAGTTTGCCATCATGGCTATGATCATGATGATCCCGGTGCAGGATCCATAGAAAACCATGCATAATATATCGATGGATCAACCACGTAGCGCCTTCCATGGAAATAAATACCCCCAAAACGATCAGAACATTCATTATTAATTATGTTTTTTTGTTAAAAAGATCATTCAAGACACTATATCTGTAATTAAAAATACTATTGAGCTTTTCTTTTACGAATAACTGATGAGCTATTTTCCCTAAAACCCCCATCGGCAGTTCGTAGTCTACCGTATCTTTCATAAGGACACCATGCTCATTAGGAATAAATTCATGAAAATGATTCCAATGCTTGTAGGGACCTTTTTTCTGAAAGTCTGTAAAGCTTTTATGGTCTTCAACCTGACTGATAATGGTCTTCCATTTCATCGGAATTCCCAATAAGGGAGAAACGGTGTAGTCTATTTCCATTCCTTTAAAAATAGGTTCATCCTTCACGTCGGAAAGCACTACAAAGTTCATGCTCTCCGGGGTTATTTCCGATAAATTATGAGGGGATGAAAAAAATTCCCATGCCGTTTCAATATTACAACTCAGTTGCTGTTCTCTGTATAACCTGTACATCATTTATTTTATTGATCGTTAAACATTCCAAAAAATCATTTTAACCGGAATTCTACTGTCAGAAATAAGCTGATTTGTAACGAATATAGCTTTTGAATGCAACGAGCAGTTTTTTTGAGTTCGCGATTCTGATTCTTTGCTGCAGCATATTCTGAGAGCTTGTTTTCTTTATTTTTTCAAACAGGGAAAGGTAATATCTGTAAGCAAGGTATACTCCGAAAATGGATGAACCCGGCAGTTTTTTGATTCCCAGTAATGCTTCTTTGAATTCCTCTTCAATTTCTTTTTCAATTTGGACTTTTACTGTATTATCAAAGACCGACATATTCAGGGATGGGAAATAAGTCCTTCCTAAAATCTGATAATCATCCTTCAGATCCCGTAAAAAATTAACTTTCTGAAAAGCAGACCCTAATTTCATTGCATAGGGTTTAAGCTTCTCATATTGCTGTTTGTCACCTTCTGTAAATATCTGCAGGCACATGAGCCCTACAACTTCTGCAGATCCATAGATATATTCTTTATACTGCTCGGAATTATATTCAATTTTATGAAGATCCATTTCCATGCTGTGTAAAAACTGATCAATCAGCTGCCTGTCTATATCATAATGACGAACGGTTTCCTGAAATGAATGCAAAATAGGATTGAGCGATATACCATCTTCGAGTGCCTCATAGGTTTCAACCTTTAATCTATTCAGAAGCTTCTCTTTATCATAACCATGGAAGCTATCCACAATTTCGTCTGCCAGACGCACATACCCGTAAACAGCATAAACAGCAGGTCTGATGGAAGGCTTCAATGCCAGTATTCCCAATGAAAAACTGGTACTGTATTTTTGCGTAGTGTACTTACTGACTTCGTAAGACAATTCATCAAACAATTTTTTCATATTATTTTATTTTTAGTTTACTGACTTCAGTCGCTACAATTTTTCCGGAAATTACAGATGGCGGAACTCCGGGACCAGGAACGGTTAACTGTCCTGTATAAAAAAGATTTCTGATCTTTCTGTTTCTTATTTTAGGTTTTAAGACAGCTGTCTGCGATAAAGTATTGGATAGTCCGTAGGCATTACCCTGATAAGCATTATAATCGGAAATAAAATCGCTTACACAATAGCTTCTTTTATATTCTATTCTGGCAATAAGATCGGTTTCACCGGTATGCTTTTCAATCCTTTCAAGCATCTCCATCAGATATTTTTCTCTAGTGGATTCTTCATCATCTATTCCAGGAGCAAGAGGTAACAGCAAAAAGAGATTCTCACAACCTTCAGGTGCTACCTCCGGATCCGTTTTGGAAGGGCAACAGGCATAAAAAAGTGGTTTGGCAGGCCATTTCTTATTTATATATATACAATCTATATGATTGTCCAGCTCATTTTCAAAGAACAGGGTATGATGTTTTAAGTGAGGAATTTCACCTCTGATCCCCAGATAGTAGATAAGACAGGAAGGAGCAAAGGTTCTGGTTTTCCAATAAGCCTCATTATAATTTCTCTGTGACTTTGGAATCAATGTTTCTGTATGATGGTAATCTGATGAAGCAATGACAGCATCAAATTCGTACGTTTCACCATTTACCGTTATGGAAGTTACCTTTCCGTTTTCTGTATTGATTTTCTGTACTTCGTGATTAAAATGAAAGCTTACCCCTTGTCTTTCGGCCACTTCCTTCATCGCAAGAACGAGCTGATAAAAACCACCCATAGGATATTTTGTTCCCAAAACATAGCCTCCGTAATTCATCAGACTGTAAAGAGCCGGAATACGTTGCGGGGAAGCTCCGAGAAATATAACCGGAAATTCCATCAGGGACCTTAGCTTCGGATCAGTAAAATACCCCGAAACATATTTTCTGAAATTACTTAAAAGATCAAGACTCAGCGCACTGCCTGCAATTTTTAAAGAAGCAAATTCAAGCCAGTTATAACAAGGTTTTGTTACGAAGTCTTTCATTCCTACTTCATATTTAAATTGGGCAGACTTCATAAACTGGTCGTATTGCCTGGCCGCTCCGGGTTCTATTTTTTCAAATAGCTCACGGATGTCTTCATTTTTTCTGGGAACTGAAATTTTTTCTTTTGAAAAAACCATCTCAAACTGAGGATCTAAAGAAACGAGATTAAAAAAATCGGATGCTTTACAGTCAAAATCAGTGAAAAAGCCTTCAATAATATCAGGCATCCAGTACCAGCTGGGTCCCATATCGAAAACGTAACCTTTATCTGTTTTAAATTGCCTTGCACGTCCACCCGGCTGGTGATGTTTTTCAAACACATGCACTTCATTTCCGGATTTCGCAGCATACGCAGCAGCAGACAGCCCCGAAAATCCTGACCCTATCACTGCAATTCTCTTTCTTAAGTTTCCAGTATTCATTGTTGTTTATTTAATAGTTTTTAGCAGGTCCTTTTTAATAGGACATTAGTTCAGTCTTTTGTAGACAATATCCAGCAGATCCATGGCTTCGATATTCATCTGGTAAAAGGAATCGTGAAATTCGTCCAGCTTAGAAAGTATGGCGATCAGCAGCATTTGCTCAGAATGGTTCAGATTTCCCACCACCACCCTTGAAGCCTTACGGATCTCATCCATATGGGCATCCAGTACAGAAAGCCCTTTTTCTGTTATCTGAATATGCTTGATTCTTTTATCTTTCTGAGAAACGGTCTGTTCAACCCAGCCATTACGGATTAAGCGGTTAACAATAAGAATCCCGGAAGATTTCTCACTCACATTATGCCTTATGAGCTCCATTTTCGTCATAGCTCCCAAGTTTTTCAGGCTTATCAGATAAATAAAATCATCCTGGCTTGAAAAAACAGAATTACCTATTGACCGGGAATAGGTTTTCGCATACCTTCCCATTCTTATCAATAAAGTATTGATGATACTGTCAGAACTTCTGCCTGATTCCTTACCTGTCCAATCCGGATCTTTCGACTCAGAATCAGATCTAGAGGAAGCGTTCATCCATTCTGTAAATCCCTGAAGGTCGTTACTGTATAATGTTTTACCTTCATTCTCTTCCATGAATTGCTGAACAAGTTCCACAACTGCTTTTATAAGATCAAAATTCATATTCAAACAATTAGTATACAAATATACTTATTAAAGTATATAAATACACTTTAATTTTTATTTTATTTTTCTGTATGAATTAAGAACAAGTGAGAGAGTTCACCGTTTACATATTAACAAAAACAAATAAAGCAGAATTAAAACACTATTAAACAAAGCTTTAAACCTAAAAAAAAGAAAACCCATCTCTAAAAAGACAGGCTGAAAAGAATCTATTATTCAAATAAAAAAAACAATAAACAATCATCAAATTAGGTTATTAATAGACCAATATATCATCAAAAAATAAAGAGGAACATTTTATTTATTATGTAATACTTTTACAATAAAACATCTTTAATAAAGATTTTTAAAGCGCTATTATTAAATTATACACAAACGACAGGTTATATTTGTTAAATTTTATTAAATAAAATTAAAATGAATTTGTTAAAACCGGGAAATTATATTTATTTTAGTGGCTTAAAAATTTCTCATGAAAAGATATAATTTATTGATTGTACTATTACTGCTCATTTTCAACGTGACTACCGCACAGAAAAAAAATTCTCCGGCTGCTGATCTTAGCATACTAAAAGATACGAAATCAAAGATCGAAGCAACCGTTCCGTTGGTTATCCAGCATCTTCAGACCATTTCAACAAAAGAAGGTGACAACAATATCGTCAACAACGGAAAAATTGCTTTAGGTAAAGAATATGCTATCCTTGAATCCGAATGGTTCTTATACAGAAACAACATGAAAAACTGTATTCTGAACAATTCTTCAAAAAAAGCTAAAAAATGTATGGAATACCATACACAATATCTGAGAAATACCTTTATCAATTACAGTAACTATATCAGCAACCTGACAAGAAAAAATGGTTATCTGGGAGTGGAAGGTGATACTAAATTCGACTTCAAACCTGCTGATATTGCCACTAAATTAAGCGAAGCTTATTCTAATGCCAATGCTGCTGCTGGAAGAATGAAAGCAGATCAGAAGAGAGACTTCTTAGGACAGACAATGGATGACGACAACAAACTGACTCCTTACGCTCAGTTGGCTCAATAATCCCAACCCCATATAAAAAATAAAAAGAGAACCGCAAATGCAGTTCTCTTTTCTTTTTAGCAAAAAATCTCCGTCAGAAAAAGCAGTTTTGTGGTACTAATCATAAAACTTGGGGAAAAAGTAGAAAATAAGACGGAGATTTTATTGCTTATACCCTGCAGGACCAACTGTCCTACCCATGGCCTACAAGAGCTTTACAAAAATAGAATTATGCTTTTATCCCATGAAAGAATAGCTGTAGAATTAAATAACGAATAATGTAGAAGTAATTCTACTCTCATAAAAAAAGCCCTGGTTTACTCTGAAGAAGTACCTCGATTGACTATTACAAATTCATGAAACCATCAAATTCTATTTCCACCAATGATAGTAATTGTGCAGGCCGTCATACTCAAATCCACAACGGGGATATAACGCATTTCCTATATCATTGGTCTTTTCTGTTTCAAGCATCAGTCCGCAGGCTTCTGTTTCTTCGCACCATTGCTTGCTGCGGTCAATTAGAGCCACCGAAAGCCCTTTTCCTCTGTAGTCAGGATGTACAAACAAATCACTCAGCAACCACTGTTTCTGCAATTTGGTATAATGAAAAAGCTTATAAAGTTGTACAAATCCTACTGCCTTACCCTCTGCCATCGCAAGGAATATATCTGATTCACTGTTTAAAAACCTCTCTTTAAGAAAGGCTTTTCCTTTTTCCACATCCGATTCCTGTCTGTAAAAAACACGGTAAAGATTAAACAATTCTGCCGTTTCATCAAGATCCTCAAGACTTGCCTTTTTGATAGTGTAATTCATCGTTATATTTATTTTTTAATTAACACTGCAAAAGTATCCTTAAACTGGAATGCTTATCTCATCCAGATTTGAGTTATACTCATGGTCCAGCATCTACACAAAACGTTGAAATAAAATTATAATTTTCCAGGAAAAACCATTTTTACAAATGCAACATATTATCCGGAAATATATGGTTGGTGATGGTATAGAAACAGAAGAAGCCCTCCCTTAATTCTTAACAGTCAACAGCAGGTGCAAAATTTATATAGAATCATGTTCAAAAGCTGTGGTAAATCAATTGAATAGGGATTGATTATTCTAAATTTTATAGACGTGAAAAATTAGAGCGCAAAAACCTGGGAATCATAATGTTTGTGTTCATAGAATTTAATTGACACAAAGATTTTTAGCATCTTATCTCATATTTTAAAGGAAGCAAAGAGTGGAATCAATTTCATTGATTTTTTCGAAGCGAATGCATATCCATGAGGCTTCTTCAGCGAAACAGTCGCTTTTCTTTGCTCCCTAAAATAAAAACATTCAATTGAACTTTCTTTGCGTTTTTTAAAATACATTGCTCCATTCAATAAAAATAGCGTATGCTTTGTACTGTTCATCAATTTTTGAACCCGTTCCTAGAGATTCAAATATTTCACATGAGAAGGTTAAGATAAGGTAGCTTTGCTGCTGTTGAAGTGCAATGGTTATGCCTAAGCTTCGTAAAAATCAATGAAATCGATCCGTTCTTAGCTCACTTAAAATAAAGCATACACAAGCATGAAGCGGATCACGCTCAAAAGCTGTGGTAAAACAATTGAATACCGATTGATTATTCTAAATTTTATAGACGCAAAGTTTTTATAAAAGAGTATTTTAATTTAGTAGGCAAAGAGTGGCGACAAGTCACTGATGAAGCTTTGTGACTATGCGCTCGCTTCTTCAGATCGATTGAAAATCGATCCCTTCTTAGCTCACTTAAAATAAAGCATACACCAACATGAAGCTTTGCGTGAAACTTTATCTCCACAACTGTTGATTCTAATTTTTTCTAATCAGATGAACTCAACTTTTTGCTTAGTCCACAACTTTTGGTACTGATTCGGAAAATCCATTTTCAATCATTGATTAAAATAAAAAAAGAGAAACAATATACTATTGCTTCTCTCGTTTAGTAGCGGGAACCGGACTCGAACCGATGACCTTCGGGTTATGAGCCCGACGAGCTACCTACTGCTCCATCCCGCGGTGTATTTTTAGAGTGTTTACCGAAAACACTTGCTTAGTAGCGGGAACCGGACTCGAACCGATGACCTTCGGGTTATGAGCCCGACGAGCTACCTACTGCTCCATCCCGCGGTGTATTTTTAGAGTGCCTACCGAAAGCACTTACTTAGTAGCGGGAACCGGACTCGAAC
>LAZY01000039.1 GCA_001013295.1 Chryseobacterium indologenes | reverse complement strand
CAATCTTCCTCCGAACCGAAATGAGCCGTAAAACTGAATATGTTCATAATCCCTGCTTTTTGAGCGCTAATATACTAAAAATATTAGGTGTGTTTGCGGAGAATCAGATTTTTTATTGTTGTTTATGTTTTGTTTTTTCTTACAACATATTTTTCAATGAAAGATTATTCAAATGATGTATCTGCATCATGTCTAGATTGTTCATATTTAAGAGATGTTTTAATTTTTTCTTTTTTTTCTTCAACAATACTTACACTACTATTTTTTTTGTTTAAAAAGCTGATAAAAAGAAAGTTATTTATTTCCATTGTAGTCGTAATTATTTTTTTGATAGCTGTTCTTGTCAATAACTATAATATTTTCGTTGACAGAGTTTCAGCATGGAGCTCTTTTTCTTTTGAAGGCGAAATAATGGGTGTCATTTCATCATCGTACTTATATACAATAATCAGTGCTATTTTATTGTGGCTTTTTATAAATAAATTCAAATTGGCCGATTACCCAGAATCAAGTATTTAATAATTACTGAAGTAAATAAAATCTTTTTTACAAGCATTGTTGAGAGTATTATAATGATCACCTTTTTACTTTTAAAACAGACTTTCTTTAATTTTTCTTATCTTGAAAAAAATATAAAAACACTAACCAGATTAAACTTCAATAACCATAATGAACAGAATCACCGATCACCTGAAATATTTCTCAAAACTATCCGCTGTATTCATTTTCAGCCTTTTTAAAATTTATGCTATAGGAATTGTCTCCACCATTGCTACCCTTGTGCTGGGGATTTATATTCTGGCAGAAAGTTTAGGAGCATCACTGGGGCATAGCAGTGGTCTGGCCTTTATAATAGCAACGGTGATGGCTAAACCTGTATCAGCAGGACTTTTCTATTTATTGATCATCATAGCGCCATTTGTTATTGCCATTTTCGCCACTAAATACGCTATGGCAAGAATCATCAGCAGGTTGCTCAAAGATCATACGAAAACAATTCTGATTCCCTTTATTGATAAAGTTCTGGATAAATTCAAAACCAATCAGCCCACAGTCGTTCGTACCAGTGCAGACTATGCCCTGGCCAAAGTGAAACTTCTGAATGAATTCAGAAACAGTTCAGAAAATAAGATTCTCAAACGTATTCTGAGCTATGCTTTAAACAAAATAAAATTTGATGAACTGAATCTGGGTGAGGAGAATGTGAACTTTTATGACATTATTAAAACTACTCTGATCGAAAAATTACATGAATTGGCAGAGCCTTCGGCAATGCTGTTCTATATTTACATAGGCCTTCAGTGGATCAGTTTGGCTCTAATGTACTTTTTGAATATTTAAGATCCGCATAAAAAAAGAATATGGAGCAGAAAATCGGGAAATCCTGAGGGAGATCAATACCACTTTAAAGAATAAAAAAGCCGATTGTTACTTCTCTCATAGAAGAATTAATTATCTTTATCTCATTTAGAATAAAATATTTAATTTTAAAGACACTAAAAAAATCCGGGGTCAGGACCAAATGCTCCGGAGATAAGATCAAAACAGAACGCAAATATATTAATATAAGAAAAATTATAAATGGGAGTACTAGTAACCAACGAAACAGTAAAGCAACTATTTCATATTGCTCAGTCGATAGCGAAGGAAAATTATAATGGAACTTATGGCGGTCCGCACATTCTGCAGGCTTTAATGCATAAAGATATAGGACTTAATGAATTCCTGAAAAGTATAGATAAAGATCCCGGATACTTCTATGAATGGGCAGATGTCCGTATTGAAGAATATCCTAAAACGGCACACCTTCCTGATGAAGTAGGACAGGATGATGCAGTAGATACCCTGATAGAAGAAGCGGATGATATTCGTTTAAAATTAGGATTAGACGAGATCACTCCAATCTGTATCCTTACTGCCATTGTAAAACCACAGGTTGTATTTTCACTTCAGCAGCTGAAATCTCTTCCGCTGAGAGAGCATGAAATTTTCAACCTATATAGAAAAGATACCCCGTTCACCGTTTCAGAAGATGGCGATTTTTCATCTATTTTTTCAAACGGTGCAGACTATACAGATTCATCATTTCCTTCCATTAAAAGCTATTGTGTAGACCGCACAGCACAGGCAAGAAAAGGAGATCTGGAAAACATCATCGGTAGAGACAAAGAGCTGAGAATGCTGGTTGAGATTCTTTGCCGAAGAAGCAAGCCTAATGTAATTATCATCGGAGAACCGGGAGTGGGAAAAACAGCTTTAGTAGAAGGTTTTGCCATTGAAATTACAAAAGGAAACGTTCCGGAAATGCTTAAAAACGGAACTTTGCTTGAACTGGATACCGGAGCACTATTGGCCGGGACTTCCTATAAAGGAGAAATTGAAGATCGCCTGAAGAAAGTGATCAATGAATGTAAGAAAATTGAAAAAGCAATCCTTTTCATTGATGAAATTCATACCCTACTGGATCCGAAAGGAAGTATTGGAAACGTTGCCAACCTTCTGAAACCAGAACTGGCAAGAGGTGAAATTACCGTAATCGGGGCAACTACCCAGGAAGAATACAGAAAAATTATAGAGCCGGAACAGGCTTTCAACCGTCGTTTTGAGGTGTTAACCGTTAATGAACCGGATGAAAAGACCTGCGTAAAAATGATCGATGTACTTCTTGAAGGCTACAAAAAACACCACGGGATTGAAGTGGAGAAAACAGCCCTTCCGGAATGTGTACGTCTGGCAAAAAGATATGCGAAAGGTAAAAAATTACCGGATGCAGCGATCGATTTATTAGACCGAACAATGGCTGCGATCAAAATGCTTGATGAACTTTCAGAAAAAGAGCTGGATAGCTGGAAAGAGAGCTATGATGCTATTTTAAAAGAAGAATATGCAGACAGCAAAGACAAAGCAGATGAACTGATCTGGACTTACAACTTATTAAGAGATAAAATAAGTCCTATCCTTTGGGGATCTCTTAGCGAACAGCCGGCATTAGATAATGCGATGCCTGTTGACCAGATTCAGAAGATCATAGAAGATACATATGCAGAACTTTTACAGCATGCTGCAAAGAAGAGAGAAAAAGTAGACAGACTGGAGTTGGCCGCTGTGATGGCTGCCAAGACCAATATTCCGATCGGGAAAATTCAGGCTCAGGAAAAAGAAAAACTTCTGAATATGGAGTCCCTTCTTTTAAACAGAGTAGTAGGGCAGGATCATGCGTTAAAAATCCTTTCCGATGCTATCGTTGAAAACCGAAGCGGATTGAATAAACCAGGGCAGCCTATTGGTTCATTCTTCCTTTTAGGGCCTACAGGAACAGGTAAAACAGAGCTGGCAAAATCAATGGCAGAATTGCTTTTCAACGATGAAAAGGCTATGGTACGCTTTGATATGTCAGAATTTAAAGAAGAACATTCAGCCGCATTATTATACGGAGCGCCTCCGGGATACGTAGGATACGAAGAAGGAGGAATGTTGGTGAACAAGATCAGACAGCAGCCTTATACCGTTGTTTTGTTTGACGAAATTGAAAAAGCCCACCATTCTGTTTTTGACGTATTTCTTCAGATCATGGACGAAGGAAAAGTACATGATAAACTAGGAAAAGAAGGAGATTTCAGTAATGCACTGATCCTATTTACCTCCAATATCGGAAGTGAAGAAATTGTAAAACAGTTTGAAGAAGGAAAAATTCCGGAATCATCATCCCTGATGCAGATTATGTCAAATTCAGGCAGATTCAGACCGGAATTCCTGGCAAGGATTACAGAAATCATTCCTTTTGCACCAATCACCGAATCTATTGCAGAAAGAATTTTCAATATCCAGCTGAAATCACTTCATACTTCGCTGACGAGATTGGGAATTGCCATGAAGATCAGTGATGATGCCGTAAGAAACCTTGCATTGGGAGGATTCAGCAGCAAATATGGAGCGAGACAGATCTCAGGAGTAATCCGTGCACAGCTTGCAAGACCAATCTCTAAAATGATTGTGAGAGAAGAAGTAAAATCCGGCCAGACCATTCATGTAGACTGGAATAAAGAAGAAGAAAAACTAAGCTGGAAAGTAGATTAAATTATATCGTAAAAAGGCTGATCCGCAAATTTGCACTTTAGCCTTTTTACTTTTTTGCTATTAATACATTTAAGATGAAAACGATTGTCAGGAATATCTTTACAGGGATAATGCTGTTGGGAACTGTTATCATGGTAAACGGACAGTTTCTGACTGCTTCAGATACCTCAGAAAGCAGTGTGAAAAAGTATAAAGGGATCATTAATAACAACAAAGATCTTGTGGAATTTATTGAGCAGCTGCTTCTTCAGAAGGGGCTTCCCAAGCATCTGAGGAACCTTGCGCTTATAGAATCCCATTTTGACAAAAACATTACCTCAGGAGCCGGAGCTGTGGGAATCTGGCAGTTTATGACATCACATGCCAATCAGTATGGGCTTACGGAACAAGGACGTACGGATATTTATAAAAGTACCAAGACGGCTGCAATTTCTTTAAGTAATCTTTATAAGAAATACAATAACTGGATAACAGTAGTGGCTGCTTATAACTGTGGTGAAGGGAATATTGCTAAAGCAATGCAGGCGGCAGGCTCTTCTCAATACCATGAGTTTTATAAATATCTTCCAGGAGAAACCATCAATCACGTAAAGAAATACCTGAATGCATGCTATGCTACAGGAGAACTTCAAAGCGTATTGAGTAATTACAATTCTTCAAGACTCAATAAAGTTTTCTTTGAAGGCGGAAACAGAAAAGTGTCAAATGAAACCCTTTCTGAAACAGACATCAACGCCGGATTCAGTCTGAAAGTTGTTGCTGCCGAACTGAAGATTGATGTGGACCAGATTCTTGCATGGAATCCCGGAATAGAAGACGAATTGCAGAAGAAAGGAGAAAGTACTTTTTATCTTCCTACCGATCTGATGCCGGATTTTCTGTTAAGAAAAAACAAAATACTGATGCGTTCCATAAAAGAAGGAGCGTCCGTTCAACAATAAAACAACATCAGACCATTGTACAATTGAAATCTTCTTTTATTTAAAAGGAGATTTTAATTTTTTTCCCTCACAGGTCAATTCAAATAAATGAAAAATAAACTGAAATATATTGTTTTGATACCACTTCTCTGGTTCTTTATTCATTGCATCTACATGATGGCTGACGGGATGAATGACAAAGGAGGAAAGGCTGATATAGCCGTGGTTTTGGGAAATAAGATCAATGAAAACGGAATAGTATCAGACAGACTGGCGGCAAGACTGGATCAAAGTATTAAACTCTATACTTCGGGACGTGTAAAGAAAATTCTGGTAAGCGGAGGGCTGGGGAAAGAAGGATATTGGGAAGGAACGAAGATGAAGGACTATCTGAAAGAGCACCATATTCCTCAGGAAGATATTCTCGTAGATAATTATGGCAATACTACCGGAATGACCGTTAAAAATACCATTCGGATTTGTGACAGCCTGCATTTTAAAAAAGTGATCTCCGTTTCTCAATACTATCACCAGACGAGAATTAAAAAACTATTCAAAGAGCATCAGTTTTATTCTGTTGAAAGTTCAAGCCCTCCATATTTTGAAATGTGAGATTTTTATTCCGTTTTCAGAGAATTCCTAGCTTACTATTTTGGTGGGTAAATTTCAACCTGAATTGACTTTCCGTTTCTGACTTTATTTATACTTAAAAATTCAAAATATGAAGATCAATATCTGAATATTGAAATTTTTATTCGATTATTCCCTCTGTTTTTTGAATACATAAACCGTTAAAGACATGCTAAATTTTATTAAAAAGTATTAATATTTCTCTTTTATGTGTAAAATGTAGTTTTTGAATAAGATTAATTTATGTATTTATATTATTGATTATTAATTGTTTATAATGTATTGTTAACTCAAAAGTCGTAGAATTACTACAAAAAGTCGTAGAACTACTACAATTTTTCAGATTTGTACTGAAAAGTTTTTTTTAGAATAAAAGAGCCTCTATATTTGCTACACAATCACCGAATCACAAAATATTATTAACGATTAAAATTTACAAATCATGGCAGAAAGAAATTCAAGAGGAATCTTAAAATTCAACAACGGAGAAGGACAGAAGCTATTAAAACTTAACTATAGCGTATCAAGATCTACAGACGTTTCAGGACGTGTAGCATCAGATCCTTCTAACGCACTTATCAAAGTTACAGTAGAAGCTACTGAAAAATCAGACATCCTTGAAAGCTTACTGAACGGAAAATATAAGCCTACAGTAGGAGAAATCACTTTCAACAAATCTCACGAAGAAGGAACATTGATCACTTTGAAGTGGGAAAACGGATATGTAATCCAGCACGAAGTAGATTTCGACGCAATTGACAGCAACAGTATGCTGATCAGCTTCGTCATCAGTGCAGAAGGAATTGACTACGGAACATCTCGTTTCGATGGTTTATGGCCTTCGGCAGGTAATTAAGCCTATTCATCATCTTAGTAAAAATAAAATTGGTACAGAGCAGCGACTTGAAAAAGTAGGCTGTTCTGTTTTTCCATTGTAAGACGTGTTGAATTTCATGGATTTTTCTAATAGTCCATGGAAATGTTGAAAATCTCAACCTTATATTTTTGATTCTATATGCGCTGTATTATCAGCCGTTTATTTATTGGATAACTTAAACACAAAACATTATGTTTCAGGATGACAAAACAATTAAAGTAGAAAGCCCGAAGAATGATATAAAAGGTGGCAAGGAACAGTTGAAGAAGGCCGCTAAGCAAAATATTACCGAGAAAGCCGAAACAAAATTAAATAAAGCAGGTGATAAGGTCAATAAAGCTATAAAAACAGGTCAACAGAGTATAAGTGCTGCACAGGGAACAGACATGTTTATGAACCAGACTTTTGTCCCCAACAACCCTTCTATCGTGGAAAATAAAGTGTGGGCCAAGCAGCCTACCTCAAAAATACATAATGCAGAAGCTATTCCTCAAAGTATTATTGCCGGTATCAATCGTGTTGTAAAACTGGATGTAGTAATTGAAGGGCAGATTATAAAGCACTTCAAGCATTTTAAACTGGTACAAAGTGCCGCCAAACATCATGAGTTTTGCCTGACACTGGCACATGATACATTGGGAAGCGCAGAAAATCACAATCTGGAAAGCGCCCAGAACTTTTTGGGAAAAAGAATCACAGTAGTTTTTAAATATAAAGATATTGAGAAAGGAGCAGAGCGAAACTTTGTAGGAGTGGTAACAGAAGTTGGGTTCAGCCAGGAGAAAGGAAGCCTTGGAAACATTGTTCTTAAAGGCTACAGCCCAACTGTACTTTTGGATGCAGCTCCCCATATTCAGAGTTTTGGAGGAAGCCAGCCGGTGAGTCTGAACAGTATTGCAGACCATGTGATCCGGGAAGGGCTTGGGCAGAATAAATTTGACTTCAGAGTAGATGCCCAGCATGGAAATGTGTCCTACAGTTCTCAATACGAAGAAACCCATTATAACTATCTCGCCAGAATGGCTGAAGCCTATGGAGAACAGTTTTATTACGATGGAGAAGTTTTACATTTTGGAAAGCTTCCCCCTCAGGAGAAACCTGTAAATCTTACCTATGGTAGCAGTGTGAGTGATATTGCAGTCAGAATGAAAGCGCAGCACGTAAGTCCAAGTTTCTACGGCTACAACAGCAGTAAAAATGAAAAACTGACTGCCGGAAATTCAAAAATCAATCATACATCAGATATTGCCAGACGTGCTTACGAAATTTCAGAGAAAACCTTTACGACACCTTCTTTAAGAGTAGCTCCCATCAAAGCTTCATCATTTATGGATATAGATGCTTCACAAAAAGGGACCGCCGGAAGTAAGGCCTCAGAAGTTTTTATCACTTCAGGAACGACTACTGTACCTTTCCTGTATCCGGGATGTACAGCTGATATTGAAATGCGTAAAGCAGACAGCAATGATACCACTTACTTTACCAAACTGATGATTATCGAAGCTACTCATGAAGTAGATGCCAGAGGGTATTATGATGGTAAATTTGAAGCGATTGCGGCAGATACAGGTTTTATCCCACGTCCTGAATTTGAAACACCAAGAGCAGAAGCCCAGTTTGCAAAGGTCATTGCCAATACAGATCCACAGAATCAGGGAAGAGTTCAGGTACAATTCGACTGGCAGAATGGTCCGGATATTACAGAATTTATCCGTGTAATGTCACCTGATGCAGGAAGCAGTGATAAAGTAAATAAAAACCGTGGTTTCATGTCTATTCCTGAAGTAGGTGATCAGGTAATTGTTAACTTCGTACACCAGCATCCTGACCGTCCGTTTGTAATGGGAGGAATGTTCCATGGTGGTATTGGTGGCGGAGGAGGAGCCGGCAATAATATTAAGAGCCTGAGCAGTAAAAGTGGACATATTATAGAATTGAATGATGGGGGCGGAATAACCATTAAGGATAAAAATAAAAATTCAGTTGTACTGAGCGGATCAGGAGATATTACGACGACCGTTAGTAATAACAGTACAGAAAAAGTGGGGGTAGGTCACACGATTAATACAGGAAGTACCCATACCGTCAATGTTGGAAGCAAAGAAGGAGGAGGCTCTAATGCCGTATTTTCGATGGATAGCGGAGGAAATGTAAAAGTTACCTGTGATACCAATATCACTCTGGAAACCGGGAGTAGCTCAATTACAATGACTTCCACAGGAGATATTACAATAAAAGGGGTGAATGTAACAATAGAAGGTACTATCACCAAGATTATAGGAAATACGCTTACTGAAGTGGGTAAACCAAAAGGTACAACAGGGATGGTGGTTGATGGAAATGTGACTATAAAAGGGGGACAGGTTGATATTAATTAATAGAATGGAGTTTATAAAATATATAATAAAAAAAGGAGATACATTACAGTCAATTGCTGAAAAGGAAAAGATGAGTACTAAGGACCTCATTGATTTTCATAATGCCAATAATCCTATCACTCAATCCATCACTGGAGATCATTTACCTATTCACCTGAAATATATATTTCTTCCTCCTAAAGCAGTACGTGAGGCCGAAGAAAAGAAAAAACAGGAATTTAAAGACTTTGAAAGAAAAACAAGATACCGGTGTGAGCAGGTAAATACCTCTAAAATTAATGGAAGCTTAGTCCACTTTTTGCAGCAGAATTTTCAATATGTTGTCAAAAACCATTATAAAAATAATAAATTTTTTGTAGGACTTGAGGACCATCATTTTGATTTCAACCCAACGTATCTGAATCCGTCTTTTGCTTTTATTTCAAAAACAGAGTTTATTAAAAATCAGGTGTTTTTTAGTATTTCTGAAAAAGATGGAAGATTGGCAGAGATCAATAATAAAAAGGAAATCAATGAAAGCTGGCAGGAATTCAAAAAAAATGAATTTTACAATGATGAGTTCATCATACAGCTTATGAAAACCAATCAGCATGCTGTGAATGAGCTGTTGGCAATGGGTGATCGTCAGTTTGATATAGATTATGAACTGATGGAAGAAGAATACCGCAGGAATCTGTTATATTTTACTTTATTTGATAAATTCCTGGTGGAACGCATTGAAAATATAAAAAATGAACAATTTGATTTTATGTCTACACTCGTTCCGCCCATTATTATCCCTCTCGAATTCAGATATGATAAAATATCAGAAGAAGATAATATAATAAAGTTTAGAAAAGTAGGGACGGCCCAGCTCAATGATAAGCTGATTTCTGAAATCAGACAAAAATATGATGAAATCCATAAGCCAGGGATCAAATTTAACTTTACAGAATATAAACTGGAATTCAGAGTACGGGGAGAATGGAATACCGAAACTAAAATAATTGAAAATGCAGACCTGTTCATCATAGAACAAATTGCAGATAATATAGAAAATAACTGCGAGTTTCACCTTAAAAGACTTCATAATTATACATCGTAAATGACAGACAATACATTTGAAATTACAGGAGTAGCTTTGAAAACTGAATGGAAAATCAGTTTTTTATTCGGAATATGTTTCATCTTTATATGGATAGCGTCCGTTTATTTATATTACATTATCAATGACATTGATAGTATAATCCATATCCCGCGCTATATTTTCTTTGGGGCTATGTTTTTAGGATTAGCATGGGGGCTGTTTTTTGCCAGAATATTAGGAAAAAAGATGCGGGTTAAGTTTTTATTTGATTTTTCAAATGACTATATCAGTATCCAGACACTAGATGGCTCTGTATCCTATCGTTTTGATTATAATGAGATCACCTTAGTTTCTCTGGTAGGAACAGCAAAAAGCATGAGACTTTTTAAAATTGAATCTGAGCAGAAGAAATTTAAAATAAGGTTGGGCACATACGGGTTGGCTCCCTTTTCATCAGATATAGATATTCATACAATGGATAAGATGATGGCTGAAATGGAAATGATTTTTAAAAAGTATAATTTCATTGTTAAAAAAGTAGAAACAGCCAATAAGGTATTTGAATACAGATACATGAAATAATGAGACTGTTGGAATATAATATTAAAGGAGTTGATTTAAAAGCCGAGCTGATTATGGGATTTTCTATAGTACCATTTATATTAATATTCGGGCAATTATCAGCTACCCTTTACACTTCTTTTAAAAATGTAGAATTTAGAAACATTCCCTTTTTTATATTCTTGGGTGGCGGGCTAGCAGGAATGACTGTTGGTTTGACCGTGGCCAAAATACTAGGGAAAAAAATGAGTGCTATTTGGAAGATAGAATTGAATGATGAATCACTCAGTATTAGATTTAAAAATAGAAGTTGGAGGATGGAATTAGATGAAATTTCAAAACTTAAGATTTATGGAAATTCTAATTTCAAATATATCAGTATATTTAAAAATGATGAAAATATCAGAATGAGAATTGGAAACAGCGGACTGACTCCCTTTTCTACTCAGGATGATCTAAAAGAGTTAGATAATTTTATTACAGAAATACGACCGTATTTTGAGAAAAATTACTCAAAAAAAGAGGGAATTGTAAAACAGTCTCCATCAGGAACCGTAAAATTAACTTATTTAAAAAAGTAAAGTCATGAGTTCATATCTTCCGGATAAAACCTATGTGGTTTGTACAAATCAATTAGGGGTAGAGTATAAGCAGCTAACTTTATCAGAAAATCGTTCAGCAAAAACAGTTCAACTTGGAAGCCAAAGTAGAGTGTTTTTAGTTGTACTGGATAAAAATCTTACCGAAGATTTTACTTGCAAAAGCGGATGGAGTAGTGGAGCAGGAACTGCAGCGGTGGGAGTAGGAGTGATTGTAGGTATGGCTGCAACCGTAGGAGTAGGACTAGCCAGTGGTTTAACAGTAGCGGCGGCAGTAGCAGTTATACCGGGAATAGGATGGATAGCAGGAGGATTAATTGCGGTGGGTTGTTTAGCCTATGGAATTTGGCAAATGATGAAAAGTCCTACCTGTTCCCAGATGATTGGCTACGAAGAAAGTAAATGGATTAATTACCATCCCACTGTAAGATTTGACAGTTCCAACGTTTCCTTAAAAGAAAAACATAAAGCATTAGTAAAAAATTCTATCCTGAAATGTAAAGAACCGGGAGGAATGCTTTTACCTTTTATAAGCGAATCAAGTGCTAAGCAGGCTGCAGAAGCAATAGGCTATAATAACCGTCGTGAATTGGCTACCAATGCAGCAGCAGGCTTTTTGACCGGATTCTTGCTGGGTACAGGAATAGGTGGCGCAGGGGCTGCTGCCGGTGCTGGATTTTTAGGAATGAGCGCTCCCACTTTAAGTATATTATCTACAACAGGTGCTTTTTTAGGATGGACAGCTGCCGGGCATTATATCATTACTCCGTATGTATTTACCCCAGCCACAACATGGACTTCAGAGAACATTGCACAATTAGAAGGGACAAGTAGCTCCTACGATACGATTAAAGGTGAAGCCTATTCAAAACCTAGTGGGCAGCAATGGGAATCAATTCCGGATCCGGCAGCCAATAATGATACACTGCAAACCCTTTATGGAATTCGTCAGAATATGGTTGAAAACGGTGCCAGCAAAAAGCAGATCGCAGAGATCAATAAAGCCATAGCTGAAGCGCAGAAAGCCGGAACCTATAAAGTAAGTGAAGTACCTGCCGTAAAAACAGTATTTGAAAACAGCAGAAATGGAAAGTATGGAGAATCAGTAAAAGAAATTTTCACCAATAAAAGCGGAACAGGAACAGGAATGAACAGGCAGGGGAACTATGAACAGGCAGGAAATCTGAAACAGGAAAACATACGGGCAAATAATCAGGAAAACATTAAAAATCTCAAAAGTGCAACGGCTTTAGTAGTGGCACCATTTATATCTTCCTATTTTGGTAACGAGGCTTTACGTTTAGGAGCTCAGATTTATGATCAGGATGCTACAAATTCTATTAAAGTAATGTCTGAAAAATAATAAAAATTGCGAAACGACGGGCTTTAGTCTATTACTAAAGCCGATGGGAAAATTGAATCGTTTTACCATTTATTATAGAATAGACTTTGGAAACTAAGCAACATTAGCTTTACTTTTGGGGGATATTTATTTTAAAATGAAAAAAAGAAAAGAGTTCATCTTCAAAAACGTTTTACCTTTCCACATGATCTGGACAATATTGATTGTTATTCCGTCCATGGCACTTTTTGGCACTTTGTATTATTTCTTATTGCTGGGTACCTTCAATTTCTCTTTTCTGATTCTCTTTGCATTGCTTTATTTTGGAACCTGTTATGTACTGCTGAAAGCGGTTTCTGTAGAGGTTACCTTATGGTTTGATGACCATAATTTCTATATTAAAAAAGGAAAAAGAAATCCCGAACAATATCTGAAGACCGATATTAAGGGCTTTTATGCTCATGATTATGAAACTGTAAATCCACAGTTGCAGAGCTCAAAAATATATTTTACGTTTAGTCTGAAAAACAATAAGACTATCCATTTATACGATGTGGAATATAAAAACCAGTATGATGAAGGGAAAGGGGCAGAATTGGAAAAATTTTTAAAAGAAGCCCAGAATGAACTGCAGTTTTCAAAAAAAGAAAAGAAGAATAATTATCAGAATATTTATTGGTACTCTAATGGTCAACTTTAAATGCTGAATTTTTGTTCCAACCTGTGCAGCAAACGGAGAGAAAATCATTAACGAAAAAGAGGTTTTTTTATGTGTTTATTTCACTTAATTGTGTAATAATAGAGGTTTTTTGTATGCTTTTTAATTTTAATTAAAGTATTTATTTTGAGTTATTTATGATTTGTTTTAACTCTAATGTCGTAGAATTACGACAAGAAATCGTAGAACTACTACAATTTTTCAGATTTAGGGTTAAATGCTTTTTTTTCAAAAACAACCGCTTTATATTTGTCATATAATTATTGAACAACAAAATATTATTAACGATTAAAATTTACAATCATGGCAGAAAGAAACTCAAGAGGAATCTTAAAATTCAACAACGGAGAAGGACAGAAATTATTAAAAATGAACTACAGCGTATCAAGATCTACAGATGTATCTGGACGTGTAGCATCAGATCCTTCCAATGCACTTATCAAAGTTACAGTAGAAGCTACTGAAAAATCAGACATTCTTGAAAGCTTACTAAACGGAAAATATAAGCCGACAGTAGGCGAAATCGTTTTCAACAAATCTCACGAAGAAGGAACATTGATCACTTTGAAATGGGAAAACGGATATGTGATCCAGCACGAAGTAGATTTCGACGCTATCGACAGCAACAGTATGCTGATCAGCTTCGTTATCAGTGCAGAAGGAATTGACTACGGAACTTCTCGTTTCGATGGTTTATGGCCTTCAGCAGGTAAATAAGCTGTTTACACACTTAAAAAAACTAATGAAACAGTATGCTCACAGAGTATACTGTTTCGTTTTTATCATTATTTATACATCAATTTAACAAAAAATGTTCAGAAGAATTCTATTTATCATTGCTTTTGCAATGTCTTTTATCTCCCTACACGCACAAAACACTCCAACCCTGTATAAAGGAACAGTGAATGGAAAAATGCCTGTAACCCTGTTTATACAATCTGTAGAAAATGGCTGCGGCGGAGATCCTTTCTATAATGCCATGTATCGTTATGATAAAGTAAGCAATTGGCTCGAACTTAGTGTGACTGAAGGGGCGAAACAACAGTTTGCTATGGTAGAAGAAGGCTTTACCGGTCTGATGATCCTAAAAAAAGAAGACGATATGATGAATGGAACCTGGATAAGCCCGGATGGTAAAAAGCAGATTACTGTACAGCTCAAAAAAGTAACAGTAAGCAAGAAAGAAATGGAAAGTTACCAGGATAAGATGGAAAAGCTGAACTATGAAAACCATGATTGCTAGTTAGAAGTTAGAAGTTGCGCAAAATTTCCGACCAATAACTAAGACGTACTTCATTCCCCTCCTCCGGAGGGGTGTCAAATCATCGATTTGACGGGGTGGTTTAAATACCCACACCATTCCCACCATCCCGTAAAATAAAAAATCCACATCACCTTTCTACACTAAAGTCCAATACCACATTCCCACTGTCTGCAAAAATTGAAAGACAAAGCAAATTGACAATTTACCACTGACTTTTCTTCCGTCCACATTCTCCAAAACTATCAACTTTTCCTCCTATTTTCTTATATTTGTTCATTATAGATAATATGGACGCAACACAAGATAAAAGGCTGTTTCTCATCGATGCTTATGCGATGATTTTCAGAGGATATTACGCATTAATCAGGAATCCGAGAGTAACCAGCAAAGGACTGGATACTTCTGCCATCTTTGGTTTTACCAATTCTTTGATCGAATTGATCAGAAGAGAAAGACCTACCCATCTGGCAGTAGTTTTTGATGTGGGACAGGCCAGTGTAAGAACTGATGATTTTTCAGATTATAAAGCCAACAGAAGCGAAACTCCTGAAGCGATCAAAATTGCGGTGCCATACATCCACAAGATCCTGGAAGCTATGCATATTCCAATTTTGGGCGTAGAAGGATATGAAGCCGATGATGTCATAGGAACCATTGCCTGTAAAGCGGAAAAAGAAGGCTATACCACTTTCATGGTGACTCCGGATAAAGACTTTGCACAGTTGGTGACAGACAAAATCAAAATTTATAAACCAGGTTTAAAAGGGGGGGATATAGAAATCCTTGGCGTAGAAGAAGTAAAAGCCAAATATGAGATCGAAGATCCTAAACAGGTCATTGATTTCCTTGCGATGATGGGGGATGCCGTAGATAATATTCCGGGGCTGGAAGGCGTTGGAGAAAAAACGGCAATGAAGTTCCTTAAAGAGTTCGGAAACATTGAAACACTTCTTGCCAATACAGATAAGCTGAAAGGAAAACTGAAAGAAAAAGTGGAAGCTTCGGCAGAACGTGGTATTTTATCCAAAAAACTGGCTACCATTATCTGTGATGCTCCGGTAGAATTCCACCAGGAACAATATGACCTTGAAACCCCTGATTTTGAAAAAGTAAAAGAAGTTTTTGATGAAATAGAGTTCAGAAGACTTTATGAAAATCTTTACAGGGCATTTGCTCCGGCGGCTGCAGAAACCGTTGTGGTAAGTGAAGTGGAAGTAAAGCAGACTTCTGCAGGAACAGAAGTAAAAGGACAGGTAATGCAGCTTGACCTTTTTGCGAATTTCGAAGAACTGGATCAGGCTACTTCTACAAAATCAACCATTGAACACAACGATCACCTTTATCAGTTTATTGACAATCCAAAAGTTCAGAAAAAACTGGTAGATAACCTGTTGCAACAAAGAGCAGTTTGTTTTGATACAGAAACCACTTCATTGAACGAGCTGGAAGCAGAACTTGTAGGAATGAGTTTCTCTTATAAAAAAGGACTGGCTTATTATATCCCTTTGTCTGAAGACAGAAATGAAGTTTTGCAGACCCTTGAGATTTTCAGACCCTTTTTTGAAAAAGAGGATTTGCTGAAAATTGCTCACAATCTGAAATTCGATTATAAAATATTAAAACAGTACGACATCGCTGTAAAAGGGGCTATGTTCGATACGATGATTGCCCATTATCTGTTGAATCCGGATGGAAGACACGGAATGGATTATCTTTCAGAAGTATACCTGAACTATAAACCGGTATCTATTGAAACCATCATCGGAAAAAAAGGAAAAAAACAGGGCACCTTCAGAGATGCAGACCTTAGAACACAGACAGATTATGCTGCAGAAGATGCAGATGTAACCTTCCAGTTGTACGAATTGTTTGCTCCACAGTTGAAAAAGGAAAATCTGGAAGAGCTTTTCTTCAATATAGAAATGCCGCTGATGGAAGTTTTGGCAAAAATGGAGCTGGCCGGAATTTCTCTGGATGAAAAATGGCTGGCACAGGAAAGTGTAGATCTTGAAAATGATCTGAAGCAATTGGAAACTACCATTTTTGAACTTTCAGGAGAAGAATTCAACATGAATTCTCCTAAACAGCTGGGTGAGATCCTGTTTGAAAAAATGCAGCTTGATCCAAAAGCAAAAAAGACCAAAACCGGGCAATATGCAACCTCAGAAGATGTACTTCAAAAACTGGTCTCAAAACACGAGATCATCAAATATATTCTGGAATACAGAACCTATCAGAAATTAAAATCAACCTATGTAGATGCATTGCCTTCACAGATTGAGAAAAAAGATAACAGGGTACATACCAATTTCTCACAGACTACGGCGGCTACAGGACGTCTGGCGAGTGTAAACCCGAACCTACAGAATATTCCGATCCGCACATTAAGAGGACAGCAAATCCGTGGGGCCTTTGTTTCAGGAGAAGGGAAGAAAATTATCTCTGCCGATTACTCACAGATTGAGCTTCGTCTTATTGCTGAGATCTCAGGAGAAGAAAATATGATCAAAGCCTTTCAGGATGGAGAAGATATTCACGCTTCTACAGCAGCAAAACTCTTTAAAATTCCTTTGGAAGAAGTTTCTAAAACCCAGAGAAGCCAGGCTAAAACTGTCAACTTCGGAATTATCTACGGACAGGGTGCTTTTGCTTTGGCAGAGCAGACCGGTTTATCCAGAACCGAAGCCAAACAAATGATCGAAGCCTACTTTGAAACCTATCCGAAGCTGAAAGAATATATGGCAGAACAGGTGAACAAAGCACGCCAGGTTGGTTATGTAGAAACTATTTTGGGGAGAAAGCGTCATTTGAAAGATATTAACTCCAACAACTTTGTCGTGAGAGGTCACGCCGAAAGAAATGCTGTAAATGCTCCGGTTCAGGGAAGTGCAGCGGATATTGTAAAAATAGCAATGATCAAAATCGACAGAGAATTGGAAGAACAGCAGCTAAAAACTAAAATGTTACTTCAGGTTCATGACGAATTGGTATTTGAGTCTCCTGCCGATGAGGTGGAAGCCGCTTCAAAACTGATTAAAACCGAAATGGAAGGTGCTCTAAAGACACAGGTTCCTCTATTAGTAGAAATAGGAGTAGGGGATAATTGGCTGGAAGCACATTAATGATAAACATGCTATCAAAAATAAAATCAGGCTGCCTCGTACGAGGCAGCCTGATTTCTTTAGCCACTAATGCACGAATGAAAGGATTCGTGCATTAGTGGCAATAAAATATTGAACACTTTATTATTTTATTAGCCGTATCATCGCAAGATCATCCGTAGGTTTTACTCCATACTGATGTTCCAGAATTTTGATTTTTTTATTGAGCATTTCTTCAGTCTCGTCATTTGATGAATCAAGCATTAAATATTCTGCAAAATTTATATTACCATCATAAGAAACTTTTTTGATTTTTGAAAAGGTAAGAATTCCGTCAGTGGCTATAGATACATCACTCATATGATCGAAAGAAATTTTCTGCTGTAGAGATTCATACCAGTGATCAAAATTTTCATGAAGATGATAGGCCAGATAATCAGGCTTATTATCACGGTCGAATTCAGTGATTTTTCCATTAATACAAACCACTCCATCACCTATGGCTATAATAGTCCCTTCATCAGTTTTGGCATTGTAAACTAAGAGAATTACAGTTGTTAATAACTCTTTTTCATCCAACATTAGATGATTCTTAAGTGATAAAAGCTCATTGAATAAATTCTTTACAATTTCTCTAAGCTCTTCTTCCGGATTACGTTGAATCTCTTTTTCATACAATTCTCTGTAACCTGCTTCAACAATGATTTTGCGTAAAAGCTTACCGACTAATGTTGAAGCAAAGTGACTGTCCATAGCCGTAGAACAGCCGTCCATGACTGCACAAACGATTTTATCGGCACTGATTTTTTTGATAAGAAGATCATCTTCACAATGAAGAGTATGATATTCACCAATTTGTAACGTGGAATATATTTTCATGAATTTTGTGAGGGTGCTGGATTTCAGATTAAAAATCAAAGCTGTAATATTAAGTATTACAGCTCTTATTCATATTGAGAAATGAACCCAAAATCTCCTTTATATTTTAAGTAGTGAATTCAATTTCACCCATATAATAAAGCTTATTTTCCTCTCCGTCTACAGAGACAGGATTAGGAATGACAAATCTGCTTGCAAAAATAATAGCATTCACCGGAGTGTCCAGATTCATCTCATTAAGCCTGCTTTCAAGAATCGGAAGCCATTCGTCGGCATAAGAGTACTCAGAAAATTTTTCATAAAGCCCCAGATTTTCATCTTCAAAACCATATTCTATAAAATCATCATCAAACCACTTGATCCCCTGTGATTCTGCGAATTTTGAAACATATTGGTCCTCTGTTTCTTCGTCTATATAATAATTTTCATCCTCTTCTACAAAACTATAAAAGTCGTCTTCATTTGTAAAATACCCTAACCAGAAGTGTGAAATTTCTTTATCCATTGGAAAATATATTGAAATGTTTAAATTTTTATTTGTTGATGCCAGGCACCAATGTCTATTGAGACTGTAATATTACGAAAGTTTTTCAGTCAAATAAAATCTTGTTATCCCCAAACAAAGTTGAACGATTGAATTTACGGATAAATTTTTTATCGTAATTTTATTCTCTGTTTAAATTGTAAAAAATGGATTTTCTTCAGGATCATTATGCTGTCAAAAACGAATTGCTGCTCATTCTTATTTCCGTCATTCTGGGATTATTTATCGGAGCGGAGCGTGAATACCGAAATAAATCTGCCGGTTTAAGGACTTTTATTCTGGTGTGTTTCGGGGCTTGCCTGTTTACAATTCTTTCTATTAAAATAGGAGTGGCTAATCCGGATCGGCTTGCGGCCAATATCATTACCGGGATTGGCTTTTTGGGAGCAGGCGTGATTTTCAAAGGAGATAATAAAATTGAAGGAATTACGACAGCAACTACCATTTGGGCAACTGCTTCAATAGGAATGGCCGTAGGTTCGGGATATGTGTACTTTTCCCTTTTGGGAACCGCTTTGGTGCTTATTGTTTTGAGCGCTTTAACGTATCTTCAGAATTTTATCGATAACTATAATAAAGTAAGAGAATACAGAATCACCATTACGACTGCAGATGATATTAAATACTGTGAAGATCTGTTTAAAAAACACCATTTAAAATATCTGATGCTCAAGCAGCTCTATTCACAGGGAAGTTTAACCGTGGTCTGGAGACTTGTAGGAAACAATACCTATCATGAAGAAATGATCAGACGTATGGTGAATGATCCGAAAATTACAGCTTATCAGTTTTAAAGCAGATTGGTTCCCTTATTATAAAGCAAAAAAATAAAGGCCGAAGCCTTTATTTTCTATTTTTTCTTGAATACATACAGATCTTTGTTCGGACCGTCAATTTCTTTACCATCCATATCCAGCTGGATCAGCATGCCTTCACCTACTTTATATTTATAATTGGCGGTTTTACCTTTCAAAGTGATGATACTTCCTGTAGTATCCCATGTAAAAGATCCTTTATCTTCATTCTTTGATTTTCTGTCGATATACTCTTCAGTAATACTGAATGTTTTATCGTTATTCAGAGTCAGTGAAGTCTTGATTCCAGGGCAGTCAGCACAAGGAACTGTAGCTTCATAAGTACCTGCCCAGTCTAAAGCATTTTCAGAAGTGTCACCTGCTGCTGTAGGAGTTGCCTTAGTGATGCTGTCTGTAGCAGAAGGTTGTACGGCAGTAGCAGTATCTGTTGCAGCAGCAGTGGTTTCAGTGGTTTCTTTTTTAGTGCATGAAGCAAGAAACAAAGTGGATGCTATTCCCAACATGAACATTTTGCTTTTCATCATAATAATTAATTTAAGTAATGTTTTTATTAAGTACGTGGTAGTAAACAAAAACTGAGCCAGAGGGTGGAGGATTTTAGAGTTGTAGGGGTAGAGAGTTAGAGAGTAGGAGTGTTGCAGAGTAAAGAGTAAAGAGTAAAGAGTAAAGAGTAAAGAGTAAAGAGTAAAGAGTAAAGAGTTGCGGATTACACAAACAATATCTCAAGTCTCTCATCTCTTCGTCTATTATCTCTTCGTCTACGCCTCAATTCCACAAAAAAGCCTCTTCCAGCAACATTCCACCCCTTTTATTGAGCCCATTCCTATTTTTCTTCGTAAATTGGGGCAAAATTTTGATTATGACAAAAAAGATACTTTTATCTGTATTTCTTTTGCCAGCTGCAATGGCATTTGCACAACAATATGGAGGAATGTGGATTCCTACAGAGCTGAATGAAAAGGAAATGAAGGATTTGGGAATGAAGATTTCTGCGAAAGATATTTTCAACCCTCAGAAACCAAGCATAAAAGATGCAGTGGTACAGTTTAATGGCGGTTGTACTGCGGAGATCATCTCCCCTAAAGGATTGCTATTGACCAATCACCACTGTGGATATGGTCAGATTCAGGCGCATTCTACCGTTCAGAACGACCTTCTTTCAAACGGTTTCTGGGCTAAGAATACACAGGGAGAACTTCCTAATCCAGGGGTAAAAGTAGATTTTATCGTAGATATAAAAGAAGTTACAGATCAGATCTTAGAAAGTACAGACAATCTTACAGAACCTGAACTGACTAAGAAGATCAACAATAATATTGAGGTTTACAAAAACTCTCAGAAAATTGAATCGTATCAGTCGATCATGGTAAAGCCTATGTACTATGGAAACAAGTACTATGCTTACACCATTGAGACTTATAAAGATATTCGTCTGGTAGGAGCTCCGCCTCAAAGCATAGGAAAATTCGGTAGCGATACAGACAACTGGGTTTGGCCGAGACATACCGGAGATTTCTCAATGTTCAGAATCTATGCAGATAAGAACAATAAGCCTGCAGAATACTCAAAAGACAATGTTCCTTACGTTCCGAAGCACTACCTTCCGGTTTCTATCAAAGATAAGAACGAAAACGACTTCACTTTTGTATTCGGATTCCCGGGGAGAACTACAGAATACCTTCCGGCAGTAGCAGTAGAGAAGATCATGAAAGAAATTGATCCTGCAAGAATTGCTGTACGTGATGTTGCATTGAAAACATTGGATGAAAGAATGCGTGTGGACAATGAAACACGTATCAAATATGCTTCTAAGTATGCTTCAGTAGCCAATTATTGGAAAAAATGGATCGGTGAGGTAGAAGGGTTGAAAAAATCAAATGCAGTAGAGAAAAAAGTAATGTATGAAGGATCTTTGGTGGCTAAGAACTCTGAGATCAAGACGACTTTGGACCAGCTGAATAAATTTTACAATGACCAGGCGCCTTATGCATTAAACAACGCTTACTATACAGAAGTAGTAAAAAATGCTGAGACATTGAAGCTTGCGGGAGACTATTATGATTTCATCGCTTCTGTGGAAGCAGGAAGAATGGATGATAAAGAGCTTACCAAATTAAAAACCAAGCTAACGTCTTTTTATAAGGATTACAGTGCAGAACTGGATGCGAAAGTGACGGCAAAACTATTGGCTTTATATGTTAATAAAACAGCTCCACAATTTTTACCGGCTGGTTTCAGCAAATATAAAGATGAAGCTCCGAACATGCCTGTTATAGAAGATATGTCTAAAAACTCTATCATTACAGGAAGAACTGCTGTGAACGGTGCTGCTTTGAATACAGATATTGAAAAAGCATTTTCTAATCAGGACAAGCTGATCAAAACTTTGAAAAAAGACCCTATCTATCAGCTGTATGTTACGATGAAAGAAACATATATGAAAACGGCTGATCCGCAATATACTTCACTTCAGGCGAAGATTGACGCTTTACAGAAGAAGTTTATGGCACAGCAGATGGAAACTGATAAAGAAAGAAAATTCTTCCCGGATGCCAATTCAACCCTTCGTGTAACCTATGGAAAAGTGAAAGGTTCAACTCCTAGAGATGCCGTTTCTTACGGGTACCAGACTCACCTGGCTGGAGTGATGGAGAAATATGTTCCTGGAGATTATGAATTTGATGTTCCTAAAAAACTGATCGATCTTTACAACAAAAAAGATTTCGGAATCTATAAAGACAAAACAGGAGATGTTCCTGTAGGATTCACAGCAACCAATCACACAACAGGAGGGAACTCAGGAAGCCCGGCACTGGATGCCAACGGAAACCTGGTAGGACTTAACTTCGACAGACAGTGGGAAGGAACCATGAGTGATATTAACTATGACCCGCGTTTCAGCAGAAACATCATGGTAGATACAAAATATATCCTTTTCATCGTTGAGAAGTTTGCTGATTCAAAGTGGCTTGTTGATGAAATGAAGATTATAAAATAATTGTAAAAAGTTATACCTTTAAGAATCTATTTGAACTGAGTTTTGAATAGATTCTTTTTTATTTTTAACAGGATGAAAGAAAGGATCATCAATGTACTGGCTGCTCTTGAAACAGATAATATCGGAAAATCTTTTCCGCTGGACTACTGTTTACCTCTTTACCATACCGTTTCTGATAAGGATCTTCCCCATATCAGGAATGTGATCCGGTATAAAAATACCAGACAGTTTGAAGAGGATCTGGATTATATGTCCCGGTATTTTCAGTTTATGGACTGGCAGGAGTTTAAAGATTTCATGTCCGGAAATTTCAAACCCGCAAAAAAAATAGCCTTACTTACTTTCGATGACGGATTCAGAGAGTTTTATGATACGGTAGCTCCTGTTTTGGAACGCAAAGGGATCTATGCCTGTAATTTTGTCAATCCGGCCTTTATCGATAATAAAGATATGATGTTCAGATGTAAGGCCAGCCTGCTTATTGATGCTGTTGGCAAAATGAAGAGGATAGACCCGGAGGTATATAAGATACTCAACCTTCAGAATACTACTGGAATAGAGGCTCTGAAACAACGGATTCTAGCGATCAGTTACCAGGAAAAGAATGTATTGGAGCTTCTTGCAGAGAGACTTGAATTTGATTTCAAAGCGTATTCAAAGGAATTTCATCCCTATTTAAATACCGGAGAATTAAAAACGCTTACTGGTAAAGGATTCGGAATTTCTTCGCATAGTTGGGATCATCCAAAATACGGAGATCTTTCCTTAAAAGAGCAGATGAAAACTACAGATCAGACTTTTGTTTATCTTAAAGAAAACGAATTCCTGTATGAAACCTTTGCATTTCCATTCACGGACTTTCAGGTAAAGAAGGATTTTTTCGATGAATTGTTTAAAAATGAAGAGATCTATTGCAGCTTTGGATGTGCCGGAGTAAAACTTGACAGTGTACCGAGAAATTTCCAGAGGATTCCCATGGAAATGGGGGAGAGCGGAGAAAGGATCTTGAAAAAAGAAATCGCCTACTTCAGACTGAAAAAACTGATGAATAAAAACACCATTCTGAGAAAATGATACAGCTGAAAACATTCAACAGAAAAGAACTGGAAGATTTTATATCGTCCGGAATTTTTCAGCAATATGATTTTCTTCCTATTACCAGACACCGCGCGTTGTCTCATATCAGGAATCCTAAAGCAAGAGATGAAGATAATCTTCTTATTCTGGCTTTTTATGAAGATAAACTCGTGGGATATGTAGGATGTTTTCCGGATAAATTTGAGATTGATGGAAAAGAAATTCGTTACGCCTGGCTCAGTACCTTATATGTAAATCCGGAATTCAGAAAAGAAAGACCGGCAAAAAAACTACTGAAGAAAGTATTTGAAGAATATGATGGAAGAATTGCTATTACAGAATTTACCAAAGAGGCAGAAGCACTTTATACTATTATGGGTGTTTTTGAATATGTCTTTCCAAAAGAAGGAAAACGGTATTATTTCAGAACAGATGCGGTAAAAATGATTCCTGAGAAAAAACCGGAAACAAAAGCATTGAAACCTCTTTTTCATGCTTTGGATACTATAGCCAATTCTTTAATTTCTATAAAAAATATAAAAACAGGAGAACCAGACTTTCATTACGAAATTAAGGACCGTATTGATAAGGAAAGTGCCGATTTTGTAGCAGAATTCTCCAGTGTACGTCATGCAGAAGAGATCAATACTTTGATAGAAAACCCTTGGGTATTGGAAGGTAAAAAAGAAGAAAAATATCTGTTTTCAAGCTTTGCAAAGGTCTTTCGGTTCTTTTGGGTGAAAATTTATGACCGGAATAAGAAGCTAAAGGCGTGTTTTCTGTTGCAGCTTAGGGATGGATACCTTAAAGTACCTTACCTTTTTTCAAATACCGAACTGGATGAGGTGGTTGACTTTTTGAACTATTTCATTGTTAAAAATAAAGTGAAAGGTTTTACCAGTTATCAGACAAAGCTTAATGAAGCTATTCAACATTCAAAGACCTTTTCCAAAATTTACGAGCGTGATTTCAAAAGGGAGTACCTTTTTCACCAACAACTGCTGAAGGAGCTTCCTGCGAACTTTGATCCCCACTATCAGGACGGAGACGGAGACTGTATGATGACGTAAACTGATCATCAATAATCATTGATAAAAATAAACCGCCCGATACAACATATCAGGCGGTTCGTTTTTTTAATGTCCGAAAATATCTTTCAGCTCTACTTCTGTAAAAGTTCCCATTTTATGAACAGCTTCCATATCCAGATTTTCTTTTTTCCCGATAATGGCGGTATTAAAATCTACAGATTTGATCTCTGTCTGATAAAACTCTCGGATGTCTTCAAACCTTAGATCCTTGATCTGCTCATAAATATCTTTCCTGAAATCATGCTCAATATTCAGTTTTTTCAACCTTAGTGTATTGAAAAATATATTATTACGGGTGATTCTTGTTGAGGCGATCTGTTTTAGGGCCGCATTTCTGGCGTTTTCAAACTGGATTGTTACCTCAGGAAGTTCATTCATCAGTTCATTCAGAGTATCTACAGCAATCATTAGCTTATCCGGCTGTGTTCCGATATAAGTGGTGACATAATCAGGGTGTTTCAATTCCGAATTAGCAGCATAAGAAACGTAAGCAGAATAAGCAAGACTTTTACTTTCACGGATTTCCTGAAAAACAATAGAAGATAAGCCTCTTCCAAAATATTCATTGAAGACGTTGATCTTTCCAAAATATTGAGGATTCACCGGATTACCCTTTCCGATTTTGCTCATTTCCATCTGTACCATATCATAATCGATAAAGTATACATTACCACCCGTAGCCGGTTCAGGATATTGCTTAGGTTCCGGAATCTGAAGACTTGCGGTTTCCGTATATTTTCCAATATAGCCTTTGAAATTTTCAAAATCCTTTCCGTAGAAAAATAACTGATACGGATATTTGAAAAGCTCTTTCATGCGGTTGGTAAATACCTCTGGCTTGCTGCTTTCCAGTTCTTCTTTCGAAATGACATCTGTAAAACGGGAAGTACTGCCTAGTTTGGTATAATTGGTTAAGGCAGTCATGATCCGGTTTTTATCTCTTTTGATGGCCTGACGGTTTTCCAATACCGTACTTACAAACTGATTATAGACATTCTGATCCGGCTGTACATCATGCATCCAATGCTGAAGAAGGGCAATTCCTTTTTCAATATTTTCTTCCAGACCGCTTAGAGAGATCAGTAACTGGTCATTGGATGTTTTAAAATCACTACTGATTCCAATTTTAAAGAATTCCTGCTTTAGATCTTCAGGAGAAAGTTTGTCCGTTCCAAGGTACTGAAGCAGTTGGGTTGAAATGCCCAGATCCCTGTCATGATCACTCCCGAAAGGAAAAATAAAATGCAGCTGAGCAATATCGTTGTATTTATTCTTAACGAAGCTTAATTTCTTTCCTTTAACAGCATCCGTAGTAATTTCTTTTTGATAATCGATAAACTCAGGCTTTATATCTTCCGTTTTATCAGCTAAAATCTTCTTTAAAAACTCTGACTGAGTATCACGGTTGATCTTTACCGGAGTAATACCAGGATTTTCAACTCTTAACAGTCTATCATTAATTCCTTTCTCTTTATTGACAATAACATAATTGTCTTTGAAAAAAGTATTGGCAAAATTGACAATATCTTCTTTGGTAAACCCTGCGTAGATCTCCATCTCATTCAGCTCCTGCTCCCAAGTTATTCCTTTTATATAAGAATCATAAAGAGTAGTAGCCAGACCTTCTGCTGTTTCAAGTCCCTTCATTCTCTGAAGTTTGAAGTCGTTGATGATCGCAGGAAGCATCCAGTCCGGGAAATCTCCTTTCTTGATCAGTTCAATTTCCTCCAGCACCATATTTTTGGCTTCCTCCAGTGTTTGGGTTTCTTTAGGAACAGCCACAATAGAAAAATAACCGTATTGCTTCAGACCTACTGAGAATGCCTGCGCCCAAAGCATCTTCTGAGTCTGATTGATATGCAGGTCCAATAGACCGGCTTCACCTCTGTTGCTGAGGATATTGGCAACCACATCAGCCAGCATAGCCTCTCTTGTTCCATAGCTGTCTGTTCTCCAGGCCAGCTGAACCCGTGGAGTAGTAGGGCTTTTTACCGTTCTCTCTACAATTTCAGTGATCGGTTTTTCGATAATAGGGGTCTTTTTAGGAAGCTCTTTATAAGGTAAAGCTCCAAAATATTGATCGATCAATCTTATTGTTTCTTCGAAATCAAGATCGCCAACCAAAACCATCGCATAATTATTAGGAACATAGTATTCATCAAAATACTTATGGATCGCTTTCATAGAAGGATTCTTCAGGTGTTCCGGATTTCCCAGCGTGGTCTGCTGACCATTAGGGTGCGTTGGGAAAAGAGCTGCCATCAGTTCATAGCTTACCAGTCTGGTATCATTATCCTGCGCTCTGTTGAATTCCTCATATACAGACTCCAGCTCAGTATGGAAAAGACGGAGAACCATTTCGGAGAACCTTTCTTTCTCTATTTTCAGCCATTTTTCAAGCTCATTGTTTGGGATATTGTTTTTGTAAACCGTTTCGTCAAACCAGGTATGGGCATTCGTTCCGGTAGCTCCCAGAGAAGAGATTGCTTTGTCGTATTCATTGGCAATAGCATATTGGCTGGCCTCCTGGGAAATTTCGTCGATCTTTTTGTAAATCTCTTTCTTCTTTTCAGCATCCTGTTCAGCTTTATGCTCTTCATATAATGCTGAAATCTGATCCAGAAGTTCCTTTTCTTTTTCCCAGTTTTGAGTACCTATTTTAGAAGTTCCTTTGAACATCATATGCTCAAGATAGTGAGCCAGCCCGGTATTATCTGCCGGATCATTATTGCTCCCTGTTCTTACCGGGATGAAGGTCTGAATTCTTGGTGCATCAAAATTTTGGGCAAGAAAAACTTTAAGCCCGTTTTTTAATGTATAAGTTCTGACTTTATTTTCATCGTGGGTAATGGTGGTATATTCGTAATCGTTAGAATCAGTGTGAACCGTTTCTTTATATTTTGTGTCTGTCATATATAAAACTCATTTCATTCCTTAAAAATCCGGAATGTGATACAAATGTAAGGAATCATAAAAATCTTTTCTTATTTTTATAACTATTCCATCTATTATAGTGATTGAAAATCAGAAAAAAACACTCATTTTAGAGAGATGTTTTACTGTTTTTATTACTGATTAAAGGCTGAAAGAAAGACATGAAATTCTTCTCAAGGTCTTTAGCTAAAGACATTGAACCATATACATTGAGGTGAGAACTGTTATAATACATCAGGGTATCTTTGTAAAAAGGAACATTTTTAAAAACCTTACTTTGAGAAAGATCATAGAAGTATACATTTTTATTTTCGGCTTCCAACTTTTTCAAAGCTTCTTTATTCTCCTCATAAATATGAGCGGTGAATTTTCTTGAGATTCTCTTGATATAATCTCTGTTAATTTTGATAGGGTCATGGTCAATAGTAGGATAAGTTTCAAATACAATTAATTTTTGATCCGGCTGCAAACCATGGGCTATCCTTTCCACAGATTGATATACCGATTTAGGACTGATGAAAGAAGAACAGTTGATCATGATGATTTTATTTTCTTTGATATGTTGCTCCGTAAAATCTGCGTGCAGCCGGGAAGCATCATAGAATTTCATTCCGTAAGAATCAATCTCGCTTCTTTTTATTCCTTTTAATGCGATAATACCATCCGTAGTTACTGTGGTAAATGAGAAATGATTTTTTGACCAATGTAATTTAAAAATGGTTTAATGGAAAGGGCATGACTGTCTCCTATAAGCAGTATTTTTTTATCTACAGCTTTTTTATCTCCAAAAACTTCAATTCTATTCTGATTATGAGAATTTAAACCTAATGTCGGAGAAGTATATACTTCGGAAATTTTATTGATTTCAGCAACTTTGGGAAGGAACAGGGTAAGAACAGCCAATACTACAGATCCTGAAACAATGTAACGGAAAAAAAAGTGCACTTTTCTTTCTGAAATAGGATATGAAAACCATGCTAAAACTGCAGTCATAACACAAATGAAACCAATTTCGCCAGGGCTAGGGTAGGGTCGGGAATTACAAAGGAACCACGGTAATTAGTAATAGGCAATAAGTAATAAGTAATAGGTAATAGGTAATAGGTGTAGCTCAGCATGAGTTCCAGTATCTTTTACAGAATCTATCGTCTTGAAGAAATAATAGACAGCTCTTATATATAAGAAGGACCTTTTTATCCGCCCAATCTTCCATCACTAGGAACGGGCTTCAGCCCGTTCACCTAAAAAGCCCACGATCCATTGGCTTTAGCCAAAACCTAGAAACATCAATTATCACAGGCACCTATCTCCACAGTCTTTATCATGCCGTAGGCATCTCAACAAAGCTCTTCATATTACTATTATAAATAGAAAATTCAAAAACTATACTATATAATAGGTTTATTTTCATTATTTACCCTACTATATATGCACTCCAAAACTTCCTTCCAAACACTCACTTCCCTGCATTTTCCAGATTCTTCATTATCTCATCCCGACCCCTCAAACATTTGTTTAAAATTTTTCCTACTCCTTATCAGATGTTTACGTTAAAATATTACCGGAATATGAACTTTATGTTAAATAAACTTGTTTTGTTTAGTTATAAGTTGTTATCTTTGCCCCACTGAAAAACGAAAGAGATTCGGTAAGCGCAGAAGGGCTTTTAGATAAGCAAAAACGATATACTCAAAATAAGAAACGAACGAAA
>LAZY01000038.1 GCA_001013295.1 Chryseobacterium indologenes | reverse complement strand
ATACAATTATAACAGACCGCACGAAGCATTAGGGAATATGAGCCCTAAAAAATATAAACAAAAAATGAAAGAATCTATCATTTAGAATGGTCACAAAATTGGGAAGCTTACAGTGTTAATATTTTTGAATACGTAAATAGATTGCGTAGTAAGAGCGTATTTTTGAACTAAATAAATTATAATGTACCTAATATTCCCGCAAAATGACAGATAAAGATAAAATTGAAACGCTTTTTGAAATTGCTTCAACTGATTTGCCCATTATTAAAAATCATTTGGATGTTATTGTAAAAACATTAACCGATTTAATCCAATTATATAAAAATGAAATAAATCCAAACTTGTCTTTTGGTGAAGCCTATATTGAAACATTAGCAACCAAAATTTTACTTGCAACAAACACTGCGTTACAACTTGCAAATGGTCAAAATTTAAAAGTCCTTGACAAAGAAATTCAAGTCATAGATATTTCATCATTATACGTTGTTGCTAGAACTATTATTGAATGTTTTCTTACAATTGAATATCTGTTTGTAGGTGATATCTCGCAAGAAGAAAGGAATTTTCGATTTAAATTATGGAAAATAGCGGGTTTTATGATGAGACAACAAGCAATAAACGATAGAAATAAAATTCATTCTGTAAAAATAAAATCAGAAAAAGAAGAAATTGATAAACTAAAAAAAGAAGTAAAAGATTCCGTATTTTATTCCCAATTATCAAATCATGAAATTTGGAAGTTGGATACTTTTGGAATCCCGAGAACAATTAGTTGGTCTAAATTGCTTAATAATAGTAGTATAAATAATAATTTACTCGATGGTTATTATAAACTATATTCAAATTATGCTCATTCTGAGTTCGTATCTATAATGCAGTTGAAGCAAATGAACTTAAATATAACAAGTCCTGTAGCAATAGACAATTTAACTTCTACTTTAAATAATATTAGAATTATTAATTGCGTTGTGATAAACTTATTTTTACAAAAATTTGAAGACTCTAAAGAAATTTATGAGAGGTTTGATGCTAAAACAAAATATATTATTGATTTCTGGAATTCTTTCGCAACAAAAGAACAATAATATTGTGTACAATATTGTATTTCTATAAAAGTACTATACTCCGCAAATTAATCTGATATAACCAACTTGCACAAAATCTGGACAAATATATACAACAAATGAATTTACATAATAAAGAAATTGAAACTAGAGGTAAAGTATTAGCTCTAAGTTTAAAAATAGAAGATTCTCTGAACAGAATTTTATACAATTTTTTTGCACAACGTTCAAAAGATCAAGAAACCAAAAGTTTATTTCTCCAGACTATAATCTTGCCATTAAGTTTTGGGCAAAAAATATCTTTATATAAACAAATATTAAAGACAGGCAGATATCAGGGAAAGGTTCTTTCAAAATTGAAAACTGAAAAAGATTTCCCTGTATCAGATTTAAATGAATTTATACAATTGGTACAAAAGAACTTATCACAAATAGTTTTAATCAGAAATTATATTGCACACGGAAATGATATTTCAGATGCGTTTCTTGCTTTAGAAGAAGATGAAGTTGTATTTATGAAAAAAGCAGACATTATGAAAGTATCAGGAAAATCTCTTGAAGAATTTTCTAATTTAATTTATCAAACATATATTTTGCTTGATATTACGCACGGAGATTTGATTGATAGGGACTAAAGTCTTTAGTGCTTTCTCAAAAATTTTAATATGAATGAACTTCCAGTAGCATATTTTAAAGGGATTGAAAAAAAAATAATTGAAATGATTAGAAGATCTAATTATTCAATCAAAATTGCAATGGCTTGGTTTACAAATTCAGATATCAAAGATTGTTTGATAGAAGTAAAAAAATCAAATCCTAATATCGAAATCATAATTGTTGTAGATGATAATGAAATAAATAAAAAATATTTTTTAAATTCTAAAAGTGCTTTTGAGGATGTTGGGATTAAGATTAAGAGTAAAGTAAGCGGTAGATTTCTCCATCATAAATTTATGGTAATAGATGAAATGATTACAATTACAGGCTCTTATAATTATTCAAAGAAAGCAAATTTAAATCTTGAAAATATTGTTGTTGTAGAATGTTCAGATTTTAGCTCCAATTATTCTAGAGTTTTCGAATTTTTAACTAATAATCAATATATAGATGAAAATATACAATTACTATTTGATAATCCAATATTTGCACAACAGATAATTTCAACTTATTATGCATTTGAAAAAAAAGAATATTTAAAATTCAAAAATAAAATTGAAATTGGAGATTGTTTTACTCATGAAAATGGGTTTTATGATGAAATTAAATATTATCCAGGGTTAATATTTAATCCTAAAGTACTAACCTATGGTTATAAAAAGCCAGAGTTTTTTGAATTTAGTATTCCTGTTGAAAAGGATATGATAAAATCGTGGGTTGAAAGTAGAAACATGAATTTAATTCTCGAATCTTTCAGAGGAGATGAAGAAAATTATCATCTGATTAATGATGAATTAGAGAAAAGTGAAAAAGCTTTGGAAATTTATTTTAAAAGAAAAGTAGAAAGAACATACCGTTACTCAAAATTGAAAGAACTAATTGAGGCTAAAATTGACATTATTTTGGAAGACGATCTTTGGTTAAACAATTTTGAACCATTTTTAAGCAAGCGGTTAATAGAGAAAATATTTGAAAAAATAGAAGTGAAAGAAGACAAAGAAAATAATGACTGGTGGTAATAGCTAAGTTTTCGTTGCGTGCGCAGCACGAACAATGAAAACCCTGTTGAACGGAACCTTCGGCAGCTTTTGGTTGGGTATTTTCCCACACTATGGGTTTATCGACAAAAGATTTTTAGAGATACAAGAGACTTTGAGAAGAGTCTCTTTTTTTGTGGGTGATTTTGGCGAGTTTTTCTTGGTTTTATCGTGCTTTCCTTCACGTTAGGTTAACATTTCCTTTACCCAAATCCGCTAAAATGCAGATTTAGGAGCAGGTAAATTTCGGCTCATCTCCAAAAACCAACTTGGCGGACCTCGTAGATCGAACGTGGCAATCGTCACAAGATTTCCATCTTTACAACACGTACATTTCGGCTGAAAAGCTTTTGGCGGAAGCTTTTCTTTGGGCTGGATGCCTAAATTTTGTTGTAGATTTTTAAGTTTGATACGCTTCCAGGTGCTGCTCAAAAAACCATAATGACGGATTTTTACAAATCTTTTCGGTAAAATATGCATCACAAAACGGCGGATAAACTCTTCATGGCTCAAAACCATCTGCTTTTTGATGCCTTTTTGGCGGTAATCTTTGTAAGAAAAAGTTACCGTTTCCGCGTCAATTTTCCTGATTCTCTGGTTGCTGATGGCGATTTTATGCGTGTATCTGCCCAAATATTCTACCACAGATTTTGGGCTTCCAAAAGGCTTTTTGGCGTAAACAACCCAAGACTTTTCCCACAGATTTTGCCTGATTTTGGTATACTCTTCAAAGTTTTTATCTTTTAATTTCTCACAAAATTTAGCCCTGAAAACTTTACTCAAAGCCTTTACCGGAAACAAAAATTTGCCGTCTGAACGTAGATTTTTCCAAGCTCCGCTTTCATCCACTCCACCGCCCGGAACAATGCAGTGCAAATGCGGATGAAGGCTCAGATTCTGCCCCCAAGTGTGCAAAACAGCAATCATTCCCATTTTTAAACCTCGATTTTCACCAAACGTTTGAAGCGTTTCCCAGGCAGATTCAAATAAAAAATCGTACAACATTTTGGGCTCGTGAAGCGCGGTTTTGTTCAATACATCAGGAAGCGTAAAAACCACGTGGAAATAAGGTACCGGAAGCAGTTCGGTTTCCCGATTTTCAATCCATTGCTCTCGGTTTTTGCTCTGACATTTTGGGCAATGACGGTTTCGGCAGGAGTTGTAACTGATGCTTACATTTCCACATTCATCACAAGCGTCAATATGACCACCCAAAGCAGAGGTACGGCATTTTTTCAACGCTGAAAGTGTTCGTAATTGCCAAGAATTAAGTCCTAAATCTTCCAATTTTGAACCTAATTTGTTTAAAACATCGGCGACTTCGTATTGAGGTTGAGATTGAGGTTGAACTGACTGTTTTTTTGAGGTTTTTAAACCGCTCATTTTTTCCCAAATTCTGAAAAAAGGGTATCGAGCGGTGAAAAGAGTTTTTGGGTTGAAAGCTGGGCAATTTGAAGATAAACCAGCGTGGTATCGATACTTTCGTGACCGAGAAGATTTTTGATGCTCAAAATATCCATCCCATCTTCCAGAAGATGCGTCGCAAAACTGTGCCGAAGCGTATGGACACTCACTTCTTTCAGGATATTTGCCGTTTTTGATGCCTGCTTTACCGCCCACTGAACGCCGCGCTGGGAGTAACGGGAATCGAAATCGCCACCAGCACGCCCTCCACGAGGTTCTCCAAAGAGATAATCTTCCGGTTTTTCCGCTTCGATATACTTTTTGAGCCCACGAATCAGATGTTCGGAAAGTGGTAAATAGCGGTCTTTTTTGCCTTTTCCCTGAACCACTTTGAGTTGTTTTCGACCAAAATCTAAGTCGCACAAACGGAGATTTCGAACTTCCATACAGCGCAATCCGCAGCCGTAAAGAATGCCGATCAAAATTTTATGTTTTAAAAGTTTACAGCCGGACAACATCTGCCAAACCTCCTGTTTACTAAGCACTACAGGCAGTTTTTTCTCTCTTTTAATTTCCGGAAGACTCAAATAATCATAGCTCAAACCTTCCGATTTAAGCAGAAATCGAAGTCCGTAAACGGTGTGTTTAAAATACGACTGTGAAGGTGATTTTGATTTTTTCTGAAGGTAAAAAAGGTAATCGTGAATTTGCTCGGGATCCAATTCTGTAGGAATTTTTCCGAAATGTAGCGACACCGCAGCGACGTGTCTGGAGTAATTTTGAAAGGTACTTTGGCTTCTTCCCAATACAGAAACCGTACGTTCAAACCTATGCAAAAGCTCCGCAAATCCCGGAACTTCGCGCTTTGCCTGATTGATGATCTTGTTTTCTCTAAGCTCTTCTACACTCTTTTTTTTGTTGCCATTTTACTGATTTTTAATTAGTTTTACAAAGTAACTAAATATAGCGCTGAGAAAGCTACCGAAGGTTTAGTTCAACAGTGTGTTGCGGAAAAATAGACTTTGCAAAGCTAAAAATTGTTAAGAAAAAAATAATCAAGTTTCATAAAAAGATAAAATAAATACGGTTTACCGTAAAGAAGTTTGATTTTTAAAGGATAATTTTAAAGACTAAAAATTAATACTAAATCTCAAAAAAACAATAATAACCTATGAACCAAAAACGGATTTTAATTATTCTTCTGACTATTTCTATAATAATTGTATTATGTAATAATGTTTTTTTTAATGATATTTCTGAGTTAATGCCTAAGAGTAATGAAATTGGAAACATTCTTTCTAACCTTAGTTTGGCTTACATTGCTAGTTATATCTTTTACTTAGTTGTTGTAAAATATCAGGAAAACAAGGATAAAAGAAATATTTTTTCAACAGTATATAATTTGAGTCGTCAGCTAATAGGAAGAGGAAATAGTATAGTAACAACTTTAGCTTCGGCAAATAATTGTTTAACAGAAGATTTAACAAAGAAAATAACAAAAGAAGAGTATATCAAACTTTGTAAAAATACAAATCCAAAAACAATTCACCCAACTATTGTATTAGGCACAGTTACTAATCCAATACCTGCAACATATTCTCAATTAATTTACAATAATTCATATATTAATGCAAAGGCGTTGATAGAAAATATTTTTGTTTACATGCCCTTCCTTGAAAGTGATTTTGTAAAATTATTGAATAAACTAAATGAATCTAAGTTTTATTTAATGGCTGATGTTTTAGCTAACCCAATGATATTTGCAAATACGGACTTCGAAGATATGGCAGATCCTATGTATGAGTTTCATCTTATTTTAAGAGAAATAGAAATCTACATTGATATACAATATAAAAAGTACATCACTTAATCTTATCTCAAAAAATGATAATTTGGTCAATAAAAATTGTTCAACTTATTACTAACAATTATAGACATACATGGAATTTATGGTAAGTGTACATAGAATTTACCCGTATAAAAAATATTAGAAACAATAAATATGAATTATGAAGAATTATAATGGTCAATTTGAGCACAATTTTTTTGTTGTAATTGAAGCAGATAATCATGATACCTGTCTAAAATTTGCATCATATATTAAAAAAGCATTAGAACCTTGGTTTTTACAAACGGAGAATATCATCGAGCATAAATCAGCTCGAAAAGGAGACGTATTGAGACGTGATATATCTGTAAAACATACTGCGTTTGCTAATGATATTATTATCTTCAATGAAATGCTCCGTACACTAATATGGAATTATAATTTATATTTTAATGTAAAAATACATATTGATGACAGAGGTACGGTACCCAAGGATAGTAGAAAAAAAATCATTGAAAAAATTATTAATGATAAATAAAATATGATCTCAAAAAAATGATCTCAAAGTTACCATCTGGTACTATCATAAAGTTTAAATTCTCACCTTTAAATCCAAATTATGTCACAGATACCATTAAATAAATTAATAGAAATTGGTGTTGCAAATAATCAATTATCACAATTTATATTTAAATATAGAACTATCGATTCTACAAAAAAAATATTAGATAATAATTCACTATGGTTTTCAAGCCCCAATGAATTCAACGATCCCTTTGATTGTCAAATAATTCCTAATACAAATAACACATTAGATGAAATTGAGTCTTTTTTGAGAAATAACTCTGATGGTCGAATAGATGAAAATGGAATAAAAAACTTAGCGAAAGAAACTTTTGAAACTCCTGGGAAATGGAAAGAAATTATTGAACAGACTTTTGATAAAATTTTGAATAAATCAGGCGTTTGTTGTTTTACAAAAGATGAAAAAAACTTACTTATGTGGTCACATTACACAGATTCACATAAAGGTATTTGTTTAAAATTTGATATTTTAAAAGATCCAGGTTTTTTTATTTATCCTTTACCTGTAAATTACAGAAATGATTATCCAGATTATAATCACCTTGGTAATAGACAAACTCTAGTAAATGATATTGTTCTATCAAAATCGAATGATTGGAGTTATGAAAAAGAAATCAGGGTTATAAAAATTCACGAAAATGGTTTAATTCCATTTAATAAAAATGCTCTCGTCGAGATAATATTTGGTTGCAAAACACCTACAGAAGAAATAAATGAAATTATTTCCTATTCTATAAAAAAAGGCTTTAATATAAAATTCAAGCAAGCAAAAAAGAAAAGTAGAGAGTTTGCTCTTGAAATTATTGATCTTTAATCACCCTAATTTATTACGAGAAACTTAAGCAGGGTTATTTAGGTATTTTTATTATTAATGACGATGAAATCTTAAGGTCATATCTACTTTTCTTAATATCAAAACTTTGATGTACAGAAGAAAATTTCAAAAAACATATTATGGAAAAACATTTAACTGTAATTTTAGGAGCTGGATTTTCTGCAAATGCAGGAATGCCAACAGCAAGTGATATCGCAATAAGGTTTAATCGAGACTTAAAAGAAAAACTTCTTTTAGCTTCTTCAAGTGAATGGTTTTGGATTGATGATAAAGATGAAAGTTTTATACACAATGGGAAATTAAATTATGATTATTTAGCTTATTCTTATGTTTTTGATGAGCTTGTGAAAAAGTATGTTTTAGACAAAGGTAGCTTTATTTATTATGAAGATTTTTATCAATATATAATTGACAATTTTGAAAATTCTAATTGGGTTGAAAATCTATTTGAAACTGCAAAGAAGTCATTATTGACCGACAAGCCTTATTTTCTTGAAGAAAAAAATAAAGAATATTATAAAAGTTATTTGTTTGCATTCGACCACAAGCAGTTTTCAAAAGTAAATGCGATTTTAAATTATTTAATTAGCGACATTCTCTCAGTAATTCCGAAACAAAACGAAGAACTAATTGAGATATATAAAGAGTTTATAAATTATATTACATCCTTTGAAGAAGTAGATATTTTTACACTAAATCATGATATATTGCTAGAACATTTATTAGATATCAATGGGGTAAAATATTCAAAAGGTTTTAACACTGAAAATTCACCAGTTAAGTTTAATGATAAACCGGTTCCTTATTTTAATAATGAATTTAAAGAAAAAATTAGAATTCATAAACTGCATGGAAGTTTAGACTTTTATCAATTTAGATATTTCAAGAATGACGAAATGTCTCCAAAACCAACGAATAAAGTTTACTATTTCATGACAACAGATTATTATGTAAAGCATGATTGTCAATTAATAAATCCTGAAACTAATGACTTGTTGCAAGATTATAATTTCGATATTGTTCCCAAATTTATAACAGGAACTAGAAAAACTTATACAATCAAGAATGATTTCTTATATAAAAAATTATTTGAGAATTTTGAAAGCACAATTGCAATTTCAGATAATTTATTTGTTTCTGGTTATTCATTTAGTGATGATCATTTGAATGAAAAATTAAAAGAAAAAGAATTCAATTTCATCAATCACAATAGAAGTAAAGATTATCCTTTTAGAGGGAATGGAAAAAACATTAGGAGCTTTAATGATTTATAATTGAAAAACTACAACTAACCTGTAACCGAAATTGCGAAGTTTTAAATCTGATATTCAATTTTTAAAAAGAAATTCAATCTTAGAAGTGAATGTTAAGTTAGCTTTGATCAAAAACTGTCACTTACAAGCCAAACGGTAATTACAAATATAACCACTCTCAGAAAAAGATAAAAATTTTGCATCTAAAGTTATATTGTCATTCAGGGATCTATTTTTCAAATTTTTGTTTAGCTTTAAAAATATAAGCCAATTCTTTTCCCGGAAGATTAAATTCAGATTCGTAAGCTGTCAGATTATTTCTTTTTGCCTCAATGAAAATTCCAGGAATTTTGCTCCAATTTATTTTTACTAAGCTTTCAATTACCTCTAAAGGAATTTTGAGAAATATCTCTAGAGTGTTCAATCCTTTTTTTATTTTAAGATTATTAAATTCGTTTTCTAATTCTGACATTAAATAGTTGTACTCATCTGAAATTTCTTCAATGTCTAAATTGTCTCTGGATATACCATTAATCCATTTTATTAAACCTAAATATCTTCTTTTATTATCATTATCATTTTTAAAGTCAATGACTTCTTCAATACTAAAGTCATCATTAGGCGTAGGAATGTCATTTAAAACTAATCTTATAACCCCGGTCTTTTTTTCTTCCTTGAAATCTGCAAAGTCATTAATAAGTGGAATTATTGTGCTTTTATTTTTTATCTCTAAAAAAGATTTCGATAATCTTAGATGTGCATCTGCAAATTTATCAAACTCATTTGGTAAATTCAAGAAATTTAAAAACCCAGATTTATAATCCCTTTCCAAAAGTTCAACCGCAGATTCATAGGTGTTTAGAAAATTCTTGTGAAAAAAATCATATTCTGTAATTGTTTTTACTAATGCCTTTTTCTGTTTTTTATCAATATTAACAAAATTCGTTGGGTCTTGTTTAAAGGTATTAAAATCAAATTTCTTTAGAATTTTTTTTTCGGTTAGAATATTTTGAGTTTGAGAAATATCACTCAAAATTTTGGGTTCGCTTTTAACTAATTCCGAAACACTTTGCAATAGTTTTTCGTGTAAAAAATTAAGATATGGATCGTAATATAATTCTTCAAAAAACAAAATTTCTCTTTTTATATTTCGTAAGGTCTGTGAGTTCCAATTTAATATTGCAGTTTTTTTCATAATATTTTTTTGACTAATACTTAGACGAAGATAAGTATTGAAGGGAAAGATTCGTGTTTATTTTAAATTTTTAACCAAATTACAAAAAGAATAGCAGTTACTTCAAGCTTAAATTCATTTGATATTTCTATGATGTACAAAATTACGACCTTAATACTGTTAAAAAAAGTTGTGACACATCCTCCTTATCTACAAGACATCTTTTGTTATGAAAAGATATGAACAGGCTTTAAAAAGGTTTGCTACAGCGAAATTATTAATATAAATTCCTATTTTTCGACCCTATTTTGTGTATATTTTTTATGATTTTTTATTGTCAAAGAAAATTTTGATTTGTGTAATATATAATTATATGTGCTAATAGATTGCGTAGTAAGAGTATACCTTTGATAATATTTATAAATACTATGAAACAAAAGAAGAAAATATTTGTACAACATTTATATCATGAAATAGAAGACGTGGAAAGGGCAGAAGATTATCTTGATAGCTCTCTCCCGCTTGTCGGCTTAATAGTAATGTATTTTAATGGTCTGGAAAAATCTTTAGATAGTATAGTGAAATATTTACCGACAGATCAGATTCAACAGGATTAATTGTATTACATAAAATGGCGTATGCCACTAAGGTAGATCTATTTAAAAGATTTAGTGACGATTTCCATTTTGGATGTGATGTCAAGATTGATGGTTACCCAAAATTAATAGCAGACCTCAGAGAAAGTGGAAGGCTACGAAACCTTGTAGTACATGCTGATTGGGAAAACACTGATGATGATGGTTATACCTATGTAAACTTAAAGATTTCAAGCAATGGGATGGAACAAGAGTATATACAATTCTCTGAAGATTCTTTAAAAGAAATTATTAACTTAATTATTACAACCCGGCATGAGTTGCATGAATATTGGGAGAAACGTAATGAAGAACTACATAAATAAACTATGGAAAACGTATAGAATACAAATGGATCTGAAATTAACCTATTCGAAATAGCCTCAAAAAACGATAAAATAAATATGGTTTATTCTAAAGTTTAATTTTAAAGACTAAAAATTAATAATAAATCTCAAAAAAACGATGCGAATACAATCAATATTTATTCTAGTTTTTTTGCTTTCATGTGCAAAGCAACCTGAAAAGAAAATAGAGAATGACACTTGGGGAAAATTACAGGTTATCACTCTTTTTCAGAAAATTACAATTGAAAATTATTCTGACAGTTCAGAAGTTGAAAATATTGTCTGGAATAAACAGATTTATAATATTCCCCCCAAATATATTATTGAAGACACTATAAAGACAAAAATTTATCTTGACAAAAATGAAAAAGACAGCTTAAAAAGTTGGATTAAATCTTCAATTCTTAAACCCAAATTTACAGCTTTAAATGCTTCTGATTATGTAGGAAATGTAGAATTAAAGTACATTGACAGAAACACCACGTTGAGTTGTAAATATTATTCTGTTGGAGAATGGGATAAAGTCTCAGAAAATACAAAAAAAATTTACAACTTATTGAATAGTAAAACGGAGTTATCTAAACAGTAAAAAACCATTCAACTCAGACGAGGAGAGTTTATACTGTATTAGTGTATAATAAAAAGAGAAGCTTTATTTGCTAAGGAGATAGAAAACAAAAGAATAGAAATGAAAATATTTTAAATTATTAGTAAAGAAATGGAGTGCTTAGTTGTGAAAAGGCAGATTACATATTCATGTGTGTTTCCTGCAGGAAAAGATAATCTGATGGATATTCTTAAAATTATTCCATCAAAAAGTTCTATTGCATGGCTTTCATATTTGTTGTTTAAAAAGGGTTTAATGACAAGTAACCAAAGCGAACTTGATTTTTTTATTCCATTATTGTTTAAAATGAACGCAAAGTTACAACGTGAAATCACTGATTATTTACAGTGTATTACTGATGAATTAGAAAATTATGTGTTTTTAGATAAAGCTTCTTTATTGATATTAATTGAGTATATTTTAGAAAACCATAATGAGAATACTGAGGATATACTTGAGTCAAAGGATGATTTTTCAAATTTATTTATTGCTTATTTAATTTGTTGTGATGAAAGGATTCATTATTCAACTAAGGATTTGGCGTCTATTAAAGATGCGGACTCACAAGTTTTACATCATTTGCCAGTACAATTAAAAATTAATGATGTAATTTATCCTAAAGATTATAGAGTAGAATTTATAAGGTTTTATTGCTTTATGATTTTTTGTGAGCAAGATGTAGAATTCAAAGGATATCTAAAAGTATTTCTAAAAGAAAATCAGATTGAAAAATGGGAGGATTATTTACACTTTGTTTTGCACATCTATCTTAGAAATACTACTAACGAAGAAGGAGCTTCAAACTTGATGAAAATCGTTCCTGTGAGATGCTATCAGAAAAAGCTCTTACATACGATGAGTATTGATATCAACAGTTTTAAAAGGACAGCTGATTTTACAGGATTAAGAAGTAAGCCGATTTATTGTCATGGCAATAATTTATACAGTATTATTTTTTCAAACTTTTTTATTGATAAAATGTTTCAGAGTTTTTTGTTTGATCTTGCTTCTACGTTGAAAGAGAAAGGGATGAATAAAATAAAAAATTATCCTCAATTTAAACAATTAGTAGGAGAGCGTTTTACAGAAAAATATTTGTTTTATGAAATAATGGAAGGTTGCTTTTCAAAAACATATAAAAAACTTATATCAGGAGATGAGTTGAGAAAAAAAATAGGAGATGGAGAACCTGATTTTTATATCAGAAAAGGGAAAAGCATATTTCTATTTGAATTTAAAGATGTTATGTTAAATGCTAAGATTAAACATTGTGGTAATTTAGAGGAAATTCAGCGTGAGTTTCTTCAAAGCTTTGAACTTAAGACAATAGAAAAAAGTGGGAAAAATCAAAAACATAAAGATAAAGGTATAACACAGTTACTAAATGTGATAGAGAATTACTTAACTACAATCTTCCAGAATTTGGATAGATTTGAGATAACGGATAGATTTAATGTTTATCCTATAATTGTCTATCAAGATCCTTGCTTTGACATTGAAGGTTTCAGGTATTTACTGAATGACAGGTTTGAAAAATTGAAACGGAGTAGAGTTATTCCTGAAGATTGTTTTGTGAAAGAATTTGTAATGGTACCTCTTGAAATTCTAATTAAACTTGAAGATTACTTTGCTGATGGAATATTACAATTAGATATCCTCATTGACAATTACATAGTGGAATGTAAAAAATCTGAACAAAATAAATTACTTCCTTTTAATAAATATATTATGAGGCAAGCTAAAGAAAAAGGGTATAGGGAGGGGAAAAGTTCAAGATTTCAAAATATCCTGAATTCTTTTGTTGAAAAAAAAATTGAATAAAATAAAATAATTAGCCACCCTTTTGACCACCCTAAAAATCAAAAACCTCTGAAAATCAAAAGATTTCAGAGGTTTTTTGTACCCAGGACCGGGATCGAACCGGTACTCCTAAGAACTGGTGTTTGAGACCAGCGCGTCTACCAATTCCGCCACCTGGGCTTGATGTTGATTCAAACATGATGTTTGTTTCAAATTGGTGTGCAAATATAGGAACTTTTTTCAATGTTCAAAAGCTTTTTGAAGATTTTTTTTAAAAAATAATTTCCAAACCATCGTAAGCAAGGTTTATTCCTGGTGGAAGTTGTTTATCTTCAATATCATGCACGCCTAAATGATGGCTGATGTGGGTTAAAAATAATTTTTTAGGTTTCAGCTCTTCAAACAGTTTGATGACATCCGGAAGGATAAAATGAGCGGGATGTGGGTCGAATTTTCTGATACAGTTTAAAATCAGCACATCCAAATTTTTCAGTTTTTCCTTTTCAGTTTCGGAAATAAAGCCAGCATCTGTGATGTAAGCCAGATTTTTAAACTTATATCCAAAGACCGTAATCTTAAAATGAATCACTTCAATAGGAGTGATCTCAGTATCTAAAACCTGAAACGGTTTGTTTTCGATCTCGTGAAGTTCAAAAGCGGGGGCACCGGGATACCTCACATCTGCAAAGGCGTAAGGAAAACGGTTTTTAATTTCATGAGCTACTCTTGAATAACAGTAGAGGGGGACATCTTTTCCACTCTTGAAAATGAGCGGCCTCATATCATCCAGCCCTATCACATGATCATTATGTTCATGGGTGATCAGCGCAATATCTACGTTATGTTCGTGGTTGGTAAGCATTTGCTGTCTGAAATCCGGACCACAATCGATGAGTATTTTTTTATTTTCCTCCGTAGTGACCATCACGGAAGAGCGTAAACGTTTGTCTTTGGGATTTTCGGAAGTACACACTTCACATGTACAGCCTATAACGGGCACACCTTGGGAAGTACCGGTTCCTAAAAATTTCAACTTCATTTTGTTTTGAGGTTGGTTTAATTTTGGTAAATTTACAAAAAATTTCATGTCCTAATGTATCAGAAACTAACTCCTAAACAAAAAGCATTAACAATTAATCTAGATCCTACTATTTATGGTACTTTCGCAGAGATTGGAGCAGGGCAGGAGACTGTTCGTCACTTTTTTAGAGCAGGGGGAGCTTCCGGTACGATTGCTAAGGCAATGTCTGCTTATGACAAAGATTTTAGTGATGCCATCTACGGAAAAGAAGTAAAGAACAGGTATGTAACCCAGAACAGACTTCGCAAAATGCTTCGTTATGAAGTGGCTTTGATTGAGGAAAGGATTTCCAGAGATAATAATCCTGACAGAAAGTTCTTCTCCTATGCCAATACCGTAACGACGATCAATTTTGATAAAACAGTGAAAGGCCACGGCTGGGTAGGAATCCGTTTTCAGACGAAAGAAAATGAAGATTACAACGAAATCGTCATCCACGTAAAATTCAAAGAAAATGATGCTACCTTACAGCAGGAAACTTTAGGAAACCTTGGGGTAAACCTGATTTTCGGGGCTTTCAATTACTTTGACAATCCAAGAACCCTTGTAGAGTCTTTATACGATGATATTGCAAAAGATAATCTGGAAATTGATATGATCGATTTCAGCGGACCTGCTTTTGCCTATGTAGACAACAGGCTGATGTCTCTGCAATTGGTAAAGAACGGGATGACCGATGCGGTGATCTTCAATTCTCAGGGAAGTAATATGCTTCCGGCAGATGTCCTGTACAAGAAGAATATTTTTGCGGTAAGAGGAAGCTTCAGACCGGTAACAAAGGTTAATATTGATATGCTTCGGAACGGGATGGATATGTTTTTCAAAGATGCCATCTGTACTCATGAAGAAACAGAAGTCCTTATCGAAATTACAATTTCCAACCTTAGAGCCGATGGTGATATTGACGAAAGAGACTTCCTGGATAGAGTAGACATCCTGGGGAAACTGGGATATACAGTTATTATTTCAAACTTCTCAGAATATTACAGACTGATCGATTATTTTGCTTCTTATACAAGTGGAGATATTGGGGTCGCAATGGGTGTAAACAACCTGTTGATGGTATTTGATGAGAAATACTATAAAAACTTATCAGGAGGAATCCTTGAGGCATTCGGTAAATTCTTCAGAAACGGAATGAGGGTATACCTGTATCCTTATAAGGACCCTGAAACCCATCAGCTGCTTGATTCTTCAAACCTTAAAGTGGAGGAGAACCTTAAAGAATTGTACAAATATTTCAAACGTAACAATCGTATTGTAGATATTACCAATTATAACCCGGAATTTTTAGAAATTTACTCAAGAGAAATATTGAGGAAAATAGCATGTTGTACCAAAGGCTGGGAAACTCAGGTTCCGGAAGGTGTTGCAGAAATGATCAAAGAGCGTGGAATGTTCGGCTATAAAGAAGAGCTTTCCTTAAAACAATTCTCTTAAAAAAATAATTATAATGTCAGAATTAAAGAAAAGGCTTTCCTCTATTCTTGAAAGTCCTAAGCATAATACAGAAGAAAAACTTGAAAAAGTATGCCATCTGTTGGATCAGGAAATTCCTTATTTCAACTGGACAGGTTTTTACTTCAAAAACGGGGATAAAGATGAATTGATTCTGGGGCCTTACGTAGGAGCTCCTACAGATCACACCATTATTCCTTACGGAAAGGGTATCTGTGGTCAGGTGGCCGTTTCCAATGAAACATTTGTTGTTCCTGATGTACACGAAGAAAGCAATTATCTGAGCTGTTCGATTGATACAAAAGCAGAAATTGTTGTTCCGATCTTCAAAGACGGAAAAAATATCGGTCAGATCGACATTGATTCCCATACCATCAATCCTTTCACGAAAGAAGACCGTGAATTGTTGGAATGGCTTTGTAACGAAGTATCTAAAATCTTGTAATTTTCGGAGTTCCCACCGAAATTACAGGATTTTAACTTTTTAAAACATAAATGATGAAAATAAACACCCATGCATGGCTTATATTGCTGTGCTTATTCCTTGTTAATTGGTATCGCCCCCAGGAAGCTCCTAAAAAGGATTCTCTTCCGGCTCCCAAAATGTTTGGCGACGAAACTTCTGCTACAGATTACCTTCTTATCATTGAAAAAGTAGACGGAGTACTCCGTAATGCTCATACAGATGCTGAATTTGGTATTGATGCATACAAAGTGTTCGGTGATATGAAGGCTACCGACGAAAGACTAAAGCTTATTCTGGCCAGTATCAAAAGAGCCGATCTCAATGTCCGTAATCAACAGATGTACCAAAATGAACTGGTAGGGATTAGGAAAGAAATTGAAAATCAAAATAATTTTATCAATACGCAAGATGCTAAATTCAATAAGATTGGGAAGCAGGTAGTCAGTTTAAAAGACAACGCAACGCTTATTAAGCTTGTAAAAGATACAGTCGTTATCAAACAGTTTTTGCCTGAACTGACGGCCCTCAATGAACAGTATAAAAAGACAGATAGCCTGTTGAGTGCCAATCAGGGAATTCTGAATGAGAAAAAAAGGCAGATGCTGGAATACAAAACGAGTATTACAGATGCCATGAGCACCTTGGAAGACCGGCTGCAAAGATCAGGAATCGATCTTTTTAAAGAAGAATATCCGGCTTTGTGGAAGGTCGGTAAAGCTGGTGTTTCAAAGAAAAACGTGCAGCAGGAAACCGCGGACAATTTCAAAATTGAAAAATTTGTAACCGTTTATTATTTCAGGACAATCTGGGTAAGCCTGGTTCTATTGGCTATTTTTATGCTTTTGCTGAGCTGGTATATCAAAGGAAACTTACAGTACATCAAAAAAGCTGGTTATTTTGATAATCTCAGTCTTTTAAAATTCAGGTATTTAAATAATGGACTTTTTATACCCATCCTTCTTGTAGGAATATGTATTGCCGTGATGATTAACCTTTATGCTCCGGCTACCTTCAGTGAGATCCTTCAGTTGGGCCTTATCGTGTGTATCTTTTTATTATTCAGGAAGTCATGGGAATATCGTGAAGTGAGAAGCTGGCTTTTTATTATGGCCGTATTCATCTTGATCTGTTTGGTAAGCCTTTTCCTTAATGCAGATTTATTTGGAAGATGTCTGCTTATACTCCTTAATATTGTATCAATAGGATATACCTTATTGAAGTTTAAAAATACAGATCATCTGCCTTATAATAAGATGGCTTTTAAACTGGGCCTCACCATCTTTATGATTTTCAGTCTGTTTTCGGTTTTTCTCAATCTGTTTGGACGGGTTTCTCTGGCACAGAACCTGAGCCTTACCGGAATTACCGTATTTGTTCAGATTATTTCATTCAACATCCTGCTGAAGATTATTACAGAGATTATCCTTCTTCAGATCTATAAATCCAGGGTCAAAAGGGGAATAAGTAAACTTTTTGATCATGAAAGCCTGAGCTCCAATCTGAGAAAACCTTTTATCCTGATACTAGGGTATGGCGGATTTGCAGTGATGGCCTCTAATCTTAATCTGTGGATTCCTGCCAGGGCATTATTGATAAAGATCCTTTCACATCCCAATACCATAGGTAGTTTTACATTTACTCTTGGGAATGTTTTGCTTTTTATGGCTTTGGTTTGGACAGCCCATCTGCTTCAGAAATATGTGGCCTACTTTTTTGGAGAGATTGAAGATGAAGACGAAGAAAATATCAACAAAGAGCAGCATTCCAGACTTTTGATTACCAGACTTTTGATTCTCATTGCAGGGTATCTTCTGGCCGTAGCCGCTTCAGGAATGCCTCTCGATAAAATAAGCATTGTGATCGGAGCTCTTGGAGTGGGAGTAGGGCTTGGTCTGCAGAGTATTGTCAATAATTTTGTGTCCGGGATCATTCTTATTTTCGACAGACCTATTCAGATAGGTGATATTATTGATGTCAGTTCCCAGACGGGAAGAGTAAAGTCTATGGGACTTCGTACCACAAAGATCAATGCACCTAACGGGGCTGAAATCATCATTCCAAATGGAACGATACTGTCTCAGAATATTACCAACTGGACTTATACCGATAATTTGAAACTGGTAGAAATCACTTTAACAGTTTTGGAGACGGAATCTATGGATAAAATCAATGAAATTGCGGAAAGTACACTTCATGAAGTTTCACAGGTAGATCAGACAAAGCCTTATCAGATTTATTACAGTACCATTGCCGAAGGAAACTACGGAATATTGATTAAATTCTGGTGCAGTATTTACCGCATCGAAGAAACGGTAAGCATCGTAAAGCAGAGTCTGTTCAGCAGTTTTAAAGAAAATGGTATTTCGGTTAAAATTTAATCCTGTTCGGCCATTACTTCAATAAGCATTTCTTTAAAATAATTCTCGCACTTTGCAATATGGGTTCCATACCAGGAAAAGGCTTCGCCATCTACAATCATGATTTTTTTTTCTGGATAGATGGCTTTAAGTTCTTCAATATGTTTTTCTTTAAATGGAAAAGGTTCAGAAGAAAGCATGATGACATCAGCTTCAGAGAGATCTTCAGCGGTTATGGAAGGGTAGCGGGTTTTATTTTTAAAAATATTTTCAAATCCTATTTCTGATAAAATTCTGTGAATGAAAGTGTCGGAACCAACAGTCATATATGGATTTTTCCAGATGAGATAGGCTGCTTTTATACTGGTTTCAAGTTTTGCATGGGTGAGAATATCGTAGATTTTAAGATTAAAAGCCTGGGCCCTTTCTTCTTTTCCAAAAAGTTTCCCGAAGCTTTTCAGCAGATAATAATTGTCTTCGATGGTTTCTACATTGGTTACCATTACCTTGAAATCATCCATTAAAGCCTCTACCTGCTCTTTCACATTCTCTTCCTTGTTGGCAAGAATAAGGTCCGGTTGTAATGATTTGATCTTATCAATATTAATGTTTTTTGTACCACCTATTATGGCTACGTTTTTTACCTTATCCTTAGGATGAATACAGAATTTTGTCCGGCCGATGATTTCTTTTTCAGTCAGCCCGAGATCGAATAAAGCCTCAGTAATAGAGGGTACAAGTGAAACGATTTTCATATTGGCATTTTAGATGATGCCTAAAATTACAAAAGTTTTCCGGTTAAGAAAAGTCCGGCCACTGTAAAATAAATGATAAGTCCCGTAACATCCACTAATGTTGCCACAAAAGGAGCAGAAGAAGTCGCTGGGTCGAGTTTTAATTTCTTTAAAACAAATGGAATCATAGAACCGGATAAAGTACCCCATAATACGATCGCAATAAGAGAAACAGAAACACTTAATCCTACATATACCCAATATTGACCATAGTCAAAAAGACCTACCTGCTGCCAAAGCATAATCCTGATAAACCCGATAGCCCCTAAAATAGCTCCCAGACATAGTCCGGAAACGATCTCCTTCCTCATCACATACCACCAGTCTTTAAGACTGATTTCCTGAAGGGCCATAGCACGGATGATCAGGGTAGCTGCCTGAGATCCTGAGTTTCCTCCACTGGAAATAATCAGCGGAACAAATAAGGCCAGAACAACAGCTTTCTCAATTTCTTTGTCAAAATATCCCATTGCCGAAGCAGTCAGCATTTCCGAAACAAATAAAATAATCAGCCAGGTTGCTCTCTTTTTGATCATTTCGGTCCAGGACGTTTGGGTATAAGGAAGATCCAATGCTTCCAATCCCCCGAATTTCTGAATATCTTCCGTATTCTGCTGCTCGATCTGATCGAGGATGTCATCAATAGTCACAATTCCTACCAGAACGCCGGCTTCCGTAATGATGGGAAGAGCACCACGGTCATACTTCTCAAAATACGTAACAGCATCTTCTTTGGAAGTCGTAGTGGTAATGGCCACAAAATGATTATCCGTAATGTCAGAAACCAATGTGTCTTCCTCTTCCAATAGTAAAGTTCCGATGGCAAGGTCATCAATCAGTCGGTTTCTTTCATCTACTACGTACAGGTAGTTCATAGTTTCCACTCTTCTTCCTACCTTTTTTATTTGCTGAAGACATCTCTTTACCGTCCATTCCTTACGGATCTGGATGTAATAAGGAGTCATCAGACGGGCAATAGAATCTGAATTATATCCCAGAAGCTTTAAGGCAATCCTTCTTTCCTGCGGATTAAGGTGATTGATAGAGTATTTGATAAGTTCATCCGGAAAATCCTCAAAAAGAGCCGTCCTGTCATCGGGAGTCATCGCATTCAGAATTTCAGAAACTTCGTCGCTTCCAATACTTCTGATGGTATCTTCCTGAAAGTCAGGGTCGAGGTGTGAAAAAACTTCAGCTTTGTATTCTTTCGGAACTTTCAAAAATGCCAACAACCTCTCGTCAGCAGGAAGGTCGCTGAGAGTTTCGGCAATATCGGCTGGGTTGAAGATAAGTTCGTCTCTAGAATTCAAAACGTGAAATTTTTTGGATATGCAAAAATAATTCAAATTTTTAAGACTGAGTAATAAACTGAGAAAATTAAGGATTAATTAAAGTTTATTGCTTCATTATAAGAACAAAAGAACACCCGTGGGAGCAGGTGTTCAAAAATTAAATTTTAAAAAATCATAATAGCCTATATTATTCAAAAATAGGTTCACATTGTATAATAGGAGAGTACATACACATTCCTCCTTCACAGCATTGGCCGGGGTCACATTGTGCACTGGTACTGCATTTTTTAACCGGGCCGCTGCCTTTGATCTCCTTTTGTTCTGTTCTGTTCAGTCTTTTGAGATTTGGATTTTTCATAATGATTAGTTTAAACAATTAGAAAGCTTATTAATCTATACAAGCATATTCCATGCAGGCTCCTCTACAGCAAAATCCAATAAAACACGGTCTTGTTTCGCTGCATCTTTCAATGGCTCCGCCATTAATATGCTTTGCCTTTTCTCTGCTGAGTTTCTTTAAATTTTTCATATGATTTAGTTTTAATGTTGAACTAAATTAATAAATATTTTTCATATTATTCATTAGTTGGTGAAAATATTTATTTGGTATTCAGTTGTTTGTAGGGTTTGTTTTGTTTTTATCATAAAAAAACACTTGCTTTATGGTCAACAAGTGTTCTGCATTTCATCGAAAATTTTTATAATTCAGGGCAGGGATAATAGACGCAGGCTTTCCTGCAGCATGATCCTCCCGGACATTCAAAAGAGTAGTTGCATTTTTGAATGCCTCCCCTGGCACTTCCCAAAATTTCTTTCTGGCTATTTCTGCTCAGCTTTTTTAGATTTGAATTTTTCATAACGATTTAGATTTAATGAAAAACTAAACTAAAGAAAGATATTCAGGGGTTTGAAAATCAGATATACAATGTAGGGAAATGTCTATGAATAACAAAAAATGATGCATTATTATGATCATCACTCTTTTTGGTATTGATGCATACAAAGTGTTTGAAAGAGAGGATTCAGCATCATACCTGAAGAATAGAGTATGAGCTATTCATGGAAGCAGCTTAGTAAACCTTAAAGTTCCGCTTCTGTCGGTTTCAGTTTTCTCAGTTTTTTAAGAATACCTTTTATAGCACCTTCCGTACCTATTTTGACAGAATTGACAGTAGAACCCAGTAAACGCATATTTTTCCTGTAGGTATCATGATCCGTTTCGGTCACCAGATTTCCGTCAGCACCAAAAAGTTTCATGCTTACCACCACCTGGTTGGAAAATACATATTTCCCAAGACCTACCTTGAAATATCTTACTTTGGAAACAATCGCAAAATCTGCATCATTGTTGACACAGTAATCCATGATCGTCTGTTTATCTATGCTGTCGAAAGGAACCTGAACCTCTGCCCGGAGCATTTTGTTTCTTCTTCCGCTGAAGTTATCTGAAACAGCATCGAAAAAAGCAGCATTGGTAGGGTCTTTTATTTCATCAATATCAGGCTCTACCTCGGGATTGAAGTATAGAACTTTTTTTACTTTATCATCAGCATTTTTCTGTGCTTTTACCGAAGTAAAGCCAATGAATAAAAAAGTAAGAACTGCTATAAAGGATATAATTTTTTTCATTTGTAATTCGAATGCAAAATTACTGCCTTTTCATTGGATTTCATCAAATTTATTAAGAAATTTTTAACATTTTTTTCTATCAAATTTGATTTATGAAATCAATAATGTTTGCAGATTCAAAAAATAGTCGTAATTTTGCACCCGTTACATAATAATCATTAAACAATATTGGAATGTACTTAACAACAGACAAAAAGCAGGAAATTTTCGCACAACACGGAAAATCTGCACAGGACACAGGAAGCGCAGAAGGACAAATCGCTCTTTTCACTTTCAGAATTAATCACTTATCTCAGCACTTAAAGGCTAACCGTCATGATTTCAACACAGAGAGATCTCTAGTGAAATTGGTAGGTAAGAGAAAAAGTTTACTAGATTACCTTAAGAAAAAAGATATCGCAAGATACAGAGCAATTATTGCTGCATTAGGATTAAGAAAATAATCTATAAAGATTTTCAAAATAAAAGCAACTTCGAAAGAGGTTGCTTTTTGTTGTTTATACCCTATTCTTAGTCTCCTAAAATCAAACATCTGAATCTCTAATTCTTTGCGTTTATAAAATTTAAAATAATGAATTCGTATTCAATTGTTTTACAACATCTTTTGAGTATGATCCGAAATATAAACTTAGGAATTAAAAAAATCTACGCAAGAATATTGCGTATTTGCCTTTTTATATTTGCATTATTAATGTAAAAGTCCTGAAAGTAGTTTAATAAAAAACTAATACAATAATGAAAATACGTTTCAAAAATAAAGAAGCAGCAAAAAAAGATAATCTGTATAATGATGAATATAGAGTATTAGCCAGAGAGAAAAATCTTAAGGGAAGATATAACTACACTTTTTTTAATGACGATTTGCAGATAATAAAGATGGGTGAAAACAAAGTGGAAATTACTGATACTGATTAGTCTGATATGATTCAGAGAAATGATCTTAGTTATGGTCTTGAATTCTATATCAATGAATTTTTTATAGAATGTATACCATTAGAACCAGGACAAATTATTACTATAGAGGAAATCTGGCAGGCAAGTAAAGCTTTTAGATATTTTGAAAAATATAATTATGAAATTCCTGAATCTTATAGAGAGAAAGCTTTAAACGAAAATTATAAGATGAATCTTATCGAAGGTTTTCTGATGGCTATAAATCTTTATATGGAAAGGAAGTTTATGGGAGGAGATTATTATGAGTATTTTAAATTCTATAAAGGGAAAGCGATTTCAGAAATAAAGCTTGATTCTAAGGGTAGTCTCAAAGAACTTAAGGCGGCAGAATACAAAATCCTTTTCAAAAATTTTATTGAAAAATCATTACATGATAATCCTGATAATGAAGAAAATTCCAGGAGATTTTCGGATACACTTTTTACTTTGGTTGATTCTCTTTTTATTTACGATATCACCCGGATATTTTCCTATAAGACAATGTATGATGATTGCTTTGTTATAGAATATCACGGTGAGTATTATTATCTTAATCAGTACTGGTGTTGATTAATCTGATGTATTTAATGATCAGAAAACAGAAAACTAAATACTTTCACAAATACTGTAATTGAACAACTGTAAATTCCCCTCCGATGGAGGGGTGGCAAAAATTCAAAGAATTTTTGACGGGGTGGTTAACGCTCTGTAATAAGTACTTACTCCATCTTTTTCCCAATCTTTCCCAAATGTGTATTCTGAAAACTATCCGGATACTTCAATCCGTACCCCAGTGTCCTGTCAAAGGCTGAATGAGAAAACAAAATAGCCCCAATCATCTGTAAATAGGACAGGGATAAGACTGTTCCGGCAATATAAACAATAACAGCTATTCCAAAATGATGAAAGAGATTATAGAAAAATGCACCCACTCTGGTATTGATTGTATATCCGAGCATAGATAGGTCCGGAGCCAGGAAAAGGCCTGCAAACCACCACCAGGAATATCCTGTCTGAGCAAATGCAAAAATGCCTAATAGTAAAAATGCTGCGTATTCAAGTTGTAACTGGATCTTCATCGGAGTAAAAAGCTTAAGGTATCTGATAAAATAGGTCGTGATTTCAGATATAAAGTTACATATTAAGATGCTAATGTTCTCAGAAGATCAGTCTGCTTTTAATTGCCGCGAATACACCAATGAGATAATGCCCGGTTATTAATCTATGCCCTTATGTGGTAAAAAATAGGCTGCTTCAAAAATGAAACAGCCTTTAGCTTTATTATATGTGTATTATTAAATATTTAATGTCCTGATTTAGCTTCAGCGCTTTCTACATGTCCAAGATATTTGGTGCAGTAAGCTCCGAAAATTAAAATAATCAGATAGCAGAAAACAGGGATAATAAATGAATGCTGTACGCCAAACTGATCTGCTAAAAGTCCCTGGAAAATAGGAACTATCGCTCCTCCCAAAATAGCCATTACTACTAAAGAAGATCCTTGACTGGTATATTTTCCTAATCCTGAAATCGCTAATGTATAGATATTTGAGAACATGATCGAATTGAAAATCCCAATTCCTAAAACACTGTACATTGCCATTTCTCCGTGGTTAACCATCGTAGAAATCAATAAAATAACATTGATGGCTGCAAAAATAGAAAGTGTTCTTGCGGGAGCTGCTTTACCCACAAAAAATGCGACAAAATTCAATAGGATGAATACCAGGAAAAAGCTGATCTGGTCAAAAGTAAGATTAACAATACTAAAAATTACGAGGAATACTAATGCTGCAGCTCCTAGCATAAATATAGCTTTTTTAGCCTGGCTAATAGAGTGATTTAATGAAATTGCCCCTAAGAAACGCCCAATCATGGCTCCGCCCCAATATAAGGACAGGTAATTTTTACTGATGGCTTCATTAAATTTCATAGTTTCTTCAAGAAAGCTGATGATGAAGCTTCCTACAGCAACTTCACCTCCCACATAACAGAACATCGCAAAAACTCCAAATTTCAAATGGTTGAATTTCAATGCTCCCCAACCTTGTACGGTTTCTTCAGTTTCTGTTTGAAATGAAGGAAGTTTTACCCTTGAAATTAATAAACCTACCAGCAGAAGGATAGCGGCGAAGATCAAATAAGGAATTCTTGTGGCTACTGCGCTGAAAGTTCCGTCCGGTTCAGAAAATAATTCAAAAATTAAATGGCCGCCTAATACCGGTGCAATCGTAGTTCCGAAAGCATTGAAAGCCTGGGTCATATTTAAACGGCTGGATGCAGAGTCTTCTGAACCAAGCAATGAAACGTAAGCATTTGCCGTAATTTGTAAAACGGTAAAACCTAGTCCCAAAATGAATAATGCCCCAAGGAATAGAGGATAATATGAGAATGTGGCTGCCGGATAAAACAGAATGCAGCCCAGTGCTGCCAAACCAATCCCGAATAAAATTCCTTTTTTGTAGCCCACTTTATTGATGGGGTCGCCTTGGGAAATAGAAATCAGAAAATAAATCAAAGATCCGATAAAGTAAGCTCCGAAGAAACAGAACTGTACCAGCATAGATTCGAAAAAGGTGAGTTTAAAAAGTTGTTTCAGATAAGGGATCAGAATGTCATTCATACAGGTGATGAATCCCCACATAAAAAACAGCAGGGTGATGGTAATCAACGGTACCGTATAGTTCCTGCCTTGAGTTTGTACTTCTTTATTATTCATAAACATTTATTTATTGTTTCAGGAAATATTTTCCTTAGCTTTTTTGCCTACAGCATTGTATTTGGTGAAGTAGGGCAAATATAGGGATCAGCCTATGGTTTTGCAATTCTTTCAATGGTTTTTATAATGAGATGTATAATTTTTATAGGATCAAAACATTATTTTCATTTTTTGAGACAATAATACAAAAACAACCGCTTTTTTCAATATAAAATCATAAAAAAACATGTTTTTAATTTTAAAAATAAGTTGACCGTTGGAATTGATAATGTTAATTTTTGAGATATTCATAAAACTGATAGCCAAATTTTTGTATTTTGACAGTCTATTTATGCAATTGAAAAATTTAATATATCATTATTATATAGTACCTTTGCAAACGAAAATTTAAAGAGTTTAAATATTAATTCATACTCAATACGGAGTATTAAGAAGACAAATTTATGAGTATACCTCAAGCGTTTACAGAGCTGATTACTCTTGCTGATGGCAGAGAAATCACTATTGAAACAGGGAAATTGGCTAAGCAGGCTGATGGATCTGTGGTAGTAAAAATGGGTGGAACAATGCTTTTAGCAACTGTTGTAGCCAATAAAGAAGCAAATCCTGGTGTAGATTTTTTACCATTAACAGTAGATTATAGAGAAAAATTCTATGCAGGTGGAAGAATTCCCGGAAACTTCTTCCGTAGAGAAGCAAGACCTTCAGATCAGGAAATTTTAACAATGCGTTTAGTAGACAGAGTACTGCGTCCGCTTTTCCCTGAAGATTTCCATGCTGAAGTTCAGGTGATGATTTCTTTGATTTCTTATGACGGAAAAACAATTCCTGATGATTTAGCAGGTTTAGCTGCTTCGGCTGCCATTGCAATTACTGATATTCCTTTCAACGGACCTATGTCTGAAGTAAGGGTGGTAAGATTTGACGGACAACTTTCCATCAACCCAAGTTATGAAGATTTAAAAAATTCTGAGTTAGATATTATGGTTGGAGCTACTAAAGACTCCATCGTAATGGTAGAAGGAGAAATGAAAGAAATTTCTGAGCAGGAAATGTTAGAAGCTATTAATTTTGGTCATGCTGAAATTAAAAAGCAAATCGAAGCTCAGGAGAGATTAGCAGAAAAAGTAGGAAAAGCTTTCCCTAAGAGAGAATATTCTCACGAAACTCATGACGAAGAAATTCGTGAAAAAGTATGGAAAGAAACTTACGATAAAGTATATGAAGTAGCAAGAACTCCATCTGGTAAAGAGGAGAGAGGAGAGAAATTCAAGGCGGTTCGTGAAGAGTTTTTAGCACAATATGCTGATAATGAAGAAGAATTGGAAAGAGTAACTCCTTTCGTAAAAGTATATTATCATGATGTAGAAAAAGAAGCAATGCGTCAGATGATTCTTGAAGACAATATCCGTCTTGATGGTCGTGATCCTCAGACGATCCGTCCGATCTGGTCAGAAATTGACTATCTTCCGGGAGCTCACGGTTCTGCAATCTTTACAAGAGGTGAAACTCAGTCTTTAACAGCGGTAACTTTAGGTTCTGTAAAAGATGCAAACATGGTAGACAGCGTAATCACGCAGCATGACGAAAAATTCTTCCTACATTATAACTTCCCTCCATTCTCAACGGGTGAAGCAAGACCTTTAAGAGGAACTTCAAGAAGAGAAGTAGGACACGGAAACCTTGCTCAAAGAGCATTACAGGCAGTTATTCCTGAAGAAAATCCATATACCATCAGAATTGTTTCTGATATTCTTGAATCCAACGGTTCGTCTTCAATGGCAACAGTTTGTGCAGGAACATTAGCATTAATGGATGCCGGAGTTCAGATTACAAAACCTGTTTCCGGGATTGCAATGGGATTGATCACTGATACAAAATCAGGTAAATTTACCGTACTTTCTGACATCTTAGGAGATGAAGATCACCTTGGAGATATGGACTTTAAAGTAACAGGTACTGCAGATGGTATCACTGCTTGTCAGATGGATATCAAAATTCAGGGACTTTCTATGGACATCATGGAGAAAGCTTTGATGCAGGCTAGAGACGGAAGATTACATATCTTAAATAAAATCACTGAAACTATTTCTGAGCCAAGGGCAGATGTGAAACCACACGCTCCGAAAATGGTGGTAATGGAGATCGCAAAAGACTTCATTGGTGCTGTAATCGGGCCTGGAGGGAAAATTATCCAGCAGATGCAGAAAGATACAGATACCGTTATTGCTATTGAAGAAATTGGTGAGATCGGACGTATCGAGATTGCAGGAACAGACAGAGAGAAAATCAATGCTGCTGTTGCAAAAATCAATGAAATTACTTTCGTACCGGTTGTAGGAGAAGTTTACAAAGGTAAAGTAGTGAAAGTAATGGACTTTGGTGCTTTCGTAGCGATTGCTAAAGGAACAGAAGGTCTTCTTCACATTTCTGAAATTGAATGGGCTCGTTTAGACAAAGTTCCTTATGCTGAAGGTGATGAAGTAGAAGTTAAATTTATGGGGTACGATGATCGTAAGAAAATGAAGCTTTCCCGTAAAGTTCTTTTACCAAGACCTCCAAGACCAGAAGGACAAGGTAGACCAGAAGGTAAACCAAGACAGGAAGGACAGGGCAGACCAGACGGACAAAGAAGACCGGAAGGACAAAAGCCTCAGGGTGAAAAACCTGCAGCTAACCAGGAACCTTCTGCTGAAGCATAAGATCTATTCTTAGATATAAAGAAATCCCTCAATTTTGAGGGATTTTTTTGTTGGGTAGAGATGCTGCTGAATCTTTTGCCACGAATGCACGAATTTTTTCTTTATTCGTGCATTCGTGGCGATTAAAAAGAATGTATTTTATGATAGCATCTGCATCTGAATAATCCACCTAATGCAAGAGAGTCCATAATCAATTTTATCGGAGATAAAATCCTGCGCCTTTGCGTTATTCCAACAATTGAACTCAGTATTTCCCCTTAAAATTAATTTCCAATTCTCTGCTTAAGATCATCCGCACCTCCTGTTTTCCGTGGCTGTCCATTTTTAGAAGACCCGAAATTATACGTATATGAAAGTGTTGCCACACGGGTATCCCGTTTTACCGCAAAATTTTCGATATAATTGTTATAAACGGTTTGCCCTTTGATATTGCTGGTAAAGAATATATCGGTGAAGGAAAGCTTGAGAGTACTGTTATTTTTGAATTTCTTTTGGGCTCCGATATTCAGATACCAGTTAGGGCTCACATTAAGGTATGCATAGATTTCTCTTGCTTTATAATTTCCTGTTAATTCAGCAGTGAAGCCATTTCCTAGCTTAAAAGAATTGATACTGTTGATGCTGAACGTAAAATTCCCTTTATTATTGATCTGGGTTCCGGAAACATTTCCCGTGTAGGAGCCATAGTAAAAATTGGCACTGTTGTTCATATCCCACCATTTTGTAATCTTTACAGGAACGATCAGGTTTAATCCAAAATAAGATGCAGAGTTCAGGTTTTCAAAGGTTTGTACCGTTACATTCTGGCCACCTTCTACAATAGGTTTAAGAATGTCTGTAATATTATCCGAAGTTTTACTGTAGCTCAATGTCGCAAAATATTTATTATAAAGACTGTAAGTCAGCTCATAATTCATGGTGGTCTGTGGGTTCAGATCAGGATTCCCGGCTCTCATTGTTGTTGGATCAAGATAGAGTTTAAACGGATTGAGCTGGTTATAGCTAGGTCTTGTAATCCTTCTGCTGAGATTGATTTCCAGGTTGCTGTTTTCGGTCAGGTCGTAAGCCACCACTGCGCTTGGAAACAATTGCGTGTAATTTCTTTTATTGATCTGGTTGGTGGTAAGCTGAGTTCCTTTTACATTGGTATTTTCAACTCTTAACCCTGCTATTACTTTAAACTTATCCCATTTTTTAGACAGATTACCATATACCGCATTGATGTTCTCTTCATAAATAAAGTGATTGGTCTTATTGAGATCCGGGACAGGTACACCTGTAGTGGCATTGAAGAACTTCAGGTCATTGTCTGTTTTTACAAAGCTTGTCTTGATCCCGGTTTCCAGTTTCCAGTCGTTGCTGAAATTTTTGGTAAGATCAGATTTTAATGAATAAATATTAAGCTTTCCGTTCATATCACCTTTCTGAATATCAAGCTGATCCTGGTTACTGGCAATATCATGAGTTCTTGTTTCAAAATTCTGAAGAGAAGAATTGGAATAATTAATATAATCAAAATCAGTGGAAATTTCCGAACCCAAAGAATCAATGGTATATTTGTGATTGAGATTCACAGATACATTGGTCCATTGGTCATTAGACGTATTCAGAGTATTGAATGTACTTTCAGGAATATGGGTATTGCCCAATGTTATATTGGAATTATCTCCATTCAGACCAAATTTATTGGAAATAAAACCTACTGAGAAGCCTATTACATTTTTATCATTCATATAATAATCCATTCCTGCTTTTGCAATATGGTTATTGAATTTGAATTTTAAATAATTGTCCTGTACATAGGTTTTTTGGAAGACATTATTGTCATAAAAATTCCGGTCCAGTACCAGCCCGTTATAAGCTTCCCTGTAGGCAAAGCTGTAATTGGCAAAAATATTGACCTTTTTATTTCTGTGGTTGATACTGATGCTGTTATTGTTTTTCACATATTTCCCTGTTCCCAAAGATGTGGAAATACTTCCGTTGGTCCCTTTTCGTTGCTCTTTTTTAAGCTTGATGTTGATGATGGAAGAACCTGCTGCATCATATTTGGATGAAGGATTGGTGATGAATTCTATTTTTTCGATCGTAGAAGAAGGCATTCCTTTCAGGTAATTGGCAAGATCACTTCCTGTCATAGGGGTGTTTTTGCCATCAATCTGAATCAGGAGATTTCCTTTTCCCCGAAGGCTGATATTGTCATTGTTGTCAATACTTATTCCCGGTGCCTTTTCCAATACCTCAAAGGCCGAATTTCCGGTGCTGGCAATGCTGTTTTCAACGTTCATGATCATTTTGCCATCCTGCCTTTCAATGAGAGGCTTGGTTTTGGTGATCGTCACCCCTTCAATTGATTTTACATTCAGATCAATAGAAGGCAATGTCGTATTCTCTGCCAGTGAAATCAGGTCTGAATGATATACTTCAGAGCCGTTTCTGTTGATTTTCAGATGATAATTTCCTCCTTTAAGGTCGTTGAAAGAAAATTTGCCATTTGAATCTGCAATTTCTGTTTTGATTAACTTCTGATCCGCATCCAGGAGGTTGATTTCCATTTGTTCAGCCTTGTCAGATTTGATATTACCTGACAAAGAAAGATTCTGTATCGCCTGGGCAGAAAGCGCGCTGCTGAAAAAAATCAACAGCCCTATAAAAATGAGTGATAATATTCTGGTCATGGTGTTTTACTTTTTAGGGTTTAGACAGTTTTCTGAAATTTTCAGTAAAGCAGAGTACATGACCTCAAGCTCATCTTTTGTGACGCCGTTTAAAGCTGTTTTCCGGTTCTTTTCAACAATATTCTGAACCTTTCTGATGACTTCTTTTCCGGAATCTGTTACATTTAGATTCGTCTTTCTGCGGTCATCAGGATGTACTTGGCGAGTGATATAATCAGACTTTACCATCAAATCAATTATTCTGGTCACAGAAGCGTTGTCCTTGAAAACAAGATCACCAATTTCATTCTGGGTAATTCCCGGGTTTTCCAGAATAGCTTTGATGATAAGCCACTGATTGATGGTAATGGTAAAACCATGAGCTTTCAGCTGGCGTTGTGCATAGTTTCTATAGGCTCTGATCGCTTTATCTATGTTGTAGAATATAATTGAATTTAATTTTTCCATATTTTCAGACTTAAAAGGATGTATCAATTATTGATATGTCAATTAATTTGTTGGTCACTTTTTTACTTTGTTACAACTTTCTGAAAATATTTTTATAGAAATTTAAAAACTGTCTATAGGACCACTCAGTTTAGCTGTTCCGGATATTTTAGGAGTATCAGGAGAAGAAGGTTTGTCTTCTATGGTTTTGAATAATCTGTCAATCTGTTCTCTGGTAGCAGGATCAGGAGAAACTTTATAAAATTCATTAAGAAGATCTAAGGAACCCGGTTTTTTCGGATACCGGTTATTTCGGAGAAAGTTTTTCAGGGCTGTATTCACCTTCTCTTCACCGATTAAATCACTTAATCTGACCATTGCTACAGCACCTTTTGAATAAGAAATATGAGGAACATCACCAGTAGCTCTATAGATCGGAAGATTTTCAGATAGCCCTTTTTCATTATCATAAATCTGCTGATGTACCTGTATCCTTTCCATCATTTTTTCTTTCCCATGCATTTTTTTGTAAAGCATCATTTCGGTATACATAGCCAGCGTTTCTGTAAGCATTACGGCTCCTTCTCTGTCATCCGGATTAATTTGGCTGTTGCCCCACCAAAGATGGGAAAGTTCGTGACCTGCAAGCTCATTGATGACGTCCTGTTTTTTGTCTGCCTTAATATTGGCATGGAATACCATGTCTTCAGGCATAAAGATTGCGGATGGGTAAGCTGTTGCAGCAAATCCTCTGGTAAAAGAAGAAACCTCTGCAAAGGTGATCGATTTAAAAGGATAGGGACCAAAATTTTCCCGGCAATAGTCTAAGGTAATTTTTGCATTATCGAGAAGATGATCTACATTTTCAAAATGGTTTTTATCATACAGAATAGTAATGGTAATCCCTTTATAATTTATACTTTTCATCGTATAGATTGCTGAAGAAACCGCAAAACGAAAAGGGATCTGATCAGCGCTGTACTGAAAATAATTTCTACCGGCTTTTGTCCATTTTTTCACAAGATCTCCGGTTCCAGTAGCAGTCTGGTTCTGTTCAGTGGAAACCGTCATATTCAGATTCATGAAATCTTTTTTCAACACTTCCGAAGCTTCTGGTTTTTTCAACGCTTCCGGTTTTCCAAGGGCAAATTGATGGCGGGTCTGCTGGTCCTGGATTTCATAGTCTTTCTGATAGCCGATGGATGGATAATATCTGCTGATTCTCATGAAAGAACCGTTCCCGATGATCGCATTGAAAGACTGATGACCATTGACTGCATACCACTTGTAAGACAGTCCGAAATTCAGCAGAGCCGTACTGCCAGGCTGCATAGGCTGTTTTAAAATAACTTCGGCAATCTGCTCATGGATTTGCTTTACTTCAGATCCTGATGTGAAAACGGCAGACTCCAACTTGAGGTCCTCATTAAAATTGATCAGGATTTTACTGATGGGTTGGTTGGTTTGGTTCTTAAGGATATATTTTCCTGTGATATGATAAGCGTTTTCCGAAGGATATAATTGAATTTCTGTAGTTACATCGGCAATTTCCGGCTGGGGAATGCCTTTGTATTTTTTGAATTGTTTTTCATACTGAACCGAGCTAAGTATGGCTTGTTCCTGATCTTTTGGAATATAGCCTTTCATATATAAAGTACCTGCCCAAATCCCTGCCAGTAAGAGAATAATACTGCCAGAAGTCTTTATAAGCGGAAACTTTTTAGTTGTAATGAAGCGGTTCAGAATCCATAAAAATGAGAGGACCCCGGTACCGGATAACAACCGTTGTGCAAATGCGGATGCATAAATTCCATATCCGTTGAAATCGCTGTAACTACCTTTGAAATCGGAAAATATTCTCAAAAGAGGATAGGGAAGGACCTTGCCTGAAACCGGGCCTGCCAATGTGAAGACTGCGAGAATGGAAACACCCAACGCAATGAATTTATTGGAAATCCGATCATTGATCAACAGGATTAATCCGGAAAATAAGATCAATGGAAAAGTATTGAAGAGGAAAACACCCAGATAAGCATTCCAATCAATATGCAAATATTGATAAGCGGCCTGAAATATCATACCCTGGGCAACTAAAATGATTGTAAAGAAGAATAGAAGAACGCTAATGGAAATAAAGTGGCCTAACAAACGATTCCCGGAGAAAAAAGTACTGTTTTCGATCAGAAAGAACCCTGAGGAAAGGCTCCGCCAGTACAAATCATTCAGAAAATAGGCTACAATCAGTAATCCGAGCAGATGAAAATTTTCATTGATGGTAGAGGCCATAAGCCCTGAACCTGCATATTTTTGGGGAATACGGATCCCTTTTTCAATTTCTGCATACATTTCCATGCCTACACAGAACAACAGCAGAATAGAAACAGCAGGAAGACTGATACTTTTGAATAGATAGATCAGGTCAATTTTTGCAAAAGACAACACAGACCGATAGGATGCTTTCGATCCGAAATGGGGGACAGCGACTGAATATTCTGATGGAATATCCGTAGATCCTGTCTGTATTTTTTCGCCTGACTTTTTTATCTTTTTCCCTGAAGTATTGGAGAAAGAAAATAATCGGATCGAAAGAAGAAAAAGCCCTCCGGATAAGAGAAGGAACAGAATCCTGTTCAGAAGCAGATAGCCTGTAAGAGGAACCATCTGTATATTTTTCTGATGAACGGTAAGCTCTCGGGATTCCAGAAAATAAGCAGACAACCCAAAAGGGTCCAGTAATGCAGAGATCTGTTGTGCTTTCAATGACTGCGGAATACTTCCTGCCATAAATGGTGAATTGGAAAACAGCAAAACAATCATATAAAAAATATAGAGGAACAGCCCGCCTACAACTACCAGAAGTTTTTTATTGACAGTTAAAGAAAGCAGAAACAGAAAACTGCACACCAGAAAACTATTGATAAGTCCGAAGATCAGCAGCGGATAGATATAATATCCGATATTGAAGTTATCCTGCATTTCACTTCCGGTACGCATGCTCTGGCCTACGATAAAACCTGTTATTAAACAGAAAAAGCTTGCAAAAGTCTGCAGAAAATAGATACTGAATTTTCCCTTCAGATAGGTGAGCTTTGAAAAAGGAAATGAAAACAGAATAGTGTCGAATTTTGAATCCTGATCTTTAAAGAGCAGCTGCAATGCATAAACTGTAGCAAAAAAGATGACGGCAAGACTCAGCATACCGATCATATAACCCGATGTGTAAGGCGAGTTCAGATAGATTCCTTCTCCAACTGAAAGATTGAACTGGCTGCCACAAAAGATGCCGAGGAATAGTAAAATCAGGGCAATAAGATAACTGAGCCAGTGCTTGGTGCTGCGTCTGGCTTCAAATAAGAATATAGTATTCATGACTAAGGTTTTTGAGTTAGCGTATGGAAATAAACGTGTTCCAGCAGAGGGGGTACAGGGCTGAAATCTTTAGGATGTTCTTCTGAGAATATGGTGATATAAAGTTCTCTTTCCAGGAGTTGTCTGCTGATGATTTCGTAGCTGGAGTTATAGCTTTCCAGTTCGCTTTTATGAATCGGTTTCGACCAGATCTTATGGTCAAGTTCTGCCATCAGAGCTCCTGGTTTTCCTTTTCTGAGAATCTGTCCGCGGTTCATCACCGCCATTTCTGAGCATAGATTTCTCACATCTTCTACAAGGTGGGTTGACAGGATAACAATAACGTCCTGGCTGATGTCATTGAGAAGGGCATTGAAACGGTTGCGTTCTTCCGGATCCAGGCCTGCCGTGGGTTCATCCACAATGATGATTTTGGGATCACCTAATAAAGCCTGGGCGACTCCAAACCGCTGTTTCATTCCACCGGAGAACGTATGGACTTCTTTTTTGGCAAAATCTGAAAGGTTGACTTTTTCGAGCAGATTCAGGATCTGATTTTTACGCATCTTTTGATCTGTAATACCTTTTAATATCGCGATATGTTCCAACAGATCATAGGCGGAAACTTTAGGATAAACTCCGAAATCCTGAGGAAGGAATCCCAGGTTCTTTTTAATATAATCAGGTTCTTTCACAATGTCGATCCCATTGAAAACCAAGGTCCCTGAAGTTGGTTTCTGAAGCCCGACAATCGTTTTCATTAAAGATGATTTCCCGGCTCCGTTGGGCCCAAGCAAACCGAACATTCCGTTTTTAATTTCCAGGGAAATGTTTTTAATAGCTTGAAAACCATTTTTGTAAGTGAGGCTCAGGTTGTTTATGGATAATGTATTCATAAGGTTGTGTTTGGATAATAGAAGGACAGGCAATCCGGCTGAGGACTACTGTTGTGTTGAATAATAAAAAGACTGAGAGAGAATAGACGAATAGATGAGAGACCGAGGGATTCAAAGATAAAGAAGGGGGCAGACTTTCAGTTTTCAAACTTCAAAAGATTGAAAGGAAACCTGAAACTATGAACTTTAAACCTTAAACCCTTACTCTTTATACTCAAGAATATCCCCCGGCTGGCAGTCCAGGATCTTACAGATGGCTTCCAGGGTATCAAATCGTACACCTTTGGCTTTTCCGGTTTTTAAGATGGAAAGGTTGACGGGAGTGATTCCCAGTTTTTCTGCCAATTCTTTACTCTGCATTTTTCGTTTGGCTAGCATGACATCTAAGTTGACTATAATTGGCATTTTATATAAATAGATCTTGTTCGTTTTGCAAATGTAGTCCTTGCTTAAAGATATTCGCAAGAAACAGACAGAAAATTCCAAGCATAAAGTGAATAAACACCAGTCCCCATACCATACTTTCCACTTCTACAAAGAAACTGGCTATCACTGCCAGAGGAAGCGGGAAAAAAATATTATACAGGTAAAATTTCTTAAGCTGCGCGATGTTTTCTACTGTAAACAGCTTTTGCTGGAAAAACACTTTGAAAACTTTAGCGGAAAGCCAGAAAAAGATTCCATAAGAAATTAATACCAACAGAAATGAAAAGATCATGTATGGATAATTGCTTTCAATATTCAGAAATGGCTGCTCTGTAAATGGCAGATTAATATGAAGATATTGCCCGTTCTTATAGGGAGTCACTGAAAAACCTGTTGTAAGGCAAAGCAATGAATACAATAGAATGATTAAATATCCGGCTGAAAGCAGCGAGCAGATATAAAATAATATTCTTGAAATAATTTTGGTCTGGTTCATGTCACGATCATTAAATTGATATTGCAAATGTATAATTAATTATCGTAAAACAATAATTTATTTAAATAAAATTTTATTTTTTAAAATGATGATTTTTAATGAAAAGCTGGGAAATATTGTATTGGCTGCTGTTTTTCATTAATTTTAAATAATAAAAAATACAAAATCATGGCCTATAATATTGAACTTGCAGACAGAGTACGGGAATGGCTCTCAACCGTTGATGGTATTGAGGTGGAAGAGAAAAAGATGTTCAGTGGTCTGGCATTTCTGGTGAACGGAAAGATGTGTATCAATATCAGTCATGACAATTTGATGTGCCGCTATAACCCCGAACTGGAAGAAGAAGTTTCAGGAAAAGTAGGATTTCTCCCGATGATCATGAGAGGGAAGCAGCTCAAAGATTACTGCTATGTAGAACCTGTGGGATTTCAGCATCCTTCCGATTTTGAATATTGGATGAAAATCTGCCTTGAGTATAATACAATTGCGAAGGCTTCGAAGAAAAGATGAGCTTGGGAGAGTTTTGGTTTTGCTGTTTGTGTATCTTACATCTCCCAATCTCTTTTTTATTGATAGAGTTTTTCTCTGATTTTTACTAAAATTTGTGTGGTTTTTTCCAGATCTGGAAAATCCGACAGTTGGGATATTGAATGATAGTGTTCAATAGATTCGATAAGGCTTTCTGCTTTCTGCATTACGCTTTCATAGGATTGATTGCCTGCTTTAATGTCCAGAAGTTCCTCACGGTTTTTGACACGGATTTCCAGTGAATTGGTTTTGAAAATATGCTCACAGGACTGCAGCAGACGGATGGTGTGCATCATGTTCTTGCTATCGTAGTTTTGTCCATGAGTTTGGTTGACATTGTAGCGGTCTTCATTGCGTTCAGATACCCATTTCCAGTACTCTCTGTAGTCTTTACAGTAGGTAGAGTAAGCATCCAGATTAGAAAAAAGGTAAGCAACTGGTCTTTCATTTTCAGGAACGGAGGACACGGAAACCTGATTGGCTTCTTCATGCTGAATCACACCCTTATAGCCTAAACTTCCGGATTCATCATAAAATAGAGCAAACATTCCTTTGGTATGATCAATATTGACCAAACCGCAGTTTTCCTGAGTTTTTCCATTTTCTGAAAGCCATTGTTTCAATGATACGGAGCCCTGACCTTTTAAAATAAAACAAAAATCCAGAATCGATTTTCTTTTCTTGTCTACAGGATTTAAGATCTTTTTATTGAGCCCTTTTGCTTTTTTGATCTGTGAAACGGCATATCCGGCAAACGTGTCTTTGCATAATTTTGATAGAAAATCTTCAGCTTTTAAAAGGTCCATCAATGGGTTTTTATACAGAATAGAATCTTCAGGACTTGCCAGAATTTCCAGAATATTCGGATTGTTTTTCTGAAGAAGCTCTACAAACCTCCCGATTTCATAATACGTAATGTCATTCGTCTCATTAGAGATCTGCGGAATATAGTTCAGCCCAAAGAAATCTTCTTTCGGCAGATAATAGACTCCCCGTATATCCGTATCTGAATTTTCCGTTGCCAGTCCGAAGGCTTTGCTTCCGGAGATAGCTTCGAAGAGGATGAGGTTTTTGTTTTTTAGGTCCTGAATGTTCATGATTTTTTAGAAGACTCAAAGTCTTCGTATTTTAATTTTTGATTTTTATTCTTAAAATATCTTTTATCTTTCTGACTTCTGACTACTGTTCTTCCATACCAGATACCATTAACGATAAGATATTCACGATCCTGAATAGGAATGGCAATAACCACGCCTTTATCAATATTACCACTTAGATCATGAAAACAGTCGTTAAGAAAAGAGAAATCTGTTTCGTGAGAGACAAACCTTTTTTCCGGTAATGAAAAGCTATTTTGGGCCTGATCGATCAGCAATTGTAATTTCTCTGAGCTCTCAGTATTGGGATGTGTATCGAAATACTTCCCGGCAGCAAGTTCTATAAAATCTTCAGTATAAAAAATCTTACATTCTTTGAAGTTTTTTATAGCCAGATAAACAGGATCTGATGAATCAATGGGTAGGCCGGATGCTTTTATTTTGACCGATTCCGGTATTTCAATTCCATATTTTGCCTGTAAATCTTCACAATGCTTCAGAAAAAGATTTTCTTTGTTGTAAATAATCTGTACTTCTCCCTCTGCAATTTTTTCCTCCTTGCTTGTGAAAAAAGGATTACAGCCTTTTTGCCATATTTTATCTTTAAATATTAATGAGAAATATTGATATTCGATTCTGTATTTTGCATTAAAACTAATATGTAAAGTATCTCTTTCCTGAGGGGTATATTCAAAATCAAAGATATTTCCCGTGTTTAATTTTGAGAGGATGCGGTTTGTGGAAATTCCGTTTTCAAAATCTTCGATAGGACGCATGATGATCCCTCTTATTCTTGATGCTTTTGAACCCATATACCGATTCAAAGTCCAGATGTAAATATTTTTGATTTCATCAATATTCCCTTCGGCACAAGTACAAAGCTTTATTTCATTATTTACGGTACACATCCTGTTTACTCTAAAAAATAAGGTGAAAAATTTATTCCCTGCACACCTCCGGGTACCGGAAGCACATTATCTCCGTTCATGGTTACTTCATATTCATCGCAACCCAATTGTGAAACCTTTTGGTACCAGCTTTTCTGATATTCCTTTTCAATATCTTCCAATTTGATCAGGCAATGCAGCCCACCATTGGTTTTGATAAAACTGAGGCAGTCCGTATTGAGACAATCTTCCATATCCTTTCGGAATTTGTCAATAGCGATCTGATGGTTTTCTGTTTTAAAATCAATATCAAGATCGAAGAATATTTTCCTTGAAGTAGTAGTCTGGATAATATTCAAAGACAGGGTATGCGGATTGATGGCATTGTCATTTCTGATCAGTTTGTCTGAAATTTCCCGCATCAGCAATAAAGAAGCTTTATGCAGATCTCTTGGATTGGGAGTGATATACAATGCCAGATTATCCTGAGAAATGTCAACATCTCCGGATTCGTAACGTCCGATAGGAAGCTCAAGCTGGCTGATTTTATGAAACAGTCTTTCCTTGGTGGTGGTAAAACGTTTTAACTGGGCTTTGTCAGATTTCAGTCCGGTTTCCGGGTTGTATTTTCTTCTTGCGAGGAGCTGCACATAATATTGTTCGTTAGGCTGCAGATCCGGAAGCCAGTTGATGAATTCTTTGAGTTTTTCCTCGTTATAGATGACTTTATAATTCATGATAATCCTTCTTTTTGTAATTCAACAATTTTGTCTACCCATTCTATAATGGCCGTTTCCAGGGTTTCCAGATTGCTAAAATCAGGGTCTTCTTCTTCTCCTGTATAAAATAAAATTGATGACTGATAAAATTTTCCATTAATTTTAAACGTAAAGTTTGAAGTGGGAATATCTGTTATAGAGTAGCCGTAATTCTGGTGGCTTTTATTCTTATGAATGACTTCAAGGAGGGGAAAAAGAATCTTTTTCGGCAACTGCCCTTGTATTATAAAATTTAATTCCCGACCTGTAGCTTCTGAATATTCGTTTGAATCGACTTGCAGGAAATAATCAAAATCTTCATCAACCAGTAGATTGATGCTTCTCACTCTATGATCCCTTCTCAATCCATCATTTTTTGAAAAACAAAACTGATAATTGCTGTTGAATAAACTTTCTTTGTTGATATAAACAGGCAGACTGTATTTTCTTTTTCTGTACCCGTTTTCATCTGTTGGACGATGTTCAAAGGAATAGAAAAGAATCTTATATCCGATCTGGGTACCGATGAAATCCTGATCATCGGATGTTCCATGAGATAGAATAAAAGATTCATCTTCCCACTGATAGTTTTTGGTTTTCAGATTCCATTGGTTTTTGGTATAAATAAATTCAATCCAGTAATAGGAAGAAAATACATCTATTCTACAAAGAAAGACATCTCTGTGCTGAGGTTGATAATGAATGCTTCCAAAAGAATGATTGGCCGCATATTCATTGAAAAGCTGTGTGATTTTTTCAGAAATCTCTGTGATATTTTCTTTATTTTCAAAGAGCTGTTCCCATGGGAAATAGATTCCGGTAATCGTTTTCTGACCGTCTTTGAACCCCGGGAGGTAACGTTTTAGAGCCCAGTTCAAATCGGAATTTTCCTTTGTCCGGTTGATGGTGATGATGCTTTCTTTTTGCATGGTTATGTTTTTATGCTGTATGGGTAATACTCTTCAAAAATAGACTATAATCTTCTTTCTAAAAGATAACTTACCACTATTTTGATTCTATTAAGGTCCCGTTAAGGTCTAAAATATATTCTTTCCCGCTTTTTTCTGCCTTTATCTTACCATTCCTTGCATAACCTATCCAGTCATATTCACAAGGAATAATCAGTTTTCCATCTATATCTGTAGCTCCCCAGAGCCCATTCCTGGCCACTCTGACTCTGTTTTCAGACATTTCAAGATGATCAATAGGGGCATAAATATAGTCGGTAAGGAAAGTAAAAGTTTCATTTTGAAATTTTACCAGAGCCTGAAGTCCGTTTCTGGTAAAAATATAGTATATATAACCCGGATTGGTATCGATTATAAAACTATCTTCTATGCTTTCTAATTCCAAAGGAATGACAAATTTGCCTGATTTCACATCGTAAACACCTGTTTTTTGATTTTGGGTACATTCAAATAATTCCCCGTTACTGTAACAGAACGTTTCAATATGGTCGAATTCCAGAGGGATAATTTCCTGTTCATCCAGGGTGATGATCCCCTGTTATCCATTCTTCTGTACAATGGCATAATGATGAGGATGCTGAATGTAGAGCTTTTCATATTCCATGGGGAGAACGGGTTCTCCTTTTTCATTGATAACGCCTTCATAAGCTATTCCTCTGCCGTCTTCTTCTGTAAACCTGCTGATGTATGCAAACCCATTCCGAAATCCTGTGGCATGTTCGTATTGAAAGGGAATAATAACTTCATTTTTTAGATTCAGATAACCATATAAACCGTATTCATTCTCTGCTGCCAGCAGCTGGCTTTTTTCAAGATCAGGATTAAGATATTTGTAAATCACAGGAATGTCGAAAGTCTGTGTAATTTTGTTGTACAGTCCGTATTTTTCATTCTCCCTGTCCCGAGCAATAGCAAATTCTTCATTCAGATGTCTGAATTTTAGTTTTTTTTTCATGGTTTTCTTTGGTTAGGTTTTAGAAAAAAACTCTGGAAAACATTTAGCTTTCCAGAGCTTTAATATAATGAAATACTTTATCGCTCCATCCATTGATTTCTGCGGTCCAGTTCCCGGTTTTTATACCGTGGGTATGGGTTGAAATATCAATGATATAAGACGTTTTATACGGTGACGTATCCGGCTTTCTGCTCAGTCCGTAATGCGCATCAATATCCTGACTATCGGAGATTACGACCAGTCGTTCTGCATCTTTTGCATACCCTTTTTCTTTCAGCCATTCACACAGCTGATAGGTAAAGATTCCTCCATGGCCTACCTCAGTATTGATTGACCGATAATGATTAAATAATCCAAGTCCTTTACCACTGCTCCAGATCATGTGTTTTCCTGTTCTCTCATGATCGTCTCCTGCCGTAAAAACAAGGATCAGATCTTCAAAGATATAAGAACCTGCAGCTGCCATGGCAAAAGCAAGATCCATCCTTGAAAACTGAGATTGGGAAGAGGTAATCTGTCCCATACTTCCGGATACGTCAATGGCTAAAATTGTTGTTCCTTTGATCTTCTCTCCGGAAAAACATTTTTCCATCGCATGGTCAATATCAGCAGTGAATTCTACGGCATTTCTTTGAGCTGCCAGAAAATTCAACGGAGTCAGCCATGAGCTGTTGACTTGTGAGATTGCAGTTCTGATATTTTCTCTTGACAGCCCGGCTTCAGTCATATTTCTGAGATTTCTCAGAATAGCAAGAGAGCCTAAACTCTTTTCAGAGATCATTCTTTCAAAAGTTTCCTTTTTATCAGCACCTTGAGAAAGAGCTGTTTCCCATGTATTGGCAGGCCGAAGAGTATCTTCAACAAGCGCTTTCAATGCATGCTCATTTTTGGCTGTTGGTTTTGGATGTACCAGATTCACAACGTCTACCAGAGATAAGAGCATATTGCTTTTTCTATATTTGGCGATCTGATATTCATCATATTGATCGAAAGCTTTGGCCAGTCCTTTTTTGATTGGCTTAGACATTTTATAAGACCCGTTTCTTACTTTCAGCACCTGAAGTAAATCAATGGTCATATCCGGCCTGTTGGCAATTTTGGCAATGGCATCCTTCACAGAAACTCCATGAATTTCATTGGCAAGAATAAGCAGCCATAGCGGAGTATGTCTCAGCTTTTGCTCGAAACGGCATTCGATGGCCAGTTCAATGATCTTTTCTCCATCCACTTTATGACATAAATCTTCAATCTGCGTCATGATGGTATCGGCAGACTGGTAATAATCGGATTCAAAAAGAAGATTGGCCAGAGTCACTCTTCTCAGCAATTCATAATCTGAATATTTTCCGGCTGTATCTGTCAATGTTCCGGCAATGATACCAGAGTCGAACCCAGTTTTTTTTGTGTTAAATTTTGACATATCATTAGTTTTTAAATGAATAAAAAGAAGTGATTAAAACCGATTAAGGCTGAGTTTTGTATGTAAGTTACGAAGTAACCTTAATCTCACACCACTTCATCAGAAAGACTGGCCGGACTCGAACCGGCGACCTACGGCGTGAAAAGCGAAGTAACTTTATGATCACACCTGCCGAAGCAGATTAAAATTATATAAAGTGTTTTTACGTTGCTCTATCCTTCTGAGCTACAGTCTCTCTTATTTGATGATGCAAAGTAAGTGGGTTAATGCGCAATGTATTTGCGTAATATTATTTTATTTAAAAAAAATTATTTTTTTGTATCTTTTTTTAGAGCATTCTTTACTATAGCGTTTATAAATGATCTGTAGTTTTCTCTTACAGAGAGCTCCTGTTCCACATGAAGAGTTTTCCGAATCGAAGCTACATTTTGCTTTGTAAAAGGATTATAACCTATTTTATCTGTTTCTTTTATAAAGATTCCTATTCCTCTTTTTTGCCAGAAAGGGATGTTATTATAATTAATTCCATATTGAAAAAGCAATTCATTTTTATCGGCCATCGATAGTTTTTCAATTTTTTCAGTAGCCTGTTTCGCATTACATCCGTTATTTCTCAAGGTCCAGTAGCAGTAGGCTGAAAGTGAATTTCTGTGCGAATCTTCCTGTCTCCAGCAGAAATAGTCCAAAATCATATCATGATTCGGAACCGCAATGACCCTGCAGTCAAACACACAAACCTCCTGAAACTGAAGACTGAAAAATGCACTGGCTTCCCCGGCCAATACAGAGTTGATCTTTCTTATTTTTCTGCTGAAGGTATTATCGTCCTTATGAATCAATAGAGAGATTTCATCGCTTTGAGTATAGCCATAGATGATTCTGAATCCTGAGTTAAAGAGATGTTTAACCGTATTGGTCATTACCACGCTGAATTTTTGATCAAAAGGTTTCTCTAATGAAAGTTTTTCTTTAGTCAGTTTTGTAAAACCTTTTCCATCTAATCTTACAATAATGAAATTTTCCGGCAATATATACTGCTCGGAAAGGGTTTCATTTTTTCGCATTAGAATTTCAATTTCTTCAAATTTCATAATCACTGATTTCAAATTGGGTATTGATGATCTTTACCTGTACTATTTTATCAAATACTTCTTCCAACGAAGGCGGCTCCAGTTCTTTAAATTTCGCTTTGATTCCGATCTCATTGATAAAATCTTTACGGTTTTTATTTCTTTCGAGGCATGTCTTTATATCAGATTCAAAATAATAAGCGAGGATTTTATATTTGTTCTTACGGGCAAGATCAATATATCTTTTCCTTTCCTTTGAGGATACATTGGTATTATCGATGACCATTTTAGACTGGGTATCAAAACAATACTGAAGGAGTTTCCCTTCTTTATTTCTGGTATTGAGGAGATCCATGCTTATTCTGATGTGTGAATTGAAAAAAAGCTCCTTGTACAATGAGCTTTTTCCGCTGGCGGGGATCCCTATAAAAATAATCATTTCCATGATTCTAATTTTTAATACAACTTTTCACAATCACTTCCAAAGCCTTTTCCGCATCGCAGGCATACAACCCTGAGCACCATGCAGGATTAGCTTCGATCAGTGCCCAGCCTTTTCCTTTGATAATTCCAAAATCCAGGACAATGGCCTCTGGTAGGTTAGAAGCATATTTTTGGATAAATGCATCAAAAAAAGAAAACATTTCCTGCTGTTCCGTTTCAGACAGTGGGTGGGTATCAAAAGCGTTGTTTCGCCAATAAGAAGAATGAGTTTTAATCTCCTTATTGAAAACAAAACACCTTACTTCAAGTTCCCAGTCCACAACTTCTGAAGTGAAGACGGTGATTTCCTGATTGAGCGTATCAAACCCTTTGATGTCTGTTACCTTTTGAAAAACTCCGGCTTTAAAGCTTTTAAAATCGGAACATTTGATGAATATATTTTCCTGATCAACAAAGTTTTTAAGCTGGCCATAAGAAATTTCACGCTTGATAAAATCTTCATCAATGTGAACCAGCCAGTCATCTGCAGGTTTTAGTAAGGTTAAATGACACTGGTCAGCAACAATTTCTGCATAAATATCCTCACCATACACAGCAATCACATCCTCACGAAATTCTTCAGGAACATTCCACTTTGCATTGAAACGGTTCAGTTCATAAGGTGAACTGAGGGATGCTTTTTTCAGATTGTTGCTGTCTTCCGTATACATAGGAGACAGAGCGATTATGTTTTTCATGAGTTATAGTTTTTTTACAGATTTAGTATTTCTCTAAAAACCCTTTCCATCTTATCTGCCTTACTTCCCGTCAGCCCTTTTGATTTTTCCTCATTGTCTGCTATGGTTTTCTCCATAAAGTCAAATAATTTCCAGTCATTCGGATGATAATAAGCTTCTCCTTTTGTTGCTTTCAGGGCTACAAGATTCTCTATGGCTGTTCTTACTTCATCATCTGTCAATATAAGCAAATCACTGAACAATACAGGCGGAACTGTTCCTTTTTCTATGATCCACTTTCCGGTCAGTGTAGTACGGAGACAATAAAAGAAACTTTTTAATTTTACTTCATCACTTCTGCAGGCTTCCAGATATTTCTTGCTCATGCTTAAATAATGGTAAGAAACTGCTATCGGGGAGAAACAGGCATCTGCCAAAGGTTTGAAAAGTTCCACAAACCTGTCATCTTTCTTATAAACAATAGGAGAATAGAACCAGCTCAGCAAAGCGGCGTTCGACTTCAACAACAGATGGAAAGTTTTCCTGAGATCCCATCCGGAACCGTCCAGATCATCCTTGGTCATAAATTCAATGGTTTCATCTTTATCCCATGGTGAAAGATACCAGTCCTTTTCATGGCGGTATATGAAACGGATGTCATAATCACTGTCAGGCGAGGCAAATCCCCACGCCCGGCTTCCTGATTCCACAGCCACAAGAACTTCTACGCCTCTTGCTGCTTCAACTTCTTTTATTTTTTCTAATATTCTGGTTGTCATTTTTTTCAATTTATAAAGCAAAATAAAGAAGGGAGTACGCAGTGTTTTTACGTAGATGTTTTTGGTTGAGAGTGGGAGAGTTTGAGGGTGAGAGGGTTTAATGTTGCTGTTTTATAAGTTTCAAATCTAGAGTTTAGTTTCTTAGTAGTTTCCGGTCTCTCATCTCTTCGTTTATTATCTATGGTCTTCTATTCCTGTCATCAATACATTTTACATTGTATATTCCCAAAAATACCCTCTATTTCACTAATATTGCACTTTCTCATTTAACATAACTACATTTACATTCATGTTATCAAACGAATTACAGCATAAGATTGATTTTAAAACCAAACCTCTGGGGGCGTTAGGCCACCTGGAACATATTGCCCACAAAATAGGAATGGTTCAAAAGACCCTTTCCCCTCAATTGTTAAAGCCGCATATGGTGGTTTTTGCAGCCGATCACGGGATTGCCAGGGCAGGAGTGAGTGCCTATCCGCAGGAAGTTACTTATCAGATGGTGATGAATTTTCTGGGCGGCGGTGCTGCAATCAATGTTTTTTGCAGACAGCAGGGTATTGAGATCAAAATTGTAGATGCCGGAGTGAATTTTGATTTTCCGGAAGGACTGAATTTATTGGATAAAAAAGTTAGAAAATCCAGCCGTAATATCCTGGAAGAGCCGGCAATGACTGTTGAAGAATATCAGCAGGCACTTGAAAACGGAAGATCAGTGGTGGCAGAAATTGCAGAAACGGGATGTAATAGTATTGGTTTCGGGGAAATGGGAATAGGAAATACTTCTGCTTCTTCACTGATGATGAGTAAGTTGTTTGATATACCGATTGTAAGCTGCATCGGAAGGGGAACCGGACTGAATGATGATCAGCTGCAGAATAAGATCAATATTTTATCTTCGGCCATAGAGAAATATCCGGAAGTGGCTACCGTAGATGAAATCGCTCAGACTTTCGGAGGGCTGGAAATAGTCCAGATGATCGGAGCTATGGAGGAAGCTTTCCATCGGAATATGCTGATTATGGTGGATGGATTCATCGCAACAGTTGCCATTGCTGCAGCCTGGAAAAAGAATCCTGAAATTCTGAACAATTGTATATTCTGCCACGTAAGCGATGAAAATGCACATCTTCAGCTATTGGAATTACTTGGGCAGAAAGCCTTATTGAATCTGAACCTGCGCCTGGGAGAAGGAACAGGCTGTGCATTAGCATATCCGCTTATTCAAAGTGCGGTAAATTTCCTGAATGAAATGTCAAGTTTTGAAGATGCCCATGTTTCAAATAAAGAATAAATGAAAGCTGTAAAGAACGAACTGATCTATTTTGCCACGGCAATGATGTTCTTCACGAGAATTCCGGTTCCGTTTACCATTCCGTATTCCAGTGAGATCATGAACAGATCTCAGAAGTATTTTGCCTGGGTCGGATTGTTGGTCGGGTTGATCAATACCGCTATTCTGTATCTTTCTTCTCAGCTTTTTAATCTTGAAATAGGAATCGTTCTCATGATGATCACAAGTGTTTTGCTGACCGGAGCTTTTCATGAAGACGGGTTCACGGATATGTGCGACAGTTTCGGAGGCGGATATGGAAAAGAAAAGATCCTTACAATCATGAAAGACAGCAGAGTAGGTGCCTATGGAACTATTGGGATTATTCTGTTATTTGCATTGAAGTTCTTCAGTATTCAGGCTCTGGGAACAGTTGATTTGATGAAAACCTTATGGATTATCATTTTAGCTCATACCTCAAGCCGCTTTATCTCAGGAACAATGATCTATACTCATCAGTATGTTACAGATATTGATGCCAGCAAATCTAAACCTTTGGCGAATAAACCATTGGATGGGATGGCTTTATTAGTAGGATTTATCAGTGTTTTACTTTCTTTTGTACTGATCCCGGACTGGCGGTTGATCATTGCTTTTGCATTGGCCTATTTGGGAAAGATCTATATGGGATGGTATTTTAAAAAGCATATCGGTGGCTATACCGGAGACTGTCTGGGGGCTGTACAGCAGGTGTGTGAAGTATTATTTTACTTAGGAACAATGATCGTATGGAAATTCATCTGATCCGGCATACTGCAGTAGATAATCCTGAAAATCTATGCTATGGATTTGCAGAAATACCTCTCAGGGAAAATTATCTGCAAGATTTTCAGAACATAAACCTGGATAATGATTTTGATCTTGTGGTTTCAAGTCCGTTACAGCGCTGTTGTCTTTTGGCAGATTATTTTAATTTCGGCTATAAAACGGACGAAAGACTGAGGGAAATGAATTTCGGAAACTGGGAACTGAAAAAATGGACAGCTATTCCGGAAGAAGAGATTGCTCCCTGGTACAAAGATTTTGTCAATGTAAAAACTACGGGTGGTGAAAATCTGCTTGAAATGCAAACCCGTGTACTCAGCTTCTGGAACGAACTTGTTCAGAAAAAAGAGACCAATAAAGTTCTGATCGTTACCCATGCCGGAGTGATACGTCTTATTCTTCAGGCTATACTTCAGTTTCCGTTGGAGAATATGTTTAACATTCAGATTGATTATGGTAAGAAAATCATTCTTGAAGTGAATGAAAGTTATTTTTCTGTGAAAAAAATGAATGTGTAATTCTTCAATACGATGATAAATTCTTCAATTGAAGGACTGTAGATTCCCCTCCTCCGGAGTGGTGGCAAAAATTCTTTGAATTTTTGCCGGGGTGGTTTTCAGCGTCCTTTATTCTCCTCTTTTCTCAACCTACACTCCATAAAAAAACGCCACCCGATTTCATCAGATGACGCAAGAAAAAATTATTTAAAAATTTTGAGAAAACTATCTTTTTCCAAACCTTCCAGCGAAAAATTATAGTCGGCTTCAGTTTGTTCAGTTACGACTGATGCTCCCAGTTCCTTTATAAGTACATTAAAAGACATCGGTTCGTACCATTGCTGATAAAGCGCATTGGTTGCCAGTACAGCAATCTCTGAGTTTCCTGAAACGTGGGAATGTCCGGCTCCGAAATTCAGAAGTACAAAAGTCTGTTTTTCACCTTTGGGCAGTAGCATTCCAAGAATAGTCTGTCTTTGGATCGAACTACATTTCACTTCAGCAAAAAGAAGGTTAGGGTTCATCATATAATCTCTCGAAATATGATCTCCTTTTCCGACAATGATTTTATAACCGCAGTTGGCTTCTCCATAGTAAACATTGTTCATGACCAGAGTCGGTGTATTCAGTCCGCTGTTGGCATAAAGATATTCTACAGCTCCTGTAGGGGCAGAAGTCATATCTCCGGAATACATCAGGTTTCCGTCTCCCTGGTTGTAGGCAGCATTCCAACCTGCTTTTCCCGTAATATTTAATCCGGACAAATCCAGGTCCTGGGCTCCCCATGCATCTTCCCAATAGACTCCAACGGCAAGTTTTTCACCGGAGAATCTTGTTCCTGTCGGAATATTTCCAACAAACATTTTTTCAGAAGTAGGAAGTCCGAACTCTACCTCTTCCGGGAAGTAGAATTTTTTTCCAGAAAGATCAAATCTGGTTTTCAGATAGGACAGAATAAAATCAAAGTTCATTTCGTTGACATCACTGTTTCTTCCTGTTTTTACCCATGATTTTCCGTTTCTGATTCTATAGACAAAAGTATCCTGACCATACATTCTTAAATAACATGCTGACAGCGCTTTGAAAAGAGCAAACGGCGTTGCACGATCCAGCCAGTGCACATCTTTTTCTTCCAATAATGTGTTGGTAGCATCATTCAGCGGGTTAGAGACCAATGGCAGATGATGTATTTTTGATAATTTGGAAAGCTTATTAATGGTTTCCGGGCATCTTTTTTTATACGCCAGAAACAACGGCTTAAACCTGTTAAAGATCTCAGCAAGCCTTTCCAGTCCATAGTTTTTAAACAGCTTTGATGGGTTGAATTTACTTTCTTTGATTTCCTTTATCAGTTCCTGATTTTTGATCAGAGTACTGGTTCCGGTGGTTTTGAAAATAACATATCTCAAAAACTCCACTGGATTTTCCGGGTAGATCTTATAAAGGTCTGCCACTCTTACAATGGCTTCCTTGTTTCTGATATTTTCCTTTCCTGTGAACGTATACTTCAGTTCATCCTTCAGAATGGCGAATATATCATTCAATGTTTCTTCTTTCAAAGCAATACCGGATCTCAACAGCTCAAGGCATTTATCTGTCATTTCTTCCTTGGAATAAGCCTTGATAATGTTGAGGCTAAGTTTTGTTTCAGGGATATTCAGGATCTCGTCCGGAATATAAACTTTATCCTGAAATTGGCTTCCATAGGTAGAAATGTAATGTGTGATCTGCTCAAAGAACAGGTCGAACCGGGTACTGTTTTTAATTTTCTCCCAGGATTTATGGAAGGTTCTGTTAAGAGCATTACCGCTGAGCTTTTCCTCTGAATAATAGCTTATGATTTGCTTTTTAGCCCAAAGTGCATCAGACTCAATCACTAAACCGCTATCGGAAATAAAAGGATCTTCATCCGATTTTCTGGCCAGTACAGCGTTGAATAGTTTAAGTGTTTTCATTGTTTTAAGTTTAAAAAATAAGTGAGGAGTAAGATTCATTAAAAGTGAAGGGTATAGGAACTCCTTTTACCTATAATTTATAAAAAGCGGGGAGTAAAAACCTTTAATGTGTAATAGGAACTCCCTTTGCTCTATAATTTGTAAAAAGGCGGAAAGTAAACTTGGAATATATAGGAACTTTCTTTGCCTTATATTTTTTTACCCATGAAAATGACTCATGTTTGAATAGAATCATCTTCATCGTATTGAGGAGCAGACAGGATTCGAACCTGTGACCCACAAACCTGGTGGTTGATAGGAACTTTATATGCCTGCAGCGAAAAGTAATTCTTGTTGCTCTACCATCTGAGCTACTGCCCCTGCCTTATTGAAAAGTTTTCATATCCTTATAGACTTTCATATCCGTAAGGTTTTATTATTAGTTTTTTTTAACCTAACAGGTTTTCAAAGACCTGCCAGGTTTATTTATCAATCATGCCTTTCTGAATTTCTTCTTTTTCTTCCATGGTGCGTTCTTCTGAACATCACCGGCCATGATACATCCATATGGCATTACTTCATCCAATACCTCACACAATCCGTATTCTTCAATCTGCGCTCTCACATTTTTTGCGCTTTTATAAGCACTCGGAAGCTCAGATATATCAATTTCATTGGAGTAGAAACGAATATCCAATCCTGCTGTTTCCTCATTGAAGATCTCTTCAGTTGTTTTATGAGCCATAGACTTTTTATGCTGGCTTCTGCTAAAGTTTCTTCCCGCTCCGTGAGGGGCGAAACCAAGGTTTCTTTCATTCGTTTTTCCCTGAACGATCAATACCGGTTCAGACATATTCAGTGGGATCAGTCTCGGTCCTGTAATATCAGGCATGAACTTATCATCCAGTGGAGTAGCTCCTTTCGCATGATAGAACAGATCACCATCTTTAAAGACAAAATTATGTTCATTCCAATATCTATTTTCTTTCTGCATTTCCAGCTTGTTCAGCACGGCATCATGAATAGAAGTATGGTTTTCTTTAGTCCATTGTCTGATCAGTTGCAGGGCTTCCCAATAGGATTTCCCTTCTTCTGTATCATAAGGAATCCAGGCGTTTTCTTTCAACGTTTCAGGGGAGATTTCCTGTCTGAAACGGTTGGCTACTTTCATTCCTTTATCATATAAAGCAGCTCCCGGAGCTCTCGATCCGTGGTGAGTCACCATCATCGTGTTTCCTGTATTTTTGGAAATTCCTACAAAAAGAAAATGATTTCCATCCCCCTGCGTTCCCATATGAGAACGGGCAATGCTTATTAATTTCTCATCATTTAAGAAATCATTCTCTCTGAAGGCATCCATCAGTTCCTGAGACATCGGCATCTGTTCACCTCTTGGTCTTCCTCCATATCCGAAATGCGTCACAGCGTGTGCGGCATCAAGAATCTCTTTAGGATTGGCTTTACCAAAATCGGTCAGCATCACTGAACAACATATATCTGCACTATGGAATCCGGGATGAATGGCATTCTGGGCAACAACAACACCTCCCACAGGGATATAACCTTCAGGACCTGTAGGGCAGGCATCCGGCATCAAGGCTCCTCTGGTCAGAGTAGGGGTTTTCATCAGCACTTTCATTGTTTTGATGACTTTCTCCACATTATCATTTTCACTCTCGTGCTCGGCTCTGATGTTGATGACAAAATCTTTCGCTTTATCATGAAGTGGAATAAGGTCAGGTTGCTTGAACTGTACCAGATATTCTGCGATCTGATGTTCATCCAGATGATTCTCGTTGATATAGGTAATGGCATCTTTAAACCATTTTGCTGGTCTATATCCTAATTCGATTAAATGATTTCCATTAAATTCCATCTTTATTTCATTTTGATGATGCAAAGTAAGAGTATTATTGCGCAATAGTTTTGCGTAGGTAAAGAAATTTTAATTATTTTTACAAAAAGTTTAAAAATAAGGCAAAGCAAAGATGCAATAGGTGAATTTGTGGATGCCTGAATCATTTAAAACCTATACTTATGGTATTATTAGAACAACTGACACATTTCCCTGAAACGATTCAGTTTGCGGATGTTATTGCTTATATCGACGGAAATTATGAATTTACGCCTACAGCCTTTAAAAATGGGGATACTACCAACCAGGCCGGGCAAAATAACGGTTCATGCAAGGTTTTCAGCTATGCGAGCCTTCAGGATTTGTCAAAAGAAAAGACCCTTTCGCTTTTTGGAGAATTTTACAGAGAAGATGTTTTGAAAAATCCGGAAGGAGATGATCATCAGAACATCAGAAATTTCATGAAATTTGGTTGGGAAGGAATCACTTTTGAAGGAAATGCTTTGAAAGAGAAATAATTTTTGAGCAAAAAGGAGTATCATAAAAAAGTGAGTCTGCTGATGGATTTTATAATGAATCAGCATTATATCATCTGAAAAAATGAGTCTATTGCACAACAGCAATTGATTCCTTTTTGTGCATTGACGATTTTGCTTTTTTACCCTTCTGCAATTTTGCCTAACTAAAAATCAACACCATGTCATCCAACAAAAATGCCCTGATCCGCTATAAGACCCTCGATAAATGTCTGAAGAACAAATACAGAAAATATACGCTGGAAGATCTTATTGATGAATGTTCCGAAGCTTTATTTGAATTTGAAGGCAAAGAATCTTATGTGAGTAAAAGAACCGTACAGCTTGACCTGCAGAATATGCGGAGTGAAAAGTTCGGTTATGAGGCTCCCATTGAGGTGTATGAGAGAAAATACTACCGCTATAGTGATCCTGATTACAGTATTCATAATATTTCTGTAAATGACAGCGACCTGAAAGCAATGAATAATGCGGTCCAGATCCTGAAGCAGTTCAAAGATTTCTCAATGTTTAAAGAAATGAACGGGGTGATTCAGAAACTGGAAGATTCCATTCATGCTACCAGCCAGAAATCTATTATCCATCTGGATAAAAACGAACAGCTGAAGGGATTGGAGCACATTGATATTCTCTATGAAAGCATTGCCGGTAAAAAAGTTTTGAATATTCTTTATAAAAGCTTTACCGCAAGAGAATCCAATGTCTATACAGTTCACCCGCAGCTGCTGAAGGAATTCAATAACCGATGGTTTCTGATCTGTCTCTATAAACAGAAAATGTACAACTTTGCGCTGGACAGAATGGAAAATATTGAAGTGAATGAAACCCATCAATATATTGACAAAGATCTGGATGGTGATGAGTATTTCAAAGATATTGTAGGCGTTACTGTCTCTGAGGGTATTGTTCCCAAAGCAGTAGTTTTCTGGGTAGACTCGGCAAATTCACCTTACGTGAAAACAAAACCCCTGCATAAAAGCCAGGAGATCATCCGTGAAGATCAGAATGGGACTCTGTTTAAAATCTCTGTACAGATCAATTTTGAGCTGGAAAGATTATTGTTGGGGTTTGGGAGTTCTCTGATCGTTCATAAACCCAAAAAATTAAGAGAGAAGATGGAAGAAAAGTTCAGCGCAGGCATCAAAAACTATCAGAATCTGATTGTACCGGAGGAGAGATAACCTGCCTGCATTCTCAACAAAGTATTGGACAATAAAAAATCTTGGCTTGGAAATTGCATATATATCCTCACAATATCACATTATGAAATCAAGAATATTCAAAGCATTAATTGCAATCATAGCACCTATAGCAATAGAATATATTGTTAAAAAAATATCTGAGAAACTTGATAAAAAAGAGGATCAGAACGAGAAAGAACCTAAGCAGATTACTGCTTAAACGTAAAAGTAGTTAAAATTTAAAATTATCTAAAGAGACTGTCCTTATGGGATGGTCTCTTTTTTTGTGATATAAGGTGTGGTGAGAGTGAGGGAAAGTGACCACCCCGTCAAAAATTCTTTTAATTTTTGCCACTCCTCCGGAGGCGTGGAATATACGGTGTTTCCATTGAGATATTCATGTAATATTCAAGGAAGTTTAATATTTTCAAAGGCTTAGGTGGCACATGCAAATTTTGCCACTTAATATTACTTAAGTGTTTTTTAAAAGGCTTTTGTGTCTAAAATAAAAGTTGAGGTATTTATATAAAATCATAAATTCCATCTTTCCATCCCAATACTTTGGAAGAATCCGCTTTCAGCCAGTTTTTAAGGATGGTCGCATATACTTTTCTGAAATCTTCTTTATAGATGAGGTCGCCTTCATTCAGGTTTTGCAGATCAGGAAGAGTATTCAGCAGTCCTTTCTTCTTCAGGTTTCCACCAATGAAAAACATTTGGTTGGCTGTTCCGTGATCCGTTCCATTGCTGGCATTCTGGGCAACACGGCGTCCGAATTCAGAAAAGGTCATAAGCAGTACATTATTGAAGAGACTATTACTTTTCATATCGGCCACAAAGGATTTTACCGCATCATTTATATCACTGAACAGCTTTTTCTGCCTGTCATTCTGATTTACGTGAGTATCAAAACTTCCGATAGAAAGATAGTAAACCTGAGTATTGATGTCAGATTTGATCAGAGAGGCTACGGTTTTGAAATCTTTTCCCAATTGTGAATTAGGGTAAACCTCTTCTGTTTTTTTGGCTTTGCTTTTTTCAAAAATATAACCGGCATTATTGATCGTAGATCCTAAAGTCTGATAAAGATAGGAAACCGTTTCATCATCGTGATGATGGTCATATAGTGATTTGAAATACTTTTCCTGGCTGGTCTGATACAGTCTTTTAGGGTCTTTAAAGGCAAATGCTTTATTATTTTCCCCTTTCAGGGCAAGACTGAGCATATCATCTACTTCCAGTGCCTGGGTAGGGTGTTCACAGCGGTAGCATTCCTCATCCAGAAATCGTCCAAGCCATCCCGTATCCAGGAATTCATCGCTTCTGCTGGCAGACTGCCATATATCCATACTACGGAAATGAGACTTGTCAGGATTGGGATAGCCGACATTATTCATGACCGAAAGTTCGCCATTATCAAAAAGCTCTTTAAAGTAAGAAAGAGACGGATTGATGCCTGCTTCATCAGTTAAAGCCATTGAGTCCTGAATAGCGAGCGTTTTCCTTTCCCTGAAGTAAATATCATTTCTGGCGGGAATAATCGTATTCAGACCATCATTACCACCCGTAAACTGAAGGACCACCAGAATGTTTTGATTGGGTGTCAGAGCATCATCCAATGTCATTGATTTCAAGAAATTGGGCATCAGCAGAGAAGCAGTGGCCAATGAACTTATTTTGAGGAATTCTCGTCTTTTGATTAACATAATTTTGTTTTTAAGGTTTAAGGTGGCAGATGAGAGGTAGCAGGTAGCAGGTTGTAGGGCTGGTTTGCATTTTTACTGATATTTATTTTTATAATAGTAAAAGATAAATAAATGATAATTTATACTATGACAGCTATTACCTGCAACCTAAGGAATGTGACCTACATTAACTGGTATTCCGGAGTTGACATCAGATTGATAATGTTCATCTTGGTGCTGTTATCAGAGAAACTTTTTACAGCATCCATATTCAGATTCTGGGAATTGAGAATCAGATAATCCTGGCAGTTTTTATGAGCAAATATTTGATCTACACGATCCCAATCTATAGAGATATTCGGGTTCTTAAAGGTTTTGTTTAATGCCGTTTCTTTGGATTTCATCCCCATATCAAGATCATCATCCTGTCTTGGGCTGTATTCCAAAGGACGAAGTCCGGACCAGATCTGTGGAACCTGAAGCCTTAGCATCAGAGTAGAGCTGTCGATCCATGATTTTCCGTTGGGCCATCCTGCCACATTAGGAGGGTAGAGGAGCATCTGGCCCAATAATTTCTGATAAACAATAAGATTTTCAGGATTCTGGATATGCATGGGAAGGATTCGCATAATTCCGGCCATGAGCTCTACGGGAGATTTTATTCTGTTTCCGATATTTTTCTGGTCATAAAACCAGGAACTTGAAAAGATCTCAGTCATCAGTTTTTTTATATCATATCCGGAAGCGTAGAAATTGGTGCTTAGCCTGTTGATTATATCATCATCCACTTTTTCATTCACAAAAAATCTATAGATTTTTTCTGTAATAAACTTTGCTGTGGCCTTTTGATCCAATATAATATTCAGAACATCCGAACCGTCAAAGTTGCCGGTTTTTCCGAGGAAAGTTTTGGTTCCTTCATCATGAAGGTTTTTTCTTTCTTTAAAGTTTCCTTCCTTATCATAGCTCCATCCGGTAAAAGCTCTTGCTCCTTCCCGAATATCTTTTTCCGTATAATTTCCCCTTCCCATCGTAAACAGTTCCATCACTTCACGGGCAAAATTTTCATTCGGGTGGTCTTTTTTGTTCTGTTGATTATTCAGGAAGTTGAGCATAGCGGGAGACTGGCTTACTTCAAAAAGCAGGTCTTTGAAATTTCCCAACGCATGTTTCCGGATCATATTGAGAAGCTGCCTGTTGAATTTCGGATTGATTACCCTGGAAGCAAAATGCCCGTGCCAGAAGAAGGCCATCTTTTCCCTCAGTTGTTCCTTGCTGTTCACTATTTTATCCAGAAAGTTCAGATTCAGTTCATTGTTTTGTTCCCGGTTGAGTCGCTGCATTTCCTTTTTCTTTTCTGCCGGGGCAGTAGCGTTCATATAATCTGCTGTAGGATCGGCATCGGGAGTATCGTATGAGATTTCACTGAAGCTGTCTTCTTTGAAGAGCTCATGCATCAGTGTTTTCGTATCTTTATTTTTCAGATCATTAATCTGATTGATTCCTATACCAAAACCTGCACGCCAAAGAAGATGTTTGTTTTTTAATAATGAATCTGCCATGGTGAGAACATTTATTTTTTTGATGAGATTGAAAGAAAAAGGTTAAAATAATAACGGGTTAAAGATTGTTAATATTATTATATTCGCTAGAAGCTAGAAGCTAGAAGCTAGAAGCTAGAAGCTAGAAGCTAGAAGCTAGAAGCTAGAAACTAGAAGTTAGAAACTAGAAGCTAGAAACTAGAAGCTAGAAGCCGGAAATTAAATGTATAAAACAGAATTGGCTTTATATTATAGTAGGATATGGCCTTCTGTTTCCATCTTCCAACTTCCTTTCTGGTATTTTCTCTTTAATTCACTTTTCAGGATCATTTTTTGATAAATTTTGTTAAACAAACATTTAAATTTTGTTAAAAATAAAATATTGATATTCATTATTTTATGATTTGTTTAAGTGTTAAAATCAAAGAAAAAGGCTTGCTTGGCACGATTTTTACATCCTCTTGTTTAGTAAAATTTAAAAATTAGAGTTATGAAAATGTTTAAACAGGCAATATTGCTGGCTGGGATTTTAACAGCAGGTGTAGTAAGCGCCCAAAGTGCTCAGATGAACAATATGATCAAAGTAGGTGCAAATGTTGGTTTAGCAGTTCCTTCAGATAATCTTTCCGCTGCAGTAGGAGTGGATGTATCTTACCAGAATCTGATTACACCAGGATTTGGTTTAGGTATCGCATCAGGATATACTCACTATTTTGGTAAAGAAAATAACGGATATAAAAACAATGATGTAGGGGTAGTACCTGTAGCAGCTTTAATCAGAATTTATCCAAAACAAACCGGTTTCTATTTCGGAACAGACTTAGGATATGGTTTCCTTGTTGGAGATAAAACAGTTGCTTCCAATACCAATGTTGAAAGAGCAAGCGGAGGTTTTTATCTTAAACCGGAGATCGGATACCACAACAGAGACTGGAACTTCTTCGTACAATACCAGAAGGTTTTTGTAGGAACAAAAGGAGATTTAGCTGGTCAGGACTATAATGTGGGGAATATCGGAGTAGGATTCGGTTACAATATTCCATTAGGAAAGTAGTTAGATTTAATATATAAACAATTATTAACCAAAACCTTTTCACGAAAGTGGAAAGGTTTTTTCGTTCTGTGCAGGATTTACAAAAACAATTATTATATTTGGTAAAATTTGAGGTTATGATTCTGAATCCAAAATTTCCACTTTATTTACCAGGAGTAGAGAACAGTAATAATGATAATGTTTCTATCATTGGGGCAAGTCTCCGTGAAGATATGACAATCTTAGGCTATTTTGTTTCCGGTAACGGAGGTCTTGAGATGAAACTCCAGAATGTATATTCCACCAAAGAGTACACTTCTTTTTCTGATATTTTAAAGAAGTTTATTCAGGATAATCAACTGGAAAATGTAAAACGTCTAGGAATGGCTGTACCAGGCCCTGTACTTGACGGAAAAAGCAGCCCTGCGAGATTGGGCTGGAATTTAGATATAGAAGAATATGCCAGAGATTTCGGGTTTGAAAAAGTAGAAATGCTGAATGACCTGGAAGCATCTGCTTACGGAATGGCTCTTCTTGAAGATAACGACCTTGAGGCAATCTATACAAGCGGTCACCTTGAAAAAGGGAATGTTGCTATTCTTGCTCCAGGAAACGGATTGGGAGAGGCAGGTTACTTTTTTGACGGAAAATACCTGAGACCTTTCGCTACCGAAGGCGGACATTCTGAATTTTCTCCAAGAACCAACGTAGAAGTTGAATTCTACCAGTTCTTAAATAATATCTATGGAATTGTAAGCTGGGAAAATGTACTTTCCAAAACAGGTTTATTCAATATCTACAGATTCCTGAGAGACGTAAAAAGACACCCGGAGCCGGAATGGCTGGGAGAACGTCTTGCTCAGGGGAATTTTGTAGAAGAATTGTATAAAGCAGCTGTAGAAGAGAATGTACTGATCTGCAGAATCGCTCTGGATACTTTCCTTGAATTCCTGGCACGTGAAGCGAATAACTTAACATTGAAAGTAAAAGCTACCGGAGGATTGCTGATCGCCGGAGATATTCCTCAGATCGTGAGAGAATATATTGATAAAGACAAATTCTATGAAAAATTCAAGATCAGTGATAAAATGGAAGGAATGTTGAGAAATATTCCGATCTATCTGGTCAAGCAAAATCATACGGCACTTAAAGGGATGGCTCTTTACACAGCCTACTATCAAGTATAAAAAAATAAAAACTCCGAAGAAATTCGGAGTTTTTTTATGGGATGATATTATTCATAAAAATAATTGAATTTCTTGATTTACATCAACGCCATCTATCGAATAAGATAGCTACCTTTGTCTCATTAAATAAGTAAATAATTCTATTCAATGAAAAAAATATTTTTATTAGCAGTTTTAGCTGGTGGTTTAGCTTTCGGACAGTCCAAAAAAGTAGTAGCATCTGATGTTCACTGGTGGGGATACAAAGTAGCAAAGTCTGAGGCAAGTTCTCACGACGGTACTGTAAAAGTAAAATCCGGAGATATGGTAATGAAAGGAAACCAACTTGTAGGAGGAAGCTTTGTACTGGATATGACGTCTATCAACGCTACTGACCTTACAGGAGAATATCAGCAGAAATTAAACGGACACCTTAAGAACGGTGACTTCTTTGAAGTAGAGAAATTCCCTACTGCAAGCTTCAAAATTACTGCGGTAAAGAAAAACAGCGATAAAATCTACAACTCTTTAGTAACAGGAAACCTTACTGTAAAAGGAAAAACAAACCCAGTTTCTTTCCCTGCTAAGATTTCTTACAGCAAAGGAGTAGTAAGTTTAGTTTCAAACAAATTCTCTTTCGACAGACAGAAATTTGATGTAGCTTACAAGTCTACCATGCAGGATGTTTTTGTGAAAGATGATATTGAAATGCTTGTAAAAGTAACTGCTCAATAAATTAATCAAAAAAAGATTATTAAAAGTGTAGAAGTTCTACACTTTTTTTTATTTTTGTTGAATTGTAAATAAAAAAGAATGAAAAGATTACTATTGTTTGCTATGGTGTGCGCAAGTATATCATTTGTTTCTGCCCAAAAGAAATTTGATAAGGTTGCAAAAGTGACTTCATCAGAGATCAGATGGTGGGGATATAAGGTGGTGAAAACCGAAGCATCTTCCCACTCAGGTACAGTAAAGCTAAAAAGCGGAAAATTCAATTTTGACCACACGGTTCTTGTAGATGGAGAGTTTGTAATAGATATGAGAAGTCTGATGGCGGGAGATGTTTCTGATGAAGATCAAATCAAGCTTACCAACGATCTGAAAAGCACCAACTTCTTTGAGGTGAAAAAATTCCCTGTTGCCAAATTCCACTTGACTAAAATTATCCCTTTAGCAAACAGTGAATACAATTCTACAGTGTACGGAGATCTTACCCTTAAAGGAGTGAGAAAAACAATCTCTTTCCCTGCGAATGTATATGTGACTCAGTTTACAACTTCTATTGAGTCTGCTAAGTTCTCTTTGAACAGAAGAGACTTTAAAGTATTCTATCAATCTTCATTGAAAGATTATTTCATTAAAAACGAAATGGACATTCAGTTCAAAGTTTCTACCGAAATGTTGGATAATGAGAACAGAGTACCAAAAAAGAAAAAATAAAATTAAAGATTTATATTGATACAAAAGAGCAGTTCTGAGGGGGCTGCTCTTTTTTTGTGAGATAATCGGAGTGGAGGAAAGAAACCCCAATCAAAAATTTTTTGAATTTTGCCACTTCTCTTGAAGAGGGGAATGTTTACATTTAAATAAAATTATATATCACTTTTTATAAGTGCTGTCAGATTTCTATCAGAATGACATAGAGCGCTCATTTTATTCATACACTTTGTCATTCCACAAGAGTCCGGCTTAAAATTTTCTATAAGAACCGTAAAATTCTTTTTCAATTTTTTATAAATTAGTAGTATGAAAATGTATATTGTAAGCGGTCTGGGTGCAGATTTCAAAGTACTTGAAAAAATAGAGTTTCCCAAGCACTTTGAATTGGTTTTTATAGATTGGCTTATCCCTGAAAAAAATGAACCTTTTGATGCTTACGTTAAAAGAATGGCAGATAAAGTAGACGATTCAGAACCATTTTGTTTGTTGGGGTATTCTTTCGGAGGAATTATTGTGCAGGAGATCAATCAACTGAAACCAGCTGAAAAGGTAATTATTCTTGGCAGTATAAAATCCGATAAGGAAAAGTCCAGATTTATAAAGACCGGTGAGGTTACCAAAATTCCAAGAATATTGCCGGTAGGTTTGTTCAATGATAAAGCAGCCAACGTATATGCTGTTATCCGAAAGCTTTTTGATCCTAAAAACCCAAAACTTCTGCAATATTTTAAAGTAAAAGATCCTTATTATCTCAAATGGTCAGTAGAAAAGGTTTCTGAGTGGAAATTTGAGGAAAATCCTAACGTGATTCAGATATTAGGAGATAAAGATATTGTATTTCCAATCCGTTATTCCAATCCTGATTATGTAGTGAAAGGAGGAACTCATCTTTTTCCGGCGACAAAACCCAGAGAAGTTTCCAAAATACTGAAAGAGATATTTGTTGAAAATGTGTGATTTTTTAAAAATGTAGTATTTTTAAAGGGGGTGTTTTTTTAAAAGTGTGATTTTTTATAAATTTATACTTAAATTTAGTGGGTGTAAATATAAATTTATGAAAATTGGGCTTAAATGGATCGTTTCGTTCTCTATCATCACGCTTGTGGCATTTGGCGGATTGTTCTGGAATCCGGTTACGGATATTCCTGATACAGGAGAATTTTTAAGTGAAGATAAAATTGTTGGGGCTGATGTTGCCTGGATTCTGGCTGCGGCAGGTCTTGTCCTGTTGATGACGCCCGGGCTCTCATTCTTTTACGGAGGAATGGTGGGCAGGAAAAACGTAATTTCTACCATGTTGCAGAGCTTTATTGCCTTAGGAGTTATCTCTTTGGTGTGGGTGGTCGTAGGTTTTTCTTTATCTTTTGGAAATTCACTGGGGATTATCTTGGGTGGAAAACATTACGGTATTATCGGAAACCCGTTAAGCTATCCGTTTTTCTGTGGAGTAGGCAATCTGCCGCATAAAATAATGGCTCCCACCATTCCTTTTATTCTGTTTGCCCTTTTTCAGATGAAATTTGCCGTGATTACCCCTGCTATTATTACAGGATCTTTTGCAGAAAGGGTTCGTTTTATTTCTTATTTATTGTTTATCATTCTTTTCAGCATTTTTATTTATACACCGCTTTGTCACATGGTATGGCATCCTGACGGACTTTTGAATAAATATTTTGGAGTGAAAGATTTTGCTGGAGGAACAGTGGTACATATGAGCGCAGGTTTTGCAGCACTTGCAGGAGCTTTGATGGTTGGAAACAGAAAAAATCCGCATCACGAGCCTTCCAATATTCCTTATGTACTTTTGGGAACGGGAATGCTTTGGTTCGGGTGGTTTGGGTTTAATGCCGGTTCAGCGTTGAGCGCTTCTGCTTCCGCAGCCACTGCTTTTGGAACGACTACTATTGCTTCGGCTTCAGCGATGATGACGTGGATTTTTTTCGATCGGATCAATGGGAGAAGTATATCTGCTTTAGGAGCCTGCATCGGTGCTGTAGTAGGTCTTGTGGCTATTACTCCGGGATGCGGTTTTGTAAGTATTCAGGAAAGTCTTTTTATAGGATTTATCACTGCAATAGTTTCTAATGTGATGGTCAACTGGAAGCCTTTGAAGAAAATAGATGATACTCTGGATGTTTTTGCCTGTCATGGAGTAGGAGGGATTATGGGAATGATTCTTACGGCTGTTTTTGCTCATGGTGAAAATGCAAGTCTGCTTCATGGAGGGTTTCAGGTTTTTCTTCATCATATGGCTGCCCTGATTTTAGTTTCTGTTTTTACCTTTTTTGGATCATTAATTTTATATAAAATTACAGATTCAATAATTACATTAAGAGTTTCCGAAGAGTCTGAAAACAAAGGGCTTGACCTCTCTCAGCATGAAGAATGTCTGCAATAGCTTTTATATTCTGATCAGATCTCAATTTTCATTAAAGATTTGAAGATTGATTTTAGGATTTATCATGTATCTTTGTTTTGAGGAAAATGAAGATATATTTATGGAATCAATATCGGTTTTTGAGATTATTAAAGTAGGAATAGGTCCGTCCAGTTCGCATACGATGGGACCCTGGAATGCAGCGTCTGCATTTATCAGAATTATAAAAAGAGAAAGATCAATTGAAGAAGTGAAAGAGGTTTTTCTTGAATTTTTTGGCTCACTCGCAAAAACGGGGATTGGTCATGGGACAGATATTGCCGGAATGCTGGGGCTGAATGGTGAAGATTTCAAGACAATCGATACTTCAAAAATTGATGAAAAAATAGAGACCATAAAAAGAGATCAGATTCTCAACCTTGGCGGGGAGAAAGAAATTCCTTTTATCTATGGGCATCATTTGGTTTTAAATATGCAGAAATCCCTTGATTTTCACCCTAACGGAATGATTTTCAAAGCCGTTTTTGAAGACGGAACCGAGCTTGTTCAGGACTTTTATTCTGTAGGAGGCGGATTTATTGCAAGCCAGGAAAAAAATTCCATTCAAAAACAATGTGTACGTACATTATACCCTTGTCATAAGTCTTCTGATATTGTAAAATATTGCCAGCAATTAGGATTCAGCAGGGTTTCAGATCTGATCCTGATCAATGAAGAAAGCTGGAGAACTCAGGAAGAAACAAGAGCAGAAGCCCTTTATATCTGGCAACAGATTAAAGAATGTATCTATAAAGGAGTGAATAAAGAAGGGATTCTTCCGGGAGGACTGAACGTAACAAGAAGAGCCGCAGGTCTTAACAGAAAACTTTTAGGAGATAAAATCTATAAAAATCTTGATGAATGGTTCCAGCTTGTTGTAGATGCTGAAGAGAACTTCACGAATATCAACAAATGGATTGCCTGCTTTGCACTGGCTGTGAACGAAGAGAATGCAAGCTTCGGAAGGATCATTACGGCACCTACCAATGGGGCGAGTGGAGTAATTCCGGCAGTTTTGATGTATGCACAGGCTTTTACCCCTTTTACCACTGAAGATGATATTGCAAGATTCCTTCTTGTAGCGGGTGAGATCGGAACATTATTTAAGAAAAATGCAACGATTTCTGCAGCAATGGGCGGATGTCAGGCTGAGATCGGAGTGTCTTCCGCAATGGCGGCAGCCGGTCTTACAGAGATTCTTGGAGGAAGTGTAGGACAGGTACTGATGGCAGCAGAAATTGCAATGGAACATCACCTGGGATTAACATGTGATCCTATTAAAGGTCTGGTACAGATCCCATGTATCGAAAGAAATACAATGGGGGCAATGAAAGCCATTACGGCAGCAAATATTGCGCTTGAAAGTGACCCTGCCAAAGCAAAAGTAACTTTGGATGAAGTGATCCAGACCATGTGGGAAACCGCTCAGGCCATGAGTGACCGATTCAAAGAAACTTCTGAGGGCGGACTGGCAATTGCAGTGAATGTTCCGGAATGTTAATATAAAACATCATTTTACAATATAAAATCCTTAGACTTTTGTCTAAGGATTTTTTGAGTGGAAGAGGAAAAGAAAACCTTTCAGAAATTCTTTGAATTTTCGCCACCTCTCCAGAGAAAGGCAATATTGGCGCCTTCAACTCAAATGGAGGGCATCGGATTTCTACAGGCAATAAAAGAGCATTATAGCCACCGGATGTCCTATTTTTTATTAAAAAGAAACGTTTTGTCGCCTTGTGTGAGCTTAAGCTGATTGTTTTCCGGCATAAATACGAGTTTCAGACCTGCTTTGTCAAATGTGAACTGATCTTTTCCTGTAGAAGTCAGCGTGAATTCAGCCTGATTGGTACCTTGTCCATATAATGTACCCTCTTTGACGAATACTTTTAATCCCATATCAATATCTTTTGAGGTATAGTCTCCCACATATTTTTCCAGTTCAGGAGCCGGAGCTGTAGCCTGACCAAACACCGGATATTTATAGTCTCGGTCATAGATCAGATTCAAAAGTGCTAAGTAGAAACTGTTGTGATTGAATTTCTCACCATTGATGGTAACTGCATAAGATAATTGGTCTGTGGGTTCGAAGCCTACCGTAGAATGGCTTCCTGCTGTGTCACCTCCATGTCCGTATATCGTAATATTATAAAACGGTATTTTCATGATTCCGAGTCCGAAAAATTTCTCATTTTTATTGGAAATCATCATATCCAGGGTTTCTTTCTTTATGAATTTACCGTTAAACAATGCATTAATAAAGATATTCAGATCTTCTGGAGTAGAGGTAATATCTCCCAACCCGATACAGTTTTGAAAGTTAAAATCTTTTACTTCGCTCCAGGTATTATTTTTAAGTTCATAAGATTTAAAAACATTCTTTGAATGGTCGAGCACTGAAAAAGTATGCGGCATTGAGACTTTTGCCAGTATATTTTCTTTTAAAATCTGATGATAAGGTTTTTCATGAATCTTTTCCAGAATTCTGCTTAATAGAAAATAGGCTGAATTTGAATACCTCGTTTTTTCTCCAGGCTTGAAGCTTACCCCTTGTTTTTTGATGGCTGCGATGATCGCTTGGTCACCCACGGGTTGATCAAAAAGCCAGTTACCACCGGTTTTACCAACATAATCTCCCAATCCGCTGGTATGGTTCAGCATATGTCGGATGGTGATTTTTTTAGCGTTGGAAATATCAGGATAAAATTTTGAAAGCGGATCTGTAAGGCTTAGTTTTCCTTGCTCTACAAGTTGTAAAAGCATCACCGCAGTAATAAGTTTGCTGATAGAACCTATCTGATACCCTGTATTTTTATTATAGCTTACATTGGATAAAAGCTGCTGACCAAAATCTTTGTGATATACTTCTGATCCGTTTTTGAATATAGAAATGCTTCCTATGGCCTGATTATTCTGAACCATATAATTTAAAAAATCATCGATTTTCTGAGTATTGATAGCTTTACCGTTAAGGTAAGGAACATCGGGAGTATTGGAACTTTCAGATTGGGCATTCCTGTAAAAGTTGAGAGTCATTTTTCTCCCGTTTTGAAGAAAGTCTCCTTCAAAATGATCTGTTTTGTAGGTTCCTTTGTAGCCTGCTCTGAGGTTCTCAATGTCAAAAGTGAGTTCGTCATTGTTGAAACTGATCTTATCTACAGGAATTTCTTTGGAGCTTTGATTGGGGCTTACCAAGGTAGCAGTATAGCCTTTTGATGTTTTGGATATTTTAAGGATAACGGGCAATTTCATAGACTGGGTGTCCAGTTCGCCATTCCAGTTCCCTTCAATTTGGGCATGACAAAGGTGTGCCAGGAAGACCAGCACTGCAATTAATTGAGTTTTCATGGTATTTAAATAAATTTAGACATTATAATTTGGCAAATAATAACGGAGACTAAAGAGACCACTGCAAAGAGAGCGATATGCTGCCATTTTTTGATATTGGTTGCTGTTTTGAAACCGTTGTAAAAAAGAACGATGCTGTAGGTTAGTAGAGTAATACTCAATAAAGCCATCCCCATCATAATGGATGTATCTAGCAGAGGAATAGAATCAGAAGGATGCTGAGCATAAGTGATCATTCTTTCTTTTGCATCATCTATAAAGGATATTTTTTCTGTACATTGCAATATGACCAGGACGAGTTGTGATATTAGAACCGTATTGACAATATCTATAAACCTGGTTTTATTATTCAGTATTTTACCCAATATAAAAAGGATGATGATGGCGAAAATAAAGCTGGCCAGAGTAGATAAAGCTACGATCTTAAGAGAAACGTGATCTAAATTACCAATTTTATAAATACTGTTGAATGATGTTCCTGTCCAGTATCCTACTGCAATAGAAAGAAGCACGGTAAGAATTCCGATTAGGAGCAGAAGTTTCTCATCAAATTTTTCAAACGGATTGAAAATGGTTTTCCAGTTCATACAAATGAGTTTACAGGTTATTTTTTAGTTGTTCTACTTTGGTGATCAGATCATCCATTTTATTTCTCATGGTAGGGTAGGAAAGTCCGGCCTGTTTGGCCATTTCTTTAATACTTCCGCTGGAGAGGAAAAAGTTGAGAACAAAGTCTTGCTCTTCACGGTTGAGTTTCAGGAGGACTGGAAGTTCGTAGTCACCGTTTACTTCTGTTTTACAGCTTGGACATTTCATCTGACTTACGTTCAGCGTATGATCACAGCTTGGGCAGATTATGGGTAGCTTCATGAATTATTTTTTTACGAAAGTAATGTTTTTTTTTAATAAAGTTAAAATATTTTTTAATTTTATTAAAAATTAATTCAATGATAAGAAATATAAAACAGGAAAATAGGCAGTGAAAATACCTCGTCAAATAACATCCCTTCCAAAGGAGTGGAATATGACGTCTTAAGTTGCGCTACCTGAGAAATTTACCTTAATGAATGTATAATAATGGTTTTCTCTTGAATAATAAAGCGGATACTTAGAGGGAAAGTTCTGATATTTTGTGACGAAGCTATTTTATCCGATAGATCTGAAAATAAAAACCGGAAGAAAAAGTTTGATGGTAATCAATCTCTTTCTTCCGGTATCAACTTGTTGGTTGTTATTTTATCTTATCTTAAAATTCCTCTGATTCTGTTGGCATTGGTAATCAGTTCTTCCAGGTATTCATAGTTTTCTTTTTCCAGTGCAGATTTGAATTTTCTGAGCTGGGAAATATGTTCATTCAAAACATCCAGAACATTTTCTTTGTTTTGCCTAAAGATAGGCACCCACATTTCAGGATGAGATTTGGCAAGACGAACCGTACTGGAGAACCCGGAACTGGCAAGCTGGAAAATGGTTTCCTCCTCACGTTCCTTTTCCAATACAGTATTGGCTAGGGCATAAGAAGTAATATGCGAAATATGGGAAATATAGGCAGTATGAATATCGTGGTCTTCTGCATTCATGTAGATCATGTGCATATCCAGAGCTTCCACAATTTTTTCTACGGTCTGTAGGGCATCTTCAGCAGATTCTTCTTTGTTGCAGATTACTCCAGCTTTTCCAGAAAAACTGTCAGCGATAGCAGATTGCGGACCGCTGTTTTCTGTACCCCACATGGGGTGAAAGGCTACAAATCTTGATCGTTTCGGGTGATCTTTTACAGCTTTTACAATTCCTGCCTTGGTAGAACCTGCATCCATAACGGTCTGGTGATCTGAGATAAGATCCAGGACTCCCGGCAAAACTTTTCGGGCTGCATCTACAGGGATAGCAATGATGATCAGATCAGAGTTTTTTACCCCCTGCTCAAGATCAGTTCCTTCATTTATGATGTTCAGTTCGAGTGCTTTATTGATATGCTGCTGATCGTTATCGATTCCGTAAATAAAGTTGGTAATTCCTTTTTCTTTTAATTTCAAGGCCATCGAACCTCCGATCAATCCCGTTCCTATAATACCTATTTTCATCTTTTAAATTGTTTGTAAAATAAAAAAACCTCGTCAAGGACGAGGTTTTAAGTTATGTTCATAAGAATCCCTATCCCAGTTCTGAGTTAAAAATTCCGTAATAATATGTTCCGTTGTTAAAATTCACGAAGCGAAGGTATAAAATTTTTTTTAAAGTTGATGCATTTTTATGATTTCTTCCTGATCTGAAGCGGAATATTATACTGCCAGTCTTTGTTGGCAACGATCTCGCTTTTCAGATAATATTTACCATTTTTCCTAAAAACAACAGCTAACGTATCGACAGGAGCATGATTTGACATCTGATCACCTTCAATCTGTTTAATGTACTTTACAATGATCTGGTTCTGATTACCGGTGATGCTGCACACATCTGTAAAATAGGTTTTGTAACCCAATCCGGAGAAGATACAGCTGTCTTTAGTGATGGTCAGATTGTAGTCTCTTTCCATTTCAGAAAACTCATCCAGTTTCCCATAATCTATAGATAAAGAATATTCTCCTTTCCATTGTTGTTGGAGCGTTGCGGTCGTTTCTTTTTTTGCCGCTGTTTTTCTTTCTTCTTCTTTGGTAAGAATACATTCGGATGGGCCGTAAAACAAGCCCTCAGGAAATTGTTTGACTTTCCATGTCAATGTACCATCATTATTGGCCGTTATTTCCACTTTTCCTTTGTCTTTGGGAGAACCGAAGAAGCTGAAAAACTCAGCGGTTATCTTTCCGTTTTTAAGAGTTCCTGTAATATTATTTACCGGATCATTTTCACAGTCGATTTTTCCGCCACTACGGGTAATGGCACAGTATTGAGCTTTTATAAGATTCCTGTTCTGTACCATCTTTATTGTCAGCATTTCTTCCGGCACTTCAGCTCCCGGGGCTTTTTTTATATATTTCCAGGTACCGGACCAATCTATATCTGCTGCTTTTACCACAAGTCTGTCTTTTCTGGGAGATTCGGTCTTTTGGGGTTCTTTGGAAACTTGTTTTGAATCATTTTTACAGCCTGACAGCATCAATAAGCTGAGGATCACGAAACTGATTTTTTTCATTTGGAAGTGCGTTTGCGTCGTTTTATATGTCCTGGATAGGCGCAACCTATTACTCTTTCAGGTTCACGGCGTCCAACTCTTTGTAAGATAAATGTTCCTGATAAATAAGAAATCCTTTCCGGGACTTTGATAAAGTCTACCAGCATCGCATCATAACTTCCTTCATCCCATTCTGTAAGCTCTATTTTGCTTTTTTCACCGGGAAATTCCTTAGGATTGTAAAGCTCTGCGGTTATTTTTTCTTTGATCAGTATGCCTTTGAGCAATCCATCTTCCTGCTTATCTCCCTCTCTGATCAAATGATAGGTGCCGTAAATGCTATCATTTTCTTTACCTTTCTGAAAAATTAAGCCGAATTGCCATAAAGGGGCTGATCTGTCAAAACTCGAATACGTCCATAATCCCTTTATGGTATCTTTGATCTTTTGGTGATAAACCTTATTCAGATACGTTTGTACGGCTATACTGTCACGGGTGTTAATCTCTTGCGTAAGTGTTTTTTTATGAGTTTTCCTGCATGAAAACAAGCACGCTATACAGACAAAGAAGAGTATAAAGTAGGCGGGATCTTGTTTCTTGATCATCATATTCTTTTTAAAAAACGAAAATCTGGTTATCTGTTTTGAATTTTACTTTTATAATACTTAAAGCTTTTTCCTCCATCCGAAGATGTTTTGATGAAAAGTACATCATCACCAGACCATGCAATCTGATGGACATTGAATTTTTCTGTGGTAAAGCTCCGGTATTCGAAAAGTTTCTGATCCGGGTTTATTTCTATGATTCCTATGAAACTGTTGTTCTCGTCATAGACTTGATTATAGTAGTAAGCCAGATATTTTGCCTGAGGAGAAGGTACAGGATTTTCAACCCGATCATCACCTGGTGAAACAATCGTATAAATCTTTCCATCTGTTTTGCTGATAAGTTCCAATTCGCTGAAGCCCAGACTCTCACTTGCTGAATTACTGGCTACAGCATACCTGTTCAGGGAAGGGTAGAAGCCCAGATATTCATACCAGCTTTCCCCGTCCCGGTTGCCAATGGTGGTTGCATTTTCTTCTTTAAGCCTGAATATTTTATGATCCGTTGCAAGTGTAAAAGAACCGTTTTTGCTTTCCACAGGATGTTTTATTAAGAAATCTTCTTTGCTTTTCAACAGATTGAATTCAGCTTCAGAAGTTTCCTGAAAGTTTAGCATAGGTAATCTGTCATACCGATCACCAAATCCTACCGGAATACTTTTTATTTTATCAATATCAACCGTTGATTTAGTTGAATGAGATGAAATATCCTTTTTAGAAAGGGTATTGGGTTGGGAAGCCTGCTTTTTCTCCTGACAGTTGATTAATACTGACATTAACAGAATCAGGAAGCTTTTGTGATTGATAGTTGAGATCATTGGTGTGAATAGGATTAATGTTAAGGTTCAGAACTGGGTTTTTCTATCTGGTTTTCTCTCCATTCATTGGCTTTTACTTCGTCGTCATTATGATTAATGGTAAAAGTATCAATCGTTTTCCAGGTATTGTTGAAACCGTTGTCTTCTTTTCATAATTGTAATGCTTTCTTTTTCAGGGTAAATATAAGTTTTATCGTTATTTAAGATGAGATAATAACTGGGAAATTGAGAAAAAATGGCTGAAACCAGGTATAATTTGTCGGGTTCCCGAGTAATAATTTTAATATTGTGTCCTTAATGATTTGGAAATTAATAGATAATTGAATTTTTCGTTTTGAATTCATATTCCCGCAGATTGAGCTGATTACCCATTTTTGATGAAGGGGTGAAAAATCTAAGATTTTCAGAAAAATTAAGTGTTAAAAAACAGAAAGATTTTGAGTTTGCGGACTTTTAATTGGTATTGGATATACTAAGGTTTTTAAAGTGACCTGAAGAAGTTGTTTATTTTTAATAATTTTAATCCTCATTAAAATAAAAAACACCATTATGAAAAGTAGATATGGGTTTGGACTTCTTATTGTATTGGTTTTGATAAATTTTGGGTATGCTAAAAATTTCAATGATGAATTTTCAGGTCATGCTGATAAGATTACAAAAGATACAGCAAAGATCAAAGCGGCCTCTCATGAAGAGGATATTCTGGCCAATGAGTACTTAAAAGACCGCCTGAAACCTATTCAGACTAATTTTAAAAGAATCAATTTTATCAGAAAATGGGCTTCAATTCGAAAAAAAAATATTGAAGGTGAATCTGCTGAAGGTGGAGAAGCAACCTTTTTCTTTAAAGGCAAACATCTGGAAAAGGTTTTAGCCAGACATTACGGAGAAATGGGGCAGGCTCTGATCGAGTATTACCTTTTGAACGGGCAATTGTCATTTGTTTTTCAAAAAGACTATAAATACAACCGCCCGATGTTTTATGATGTCAATGCTATGAAGGAAAATAATGATACGGAAGCCTTTGATTTCAAAAAATCAGAAATCATGGAAACCCGGAATTATTTTGAAAAGGGACATCTGTTTCATATTGTGAACAGTCAGGATTGTGGAGCTCCTTTTAGCGGAGAATATATGGCGGAAGAAGAGAAAAGTATGCAGGAGGACTTTAAAAGGTTGATGAAACTGTTGAAAGAGGAATAGAAATAGGAGATTGATCAGTCTGTGAAGAAACCACCCCGTCAAAAATTCTTTGAATTTTCGTCACCCCTCCGGTGGAGGGGAATGATGACGTCTAATAATTATTTGGTCTCCCGGATAAGATTCAGACGTTCCTCTACTTCTTTGATCTTTCCGATCCAATAGTTGATTCCTTCTTGATTGGTTACTGTTTGTTTGAATGCATTATTGCTGACGGCCCACAGGTGTCGGCCGTTTTTCTGATATTCTATTTCACGTTCTCTTTTATTCTCAGGCTCTATGCGGTATCTCCAGAATACCAGTTCACGCATATATTCTGAGCGGATCTTCTCCAGATAAGTGATGATGGCTTTGCGGTCCTGAGGAATGTATCCCGGTCCCGAACAGCCACAAGAATGGAAAGTAATCCCTACCGTATACAGATCCCGAATGTGAGCCCATTGCTTATGATCGTTTTTTGCCGGGGATTCAAAATCCAGCCCCATACTGGCCATCAGATTTCCGCATTCCGGGCATTTGGCCTCTACAGAAATAGCAGCATCTCTGTCCACGTCTTTTAATACACGGCGTTTGAAGGTCTTCTGGCAGTTGAAACAGGCATAATGACGTTTGTAAACCATCATGGCATATCGGCACATATTACGATCTTATTCTTTGGTTATAAGTTATTTTTATTTGTTTTTATCTTCTCCATTAAAGCTGATTCCCATCAGGCTGCTGGCACTTCGGGGATCGTAGACTGACCATACACTTCCCCAGGGGAACAGGAAAGAACAGCTCGGATAAGGTGTTTTCTTTTTTTGGGTGGGAGACATTCCGAGGATCAGCTTCAGAAATATATTGTTCCGTTCGTAGATTTGCATTTCTTTTTTTTCTGTCCAATCGTTCCAGTCTTTGGCATCACTGTTTTCCCAGGTATTCATATGGAGGCTGTGCAGCTGATCTCCTAGAAAACACAGGTTTAGATAAACCTGGTATCCCTTTACCTTTATGGGGTTGAAATAATACCAAAAATATCCGGTTTTTGCATCCCACATATTATGATATTTCTCTTTATAGAAATCAGTCTGTTGCAGCTGTTCAAACAACATTCCTTTATACAGCTGAGTATTAAAGGTTTCCAGCTCTATCGTTCCCTCTTCACTGTGAATCAGCATGTCCCAAAAAATTGAAGCTATAAATATACCTGTTTTTTCTTTACAGACAACAGATAATATTTACAGCTTCTTAGAAATAGAAATATCGGTGTGTTATGGATTTGAAATAATCAATGTTGATGGAATATCAGAAAGCCACAGACTTTTGGTATCAATCAGGTTTTTCCAGCTTTTGCTGCTGATGAGCATCAGATCCTGAGCATTCAGAAATTCTTTTTCAATCTTCTTTTCATTATACAACGTGATATGATTGGGAGCTACCTGCTCGATACTTCTGATCAGTTCTTTCACTTCAATATTGTTTCTGATCTGCCCTGCGGCATCCAGGATGATGATTTGTGAATTGTTGTTATTGATAAGCCTTTTGGCATATTCAAGCAGATAAAAATCACTCAGATTGAAGATCGGAACAAATACCTTTTCGGCACTCTGGAAATCTTTTTCTACTAGTACACCGACCGGAATATTGGTTTTGTCTAAAATCTGAAGGGTAAAATCGTCAAAAGGTGAATTGTTGAAGATATTTCCTTTACCTTTTACCGTGTTCAGAAGTTTTTCCGGGTTGATGATCTTCGTTGTAAATCCTAATAATCTTCCTAACAAACTTCCTTCATACATAGATTTTCCGAGCATGATCAGCAGAAGATCATAATGTCCTTTGTTGGTAATGCTGGTAAGATCATTTTCTATATCGGTGGAGGCTTTAAAAAGGGTAGTAACCTCCAGATTAAGTTCGTGGGATGTTTCAATGACATTCTGAAACTGAGAATCTTCATATTCGTCAATATCATAAGCATGCATTTCATCTACCGGAGCAATATTCATGGCGGTAATGCTTTTATTCCCGTTCATTTTATTGGTGAAATCGTGGGCAAGTTTCAGTAGAGTACTGCCTGATTCAGGTTTGTCGAAAGATAGAAGTACTCTGTATTTCGAGTCGTTTTCATGTACCGGTTCTTCTTCTTTTTTAGATTTAAAAATAAAATTAATAAAGTCTAATGCAGGCCCTGTCATGAATGTGGTAAACAAAGCCATGATCACAAGCATTGCAAATATCTCAGGCCCCAATACACCAAGGTCATATCCGATGTTCAATACGATAAGTTCCATTAGACCTCTCGTATTCATCAGGGCTCCGATCGTTAAACTTTCTTTCCAGTTGATGCCGACAAATTTGGCAGTAAGTGCACTTCCGGCAAACTTTCCGAGAACTGCTGTCAGGATAATGAATCCTGCTGTCATCCACAGGTGACTGTCATTCAAGAGACCGATCTGTGTACGGAGTCCCGTAAAAACAAAGAATAACGGAAGAAGTAATACCAATGCCACATCTTCTACTTTGTCAATAAATAAGGTGCGGAATTTTGTGTTCTCCGGCATGATAGCACCAGCCATAAAAGCTCCGAACAATGCATGAATTCCGATAACCTCCGTTATATAGGAAGAGAGAATAAGTGTCAGGAAGAAAATGGCTACCATTGGTTTGTTGATGGTATTTTTACCTGCCTGAAGGTCCCCAATTCTTTTTAAGAACGGCCTTACAATCTTAATCATTAGAAATACATAGGCAATGGCCATAATGATGACATAGATAGAGCTGGTAAAAGAACCTGCTTTTACAATGGCAATAACCGCTGCCAGAATACACCACGCTGTAATATCGTCTGCCGCAGCACAGGTAATAACGATGGTTCCCAGTTTGGTTTTCTGAAGATTCCGTTCCTGTACAATTCTTGCCAATACCGGAAATGCCGTAATACTCATAGAGATTGCTATAAATAAAGCAAAAGAAGTAAACTGAATTCCTGTAGGCGCAAATTCCTGGTAAATAAAATAAGAAAGGCCAATTCCTAATGCAAAAGGAATAATGATACTGGCATGGCTGATCACCACAGCATCATGGGCTTTTTTTCTCAATACACTCAGATCCAGCTCCATTCCTACAATATACATAAAGAGAATAAGCCCTATCTGGCTGAGAAACTGTAAATTTCCCAATGATTCCTTGGGAAAAAGAAATGCTGAAAATTCAGGAAAGTACATCCCTACAAGAGAGGGACCCAGAACAATCCCGGCAATCATTTCCCCGATCACACTGGGCTGCTTGATCTTCATACAGATCCATCCAAAAAGTCTTGCCGTCAGAATGATGGTAACAATCTGTGCCAGTAATAAGGCCAATGGATGATGAAGATTGGTTTTAAAAGATTCCTGGAAATTTTCCCAGGTAGAACCACTGCTGGTTTTGGTGACAATATTTTCTTTGATTTCCAGCGTTTGTCCTTCTATGATAAAGAAGTACATCAGACAGGAAAAAACGGCTATAGTAGTGATGTAGAAAATTAAATTTCTGTATTTCCCCAAATTCATGATTCCAATATTTTATGCAAAGTTGATAAGAATATAGTTATGTTAAATACTCTTTTTTCTAAAATGTAATGAATGTTCTAAAAAATGTAATAAAACCTATTTGAATGAATAACCGATGCCGGCTCCTATTTTCCAGTTTCCGTTCTGATCCGAGGTTTTAGCGTTATAATACACCGGAATCTGGAATGCCATTTTCTTGTAAACCACAGTAAGTCCCGCTCCCAAAGTAGGCATTACAGGACTGTTCTTTGTTCCCGGTGAGCGGTCTTCTTTGATTCTGAGCGACGGCAGCATTCCTGCGATCCATTTTATATTTTTACGGGTGAGGCTGAGGTTAGGCCCTGTAAAGTTGATGAATGCCCCATGATCTACATATCCGGCCACTGCGATTCCCTCAAAAAATGAGGCTTTGATCTTTGAAGCGGTTTCCTGAGAAAAGCACAGCCCGGATAGGAGAATTCCTACTGCATACAAACAGTTTTTCATTATTAATCATTTAATCAGAAGCAAAAGTACGTTGGGACAATGCTACAAAAAACAGAGATGTAATGAAGAGAAAGCTTTATGTAATGAAACCGTAAATGTTTGAAAGGTTTATTTTCCGAACCATTCCATCAGTGAGTTCTTATAGGTCTCCCCAATCTGGAGCTTCAGAAAGTTTTCCCCTTCGGTAAGGATGGTGGTGATAATTTCGTTTGTGGTAAATACTTTGATGGAAGATAGTGCGATGATTTCTTTTTTATTGATCTGTGCAAAATCTTTGGCAGGAAGCATTTCCAGAAGATTTTTGAAGTTAAGGTTCTTCAAAACAATGACTGTTCCGTCATTCAGCGTAATATCCTTGTCCCGGCTGTCAATTTCTGAAGTTTTGATGTAGACGATCTGCTCCGTAGGAATAATGGTCTTACCGATGTTGGTATTCCACTCGATAAAGGTTTTTTTCTGAACGGTGACGATCTGCTCTTTTGCTTTTTCAAAGGCCTGAATCAGACGTTCTTTTTTAATGGGTTTTCTTACATAGTCTACCACATTCAGATCGAAAGCTTCGGCTGCATATTCTTTGTAAGCAGTTGTGAAAATGATTTTTTTTGAACCGGAGATCAGTTCGGCAACCTGAAGGCCGGTCATTCCGGGCATTTCAATATCCAGGATACAGAGATTGCAGTCCAGGGTTTCAATTTCTTTCAGAAAAATTTTAGGATCATTGAATGCCTTGATCACTTCTACATCATCAATCTGTTCGCACAGAAGTTTCAGGTAGCTTATCGCTAGCAATTCATCATCCAGAATAACGCATTTTATCATAGAATTCTCCTAAATTGATTTTTAATTCTGCAGTAAAGATCCCGTTTTTTGAACTTCTTTCCAGCTGATAATAGGTACTGTAGATCATTTTAAGCCTCTGGTCAAAAGACTGGCTTCCGAAACCGCTTTTTTCCTTCTCAAGGATGTTTTTCAGGGAAGCTTTGTTGCTGACTTTCATGGTGAAAATACCGTTTTCAAGCTCCATCGAAATGGAAATAAACGAATCCTGAGCCAGAAAGTCGGTGTGTTTGAAGGCATTTTCAATGAGATCTACAGAGATCAATGGGGCAAATACCTTTTCTTCATATACGGAATCCGATTTATTGATTCTGGATTTGATCCTGAAGTCGAATAGGGGATTTATTTTGATCTTGTTGATTTCAATAAGACTTAAGGCAAAAGTAAGTTCCTCTTTCGGGCTTACAAACTTGTTGTTGCTTTCGTATAAAATATAATCCAGCACATTGGCCAGCTTGTCCAGAGACATATACGTCTGGTAAGCATGAGACTGAACGGAATTAAGAATGTTTTTGAACAGATGAGGGTTCAGCTTTGTACCGATATGTTCCAGACGCACTTCATTCAATCGCTGTTCAATGATCTTATTGGCTTCAGACAGTTTGGCATTTTTAAGCTTCAGTTTCTGATGCTGACTGAACAGATAAATACTAGTGGTCAGAAAAAGGAAAATGGCAAAAACTCCGATGAATATCAGATAATCATAAATCATGTAGTAATTGCCTTCCATATCGGTCTGTTAAGAGAAGATTATTTAAGTTTCTTCAGATTGAGTACGGTCACCGTTTCTTCACATTTGTCAAACGTGATCTCGTAAGACGGATTTTTTTCAGGATAGGTCAGAAGATAATCCGGGCACGGTTTCTTTTGTGCGTGGCTTTTGTCAAAATCTACTTTTCCGTTGGTAATGATGCTGTCTTTGATGAATTTTTCATCGATCTTATAGGCAGCCATCGCTGTTTTGACCTCTTCAGAATATTTGAATTCTTTGGAAAGGGTTTCTGCAATTACACGGCTGTTTGGAAGGTATCCGCTGCAGCTTGCCCCTTTTTTGTTTAAAATAAAAAATACAATCAGTAGCCCCGGAACGAAGCCTATTGCATAAAATTTCAGTTTTTTCATTTAGAAAATTAAAAGATTGATATCGTGGTACGTAAGTCCGAAACGGTCACAGATGATCTTTTTGGTATGTCTTCCCTTGTACATATATAAGCTCTGCTTCATTTCGTTTTTGCGGATCAGCATATTTTCAAAACCGCCCTCTTCATCATAATTCAAAATATAGGAAAGGAAGAAATTTGAAATGGCCTTTGTTGTTGTTCTAGGCATTCTGGAAGTAAGGTTCGGAAGTCCGCAGTGGATCACACCATGTTTGATGATGTAGGGATCTTCCATCGTGGTAAGTTCTGAAGTTTCAATAACCTTACCGTTGTCTATGGTAATATCGATGATGACACTGCCTTTTTTCATTTTCATGACCATATCTTCGGTCACAATAGGCGTCATATTTAATCTTGGAAGAGCGCCTATCACAACGTCAGCACGTCGTAAACTTTTGCTGAGTTCTTTAGGATCTATAATGGAAGTGGGAACACGGCTGTCTACCATAGTATGAAGCCTTCTCAGTTTAGAAAGTGAGTTGTCAAAGACTTTGACACTGGCTCCCAATCCAATGGCTGCCTTTGTAGCAAATTCTCCTACAATTCCGGCTCCAAGAATCACCACTTCCGCAGGTCTTACCCCTGTGATGCCACCAAGCATTAAGCCATTTGATAAGGCTAATAATTCTGAAGCATATAAAATAGAAACGGTTCCTGCAATTTCACCGATCAGTCTTACCAAAGCCAATTGCTTATATTCATCAACGATAAATTCAAAAGCAATAGCATTTATTTTTTTCTCTGCAAGCTTTAAGAAATATGCTTTATCTCTGAGGTTGATCTGAAGTGCCGAAACCAGATAGGTATTCGCTTTCATATAATCAATTTCCTCTTCGGTAGGAGGGTTGATCTTTAAGATGAGGTCCTGTCCGAAGGCTTCCTTAGGATCATTGGTGATCTTTGCCCCCGATTCTGAATATTGTAAATCTGTAAAAAACGAACCTTGTCCGGCTCCTGATTCCACAATAATCTCATGGCCGTGCTCTACCAGCACCTGTACGGCGTCCGGAGTAATGCAGGTTCTCCTTTCGTTGAGACAGGTTTCTTTGGGAATTCCAATGCTGAACTGTTTTCCCTTCTTTATAACCTCCAATTTTTCCTCTTTCGGCATCAATTCTTCTTCTGTGAAAGGAGTAAAAATATTTGTACTCATCCTTAAATTAAATTATGTCTTACAGATTGTTTTTTTACACTCAATTAATGAGCAAAGATACATAATATTTAATCGAATGAAACTTCTCTGTTTTCACCGGTATTCACAATGCTCATTGTGTGGTAGTTGAGCCCGTACAGCTCTTCTTCATACACTTCCGGCCATTCGATAATGCACAGAAAAGAATTATCAAGGTATTCTTCAATCCCAATATCGTATACTTCTTCAATGTTTTTCAGGCGGTAAAGATCAAAATGATAGACTTTTCCTTTCGGAGTACTATATTCATTCACAATGGAGTAAGTAGGAGAGTTTACTTCCTCTTCATAGCCCAGGTTTTTAAGTAGAAATTGGGTGAAGGTCGTCTTTCCGGCACCCAGATTTCCTTTTAGTAAAAGGATATTATGTTGTAATTGAGGAAGAATTGTATCAACAATTTCCTGCCAGTCTTCGATTGTATCTATAGTGAATTGCATACTTAGCTAATTTGTTTTGCAAAAATAATGATAAAACCCGCTAAATAGAATGCATATGTATTATATAATTGTAAGGTTTTTTTTTATGTGTATTTTTGTACTATGATTTCCAAACAGACCATAGATAAAATATTCTCCACGATCAGGGTAGAAGAGATTGTGGGTGAGTATGTGCAGTTGAAAAGAGCAGGGTCTAACTTTAAGGGACTCAGTCCTTTTCATGAGGAAAAATCTCCAAGTTTTGTTGTTTCACCAAGTAAGCAGATCTGGAAAGACTTCTCAACGGGAAAAGGAGGGACAGCGATCTCTTTCCTGATGGAAATTGAGAACTTTACCTATCCGGAAGCTCTTCGCCACGCTGCCAAAAAATATGGCATTGAGATCGAAGAAGATCTGCGTGAAATTTCTGAAGAGGCTAAAAATGCACAGACGGAAAAAGATCTTCTGTACAAGATTCATGAAGTGGCCAATACCTATTTTCAGGAAATTCTTTGGGATGCTGAAGATGGCAGAAGCATAGGACTTTCTTATTTTAAAGAAAGAGAGCTTAAAGATGATATCATCAGAAAATTCCAGCTGGGATATTCTCCGGAAAAGAAGAATGCGTTCACCGCTTATGCTCTGGAGAAAGGATATACTAAAGAAATTCTTGAAAAATCAGGACTTTCCATCTTTCCTGAGAATACTCCGGGTGGCGTTGACCGTTTCCGTGAAAGGGTTATTTTCCCGATTCACAGTTTTTCAGGAAGAGTATTGGGATTTGGAGCGAGGATTCTGAAGAGCAATGTCAAAACGGCAAAATACCTCAATTCACCGGAAACCGAGATCTACCATAAATCGAATGTACTTTACGGATTAAACCAAAGTAAGCAGGCTATCTCAAGAAAGAACGGCTGTCTTTTGGTAGAAGGATATATGGATGTGATCTCACTTCATATGTCCGGAATAGAGAATGTGGTGGCCAGTTCGGGAACTTCCCTGACAACAGAGCAGATCAAACTGATCAAAAGGCTTACGGAAAACGTAACCATCCTTTTCGATGGAGATAATGCCGGGATCAAAGCCAGTTTCCGAAGCATTGATATGTTGCTGACAGAAGGAATGAATATCCGTGTCTTACTTTTCCCGGATGGGGATGACCCGGATTCTTTCGCCAGAAAACACCCGCAGGAATATGTTGAAAAATACATCGAAAATGAAGCGATGGACTTCATCGACTTCAAAGCGGAAATCCTGTTGCGTGATGTAGGCAATGATCCTATCAAAAAGGCAGAAGCGATACGGGATATTGTAAAATCGGTTTCCTTTGTACAGAATGCGCTGAAAAGAGAGGTTTACCTTAAAGAGGTTTCCAATAAATTCGGACTTTCTGAGCAGAGTCTTTTCAATGAACTGGATGTTCAGAAGCAGATTACCCAGAACCAGACCCATCACGTTCAGCAGCAGCAAAAGGAAAAAGCTGCTCCCAAGATGGAGATCGTGCCACCGGATAAGGAGAAAGAAGATCCTTTCCTGTTTGATGTCCTGTTTATGGAAAATAAACTGGTGGATCACATGCTGATGTTTGGAGATATAATTCTGAAACGTAGAAACGAGCAGAATGAAGAATACCAGATTACAGTCATTGAGGAGATCCTTCATCATTTTGAAGAAGAGCAGTATACTTTTTTAGTCAAAGAAAATGAGATCATTATCAATCAGGTAAGGGAGGGGATTCAGAAAGATGAACTGAGAAGTGGAAACTTTTTTGTATCTTTTATGGATGAAGAGATTACTACCAAAGTCGTGGATGCTCTGATGCCGTTGGATGAGCTTGAAAACTGGGCTTCCAGAAACATTTATCCGCCCAATTATGGAGATAAAGTGGCAGATCAGATTCAGGGGGATGTATTACTGCACAAATACAGATATATTGATTACCTGATTACTGAAACTGCAAAAGAGCTTGATCAGTACAGCAATACCGACGAAGTGAAATATTATGAGCTGATCAAAAAGATTACTTTACTGAAACAGGCTTCGATAAGACTGAGTAATATTATCGAGTATTCACCGATCAAAGGGATTTATGTGGATAGAAGAAGGTAGTTTAGAGACAAGGTTTGCTAAGATTCTGTGACAAAAAGTCCTATAAAATTTTAGGAATAAATATTGTAATTTAAACTTCGAAAATATTAGTTAAAATAATACATAATAGAAATATGGACATTAAAAAGGAATTCAGAGACTTCTCTGTAAAACATTTAGGAAACAACGGTCTTGTTACCGATCAGTATATGGGAATGTATGGTCCAACGAACCTTACTCCGTACATCATGGAAGAAAGAAGATTGAACGTTGCTCAGATGGACGTTTTCTCCCGTTTGATGATGGACAGAATTATCTTCCTGGGAACAGGAATCGATGATCAGGTAGCCAACATCGTTACGGCACAGCTTTTATTCCTTGAGAGTGCAGACCCTTCAAAAGATATTCAGATCTATATCAACTCACCTGGTGGTAGCGTATATGCCGGTTTAGGTATTTATGATACGATGCAGATCATTAAGCCTGATGTAGCAACAATCTGTACAGGTATGGCTGCTTCAATGGGAGCTGTACTATTGGTGGCAGGTGAAAAAGGAAAACGTTCTGCACTTAAGCACTCCAGAGTAATGATTCACCAGCCTTCCGGAGGTGCTCAGGGAGTTGCTTCCGATATGGAGATCAACCTTAGAGAGATGCTGAAATTGAAGCAGGAGCTTTATGACATTATCGCTCACCATTCAGGACAACCTTATGAGTGGGTAGAGAAATCATCTGACAGAGATTATTGGATGACTTCAGAAGAAGCGAAGAGCTTCGGAATGGTAGATGAGGTTCTACAGAGAGCTGAGAAAAAATAATTGGTTTAAAATCAATCATAAGAAGAGGCTGTCTCAAAAGGACAGTCTCTTTTTTGTATTTCATAGAAAAAAGATTTCGATATTTTGATTTTTAAAAAAATATCTTGGAAAAAAGAAGATATAAGTCAAAAA
>LAZY01000037.1 GCA_001013295.1 Chryseobacterium indologenes | reverse complement strand
ATTACGCTCTTTCCAAGTTCCTGTTCTTTCAAAATTCCAAAAACCTGACTCTCTGAATACTTACTCTTTTTCATATTTAAATTTAAAGTTTTTTAAACCAAAAACTCTATCTCTAAATGGATACATTTTCAGGGAAGCTTACAAAGAAGAAAATGAAAGAGGATTAATCCAAGACGGAAAACCTAAAATAGGATGGCGTCATATTCATTGCATGAGAAAAGATAATAGTATAGGGATGGTCATCTCTGAATTTACAACATGGTGTATTATATTGGTTGGAGGAACGGTTCTGCATAGCGCTCATATCACAGATATTAATACTGCGGCTGATGCAGCAAAAGCTTTAGAACCCCTCGTTCAGTCATTTCCAAATTCGGGATTGATCTCAAAAATCATATTTGCTACAGGAATCATTGGGTTGGGATTACTTGCAGTGCCCGTTCTTTCAGGATCGGCATCATATGCGGTTTCCGAAGCTCTCAACTGGAATGCAAGTTTAAACCTGAAATTTGCAAGAGCAAAAGGATTTTATACGGTTATTATTATTTCTACACTTATTGGTCTGTGTATGAATTTTATTGGGATTAATCCTGTGAAGGCTCTTGTTTACACAGCTGTTCTCAATGGCGTAGCTGCTGTGCCTCTCTTGTTTCTGATTATCCGGATATCTGCAAGCGAACGCATTATGGGAGAATTCAAAAGCAGATGGCTTTCTAAAAGTTTACTTTGGGCAACTTTCATTTTTATGACAACAGCTTCTATTGCCATGTTTTTCACTATATAAATAAGTAAATAATATAGCGGTAAACTTCCTGTCTTTGAAATCCTTTATTTTCTGGTCAATCAAACAGAGAGACTCCATCATCAGATAAAATCAATTTATTTATAAATATAATATAGGATCATAAAAATTCCACCAATTGAAATGCTTGCAATTAAAATGGTTTTAATCATACTTTTAATAATTGCGTCGTTCTGTTAAAATTTTAAATAATTGAAAAATATATAATTTAGTCAATCTGAATTTTTATGAATAAACTATTTATTTTTTTAACTTAATAAGTAATAGTGATAATTGGAGTTGTGTAAAAAGTACTCGTGTTAGCCAAAGTTTTTATTCATAATCATAATGAATTATATCAACAATTTGCTTTGTTTCGTAATCTCTAATTATTTCTTTTTGAAGCAATCCATTTTCGTAGTAACAGTATTCGGTTTCGTTCATAAACTGTGCTTCTTCAATAATTTTAATTTTTCCAAAAATAGTTCTCTTATATTCGAGATCAGGAAATTCAATTAGTTTAAAAAGTTTATCGCTTTTGTATTCATAAAGTGTTTTCTTGACACTTCCTTTATGCTTAAATTGCAAACATTCAATTAAGAATTTATTATCATCAAAAGTATATTCAACTTTGGTAGGTTCATCTAAATGTTCAATTCTATTAATTGTCTTTTTTTCATTCCACTTATGTTCTATCCTATAAACTTCTCCATCCTTATAATTAAATCTTTCAAATGACAAATAATCACCTGAATAATTAAATTCACCTTTATAAATATTAACTTCCTTATTATTTTCAATAGCAATAAGATCTTCTCTTATTATTTTATTTTCATTGAGTGTAAATTTTTTAATAGAATCAATTTTTTTATCATTTACTGATTCATCAAATAAATAAAATTTCACAGAATAATTATCATTGTTTAAATATTCATATTCCGAATATATATTATTAAAATAATCGATAATTTTAACAACCTTATTTTCTTTATAAAAATATTCTTTTTTAATCCTATTTTCTAAAGATATTGTTAATTTATTAAAATATAGAGGGGATAATAGTGGATTAAAATGTCCTTTAAATATCATTTTTCTTTAAATTTAAGTTAACAAAAAAGGCTTCTCGAAGTACGGACTGGTTTAACTGAAGGTTTAACTCAGACTGAAGCAAAACAAATGCTTTTCAGATTGTCTAAATTTAAAGAAAAAAACAATATGAAAAGTAGTTGTGGACTATTTTGACAAAATTTTCAGCTTTGACTTTAACCTCGCATTTTGCAAAACCAATTCCTTTTGGAAGAAATATCAGCTTTTTTACCATCTATTGTGATTCGCATATAAATAGGTATAGTTCCGTTGAGGTGAATTTTACTCTAATTCACAAATAATAATAGGTTGAGAATGTCTGTTCATCGTCTGATTGATTTAGTGGCTTAAAAATTTACTTTTTCTAACCGCTTTTTTGCAAGATGTACATAATTCAAACTCCCTATTGATAGGATTTCTCTAGAATTCTGGTGACCTTTTTTGAATTTTTTGATACCTGAGCTAAAACAAAAACGCTGTAAATATTGTCGTTTACAGCGTTTTAGATTATTTTAATTTCCCAACTGGCGGAGAATAAGGATCATGAACTAATGTTTAAAATTTTCTTTTTTCCATTAAAAGTAGAGTATGGAGGATAGAATAATTAAAGACAACTTTGCAAAATAGGCATGATGAGATTAAAATTAAGAATAGTACTTTTTTCATTTTTAATTATTATTTTTTTACTCTTCTCACTATTAATAAAATTACAGATAATGACAGAATAATGATGACAAGGTTCTGAAAATTTAAAGAAAACTCTGAGTTTGTAGTAACAAAAATGTAATCTGTTTCTTTCTCAGGAACGAATTTTCCTTGATTTTTACTTAAGGATATATCGCCGGCAGATTTACTGTAAAGAGATGTATTTTCTTTTTGAAAAAAATAATATCCACTTATTGATATATTATTAGATAAGACGCTACTTTTCTCATCATATATTAAGTTTTTTGAGTACTTAGAAAATATATTATAATATCAAACCAAATGTTTTTTTCTACAATTCAATATTTTTAAGTTCTACATTAAAGAAAGACAGATAAAGCAAAATAAGACTTTAAAATAATAAAATCATCTTATTCAACTAGTAAAATCTAAATTGTAATATAAATCCATATAGTTAAAATAAACAAAATTTGTTTAAAAAGTAGAACAATTTAATTCTCTTTTAATTTGGCCCAAACGAACCAAATCATCGATGAAAGTGTTTGAAGATACGCTCGTCTTGGTCACATGACAGGATTATTTAATTCTACAATTCTTTCTAAATCTTCCACCAAATGTTTCGATATTTCTTCGGTTACGGGTACAAAAAACCTCTGAAATCATTTGATTTTCAGAGGTTTTTACTTTTTAGGTGATCAAGATGGTGGCTAACTTCTTTATTACAAATTAAAAGCCAACAATTATAAATAAATTTGGTATAAACAGAATTATAAAAAGAGAAAGTACTACAACTTTATATATTCTTCAATAATTACCCATCCAACCAAATCTTTTATCTCATTTTTATTTCACCTCTGAAGAACCCAGCCTCCAGAGTTTGGAAGAGAACATTTATCGCCTTCTTTATTACCAAAGCATGCAAATACATTACCTTTACCAATACTAAAACCGTTACCATTAACAGACTTAAGTTATTCTCTGGAGATTTTTTTGAGTTTTTATTTTAATTGTGGATTTGGTTTTTCCTACTCTATAAAGATTTTCGGATTACGCTATATTTATTAATCCACATACGGAATTCCGTAAATAATATTTTCTCCCCAATCTGTTGAAGCAAATCTATCAATATTTGAACTTCCTCCTCCAAATGACAAGCCGCCACCTTCTTTCCAATAATAATATGTTTTTGCAGTACTACTTGTATTATTGATACGAATTGCACCATTCATCATTGCATATTGAGACAAGCCAACAATAGGTGCTGAAATAAATGTTGACCCTACTATATCAGGAGATATTGAAAAGGCAGTTGAACTATTTGAAAAAGATGATCGAACCCAATAACTGATACCAGAAGTTGGATTAGTTACCATCTTAACAATCATCTGAACATTTACTAACCATTTTCCGGGAGGAAGAGTAATAGATGCACCTGTATATTGATTGCTATTAACAGGGCCTGTAACTCCTGTTCCTAAAGTTCCATACAATAAGTTTAGTTTACCGACTGTTAACAACCAAAATGTACCATCAAACTGATAGAGTCCCGGTCCATTTACATAGACTACCTGAGTGTTTGTAGATGTTGTTTTACCAGCCGTTACATATACCAATGCTCCCTTTTGCAATCCTGTATAGGTTTTCTGACCTAGCTCATCTCCAGTTAGTCTCGGGGGCAAAACTCCATCAAGGGATGTTGTTACAGTTGGTTTACCAACTACATCCAGAGTAATTGCTGGAGTAGAAGTATTGATTCCCACTTGTGCTTTTGTTATAATAGTTGCCAGTATTAGGAACAAGCCTAGACTTAATCTCTTTTTTTTCATTTTTCGAATTTTTGATAATAAATAAATCTCTTGTGTGTGATTAATAAAATTTATAATATTTTTTTAACGTCCACAAATATACTCGCATACATTATTTAAATAAAATAGCAGATATCTGTTATTTTATAATCCCTAAAGATTAGGTTGTTTTATTTTTATCATAATAATTAAAACATTATCTGTAATAATTCTTTTCATCAATTTTTTGAATGGTGGCAGTTATTCTTATTCTCAGTGCAAAAATAAAAAGCCGTATGAAAAATTTCCATACGGCCCTGATTTAGTATAATTGTTTTGAGATATTATAAATTTTAAACACTTGTATTTAAGTATCTGATTTACATTAATGAATAGTAGATATTTTTTATATTTAAATTTTATAAGAATATGTAAAGAATCTGGTCTTGAAGCAGAATATCTACTCATCTTTTATCTCTTTATGATCTTTTCCGCAAGTTTTTTATTATCAGTAAAATAGATCTCCACCATATAAACTCCTTTTACCAGATGTTCTACATTGACGGATGTTATTTGTTTTTCATTCACTTCCAGTATTTTTCTGCCTGCCATATTATAGATCACAACTTTTTTCACAGGCTGTTTTGATTTGAGGTGCAATATATCTTCTACAGGATTAGGATATATACTTGTTCCCGACTGTGAAAGATCAATATCATCAACACTTAAGCAAGCCCCGCTGGATACAGTTACTGGTAAACGTGCAAGACTTTCACACAGATTCACAGTTTGGGAAGCATAATAGGTTGTTCCGCTAACCAATGGAGTTGTAGAGGGTAAAAGATTTCCTGCGGTATCATACCATTTGATATCTGTTCCGCTAACAATAAGCTGAGAAAGTGTATTTCCGGAACAAAACTGTTGTGCAGTATCTCCTGTCGGCACCGGTGTGCTGCACTCTTCAAATGTCACATTATCCAGATAAGCAAAGTTTCCGGCCTGAAGTGGAAGAACTTTGAATCCTTTAAACTTCACTCTATTGGTTCCGGCGGGCACGATGATTGATTTTGTCACCCACTGAGTTGCGTTAGGAGTAAAGATGCTAGGCAGGATACCTCCAGTATTAAGTTCACCGTTTACTCCTATCAGGTAATTATGAGCTTCGGTATAAGTTGTACCTCCATCTGTAGAATATTCCAGGATAATATGGTCATCGGCGAAGATGGTCTGCAGAGCAACAGGCATCGTATACCGGTTCGCAGCTGCAAAGTCAAAGGTTACTCTTATCCATCCTGCTCCTGAAGATTGCAGAGCCGGAGAAATCACATTATAGGTTGAAGCCCCCTGTGAATTGTAAAAATTATACATAAGACATCCTTTTTTTCCGTTCGGGGAACCTACATCAGGATTGCTGCCAACGAGAGAATACATAGAATAATCCCATTGAGTCTGAGTAGGACTATTCCCAAACTTCTCTGTAAAAGGTAATGTAACCTGTGAAAAAATCAACACAGGAAACATTACCATACAGAACAATACATAAAATTTGTTTTTTAGCATAGAATTTAAAATTAGGTTATCAATACTTTATCATATCAAAACAGATATAAGCAATACTTTACAGATCAGTGAAAGTCTGTTATATCGCTTACTGATTTTCAGCAAATGTATCTTTAATCTGTAATGAATAAAATAACAGATATCCCTCATTTTAATAAGAAATAGAAGGTAGGTTTAATCCTGGTCCGATATTCTTAAACGTCACCAAGATAAAATTCATCATTTGTGTTTTAATCGTTAAAAAGAAGAGAATAAGGATGAAAATAAAGTGAACCAACAATTAACACTTTTCCCAATAAAAGATTCATTTCCATCCTTAAAAACTCTTCATAAAAAACCTACGCTCTATTCCCAAGAAAAATCAATTTATATTTTATTCATGATTAAATTTTTAAAATCAGCTTATTTTTAATGTTAGAAAAAGGCGGAAGGGGGTTAGAAAGTAAGGCTCCTAAATATCATTGTGTTTTTTAAATTTCTCCCGCCTAGAACTAACTAAAAATATAGCTTGATAATGATTCCAATTATTTTAAGGGCACGCTATGGTCCCACTGGTAACAAGTCCGCCTCCATTGGCCACTGTAATTCTATGACATCCACCGCTGCTATCTCTTATAATAAGGCCTTTTGATGGGTCACTGATATACAGGTCACCTCCTAGCTGTAGTTTTGATTTCGGAATATGAACTCCAATGCCTACATTCCGGTTGGTGGTATCATCTGTAATGATCATCGCTTCTTTGCCTCTGTCACTAATATCTGAAGGATGTCCGCCTGTGTAGAAGGAAATCCCTTTTACATCAGCATCCTGAATATAGCTCATCCCTGCAGATGACCGTCCTGCTTCTGCATCATCTATACCGGCAGCAAAAGCATAGTTTCCAATTACACTTCCTGACGCACTATCATTGGTAGCACTATATGATATAGCTAAAGGAACTCCGCCAAACCCATTTGAATTGCTTACTGCCATGGGTGGATTGGAAACATTTTTTCTGGCCGCCTTTACATAGAGTCTTGAAGATTGTATATTATCTCCTTCCAGCCTTACCTGTTTGGATCTCAAAACTGAAATAACCTGTTTATTATTCGTTCTGATATTAAAATCATTGTTATTTGAGGTTCCTATATAATTTGCTGCAGTAATTCCCTTATTCCCATCAGCGCCCCAGGTTCCGGCAGGCATAAATGACTCCTGACTCCATCGGCTTCCATCATAGGCATAAAATCCCTTTTTATCTGTATTATATATCAAAAGTCCCGTAACAGGATTCGCAATAGCATTCATCTGTGTTTCGTTCAGGTTTGGAAATAATACTCCTCTGGAAGAACTCTTGACATCCAGCGCTGCACTGACATCCGGATTTTCTGTTCCTATTCCTATCTGAGCTGAAAAAAGACTGCTTATCAGAAGACTACACAATGGTATTAAAACTTTCATATCTTTCATTTTAAGGACATGATACAGCATTAGTACTCAAAGCACCGGTATTGCTTACCACAACTTTATAACAGCTTCCATCAGGAGATTTCATTATGACTCCGGAGCCTATTTCGGACATATATACATCTCCACCTCCCACGCTAAGTTTCGCATTGGGTAAACTTGTATTACTGGTATAGCCTATGTAAACGTTCTTATTATTTTTCTCTATAATCAGGGCATCTTTTGAAGTATCATCATTATTGGCAGGATGTCCACCTGTATAAAAAACAAATCCTTCATTATTTGTACCCAGTGCCACGTAGCTCATCCCGGCAATTGACTGTCCAGTTTCTCCTGTGAAACGTGTTGCAAAAGCATAATTTCCTAATATCCTTCCCAGATTTGCACCTACTCCTGCCGCCCAGTTCTCAGCCATAAAGTTTACCGGATAGGCACTTCCCACTCCATTATCTACAGCAGCTAGCACTGTAGGATATTTTTCACCGGCATAAGCTCTTGCCACAAATAACCGGGAAGAAGCCACTTCAGATCCGGAAATATTTACTTTCCCGGTATTCTCAATTCGTATGGCTTCAGCTCCGTTAGTTCTTACAGATAATGCCGTATTATCTGTTGTTCCCAGAAAGTTTACAGCCGGATTGGTATTTGAATTGCCCCCAAGATTCCATTTCAGATTTCCGAATACCTCCTGTCCCCATTGGGAACCATTATACCCTGAAAATTTATTAACAGGAGCTGTTTCATAAATTAATAACCCTGTGGCAGGATTACTGATAGCATTACGCTGTGCTGTAGTAAGCCGGGGTAAAAGCACCCCTTTTATTGTTGAACTGATATCCAGCACAGAAGATGGATCGGGTGAAGAGGTATTGATACCCACCTGAGCATTTAAAATACCAGCGCTCAACAGGAATAGCCCAGCAATGCTGTAATTTTTAATTTGTGTTTTGTTCATTTTTGTTTTGTTTATTCTGTACTATTTTGTTTTAGTTTTTACCCATATATTTATTCTTAGTGTCTTGAAGTTTTTATTCTACTCATAACGCCTTCCTCTCAAAAAAGGGATATATTCTTTTTTATGATGAAAAGTAATTGAGGTTATACAGTTTCTATCGTCGGAATTTTTGTATTCAGGTTCAGCATTGTATTTCAGACTGAATAATTCGGTTGTTATTTATTCTGTGATCTTATGATGAAAAGAAAGTTTGTATAAAAGTCTATCATAGGATCTGATACTTTGCAGAAAGGATAATATTCGTTCATAATTTTTTGTGTTTTTTAAGAGAAAGTCATTGACTTATTGGTATGTACAAAAGTATCAGTGCCGGGATTAAAAAAAAATAACAGATATCTATCATTTTTTTTTAAATTTATTTTATAAAAAACAGACACAACTAAAATTTTCCCTATGATCAATACAATCAACTAATAAAAGTTTCCAAGCTTCCCATGTTGGGATTGAGAATATTTATTGGATTATTTGCGGGTGATTCAAGAGGCTGAAAATTCTGTTGTCGGTTATTTTTAATCTGAAACACAATGAAAAATACAATCAACCCGATAGACCGTGACCAGTTTTTCAATTATTTCTTTATTGGCAATCATAAAGAGGCTAATGACTATAATATCTTTTATGCTGAAACCATTGAGGGCTTTAAAAAATTCGCCATCAGCCCGTATTTTTGGTTTATTACCAATAATATGGAAATGAGAACCAAAGTACTGAGTGATAATATAGAGCACTTCACTCCTTTTACAAAAGAAGAATGGCTTGACTCAGATACTGATTTTTTTATTAATCTTTTTCATCCTGATGACCGTTTTTATCTGATGGGAGCTTTTGAATTTTCTGCTAAAATGATCTATATGATGGAGGAAGATCAAAAAAAGAATATCAGATTCAATTTTTACGGCAGAATGATAGACCGGAACAATAACTACCGCTGGATACTATTACAGTCTCCCTTACAATACAGAAATGAAAATAAAGAAATAGAAAGCTCTCTGGTTGTTATTTATGATCTTGCCCATTTTCATATTATTAATAAGCCTCTGCTCTCCATTATGGATTTCAGTAATCATGAAATTCAATATTTTAAACACATTGAGCACAATATTCAACAGATTGAAATAGAGAAACCCGCTATTACCAAACGTGAAAAAGAAATCTTAAAACTGATGGCCATGGGCCTTAATACACCTGAAATTGCATCGTCTCTCTTCATATCCTATCATACAGTAGAAAATCACAAACGGAATCTAAGGCAAAAAACCCATACAAAAACATCTTCAGAGCTTATCGCCTTTACGATGACTCACAGTCTTTTACTGCTTTAACATAAAAATACACCTGTTTATTTCTGCATTGATCAAAAAAATGACAGATATCTGTTATTTCATATTTTTGATATTCATCGGATATTGCAGTCCTAAGTTTATCTCGTTTGGATAGACAGTCATTAACCTATTAACAAATGATGAAATATATAGTTTCAGTGATCTTTTTCTTATTGATCACAGCATGCAGCGGTAAAAAAGCCATCAGCAATTCTCCTATTGCCGAAACAATTACTTTAACAAAAAATCCTTGTTTCGGATCATGTCCTGTTTACACCGTTGAAATCCGGAAGAATGGCAACATTCAACTGGATGCAAAAAATAATGTAAAAAATAATCTGAAAGGAGTTTATACTTCAACGCTGAGTAAAGAAGATCTCAATTCTGTTAATGCTTTAGATTTTACATCATTGAAAGACTCTTATGGAAACAGAGAAGTTTCCGACCTTCCTTCTACTGATATTGAGATTCAACTTCCGGATGGAAAAACAAAAAAAGTAAACGACTATGGTAATCATGGGAGTCCTGAGCTGGAAAAATTATATCAACATATTGACATACTTATTGGAAAACTGCATTGGGAAAAGGTAAAATAAGCCCTTTATCATCAGTTGAAGTCTGAAAGTTCAAGAACAATTTTTTGTTTTGTTTGTTACGAAGTACCGCTCAGAAATACTCTGTTTTTCTTTTTATAATCAATTCTTTGAGTTCCTTTCAGATTTCTACTTTTTCTTCAAAAAGGATGCTTTGTATTTTGAATCCGGTATAAAACTCCTGACATAAAAAGATCTCAGGAGTTTATTTTTTGTATTGGACGGTCTTATTTTAACCGCATTCTCTCTTTAAAAAAATCTACCTAAAACAAGGTTCATTCTTAAAAACACTATGCTGAAAGCTCACATTTACGGAATTCTGTAAGATTTAATGGCATCAATTTTATTCAGTGTTTGCTGGATAGGTTTTCTTCCATCGGCATTTATCTTCTGTATGTTCATATAGCAAGCATACAAATCCTGGATTTTATTTTCCTTCACTACCCATCGGCAAACTTATCTTTCAAAAAAGAGTTCAAAATAGTCATTGATTTGTCGTCAATATCCTCAACCAATTTACTGAAGATACCCCAAGTTGGTTTATCGGATGGATTTTGGCTGTTTTCATCCAAGTTCCATTAACATAGTTGTAAAAATCATCTTGGGGCGTAATTTTGAGGACAGATTCCTGTTACTAAGAAAAAGACTAATGTTATTTTTTTCATCATTAGTTAACTGTATTTGAATTATTTTCAAATAATGAAATACGTTATGTAACAACTATTCTATTTTCTAAAAATAGATATATGTATATATAACTCATCTTTTTAAAGCTATAATTTTAAGTTATTTGCTTTTGTAAATCAGTAATCCTGGTCCCTTATAAATATTTCTTCCCTTCATCATTTAATCTTTTTTACATGAATTTGTGATTTCTATCATTTTCTGTTGAATGATCATAATCTAATATTCTTTGCGAAGTACAGTTTACTGATAACATTAGTAGAATAATGGATGTTACAATTTTAATATTATACAATTCATTACTTATAAAATTTCAACAAAAATATAATTTCACGGAACTTCATTTACCTTTTAGACAGCCTATTTTTATTTTCAATTTGACTTCATAAAAATCACTTGTTGTGGATCAGAAACAAGTCATTTTTTTATCGCAGAGAAAGATGATTAAATGTTTTATTTTAAGAAGCTAAGAAGTGCTACTTTGCTGCTGAAGCTTCATGGATATACATTCGCTTAGAAAGAATCAATGAAATTGATTGCGTTCTTTGCTTCCTTGAAAATATGAAATAAGAGGCTAAAAACTTTTCGCTAATTTAAATTCCATAAATACAATACTCCCCCCAACTTTTGCGCTTGATCCGCTGTCGTGTAAAGCATCGTGTAAAAAGTTTTAAAAAATTTTTCATTTCAAATATTTAATCGTAATATTGCGATATAATTATTTTAAATTATGGGAGTAACAAAAACTGATCATTTTACAGATGAGCAAAATAAAATTGCAATCATTGCAAAAGCATTAGGTCACCCTGCCAGAATTGCAATCATTGAGTATCTGCTAAAAGTAAATACCTGCATTTGTGGGGACATTGTGAATGAACTTCCTTTAGCTCAGGCAACAGTATCCCAACATCTGAAAGAATTAAAGAATGCAGGTTTGATTAAAGGGAATATTGAAGGAACAGCTATTTGCTACTGCATTGATGAAAATACGTTCGGAATACTGAAAGATTATTTTTCAAAAATCATTCTGACTGTTACCAATCAAAAATGCTGCTAAGGCATTTTTTTAAACAAATATATCGCAATATAGCATTTAAACAATAAATAAAAAATAATGAAATTATCTGAAATCAAAACCATTTTACCAACACTAGAAAATGTTGAGTTTCAATTAGAAAATGGGACTTTTGTTCCTGAACATTTCCATGTAACAGAAGTAGGAACAGTGACAAAGCATTTTATCGACTGTGGCGGAACCATCCGAAATGAAAAAGTAGTCAACTTTCAGTTATGGAATGCTGATGACTTTGAACATCGTTTAAAACCTACAAAACTATTAAATATCATCAAGCTATCAGAAGAAAAATTAGGAATTGAAGATGATGAAATTGAGGTTGAATATCAGGATACAACCATTGGCAAATTTGATTTAGAATTTAATGGGAAAAATTTTGTACTTAAAAACAAAATAACAGCGTGCCTGGCTCAGGATGCTTGTGGAATTCCTGTAGAAAAACAAAAAGTAAACTTATCTGAACTTTCTCCCCATCAAACTTCTTGCTGTACTCCAAATTCCGGATGTTGCTAAATTCAATACATTAAAATCAGATCAACTATGTATCCGAAACTAATACAAACAATAGAATTACTGAAAAATCAGGAAATCAGCGAGGAGAGAAAAGCTACTTTAGCACCATTGGTTGATTTTATTCAAAAAAGGCTGGAAGAGCAAAAAGAAATAACCATAAACTTTATCTGTACTCATAATTCAAGAAGAAGCCATTTGTCACAAGTTTGGGCGCAAGTTGCAAGCTCTTATTATGATATACCGAATGTGATGTGCTATTCAGGAGGAACAGAAGAAACCGCTATGTTTCCTAAGGTAGTAGAAACATTGGAAAAGCAGGGATTTTCAATTAGTAAAATTTCCGATACGGAAAATCCGATCTATGCTGTCAAATATGACGAAGACAGACATCCAGTCATAGGTTTTTCAAAAAAATATGATAGCTCTTTCAATCCGATGCATGGTTTTGCTGCAATCATGACCTGTTCTCAAGCGGATGGAGGCTGCCCTTTTATTGCAGGAGCAGATCAACGTATTCCTATCACTTTTGAAGACCCGAAAGCTTCTGATGGGACATCTGAACAAACAAAAGTTTACCATGAAAGAAGTTTACAGATCGGTACTGAGATGTTCTACGTCTTTTCTCAGATAAAAAAGTAAAAATAATTAAACAAACGCAATGCAGCCAAAATTAAAATTTCTTGACCGATTCCTTACTTTATGGATATTCCTCGCCATGTTTTCAGGAATAGGTTTAGGATATTTCTTTCCTCATATTTCTGAAGTGATCAATTCCTTATCGATAGGAACTACAAATATTCCATTGGCAATAGGCTTGATTATTATGATGTACCCGCCATTAGCAAAGGTTGATTATTCATTATTACCTAAAGTTTTTCAAGACAAAAAAGCCATTGGAATTTCTTTGCTGCTGAATTGGGTAATCGGCCCGGTTTTAATGTTCCTGTTAGCAATCATTTTCCTAAGAAATGAACCTGATTACATGATTGGTTTAATTCTTATTGGCTTAGCAAGATGTATTGCAATGGTACTTGTATGGAATGATCTGGCTAAAGGAAACCGGGAATATGGGGCATTATTGGTCGCTCTGAATAGTGTATTTCAGGTATTGAGTTACAGTTTTATGGTTTGGCTTTTTATCAATGTATTACCGGAAAAGCTGGGTTTGGCAAGTTTTAAGGTAACTGTATCAATGAAAGATGTTACAGAAAGTGTTTTGATATATTTAGGAATCCCTTTTCTGGCAGGCTTTTTAACCCGTCATTTTTTTACTCAATTCAAAGGTTTGGAATGGTACAACAAGAAGTTTATTCCTGGAATATCTCCACTGACATTATATGCGCTTTTATTTACGATTGTATTAATGTTCAGTCTTAAAGGTGATAAGATCTTAGAATTGCCATTGGATGTTTTAAAAGTAGCTTTACCATTAATCATATATTTTGTATTAATGTTCTTTATAAGCTTCTTCATTAATAAATTCTTAGATGTTCCCTATGACAAAAATGTATCAATAGCTTTTACAGCCACTGGAAATAATTTTGAATTGGCAATTGCCGTAGCGATTGCTGTTTTCGGAATTCATTCTCAACAGGCGTTTGTAGGGGTAATCGGGCCATTGGTAGAAGTTCCAGTCTTGATATTGCTTGTAAGGATAAGTTTGTGGCTAAAAAAGATAAGTTATAAAGAATAAATTTTAAACAAAGAGCGACGAATAATAAGCATTTTTAAAGGAATGGGAAGTCTGAAAATTAAAAAAACAGAGCGTAAGGATGAAAATAAAGTGAATCACAATTAACACTTTTTCCCGATCAAAAGACTTATTTCCATCCTTGAAGCTCTTTAATCTCTCATAAACCAATATTTAACCTAATAGAAATTTCTTTATATGTTGTTCATGTTTTGTTTCTGATAAAATTGGCCTAAGCGGAGCTGCTTTACCAACGTTAGAAAAAGGCGGGAGCTGGGGTTAGAAAGTAAGACTTCCAAAATCATTGTGTTTTTTTAAAATTTATTCCCGCCTAGAACTAACTCAATATTACTAATATGATTCCTTTTATTTAAGGATGTATATCATTCTGCCAGCCAGTAGCCTATTTCCATTCTTCACCGTAATTCTATAGACATCTACATCATAAGCCATACGAAGAATTACTAATGTAGAGATTACCATCTGTCTGTAGTTCCGATTTTGGTGCATGAACTCCAATTCCTACCTTCCTTTTGACAATACTATCTTTAGTGTTCAGCTTTTCGTTACTTCTATCATTAGCATCTGAAGACAAGGTTCGCCCCTGTACATCTGCCAAAGGAAGAATTATTTTCTATTTTATATGAAAAAGTTTACCATGGTTATAGTTTCTAATCCTAAGTTTTTATATAAAAATTCCTATATTCAAATTCAATTTCAGAAATTGACAACGACCTGAACAGATTCAGTGATTCTATTACTCTGGAGCGTCTCTGATGAAAATGAGAAACTGTGTAACAGCTGGTGAAAGGGACCTTAGGTCCGCAGAAAGGTAAGATTCGTTCATAATTTTTTTTGTGTTTTTAAAAAGTCTCTGACTTATTGGTATGTACAAAAGTATCAGTACTGGAAATAAAAAAAAATAATAGATATCTATCATTTTTAAGCAAATTAATTTCTTTAAAAAAACAAAACCAAAATTCCTTTTTTGATTATTATAATCAACAGACAAAATCACTTTCCAGACTGAAGTTTCAGCTCAGATTTTATGACTAAAAAAAAATGATAGATATCTGTTATTTTATATTTCTTACATTCATCGGATATTGCAGTCGTAAGTTTATCTGGGTTTGGGACAAACAATCATTAACAACTTATTACCAAATGATGAAATATACTATTTTAAAAGACAGTTTTAATTCTGAAAAGATAAACTGAAAAGCCTAAAAACAATTTTTTGTTTTGTTTGTTACGAAGTGCCATTCAGAATACTCTGCTTTTATTTCTATTTAACAATTTCTTTGAAATTTCTACTTTTTCCCTAAAAAAAAGATAGCATTGTATTCTGAGCCCGGCACAAAAACTCCTGACGTCTTTTTGACTTCAGGAGTTTATATTTATTTTACAGATTATATTTTTTATTCAATAATGCTGAAAGATTAGGTACGTCAGGGAAAATAGTAAAATCATTAATTCCGAACAATTTCAGATAGGTCATAGCTTCTGGAATAATCTCTTCCGGAATTTCTACTTTCTTCCAGATATTCTCTTTTTCAGCAATTTGCATTTCCATCGGAACCTGATCTCTTCCCTGAATTGTAAAATAACCGTTTTGAGAAATCAATCTTCCGGATTTCCTAATTGGATAGATCGCAAGAGGCTGTTTCCACCAGATTCCATCTTTAGTGTTTTCGGGATCTTTAATCTGCCTTTGCAGCATACCTCTGAATGAATATCCGTTTTTATGGTTCAGATGATCCGGATCATAGAAATCTCTATGCTGGGTGCTGTACGCATTAAGGGCAAATGGATTGAGCATAATAATTTCCGGCTTCCGGCTTTTTGATAGCTGCATAGGGCAAAATACAAGGCGGTTCCCAGATTATCTGTCCAGTCGAGGATTCGTGTTTTGCAGCCATAATGCTGCATATGAAAAAGAATATCCCAGTCTGAAAATTTACGGTCATGGATTTCCATAGCTTTTGACCTGAATTCATAAAAGATAGATTCTTCGCTTTACAGGGAATAGCTTTTTCCTCTGAAAATATTGGGAATAAGCTTATAACTTGTATCTGAATGTCCCCGGAAAAGACATTCTTCATCAGGACCTAAATTCAGTTCCTGTTGTTTTTCCAGAATCTGGTTGATAAAATTGGCAAATGTTTTCATTTTGAGTAGGTTGAGCAGGTTAAAATAGAATTTTTATAGAGTCCGAAAGATTTTGAAACTAGCCCAATAATCAGTAAAAAGCCAAAGATTCCCCATAGCACTCCACGCCAGTTTCTGAATAGGAGAATATCTGTAAACGCTAAAGCAACAAGGGTCATTATTCCTACAATCCATTTGAATAGCTGCACCCATTTAAAAGGTCCGAATATAAATTCCGGATTGTTTGCCTTGTAAAAGCTGTAATTCTCTGTCCAGTCTAAAGCCATATAAACAAACCCAAGACATAATAATACAGTCAGGATACCAGACCAGAAAGATTTCGTCTTGGTATCTTTTAATTCACTTTTCTGTTTGAGGGCATAGAATACAAGGAAAAGACCTCCGAAAAAGACAGCAAAATTATCATAATGTAAGGTCAGGCAATCCAGAGTTTGCTGATATGTACTCAAGCTATTGAGTGTTGTTCTAAATTCCTCAAGATCCTTGTATATAAGGGGTGATTCTAAGCTATTATGTATCTTATACTGAAAGAAAAACATAATTCCCCATAGAACGGACGATGTAAAAAAACAGATCCGAAGCAGTAATCTTATTAAAAAATTATTCATGATAAAGAATTTTCCTGTTGATTTAAAAGTTTACGATCTGCTTTATACTTCTTCCAGTCGAAGTCTTCCAGGAAGCTCAATGCGGCTTCAACCCCTTTTAAGAATAACGTTTCTTTTTGTTCAAGAGAAAGCCCGAAGTTCAGCCAATTGATCTTTGCCTCATAGGCTTTTATCTCAGCTATACTATGTTTTCTGTAAAACGGGTTAACTGCCAAAAAGGAAGAATCTTCATTATTCCGGAGGGTATTAATCACATTCCCCACATAGTTGCCGAAGGTGAGCTTTTGCCTTTGATTGGCCACAGGCTTTTCATCCATAATCCGGGCTCCCATTATGGGAACTCGGGCCTCTTTAATATGACTCTGATGGAATAAATTGATTGGAAAATTGGATAATGACCCACCATCAATAAGAATTCCTTTAGTTGAGCGGTTTTTTATCCCTTTATCTTTCATCCAGTCTGCGCTTTTATTAACGGGAAGAATTTTAGGTTCAAAAAACAAGGGAATAGCCATTGATGCTCTGACAAAGACAGCGGGGTTAAAAGACACTGAACCAAAATTATAAAGATACTGATCTCTTGGGAAAACAATTTTACACTGATTGGCAATATCTGTGGTTACAAAAGAATAATCAAAGCCGATTTGCTTTTCAAGTTCTTCTTTTATCTTTTTATCTTCTTCTGTTTTGATATTTTCATTAAGATTTACAGATGCAAAAATTTCTTCATCTATTCTATTTTTTTCAAGTGGAGGTTCTTCATCTCTTATGAGGTATAATTTGGGAAGTTTAGGATGATGGGCTACACCAGATTTTTCCAGATTTTCTTTAGAATAGTTCTTTTGGTTATCCATTTCCGAGATAATATTGGAATACCACTTTTCCTCTTTGTTTGCTTCAGGCTCAGCCATTTCCTCTGCATGATTCAAATATTCATCGTGACCTGCCATAGATTTAAGTTTCACATGTTCTTCCTCCGCAACGATCTTTCCTTCATTGGTATTCACAAATTTTTTGTCAAACTCCATTTTCCCCTCTCCTTTTTTCTTCAACTGATCCTGTGTGGTAATTCCGGATTTCTCCAGTTCCTTTTTAAGAAAACCTTCGAAAACTTTTCCCGGATTAATACCATATTTGTATCGGTTGAGCCTCCACAACAAAATCAAAATCACCAATGACATCGCTGTAAAAAGAGACATAAAAATCAGATAGGCAGGAAACATATCAACGCCGGCATAACTTAACAAAGGCAATATGATCAATGCCAATGCTGCTATGGCCAGATAGGAAATCAGGATATTACTGATCAGTCCCGGGCCTCTGCTCAAAGAAAAGATCATAAACTTGACAATTCCCAGCTTGGCATCCACAAAACTCCTCATATTGAATCTTTTATCATTATACATCATCATATCAAACAATTCTGCAGACTTCGGATCATCCTTCTCTCCCATGGAGGCAAGAAATAAGGTATTAATAGCTCCTGCGCTGGTTCCTGCCAATCTTAAAAACCTGATTCCCAAATACTCGAGAACAAAAACATAACCCACTAAGGTTATTCCTAAAGCTCCTCCTCCTTCCTGTACAAAATTGACCCATTGAAGTATTTTACCATCATCATTTTTTGAAATTGCATCCGAAAATCTCTTATTTTCCAGTTTTTCTAAACGCTGTCCGAGGGTTCCTTCTCTTCCTTTAAATTTCTCTTTTTCATATTTACTTTTAATGAATTCTAAATCTTTTTTCATAGCTTATGATTTTAATTTCCTAGTTTAGAGTTTGTTATTTCATCTGTATACAAAACCTTTTATTTTCGAAGTAATCAGAATATTGACTTTGATCGTTTTGTACACTTCTTCAGAGAAGTTCATTTCATTACAAATTTTGCAATTATATCTTGCCCTGTCAATTACCCATTTGGGTAATATATTTTAAAAACAGCCTATTGATAAGTCCTGAAAAGCAAATATTTTTCAGACGATTAAAGTATTTCTGTTTTTCTTAAAGAATAAATGATTGATTTCCAGGTAGAATAAACCTGTTGTATTTTTAATTTTAGTAGGTCAGCCTTCAGAATGCTGATGCCCACAAGATCGATCAAGGCAGAAACCGCACAATTTGCATCGGAGTCACCTGCATTTACCCTACCACCATGCCCCGGATCTATGATAATGATTCCAGTTTTCATGATATAAGTTTTTATAAAGTTAATGAAAATGCATGTGCTTAAAAAATAATTATTCTAAATATGGATAAAAAGGCTTTTATTTTAAAAATCCTCATCCACTTTTAAGAAGAAAACTCCCGGGAAATTCCACGGGAGTTTTTATTGTAATGGGTAAAGCTGCTTTATATTTCTTTATATGAATGGCGCTCACTTTCAAACTTTATTTTGATGAATTGATTTTTGAAATATTCCCTGAAGTGAGCTTAAACTCTTTGGAAGGGAAATTCTTATAAGAAATCTGTTTGATCTCATATCTCGTTTCTTTGCCTAATCCTACCTGAAATGAGGTTACTTTTTCATCATAGCTATTTTTGTTGGCATCGATCAGTATTTCATAGTCTGTAATAAGGCGGCTTTCAACATTGGTATGTTTGGTAAATTTAAAAATGTCTTTATTGGCTGACACCAGTTTTTTTTCTAATTCCTGATCTCCTTCTGTGGATTCTTTTAAAACAGATTCTAATGTTCCGGCCTTATTGTAAGTGAATTTAAGATTCCATTTGTCCAGATAATCGCTGGCCTGGCTTCTGTGAGATTCCATATATCCTTTTATTATTTTAAAATCCTTATGTTTATATTTTGCATAGGATGAAATATATTTTAAGTCATCAAGGTTATACCCTGTCAGAAAGTCCTCAAGAAAGTCAATCAGGTCAGGAATATTCAGGTCTTCACCAATGTTTTTCTGGACATATTTATAGTAGGGATCATTCAGATAAAAAGTGTCCTTATCTCCAATTATTATTTTTCTGTCTTTATCATCAAATGCGATGGTAAGTTTTGTACTGTAACTTCCGTTTTTATAATCCAGCAAAAGCTTTTTCTGATTTTTTGTCAAGGTACATATATTGGGAACTTCCTTTTCTGATACCTGAGCATCATTAAAACGATAGAAAGCTATACTGTCTTTTTTAGGGTTTGATATATAAATAAGACGGTTCAGGCTTACCTGATCATTTTTATTCACCTTCCTGTCATCCACATATTCTCCCCTATCGATCGTTTTGTTGACAATCTGCGTTATGGTATATGATTTAGGTACCTGAGCACAGGCATTGATGTGAAATATCCCAAGGATAAGCAATATATACGCTAATTTTCTCATTGATTAAGCTTTTACTTTTTTCCAAAATATAGTATATCCTGCAACACGGGTTGCTTCTAAACCAAAAGACTGCTTCGCTGCATTCTTATAGTAAAAATTCCCTGTTGTCCAATAGTCTTCTTTTGCAAAATCCGCATTGGGAATTGCATACACTGCTTTATTTTTTTCTTTTACGATTTTGTGCGTATGATTGCCTTTATCACACTTATCATCATGAATTGAATTGTAGGCTAAGGTTGAACCTCTTCTTCCTGTTACTTTGCCAACAAAAGAATCGTAGAGGCTTTTACTGATTTTAATATAGTCATATTCATCAAATTTATTATGGCCATATTTGGTTTTACTATCAGGCTTTAAATCTGTATCAATTCCCCAGGCCAAAAAGTCTTCACCATCCCATTGTGTAGCATTGTCGGTAGGGTCATTTTTCACCTCATCCACGTCTCTTAGAAGGGCATCAATTGCACCGGCTCTGGAATGTAAGGAAATGATATCTTTTTCGGTAGTTTTCATTTCAACTTTATCTTTGGCATCCACACTTGAATAGCTTGAATTCAGCAATTCGAACATTGTTTTTCCAACTCTTTTTGCTTCATTATAATTGGTATGTGCTATGTAAAGATATTCTTCTTTTTCAGATGATAAGCCCTCATGTTTAATAATATTGCAGACCTTCTGGAATTCACTGTGTTCAATTTTCAGTTTTTTAGGGCTTTTGTAAATATCTTCTTCTGATCCTTTCCCTTCACACGCATATACATCTGTTTCTTTTCCTGTTTTCTGCCCCGTCACATTGCCTTCAAAGGTTCCGTTATAATTGTAAAAGTAACCGTTGATCTTTTCTTTTGATTCAGGCACGGGAGCTCCCACTGCATCTACAGTTTCCGGCTGATGAACCTGTCCGCTGTCTGTAATGGTAATATTCACTCCTCCATAGGTACAGGGAATCGTACTTTTCTGTAGTAACACTGGCTGTTCCTGAGAAAGGTAGGTTCCCACGTCCTGCCAGTCTCTTACATTCATAACGGCGGTACAAGGAACGGCTGCGTTGGGGCTCTTTTTACAGGTTCCCAAAAACACAAGACTCTTAGGACCTCTCTCTTTGATGGTGGCTGTTTTCTTGTCCTGTATGGTAGGAGTATCGTAGTTGACCTTCATGATTCCTTTGGGATTGGTGCATAAGACACATTCCAAAGTAGCTGTATCGATGACCACTTTCAATCCGTCATCGGTACTGTCTTTTTTTTCATTTTCGGCACGCTTTTCCTCCATTTTCTTACTGTTAGCAGCCTTTAACGCTTCACTATCCTGAGGTGCCGCCGGATTCTGAGTTTCCGGTGCTGTATTTTCTTTATCTTTATCCAGGTTCTCCATAAGTAATTGAAAAATGTCTTATAATTTTCTGTGAATGTGGTATCATTCCAATGGTTTACCACCCGCCAATTTTAAATAACAGTCAAAATACTTTTCCTATTTATCTTCTAAATACTTTTCCCTTATTGTCTTTATTGAATCGAGATTAAAATTATTGATTTCAATTTGTCCAAAGTCTTTTTCAGTATATACCTCTGTTGGAAATTTATCTTCAATATACTTTTTAGGTGGTAAAGAATCATCAGCAGGAAGACTGTTGACCAGATTAAAGCTATATTTATCAAGTAAAAAATTATTCATTTTACTATTATATTTAAAGGTAAAATATTCTTTTAAGTACTGGCCTCCTTTATTGGTGCAATAAGTTTGTTCAATTGTAAAATACAATCTTTTCTGAGTTATTTTATTAAGACTATTCTGATCACAGTCTGATAACCCGGGATAGATCATATCGTCATTTAAAGCAATAATCTTTCTTTTTGAAGAACTTACATTTTCACATAGGACAAATTTTCTTTTATGATCTTTTTCAAAAATAAAAATCGAATTTTTTTTGGAAATAAAGCGATAGTCCTTTTTAAAAAACAATTTATAATCCTCTTGTTGAAAATCTTTTACATCCATATACCCCCCTACTTTCTGAGCTTTAACAAAGTGAAGGGCTATTACAGCAAAAAATAAGATCATTAATTTAAAGAGACTTGTTCTTACATTCATTTATCTTAAAAACTTTTTTGGTTATTTGTATTCAAAATAAACACATTACTATCTTTTTTTAATCACCTCTCAGCTTTTTGCTCAAATTCCTTAAGAGCTTTAAAATAATACCTGTCTTTATACTTATTGAAATAAAGTCTGTCTCCAACAATATTATTTCCTAAAAAAGTCCGTTTGATAATCAATAAACTCTTCTTGCAACAATCAGCAGTAATTTCTATCTCAGCATTGCTCCAATAATTAACAGTTTTTATATTTACATTTTCCCCCAACCATTTATTCTCTTTTTTATCTATTGATAAATAAACACTATCCAAATCAACTTTCTGATGAAGAACGATACTGGTATTTAAAGTATTATTCCAAATTTTTATATCTTGAGCATTAGTAAAAAAAACAATTAATATAAAAATTAGTAAATGGATAGTCTTATTTTTTGTTATTAGTACAGTTTTCATATTTCATAAAAAGATTATTTTGAAATCTTTCAATATCCAAAATATACAATCGTTTTATTTAATTCTTTCCTCAATATATTTTGGAACTTTACTAAGGGCTTTCTTTTACAAAAATTAAATATTTGGCTTTACAGTTGATAAAATTAGTATACTGATTCATTTCGTTACCGGAATTTTGCACTATAATGCTATCATTAACATATATACCAGCATTTTTTTTCATTTTAAAAACTTTTTGATCATTGTCATTAGTATATATGATCAATTTTCCATTATCTATTTTCTTATTTTTCTTATATATCGTAAAATAATAATTATTAGTTTTATTGTTTTTTTTGATATTAATGCTCATATTGGGATTGCAAAGACTCTCTTCCGTTGATCTGTAATTACCAATAATTGATACATTATCTTTCTTATTTACTGAAAAGAAGAAAATTAAAGGAATTAATAATAAATATTTCATTTCTATTTTATTTTTTGTTTTGCCTTTTCTCTCTTTGCTTCAACTTTTATTTTATTTTTTTTCTTCTGTGGATTTTTTTCCCAGCCTTTTATTGATGCCCAATCCAAATAATCAGCAGTTAAGTCCAGATATTGTTGATAAGATATTTTCGATTCATCAGTTGATAATTGAGCATACTTATATATAGCATCCTGTGATTTCCAACATTTACTATTTTTTACAGAGTATTTATCATAGCTTACATATTTTGAATTTTTACATTCAACACTATTCTTAATCATTTTAATTAATTTTGGTTTTCTATCTTCTATATATCCATTAAATCCCCCATTAATTCTATATGTTATATAAATAATGTCATCTTTATCTGCATAATCATTTAAGTTCACTTCAAGTTTCTCGCTCCAATACCAGCCAGCAGAATCTACACTATATGGTATTTTTCCCATCTTTTTATTATCTGGTTCTTTTGTAAAATCAATATCAACACCTTTGTTTTTCTTATAATTTGTATAGCTTGTATAATTACATCTACCTGTTATTTGAATTAATCCTCTTCCTAAAAAACGTTTCCCATCACCTTTTAATTTATGACATAAGTCCTTTCTACCTTCGTAGCCAAGCTGCGTTTTTGTTGGTCCCCATATTTCTTCTTCATAGATGAACTCCCCAGACTCGTGCCTTATTTGTGCTAAAAAATGTAATTTCCTAATACAGGTAGTTATGTTATAATTTATAAAAGTTAAGTTAAGAGAATCTTTAAACTTTTCTGCATTTTTTTGGGAGATACCGATCTTAATAAAATCTTCAATTTCTAAATCTCTATCACAAAAACACTTTTTATCATCTTTCTGATCCGGCACTGGTGCCCCTTTCGCATCTATACTTTCGGGTTCATTTATTTGTCCTGATGTTACAAACTCTATTTTCCCGGTTTCCGGTGGTATATTTCCCGGCAATTTGCCTGTTCCCGGTAAAGTGGATTTTTTGAGCAACACATAGTTGTCCTGCACTTTTACAGTCCCGTAATCCTGCCACTCGGTAAGAGCTATCATTTTAAAACCATCGTAAAAAGTAAAATTGGCAACTTGCTTTTCTATAATAGTTCCGGTAAGTTTATCCTGAGTGGTCGGTACATCACTCAACACTTTAAATTCTCCCAAATGAGCATTGAATTTTATTTTAGCTCCATCTATAGCCAATAATAAACCTTCATCTTTTTTGTCTTTTTCTGCATTCTCAGCCCGGTTCTCCGGCATTCCTTTACTGTTTCCAGTATTAGTCTGCCCGTTTTTCTGAGGCTCAGGAGCAGTTCCTTCTCCATCATTCTTTAACCTATCCATAATAATGAATGTTTTAAATGGGTATTATGTTTCTTGACTTCTGTAAAACCCTCTTCATAATGCCCTTTTTTGAACTGTAACAGACCTCCGAAATGATCAACCTCCGTTCCGTCAAGATTTTCAGGAGAAATGATTAAAACCATTTTATCACCCTCTTTTACGGGGGTCATCATTTCTATAAATCCATCCGGAGACTGTCTTTTTCTTCTGCTGTCAAATGGTTGTAAAAGGCCGTTGAAAAGCAGTCCGAACATATTATACCCTCCCAGAAATTCTATTAAATCCTCTTCGTTGTCCAGTAAACTGCTGATCTGTCTGAAGTAATTTTCAATAGCCTCTCCTTTATGGGTATTGGAAAGCCTGTCAACAATTTCCGGCCATCTCGAACGGAGAAAACCGATATTATCAACTCTCATGATATTTCCATCGTGATCCACTGTAAGCTCTAGTTCATCAAACAAATAGCTGATTTGTTTTAAAAATTTTCCTGTTGCATTATCATCGTTTGAAAAATTGAAATCAACGACAAGAATCTGATATTTAAAACAGTCTTTCTCATTTCCCAGATAATAAATTTCAGCTGTTCTTACGTAACTTTTCTGAGTACTGTAAGAGGTATCCGGATTAGAAATAACGATCGTTTCAAATCTGTAAATTTTGCAAAGATTCTTTAAAGGATGTTCCAATGTCAATTCATTTATAGCTTAAAATTCCATTCTTATTCGGTCATCAGTCGGTGCATAGGCAAGTGTATCCACCAATGTATTGATTTTTGCAGACCGGTGCAGATACCTGTTTTTGAGTTTTCTGAGGAGATAATCTGATCGGTATGCTGTAACCACCACTTCATCCAGTGTTTTTGCCATCACCGGCTTTTCAGAAGGGGTTCCAACTGGTTCTTCTACAGGAGCTTCTTCAGTCTGAGGTTCTTCTTCATGTTTAAAGTTCCCTTTAAGGGTCCAGTTTTCATTCTTTTCTATGATATGTTCTTTCATATAGGTTTTCACCTCATCCAGGAAAGGATCGTTCAAAGCATAGTCAGCCATTATCTTGGAATAGAGCAGGCTTTCATTCTTTTTATTGAGATAAGGTAAAGCATAATCGCACATAAAATGAAGTGGTATAAAGCTGTACCCTCTATACAGAAAACGGGTTCCTGTAAGCACATATTTCCAGTGTGCTTCTATTGCCAGTTGTCGTTCTGTGAACCAGCCCTGTTCTATTAATTCATTTCTGTATCCATGCAATGAACTTGAAAAATAAGCTTTTTCAAGCCAGACATATTCCTGTCCGGTTACTCCTTCCGCAGGGTCAGGCTGATACCCTTTTTCACTTAGTTCTGTGGCAGACATCACATCATGGTTGTAACTTCCCCCCACATCGCTGTGTACTCCCGGGAAATTTCGTTCAATGCCTGATTTAAGATCAACATCCACAAATCTTGTGAGAGAAAAATTCTTACGGTGTTCGTCAGCAGCTGTAAAATGTACTGCTTTCTCAGGGGATCCCAGTTCATGCAAATGAAGTTCATCAACCTTTTTCCTGAAGTTAGGAATAAGAAGGCATGTAGGATCATAAGAAGCAACCGTGTCATAGACTCCAATGAATCTGACTTTAATCGTCATAGAATCTACCAGTTCACGGTCTATTCCCGCCTGTAGAAGCGATGTTCCGAGATGTCCAAACTGAGGAAGAAGCCCATTTTTTACCCATGATTTTTCGATGACCATAAATTCGCTGGTCTCATGGTCTACTTCCATTTCCATAGCCCCTTCTACGGGAGGATAATACAATTTTGGGGGATAAGCATCCAGCTGTAAATTGTAGGCAAAATTCCGTGCTGCAGCAGCTCCACGGCTAAATCCGAAAATATCTATAGTAAGTTCAACTTCTTCTACCTGAGTTTCAGATTTTAACTTCAAAAAAATCTTGTCTGCCAAAGCCTTACAGCCATTTCTTACTTTTCCTACCACACCGGTCTTCCCACGACCATATTTAAACCCCGCACCTGAATCGTCCTCTTTGTCGGTTGTAGCAATCCCTTCTACATAAAAGGAATATACATCTTTCAGGGTACACATATACTTTCTGGCCACATTCGTAAAATCATTGCCAAAGCTATTGTCATCTTTAGCATATTTTTCGAAGATCTCTTTTTCTTCTGCAGTAACAGAAACGTTACGGAACTCTCCTTTTCTTTCAACTTTCTTACGGATCTTGGTATTCTCCATATTGTTCCTTGTACCATCAAAGAAAATTCCATAGGTTAATTCTAATTTTCCTGGACCAGGAGGTTCCGGATTTCCTGTATTATAAACAAGTGTTTTGCCCATAACTTAAAAAAATTAATCTGATTCTCCGCAAACACACCTAATATTTTTAGTATATTAGCGCTCAAAAAGCAGGGATTATGAACATATTCAGTTTTACGGCTCATTTCGGTTCGGAGGAAGATTGTC
>LAZY01000036.1 GCA_001013295.1 Chryseobacterium indologenes | reverse complement strand
TTTGACTTATATCTTCTTTTTTCCAAGATATTTTTTTAAAAATCAAAATATCGAAATCTTTTTTCTATGAAATACAAAAAAGAGACTGTCCTTTTGAGACAGCCTCTTTTTTGTTTTTAACATTAAAATCATTCTTGATTGCACCTTATTTTTTCAACAGATTTTTATCTAACCGAAGAGAAATTCCAATGAAAGGATTCACTCGATATTGTGACTCATTTAAATTATCATTCGTGATAGAGCTATCAATTGTTTGTCCTATAAAATAATTAGTATTTGGACGAGTTTGCTTATGAACCCCTACTCCTCCGGTTAAAATAAAATTATGTCCTATTCCAAAAGAAACACCAGTAAAAGCTGCAATTTCTTCAAAATTCATTCCTAAACCTGCTGTAAATCCATAGGAAAAAGTATTTTGATAATCCATGAAACTAAACATAAGAGCAGGCATCAATTCCATAAATTTATTACTTTGAACCTCTGCTACTTTTTGTGTCCCATCATCAGCTTTCTGAGAAGCAAATTTATTACGATTGGTATAAAAAATAGCGTTTACCCCAAATGCTGTAATCCATCTCCAATCCGTCTGCGTCTTTATCTTATAAACCTTTTCTACTGGCTTGTTCCCACCTGTGTCATTAATCGTAATTGTTAATTCTGTATTACGCTTAAAAGTAATCTGCCCAATTTGACTTCTGTCATCACTTTTTTCTAGCATTCTATCAGTTTGTAATACAGGTAGCATTGCGGTATCTTTGCTAAGTGAAATACTATAATTATTCGGATTTATTGCATAAATCACATATTCATTCTTACTATTATCATTTCTAAAAAACTCAATAAAAGTTTCAAATGATTTCACATCAGAGTCAGCGTTTATTATAATTTTTTTCTCTTCCATAGTAATCTGTCCAAAAGTAAATTTGGACCAGATTAGAAAAAATAATACAATTTTTGTTTTCATGATGATTTGTTTTAAGGTTAATTTTTTAAATGGAAACATTGAAAGTCTTTTCTTTTTAGAAATTGTTTCTATAGTTCTTAAATTTTATATAAAGCTACAACCCCTTATTATTGCTCGAAATACCACAAAAGGGTAATTTTTTATACAAAAAAGATCAAAGTCTTTAAGGATATTTATAAAATGGACCGCCTGACAAATCTCACGAAAGAACTTCGGTGCAAAACTTGTATTTTTATAGGTAAAGGAATGAACAATGATACAACCGCGATTTAAGGATTCTCCACATTTCAGAAATTTTTGGGAACATGGTAACGGAAAACAGCTTATTGAGCTTGCCGGGGCCGAGGTAAGTTTTAAGGATTTTGAGAAGTTTGCTTCTTTCTTTTATCATGTGGATGAAGCAGGAGACCAAGTTGTGAAAGATGTTTATTTTACTAAAAAATTTCATGAAGCCTCCAGAGAAATAGAAGGCTACATTAGAAATGGAGTTTCTGAAAACGATGATGTTCCGGAAAGTGTAAAAAAATTGTTTGCTCAAACTCAGAATATTCCGGAGTGGCTTGATTACAACCTGCTGAAAAGTGGAGCCGAGCTCTGCATGCGAAGCAATCTGGACTCTCTGATTTCATTAAGGGATTATTGCCTGATTGGTGGTTACGATTATGCCTACCTCAACAAACCCCTTATTGTGACAGAAGCGTTGAAAAAAGGAGCCGTAAAACGTCTTTCTGAAACCCTTGATTTCTGGGTCAATGCTACCCGTTACAATGCTTTGGAAATTCATGCAAAAGGATATGAATTTGCTATAAAAACCCGACTAATTCACTCTTATGCAAGACTTTCGATCAAGAAACATTATAAGGAATGGGACACGGAAAACTGGGGCGAGCCTATTAATTCCTGGGATATGATGGCTACCTATATTGGTTTCAGCCTGGTATTTCTTCACAGCCTTATCAAACTGGGCAACACCATCTCTCCTGAAGAAGAACAGGGAATTTTCCACCTATGGAAATATGTAGGTTACCTTCTGGGAATCCCGGAGCAGCTTCTCCCCGATGACAAAAAGCAGGCAACGGAATATTTTTATTTATGGACTTCCGTTCAGCCGCCATCGGATAAAGATTCTGTACTCCTCGCCCACTCTTTACTGGATGAATCTTTGGAAAATCCTATTTTAAAATTTGAGCTCCAAAGGAAAAATTTACGATACCTGCACATCTGCTGTACCTGGTTTTTATTGGATGATGAAGTTTGCAAAAGACTACAGATTCCGGAAGTTCCCTATAGGACACTGTTTCCAAAATCAAAAATACTTTTCAACAAAATCTATGATACCCTTGTAAGCAGGGATGCCAGAATAAAAAGAGGAAATAAGGATCAGATGCAAGTATTGAAAGACTATCTGAACATTACAAAGAATTCAAATTTTCATTAAATATTGTTTTCCAGGGAAACGAAAAGATAGAAGTTACATTTGTTCCTTTTCTTTATCTGAAGAAAGTTTTCTATTCCTGAAATTCCAGATCAGATACAGTAAAAATAAAACAGCCCAGATACTCATGACCACTGTAAAGAAAATTTCCATGATGGAAGGATGAAGATAATTCGGCCTATAGAACAATCGATCCAGGGTTTTAAATTTATCTTTTAAGTCATTTATTTCGTAAGTATTTCGTATCCCATTCAGAGGCTCCTGCTGATGATCCCGGTAATAAAAGACATCTTTAGTAAGGTCTTTCGGAACAATCTGCGTTTCTATATTGTATTTTTTTAAAAGGCCATTCAGTCTCTGAAATGAGTACAGTAGTGAATCCTGGCTATATTTGTAAAGCAAATCGTATCTTTTGATCGCATTTTGATACTGCTGTTGTTGTTCAGGAACCTTATGTAGCGGAAAAAACAAAAATTTGTTTTGAAGAAAAATACACATTTTCTCGTCGGCTTGAGGGTATACCTTTATTCCTTTAAATATAATTTCAGTACTATCTCCCTTCTCGTGTTTAGAAATAATCCTTTTTTCCAGCTCTTTGTCATCAACCCCAAGAAAGTCAAGTGCTAGCTTTGCTTTATTGTTTAATTTTTTATGATCGGCACTCAGCATCGTCAGCGTATCAATACTGTAATAGTTGGATTCTGTTGAGTAATATCCCTTATTATCCGGATCGTAGTACAGCGTATCGATCTGTTCAATCAAGGGGTAAGGTTTAGGATATAAAACATTCTCGGGGTTAAACAGACTCTCTGAACTGTAGGAAGTATAGTTGTATAAAAAAGGCTGTAAGACATTCAACAGGGTTTTATCTTTATTAAGATCCTTTTCAGGCAGTACAGTTCGTAGTTTTGCATTGAATCCAAAACTATAACTGATAAAAAAGGTCAGGGAGAAAAATGACACCAGCAGAAGTATAATACCTATTCCTAACTTTTCTGAAAGTGTATTTCTTTTTTTGGAATGATTTCTAAGGAGAAAAATAACAAAGAAAAACAAAAAAAGACCGGTTACGAAAAAGTGAGAAATGGAGACATCATCGTAAAATTTGAACCTATAAAATTCTGTATAAATATTAATTTTTTGAAGACCTACAAATTTCACATATCCATAAATAAAGTAAGCCAGATGTATAACGGCCAATACAGCAAAAGATTTAATCAGGAATCGTTTTAATTTTCTGTCCATAGAATGATCTTAAAAAATAATGTTTTAAGATAAGCATTTTTTATTTTGGATGAATAAAACTGTGATTGTACCATCAATTTACAAGTATTTTAAATCTGATAAAAAAAATATGATCCTGTAATTTGGGAAGGCTACAACTACTGAAAACCATCCGTTTCATATTAGCCTAAAGCTTTAGCTACCTGCTTCCAGGTATACCTTTCTTATTTTAAATTTATTTTTTAATATTTCTAAATCCCCCGCTCCACATCTCCTTCGTTTTGAACAACATCAGTCTTAAAAATTTATCATTTTTTAACTCTAAAAACCCGTTTCAGGGATAAATAATATTAGTTTTTGATTGAGAAATTATGTATTTTTGAGAAATTATTTTAATAGAGATGAGTAACATTGATGATAAGAAAAAAGCACTCGCATTAGTGCTTGACAAGCTAGATAAAACATATGGAAAGGGAACAGTAATGACTTTAGGTGATGAATCTATAGACAATACGGTAGAAGTAATTCCTTCCGGTTCTTTAGGATTAGATATTGCCTTAGGTATAGGCGGGTATCCAAAAGGAAGAATCATTGAAATATATGGACCTGAATCTTCAGGTAAAACAACTTTAACACTTCACGCTATCGCTGAGGCTCAAAAAGCAGGTGGTATTGCTGCATTTATTGATGCTGAGCACGCTTTCGACAGAACGTATGCTGCGAAATTAGGAATCGATCTTGAAAACCTTATTATTTCTCAGCCGGACAACGGTGAGCAGGCTCTGGAGATTGCTGATAACCTAATCCGTTCAGGAGCTATTGATATTGTAGTAATTGACTCTGTAGCTGCTCTTACACCAAAAGCTGAAATCGAAGGTGAAATGGGAGATTCTAAAATGGGTCTTCACGCAAGATTGATGTCTCAGGCATTAAGAAAACTTACCGCTACCATTTCAAGAACAAAATGTACCGTGATCTTCATCAACCAGTTGAGAGAAAAGATCGGAGTAATGTTCGGAAACCCTGAAACCACTACCGGAGGTAATGCCCTTAAGTTCTACGCTTCTGTAAGAATCGACATCAGAAAAGCAAGTGCACCAATCAAGCAAGGTGACGAAGCTATCGGTAGCCGTGTGAAAGTGAAGATTGTGAAAAACAAAGTAGCTCCTCCTTTCAAACAGGCAGAATTCGACATTATGTATGGTGAAGGAGTTTCTAAAGTAGGAGAAATTCTTGATACAGCGGTTGATATGGGAATCGTGAAGAAGAGCGGTTCTTGGTTCAGCTATGAAGAATCTAAACTAGGACAGGGACGTGATGCTGTAAAAGATGTTTTAAAAGACAATCCTGAGCTTGCTGAGGAATTGGAAAACAAGATCAAAGAGGAAATGAAAAACAACAAATAAGTTTCCGAAAAATAATGGAAAGGCAGTCTTCGGATTGCCTTTTTTTGTTTTGCCAATAATGCATGGATTTTTCTTTCCTTTTAATTTGTAGATTAGTTTCTGTTCTGTTAAAATTTTTCAAACGCAAAGGTTATTTTTAATACTGTTGAATTTTGAGGAAGTAAAGGAGGAATCAACTTCATTGATTCTTTTTAAGCGGATGTTTTATTTTCAGTTACTTCACTTCTTATTACTTCTTAGGGTAAGATATTTGAATCCATATTCTCTTGCATTATAAACTAATTACCCATGTAGCAGGAAATAAAAAAAGAGCCTGAAAATTCAGACTCTTTTACGTTTATGTATTATTTTATTAATTCACAATTTTACCCTGAAGCTGTACTGCTCCGGTAACTTTCATTCCTTTTGTAAGGTTTTCGAATCTCATATTCTCTTTATTGACAAAAGCATCGATAGTAAAGAAGTCTTCACTCTCTTCATGCGTAATCAGCTTCAGTTTCAGGATATATCCTTTAACGCTTCCATCTTCAAGCAGTGTAGTTTCCTTAAAGTCTACCACTTTAGCAATGAAATCAAAACATGCATAATTAGGAAGAGTCTGGCTTGGCATATAGGTTGTAAATTCTTCGCTCATTTTCGTTCCGTCTGGCAGATCAGTATCCTGGTGAGCATCTAAGATCAAAACAACTCCACTGATATTGATATTCAGGTGTGGCTGCGTCAAATAGGTATTTCTGTTTTCGGCATAATCAGTGGCAAAGAACCAAACCCCAAAAGTATTTCTGGCAGGACCTGCTACAATCGCCTGTAAGTTTAAAGCATTTTCCCATTCACGGACAGATCTTGTTTCGAAATCCAGCGTATAATCTGTTTTCACTTCAGGAATAATGGTACTCAGCTCATCCGTAACAATGGTTTTAAACCTTACGTCTTCAAATTCTGTTTTGCTCTTGCTCTCACCCAGCGGATCAGCTACTGTAGACTGCATCAACACAGTACTTAGATATTGACCGTAATCTTTAGTCTGAAAATTTTCATGACCAAAAATCCCACTCCAGGTGTTGACAAGGTTATGTACATTAGATTTTCTTACAATAATTCCCGCTTCATTAGTTGTTTCAGGAGCTGCAATACCTTCTGTATTGGTAAAATAATCTCTTCCATCGATCAACTGATGATTCATGATTCCGTTATTTTCCTCATGTGAAAACTCGGCAAAACCTTTATAAGTAACGGTTTCGTTTTCAAAAATATAAGGTAGTCCTGTTTTTGCTTTATCAGCCCCTTTAAAATGGTAGGAAAGTGAAATCGCTTTGAACTCTCCCTCCTGAGTTGCAGGACTATGATTATCATTGTTATCAAACTGTGAATGGTACAAAATCATATAAGATCTGACCTTCCCTTCCTGAAGCTCGTTTTCAAATTTTTCCTCCATTTTACTGATAGCCTCATGTACCGGAAGAGCATAAGCATCCTCTGTCACCATATAAACAAAACCTTCTATTTCGCCATTTTCTTTCTCAAAAGCGGCAATAGGAGTATATTCTCCTCTTAGCTGTAATGCAATAGAATACACGATATAATCATTATAAGTTTTGATTTTTTCGTAGTTTTCATTTACCGGCTGCTCTTCTATCGACTGTTGTTGTGAAGGTATTTCCTGAGTTATTTCCGGTGTTGTTTCCACCACTTCTTCCATTACCTCCACTGCTATTTTTTCCTCTGCCCTATCAATTTCCTGAACCGGAGTACTGACATTTTCCTGTCTGCTGTTTTTCTTCTTAAAAAAATCAAAGATTCCCATACTGTTTATTATAATTGGCGGTAAATATAATAAAAGCGATCAACAGGCCCATCATAAAAAAAATGCCATTGTGTCAGTTTATATTTTGTGATATATTTTGCTGAGAACAATAAAAAAACTCGGCGGAGCCAAAGGCTCCGCCGAGTTTATATTAATTAGGTTTATCATCTGTCAGCTCAAATCCCCAATCTTTTCCTTTTTGGGTAGCTGGAACACCTTTCGTCATCCAGACCGGAGCTTTAGCACCTTTGAGATAGTAATCAAAAAACTGCTGTTCACGAATCTGAATATCTTTTCTGTTCTGGCGTTTCATAAGATTATGATCGTCACCATTATAATTCAGAAGCCACGATGGTTTTCCGAGACGGCGTAATGCGGTAAACATTTCAATTCCCTGATACCATGGCACTGCTCCATCTTTATCATTACTCATGATCACGACCGGAGTTTTTACCTGATCAATTGTAAAAAGCGGCGAATTTTTAATATAAAGTTCCGGAGCTTCCCATAAATTTTTTCCTAATCTACTTTGAGATTTTTCATACTGGAACTGTCTGTTCATTCCTGAAGTCCATCGGATTCCTCCGTATGCGGACGTCATGTTGACAACAGGAGCACCACTCCAGGCAGCTGCATACATATTGGTATGAGCAATAAGGTATGCTACCTGATAACCGCCCCAGCTTTGTCCCTGAATTCCGATTTTAGTACCATCTACCCAGGCATTTTGTTTTAGCTTTTCAACACCGGAATTAATATATTCCATTGCAGATTCTCCCGGAAGACCGTCGATGTACGAAATATCAGGTGTGAAAACCAAATATCCGTTACTCACAAAATAAGAAATATTCAGTCTTGAAGGTGTAGGCGCAGGTGCTACATAACGGTTCAGGTTGTCTGAAAGTTTTTCATAGAAATAGACAATCATAGGATATTTTTTGTTCGGATTGAAATCCTCCGGTTTGTACAAAATTCCTGTAGAGGTATTTCCTTTTGGCGTTGTCCACTGTACCAGTTCATCTGTACCCCAATTATAAATGTTTTGTTGTGGGTTGGTACTGCTCAGTTTCTGCTGTTCCGAGAAATCGGATGTTGCAAAAATATCAGGAGAATCCGTGTAAGACTCTTTTACTAAAATATATTCTTCAGCATTTTTTGCTTTCTGAAGGCTTCTGTATCCCCAGACATTTTCCATTTTAATTTTTACCGGGTCCGCATTCGAATGGATAGATGTTTTGAAGATTCCGTTGGCCTTGGAGGTATTATCAAACGCCGATAAATAAATAGTAGATTTTCGGTTTAAACTTTTAATATCTTTATCTAAAGCGTAGGTATCAAATGTGATTTTATTTTTACGTCCAAATCCATTGGTGATATTTCTTGGTTTTTTCGAACCATTCAGAGAAAATTCCCAAAGATCATAGCGGTCTTTGATGATCACAGATTCATCATTATCTGTCCATGAGGCTATGCCATAAGAATTCGGAAAATCAGGCATATCAAACTCTTCATCTACGAAAGAAACCGATAATCCTGTATTGAGTGGAAATGTTTGCTTGGTTTTCACATTATAGCTCAGCCATCTTCCTTTTTCTCTGTCAAAAATCACCACAAAGTTCCCAAGTGGAGAGACTGCAACGGCTCCATCCAGATTTTTAATAACTTCTGTTCTGTCTCCTGTTTTATTATTGATCAGGAAATATGTTTTCTTCGTTGCCCCTTCCCATTGTGAAGAAATACGGTTATTCAGACTGGTGATACCCAATGCAAATTCAGCATTTCCTTCGTTTACTATTCGTAAAGTATCCAGATCCTCACCATCAATATTTCTGAAGAAATCCGGTTTTTCCGTCTGCATTACAGCTGCATAAGATTTTTTCAGATCATTTTTCAATTCCTTCAATTGTACTGTCTGTAAATAATCATCTCTATAGTTCCATATATCTACTACTGCATGATCATTGGCAATCATCGCTGTATCTTTTGCAATAGTTCTCGGAGCAACTCCAAAATAAAGCTGTTTTCCGTTTTTGCTGAATAGAGGTAAACGATTTTCAGAAATTACCCAATCTTTTTTCATTTGAGCATTTTCATTGGTAATCATTTCCTTCTTATTCCCTTTAAAATTAAAGTAATACAGCTTGTACAGTTTCACTAAATCATTCTGGGCAGAAGAAGTTCCCACGTAGGCCAATTGGCTTCCTTCTTCATCAAAAGATAATTGGGTAAAATCGCCTTCCATCTCAGAAATCTTGGTTACAGTTCCTTTTTGCAGATCGACTATCTGTACGGTTTCAAGGGCATATTTCTTTGGCTTTGATTTATCAGTATCTTTTTTAGCCGCAGGCTTTTCATCAGCTGAACCCTTTTCCCCTTTTTTATCCTTGTCTGCTTTCTCTTCAGGTTTTTTAGTCACAAAAGCGAGCTGTTTACCATTTTTGCTGAACTCATAGCGGATTACATTATCATAGGTTGTGCTTTTCCCATTCAAAAGATTACGAACCACCAACTGCAATGGTTTCACATTTTTATCGTCATCCTTATTTTCGTCTCCATCTTCTTTATCAGAAGCATCATCCGAAGATTTATCTTTTGTATTTTCCAGAAGGTATGCCACATAAGAACCTGCTTTTTCAGGAATTTTGAATGTTTTTACATCAGGAATTTTTTCCGTTTGACCACTCAAAAAATCAACAATGGCAAGGCTGTCTTTTGTTAATTTATTTTTTTTAAGCTTTTTATCTTTTACTGCTTTTATATCTTTATACTGCGGTCGGATTTGAAAAACTGCGAATCTGGAATCATTCGTAAAATCCAGTTTTGTTCCCCTGTCAAATTTCTTTGTGGTTTTATTTTTTACTGAATATAAAGAAAGATTAGAATTTCCTTCCTGAGCATCAACAGAATAGGCAATCCATTTTCCGTCATTTGAGATTTTTCTCGAGCCTATGTTTTGCCAGCTGTCATAGACAGAGTGGTCTAAAGGCTTTTTCTGTCCATACAGGCAACAGGCCATAATGAACAGCACAAAAACTGTACATTTCAACTTCATTTTAAAAAAAATTTTAAGGATTAAAAGTATGATATTTCTTTGACAAATTCATATCATATTTGCATCTATACTGTCGAAAAAATGTCATTCTGTCACTTTCTGCTCTCTGGTATTTTTTTTGAGAAAGATTTGAAAATTAAAAATCTAAAATATGATGACTAAAGGAAATATTAATGTATCTGTGGAAAACATTTTCCCGCTTATCAAAAAGTTTCTTTACAGTGACCACGAAATATTCTTGAGAGAGCTCATTTCCAATGCTACGGATGCTACCCTTAAATTAAAGCATTTAACCAGTATTGGTGAAGCAAAGGTTGAATATGGTAATCCGAAACTTGAGGTAAAAATTGATAAAGAACAGAAAACACTTCGCATCATCGACCAGGGTATTGGGATGACGGGTGAGGAAGTTGAAAAATACATCAACCAGGTAGCCTTCTCGGGAGCAGAAGAGTTTTTGGAAAAATATAAAGATTCTGCAAAAGATTCAGGAATCATCGGACACTTCGGTCTTGGATTTTACTCGGCATTCATGGTTGCTGAAAAAGTAGAAATCCTTACAAAATCTTATAAAGACGAGCCTGCTGTACGCTGGATATGTGACGGAAGCCCGGAATTTACTCTTGAAGAAACTACCGATAAAACAGATAGAGGTACAGAAATCATCCTTCACATTGCAGAAGATTCTGTAGAGTTTCTGGAAGAAGGAAAAATCCGTGAACTGTTACTAAAATACAACAAATTCATGCCTGTTCCGATCAAATTCGGGACTAAAACACATACCCTTCCATTACCGGAAGACGCTCCTGAAGACGCAGTAGCTGAAACGGAAGAAGTAGACAATATCATCAACAATCCGGTTCCGGCCTGGACAATCGCTCCCAATGAACTGACGAATGAAGATTATATGAAGTTCTATCACGAATTGTACCCAATGCAGTTTGAAGAACCTCTATTCAATATCCACCTGAACGTAGACTATCCTTTCAATCTTACCGGAATTCTATTCTTCCCTAAGTTGAGCAACAATTTAAATATTGATAAGGACAAAATTCAATTATACCAAAACCAGGTATTCGTAACCGATGAAGTAAAAGGTATCGTTCCTGATTTCTTAATGCTTCTGAGAGGGGTAATCGATTCTCCGGATATTCCGTTGAACGTTTCCCGTTCTTACCTTCAGGCAGACGGTGCGGTAAAGAAAATTTCATCTTACATCACAAAAAAGGTGGCCGACAAAATGGCTTCCCTGATCAACGAAAACCGCGAAGATTACGAACAAAAATGGAACGACATCAAAGTTGTGATCGAGTACGGAATTGTTACGGAGGAAAAATTTGCTGAGAAAGCAGACAAATTTACCCTATATCCTACTACAGACGGCAAGTATTTCCTTTGGGATGAACTGGTTGAAAAAATAAAACCTGCACAAACGGATAAAGATAATAAGCTGGTTGTTTTATATGCTACCAATGCTGATGAACAGCACAGCTACATTCAGTCTGCAAAAGATAAGGGATATGAAGTTCTTTTATTAGACTCTCCTATCACGCCACACGTCATCCAGAAACTGGAAACCTCAAAAGAAAATATTTCTTTTGCCAGAGTAGATGCCGACCACATCAATAATCTGATCAAAAAAGACGAACCTATCATTTCAAAACTGAATGAAACAGAAAAAGAGTCTTTGAAAAAGAATGTAGAAGAAGCCATTCAGGATTCTAAATTCACAGTACAGCTTGAAGATCTTGACAGCAACGATGCTCCATTCACCATCACACAACCTGAATTCATGCGAAGAATGAAAGAAATGCAGGCAACTGGCGGCGGCGGTATGTTCGGAATGGGAGGATTCCCGGAGATGTACAATCTTGTGGTAAACTCCAATAGTGAGCTTTCTAATCAGATTCTGAAAACAGAGAATACTGAGGAAAAAGAAAGTTTAATAAAACATGCCCTGGATCTTGCTAAACTTTCACAAAATCTACTGAAAGGAAAAGACCTGACGGATTTTATACAGAGAAGCTATAAGCAACTTGAAAAATAAATTACATGAGACTGTTTCATTTTTGGAACAGTCTTTTTTTTGTTTAAAAAGGATTAGAAAAACAACTCATTTAAATAAGCCGAATATTATAATACCCAAACTTATAGATTTAAATTTCTTTTCTTATCACATAATCTTTGATGAATCGGAAGTTATCATGAAACAAGGAACTAATTCGAAGAAAATTTTCAACAATTAAATCAGATAACACTTCTGTTTTTAAATTTCGTTTCATTTTATCTTTAATCTTATTCTTTAGCATCTATTTTTTTCTACTTTTTATTGTACAGCTTGTGCTTTTTTGCCATTTTTGTATAAAATGTCGGTCATGCAAAAAGAAAAATTACGCGTCATCAGAAAGCAAAAAGGCTATACTCAACAGCAGGTAGCTGACTTTATCGCAACAGATGTATCCAATTACAGCAGAAAAGAAAGCGGTGATGTAAAGATCGTAAAAGATGAGTGGGACAAGCTTGCCCGTTTTCTGGATGTTCCGATTGAAGATATTTACGAGGAAGAAGAAGCGACAGTCGTTGTCAATAATGATCATCCTGTATTTAATGACAGATCATCTTCTGCTGGAGTCATCACGAACCAAAATAACTATGATAATATTCCAGGTGCTGTCATTGAAAACCTTCAGGGTTATATTGCTTTATTAAAAGAGGAGAATGAAAGACTGAAAGAAGAATTGAGAGGTCTCCCGAGAGGAAGAAAATAAGTCGGTTTGAAACTGTAGAAAATATAAATGTCACTCATATTAAGTTATGGAGTGACATTTTTTTATGTAGATTATAATTCATTCAATGGATCCCAGAATAATTTTTTAAAGTTTTTAATTCTTAGATTTTCTATGGTAATTCCTTCGGCCTCCAACTTAGGTTGAAATTCCGGAACAGATAATACTCCTGAGCTGGAAATCACCCGGTGGGCAGGAACATCTTTCGGACAGCCTCCCATTGCTTTTCCTACATGACGGGAATGGTTGGGATAGCCTACAGCCTTTGCTATAGCACCATAGGTGGAAACTCTTCCTTTAGGAATAAGCCTTGCTACTTCATATACCTGCTGTTTGAAAATTTCGTCCATAATTTTTGTCTTTAGATCCTAAGCTTTAGAAACGTCATTCGTTTTTTGCATCATTTTTGAACTCTTATCTGCTCAATGATGTTTCATTAAAAGATAAAGATATGAAAAAATCATTTTTCCGTTTACTGAATGTAATCAATAAAAAGGTTCTTCCGAAGTTGAGTAAGAAAGATCCTAACCATCTTACAAAAATAGAAAAGGGAATCCTGGCGTACCGCTATTTTGTCCTGGTGAATTCTTTGGATTGATTTTTATTTTCTGAGGATGAGATTGATTTTAATGAAAATAAGATTATTGGCTCACTGATTTTGCAAATGAGGCAGATTCTGTACGGAAAGTTTGGAAGTTTGGAAATCGCAAAGGCGCAAGTTCTTCTACATACAAAGTGTTGTAAGACGCAAGATTTTATCTTCGATAAAATTGGAAACCACTAGATATTGCCACGGATACACGAATAATCTTCTTTATGAATAAAATTAAATGTATATAATTTATTCGCGCATTCGTGGCAAAAAAATAGGCGTAACACTTGCTGAAGATCGTAGATCTTCTTGCGCCTTAAAATACCCATAATGTATATAATCTTTTGCGTCTTTGCGATTTCCAACAAATCTACATCATTTACACAATTTAGTAGAGATCAAAAAGCTAAACAGCATAGAAATAAAAAAGCGCTCCCAAATGGAAGCGCAATATGATAATCTCATAAAGAGTTTATTTCTTAAGCATTCTCAAGAATATATGAGAACATTAATGGCGCACAGATGGTTGCATCACTTTCAACGATAAATTTCGGTGTAGTAATATCCAATTTACCCCAAGTGATTTTCTCATTCGGAACAGCTCCTGAATAAGAACCGTAAGAAGTAGTAGAATCAGAAATTTGGCAGAAATAAGACCAGAAAGGAATGTCATGCATTTCCATATCCTGATATAACATTGGTACTACACAGATAGGGAAATCTCCTGCGATACCTCCACCGATCTGGAAGAATCCCACTCCTTTACCTCCTGAGTTTTTAGTATACCAGTCTGCAAGGTAAGTCATATATTCGATCCCTGATTTCATGGTAGTAGCTTTAAGCTCTCCTTTGATGCAGTAAGAAGCGAAGATGTTACCCATTGTAGAATCTTCCCATCCCGGAACTACAATTGGAAGGTTTGCTTCAGCAGCAGCGATCATCCATGAATTTTCTCTAGGAATTTCATAGTACTGCTCCAATACTCCTGAAAGGATCATTTTGTACATGAATTCATGCGGGAAATATCTTTCACCTTTAGCTTCTGCATCTTTCCAGATCTCAACGATATGTTTCTGTAATCTTCTGAAAGCCTCTTCTTCAGGGATACATGTATCTGTAACTCTGTTCAGACCTCTTTCCAAAAGATCCCACTCATCCTGAGCAGTCAAGTCTCTGTAATGAGGAACTCTTTCATAGTGAGAGTGTGCTACAAGGTTCATCAGGTCTTCTTCAAGGTTAGCCCCTGTACAAGAGATAAAATCTACTTTTCCCTGACGGATCATTTCTGCAAGAATTTTACCCAATTCAGCAGTAGACATTGCTCCTGCCAAAGTGATCATCATTTTTCCGCCATCTTTAAGGTGGGCAACATATCCTTTAGAAGCATCTACCAATGCAGCTGCGTTGAAGTGCAGGTAATACTTTTCTATGAATTCAGTTATCGGTTTGCTCATTTTTTTAATTTTTGCAAAGATAAAACTTAAAAACGGAATGCAGCCAACCCACTTGGAGAAAGTCTCGTGCAAGGAGTCTTTTTTATCATTTGTTAAAAGAACAGCTTGAGTTTAGATACTTTTTGTTGGGGTAAGCGCAAGGTCACAAAGGTTTTCATCTAGATGATGTCTATTTTTAAGACTTGAAAGGATCTAAGATCTTCAATAAATGCCGCTTTTTTTTACCACGAATGCACGAGTAATTTTCTTTGTGGATACAATTTAAATGCATATGATTTATTCGTAAATTAGTGGCAATATCCAGCTGTTTACAATTTTAGCAGAGATAAAATTTTTACGCTTTAAAGCATATCATGCATTAAAAAAATCTTTGTGTCCTTGCGATTTCAAGCAATTACATCTTTCATTAGAAACAGAAAGCGCAGCCCAAAAATGGACTACGCTTTCTTCGTAAATTCAACCCTATATAATATTCAGCAAAAGTTTTATCCTTCCCAGGCTTCTACTTTCAATATTTCAATTTTTCTTTCTCCGTCTCTGAAAGGCCATTCAATAATATCTCCAACTTTATATCCCACTACTGCAAGGGCAATATCCGAAAGGATGGAATGTTTATTCTTCTTAAGTTTTTCTTTGGTAGACGGCACAAAAATATACTCGTGTTCAAAATTCAATGTATGATCTTTTAAGGTCACTTTTCTGTCTACTGTTACAATATCTGCCGGCAGATCTCTTCGCAAAACCTGTTTTGCTTTTCTGAGTTCTTCGGCTAGTCTTTTTTCTTCTCCGATGCTTACTTTTTTCCTTCTGAGTGTATCTTTTATAGCATCATAAATTCCGGTGGTAACAATAATATGTTCTGACATTTTTTTTGATTTAAAAATTAAAGTGCAGCTATTCCCGATGATCCAATGTAGACTACAGATACCTCTGCCTTCTATAGGAAAACCGCAAAAAACAATAAATAAAAATCCGGAAAATCCCCTGTCTTGGATCCTGACAGGGCTTAATTGATAAAGTCCTTAGAACTTTTCAGAAAAGAATCTCTATGTAGATAAAGTAATGACAGCAACAATCCTGATCGTCGGCATCCTGCTGATAAAAAGATTGTTGCTGTCATTATATGAGATGTTTTTAATTTCTACAAATATAGGACTTAAAAACGGAATGCAGCGGCTGCACTTAAAGAAACTCTTGTGAGACCTTCTTTCTGATCATTTCCAAGATCCAATGTCTGGCCGTTTACTTTCATTTTGTTTAGTGTTCCTGCAGTAAACCCAAATTTAGGACCAATCAGGAAGTTCTTAGAAACTTCATACTGGTATCCGATACCTGCTTCAAGGCCCAGATTGGAGCCGGTTCCTTTTACAAATCCTGTTTTGGTAGTATAAGAAATTACCCCAATAGATACATCAGCCGCGAACTTGTGCTTGGTAGGCTTGGTATAATTGGAAAACATCACTGAAGGACCGAAGAACGTGATATTATCTTTCGTACTTACAGGGACAGAAACGGTTTGCCCATTGGCATATCCCCTTAATATTCCACTGCTTGACGCACTATAATTGGAAAACTTTGCTCCGATTCCTATATTTTTCACGTTGTAATACGCTGCAATTTCGAAATGAAGTCCGCTTTTCAATCCTTTAACGTAATTTTTTTCTTCCATTGAAAGCCCGGATGCTGTTTCAGCTACTCTCCATGCATATCCTACAGCAGGACTGATGGTCACTTTTTGGGCAAATGAAAATAAAGAACTCGAAATAGCTCCTAATAGGAACAGTTTTTTTATCATGGTTTAAAAATTTTCCGCAAAAATAAGGTTTTCAGGGCAAGAAATAGCCTAAAATTTGAAACGTCTGTTTTCTTTTTTGTCGGAAAGCTTTTTCTTACTGTCTAATCTTTTCTGTTTCTGAGCCCTTGAAGGTTTTGTTGCTGTTCTCTTTTTGGGAATGATCAGAGCTTTATTGACAATCTCTATTATTTTTTCAATGGATTTGTTTTTATTAATCAGCTGGGTTCTGCTTTCAGAAACCGTAAGAAATAAATAGCCTTCAGCATTGATCCTGTTTTTCAGTTTATTCTGAATCAGTGCTTTTTCATCTTCATTGAAAAATTCAGAGGCATCCACTTTCCAAAGTACGGTAACAGCCGTCTCCACTTTGTTGACGTTTTGCCCTCCTGCCCCACTGCTGCGGGAAGTTTTGAAGCTGAGTTCTTTTGAAAAGTTTTTCATTGTTTTAAAATGTAGAATAAAGCGTTATAGTTTTTCTGTTATATTTTGATATAATTCTAATCTGTTTACTTTTCCATTGGGGGTCCTCGGAATTTCTTTGATGAAAATAATTTCTTTGGGCTTGTGGAAATTTTTCTCAAAAGGTGTTGCTGAGATTTTCCTGATAACCTCTTCAGATTCATCTCCTTCTATAATCAACATCAATTTCTGACCCAAACTTTCATCCGGAAAACCTATAAATACAGCTTCATTGGGGATTTCTTTTTTCACCAAGGCTTCAAGAGCTTCCGGGAAAATTTTTGCCCCACCGGAATTGATCACGTTATCTATTCGTCCCAGAAATTTAAACTGTTTATCATTTTTAATTTCAACTAAATCATTCGTTTTCAGCATTTCATCATTCACATTGGGTGCATAGATTTTCAGACAGGCTCTTTCGTCCAGAGAAATGTTTACATTTTCAAAAACCGTAAAATAATCTTCCTGTAAAGGCATCAACTGTTTCAACCCAATATGAGATAAGGTTTCCGACATTCCGTAAGTTTCAAAAATACGGTTTGAACGGCTCAGATTCATCTGGAGGATCTTATTTTTCAAACTTTCAGAAACTGCCGCTCCACCAATAATGAGATTTTTAATCAAATGAAGTTTATCCAATGAGTTTTCCACCTGAAGCGGAGTCATCGCACAAAAGCTTATTTCTTCTTCTACATTTTCCAGGGGCTTTAAGGAGGGTTCCGTGACAAAGAGTTTTAAATGTCTTTCCATAGAGCGGACAATCATCATTTTTCCGGAGATATACTCTACCGGCAGGCATAATAATGCGGTGTCACCTTCTTGTAATCCTAAAAAGTTGCAGGTCATCACTGCAGAATTGATCATTTTCTTTTTTTCAATCTCAAAAATTTTAGGAACTCCGGTAGATCCGGAAGTCTGAACTTTTACCATTGCACCATCAGAAAGCCATTCTTTCAGAAAAGTTTCCACTTTTTTTTCAAATTCCGTATGAAAGGATAATTGATTAATATTGAGATTATTGAAGTCTATCAGCATATTTTCCATGAATAAATTCTACAGTAAATTTAAAAAAAAATTCAAAAAGTTCTTGTATATAAAGAAAAAAGCTGTAAATTTGCACCACTAAAACAAACAGACTCATGGTGTAGCGGTAACACTACTGATTTTGGTTCAGTCATCTGGGGTTCGAATCCCTGTGAGTCTACAAACCACTCTTTTTTAAGGGTGGTTTTTGTTTTTTTATTCTCAAAAGGAAGATACTGAATTCGTGGATCAGTTCCAAAAGTTGTGGACCAAGCAAAAAGTTGAGTTCATCTGAATAGAAAAAATATTATGTTCTTTACCAATTAGAATCAACAGTTGTGGAGATAGGTTTTCACGCAAAGCTTCATGTTGTGTATGTTTTATTTTAAGTGAGCTAAGAATGGATCGATTTTCAATCGATCGGAAGAAGCGAGCGCATAGTCACAAAGCTTCATCAGCGACGAAGTAGCGTTATTTAGCCTCCTAAAATAAAGTATTCGAATCCCTAATTCTTTGCGTTTATAAAATTTAGAATGATCAATCGGTATTCAATTGTTTTATCACAGCTTTTGACAATGATCCTATTTTTACCATTCACGAAATCTATATTTTTTGGAACTATAGAAAAAAGTATGTCTTCTGAAAATCCTTCTATCAATGGAAGAATTTCCCTCCACGTTAAATAGATTTGATCTTTTTAGATTTGAATTCCATATAGGGCAATCAGGTATTAAATTATAAAAACTTAGAGCCAGATAAGGATAGGTGGCTTTATCAAAAAAAATGATCAAACTCAAACCTGGTTCCTTATTTCCAATCACTTCCCAATAAAAATATATCGCTGCAATTACAATATTCGCCAGTCCATTTATGGTACTCATACAAAATACTGATGAATTGATTATTAATTCACACCGTTCTATTTCGGTTAAAAATACTTGTTACTGCAATTACAGAATAGCGGGGTCAAAAAACTTTTATAAGGACAAAAAAACAATGAAATTTGCAGTCTAAAGAATGTGAATAATCAATTGGAATCAAAAAAAACATACCAAGAAAACAGTATAAAAAAATGCAAAAGAATGTAGTTGATTTTAAAATAAACTACAAAAGAACATTGCGAAAATATATGTTTTCTAAGTTGTAACCCTATTAATAATTCACTCATTAATAGTACGATAAAAGAGGGCGAAAATCAATAATTACTCAAAAGAAATAGAATTCTATTTTACTACAATAAGCCTATCAAGAATAGACTTTCCCTCCAATCATCAATTTTATAAAAACTAATTTCCAATAATAATGAAAGTACCATTAAAAACAATATTTAGCTGGTTTGAAAAGGGTGATATGCCCACAGAACATCAGTTTCAGCAGACCTTTTCTTCATTCCGTCATTTAGATGAAAACATCAACATGGATGAGGTAACGGGTTTAAATGAAGCTTTTCAAAAAACGGTATCCAGCACCACTTTTACAAATCATCTGCAAGATGAAAGCACACACGATTTAGTGCTCGCAAAACTTAATGCATCCAATCTTACTGCTAAAAATGTAGAAGAATGGAAAGAAAAATTAAAGATCAAACTAGCAGCCACTATAGACGATGGTGAAGAGACCGGAAATGTCTATACAAAGAAGCAAATCGAGAAAATTGTAAATATACTTCAGGAGCAGATAGAATTGCTTAAAGGTTCAGGAGCCAATTCTTCCTTTGGAGGAATTTTAAGGCCTACTGATCATATTATTGTTAAACCTGGATCAGCAAAATGGTTTTGGGCAGGGAGTGGAATTTACGAAAATGCTTCAGGAGTTAAGATTGAAAATTTCGGAATAATTTCCTTTGACGGCTTTGTTTGGTCTGTTCTGGAGGTTAATATGCCTGGAGGTGGAGCAGATGGTTTTATTGATTTAACACAAGAAGATTAAAATGAGATATACAGGAAGAATTTATTTTACAAATTATGAAAGATCAGATAAAGAAGTTGCAGATAACTTCATTTATCCCGTGATGTTCTTCATTAAAAATGAAGAAGGAAAAATCATTAAACAGATTGCATATTCAGCTTTAGGAGAAAAGTCAGAAAGTGAATACGGAACTGGTGGGGGAACCGGAGGAGGCAATGGAATTGTTTTCCGTGCAAAATCTGAAATACCGGCATCGTTCGTAAAATCATTTGGAAATGAAGTTAGATTAGTTTTTTCATGGTCATCCATCGACAGCGTTGATGGTAGTGAGACTGGCGGAGGAACTGCGAGTATTTTAAAAGGAAACACAATCCTATTTAATAAAAACATTAATCAGGGAGCCAATGATATAGATATTACGCCATATATTTTGGCGGGAGATAATACAATAACGCTTAGTATCACCGATAGCTATGGAAATAATAGGAAATTAAAATATGATATTCAAACAATAGCACTTGCTTTAAGCACTACATACGACAAGACCACTATTAATTCGGGACCCATCATTTTTCGATATATTCCAACCGGAAATGTCGAGAAGACGATTCATTTCAAATTAAATGGATCAGATCTTCCGCCGGTAGTTACTTCAATTAATAACAAAGAACTTCTTTATGAAATTCCTGCACAGTCGCACGGAGTTCATATTTTAGAGGTGTATATGACCGCTGATTTGTCAGGAGAGATCATTGAAAGCAATCACTTATTTACAGATATTATCAGTGTTGTTGCCGGTAATTTAACGCCTCTGGTTTCTTCAGCAAATAATGTTCTTGCTAATCAATATGCTCCGGCTTCGATTGAATATCTGGTGTATTCACCATCGTCAAATTATAGCGATGTTGAGATTTTGGTTGATGGAGTGAAGGTTTCTGAATTACTTGTCAATAGAAGTTTGCAGAAGTTCACCTATACATTTACGGACTCAGGGGCGCACACTGTGACTTTTAAATGTGGTAATGTCACTAAAAATACTTCAGTAGTTGTAACTGCTTTCGATATTCAGGTAGAAGCCGAAACGTTAGGCCTGGAATTATTTTTAAGCAGTCGAAACAGAAGCAATTCAGAGATTAACAAAAACGAGTGGAAATACAAAAACCTGTCATGTACTCTTACAGATTTTGATTTCAGCACCAATGGATGGATTCAGGATTCAAAGGGTTCTGTAGCACTTAAAGTGAGCGGAAATGCAAGGGTTGAGATTCCTTTCAAGATTTTTGATAACGATTTTAAAACAGGTGGTAAAACATTAGAATTTGAATTTTCAACTTCAGATATAAAAAACAGTGACAGTACTATTTTTTCTTGTAAAAATGGAAATGTTGGATTTGTTGCTACCTCAAATTCATTTTCGTTCAGTTCTGAGCAGGACAGTACGTCCATATTTTTTAAAGAAGAGGAAAGGATTCGTGTAAGTGTAGTTGTTACAAAGGTTGCAGATCAAAGATTGGTATTTGTGTATATCAATGGAATTATATCTTCATTATATCAGTATAATTCATTAGACAGCTTTTTACAACAAGCTCCTCAAAACATTACCATTGGAAGCAGTGATTGTACTATTAATCTATATAATATCAGGGTTTATAATAATAATCTAAACGCCGATCAGATGTTATCGAATTTTATTGCTGATATGGATAACCTGATTGAAAAAGTCAACATTTACGAGAGAAATAAATTGTACGATGCATTCGGAAATTTGTCCTACGATAAATGTTTACAATCAATTCCATGTTTAACGATCGTTGGAGATCTGCCAACTTATAAAGGCGATAAAAAAACAATTGTTGGAGAGTATGAAAATGCTCAAGATCCTACAAAATCGTTTTCTTATGTAAATGCGAGTATTGATGTTCAGGGTACATCATCACAATATTACCCCCGAAAAAACTTTAAAATCAAATTTAATGGAGGTTTTAAAAATGGGGAAATAAATTCTTCAAAATACAAGCTTCGTGATACTTCATTGGCGGAAAAGACATTTACTTTTAAAGCCGATTTTATGGAGTCTTCTGGTTCTCACAACATTGGTTTGGCGAGGCTTGCACAAGATTCTTTGAATCAATTGGGTTATTTAGTTCCACCACAATTAATTGATCCTAATATCCGTACTACGATGGACGGGTTTCCAATGCTTATATTTCACAGAGCGACACCAGATTCTGAGCGTATTTTCTTAGGAAAATATAATTTTAATAATGATAAGTCGAATGAAGCAACGACAGGTTTTACAGGGGGGCAGGAATGCTGGGAATTTTTAAACAATACGTCAGATAATACATTATTTATTGCTACAGATTTTCATAGTGTAGACGGAAATGGTAAGCATTTATGGAAAAATGATTTTGAGGGACGATACCCGGAAAATAATGAAGATACTTCGAATCTTGAAGCTTTGCATACATGGATTGTGAGTTGTAAAAATAATCCTGCAAAATTCAAAACCGAGGCTCCAGATCATTTTAATATTCAGTTTTTACTGTTTTATTATGTATTTACTGAGTTTTTTGCAATGGTCGATCAGCGTGCTAAAAATCAGATGTTTGCAATGTATCCAGATGCGCAGGGAAACAAACGTTGGTATCTTATTTTTTATGATAATGATACGGTTTTAGGTCTTAATAACGAAGGCCACAATGTGTATGATTACTGGGTAGAAGCTCACGACCAGGTAGGAAGTGGATTCGTTTGGAACGGTGCCTTATCGGAACTTTGGAAATTGGTTGAAGTTGCTTTTGATACTGAAATTACAGCTTTATATCAGAAGATGAGAACTTCAGGAATTCTGACTTATGATAAGTGCAATACTTACTTCAACACATTAGAATCTGACAAATGGGCGGAAAGTATTTTTAATGAAGATGCGAAATATAAATATATAGACCCTTTGGTGGTAGCCGGGAATGGAAGTTACTTATACACCGCACAAGGTTCAAGAAAATCGCACAGGAATTATTGGTTATTAAATAGATTCAGATATATGGACGGAAAGTATGACACGTCTACTTTCTCATCTGATTATATCACAATGCGACTTTATACCCCTTCGGGTACGCCTGCCATTCCTCCAAATGCTAATTTTTTATTAACGGCTCAGAAAGACGGCTACACTAAAATTAAGTTTGGTTCCTATATCAACCGTGCGAGGCTTAGAAAAAATGTCTCATCTTTAGTTCAAGCTCCGGCTATTACTTTTAACGACACAGAAACTATTATCTATGGTGCCTCTGCAATTAAAGACCTTGGAGATTTGTCAGGAAAGTATCTTGGTACTTTAGATGTTTCAAAAGCAATGAATTTGTCGAGGCTTCGAATAGGAAGTCAAGTGGTGGGGTATTCTAATGAAAATCTGAGAAACCTTTTTGTGGGAAATAATACGTTGTTGGAAGAGTTAGATATTTCGAATTGTCCTAATCTCAAGCAGGCTGTTGATTTATCAGGCTGTACAGCGATAAAGAACGTGTATGCGGCAGGAACAGGCGTTTCAGCTGTTTTACTACCAAAAGGTGGTTTACTAAATTCATTAGTACTTCCTGCAGTGGCAAATACACTTATTTTAGACAATCAAAATTTTATTTCCAATAAAAATTTATTGTTTACACCAACCAGTATTACAACGCTTTATATTAAAAACTGTTCAAAAATAAATGTAACGACTATTGTCAATAATTTAACAAAAATAAGTAGAATTAGTGTCAATAATCTTGTAGGAAGCAGTGATAATAGTGATTCTTTTTATAAACTTATCACTGCGAAAGGAATAGATGATAGCGGAAATACGCTCCCTCATTCAGTGGTAGAGGGTACATGGGATTTCAAAACGATTTATGCTGACGATAAAGTTTTTATGGAGAACAATTGGCCTGATTTTCATTTTACATTCCAAAATGTTACTGAATTTATCCAGTTTTCTAGTTCAACAAGAAAAACTTTAATTTTAGGGAAATATGATAAAAATGGTGATAATGAACTGAGTTTTTCCGAAGCTCGACTTGTGACTAAGATTGAAGATAATACTTTTAATGCTTCCGTTAATCCAAGTTATAGTGCAGATTTTGATAAGGCTTTTCCTGAATTTAGATTTTTCACCAACCTGGAAGAAATAGGCTTTAGAGCATTTTATGGCATTTACTGGGGGCCGAATGTTATTTTCCCGCCTAACATAAAAAAAATAGGAGCTAATGCATTTCAATTATATTTTTTAGCACCAAGTATTGCCAATACAACCAATCCATTTGAAAATCTTGAAGAAATTGGAGATGGAGGCTTGGGGAATATTAGTGTGGATATTAGTTGGTTCAAAAATGTTAAAATAGTAGGTGTTTTTGTTCTTCCAAGATGTTATGTAAAATCAGGAGATGGTAATAAGATCTCTTTCAAATATTTAAAAGAGATAAAAGCTAATTTGTTGTTTGACTCTCCTTATAGTCCGATGAAGGATGAAAATAATGTACAATTGACTTCTTATGATTTTTCAGAATGGACTGCACTTACGATAATAAGAGCTGATTCTATTCCGCCTCCTATCAATATTGTTACACCATTTTTTGAAGTAAAACTCCCTTCATCAATTGAATATATTGAAACAAGACCATTTGGTATGGGTATTTCAAATGTAAATGGGAGGTATTTGAAATTAACAATTTTGGCCGTAATTCCGCCAACCCTTATTTCTAAAGCATTGTGTAATGATCCAAATAATGATTTAATAAAAATATATGTGCCGGCAGGTAGCCTAAATGCTTACAAGACAGCAACCAGTTGGAGCTATCATGCTGCACGAATTTTCCCAATCGAATAAAAATGAATATAGAAGGTAACAGAATTACCGCTGAAGCAGGTAAAGTATTTAGAAGAAAAATAGATGGAATGCTATTTAGTGAAGAGATATATCTTGGTTTAACCTATTATTTAAATGACGTTAAGCTGGAAACTCCCATTCAGGAAACTCCTGATGATTTTGAAGAAATTGATATTGAGGTTCAAACAGAAGAAATGAATTAAAAGATGATAAATTTTATTACTTATTTCCCAAACGGAAATTTATAACTCGTCCTGATAATATGATAAAGATCTTAGGACAAAAATAAATAATTATAAAATTTACATGTTTAAAAATCTCAAAATACGATCGAATATAATGGCAGATCAGTTAGAATAATACCATAATTACAAACGTATTTTTATGATGTAAGCTTTCTTTGATAGAACTAGTCAACTATTTGCTTCGATATTTGTTCGCTTTTGACTACAAACCACTCTTTTTTAAGGGTGGTTTTTGTTTTTGTTCCTTTTTGAAAAATAAAAAGATAGATATTGAATCCGTCACAAAAGTTGTGGAAATAGGATTTCACGCAAAGCTTCATGTTGGTGTATGCTTTATTTTAAGCGAGCTAAGAAGTGAGCGATTTTCAACCGATCTGAAGAAGTGAGCGCATAGTCACAAAGTTTCATCAGCGACGAAGTTGAATTACTTAGCCTCCTAAAATAAAGTATTCGAATTTCTAATTCTTTGCGTCTATAGAATTTAGAATAATCAATCCATATTCAAATGCTTTACCACAGCTTTTGAGCATGGTCCTAAAAATCTTTGAATAGGATCATATCCTCTATTCTTTAAGCGCATTCAATACCTCAATAGCTTTTGCAGCATCCTTCTCATCCACAAATATATGGTCATGAAAATAGGCCGCCACTACATTACAACTAATTCCTGCATCACTTAAGGCTTGTGAAAACTTCGCCGTCAAACCAACAGCTGATAGAGAAGAATGAACCTCGAGAGTGATCCATGAAGCGACATAGCTGAAGTCTAAATTTAATGCTTCCGCATCTTCTTTTTTAAGTACCATCGTTACACTTTCCGTTTCTTTAAACAGAAACAAAATTTTAGACATAGGAATTGTATCGATTTCATTGACTGTACAATACACATATTTCCCTTCATTAAGTGCCGGATTTAAATTTTTCAAAATATTCTTTAAACTAATTTCGCCCTCCATAATCGATTATTTTTTTATTTTGAAACCTACTGGTGGTTTCCTATTGATAATGGGATAAAATTACTGATATATTTTGATCAAAATACGTTTGTTTAATTCCTGATTTTTATTTTATGCATTAAAGGAATATACTTACCAGAGTATCTCTTTTAAACCATACAACCCAACAGTCTCATTCAATATCACTTATCATTTTTTATACGAAACGGGAGTCTCACAATATCCACTACCTTTTCGCCACGGTTATTTTTTCCTGCCACCCATTTTATTTTATCGGTTGATTTTACAGCTGCCGCTTTTACCTCATCATTGAATGGTCCGCTTTTTCCATAAGTAGAGATATTGATTACATTTCCTTCGTCATCAATCTTTACTATAATTTCCGTATTCAGGTTCTTGGGAAGGGAGGCCAATGCAGTTTTATTCAAATTGGTTTCCACTTTTTTTACAAAAGCCTTATTACCATCAGGAAACTGGGCAGGGAAAGGATTTACCGGTGGCGGAGGTACTGAAAAATCCTGTGGCTGTTTTGATTCATATTTATTGACCAGTTTTGGATCTGGTTTTCCTTTTGTATTCTGTGAAAATGCAGCCGTTGACGAAACAACGCAGATGATGAGTATTATTTTTTTCATGATTATAAGATGTATAAATGGGTTAAAATATGGGTAAATCACACTCCTTTCTTTCTGATAATGAATGTCTTTTATCTATCCTCCTAAATTAGCAAAAAAACTAATCAAGTCTCAATAAAAAAAACCTAAAAAGTAAAACTTATCAGGGGTATTTATTTTTCAAATGACATTCATTATTTCTTAAGATCATCAATTTCGTCCTGAATCGATTTGATTCTGTCTCTCAGTTCCTGGCTTACTTTTCCGGGAATCTTTTTCACTTTTCTCAGATCCAGTGCCAGCATGATGGAAGCAATTCCCATAAAGATAAAGGAAACTCCAGTCAGAGTTACTAAAGAAATACCGGTAAATATCGGGTTGAAAATGAGTAATAAAGAAAAAATGATCCCTCCTACACTGGCAAGAGCAACATTTCCCCAGCTCATTATTTTCATACTTTTCAGATCAAAGGCAAAACCCAGCAGCTGAAAGGAACGGAATAACAACGTAAATCCGATCACAAAAGGAAGTACGGTCATTGAAATCTGAGGATTGGCAATAAGATAACCCCCGATTGCCGTCGTCAATAGTCCACTGACAAGGAACCAGCCCCAGCCCTGTAATGATTTGCTGTTTTGCAGGGAAAAGAATATTTCAGTAATTCCGGAGAATAAAAAGGAAACGCTAAAGAAAATAGAAAGCGTCACATACGTAGCAAGAGGTACGCTGAATACGTAAAAACCACAAATCAGAAAAAGAATTCCGAAAATCAAAGGAATGTACCAATGCTTTACAGTGTTGGTAAGCGTCTGAAATAAATTAGCCATAGGTGTCTTTTTTAGTCTTGCCTACTTTGGAAAGCGGTGTTCGGCTTGTCCGCAGAGATCCCAAACAGGTCATAATTTTCACCTGAATTTGAAATACAACCTTTACTAAGGTACGAAAAATAATACACCAAAGCACCAAAATCATCCATGAATCGGTATTTAAAAGATAGGATTTAATTGTAAATCATAAAAAGCATCTCATGGAAGTAACGATTATGATTCATTTTTCCTTGAGATGCTTTAAGAGATTCCAGGTTTTACTTATCTGTCTATTTCAACAGGTTTCCCGCAGGCTGTTGCTGGGTAACACAATGTACCATTCCTCCGTTTTCATACAGATTTCGTACATCTATTCCTATGACTTTCCTACCCGGATATTTCTTCTGAATAATTGTATTGGCCACGACATCATTAGGGTCTCCGTAGTTAGGAACCAGCACCACAGTGTTGGCAACATAATAATTTACGTAGGATCCTTTTTCATCCAGCTGTTTTCCATAGGCCGTTTTCACTTTATTTTTGGTAGCCGGCAGATAGACTTTTTTATATTCTTTTCCATTGACATTGTAAGCAGTATACAATGTGTTGACATCTTTTTCGGAAAGCCCAAGCTCCAGAAGGTCATCTTCTTTCATCGTGATCATAGTACGACCGTCAACGAATTTCATAAAACCGTCAATGTGCATATCGGTAACATCCAATCCTGTCACTCCGTCCAGCCAGATCACTTTGGATACCCCGTAATAGGTTTCAAACATTTCTTCGGCTTCTTCCTGAGTGATTCCTTTGTTCCTTGTCGCACCTTTTTTCTGACTGATCACAGAACTTTTACAGGCCATCAGAACGCCGTTTCCATCTGTTTCCACAGAGCCGCCTTCATTCACCATTTCTTCATTCAGATCAATAACTTTTACGCCCAGATCTTTTCCTATGCTTTGTGGAATTTCATCACAGTTTTCAAAGTCAAATTTTTCGCCCCAGCCATTGAATCCCCAATCTTCAATCAAAACATTTCCTTTTTGATCTTTCACGAAAATAGGCCCGTTATCCCTGATCCATACATCATCTGTAGGATAAATCCTGAAATCAATATTTTTCAGCGGAATTTTATTCTGTTCCAGAAGGCTTACAATTCTGTTTTTTTCTTCTGTATTATACGCAATAATGTGAACTTTCTCTCCTTCCTGTAATGCTTTGGTCATATCAATCCAGGTCTGCTCTACTCTTTTGCGGTAGGTATCACCATGCTGATAATGATGCGGCCATTGTAACCAGGTTCCTTCATGACGTGAAGATTCTTCGGGAAAATGATAAGTAGTCTGTGCCCTATTGACGATAAAGCTCAATGCTAAAATGAGTGTGAATAATTTTTTCATATGTTTTAAAATTTCTTTCCTATAAATACCCCGAAATTAACATCGGTTTCAAAGTTACTTCCTGCCTGAGAAATATTGCTTCCTACCCCGAACTGCATTTTCTTCTTATTTTCTAATCCTAAACGGATGACCTGACTGCTAGATTGATGTTCTTTAAAACTGAAGTCTGATTCTACAATCAGCATACTGTAAAGATTAAGCTTCTCATTGATTTTCGGAGTATATTCCAGTAAAGTATACAATCCAAGTCCCAATTCTTTTGCTTTTGTAGAATAGATTACTGCAGGGAAAACACTGATATTCCAAACTTCATTTTCTTTTCCATAAGCCAGCCGTACAGATGGCATAATATCTTATTTTGAAATATGAACTCCAACAGAAACACCTAGGTTTCTTCCGATTCCGTAATTGAGATTCTGATAGACTTCAGGATTTACTTTTCGTGATTTATAATCATAAGCGAGGGTTGCCGAAGCAAAATAATTCCATTTTCCACTGAAATCTTTATTATAAATTCCCAGCAGTTCAGTTTCTTTATTTCCCCCATATGCCTGCATGGAAATTTATGATTGGGCACAAAAAGGCAATAATACGAGGAAGAGAAATATATTTTTCATTCTATCTGTTTTTTGAAGTTTTACATTGCAAATTCATCATTATGATGATTTACAGGTGCAAAATTAGGTCTCTCTAAAAAACAAATCTTGTCCTAAATTGACATTCTACTCATACAGCGAAAAAAAATAAATACTAGGAATCATATCTCCTGCTTCCCACTGTAAATATTCTTCAAAAGCTTCTGAATAATCTGGTAAAACAAATTGTTCAGCAAGCCAAAAATGATGGAAAGAAGAATCTATTTTCAAAACAGATCCATTACTAATTTACAGAAATTTAAAACAAAAAAAGATGGAAATCAAAATGACTTCCATCTTTCCAAACCTCTTTCGGTTTCCTATATTGTTAGCTAGGTTTATATAATTTATACATGACAAACAGGAATCCTATCCATATCGGAATCAGAATCACCTGAATTTCCATTCCTGTAATACTCATTAATCCTAAGATCAGAACCAAGAAAGCGATACAGATATAGTTGGACACAGGATAAAATATGGACGGGAATTTAGATTGAATCCCTTCTTTATTGATTGTTTTTTTAAATTTCAAATGCGTATAGCATATCATTAACCAGTTGATAATCAATGTAGATACAACTAAGGCCATTAGATATTCAAATGCTTTTTCCGGCACCAATTTATTGATGATGATACAGATTCCTGCAAAGCATGAAGAAATGAGAATCGCATTGGTAGGAACTGAATTTTTATTAAGTTTTTTCAGAAATTTAGGAGCATTCCCCTGCTGAGCCAATCCGAAAAGCATACGGCTATTACTGTATACACTGCTGTTATACACGGATAAAGCGGCAGTCAGTACAATAAGGTTAAGAATATTCGCTATCAATACATTGAATTGAATCACTTTACCAAAAAGGCTGAATTCAAGACCATTCAGATTCTGGAAAACCATTACGAACGGGCTTGAACCTTCTGTAATTTCTCTCCATGGGCTTAATGAAAATAAGATCACCAACGCACCTACATAGAAAATCAGGATTCTATAGATCACCTGGTTGGTTGCCTGTGGAATGGTTTTCTCCGGATTTTTAGCTTCTGCTGCTGTAATTCCGATCAGTTCCAGCCCTCCGAAAGAGAACATGATCATGGCCATTGCTGCAAAGAGTCCTGAGTATCCGCTATCCGTTTTATTAAATAATCCTTTCGGGAAAAATCCACCGTCGTTCCATAAGTTGGTAATGGTTGCTTTTTCTCCTCCGGTTCCGCTAATCAACAGATAAACCCCGAAAACAATCATCGCAATGATCGCTATTACTTTGATAATGGAAAACCAGAATTCTGTTTCTCCATAGACCTTTACAGAAGCAAGGTTAAGTGCAGTGATGACTACAAAAAAGAATAAACTGGAGACCCAGAGTGGTATTTCCGGCCACCAGAAATGAATATAGTGCCCTATTGCTGTAAGCTCGGCCATACTTACCAGAATATAAAGAATCCAATAATTCCATCCTGAGGCAAAACCTGGAAAATTTCCCCAATATTTATAGGCAAAGTGGCTAAAACTTCCCGATACCGGCTCCTGAACAACCATCTCACCCAGCTGACGCATGATAAAAAAGGCAATGATTCCGGCTAAAGCATACCCCAAAATAACCGATGGTCCGGCTAATACAGCTGCAGGTCCTATTCCCAGGAATAGTCCTGTTCCTATGGCACCTCCAAGGGCGATTAATTGTATGTGTCGATTTGTTAATCCTCTAACTAAAGTCTCGTTTTGTCCTGTTTTATTTTCGTTGCTCATTGAATGAATTATTCGGTCGCTAAATATATAAAAACTTTTCAGAGAAATTCGCATTCTATGGGGTAAAATGGCAATTCATCCCACAATGCCCGTCTTTGTTTTAGGCCAGAATTGATAAATATCTTTATAATAATTTTAGCGTAATGAATCAGTTGGCAGGTACAGCATAAATAATATTTTCACTCCAGTTTCCCCCGAATTTATCAAAATACGTACTGGCCTGTGCTCCGGAAATAACATTGTCTCCGGCAATATACTTGTAGGTTACGGCACCTGAAGAATTATTAATCACCAGACTTCCCTGTATGATCGAAAATCAGGTAATCGTAGTAGAAGTAGCTCCCTGTATAAGTCCGCTTACCAGGCTGGGGCCACCGGTAAGAAGATGTGTTGAAGGGGGTTGCCACATTTCCGGTCACAATATTAGGTTGATCTGAAAAACCGGTTCTTAACCACATCCATTGATCACCATTCAGTACTGTTCCTGTAGGAATAATAAGCTGTTGCACGGTAACAGCCATTTAACCGGTGGTAAATCTATATAAGAGCCTGTAGGTTGTGCCCGTAAAGGAGAGGTCTATTCCGGGTCCGTTTACTCCTCGTTCCACCGTTAATCTTACCGGTTTCCACAATCCGTTTCCATTGGCATCAGAGGTTAATACATAGTTTTCGTTTTGAGCTCCGTCTGTTATTTTTATTCCTGGCACTGGTGCTGCGGATGTCCCTGATGTTTCATTATTCTTTTTTCCGTCCAGATGGAACATTCCTTTCGGATTGGGAGTATTTACCCCTACCTGAGCTATAGCCATATTGGCTGATATCACAAGCAGTACTAGGGGTCAGTTTTTTCATATCATAAAAAGTTTATTTCATGTAAAAAGAGCCTCAACAATCTGCTAAGGCTTCTTTTATTAAAAAAATTAATTCGCTATTTTATATCCGAACATGGTACTTGTTACCACCTGATATTTGCCACCAACCCCGGTTACTCCTGCCACAGAAGCCATACTCACCGTTTCTCCTTTAACCAGGTACGTCATGCAGGAAATACTTGATCCGAAAACTCTTGTTGCATAAGGCTGCTGATAAGACTGCACGAGTATACTGCCTCCATTGCCCGGAGCATAATTTTTGATCAGGTACAACACGGTCCAGGTAAAATCCGGATTTCCGGGTACCTCTCCATTATCAAACTGCGTTGTTCCCTGAATTACATAATAGCCGTCATTAGGTGCTGTAAATGCTCCCGTACCGGTATTGAGTACATTGCCTTTATTAAGAACCGTCCCCTGAGGATAGGTAATCGCAGTTCTGATCCATGGTGCAGAGGGATTGGGAGTAGCATCACAAGTCTGCCTGTTTGTTGTTGCCACTGCGGAAAAAGGATAGCTGGAATCTGCAGAGGGTAAATTGTTGGAACTTGCGAGTAATACCAACTCCCAGGTTGTACCGGAAACGGTTCCCTTATTGACAAGATATGCATAATAGCCAGCAGGGACCTCAACCGTGGAAACACCAGCTCCGGACTGGTTATCGATTAATTCAGCTCCATTGGATGCTATGATGAGCTTTGCAGAACCTGTATTTTTAAAATGATAGGTACGTCCGGCAAAATTACCTGTACCGGTGATCGCTGCCGGCAAAGTTAAAGTTCCGTCTGCTGATCCGTTGTAAGCAATATAATAATCACCGGAACCTACCGTTCCACTTGTGGTAACTATTTTATAGGGTGCTGCAAATGAACCGTTCACCGTCAGGGTACTGCCGGGATTAGGGGTATTAACGCCTACCTGGGCTTTTACTAAAGGAACAACTGAACCTGCCAGCAAGGTAATGAGAAGCATCTTTTTTTTCATAAACAAATACGTATTTAGAATCTGAGGGAATCTACAATCATCAGAATTTCATCCGGTCACTTCCACTCTTTCAGCAGAAGTTCCCACAGTACGAAGCTACTGCGAAAAACGAATATCTGACGAACAGATTCTGTACGCATTTTGCCACAAAAATGTAGCGGTATTATGACATCAGCAACTATTGTGATTAATGTATTTCGTTGTAAATTTCCAACAGCTCAACGAGATTGGTAATGTTTAATTTCTGATAAACTCTTCTTTTATAAGTCCCTACTGTTGATTCTTCGATATTCAAGGCATTCGAAATTTCAAGGTTTCCGTTTCCTTTGGCCAGAAGATTAAAGACCTGCAATTCTCTTTCCGAAAGGCTGCCGATCATTTTTTTCTTTTTCAGCCCTTCCATCATCCCGTTGGCAATGCCTGAAGTATAATAATAACCATCTTTAAAAATAGCTTCTACAGCTTTCACAAAAACTTCCGGGTCACTTTGTTTATTTAAAAATCCATTAGCTCCTTCTTCTATATACTGCATGGCAATATTTTCTTTATAGGAGGTAAATATCATCACCAATGTATCTCCGGATATGCTTTTAATTTCTTTCACCATCGATTTCAAAATGCTTCCGGGAAGTTCTATATCAAGAATGACCAGATCATAGTTTTCGTTTTCCACTTTCTGCTTTACTTCTGTGTATGTTTCTGCAAAGTCAATTTCAAAGTCATCAAAATTCTTTTCCAGGATCAGAGCTGTCCCGATTCTTACCACATGATGGTCATCTGCAATGAGTATTTTTTTTGTCATATCTTAATAAGGATTTTAATGAGAGTACCTTTCGGTGTATTTTTATGAAAAGTCATTTCGGAATTTATTTTTTTCATCAGCTGAACTACCATATGGAGTCCCAATCCGTAATTTTTGAAAACTAGATTTTCATGATCTTCTTTCTGAAAAAGCCCAGAGTAATAAGCTCTCTGTTCATCAGACATTCCGTTTCCGGTATCGGCAATACCAATTTCTACCTGGGAATCTGAAGAGACTGATGTAATGGTAATTTCCCCATCCGAAGTGTATTTCACAGCATTGTCTATAATATTGTGTAAAACTGCCAGCAGGATATTTCTGTTGAGGCTCAGCTTCAGATGATGATCACAAAAGTTGTAGATAAATGTATTTTTTCTGGCAGCAATTTCTTCAAACAACTGTCTTTTGGTTTCAATCAGATCATAAACTGTATATTCTTCTTCCGTGATATTTTCCTGTTTATAAAGTTCTGTATATTCCTTAAGACTTAAGGTAAATTTATACAGCTGTTCAGAAGTTTTATTAATACTGTCAAAATATTTTTTCTGGGAACTTATATCTTCAGATTGGGTAAGCTCCTGCGAAAGGAGCGCTATAAATTTAACGGGCGTTGTAATATCATGGCTGATACTTTCTATCAGTTTCTTTTGATAGTCAGATTCATTTTTAAGCTTATTATTGGTTTCCTTCAGCTCCTGATCTTTATGAACAAGGCTCTTTCTTAAGACCTGGTTTTTTAATCTTAAAAAATTGGTTCGGATCTGAATCATAATGATAATCATAAAAATAAGAATTCCTACAACCAGAACTTTAAAGATAGTGGTCTGATAAAAATACGCTTCCACTTCCACAGGTAACATTTTATAGACAAATTTCCCGTTTTCAGCAGATAAAAACCGAATCATAAGAGTATACTTACCGGGTTCCAGATTACCCAGCCGGAAGATCCTGTCATTTTTAATATTCACCCATTTGCTGTCTTCATCATCCATCAGTTTTGCCTGAAGGTAAATATTTTCTAAATCGGCATAATAAGGAAGGTCAATATAAAGTTCAGCATTTTTATAGCCACATTGCAGAAAGAGTTTATCTTTCACCTGAACCATCTGTCCTTTTACCTTCGCTCTTTCCAAATACATATCCCCAGCAGCCGGATAATGGGTTTTGACCTGGTGAGGGGTAAAGAATACAAATCCTTCCATGGATGGAAATACCAATTGTCCGTCTTCAAGTTCATGAGCACAGGGATTTGCACTTCCATTGAATTCATTATTCAGAAAACCATGCGCCTTTGTATAACGATAATAAGGAACAACTCCTTCCGGGGATTCCATATAACGAAGCAGTATATTTCTGTTGATTTTAAACAACCCGTTATCCGAGGAGATCCATAGATTGGCATTTTTATCTTCCAGCAGATAATGAGCATTGGCAAGAAAGTCATTTTTATCGGCAGGAACTCTGATTGCTTTATGATCTTTAAGCAGATAAATTCCTCTGTTGTAAGTCGTCAGCCAGATATTTCCATCCTTTGTTTTCAGAATCTGCTTTACCGGAAGACCTTTACCCATCTGCCTGATCACTTTATTCTGAGAAAGAGAAAAAACATAAATTCCATTACTCCCGCCCAGATACAGGAGATCCTGATTATATCTGAAAGCAGCTTCGATATTATCTTCAAAAGGGATAATCCGTTTAACTTCTTTGACGTGCCCCTTATTGAATATATAAAGTTGTGATGATTTCCCCTGTACAACAGACGCCATATACAACCCACCACTCTTATACAAACCATGAATTTCTTTTCCTTTAAAATAAATGGAATCATGTTTCATAAATCCGGTACTTCTGTATCTTGTATGAATGGAATTGTTTTCCCTATACACCAGATTTCCACTCTCATCTTCCAGGATATATCGTTTATCATAAGACTGAGAAGCAGGGAATATTCTTTCTGAGGCAGTATTGTAATACCTGATACCCTCCTGGGTTAGCACAGAATTGTTTCCATAGGGAATGGCTGCATAGCATACCTCATCCTGATAAGGTAAATTTTTCCTGGAAACAGAAAAATCTGATAAGCTCAGAATCTTAAGTCCGTTGATTGAGCTTCCAATGTATAATTTTCCTAATGCTTCATCATAAAACATTGCCCCGGAAATATCCTTATCAATATTCTTATATTCCAAAAGGTAAGTAAGTTTCAGTGTTCCATCTGTAAACTGACTCTTGTAGATCTTTCCATGGTTGATGATGAATACCTGCCCGGTAATCTGCTGCCAGTACATTTTGGTTTCAGGATCTGTATACAATGGCGGAGCATCGATATAGGAATATTTTCCCTGGGAGAGGTGCAACAGTTTTTTAGTTTTTGCATCAGCAATAAACAAGTGCTCTCCATGAACAAACAGCCGTTTTAACTGACTATTTGAAAACTCAAGATCAATTTTTGTTTTTCTGTGGCTTTTTTGATCAACATAAATAATACGGTTGTTTTCAAAATAATAAGAGCCCGTATCAAGCCGGATAAAATAAGTATCTATAAAAGGAACATATCTTATCGTAATATTATTTTTGAAGATCTGCTTATATACTTTATTATTTTCTGATCCTCCGGGCGTCATTATTTTTCCGGATGTTATTGCTTCCGGTTTTCTCCGGGAAATCAGGAGTACATTTTTTTCAGATGCGTTGAAGACGACGATGCTGTCCTTATTGATGTTTCCACAAAAATCTCCAAAACTCAGGTTTTTAAATTTAAAATCTTTGTATTCTACAAAACTGCTTCCGTCGTAACGCAAAATCCGGCCTTCCATAGATAGCCACATGAAACCGTATTTGTCTTTTACAATATCCTTGATGCTGTTTTGTGGCAGACCGTCGTCCATCGTATAAGACTGAGTGGTATAGTTTTGCCCTCTGATGCACAGAAAAAACAAAAATGAAATACAGTACAGAAGCTTCATTCAGTGGGCCAGCATTAGATTTACGGCAAATATATTATAGAAATTTAAAATTATTGTAAATATTTATCCACAATTATGTGAATTTTTTTCTACATAATAATTTATTAATATGTTATCTGTTATAATAAATTTGAAAAACCAAACTTGTTCCCCGTTCCGGCTTTTCCGATCAGGCATATTGCTAGAAACACAAGCTACTCAAACACAAAATCAATATGACCTTCCCAAGTAATTTGAGAAGGTCATTATGTATGATTACTGAGATTAATTTTAGAGAAAATCAGGATCAATCTCAAAAATTGGAGATTCGTACAAGGTTCAAACTGCTTTTTGTTGAATGAAACAGATTATTTTTTTAAACGCAAAGGTTCTTATTCTTTATGTTCTATTTTTAAGGGAGCTAAGAAATGCGACGTTGTCGCTGATGAAGCTTTATGGATATACATTCGCTTAGAAAGAATCAATGAAATTGATTCAACACTTTGCTCTCTTATAATATTCATTAAAAAATAGAGCTTTGCGTCTATCGGATTCAGAACCCTATATTTTTTAATGATGTTCTCCACCACTTTACGTCTGATTCGAAAGTGCAGTTTATAAGAACTCTTTCGGAACCGAAATATTATTTTTTTTCATGTATTCCAAAAGCCCCTGGTATTTATCTTCATATCCGTCTGTACTGCATTGATGCGAAATGCTGCATATATCAGAAGGCTTAATATCTAAAATAGCTGATATTTTAGTAAGGATTTCCAGGTTGATCTTCACCTTGGAATTCTCAATATCGGAGTATGCTTTCTGGGAAATGCCCATTTCAAAAGCCATATACTCCTGCGTAAGGTCTTTGCTCCTACGGATTTTCCTGATATTTTGTCCACACACTTTCATCCTTTTTGTTTTAGTAGTTTTCGGTATATTTTAGAAGATTATCTATTAGCCTCTAACAAAGTTAATAAATACCTTTGGCAAAACATTATACACGTTACATGATATTTATTTTCATCATAGAAAAAGCTGGAAAATAAGCCTCTTTTCAGAGAAAATATCACTTCGGTAAACACTATTGGAATTTATGGAGACGCAAAAATTTAATTATGACAATAATATTGTCAGAGCATTCCTCTATGCTACTATCGCATTCGGACTTGTAGGATTTCTGCTCGGGCTTACGGCCGCATTGATGCTTTTTTATCCTGAATTGCCTGAATTTTTATTCGGTACGGATGATACCACTATTAAAAGTTTAGCATCGGGGAATATTCAGGGACTGATCAATACACAGGGAGCCATGGGCTTCGGAAGAATCAGAATGCTTCACACGAGTGCCGTAATTTTTGCTTTTGTCTGTAATTCCTTCTTCTGCGGTGCTTACTACAGTATGCAACGACTGCTAAAAACAAGAATGTATAGTGATGCGCTTTCATGGATTCACTTCTGGTCATGGCAGATTATGATTATTAGTGTGGTGATTACATTCCTGATGGGAATCAATACGTCTAAAGAATATGCTGAACATGAGTGGCCTATTGATATTTTAATTACGTTCTCATGGGTCATCTTCGGAATCAATATGTTCGGAACGATTGCCAAAAGAAGGGTAAGACATTTATATGTAGCGATCTGGTTCTATATGGCCACATGGATTGCCGTAGCCATGCTTCACATCTTCAATAACCTGGAAGTTCCTTTATCTTTCACAAGCTGGAAATCTTATTCTGTATATGCAGGTGTAAAAGATGCATTGGTACAATGGTGGTATGGGCACAATGCGGTAGCATTCGTATTAACCACCCCTGTATTGGGTCTGATGTATTACTTTATGCCAAAAGCTGCTCAGCGACCGGTCTTCTCATACAAACTATCCATTATTCACTTCTGGTCGCTGATCTTTGTATACTTATGGGCCGGGCCTCACCACCTGCAATATACAGCATTACCGGCATGGGCTCAGGCTGTGGGAACAGGATTCTCTATTATGCTGATTGCACCATCATGGGGAGGGATGCTGAATGGTCTTCTTACCTTGAGAGGAGCATGGGATAAAGTAAGAGAAAATCCTATCCTGAAATTCTTTGTAGTAGCTGTTACCTGCTATGGTATGGCAACTTTCGAAGGACCTTTATTAGCAACAAAATCATTAAATAAAATCGGGCATTATACCGACTGGGTGATTGGTCACGTACACTTGGGAGCTCTTGGATGGAATGGTTTCATGGCATTCGGAGTAGTCTATTACCTGGTACCGATCATGTGGAGAACACCACTTTGGTCTAAAAAATTAGCCAACTGGCACTTCTGGCTGGGAACATTGGGAATCATCTTCTATGCGGTTCCAATGTATATCTCAGGGTTCACACAGGGATTGATGTGGAAACAATTCAACCCGGACGGAACTTTATTATGGAAAAACTGGTTAGATACGGTAACCGCAATTATTCCTTACTTTAAAATGAGATTCTTAGGAGGTATACTTTATCTGTCCGGAGCAATCTTAATGGTGATCAATGTCATCAAAACGGTTAAAGCCGGTTCATTCCAGAAAGAAGTTCCTGCGGAAGCTCCTGCATTAGCCAACATTGGTGGGGCAAGAAAAGAAGGAGAAGGGGTACACTTGTGGTTGGAAAGAACGCCTACCCTGCTTGCCATCTTAGCTTTTATTACGGTAGCCATCGGTGGACTGGTGGAAATCATTCCTACTTTATCACTGAAGCAAAGTGTACCAACCATTACCGCAGTGAAACCCTACACGCCACTGGAACTTGAAGGTAGAGATCTTTATATCCGTGAAGGCTGTAACGCTTGTCACTCACAGATGATCAGACCGTTCCGTGATGAGGTCTTAAGATTTGAAGGAAAAAACGGACAATATTCAAAAGCCGGAGAATTTGTATATGACAGACCTTTCCTTTGGGGATCTAAAAGAACAGGACCGGATCTTCACAGAGAAGGAGGCAGAAACCCGGATTCATGGCACTTCAAACATATGTACAACCCAAGAATTACTTCCGCAGGTTCTATTATGCCACGTTTCCCATGGTTAATTACAAACAAACTGGATCGTACGCAGATGGTGGATAAAATGAAACTGATGAAAAACTCTTTTGACGTACCGTATACAAAAGCCCAGATAGACTCAGCCAATCAGTGGGCAGACAACCAGTCAAAAGCGATTGTAAAAAGAATATATGCAGAAGCTGCTGATGTAAAAGATCAGATGACCAAGGAAAAAACAGCAAAAGGTTCAGCTTATATCCCATTGGAACAAAGAGAAATTGTAGCGATGATCGCTTATCTTCAAAGATTAGGTACCGACATCAAGACGACACAGATCCAAACTGCAAGCGTAGACTAATCATTAAAATTGTATTGTCATGAAAACGAGAACCCCAATTTCAATATATATCGCAACGACGATAGGCTTAACGGTCATGGCCTTTGAAATGTTCGCCAGTGATTCAGGATATTTTTCCTCACCTTTTTTCTGGGCGTTGATACTGATTGCCATCATTCTTCTTCTCATCATGAACTCCATAGGAGATCTGATCGAAAATGAAAGCTTCAGCCGATTACCGGAAGAAGAAAAACAAAAATATCTGGCAGAAAAAAATGTTCCTTATTACCAGAAACTATGGAACTCAGCTTTCAAAAAACAGTCTGTGACAGAGGAAAAAGATATTCTGATCGACCATGGTTTTGATGGTATTACAGAACTTGACAACTCTCTTCCTAAATGGTGGATCGGCCTGTTCTGGTTCGGATGTATATTCTGTGTGGTATATCTTACGGCATTTACCTTTACAGATTATGCCCATCCTGAAGCTGAGTACACCAAAGAAGCGAAAACGATGCTGGCTTCCATTGAGGAATATGAAAAAAGTGCACCTCAGATCGATCTGGAATCTGCTAAATACAGTGCTGATAATATCGCAGAAGGTCAGGAACTTTTCAAAACTAATTGCGTAACCTGCCACGGAGACGGAGGGAAAGGAGGTATTGGTCCTAACCTTACCGATACTCACTGGATCAACATCAAAGAAAAAAGTTTATTTAAAAATGTATTCTGGATGCTTGAAAACGGTTCTCCCAACAATCCTACCATGAGACCTTTCATCAAAGAAGGAACCATTACGGGAAGAGATGCTGAAAAAATTGCAGCCTACATCTATCACATTAATCAGGAAACCGCTCCTATTACTCCGGCTCAAGGTGGTGCCACCCCACAGGGAGAAGAAGTAAAATGGGAAAACGGAAACGAATAAAAATTTATTATCTTTTTGTACAAACCATGCCATGCCCCCTTTAGCATACTAACATTTGAATTTTCATTTTTGCTAACTAACCTTTTCAACATTAAAAATGATATAAAGGGGGCATTTTAAAGCATAAAAATCCATACCTTGGCTCGTCTTACTCAACTATTCACTTGACAACTACAGACTAAAAATTCCATAATAAGGCAGCCAAGGCAGGATTTTTGCATTCGAAAAGGGTACCACAACAAAGAACGAATAAATTAGTATTATTATCTTTGTTACAAACCCATTTCATTTGAAACTAAAAATCAACAAAAGAAAACTTCTAAGGCGTATTGCAATAACCTTTATTTCAGTATTGGTTTTTCTTACCCTGTTGATATTAAGCTTAAGACTTCCTGCCGTTCAGAATTTCATTAAAGACCGGCTTATTGTTTATCTTGAGAAAAAGATCAAAACTCCGGTAAGCCTTGAAAGGGTTTATATCGGATTTCCCAACAGCCTTGTGATGGAAAATCTTTATCTCAAAGGACAGGATGTAGATACTCTTTTGGCGGTTAAAAAGCTGGATGTAGGTTTACATATGCTGAAGCTGCTCAATTCTACAGCCGACATTACTTCTGTAGACCTGGAAGGTGCCCGTGCCAATGTGGTACGAAAGCCCGACGGAAAATTCAATTTCGATTATATCATTGATGCTTTTGCAACCAGTGATAAAGAAGAAAGTTCGTCTAAGCCCTTTATTATTTCCCTTGATAAAATTAATTTAAAAGATATTGGTGTTACTTTCAACGACCAGCAGTCTAAAAATGACATTAAACTCTACTTCAACTCTTTTGATACAAGAGTAAAAAAATTCGATCTCAATAAAAATACCTATGCTGTCAATGATATTAATCTGGATGGATTAAAATTAAAGTTAAAGCAGGGTATCGTAGAGGAAGTTTCTAAAAAAGTTGAGAAAAAAGTAGATTCTCTCAATGAGAAAAAACCGATGAACATTGGTTTGAGAGGGATTAAACTTACCAATTTTGATATTGATTACGGAGATGACAATACCAAAACATTTGCCAAGGTTTTATTTAAGGAATTAAGCACAAAGGTTAACAAACTTGATCTTGAAAACAATTCCTACAACGTTGCCAATGTTTTCCTTTCCGGGGCTGATATTAATGCCAACCTTTATCTCCCTGCCCAGAATGCTCAACCTAAAAATACCAAAGAACCTGAAGTTTCAAAAGTTTCGGATCAGGATAAAGCGATGAAGCTGCTTTTGGGCAAACTGGTTCTTAATGATGTAAGGGTAACTTACAACAATACCGCTATTGCTCCTACCCGACAAGGAATGGATTTCAACCACCTGAATTTCTCAAAAATGAATGTGGAAGTGAGGAGTTTCAAAATGGAGAATAATACTTTTGCAGGAACGGTGAATTCTGCAGAAATTCAGGAAGCAAGAGGACTGGATATTCAGAAATTCAATACGGATTTTGTCTATGCAGAAAAGGAGGCATATCTCAAAGATCTCTATCTTCAGACTCCGAAAACTTTATTGCGTAACGAGGTTATTTTAAATTACAATTCCATCGGTCAGCTGAGTTCGAACCTTGAAGCGGTAAAAATTTCAGCCAATATTAAAGATTCAAAAATCGGTTTTTCAGATATTCTGAATCTGGTGCCTACTTTAAGAAATACTGTTCCGTTCAACAAATATCCGAATGCCATTCTTAATGTCAATGCCAATGTAAAAGGCAGTGTAAATGACCTTTTGATCCGGGATCTTAAAGTATCAGGGCTGGATCAGCTGAGAGTCGTTGCTTCAGGAAAGGTTAAAAACGCGATGAATCCTGATCAGCTGTCTTATGATCTGAACATCGGGGAATTTTCTTCTGAGGCCAGAACCATCTTTAATCTCGTTCCTAAAAATACAATTCCATCCAATATTTCACTTCCTTCTCATTTCAGCATCAAAGGAAATGCAAAAGGAACCACCAAAGTGGTAAATACGGACCTCAACCTCTACTCCACTCTTGGAAATGCGGCAGTTATTGCCAATGTTGATATGCGTAGGAAAAATCATGAATTGTATGATGTGAAAGCCAATCTTCAGGGCGTACAGGTAGGAAAAATAATCCAAAACAAAGATATAGGCCCGGTTACGGCACAGATTGCCGCAAAAGGAGAAAGTTTTGATTTTAAAAATGCCAATGCAGACTTAAAAGGACATGTGGCTTCAGCAGTCTATAAAGGATACCGTTATCAGAATATGAATTTAACGGGTAAAATCAACAAAGGTGTTTACCATGTGGTTTTAGATTCAAAAGATCCGAATGCCAGTTTACTGCTTACTGCTTCAGGAATTTATAATGAAAAAAATCCTACGGTAAAAGTGAATGGTGAAGTGATCAAACTGGATGTCAACAAACTTGGTTTTTATGAAAAACCAATGATCATTGCCGGAAAAATTGATGGGGATTTTACAAGTCTCGATCCCAATAATCTGAACGGCTATTTGAACCTGAAAGATTTTGCATTTTCTGATACCAAAGAAGTTTATCCTGTACAGGAACTGAATCTGAAAGCCTCCTCTACTGCAGACTCTACTCAGATCATTTTTAATTCCCAGGTTGCAGATGTGGAATTGAAAGGAAAATATAAACTTACCCAGATTTTTGGAGCTTTAACAAAGACTGTCAACCAGTATTATCAGTTCCAGAAACCGGATAAGAGCCAGAAAATTGATCCGGGACAACATTTTGCTTTCACCGCAAAAATTAAAAACGATGATATTATCAGAAAATTCGTTCCTGATCTGAAAAGTTTTGAAACCATTAATTTAACAGGAAACTATGATGCCGATTCTCAGAAGATTGAAATCGACGGACAGGTTCCGCAGCTGCTCTATGGTGAAAATACAATTGAAAACGGCGTTTTAAAAGTAACCAATGAAAACCAGGCACTGCAATACAGCCTGAATGTAGCCGCTTTGAAAAGTTCCAGCTTTTCTTTAAATAAAATCAATATCGATGGGGATGTTGCTGAGAACACCATCAGGTATAATATCACCACAAAGGATGAAAAAGATGCCACCCGATTCCTTATTGCGGGAAGTGCCAAATCATTGAATGATATTACGGAAGTCTCTTTAAATCCGAATGGTTTAAAACTCAACTACACTGACTGGAATGTTGCTGAAAACAACAAAATTCAGATCAGCAACAAAGGAATTCTTGCTGACAATTTTATTCTTTCCAATGCGGGCAGTGAGATTTCTATCCAGTCTGAAAGTGAAAGTCCAAGCAGCCCTTTGAATATTTCACTGAAAGATTTTAAGATCGAAACCATTACAGAACTTATTAAAAAAGATACTGTTCTGGCAAGAGGAACAATCAACGGGAAGGCTCAGCTGCGAGATGTGATGAAAGATATGACTTTCACTTCGGATCTGAATATTACCGACCTGATCGTATATGGAAGTCCGGTAGGAAATCTGGCAGTAAAGGTCAACAATGCTTCACCTAAAATCTTAAATGCTGATATTGCTCTTTCCGGAAACAATAATGATGTAAAAATTCTTGGAGATTACAATACTTCTTCGAGTACATTCGACCTGAATATGGTGATCAACCAGCTTCAGATGAAGAGTATTCAAGGATTCTCAATGAATGCGATTACCAATACGGAAGGCTATCTCTCCGGGAACTTAAAGATCACCGGAACTTCTGACAAACCGAATATTTTAGGAAAAGTAAAATTCAATGATGCCGGCCTGGAGATTGCCAAAACAGGAAGTGACTTCAGAAAGCTGAACGATGAGATTGATTTTACCAGCCGTGGTATCGAATTTAATAAGTTTAAAATTAATGATAAAGATGGAAACGCTCTTGTTGTAGACGGACAGGTTCTTACCCAGACTTACAGGGATTTCGCATTTAACCTGAATGTGAATGCAAAAGATTTCAAAGTCGTAAACTCAGAAAAAACGAATGATGCCATGATGTACGGAGTTCTTGCGATTGATGCCGGACTTCGTATCCGTGGAAATCTTGATTTGCCAAAAGTAGACGGAAGACTGAGTGTTTCAGACAATACAGATTTCACTTTTGTATTGCCTCAGTCTACGCCATCACTACAGGAAAGAGACGGTATTGTAGAGTTTATTGATCAGGATCAGGTTGTTTTAAACAAAACAGTGAAAGCAGATTCTCTGAATGCGCAAAGCCGTATCAAAGGGATGGATGTAAGTGTTAATATTGAAATAAGCAAAGAAGCTAAACTTTCACTGATCATTGATAAAGCAAATGGAGATTTTGTACAGCTTCAGGGAGAAGCGGAGCTGACCGGGGGAATCGATCCTTCAGGAAAAACAACTCTTGTAGGGGTATATGAAGTCAACAAAGGAAGCTATGATCTTTCGGTAAGTTTCCTGAAACGTAAATTTGATATTCAGAAAGGAAGTACGATTACCTGGACCGGGGAACCTACCATGGCGATCATGAATATTACTGCCGTATATAAAACCGAAGCCCCTCCTATTGATCTTGTGGAACAGCAGGTCAGCGGACAGAGCGCCTCCGTAATGAATCAGTATAAACAAAGAATACCTTTCAACACTTTATTGAAGATGAAAGGTGAACTTTTGAAACCTCAGCTTAGTTTTGATATTACTACAGAGGAAAAGAATAATTCTATATCGACCAATGTAAAGGAGGTTATCGATCAAAAACTGGCTCAGCTCAGAACGCAGGAGTCTGAAATGAATAAACAGGTATTTGCTTTACTCCTTCTGAACCGATTCATCGGAGAAAATCCGTTTGAGAGTGGTGCCGGAATGTCTGCAGAAACGATGGCAAGGCAGAGCGTAAGTAAAATTCTTTCTCAACAGCTGAACAATCTTGCCTCAGGACTTATAAAAGGGGTGGATCTGAATTTCGGTCTTGATTCTTCGGAGGATTATTCTACCGGAGAGAAAAATACCAGAACCGACCTGAACGTAGACATCAGTAAAAAACTGTTGAATGATAGGCTGAAAGTGACTGTAGGAAGTAATTTCGGACTGGAAGGACAAGCCCGTCAGAATGAAAATATGACCAATATTGCCGGTAATGTTTCTGTAGATTACAGCCTTTCCAAAGATGGAAGGTATATGCTGCGGGCTTATCGTAAAGACGAATATCAGGTAGCTCTTCAGGGGCAGATCATTGAAACCGGAGTCGGGTTTATCATTACTCTGGATTATGACAAATTCAGGGAGATATTCCAGAAGTCCAAAGAGAAGAAACCTAAAAAGAATCAAAACAATCAAGTGGTAGAATTTAAGTAATGAGTAAAACATTCCCTATATATTGTAAATCTCTGTTGGTTTCCGGATTGGCATCAACAATAATCTCCTGCAGCAATACAAGATTTCTGAAAGAAGGCCAGATGCTCTATACCGGAGCTAAGGTAAAGATCGAAAACGATACTATCCCGAAAAAAGAAAAACAGAACCTTCAGTCTGCCCTGGAAGCGAATCTTACTCCTAAGCCTAATTCTACATTTTTAGGAATGCGGCCTAAGCTGTATTTCTATAATATTGCCAAAGAGCCTAAGAAGGATAAAGGTTTTAATTACTGGCTTAAGTATAAAATGGGTGAAAAGCCTGTATTATTGGGAGACGTAGATCGTGAATTCAATAAAGATATTATTGAGAATTATTCTGAAAACAAAGGGTATTTCAATGCACGGGCTACTTATGATACGGTTTCAAAGAATAAAAAAGCGCAGGTCATTTATACGGTAAGACCCGGTGCCAGGTATCTTGTGGACGGGGTGAAATTTCAGAAAGATTCTACACTCGTAAATCAGGAAATTCAGAGTTTAACGAATAAAACACTTCTTAAAAATGGTCAGCCTTTTGATCTGGACGTCATCAAGGCGGAAAGGGAAAGAATTGATAACGGTTTAAAAGAAAGAGGTTTTTATTATTTCCATCCGGATAATATCATTGTACAGGCAGACAGTACGGTAAGCAAAAATCATAAAGTAGAGCTGAATGTAAAGCTGAAGGAGAACACTCCTGATCTGGCTACTCAACAATTCAGTATTGATAAGGTGGTGGTGTTTCCCAATTACAACATTCAGGATGTAAAAGACGGGAAATACAGTATTCCTATGAATCAGGATTCTCTTTCTAAATATGCCTTTGATGACATTTATGTGATTGACCCGCAGCACAAATTCAAACCGAAAATTTTCGACAGAGCACTGTATTTTAAAAAAGGAGATCTTTATAACCGATCGAACCATAATCTTACGCTGAACCGATTGATCAGTTTAGGAGTATTCAAGTTTGTGAAAAATGAATTTATTACTTCAGATTCTTTACAACATAAGTTTGATGCCTATTATTTATTGACACCAAAAAAAATCCAGTCCCTCCGTCTTGAAGCTTTAGGAAGAACCAATTCTGCAAACTATGCAGGGAGTGAGCTGAACCTGAACTGGACGCACAGAAATTTCTTCCGAGGTGCTGAACAATTCAAAGCCGCCATCTACGGAGCTTTTGATTTCCAGATGGGAGGTGCTCAGGATGCCAACAACATCTTCCGTGCAGGAACTAATGTACAGCTTTCCATCCCAAGGATTGTTGCTCCTTTCCGTTTTCATTCTTCCAGTGAATTTGTTCCAAGAACGAATATTACATTGGGATATGAATTCCAAAACAGAACAAAGTATTATACCCTTAATAACTTCACAGCTTCATTTGGGTACTTATGGAAAGAAAATGCAAGAAAGGAACATGAACTGAAAGTGATTGACATCACCCTGGTTTCTCCACAAAAAGTTACAGATCTGTACACAACAGAGTCTGCAACTAATCCTGCCATGCAACGGGTTGTAGCGAAACAGCTGATCTTTGGGCCTACCTATTCCTACACCTACACCAATACCATGCTCCCTAAAACCAATACTTTTTATTATAAAGGGACATTGGATCTGGCAGGAAATATTACAGGTCTGGTAACCGGTGCTGATGCCAAAAACGATAAACAAAAAGAAATCTTCGGAATTCCTTTCAGTCAATATACCAAGATTGAAAACGATTTCAGATTCTATCATAAGTTTACGGAAAAATCTTCTTTGGCCACGAGGTTTATTGGTGGAATTGCCTATCCATACGGAAATTCAGAATTCGTTCCTTTCTCTAAACAGTTTTTCTCAGGAGGGAGTAACAGTATCAGAGCATTCCGCGCGAGAACTTTAGGTCCTGGAAGTTTTGATCCGAGAACCATAGATCAGGGTATTTATTTCGATCAGTCCGGAGATATAAAGCTTGAACTAAATGCCGAATACCGTGCTAATCTTTATAAATTTCTGAATGCTGCCGTTTTTGTGGATGCCGGAAATATATGGCTTATCAACAATGATACCAGCCGACCTGGCGGAAAATTTACCAAAGATTTTTTAAATGAAATTGCTGTGGGCGCCGGAGTGGGGCTGAGACTGGATTTTTCTATCCTGATCTTAAGATTAGACCTGGCTATGCCATTGAGAGTTCCTTATTATGCCAAAGGAGACCGTTGGACATTTGATAAAATCAATTTTGGAGATCCGGGCTGGAGAAAAGATAATCTTGTTTTTAATATTGCTATTGGCTATCCATTTTAATATAGTTTGATATGATTAATAATGCTAAATTTTTCTGGGAGGTTCTGAAAGAGACGTTTACAGAATGGAACAACTCTTCCGCATCAAAAGATTCGGCGAGTCTGGCCTATTATGCTATTTTTTCTATCCCGGGATTATTGATCATTATTATTTGGGTACTCGGAAACTTTTTCGGTGAAGAAGCGATCCGTGGCCAAATCAGCACACAGATCAGCGGCATTATGGGCCAGGATGTCGCCAAAAGTATTGAAGGAATGCTGGCAGGTGCACTGATCGACAAAGAAAATATTTTTATGAAGGCAGTGGGGGTAGGTGCGCTGGTTTTTGGTTCCACTACGCTGTTCTTTCAGCTTCAACATACACTGAATGCACTCTGGGATGTAGAATCGGCACCGAAAAAAGCTTTACTCAAATTTTTATTAGACAGAGCCAATTCCCTTGGGATGATTCTTATTCTTGGTTTTTTACTAATGATCACGATGGTCTTATCCTCGCTTATCAGTCTTTTCAACAAGATTATTACCCAATATTTCGGGTTTGAAACCTATATGCTTGTTGAGTTCGTCAATTTTTCGATCGGATTCGGACTGGTCATGCTTTTATTTGCTTTAATGTTTAAAGTGTTGCCTGATGTACAGATCACCTGGAAGTCCGTGTGGCGGGGTGCTTTTTTAACAACGATATTATTTACACTGGGAAAATTTTTATTAAGCCTTTATTTCAACCAGGTAAAACCTACTTCGGCATTCGGAGCTGCCGGAACGGTGATCCTGATTATGATGTGGATCAACTACTCCTGCATGCTGATCTTTTTCGGGGCAAAATTTACCAAGGTTTACACTTATAAAAGAGGGTATGAAGTCATTCTTTCCAAACATGCAAGGTGGACTCCCGCCAAGCTGTATGCCGATAGCCTGAAACAGATGACCGGCAAAAAGGAGAGTGAAATTCCGAAGGTACCGGATTCTCAACAACTGTAAAGCCTCTGATATATTTAAAAAAATAAAAACGCCTCTTGAAAATTCAAAAGGCGTTTTGTTTTTACATTCGGTTTACAGTTCCTATTCCCAGCAGTTTTAACGACTTTTGGATCGTTTTCGCTGTAAGGTCTGAAATATTTAAACGGAATTGCTTTACATTTTCATCTTCCTGATTCAGAATCGGATTATTCTGATAGAATGAGTTGTATGTTTTCACAAGGTCATATACATAATTGGCCACTAAAGCCGGGCTTAATGTTTCCGCAGATCTTTCTACTACTGTCTTAAAGTTAGCCAACTGCATGATCAATTCTTTTTCCGATTGATTTAATTCAATATCGGCATTTTCTGTCTGCAAAGTACCCGCTTTGGATAGCAATGACTGAATACGTGCATAAGTATATTGAATGAAAGGCCCTGTATTTCCGTTGAAATCGATACTTTCAGCCGGATTGAAAAGCATTTTTTTCTTAGGATCCACTTTCAGCATGAAGTATTTCAATGCTCCCAACCCTACTGTTTCATAAGATGCTTCTTTATCGTCTTCTGAAAGAGTCTCCAGTTTCCCAAGTTCCTGAGCCTTAGATTTTGCGGTTTCATACATTTCCTGCATCAGGTCATCAGCATCTACCACAGTCCCTTCACGGGATTTCATTTTACCTTCCGGAAGTTCTACCATTCCATAAGAAAGGTGGAATAGCTGATCAGCCCACTGGTATCCTAATTTTTTAAGGATTTTAAACAGTACCTGGAAGTGATAATCCTGTTCATTACCCACCGTATAGATCAGCTTCTGAATATCGTTTTGTTTAAAACGTTCAACCGCCGTTCCTAAATCCTGAGTCATATATACTGAAGTACCATCTGAACGTAACAATAATTTCTGATCAAGCCCTTCATCTGTAAGGTCACACCATACCGATCCGTCTTCTTTCTGATACAGCACTCCTTTATCCAATCCTTCCTGAATAAGATCTTTTCCTAAGATATACGTATTGCTTTCATACTGGACCTGATCAAAATCTACCCCAAGTCTTTTATACGTTTCATTGAATCCTTTATATACCCAGGAATTCATTTCAGCCCAAAGTTTTCTTACTGCTTCATCTCCATTTTCCCAGTCAACAAGCATTTTCTGAGCTTCTTTCATTACCTCAGTAGAAGGTTTGCAGATCTCTTTAAGAGCAGATATTTCAGCTTCAAGTTTACTTTCAACTTCTAAAACGTCCTTGAAGATAGTAAGGAAGCTATTAGTCTGTTTCTTGATCAATTCAACATCATTTTCCTTTACAGCCTTTACTACTAAACCTGGTATTTTGGATAAAAATAAATCATTATCCAAAGTATCCTTCAATTGAATATCAAACTGAGGATGAAGGTTTGAAATTTCACTATAGTCCAGAGCATCAAGCAGTTCTCTTTTTTGTATTTCAAGAGAATTAATTTTATTATTTAAATTGAAAACTTCTTCCTTCTTATTCGTATCAAAAGTTTCAAAATTATTTTTTCTAAAATCTTCGTAAATAATATTTACCTGTCGTTTTAATTCTTTGTCAAATTCCACATAATAGTTTCCAACAAACTTATCTCCTTTTGTATCGGTAGTATCAGGAGTGTCTCCGTTTCCAAACTTCTCCCACGCCAACATTGACTTACAGATATGAATCCCTCTGTCGTTGATGATCTGAGTTTTAATCACATCATACCCTGCCTCTTTCAGAATCTGTGCTACAGAAAATCCTAATAGATTATTTCTGATATGTCCTAAGTGCAAAGGCTTATTGGTATTGGGTGAAGAATATTCTACCATTACTGTAGCATTCTTCTTTTCTATCGTTGAAAAACCGTTGCTTACTGATCTGAAGTTATCTACGAAAAATTGGTTTTTAACTTTAACGTTAAGGAAACCTTTTACTACATTAAAGCTTTCGAAAAGTTCGGTCTGCTCTGTTAAAGCTTCCCCTAACTCTACCCCAATGCTTTCAGGATTTTTTTTCAACTGCTTAACCAATGGAAAGGTAACGATCGTAAAGTCCCCTTCAAATTCCGTTTTATTTTCCTGAACTTCCAGATTGATGTCTTTTAACTGATAGACATTCAAAATGACTTCCGAAAGTTTCTGTTCTATAATATCTTTAATATTCATGTTTCTAAGTTCTCTTTTAGTATTTTTTGCTACAACATTTTCATAATCCGTTGCAGTTTAAAATTTGAGTTACAAATATACGGAAATAAAAAAACCACCCGAAGGTGGTTTTTTATCTGATAAAAATTTTTATTCTTTTATATAAACTAATACAGCATCATCATTACCTGGTATTCCGTCTACATTTTTAGTAGCATCTGCTATTTTCAGCTCAGTAGTAGAATAATCTTCTACATTTTTTTGTGAGGTTTTGCTTATTCCTGATTCAGTATAAGTAAGCGTTAGTTTACCATACATTCTATCATAAGTCCATTTTCCTAAGTAGGCTTCTGGTTTTATACAATTTCCTGTTCCCGCATCAGTATCATATCTTTCATAAACTCCGGAAAAATCAGTGTTAATTAGGATCTGCCCTTTCTTCTCGCAAGTAGATACAGGATAGCTTTTTCCTTTAAACTCATATCGGGAAGGCTTCCATGTACCATTAATACCTACCTCATCTTGTGTAGGGTTGCTCCTGTCATCATCACTGCTGCAAGAAACAATACCCATTATGGCAATAAGCCCGATCAAAAATTTCATATTGTATAGTTTTATATTTTAATAACGGTATTACATTACTACAGGAATACCGTTCATTATTTAATTTTCTAAGATACTTCAAATTAGTTTACATCCCAGAAAACTCTTGTTGATACTTTATCTCCACCTATTTTTGTAGCTGCTTTTTCAACATAAGTCTTGTTAAGCAAATATTCCTGATCAGAATATTTCATTCTTACGGGAACAGATTCCACTGCTGAATCCTCTGGATTTTCAAATACAGGATAGTTTAATCTTCTTGCAAAGTTCCATGCCTGGAAACCCTTGTTAAACATTGCAACCCAAGCCTGGAAACCTATAGACTTTCTCCAGTTTGAAGGATCGTATGGATTCGCTGCGATAAATGTAACTGCTGCTGTAGGTGCAATACCGTACTCTGTCATAGAAGCAGTAATAGCTTCTCCGTACAGACCAGCTGCTGATCCTCCCACACTAAAGCCACGTGCTGCAGCTTCAGCTCTTAAGAATGAGATTTCTGAATAATCTAACAAAAATCCTTGAGCATTCTCTGTGAAAAGCATGTAATCGCTATCTTCTCCCATATCAGGAACTCCGTTTACATCTATTTTTGGAGAGGTCATATGCGAATAGTTCACAAATGAATTTCCTTTTCCATAGACACCGCCTTTATAAGCACCAGTATTAGGTACATATTTTCCGGTAACTTTATCAAATACTCTATCTGCTTTTACAAACCATCTTGCTCTTCTAGGATCTGAAGTAGAGTTCATATAGTTGATCAGCATTTCTGAAGGAACAAGGTCATTTCTACCAGACTGTACATCTTCCTGATATACAGGGTTAGCAAATAACCCTGAAGGGAAAGCTGCTAAACCGAAATTATCTTCTTTACCTTCAAATAATCCTGCAGCATAAGCAGCTTCGGCAGTACTTTTTGCCAATGCAGGATCAACATCTGCCATTGTTACCCCTAATTTGAATTTTAAAGAATTAGCCATTTTTTTCCATTTGGACATATTTCCTTTATAGAATAAATCATCTGTATAACCTGAATCTGTAGTAGTAATCATTGCAACAGCCGCATCAATTCTTTTAATCAAATCCAGATAGATTGTTTTAGCATCATCATAAGGAATTTCAGAAGCTCCAGGGTTTCCTGGTACTGCTTTCAAGGTTCCAAAATAGGGAACATCTCCATAGGTATCAACAAGATTTGCCCAAGTATAAACGTTGATCAACTCAATAATAGCAATGTTATTATTTTTTCTTGTCGCACTTCCTCCTTCGTTTTCAAGAAATTGTCTAGCGTCTCTAAGTGCCGATAAAACACCTGCAGAATGCACAGTAGCAGATCTGGATGCCATCATTACATTATAATGGTTTCTTGGGATAGGTCTTGTCACCATATCGTAGTTTGATTCATCTACATAAGTAGTTTGTGCCCATTGCTGAGTAAAGAATCTTGATATATTATTATTAACGTTAGGAGTTAGCATCTGGGATATTAATGCTTGTTCAGCACTGGCCACCAGTAGCCCTGAAGGAACAATTGATGGGTGTTTCGGATCTTCATTCAAAGAGGTGATATCACGTTCACAAGAAGTGGTAACTACCGTTAAAGAAATTAGACTTAATATTAAAAATATCTTTTTCATGTTTGTTTAGAATTTTAGTGTTACATTGATACCGATATCACGTGTTGTTGGCAGAACTCCGATAGAGTTCCCTTTTGAAGCCAATCCGTTTCCGGTTCCTGCTTCAGGATCTGCATAAGGTAAATTTTTGTGAATAATCCAAAGATTTCTTCCAACTAAAGAAATTTTTGCTTCCTGTATAGAAGTATTGGCAAGAATTGATTTTGGAAGGCTGTAGCCTATACTAGCTTCTCTTAGTTTTACATAAGAAGCATCATATACGAATCTACTGTTTGGCATTCTTCTATATCCGTCAACGTTACCAAAAAAGTTAGGTGAACTTGTAGGCGTGGTATTCACTTGACCATTAGGATTTACTCCCGGATTAATAACTCCTGCCGTTCTGTAATCACCTACGGCAGTTTCTTCATATAAACCTGTTGCAAGACCATAGTACATATCTGTAGAGAATACGCTTCCACCGTGCTTAACATCAATTAGGAAACTTAAAGATATTCCTTTATAGTTAAAGCTGTTTCTGATCCCTCCGATCCAGTCCGGAGTAATATTACCGATTACCTGATTCGGGTTTCTTAAATATCTACCATTAGCAGGGTCTATTACACGCTCTCCATTGGCATTATATACGTAATCCGATCCTACTAAAGCTCCAAATGCTTCACCTACTCTTGCATTCAAGGAAACTCCTCCTTGATATTGCGCTAATAAATAGTTCTTAGAATCACCATATAATGAAACCACTTCGTTTTGGTTCTTAGACCAGTTTACATTAATATCCCAGCTAAAATTAGAAGTTTTAAATGGTGTACCATTTAATTGAACCTCAATCCCTTTGTTATTGATCTGACCTGCATTTACAAGGAATGTTCTATATCCTGTAGCTGATGTAACAGGAAGGTTAATAATCTGGTCAAGAGTACGTGTTTTATAAACAGCAATATCAAAACCTAATCTATTTTTTAAGAACTGAGCTTCCATACCGAATTCTAACTCTTTTGATCTTTGTGGCTTAAGATCTGGATTAGCTAAGAAATATGACTGGTTTACCAATCCCGTACTTCCAAATCCTCCTCTTACTCTATAAGTATTATTCAATTGATAATTGATCGTTGACGAGCCTACTTCCGCATAGTTAGCTCTTACTTTCCAGAAACTTAACCAGTTTTGCTTCCACAATTCTGAAAGAATTAAAGATCCTGTTGCTGAGTAGTAATCATAAGTATTATTAGCTTTCGGAAGGTTTGAACTTCTGTCTACTCTATAAGTTCCATCTACAAATAATAAGTTTTTGTATCCGAAAGATGCTGTAGCATATAAACTTGATGTAAGCCATTTTGCATAATTTTCATCAGGTGGAATAATCGGGCTGGCAGAATTCGAAATTGCATATAATCCGGGAGTTGCAAGACCACCTTCAGTACTTGCATATACCTGATCACTTAAATTTCTTCTTACATTCCCCCCTACAATACCACTAACATTTAAATCTTCAATGATATCAAATTTATAATTAGCAAATAAATCAAAGTTGGTTTCAGAAGTCCTTACATCCTGACGAGAATATCCTGAAGTCACATTATTCCCTGAAGCACCGAAAGCCTGAGGTAATGAACCATTTGCTAATCTTTCTTCAATCAACATTTGCATGTTGTCATAAGATAATTTCCCTGTAATTCCAAAGCTTTTAGAAACATCATATTTCAACTGTGCATAGCTGAATGTTCTTGTTCTGGAATCGGATTGATAATTCTGGTATCTCTGGAAATATGGATTATTCCAATAAGCCGGTGTTCCATTTTCTCCAGAAGTTCTGTTCCATGTATTATTGCTATTATTAGTTCTGGCATAGGCATCTCTCAGTTCATAAATATCTACGTTAGTTTGCCACCATTGTCTAAAACCGGTCACAATATTATCAGAATATCCGGTTTCATTTCTACCTTTGGTATCCTGTATTGTTAATGTTGAAAATACGGTAGCATGAAGTTTATCTGTAAAGTCATAGCTGAACTTAGCTGTCAGATTATTCTTTCTCAAGTCTGAATTCGGTAATAGACCATTAGAAAGCATATTTGAATAAGACAAAGATATGTTTGATGATTTATTTCCTTTTTCTAAAGAGATTGAGTTCACATAAGTTACCGGAGTTTCAAAAAATTTGATAGGTCCATTCTTAGCGGCTACCCAAGGTGTTGCTTGTCCATAGTAAGGAGAAGTCGGATCATAAGAATACCACTGGCGAACTAACAAATTAGGGCTGAATTCTGCTCCATAAGAGGCATCTTCTGTAAGTGGAACCTGAAACTGTCCTGTATTAGGATCATGGTTGAAATACTCATCAGGATTACCATCTCCATTAGTATCATTCCCATATTGTGGGCCATAACCAGCTCCATATCTTGATTGATATTTAGGGAAAGTCGATTTATCAATAAAACCTGCATTGATACTTGAACTCAATGTTACTCCCCAGCTTCCGTCCTGTTTTCCACGGCCGTTTTTAGTAACAATCAAAATTACCCCATCACTCCCACGTTCTCCATATAAAGCAGAAGCAGCTGCTCCCTTTAAAACGTTTATGCTTTCAATATCGTCCTGGTTGATATCAGATAAGAAGTTTCCGTAATCAAATACAGTACCTCCTACACTTCCGTTGTTTACCGGTGAACCGTCAATTACAATCAGTGGGGATCCTCCTGATAGAGATTTATATCCTCTAATCAATAAGTTCGAAGATCCTCCAAAGTTATTATTTGTATTAACCTGCAAACCGGCTACTTTACCTGAAAGTAATCCTGCTACGTTTCCTGTGTTTGTGGTTCCGCCTGTCAGCTCAGCAGCTTTAACTTCTTCAGAAGCGTAGCCCAGAGATTTTTTTTCTCTTTTGATCCCAAGTGCGGTTACTACCACACCTTCAATTTCTTTTGTTTTAATAGTATCATTTTTTTGCTGGGCATTAGCAACAGCTATCGAAGACGATAATACTAAAACAAGAAGACTTGCTGTTAGTTTCTTCATATCAAATTAATTTTTGTAACTGTACAAATTTGTAAAACTTTATTAATACCACAAAACAAAATGTGAAAAAAATATCATTTATTCAATATTCAAGAAAAAAAAATGATTAAAAAATAATAAAATTAGTTAAAATCAATACATTTAACGAAAATCAAATATTTAAACATTGTATTTTTTTAGGAAATAATAACAATCATTTGAATTGATATTATCTATACTTCAACATTGTTTTCAACTATACAACACACTGAATTTCAGTATAGTGAACTAATTTTATTAAAGAAAATGTTTCACTTAGTGTAGAAATATAATGCTATGCATATTTTTTTTATTCATCAAAAATTTTTGTTTACTACCTTACAAAAACGAAAAAACCGCCCGAAGGCGGTAATAAAATATATTAAAAATTTGTTGAAATTTAATTCTGGTTCCAGAATGGGGTGAATTGATTTTTCACAAAAATCTGAGCTTGCGAAATATTAGGTACGTTATTTGAGTTACCTGTATATTCTGAAAGCGGATAAATTAATCTGTACGGCTTATTAGGATACGCCGCACCATCCGCAACCGGAATATTAGGATAACCAGTCTTCAGGAAGTTTATATAAGTCTCCACCTGTCTAATGTTAGCAAGACAAACAAGTCTTTGATACTGAATTGCTGCTATTTTACTAGGAGCTCCAACCCAACCTACACTCGTTGTAGATAGTGCACCAAGATATGTAGTAGCTTGTGCTGATGTTAAACCATAGAATGTAAACGAATTTTTAACAGCATCCATATATAGCGCAGATGCATCATAGGTAAACCATGCTGGATAAAGAACAGCCGCTTCAGCTAGCAATAATCTATTTTCAGCATCTAAAGCCAGGTAACCATCCATTTTAGCTCCACTTACAGCAATTGCAGCAGCAGCATCAGTACGGTTATTAGCAAGGTAATCAGTAATCATTGAATTCGATTGTATAAATTTCCAACCTAAGAACGAATATTGCCATTCAGTACTTCCTGCAGGTTTAGGTGCTCCTTGCTTAATACCTGTAGTAGTAGAAGCAGCTAGATTATTATTCATACTTAATTTACCAAACTGCTTGGTTCCTCTTAAGTCGCCAGTTGCAGCTCCAAAAGAAGTTCCATTTACAGCATTAGCATAATACTGAGCCGTTTTATACAATCTCCATCCGTCAGTATTCAAAGAATTACCCTGATAGTTTACAGATCCGTAATTCGTAAACATAGGATTCGGTGTAGATGAATTTAAATTACTATATCCTGGATTAATTACTACATCTGTTAAATAGAAATCAGCAGGGTTTCCAGTTTTCAAAGTTTGAAGCTGTGCATCTACAAATGATTTTATAGAAGAGTCAGTAACTTTAGATTGTCTTAATAATATTTTTAGCTTAATATTTTTAGCAAACTTTTTCCATTTCTCCATGTCTCCGGCAAAAATTACATCTTCACCAGGATTAACGATATTATCACCGTTTACAACAGTTGTAGCATCAATATCTTCAATAGCCTTGTTAATTTCTAACACTAGGTTTCTGTAGATTGTTGCATCATCATCATATTTAGGAGATAGATTTGCTTGCCCTTTAAACGCCTCACTATAAGGCGCATCTCCGTAGAAATCTACTACATATTGTAGCGCATAAGCTTTCAGAATTCTGGCAATTGAAGCATGCAACGGTAAAGAAGATCCATTATTGATAATAGTCTGTAAGTTATTTGCTGCAAAGTAGCTACTACTCCAGATTGAAGTATAAAATGTATTTGAAATATCCAGAGAATACTCTCTTGTCAATGGATTTCCAAAGTAATAGTAATTACCCGCCCATGTATTTGTCCATATATTTGATAGAGCATTCATGTTACCTGCCTGTGTAGAAAACACAGAAGTTTCTGAAGCGGCCAACATTTGTCTAGGAGAAATAGTAGCTGGGTCTACATTATTAGGCGAAATATTATCATCTAGCTCTCTACAAGATGTTGTGAAAGCTGCTATCGCAATAGATGAATATAAAAAGATCTTTTTCATTTTTTTGTTTTAGAAATTAACATTTACGCTTACACCGTAAGATTTAATTGCCGGATACTGGCTGGAAGAAGCATATCCTTGTGCGTTTCCAGTAGTATATGCAGATTCAGGATCCGCATAATTTCTGTTGGAATCTGAGAATTTAACAAATGGATTTCTTGCATGAACCCCAATGGTAAGCCCAGTCAGTCCAGAATTCTTAAGCATATCAGCAGAGAAAGAATACGATAATGCAACTTCTCTAAGCTTGAAATAAGAAGCCGACACTACCAGATTAGATCCTACTGTATTAAACTGTTGTTGGTAATAGTATTCCACACCATTATAAAGTGGATTGTCTGTTCCTCCACTTGCCTGATAAAATACATTTGTATTTGGTACATATTGTCCGTTACTTAAATAAACAGAATTTGGCATGATAAATCCAGCACTTCTATCAAATCCTGATTCTTCCAATAAACCATTATAAGCCATATTTTGAATAGTCTCTGAAGTCATTACTCCTCCTACTCTCCAATCTGCTGTAGCGCTTAGCTTAAACCCTTTATAACTTAAACTTGTATTGAAGCCGAAAGTATATTTTGGATTAATTCTTCCAAGATTTTGTAGAGTAGATGTTACTGATGGTCTACCAGTTGAAGCATTTACAATAATTCTTCCCTGATCATCTCTTACAAAATCAGTTCCCATTAAAACAAGACCTTTTTCTCCTTTTACAGCATAAACCCCAATTCTGCTGGTACCACCAATAGAAACTCTGTCAGTATCCGGTGCAACCTCCAGAATTTCTGTCTGATAAGTTGTAAAGTTTGCTCCAATATCCCATTTAAAGTCTTGCTTTCTGATTGGCGTTACAGTGATATCAGCATCAATACCTCTGTTTCTTAGTTTACCAATATTGGTTAATACATTAGCAATACCTGAAGCTGTAGATGTCGTTCTGTTCGTAATCATATCAGTTGTATCATCCTGATATACTGATCCATTAAGTAAGATTCTATTATCAAGGAATCCTAATGTAATCCCTAGTTCTTTTTTAGATACTTTTTCAGGTCTGATATTTCTATCCGTCTGAGATGTCGGAGAAAGGAAACTCAATCCACTTGAAGGAGTGAAAGGGAAACCAGTTCCAAGTCCAAAGTAGTTTCTGATGCTATAGTTAGCAACAGAAGAAGCGTTAGCCGTACCCATTACTGAAGCATAAATCTTCATATAATTAAGTACATTTCCTCCAAAGTCAAATGCTTTAGTTGGTACAAAACTCAAACCAACAGATGGGAAGAAATAACTTCTATTTCCAGAAGGCAGAACAGAGTTCCATTCGTTTCTTGCTGTAGCGGTAAGGAATAAATAATCTTTATATCCTAAGTCTAAGTTAGCAAACACTGCCTGAGAGTTATAAGATCCTCTTGTGTTATCAAGAGTATAAGGTGTAGCAGGATTAGCCAGGTTCCATATTTGATATAGACCAGGGATGATGATACCCGTACCTCCGGCTGAAGTATTTGTATAACTAAAGTTTTGGAAATTGTGACCTAAGTTTAATTTAAAATTTAAATCATCAGTAAGGTCATAATTAAAGTTTATCAATAAATCTCCATAGTATTTGGTCTGATCTGAATTAGACTGATTATATGATGAAACGATAGACTTCGCATCTGTAATTAAAATACTAGACCAACCATCATTCCATGCATTGGAAGATGTTGCTAAATACTGAAGATTGGACCTGTATAAAACATCAATATGCTTATTGATTTTATATCCAACAGTCCCTACTAAATTCAATCTGTTAGTCGTACTATTATTTCTTATATGCTTAATTTTCCAATAAGGGTTTTGATAGTAAATATTCCAAGCGTAACCATTATCACGAAGATTTGACCATTTAGTAATAGGAATATCTACTGAAGAAAATAATAAATCTTCATACAATCCAGGGTCTGTTGTATTAGTTGTCTGACGGGCATAATTTACAATGGCATCAAAATTCCATTTTCCAAATTTAGTACCAGCCTTTAAGAAAGCAGTAGTTCTTTTCAGTTTATCATTTTCAACAATAAATTCACGTTGCAAATGATCTAAGGACATCATCAAGTAACTGTTTTCGTCACCGATACTTGCTGTAACACCATTTTGGTAAATTGTTCCTGTTTGAAAGAAATCTTTAACGTTATTTTTACCATACTGAGCAAAAGTAGATTGAATCATTGCTGGATCATCTGGCATTGCTGCATCATCATCCGGATTCACATCAATATGTCCATCACCATCATAATCATATAATGGAATACCATATCCAACGGTTTGGCCTCCTAGTGGAGAATTGAAAGCAGGTCCCCATGCACCATTTTCAACATTCACTTTCATTCCATACCATCCTTGTCCGTAGCTACGTTGTCTATTAGGAACCCATGCTACTGATTCAAAATCCATCGTACCATTATAAGTAACCTTCATTTTCCCCTTAGCTCCTTTTTTAGTAGTTACTAAAACTACCCCATTCACTCCGTCAGACCCGTAAAGAGCTGCTGCTTGTGAACCTTTAAGGATGTTCATAGATTCGATCAACTCCGGAGGTAATTGCTGAAGTGCAGCTGCCGAGGAGATTACATTATCAATAACAACAAGTGCATTATTATTACCTGTAAGAGACCTCATCCCTCTCATTGTGATTTTAGGAGTCCCTGTCACACTACTGTTTGTATTTGTAATACTAACTCCTGAAACCTTACCCTGTAGTGAAAAGATTGCACTCGGGTTACCAGCTGCAGTAATTTTATCGCTGGATATCACCTGCATCGCAGAAGTTTGAGCATCTGCTTTTTTCTGAAGACCTAAGGCTCCTGTAATAACTACTTCACCTATACTCTGCTCTTTTATTGTATCGTTTCCTTTTTTCTGGGCATTAATTACCGCAAAAGAAGAAGATAAAACAACAAAAAGAACACTCGATGTTAATTTCTTCATAATTTACAATGATTATTTTTTTTGTGAATTGCAAATATGTGAAACTTTCTTAAAATCAGCAAATAAAAATGTTAATTTTTCACAATTATAATAAAAAGCACTAACAAAAACACGCTATAAATCATTACAAAACAAAGAAAATAAACAAAGACTAGAAATCAAAAAAAACGACAAAATTCACAAAAACACAACATAAATAGAACAAAAAGTCTAATAATTCTAATAAAAACACTAAATAATCAAAATCCCGTAAAACCATTTATTTCAAAATTTTATACTTTTGTATTCTTAAAAAACTTCATGGAGTTAATAAAAAATTGGTCAAATCTTTACATTGAAGCCGGGTGTGATGAAGTAGGAAGAGGCTGTTTAAGTGGTCCTGTGGTAGCTGCAGCGGTTATTTTAGATGATGAGTTTAAACAAAACCTGGTCAATGATTCAAAAAAATTAACATTTAAAACCAGGATGGAACTGGACAGCTACATCAAAGACAATGTTAAGAATTACGCCATTGCAGAGCTCCCACCCTCATTCATTGATAAGCATAATATTCTCAATGCAAGCATTCATGCTATGCACCGTGCATTGGATCAATTGACCATAACTCCGGAACTTATTCTGGTGGATGGCAACAAATTTCATCCGTATAATTATATTCCCCACCAATGTATCATTAAAGGCGATTCTAAAGTATTATCCATTGCAGCAGCTTCTATCCTTGCAAAAAATTATCGGGATAAACTGATGATCGAACTGCATGAAGAGCATCCTGAATATGGCTGGGATACGAATTTCGGATATGCTACGAAAAAGCACCAAGAAGCTCTTATAAAATATGGACCTACCAAACATCACAGACAGTCGTTCAGACTGAAATATGATTAAAAATAAACATTGTGAATCATTCGATTTACAAACCTTCTATACAAAATTGAAGTTCATCAATAAAAAAAGAGAAGCAATCAATTGCTTCTCTTTTCTGTTATAATGGAAATGAATTATTTCTTTTTGTTTCTCTGTTGTTCCTGAGACTGCTGTTGCTCCTGAGCTTTCTCCATCATCTCTCTCATTCTCTTCTGGAACTTACCTTCTGTTTTTGGTTTCTCCTTATTAGACTGAATCTGAGCATGAATTTTCTTTTCATCTAAAATCCAGTACTTAATCACAAGAATGATCAGAATGTTAATTGCATTGGATACGAAATAGTACCAAGAAAGACCTGATGCAGAAGTATTCAGGAAGAATAAGAATGTAATCGGGAAGATATACATTAATACTTTCATATTTGGCATTCCCTCCTGTTGTGGCTGCTGCATGTTTCCTGAAGTCATTACAGTATATATAAGGATTACCACAGTACAAGCCAATGCAAAAATACTTAAGTGATCTCCCAAGAAAGGAACTTTGAATGGTAATTTGATCAGATCATCATATGCTGTCAAATCTTTTGCAAACCAGAACCCTTGTCCTCTCAGATCAATAAAGTTCGGGAAGAAACGGAATAGTGCGTAGAAGATCGGGATCTGAACCAATGCAGGTAAACATCCAGCCATCTGATTCACACCGGCTTTTCTGTATACTTCCATGGTAGCCTGCTGTTTCTTCATAGGATCTGCATCCTTGAATTTGGCATTAACCTCATCAATTTCCGGACGAATCACCTTCATCATCGCACTCAGCTTATGCTGCTTATACATAATTGGTGACAGGATCAACTTCACAATGATAGTCATTACAAAGATCACCCAACCAGCAGATAATCCCCAACCAGCAATAATAGCATATAGCCACATAAAGAAGTAACGGTTCATCGCTCCGATAAATGACCAACCTAACGGAAGGATCTCGTCAAAGTTTTTATCATATGACTTCAGCAATGGTAAATCCAATGGCATGAAATACCATGTAAAATCCTGATTCAGCTCACTTCCTGTCATCTGAACAAAACCTTCGTAGTTTAATTTTTTCAGATATTCACCTTCTTCTACATTCTCCTGATTTCCTTTGCTCTGGGTAAATCCGTTTTTAGCTTCGATTACTGAAGTGAAAAACTGTTGCTTTACCCCAATCCAGTTAAGGGTTTCTTTTTCTTCATCCATGGTCGTTCTTCCGTCATAATCATAATCTTTATAATTATTGAACGCATAAGAGAATTCTGAGTGAGACTGCTCCTGAGCTCTTCCTTTTTCAAGGTTTCTCACATTATAATCCCAGATGAAATCTGCTTTGTTGTCTGAAGTAATTTTAGAAAGTCCCTGAGTTCTTACTTTAAAATCAAGGGTATATTTTGGAAGTAAAGTATAGATAAACTGGATAACAGCTCCGTTATAGTCAGCAGTCAATGTTACTGCATTTCCGTTCACGGTTGGTGAGAAAACTAAATCTTTAGTATTGATTACTTTTCCTGTTTTATCCTTAAACTGGAATCCGTATTTTGAATTGTTTTTATTGATCAGATAAAGGGGCTGATCTGCATTATCCGTTTGGTGGTTATATGCTTTATACTTTAAAAGTTCTACTTTGGAAACCTGTCCTCCTAAGCTTGAAAATTCCAGTTTCAATTCATTGTTTCCAAGACTTGCCGTCTGAATCGCACCAGGAGTTACATTTGGATTGATATTGCTTGCCTGAGTTTGTTTTACAGCATTTTTTACCTGTTCGGTTTTCTGCTGCTGAGCTTTAAGCTCCTCTTCTTTCGCCTGTTTGTTCTGGAAATAGAACATAAAACCAAAGAGAACCAGACATAAAACCGCAAAACTAATCATTTGCTTCTTATCGATTCCGTTGTTTTGTTGCATTTTATTTTTATTATAATTAAAATTTCCTATTTTTTCATTTATACAGAGCCATAAGAAAACTGATAGATCTGTAGCAATTTTGAGCTGACAAAAATACTGTTTTTTTATCAAAACTCTATACTATAATGCATTAGTATATAATAAACTCAGGCTGACAAAAATCAACCTGAGTTTATATGTAGACGTTTATGATAATAATTTACCTTATTTCTTCTCGCAAGCTTTAATGAAAGCTCTGAATAAAGGATGCGGTGTAGCAACCGTACTCTTATATTCCGGGTGATACTGAACCCCTACATAGAACGGGTGATCAGGAAGCTCAAGAGCCTCTACCAATCCTGTTTCAGGATTAGTTCCTGTTGCAAGGAAACCATTCTTTTCAAATTCCTGAAGGTACTCACTGTTGAATTCATAACGGTGACGGTGTCTTTCAGAAATATTTTTAGCTCCATAGATGTCATATAGCTTAGAACCATTTTTCAAAGCACATTTCCATGCTCCAAGACGCATCGTTCCTCCTTTATCGATTACATTTTTTTGTTCTTCCATTAAAGAAATTACAGGATCTGGAGTCGCTGTATCAAATTCCATTGAGTTGGCTTTGGTATGTCCTAAAACATTTCTTGCAAATTCAATCGTCATAATCTGCATTCCTAAACAGATTCCCAACATCGGAATTTTATTTTCTCTTGCATATTTTGCCGTAAGAACTTTTCCTTCAATCCCTCTGTCTCCGAAACCTGGAGCGACAAGGATACCGTTCACACCTTTCAGGGTATCTTTAATGTTTTCCTCAGTAATATCTCCACTGTATACCCATCTTACTTTCACTTCAGTTTCAAGGTCAGCACCTGCATGTTTGAAAGCTTCTGCGATAGAAATATAAGAATCCTGAAGGGAAACATACTTGCCTACCAATGCAATTTCTACAGTTTTCTTAGGGTTCTGGAATTTCTTAAGGAAACTTTTCCAGTCTTTAAGATCAGCATCTTTATCACTCTTCAGATCCAGCTCCTTTAATACTACATCGTCAAAATTCTGCTTCTGAAGATACATCGGAACCTCATAGATCGTTTCCAGATCTTTACATTCTATAACATTATCTAAAGGAACGTTACAGAATTGAGCCAGTTTTGCTCTCTGATCTTTTGGAATTTTGTGTTCTGTTCTGCAAACCAATACATCAGCCATAATTCCACTTTCCATCAGCTGGCGAACGGAGTGCTGAGAAGGTTTTGTTTTCAATTCTCCACTTGAAGCCAGGTAAGGCAATAAAGTCAGGTGGATCACCATAGAATTGCTCTCTCCCAATTCCCACTTCAACTGACGAACAGTTTCAATGTAAGGTAAAGATTCTATATCCCCTACAGTTCCTCCGATCTCAGTAATAATGATGTCGTAGTTCTGTTTTGAAAGGATCTTAATTCTACGTTTGATTTCGTTAGTAATATGAGGAATTACCTGCACTGTTTTTCCAAGGAAGTCTCCTTTTCTTTCTTTTTCGATTACAGTCTGGTAGATTTTCCCTGTTGTAACGTTGTTGTTTTGGGATGTAGGAGCATCAAGGTAACGCTCATAGTGACCTAAATCCAGATCCGTCTCCGCACCATCTTCAGTCACATAACACTCTCCGTGTTCATAAGGATTCAAAGTTCCCGGGTCGATATTGATATAAGGATCAAGTTTTTGGATCGTTACGTTAAAACCGCGTGATTTTAGCAATAGTCCCAGAGAAGCAGAAACGATTCCTTTTCCCAAAGATGAAGTTACACCTCCTGTCACAAAGATGTATTTTGTATTCTTTTTACTCATTAGATTAGGTTTGTGCAAAGTTATGGGAAAAAGAAACACAAAGCAATTTTTTACATTTTGAAAATACAAAAACACCCTTCAAACAATTATAAAACCTGATTAAAAATTTTATCTATATTTGGTATAGTCAAATGACACAAAGCAATAACCATCATGATTTCGGTATATAAACTAAAGCCAAAATTTCAGCAGCTCCTCACTCCTGTTTTATTATTTTTTAATAAGAATAATATTACGGCCAATCAAATTACGGTCGGTTCAATCCTCTTATCTCTTATCATTGGAGTGTTATTCTGGAATGCGGATATTTCAAAATGGTTCTTTTTAACCCTTCCTATCGGGCTTTTGATACGAATGGCCTTAAATGCGCTGGACGGCATGATGGCCCGAAGATTCAACCAAACCAGTAAACTTGGAGAAGTACTGAATGAAGTAGGTGATATTATTTCTGATGTCATTATATTTTTCCCTTTGTTGAAATTTCAGCCGGAAAGTTTATATCTGATCGTTATAATGATCGTTCTAAGTGTCATCAATGAATTTGCAGGACTGATGGGAAAAGTTGTCGGAAAAGAGCGGCGGTATGACGGCCCTATGGGAAAAAGTGATCGTGCACTTATTCTGGGATTGTACGGGTTATTGATTTTTTTCGGAGTCAATATTACTTCCGTTTCAGAATATATTTTCGGAATCATCATTATTTTACTACTGATCAGTACCTATACCCGACTTAAGAAATCACTGAATGAAGCCTGAAGAAAATAAATTTGCAGACGTTCCTTTAAGGGTAAAAACATGGATCTATATCATTATTGTTTTTGCGCTGGGTATTTCGCATCCGCTTGCCATGGCTGTTTTTACTGCATGGATAGGATTACAATCATTTTTTGAATTTTCAAAAATGTTTAAGGTTCCCGCCAACCCTGTCATTTCATCAATATGCATCGGTATCTCACAGTTTTATCTGCTGTATTATTTAAATATTGAAAACTATTTTTTATACAGTTCTCTGCTAGGAGTATTGATCTTGGTCTGTTTTTTATTGTTAAAATCATCAACACAACAATTGTATGGGATTTTTATAGTCATAATGGTCTGTCTTTTTTCTCTTCCCCATTTGTATTGGATAAGAACTTCCGTTAATGGCCTTAATGATATTATATTTGTTGTGGTGGTGACAGAGCTGAACGATGTATTTCAGTATCTGATGGGCAAATTCTTTGGCAAACGTAAAATTACACCTCACATAAGTCCCAATAAAACATTGGAAGGCCTCATCGGTGGAATCTTTCTGACCGTTATTTTAAGTAATATTTTAGGATTTTCTCTGCTCAAAACAGACTTTTTAATCAATACAATTCTGGGAATAGCTCTCGGAATTTCCGGCTTTTTTGGAGATATTTTTATGTCTTATTTAAAAAGAAAAACGAATGTAAAAGACACCGGAAATCTTCTTCCCGGACATGGTGGCCTATTGGACAGAGTGGATAGCCTGATCTTCAATGCCCCTTTGTTTTTCTGGATTCTCTCATTCCTGATAAAAAATTAATACCATGAATGAAAAATTCAAAAGAGCGGTTATTTTCTCAGGAGGCGGAACCAGATTAATGATTTATCTTGGTATGTATGCAGCACTGGATGAGCTTGGAATGAAGCCGGATCTTCTCATCGCTTCCTGCGGCGGTTCATTTGCTGCAACCGTGATCAATGCCTTCCCGGACCATCTTTCCAGAAAAGAATACATGAAATCGGAAGAATATTACCGGTTTGTCACTCAGACAACATTGACCCGGCATAAAAAATTGTCTGAAATAGGTCTTTTCTCCCTAAAAAAAATATTTAACAAAAGAAAAGCTCCTGTTATTGAAGATATTTTCAACCGGTATATTGTTGAAATGCCTCAGGATCTCTCGGACTGTTTTCCTTCTCTGAAAAACACAGAATTTTCAAAAGAAATTCCCACCTTAATCATAGGCTCTGAGCTTTTATTTGGACCTAAGGAATCTGGACAAAACAGGAATGAAAAAAAACTGTTCCGGAAAACGATTTTTACTGACCCGGAAACGGCTCAACTAATAAGCCATGAATACCTCAACACTTCTTCTGTCAGCTTTAAAAACAGTGCTGTCGAAAAAGCATCAAAAATCAGAACAACATTTTCTATGCTCGAGAGCTCCCGGGCCTCTATTTCGGATATGTTTTATGTACAGCCGATGCTTCTCCACAATCAATATTATATGGGTGGAGTGATCGACCTTGTTCCGATTGAATTGGCCAGACACCTTTCCGAAGAAGTGATTTCAGAAAAAAAGCAGCCTTATACCCTCGTGGAAGAAGCCCTTATCCGTTCCGTATTTGGTTTCAGTGCCAATGAAAGACTGTTGGAAACCGAAAATATAATGTCAGATTTTCAGATTGATACTACCAGCATCAAACAGGAACTGAAGGGACATTATTTAGAAAAGGGAATCAACTGGAAAAAGCTTGAACTTGATTTTTCGTTTCCCAAAACCTACCAGCATTTTGTAAAGGATATGGAAATGCAGTGGCAGTATGGTTTTGATCAGACGGTGAAATGCGTGAAGGGAAAGTTGTAATTTTTTAGACACAAATATCTTTAGAAATTTATACAATCTATGGGAAAATAAAAATAATATGCATCCATGGCAAAATACTCTTATCTTCACTATTAATTTTTTTATATCCAATTGAAAATCACCCAACCCTTATGAATATTTTTATTGCAGGCGGCACATCAGGGATTGGCTATTCTCTGGCCAGGCATTATCTTGAAAAAGGATACCGTGTAGGAATCTGCGGAAGAGATCGTACAAAAGTTCCGGAAAACAGTTTCGAAAACCTTGAAGTTTTTCAAGCTGATGTCTGTGATATGAATGCAATAGTATCTGCATTAGAATCTTTTCTTCTTGATAAAAAAGAACTTGATATTTTCATTAACTGTGCAGGAAGCTATGCTGAAGATGTAGCAGGAAGGATTTCCTATGAAGAAGCTGAAGAAATGCTGCAAACTAATATTCTTGGTACCGTCAATTGCTTTGAAGCCGCCAGAAAAGCGATGAAAAACCAACAAAAAGGAAACATTGCCGTCATTGCCTCCGTTTCAGGAATACTGGAATATGAAAACTCCAGTCTTTATACCAAAACAAAGCGCTCTGTGATTCAGATTGCCGATGCGTACCGACGGGCACTGAAACCTTTCGGAATTTCTGTAACGACTATTGCCCCTGGCTATATAGACACGGAAAAACTAAGGCAGCTTAATCAGAATGATTTAAGTAAAAAACCTTTCCTTACCGATCTGGGCACCGCAACTTTAATGATTTCCGAAGCTATTGAAAAACAAAAAAAACTCATTATTTTCCCTGTAAAAATGAAGTGGATGATGAAATCTTTAGCACTTCTTCCCTCTTCATTATTAAACAGAATCATGTTTAGAAAAGCCAAATGGATGAAAAACGACTGACAATATCACAAAAGATCTACGCACTCTTTCTTTGCGCCATTGTATTTGCAGTGGTTTACAATGGTTCTGCCCTGTATCTTTCAAATCTGGCAGAAGTTCCTTCATTCTTTTTTCGCTTTGAAAAATATATCCCTTTTATTCCATGGACCATCATTCCGTATATGACAAGCGGACTATTTTTCTGCCTTGTATTTTTTCTCTGTACTTATAAAGACCAGCTTAAGGTTTTAACACAGAGAATGCTTTTTGTAACGATCATTGCCGGGATAGTTTTTTTTTTATTTCCTTTAAAATTCTCTCTGCCCAAACCTGAGACGGAAAATATTTTTTTCGGATATTCTTTTCAGTTTTTAAAAACATTTGACTCCCCTTTCAACCAGGCACCATCACTCCATATTGCCTACGCTTTTATTTTCTGGTCAGTTTTGAGGAATTTAAAAAAAGGTAGAAATTTTTTAATGATCTGGCTTATTTTTTTAGGTTTTTCGACACTGACAACTTATCAACATCACAGTATTGATATAATAACCGGAAGTATCCTTGCCCACCTCAGTTTTGTTATCTTTCCTTATAGAAAAAATGATTTTCTGTACAGAAACTTTCAGGTAGCCAATATCTATTTTCTATCCGGATGGATTCTGATTCTGGCAGCATTATTACTGAATGAATTTTCGGGGAAGCCTTGGCTGTTTTTATTGTGGCCGGCTCTGATGAATCTCAGTATCGGGCTTCAATACCAAATAAACAACATCTATTTTTTAAAAGACCAAAACGGAAATATTCCATGGTTCAAAAAAGTACTGTATGCTCCTTATCTTCTAATATATTGGGTATTCTGGAAATTCTTCAGAAAAAACAAAATCCCAGTAGAAATTCTCCCCGGTCTTTATATTTCATCCAGACCTGATGCTGAAGATCTGAAAAATTTCGGAAATATTGATTCCCTGAAAGTGTACGATCTGTCTGCAGAAATGGAAGAAATCTCTATGATCAAAGAACATTTGCATTATCATTCTGTCTCTTTTCTGGATATAGGTTCTTTTGAAACTGACACCACAAAAAAACTGGTTGCTGACATTACTGAAAACTACAAAACACTCCCTGAAAACGGAAAAATCCTGATCCATTGCACCATGGGATTTACAAGAAGTTCGGTCATAGGGATTTTGGTGATGAAAAATATTCTATCTTTACCTTTAGACGAAGCAATAAACACCATGAAAGCCATCAATAAGTATATGGTCATCCATTCTTATCTGCAGGATTTTCTGAAAAAAATTTAATCTATGAACAGCGGACATTTTAAGAGTTTTGACAATTGTGAGATTTTCTATCGTGAATGGAACTACCAACCCCATCAGAAAAGCATCATCATGATCCATCGGGGACATGAGCATTCTGAGAGACTGAATGATATTGCCCAATCTTCACAGTTTTCAAAATATAACATATTTGCCTTCGATCTCAGAGGACACGGCTATACAAAAACGCCTACCTCATCTGTTTTCATGGATTATGTAAGGGATCTCGATGCCTTTTCCAAATTCCTTCTTTCACAATATAAGGTGAATATTACAGACATTTTTGTTGTGGCAAACAGCATCGGTGGCGTAGTGGCTTCTGCCTGGGCTCATGATTTTGCTCCCCGGATTGCCGGAATGGCATTACTGGCACCAGCCTTTAAGATCAACCTCATCGTTCCTCTGGCTAATGAGATGATTACCCTCGGAACCAAACTTAAAAAAGGACTGATCATCAAGAGCTATGTCAAATCTAAAATGCTTACCCATGATCCGGAGCAGCAAAAAGCGTATGATACAGATCCGCTGATCTCACGGTCTATTGATGCAGAACTTCTTATTGATCTCGCAAAAGCAGGAAAACGACTTGTAGAAGATGCAGAAGCTGTAGATACCCCAACGCTGATTCTGGCTGCAGAAAAAGATCATGTGGTCTTCAATAAAGAACAGAAAATCTTCCATGATAAACTTGATACAGATCTGAAAAAGTATGAAGTTCTACCAGGCTTTTTTCATGGAATTTTATTTGATACCGGAAAGGAAAAAGTTTATGATAAAATTGTGGAATTTGCAGAAGAATGTTTCAACAGAGCCGCCAAGCACCCCAGTCTTTCTCCTGACCGTTTTTCAGTAAAAGAATATGAAGATCTACAGAACAATATAGGGAACAATCTGAACTTTAAATTACAGAAATTCTCGCTCGGAAAAATTGGAAAACTAAGTAATGGGATGGCCATCGGATTAAAATATGGATTTGACTCCGGAGTTTCATTGGATTATGTTTACCAAAACCATCCAAAAGGAAAGCTAGGCTTTGGAAAAATGATGGATAAAAATTACCTCAATGCCATTGGCTGGAAGGGAATCCGCATCAGAAAACAACATCTGCTTCAGCTTCTGGAAAAGAATATTCAGGTATTGAAAGAACAAGGCAGAAAAATCAAGATCCTGGATATTGCCGGCGGAACCGGAAATTATTTATTTGACATCAAAGAAAAATATCCTGATGCTGAAATTGTCATCAATGAATTTGTAAAGTCCAATATTGAGATCGGAGAAAAAGTAATTAAAAATAAAGGATACCAGCATATTCGTTTCACCAATTTCGACTGCTTTGATCCTGAAACCTATAAAAAGCTGGATATTGAACCTAATATCACCATTGTATCCGGCATTCTGGAATTGTTCGGAGATAATGAAATGGCCAGCAGAGCAATTCAGGGCATCGCCTCCATCTCTGAAAAGAACGCTTATCTAGTCTACACCGGACAACCATGGCACCCGCAATTACAGATGATCGCTTACGTTCTGAATAACCACCAGAATAAAAACTGGATCATGAGAAGACGTTCTCAGAAAGAGCTGGACCGCATCATGGCTTTCAATTCCGTTGTGAAAGAAAACATGCTGATTGATGATTACGGAATTTTCACAGTTTCTTCTGGAAAAATAAATACGCTTAGCTGATAATTTCGGTCGCAAATCTGCCAGATCACGCTGATCTTTTTTAGTCTGCGAGAAAATCTTAATAGCCACGGATGCACGAATCCTTTTTTATTCGTGCATCCGTGGCAACATATATATTCATATCATTGAAATTCCTACTCTCATAAGGTAAGACTAACTTTTGATATTTAAAATCAATGTAAGTCGCGGAAGAAAAATGCTTTTTTTTTATAACTTCGCGGTATGGCAAAACTGAAAACAGCATATTTCTGTCAAAACTGCGGAACTCAATACCCTCAATGGCTGGGACAATGCAAAAACTGCGGCGAGTGGAATACTCTCGTAGAAGAAGTCGTGGAAAAACCATCTCATAAAAATCCCCCATTTTCAAAAAGCAAGCAACACGTCATCAATATTGTTGAAGTGGAAACCAGCGAGGAACCGAGAATAAAAACACCTTCCGAAGAACTGAACCGTGTTCTGGGTGGTGGTATTGTTTTGGGATCTGTCACCCTGATCGGTGGGGAGCCTGGAATTGGAAAATCGACTCTTCTTCTTCAGCTTGCATTGAAGATGAAGAAAAAAATCTTTTATGTTTCCGGAGAAGAAAGTGCTTCTCAGATCAAAATGAGGGCCGACAGACTTACAGATATTCAGAATCCGAACTGTTTTCTTTTTACTGAAACTTCACTGGAAAAAATTCTTCACGAAGCTAAAAAACTGGAACCGGACTTTGTGATCATCGACTCTATCCAGACGCTTCAATCTCAGCTTATAGAAAGTTCTCCGGGAACGGTTTCTCAGATCAGAGAATGCTCCAATGAGATCATCAAGTATGCCAAAGAGAACAATACTCCCGTATTTCTTGTGGGACACATTACCAAGGACGGACAAATTGCAGGTCCTAAGGTATTGGAACACATGGTGGATGTCGTTTTAAATTTTGATGGAGACCGCAATCACCTTTTCAGATTGCTGAGAGCCAATAAAAACCGTTTCGGTTCCACTTCTGAAATTGGAATTTATGAAATGATCTCCCAGGGGTTAAAGGAAATTAAAAATCCTTCTGAAATTCTGATCACCAAGAAATTTGAAGAACTTTCCGGAAATTCTGTAGCGGTAACACTGGAAGGCAACCGACCGATGCTTCTGGAAATTCAGGCGTTGGTAAGTACAGCGGTTTACGGTACACCTCAAAGAAGCTGCACCGGTTTTGATTCCAAAAGACTGAATATGCTACTAGCTGTATTGGAAAAAAGAGCAGGTTTTCAATTGGGGGCTAAAGACGTCTTCCTCAATATTACCGGAGGGATAAAGACAGATGATCCGGCTCTGGATCTGGCGGTCATAGCCTCTGTTCTTTCCTCCAATGAAGACATTGCCATTTCGGAGCACTATTGTTTTGCCGGAGAAATTGGACTGAGTGGAGAGATCCGCCCCGTTGCTCAGATCGAACAGAGAATTACCGAGGCTGAAAAACTTGGATATGAAAAGATATTTGTCTCCAATCTTAATAAAATTCCAAAGAGAAAATTCGGAATCAAAATTGAAGAAGTGAGCAAGATTGAAGATTTCCATGAAAGGCTTTTTTAAAGCCGAAAAAGTATTGTAGAAATCATTAAAATTAAAGATCTTAACAAAAGATTTTAAATGATGAAAACAAATATCCGTGAATACTACAGTAACCTTGCTGAATCTTATGATGAAAACCGGTTCGGAAATACCTATGGACAATATATTGACCGACAGGAAAGATTATTTTTAACGTCATTTTTTGAAAATAAGAAATATTCAAAAGTACTGGACCTGGGCTGTGGAACAGGCAGACTCCTGAATTTTGCTACCCACGGAACTGATTTCAGTGAACAAATGCTTGCTGTTGCCCAACAAAAATATCCTGACAGAACATTGACTGCAGGAGAAATCTCAGCGATCCCTTTTGACGAAAAATTTGACTGTATTTTTTGCTTCCATGTAATAATGCATCAGGATCAGGAGGAAACAAAAGCTTTTTTAAAGGAATGCCATCAACGGTTAACTAAAAACGGAATCCTCATTTTTGATTATCCCGTGAAGACCAGAAAGAAATCGGTTTCCCCTCAGGAAAACTGGCATGCAGGAAACAGCTTTTCGGCTTCAGATATTGTACGGTTTTCAAAAGAGAACTGGAAGGTAAAAAATACAACAGGAGTTCTTCTTTTCCCTATTCACAGATTACCGAAATCTATCAGAAAATTTTGTCTTCCTCTGGATATTTTACTTTGCCGGACTTTCCTGAAAAATTGGGCTTCCTATCATATTACGGTTTTGGAAAAAATATGAAACATCGGTTGAAAAATTGGATTCCTCATAAATGGAAACTGCAGTTGAAGATTCTTCAGCGTTACCTTCATGAGCGAAAAAACAAGTATACTTATCCTCAAAACTATGTTTCTGAATCAATCGGCGATCACATGATCTCCCTTCAGCAGGTAATCAGAACCGGAACCTTTCATCAGAATAAAGTTCATAATTTAAAAGTGGTTGGAGGCAAAATCAATAACCTGATAATTCATCCCGGGGAGGTATTTTCTTTCTGGAAAATGATCGGAAAACCGAATGAAAAGAATAATTTTAAGGAAGGAAGAAACCTGATTAATAATACCGTTTCCAGTGATTTTGGAGGAGGTATCTGTCAGTTTTCTTCTATATTGTATTATCTGGCATTACAATCAGGATTGAAGATTCTGGAAAGGTTTCCACATTCAATGGATATTTATAAGGAAAAAGAACGTTTTACGCCTTTGGGATCTGACTGTACCGTGGTTTACGGATATAAAGATTTACAGATTCAGAATCCTTTTCATTTTCCGGTTCAGTTTAAATGCATTGTGAATGATCATGAGCTCCACCTCAGCCTGATTTCTCCGGAGCAGGTATTTCTGAACGAAATTGAATTTAAATATCTTGAGACAGAAAAAGGAGTCTGGGTAGAAACATTGAGTAATGATCAAACTTTGTATAAAAATTTCTATATTCGTTTATGAATTATCTGGCCCATTCTTACCTCACGTTTACTGACGGACAAATTGTCGGCCAGTTTTTGGAAGATTTTATCCGAAACAAAGACCGCTTTTCTTTCCCTAAGGATATTCAGGATGGTATTACGCTGCACAGGGCCATAGATACATTCACAGATTCTCACCCCGCCATTCATGAAGCGAAAAAAGCGTTTGCTCCCTTAGTAAGACTGTATGCCGGAGCATTTGTAGATGTTGCTATGGATTATTTTGTAGCCAATGATCTTTCTTTGCACTCCCTTGCAGAATGGAAAACTCATTCTCTCAAAGTGTACCGTATTTTGAATGCCAATGAAAAATGGCTGCCCGAGAATTTCAAAAAAATGCTGGTAAAAATGGAACATGACGACTGGCTTTACAATTACCGTGAAGACTGGGGGATTAAATTCAGTATTCAAAATGTACTTAATAAGGCAAAATATCTGGATAAAGATATTCCTGTTTTTGAAGCCTTTCTGAATAACAAAGATCTTTTACAGCAATGTTACAATGATTTTTTTCCTGACCTGATTGCACATGCACAAGGTATCAACACGCTGCTTCAGCTTGAAAATTAAAACTGCTTATAAAGGTAACGGTTCGGATAAGATAATTTTTCGCTCTTTCTTTCTCCATTGACAATGATGTGGACAATATTGATCTGATCATCAAACAGATTATACAGAAAGCTTACTGCGGCTTCTACTTTTTTAGGCTTTGCTACAACTTCTGATTCCAGAAAAATATTTACCGATTCATGATCTTCCTCGTAACCGATATAATTTATTTTTAAAAATTTATTATCTGCCTTCAGCTTCAGGTATTCTGCACAGTACTTTTGTAAAGCCTCATTAAGCCTTACTTTATATTTATCATCATTGAAGTGAAAAGAACCACCATATTTTTTGCTTAAACCATCTTCCAGATCATCTAAAAAGAACCTCCCGGTCACTTCAAAAGTGGTAGATTTTGAATTATAATTAATTTCTACAGAGCCTACATGATAAGGATGAACCACTTCAGTACTTATGAAGCTCTGAAATATAACCGTTAAAGACAAAAGAAATCCCAAAAAAAGTCTGCCGGACATTGATTCTATTTTTGTGACAAATATAAAGAATGTCGTTGATACCGCTTTCTGAAATCTCACCACAAAATTGTTAGAAGAACAACCTCAGATGGATATACAGAATATCACCTGAATAAATTGAACAAATTAAGTTTATCAAAAAGGTTAAATGATTCATTTTATAACACGACATGTTCTGTCGCAATACAGAAGTAGTTTTGCATAGATCATGAAAATTGAGGTATTAATATTGAATATCTATAAATAGGTATTGATTGTTTGTATTAAATACAATTAATTTTTCTTTTAAGCGTTAAAAGATAAATTTGCAAAAAAACTATTAACTTTAAAAAAAACACAGTAATGAAAAAACAAGTCTCAGCGCATGTACTTGATGCGCAGTTCTGGGCATATCTGCCCTTACCTGATCTCCAAAAGACAATAACAAAAACAGCTGTAAGGCTAAACTAATTAAGAAATAAGAAACTAATAATCATGAAAAAAACATTATCGGATCTATTCCTCGTTTGGATGTTTTGCCATTCTCTATGGGCATTTTCACAAGCAGGTTTTATTCCCCCAAGTCCACAGTCTTTCTCTTTTGTGAAAGCAACGAATGCTGTATCTGAAAATGAACATACAGGAAGCGCTAATGTAACGATACCTTTATTTACCTATAAAGCAAATAAATTAAGTACTGATGTCAGTATTTTATATAGTGGTGCAGGTGTAAAAGTAGATGATCTGCCCAACGATGTAGGAATGACCTGGGTGGTCAATGCTGGTGGTATTATTACAAGAACTGTCAATGGATTGACCGATGAGCTGGCGGCCATGCGGATGAATAAAACTGGGACCGAGTTAATTCAGAAAACAGCTTCAGACTGTGACGCTGATGAAGAAATCCGGACAGCCTGTTATTCCCCATTTCAAATGGATACGGAGCGTGATATTTTTGAATTCAGGTTTGCTGATGTATCGGGATCATTCTATCTGGATCAGAACTTTATCCCCGTATTTCTAAAAAATAATGATGATGTAAAAATAAAGAATATCCTTCCGCTTAATGATACCAATAATCGGAATTTTAACGGATTTGAGGTCACAACTAAAGAAGGGGTGAAATATATTTTTGGAGGGAGTATAAATTATTGGGAAACCACGGCTTCTAAGGCAATGCCTTCCAACCCACCTGGAGATTATGCTGTGACTTCATTTTTCCTGAAAGAGATTGAATATCAGACGGGAGAGAAGATTTATTTTTCCTACGAAGATACCGATTTGGTAACCAATGCGATCAGTGAAATTCATACAAGATATTTGTATTACTGTTGTTTAAGTACAAGTTCAGGTTCAGATACTATGCCGAATCTTGATCCTGAGCTGAGAATTTCTGTACAGACTCATTATACGAGAAACAAAAAAAGACTTAAGACGATCAGCAACAGTGAAAATTCAGATATAATCAGCTTTATATATTCTGACAAAGGAGATTCTGATTTTAAAAAATACCTTTCAGGGATTGAATACCGTGTCAATAATGAAGTTTTAAAAAAAGCCACATTTGATTATCTTTTTGAATCTTCTATGGGAGCTGTGAATATGCAAAGATTTTATCTTTCTCAGGTAAACTTTTACAGCAGAAATATATTTGAAAAAAAATACAGGTTTAATTATAATGATCCTTTGTCCCTGCCCAGAAGAATGTCTTATAGTCAGGATATGTATGGTTATTTTAATGGTAAGGAGAGTAATGAATCTTTGATTGCCGGATTTTTTGGAAATACAATGCCTCCAAGCAACTCTTATCAACCCGCAATTTTGCAGTCTTTCGGAAACAGAAGACCCAATTTCTTATTTGCATCAAAAGGTACATTACAAGAAGTAATCTATCCTACGGGGGGAATAACAAAATTTGAGTATGAGTCCCCAAAAACCAAGGCTGTATTTAAATCTCGTTTAGGGGTTGAGGATGATGGAAATACGGTACCTATTTTGACAGGTACTTCTAAAAAAGTTCTTGAAAATATTCATTTTGATCAGACGATTCCCTATACGCTCATTACCTATTCCAATCCTTCAAGTATCAATCATATGAAACAGGCCAAGTTTACCATAGAAGATTTGGAGACTCACCAGCTGATTCATTCTGATGAAAAAACATATGGCTATGCAGTTCAGGACTCCATTAATGGAAGTTTTAATCTCCAGAAAGACAGAAAATATCTTCTTACTTTCACCCCCAACGGCTTTGCCGATTTAAAACTTTCGTACAGCCACAGAGATCCTATTGATGATTTCGGAATCCGTTTAAAATCGGTGACAAATTTAGAAAACGGACAAATCAGCGAATATAAAAGATTGTATTATCGTCCTATTGAATTATATCGTGCAAAAGAAGAAGATCTTGCTTTAATTGATATGGCAATTATTCCTGCCATACAATATGCAACATTTGAAGAGTTTCATGGGGGAGCGAATGTGCCAGTAGGTTATGCAGCACATACTTCTACCAATTCCAGCCCTTTATACAACAGCCGTTTGCGGGAAAGATATAGCTTGGTAACCGTGAGTATGGGTGGAGACAATTTTGAAAATGGCGGGTATCAGAAAACCTTTAGAAAAGATTCTGAAGATCCACTGGTAAACCTTCATCCTGCCGCTGCCGGGGGAAGCGGAGCTCCAGCTCCATCATCAGGTTCCGGATATTTTAATACAGTGAACGGATTGACAAACTTTTTCGGAGTTATTCTGAACAGTATGTATTTTCCAGCTAAAGGAAACAAATTGTCATTCAGTGGAACACTGAACAAAATTAAATACTTTGAGAAAAAGGGAAATCTTATCTATAAAAATAAACAGATAAGCTATCAGAATAAATATAATATTACAGATACAAACCCTAATCTTTTCGTTTCCAAACCATTTAACGATCTTACTTATGGGAATTGCGGACCGACAAATGTTCAGCGTATTTCGAATTTTTATATCGCTATTTACAAGAACTACAGCATTGATACCAAATTACAGAAGGAAAAGGTAACAGAATATATAGACCATGTTCCCGTCTCGTTTTACAATAACAATGGTGATTATCTTACAGCGGATAGTTTAAATACTTCCGAATCTGCTTATCGAAAGCTTATCACCACTATAGATTACAATTATGAAGGAATGCCTGTTCATAGCCAGCTTACTAAGCAGACATCGGTATCTTCTGATGGCCGTATCACAGAAACTCAGTATCAATATGCCCAGGAAAAGAACAATCAGTATCTGATCAGTAAGAATATCATTGGAGTGCCTCTTGAAACAGTGACGAAGAAAGATGGTAAAATGATCTCCAAAATACAGACTTTATACCCGGTCAGCAAGACAGAAGCTGATTCCAAAACGTCTGGTCTGGCGCTTCCTTATTCCGTTGTTTCACAAAATCTATTAACCGGGCTGATGGATGCTGATATTCGGTATGACCAATATGATTCTAAAGGCAATCTTCTTCAGTATACCACCAAAGATGGAATCCCTGTCAGTATTATTTGGGGATATAATCAGAGTTTGCCTATTGCCAAAGTAGAAGGGGTACCTTATTCCTATTTATTGCAGCTTTCTCCTGAAATGGCAGATATTATCAACGCTTCGAATCTGGATTATAATGCGGGAGTCAATAATGATGAAACCGCTCTTTTATCTGCTTTAAAAAGATTCAGAACAAGACTTAGCAGTGATGTCAGATTTACTTCTTTTGTTTCTACCTATACCTACGACCCATTGATCGGAGTAAGAAGCATTACCCCACCGTCTGGTGTCAGAGAAAATTATATCTATGATTCAGCCGGTAGACTGGAGAAAGTCATTGATATGGATGGCCAGATCCTGAAGGAAATGAAATACAACTATAAAAACTAATACCTGATGAAAAAAATATTAATCCCCATAGGAATCCTGTTAGTGGGTACCGTCAAGTCCCAGCTTACCCCGCTTTCTAATACAGAAAACTATATACAAACAAAAACCTATCTTGATTATAATGGCACCCAGGTTACCAAATCAGCGGAAACCGTTCAGTATTTTGATGGTCTTGGGAGACCTAAGCAGGTGGTGAATGTAAAAGCTTCACCATTAGGCAAAGATATAGTAACGCCTATAGTCTATGATAATTTTGGGCGACAGACCAGAGACTATCTTCCAGTTCCTCAGTCCGGAACTCAAAACGGGTCGATCTATCCACAAACTTCAGGTATGGTAAATTTTCCCGTAAGTGATGCTACAGGAATCTATACCGGTGAAAAGATCTATTCAGAAAAAGTCTTGGAAAATTCCCCTTTGGATAGGATACAACAGCAGATTCAGGTAGGAAATGACTGGAATACCCAACCTGTTAAATTCGAATATTCAGCCGTTTCCGTTAATGATCAGGTAAGAAAATTTACAACAGTGAGCACCTGGGAAAATGGAGCTACCAAATCGGTATTAGGTGAGAACTGGCTGTATACGGATAACCAATTATATAAAAATACGGTTACTGATGAAGATGGAAATAAAACCATAGAGTTCAAGAATGGCAATGGCCAGCTTATTATGGTGAGAAAGGAGGATGGAAGCAGTACCTATTATGTATATAACGAATATGACCAGCTCGCCTTTGTTTTACCGCCTTTAGCCAGTATGAGAGGTGATATTGTTCCCAATACCACAAAACAAGATGAACTCTGCTATCAATACCGCTATGATGGCAGAGGCAGACTTGTAGAGAAAAAACTTCCCGGAAAAGGCTGGGAATCTATGATCTATGACAAACAGGACCGGTTGGTAGCGACTCAGGATGCAGAATTAAAGATCAAAGGCCAATGGCTGTATACCAAATATGACTCATTTGGGAGAGTGGCTATTACAGGAATAGGTACAGGAGGTGAAAGATCTCAGGAGCAGGATATTGCTAACAGCTATGGCTCAAACAATGTGAATAGGATCAATACTGCCCTTTTCGAAAGACAAGGAATGAACGTTTATTATGATAATCCGGACACCACCTATCCGAATTCAACGAAATGGGTAACCTTATTATCCTTAAACTATTATGACAGCTATCCGGCCTATGGTTTCAATCCTGTACCTCCGGCCAATACCCCTGAAATGACCGTGTTAACGTCTACTCCTACTTCAGACGGAAGAAGTACCAAAGGCCTACCTGTCATGAGCTTTGTAAAGAATATTGAAGATGACAACTGGACGAAGAATTATACCTATTATGATCAGAAAGCAAGAGTAATAGGAACCCATTCCATCAATCATTTGGGAGGTTATACCAGAACAGAATCCAAACTGGATTTTGCAGGGTTACCACTACAGGCCCTTACCAGACATAAAAGATTGACTTCCGATACAGAAAGGGTCATTACAGAGAATTTTGAATACGATTCACAAAACAGACTGTTGGTACACAAACATCAGGTAGGCAATAATCCTGTAGAATATCTTACCCAGAACAGATACAATGAGCTTTCCCAGTTGGAATCTAAGAAAGTAGGAGGGATTGCGGCGGCTTCACCACTTCAGCAGATTGATTACCGATACAATATCAGAGGCTGGATGACTAAGATCAATGATCCTGCGAACCTTAATGGAAAACTGTTTGGATATGAAATAAGGTATCATAATCCGGTCAATACTCAGGTAGTTGGCAGATACAATGGAAATATAGCAGAAGTAGACTGGAACAATGGCTCCGAAAATCTGCTGAAACGCTATGATTACGAATATGACAAGGTCAACAGATTAACCAAAGCTTTTTACAAAGAACCCTCAACAGCTATCAGTGGAACCTTTGATGAATACCTTACCTATGATCTTAACGGAAACATCGGTACCCTGAAACGTTGGGCAGTTCCTGTAAACACATTAACCTCTACCATAGTAGATGATCTGGAATATAAATACACCGGAAACCGTTTGGATAAAGTGATTGAATATGCCATGAATGATACCGGCTATGAAGGCGGAAACAATACCATTGATTATAATCTGAATGGAAGTATGATTAATATGAAAGATAAGGGGATCTATGATATTACTTATAATCATCTTAATTTGCCTGACTATTTTTCAATTGCTCAGAATAATCCTCTTGGTGGAACTATAAGTTTTGAATTGAGTTACCTTTATCGTGCAGATGGGGTAAAGCTTCGAAAGATAAATACTTCCGGCGGAGGTGGAAAAGGCCAATCAAAGACTAATGATATGACCGATTATCTTGATGGTTTCCAGTATAAACTTTATGAAACTCTTGAACCTTGTCCGTGGTGTAAGACCAGTGTAGCATTTGAACAGGAAGCTTTCAAAGCAGAAAATAAGGATGGGCTGAAGCCAATTGCTCCGAAATGGCTTCTTGATTTTGTACCCACAGCAGAAGGTTTTTACAGTTTCACAGAAAATCGTTACATTTATCAATACAAAGACCACCTTGGAAATTCTCGAGTAAACTATGCCAAAAACAGCGCAGGCGCTCTTGAAATAACCGATACCAATAATTATTATCCATTTGGAATGAACCATATAGGTGGGATTAAGAGTCAATTGGGAGGGTATTTGAATTATAAGTACAATGGGAAGGAGCTTCAGGAGATGGGAATGTATGATTATGGAGCAAGGTTTTATATGGCAGATTTAGGAAGATGGGGCGTGGTAGATCCGTTGGCGGAGAAGATGACAAGACATAGTCCTTATAACTATGCTTACAATAATCCGATGAGGTTTATTGACCCAGATGGTAGACAAGGAAAAGATGTAATTATTACAGGTGATTATAAAGATAAAGCCTTTGAATTATTACAAGCATCTGTAGAAGGTCAGTTAAATTTGGCAATGGATAAAAATGGTAAGGTTACAGCTACAGCTGTAGAAGGTGTAAAATTAACGGATGCATCTTCTACATTTTTGCAAGCAACACAGGATAATTGCAATATAGTTGTTTTAAAAACAGATGGGGACTACAGACTTGATGATGGCTCTTTTTATCAAGGAGGAGCTTATGGAGGAAGTAAAATGGCAGGAAATGGAAAAATGATAGGGATAAATGTTGTAAACCCTATGGTTAGTGAAAAAATAGATGAAGCTTTAGGTCTACCCAAAGGAGTCGGTGTTTTACACGAAGGCTTAGAAGATTATTCGGGACTACTTAATAGTCCAGGTAGTCCAGCTGGAACACCTGAGAATAAGGACAAAGGTTATATGGCTGCTCATAAAGCAGCCAATAAATTAGATCCAAGACATAAGGATCCTGGGAAAGAATACAGTAGTGAGCATATAAGACAAAATATTAAAAATACTGATGGTAAAATATTATATACACAGGAGGAACTTATTTATATAAATAATAAAACAAATGTAAGAACATCTGTAGGACGTTTTAAAACTTCTCCATAATGAAAATATTAATTTTAATCTGTTTTTTATTGTCTAACAGTATATACTGTCAGCAAGAAAGTGAGATAAGGCTCACTGCGAAAGTTAGTAAAATAGACTCTACAAAAAGTAGTTTTATAATCTACATAAATGGTAAATCTGGCCGTGGTATATTTACTATTCCTAGGATTTGTAATAATCAAGTAGACTACAAATTCAAATTAGAGAAACGGAAATCATATTTTTTCAGATTAAAAAAGGAAATACATAAACATATGCCAGAAAATTTGACAAAAGAGTTACTTGAAAAAGAACTAATTGACAATAAAGTTATTTGGACAAGCAAAATGAATAGTACTTTCTATGAAGATTGTCTAAATATGTGCGGACTGTTTATAGATAATGAAGGTAAGCCTAATAGAAACATAAAATGATAAAAAATTGATATAGTCCACTTTGCTGCACGATTGCATCGTATGGTGAAGTAATAATAACAAAACCACTGCTATTGAGCGGTGGTTTTGTATTGTACACATATATGTATTGAAAACAATAAGTATATTTATTCGGATAAACATCATTTAGGAAATGTAAAAATCAGTTTTGGGAGAAATAATGCAGGTGCTATTGAAATCACAGATGCTAATGATCATTATCCATTTGGGATGAATCATCTGAGAACCGGATGAAAATTAGCTCTTTTAATAGAAAAAGTCACGAAAATATAACTTCTACCGCTAATCTAAAAGTGTAAAAACACAATCCTAAAAAATTGTTATAGCATTTCAAAGAAACTTTCTTCCCATCTGAAATGTTTACTTTTGTGGCAAATTTTAACAAAATATTCAAAACTTAATAATCTACTATCATAATGCAGGATTTTCTATTTTATTTAAACCTTGGATGGGAACACATTATCTCGCTGGATGCTTTAGACCATCAGCTGTTTGTTCTGGCGCTTATTGCTGTTTATTCTTATAGTGACTGGAAAAAAATTCTGATTCTGGTAACGGCATTTACGATCGGGCATTCCATTACATTAGCTTTAAGTATTCTGGATGTCTTCCGGGTTCCTTCTGATTGGGTTGAATTTTTAATCCCGCTTACCATCGTTCTGACTTCTCTGGATAATATCATCATGAAAAATCAGAAGCAAACTTTAATGCGGGCCAATTATTACCTGGCACTGATCTTTGGTCTTGTTCACGGGATGGGATTCGCTAATACAGCAAGGGTGATGATTTCCAAAAGTCAGAGCTTAGCACTCCCGTTGCTTGGATTCAATATCGGGTTGGAATTGGGACAAATTGTGATTGTCTTCGCCATTTTAATCATTCTTTTTATCCTGCTCAATCTTTTTAAAGTCAATAAGAAAGACTGGATCCTGTTTGTATCTTCCGGCGTATTGGCTTTATCATTAAAAATGACTTTAGAAAGAATTCCTTTTTAAGCTTGAAATATTTTGATTTTTTCAACTGCTTATTACTATCTTTGATAATTATTAAATCATTTCGGTTATGAAACTAAAAGTTGTTATACTTTCACTTTCTGTATTTGCTTATACAGGTTTCACCGCACAAAATATTCAGAATAACCCTGGCAGCAACCATGGAAACAAGTTTGAACAACTGGGAACTATTCTACCAACACCCAACATCTACAGAACGGCTTCAGGAGCTCCGGGACACGGATACTGGCAAAACAGAGCCGATTACAACATTACCGCTTACCTTGATGAGGATAAAAGAAATCTGAAAGGTTCGGAAACAGTTACTTACTACAACAATTCTCCGGATGATCTGGATTATATCTGGCTTCAGCTTGATGAAAACGAACATTCCAGCATCAGAAATGCAGGCTATGACACATCATCTGTCCTTCGCCCTTCCACTACCGATCAGCAACTGAAGGTAACGGAACTTCCTGTGAAAGACAACGGCTATGGAGTAATTCTTGAAAAAGTAACGGATGCCTCAGGTAATCCTTTGAAGTATACGGTCAACAAAACCATGATGCGTATTGATCTTCCAAAAGTTTTGAAGAAGGGTGAGAAATTCGTTTTCAAAGTAGATTGGAACTATAATATCTCCAACAGGATGAAAATGAGCGGTCGCGGAGGTTACGAAAACTTCCCGGAAGATGGCAATGATCTTTATACCATGGCACAATGGTATCCGAGAATGTGCGTTTACAGCGACTTCCAGGGCTGGCAGAATCACCAGTTTACCGGAAGAGGTGAATTTGCTTTGGTTTTCGGAGACTTCAAGGTATCCATGAACGTTCCAGCCGATCATGTGGTAGGCGGAACCGGAGAATGTAAAAACTATGATCAGGTATTAACGTCCGATCAGCTTTCAAGATACAGAAAAGCAGAAAATGCTTCTGAACCTATAGAAATTGTTACGTTGGATGAAGCCAAAAAGGCTGAAAAAAATCATTCCAAACAAAGAAAAACATGGATTTTTGAGGCCAAAGATGTGAGAGATTTTGCATGGACCTCTTCCAGAAAGTTTGTCTGGGACGGAATGCGTGTAACGATTCCTGAAAACAACAACAAAGTAATGGCAATGAGTTTCTATCCAAAAGAATCTTATGGTCTTTACAGAAAGTTTTCCACAAAAGCTGTTGCCCATACTATTAAAACCTATTCGGAATTTACGATTCCGTATCCATATCCCGTTGCTCAATCTGTAGAAGCAGCCAATGGAATGGAATACCCTATGATCTGTTTCAATTTCGGAAGAACCGAGAAAGACGGAACTTATTCTGAGGGAACAAAAAACGGAATGATCGGTGTAATCATCCATGAAGTAGGACACAACTTCTTCCCGATGATCATCAATTCGGATGAAAGACAGTGGGCCTGGATGGATGAAGGACTGAACACCTTCACTGAATATCTTACGGAAGAAAAATGGGACAATAAATTTCCATCGAAAAGAGGTCCGGCATGGACGATCGTAGATTATATGAAACTTCCAAAGGATCAGTTGGAGCCTATCATGAGCAATTCTGAAAATATTGTTCAGTATGGTCCCAACGCTTACTCAAAGCCTGCTACCGGTCTGAATATTCTTCGTGAGACCATCATGGGAAGAGAACTTTTCGACAAAGCATTCAAAACCTATGCAAAAAGATGGGCATTCAAGCATCCTGAACCTGCAGACCTTTTCCGTACTATGGAGGATGCCAGCGGTGAAGATCTTGACTGGTTCTGGAGAGGCTGGTTCTACGGAACAGATCCTGTAGATATTGCTATTGACAAAGTAACGGTAGCAACACCCGATCTGGAAACGAATCCAAAAGCAGCGGCTGAAGTAAAATATCAGGTTGAAAAGCCATTGGTAAGCAGCTTTGAAGACCTTTCAAAAATAAGAAACAGAGAAGACAAGAATATTAAATTCTACGTTGATACTGATAAAGATGCCCAGGACTTCTATTACAGATATGACAGAGGTCAGGAAAAAATCAATACGAAAGAATACACTTTCAAAACAGAAGCCGGTCTTCCTTTAGATGCCAAGGATAAAGAAAAATTCAAAAATATTACGGCGTATCAGATTGATTTCGTCAACAAAGGCGGATTGGTGATGCCTATTATCCTTGAGTTTACCTTTGAAGATGGTTCTAAACTATATGATAAATCGGCTGCGCAAATCTGGAGATTAAACGAACAAAAAGTTTCCAAGACGTATTATTTTGATAAAAAGCTGAAATCTATCCAGTTGGATCCAATGAGAGAGACGGCGGATATTGATACCACTAATAATTTCTGGAGTAACGCAGGATCCGGTTCGGAAACTTCAAAATTCCAACTCTTTAAACAAAAACAAGAGGCAGGCTCTGTAAGAGGAGGCGCCAACGGAAAAGTAAATCCAATGCAGGCGGCAGGAAAAAGCTAATACCATTTTTTAATAATAACCATGAAAAAACTTACTGCATTACTGTTGTTCATTGCAACAGCCACTACTCTACATGCCCAATCCCTGCAATTTTATACGGGCAAAAGAGACTTCCTCCCTATTGAAATCCTTATGGAAGATGGAAGTACAAAAAAAGGATTTGCTCAGGATTTTATGCTCCCTGATGTTGCTACTTTCCAGTTTATTGGAGGTAACAGCGAGAAAAGTGCTCATTTAGACAGAAAAGAAGTCAGATTCAAATCTTCAAAAGAAGATACAAATGTACAGCTGATTCCGGTATCTGATATTAAAAGTCTTATGTATACCAATGAGGATACGCATGAAGTTTTCCAACTGGATAAACGAATTGTAAAGGAAATCAATAACGATCTGGAAATGGAATCAAAAGGAAGAGTATTAATGCTTCCTTTGATGGAGAAAGGCCCGATCAATCTCTATGGTTACAGAAGTATGATGTGCAGAGCCAGCTATGGAAACAATTTTTCTGCAGGGTTTGATGGAAATGAAGACAGTTGCCAGCTGACCTATGTCATGATTTACCTTAGTAAGCCGGACGAAACCGTTGCCGTTGCTCCGGTAGACTATAGCTCATTAAGTCCTTTGGCCCTGTTCAATATGAAAACGCTCTATAAAAAGTTTTATAAAGCTTACGAAATTGTAGGAGCCGATTGTCCTGAATTCCTGAAAAAGGTAGATGAAGCCAGAAAGAACGATTATTTTTCTAACAAAACCTTTAAGGAAAATAAAAGAGAATCTGATGCAGAAAGAAAAGAGCAGATTAAAGGAAAAAAAGGTGCAGAGGCGGCAAAGATCAACATGCATTACAAAACTGAGCTGTACACCAAGATGTACAAAAAACTTATTGATGATTACAAGCAAACCTGTAAATAAGATCAAATCTAAAGTTCACCCACATGGTGAACTTTTTCTTTTTATAAAATATCAATCCAGAAACAGAAAAGAGTTAAAAATCAAAAAGTTGTAACTTTTTTGCATTCCCCTTCTACTTATTAATAAAAAATCATGAAAACAATTCTTTTCCTATTCATAATAAGTAGTGCTCAACTTTTTTCGCAAAAGCTATTGACTCCTGAAAACTCCGGTATAGATCCCAAATTGATAAAAGATGAAACCTCCGAAGCAATATGGTATGCTGAAAATGCAGGTTCCAAAATAGAAATGGGAAGCATTACCACCGAGCTTAAAAAATTAAATAAAACAGATCTTCTCATCAGAACCACCGTAAAATTAAAACAGGCACCGGATTCTAACTGGACAGATAGCACCCTGGTAAAAACAGCGAACTTTCTGCCTGCCTATCATTCTTCGTACAATATGATGCGGGATATGGTCCTGAAGTCTGGAAAAGATAAAGTGACCGGATATTATCTGGATAAAAAATCCGGAAAAAAAGACCTTATAGATCTTCCGGCAGCCCAGTATTTCGACAGCAGCAGCTATGCAATGTTGATAAGGTTTCTTCCTTTAAAAGAAAATTATACTCCAGAAATTTCCATTTTTGATTACAATCCCAATGCAGTCCATAAAGGAATGATGAAAGCCTACATTCTGGAAACAAAAAAATCCGAATATAAAGGGCATCCGGTATGGATGGTAAAAACTACTGATGACATCTCGGGTAAATCCTCCACAACGACCTATTATATCGACCCACAGACCAGAAAAATTGTGAATCAGGAAATGGATATAAAGGGTAGAAAAATGTATCTGGAACCCATTCAGTAAACAGAGAACAAGATATTAGTCTCATAACACGTAAGAATAGAAGCCGGAAGTTTTTCCGGCTTTCATTTTTCATTTTTCTGCCAAATTTTCACATTCGAAAATAAAAGTCTGCCATTTCAGCCATCAGCGTCTCATGGCATACATTTAGAGAATTACAACACAGAAATAATTAAAAAATAAATATATTATGTCAGTAAACTTTAAACCATTGGCAGACAGAGTTCTGGTAGAGCCAATCGCAGCAGAAACTAAAACAGCTTCAGGAATCATCATCCCGGATACTGCAAAGGAAAAGCCGCAAGAAGGTACTGTAGTGGCAGTAGGACCTGGTAAAAAAGATGAGCCTACAACTGTTCAGGTAGGTGACAAAGTTCTTTATGGGAAATATTCAGGTTCTGAATTGAAGTTAGAAGGTAAAGATTATTTGATCGTAAGAGAAGCTGATTTATTAGGAATCATCGGGTAAATCTGTACATTGTACAAGGTACAATGCATTCATGACTGATAAAAAATCAAACATTAAAAAGTAAATCTCGTACAATGGTACATTATACATTGTACTTTAATACAACTAAACATGGCAAAAGAAATAAAATTCGATATTGAATCAAGAGACGCTCTAAAGAGAGGAGTTGATGCATTGGCTAATGCAGTAAAAGTAACTTTAGGTCCTAAAGGGAGAAATGTAGTAATCGAAAAATCTTTCGGTGCTCCACACGTAACTAAGGATGGTGTTTCTGTTGCAAAAGAAATCGAACTTGAAGACAGAGTAGAAAATATGGGAGCGCAAATGGTAAAAGAAGTTGCGTCCAAAACTAATGATATCGCAGGAGACGGTACTACTACCGCTACTGTATTGGCACAAGCTATCGTAAGAGAAGGTCTTAAGAATGTAGCGGCTGGTGCTAATCCAATGGATCTTAAAAGAGGAATCGACAAAGCAGTAACTGCAGTTGTTGAAAACCTTAAAACACAGTCTCAGGAGGTTGGAGATTCTACAGATAAAGTAAAGCAAGTTGCTTCTGTATCTGCTAACAACGACGAAACTATCGGTGCTTTAATCGCTGAAGCTTTCGGAAAAGTTGGAAAAGAAGGTGTAATCACTGTAGAAGAAGCTAAAGGTATCGATACAACTGTAGATGTTGTAGAAGGTATGCAGTTTGACAGAGGGTACCAGTCACCATACTTCGTGACTAACCCTGAGAAAATGTTAGCTGAACTAGAAAACCCATATATCCTTTTAGTAGAGAAGAAAATCTCTTCAATGAAAGAATTACTTCCGGTTCTTGAGCCAATTGCACAAGGTGGTAAGTCTCTATTAATTATCTCTGAAGAAGTTGAAGGTGAAGCTTTAGCTACTTTGGTAGTCAACAAACTAAGAGGTTCTCTTAAAATTGCTGCTGTAAAAGCTCCAGGATTCGGAGACAGAAGAAAAGCAATGTTAGAAGATATCGCAATCCTTACAGGTGGACAGGTGATCTCTGAAGAGCAAGGTTTCACTATGGAAAACATCTCTTTAGATATGCTTGGAACTGCTGAGAAAGTAACGATCGACAAAGACAACACAACTGTTGTAAACGGTGGTGGTGACGAAGCGAAAATTAAAGGAAGAGTAGCTCAGATCAAAGCTCAGATGGAAACTACAACTTCTGACTATGACAGAGAAAAACTTCAGGAAAGATTAGCTAAGTTAGCTGGTGGTGTTGCTGTACTTTACGTAGGTGCTGCTTCTGAAGTAGAAATGAAAGAGAAAAAAGACAGAGTAGATGATGCCCTTCACGCTACAAGAGCAGCTGTTGAAGAAGGTATCGTTGCAGGTGGAGGTGTTGCTTTAGTAAGAGCAATCAAATCTCTAGACAACCTTTCTGGTGCTAACGCTGACGAAAACACAGGTATCAAAATCGTTAAGAGAGCGATCGAGGAGCCATTAAGACAAATCGTTGCTAACGCAGGTGGTGAAGGTTCTGTAATCGTTGCTAAAGTAGCAGAAGGAACAGGTGACTTCGGATACAATGCGAAAACTGACGAGTATGTTCAAATGCTTGAAGCAGGTATCATTGACCCAACTAAAGTAACAAGAGTTGCCCTTGAAAACGCAGCTTCTGTATCTGGAATGCTTCTTACTACTGAATGTGTTATCACTGAAGTGAAGAGCGCTGAACCAGCTATGCCAATGGGTGGTGGAATGCCAGGAATGATGTAGTAGCAAGTCGCTAAGACAAATTTAATATATAAACCGTTCTGCTTTTTGTGGAGCGGTTTTTTTAACCAAATTATAAAAATCTTAATATAAATAAAAACAGAACCAATGGAGGAAAATCAAAAAAAAAATGACGAACAAAAAATAAATGTATTTGTAACTTATAGTTGGGACAATGAAGAACATCAAGAAAAAGTCCATGCTTTCACAAATCTATTACGTGACAACGGCTTTCACGCTGAAGTAGATAGAATGCTAATACAGAGTGAAACAGCAAAAGATTTTAAGGTAATGATGCATAAAGGTATTACCAATTATAACAAAGTAATAGTTGTACTTTCTGAAGGTTATAAAACAAAAGCAGAAAGTTTTATAGGAGGAGTTGGAACAGAATATTCTCTCATACTAAAAGATTTAGAAGAGAATCCCAATAAGTATATTTTAGTATCATTTGATGGAAGAGAAAACTCTATAATTCCATTATTTTTTAAAGCGCGAGAAATAATTAACTTGAGAGAAAATAATGAGAACGAAAAACAAAAGCTATTTTCTAAATTATTAGATATTGACTTATATAAATTCAATGAAGTAGCATCTAAACTTCCAGAAATAAATACAAAAGAGGTTCCATCAATGTTCTCTAAAGAACAGGGAAAAAGTGAAGGTATAGAGATATTAGAGTTAAATATTTCTCAAGATGGTAGTTCATATTTTGCTAAATTGTTAAAAAATATAGAATTCAATTTAAGTGTTGGGTTTAAGAATTTAAACGAAGAAGTTCTTAATGATTATAGTATAGAGATTTATTATCCAAAGCAAGCTGTATCTTTTGAAGTAGATGGAAGAATTGAAGGAGATTATAAGATTTGTTTAATTGAATCGGCAAATAGAATTTTCTCTCAACAAATTAAAATAATTAATTTAGAACAGATAACATTAAGAAATTATACTATCAAAGAATTAATTGATAAAAGTATAATTGTGAAAATCTATACGGAAAATGGGGTTTTTGAAAGAGAATTTCCACTGAAAAATTTCTTAATTAAAAATCATTTCACTAATATAAATGAGAAGTTAAGTTTAGATTTATTTCTTGATGAAAATTATTAATTTAAAATCCCGCTGGACAAAGTTGGGAAACTTCGGATAGCGAAAGCAAATTAATATACTAACCGTTCTACTTTTTGTGGGACGGTTTTTTGTTTTATGGTTTACCGTAAGGAAATAGTATATTTATTTTTTATATTTAATGACTAGCAAATAGATAATTAAAAATAATATTTAGCGCAATTGTATATAATAGTATATTGATTAATGCATAAATTGGATATTTGCTACAATGACATAATCTACTAATATGGCAAAAAATAGTAATGAAGTTGATATTAAATTAAAAGGTTTTTATAAAAGATGGAAAATTGATATTTCGGAAGATGAAAAATGGCAAGAATTTAAAAATCGTGTTTTAAATGCTTATGAAAAACACCTTGGCTATGAATTTTTGTCTAAATCTGAAATCGAAGATGAATTTTATGAAATTATAGGAGCTCATAGAACGAAAACATCAGGTTATATGAGCTTTGATAACATGTTTGATAGGACAATTGGAGATAGCTCAACATATCAATTTTTAAAACATCAAGATAATTTAAAAAAGATATTACTTGGAATTGAAGCAATTTCTTGGATGAAAAAAGTGCCAATTGCAAAGAAAAAGAAATTCATCTCTGATATTGCAGATTCAATTCAAATTAGTTCTGTACCCTTACAAATAAAAATAAATGAGGATGAAATAATTTTCTATCCACTAGGTGCAAAACTACTTGACAAAAAACTTGTAGATGATAATTTGGATTGGTTACAAGAATATCCAAAAAGCTATGAGCTTTTTAAAAAGAGTTTACATGAAATTGATGTAATTGGAAAGGAGAGAAATGTTGTTGATAATTTAAGATTATCATTAGAATTATTACTAAAAGAAAAATTTAATAATCAAAAAAGTCTAGAAAACCAAAAGACTAGTTTAGGTAACTATTTGAAAGAAAATAATGTTTCTAACGAAGTATCGAATCTTTTTATTACTGTGACGGATTATTATAATAAATTCCAAAATAATAATGCAAAACATTCTGACAATGTAAATAGGAATGAAATTGAGTTTATTCTATATTTAACAGGCGTTATTATGAGATTTTTAAACTATCATAAATAAAAACTGTTGCTAATATTGTTAACAAAATGTGGTTTTTTTGCATTAGCAGTTATTTTATAATAAAAAATATTAGAAAATAATTTGATTAAGGGAATTACGACTATTATAAATAAATTACAATATCAAATATTTTAATCATTAATAACCTAAAAAAATAAATTAATATGACACAACACCCAGCAAGTAAATTTAGAGATTTAAGGGCTAACTATTTTGCAATAGCAAAAAAACATGGTTTTGAAAAAGCTTTTTACATTCTTGAAAAAGAAAGAGATAAGAATATCACCGACCCAAAACTTTATGTGGGACTATTATCTGAATTAATTTTTTTTAAAGAAGGGTATCTAAAAATGGATCTAACACCAACCCTAGATTGTGGAGATCACTGTGACTTTACAGGTCAGTATAATAACTATTCGGCCAGATTTGATGTAACATCATCATTAAAATATAAAAACTTAGAAGATTATTCAAAATTTCAAAAGGAAGGACGTAAATATTATATTGCATTAGTTGATCATAATTCGAAAAAAATAGATAGAATTATTGATGTTAATTTTCCTTTTTGTAAACAATGTGATGGACATTTAATAAATGTTGCTTTAATTGGAGATATTAAATACACTGAACAAGGTACAGCCACACAAAGTCATCAAACAATCCAGGTATGTTCAAATGATTTTTCTCACAATCAATCTATAGATGACTATGAGTACTTTATTCCCTCAATAAATGAAGAAATTGAAAATCTAATTAATAATGATAAAAAATTTAATAAAAAAGAGCTTTATGATAAATATGGAATAAACAATGCATTATTTTTTGGTAAATTAATTGATGATAAAATACATGCTTGTGGGCATGAAAAATTTATAAATATGGATGATGATGGTGAAGGTGATTTCGAAACACAATTATTTTGGATGTCTGATATGGTCAATACAATCTTGCCTGAACATCTAGGATCTTCAATTTGGGATTAACATATTAGCTAGCACTGCATAAAACTGGACTTTATATAATTCGTAAATCTGTACTTCCTGATATTTATAATTATGTCAATCTTCGAATATGATCATTTTGATAGCCCATTAAAAGTTGGTGATAACAATCCACATATGCAAGAATGTGTCTTTTGTCAAAACAAATTAGAAGTGTTTTCAATAGATGATTATTGGGATGTAGATTTAAAAGAAATTTATAACTTTCATCAATTGGGAAAAAGTTGGTGTTATGAAGAAGGAATGGATGAAGAAATGTGGGAGCTTGATCTTTCTAGATATTCCTGTGAAGCATTTTTTCATCACTGTAATAAATGTGGTTGGTGGAGAATAATAAAGGATGTGAATGTTAGTGCTAAGGTATGGCAGTTATGGCAATTCTTCTATGGTACTGCAGGCCTATTGAAAAAATTAGATTTGCAGAATATCGATATTCCAATCAATGAAATTTCAAAATATCTTTTAGCTAAATACGAAGCAAGATTTAGTCTACATCCAAAATTATTTGAAGATGTAACAGGACAGGTTTTTAAGGATCTAGGATATGATGCTATTGTGACAGGTTATTCAAATGATGGAGGAATTGATGTCATTCTAGAAAAGAAAGGAAAGCAAATTGGTGTCCAAGTTAAGAGATACAAGAATAAAATAAAGGTTGATCAAATAAGAGAGCTAGCAGGTGCTCTTTTTCTGTCTGGTATACCAAAAGGAATTTTTGTTACTACATCAGATTTTCAAAGCGGAGCAAGTAAAACAGTTAAAAAATCAGATGATAGAGGTATACCTATTGAACTTATAAACTCTAAAAGATTTTATGATATTTTAAAGTTAACTACTGAATCTAAAATTGACAAAGAAAATATTAGAAATAAACTTGAATCAGCTTTAAAAAACAAGCTACATAGTTACAATTGGGAGAACCCCATGAATAGTCTTTAAAAGATTAAAATTGCTATCCCCCTATTCCCAAGCTCCGCAAAGTCTCCTGAATTTGTCAATAAAATAAACCAATCTATTAAAAAAAACCAGAAGTCTGAAGACTTCGGAGCTTATTTTTTATTTTATTTAAAGACAAATCTATAATTTCTAATCAATTTTAAAATCTAACAAATCCTTAGGGGATACGTTTAGACCTCTCGCCAAATCAATTAATGTAGTAAATGCAAAATTTCTTTTTCCATTTTCTATATCGCTTACTGTACCTTTAGTAATTTTGGAACTATTTAGAACAACATCATCTTGGGTAAGCCCAGATTTAAGCCTTAAATCTTTGACATGTTCTCCAAATTTTTTTAGTAATTCATCTTGTAAAACGTCCATTTAGTAGCACTTTATACAAAGGGCGTAATTTTTTTTACAAATTTTGTTACAAGATCTTGTAACAAAATGAAAATTTCTTATATTTGGAAAAGATTACTCATTAGAGTAATTTTGCGATACTTCAAAGAAATATAGAAGCTATTGCTTAGAATCTCGACTTGAAAACTGGTAATTTAAAAGTACACGAGAGGATAAGTAAAAGGCTCACGACCTAGGCGTGAGCTCTCTTATCTGTGTACAGGTATACCAGTACCTCAAGTTGGATATTGTAGAGTCTCATGCCGTTTTTATTTTCATGCTGTTCTGCTTATCTACAATCATCTTTTTCTAAGCCTGCTTTACCACATAAAGTATCATGATACGGTACAATGGGGTGTACAATCCATTGCGGCTTTCGGGCTTTCAGAAAACACAAATTCTATTATATCCATTGGCTTGTATAGCAGGACGTTCAGGACATTCTCATTTATGGCCAGTAAAATCGTACAATAAAAACAAAAGATTAAAACCATTAAGAAAAGTGAAGAGAATAAGATAAGTTAAGATCCATCAAAGATAGATGAAGCAGCCCGCTGAATATATAGTTTCAGCTATGATCTTAACTATTCTTAATGGCTTAAAAACTCTTAATGGTTTAAAAAAGATAATTACATACAATTTTGCACTAATGCGGTTATCTTATTATTATGGCTCTGTCATTCTGAATGTAACGAAGTGAAATGAAGAATCTAAGCCTTATTATGAGATTCTTCCTTCGTCAGAATGACAGTAATGTAAAATTGTATATAGCCACTAAAAAAAAAAATTATTAAAAAACATCACCCATAAAATACACACTCATGAAAAAAAACAGAACAGACTTTCAATCCCGGCTTGGGAAAGGCCGGAAGAAACATTGCGGCTTACAACAGATGGAAACTTTTTTCCAACTCAATGACCTGACAGCTACCAAAGAACTTTTAAACACCATTATGAGCTATGCCCTTAAAAGAAATAGCTGGATAAAAGAAGAACCTTCTGTCATTTATCATTTTCATCAGGCAATGCGGTCATTTGTCCGTACAGGCTACTTTTTAATGTTGAAGGAAAAGAAATTGTTTATCAATATGCACTTGGAAGATGTTTCACCCTTAGTTCTTGGCTTACTTACAGAGAAAGAATATCAAAATCCGCTGCTGGTCTTTAAAAAAGCTTTCAAAGAATACAGCGTCAAAGAATTTGATTATTTTATTTCCGGAATGATTTATTTCTCAATGGGAATCTATGATAAACTACCGGAAAGGAATATGATCAACCCATATATTCATCTGATTAAAATGCTGGATGCAGCGTACCTATTATTAGAAGAAGAAGCAAAAAATAAAGACAAATCAGCTCATAAATAAACTAAGTAATCAAAGTCAATAGGCTGCAGATAGTGAGCTATTATTGAACTTTTTATTATTAATTGAGTAATAGACATATGACAAACATTCCACAAAAGAGATAGATTATATTGAAAGAATAAATTCTATTTTTATAGGGCAAAAAATTGAATATCAAAATAAACTAAAAAAATAAATACACCAACTATAAAAATAATCATGGCAGAATACACATTACCTTATTTTGGGCAGCTTTCAACGGACAACATAGAAGAATATTATGATGTTACCATCAATTTGAATGGGAATGAAATTCAAATAGATTTAAATTTTGAAAGTGAGAGTACTGATGCAGCAAAGCTAGATCAAATAAAAAACTATCTTGAGAATATTGAACCCTTCAATAAACTAGCTAAAAATTACATTCTGGAAGACTATCACAATGAAGACGGTGATACCGTAAAATTATATTTGGAACACCATCTTGAAGAAGTTGAGCAGGATGAACTTTCAACGCTTATCAACTTTGATGATTCAACAACAGAACCGGAACAACAACTTTTAACAAAATTAGAATTAGTTAGAATTGGACTTTATCCTGACAATGAAGACGGTTTTGCCATTTTAGATTATTCTATTGGAAGAGAGATCACCAATTATCTGGTTGTCATCAATACAGATCAAAATGGACAATTGGACTATATGTCTATGGAAAGCTAAATATTCCCTCTTACTTATAAAGAATTTATTAATGCTAAACCGCTTTGATTTTCAGAGCGGCTTTGACTTTTAAATTATAGTATTAGAACGTTTAATTTATAATACCACACAAAAGGATTCTTGCGGTAGCGGAGGAGCAAATTCTCCCGGCTTTGAGCCATTAAAATAAATCTATTTAAAACCAATCTACGAAATCTGAAGACTTCGGGGACCGGGAAAAATTAATAATTATATTTAAATGATTAAGATTGAAATACATTCTCTTGCAGGGCAACTTGATATAGAAATCAAAAGAAACGAAAACAGTTATTTTCTTTTAGTTATTTTATCCACATCCCGGTATTTTAAAGAAAAAGGTAAAGTCTGGAACGGTAAAATAATGAGAACAGAAAAGCTTTTTGAAATAATAAGCCTTATAAAAGAATGTTACAGAAAACCATCTGTACCAACCAAAATAACGATCCTTGATGGAACTTTAAGAAAAATAAATTTAAATGATGAGGGATCACAAATTGCATTACACCTGATAGATATTGATGAAAATACAAACGAATCTGAACTGTTGCAAAATATTAAAAAGCTCGTAAACGAAGTAACAGGCAATGATACTACTCTACAATATTATTTAGATGATTTTATGGGCTAATCTTCTGGATTTTGCCTTTTAAAATAATTACATTATCTAAAACCACAATATGACATACAACAAATTTTATCATAGTATTAATCTTAGACATCTTCCAGAAAACAGAGATCTGGAAACTTATCTCTTAGCTTTATTAAAACTGGTGGAACAGGAAAGAGAGCAAACCTTAACCACTGATTTATTATTAAAACTCTTATATGAAGCATGTAATTCTGAGCCAAAAAAATTTGATAAAGAATGGCTTAGAATTGTAACTGCACCTGATGAGGAAGATGTTTATAAAAAAATGAACAATAAAGCCAATAGTTCTTTAGAAGATATTGGAATTTATTATACCATTGCCGTTTTACAATTTCAGATCGCCGAATTACATAAAATGAAAGGGAAACAGCTCAATGATGAAGGCCGATCTTTTGGAATTGATTCTGAAACAGGAAACAGATGGTATAATTTTGATCCCTACTCTATTTTAGAATGTGGTATGCGATGTTATTTAGACTATTGTGAAGATGATGAACAGGAGTTTGAGGTAAGTTGGCAAACTTTGGGTGACTTGCTAGAAATGGGCAGAATATATGAGTAAAAATTAAACTCGGTTATTTTTATCGATGATTAACGAAAAAGTATTCAGATATGTTAATAGATTGCGTAGTAAAAAAGTAGCTTTACAAAAATTATATATCCCAGGATGATCACCATCAGAACGTTTAATTTATAATATCACACGAAAGGATTCGTGTGGTAGCAGGGAGAACAAGCTAAGGTTACCACTCCATCAGACAAAATAAAATATAATGCATGGATTTTCAATGGGTGACGTATTAATCTATATGGAATTTCAGAAAAGAATATTTATGGAATTAGAGCTTTAATTTGCAGACAGGATTACTTTAATGAGAATGAATAAATCTAAGCTCAGCAAAGTCGTCTACGTGATTACATGTTGTGTTGTTAATTCGGATTGAACTGAATATTGAAATTCTTTAAATAATCCTCTATTGGTTCCAATCCCATTTCTTTTCTTCTTTCGTTTACCGTTTCAGGATTTTCTAATGTATACAATTTACCATTTTCTATTTGTGAACCATATATTTGGGGTTTTCCTTCGTCCATTAACATCCTATCTTTCATCAATGCATATTGCTGTTTAGATAAGTCTCCATTTTTTACCGCTTTCTCTATTTGTGGAAAATACTTTTTTCTGATTTCTTTAGTACTATGTTGCAGACCCAACCAGATTGCATCCATGTGTTTTTGATCCACCTCCTTTAATGTCGGCATACCACACTTTTCAATAATGCTGATCACTAATTCCTGATTCCTGTGATCTTCTTTAGCGTATTTGATGAGTTCATTTGATTTTCTAATCCTTTGGTCACTTTCTAAAACTTCGCTCAAGATTTGAATTTTTTTGCTGCAATCGACTTCAATAATATCTACTGAACCTACATAGACAAATTTATCCCTATTCATATAAAGGAATATTGATATCATTAAAACAAGAGCGGTTAATATGCTAAATAATATTTTTTTTATTTTCATTACTATTTTTGTGTCATAATCCAAAATAGATTGACCATTTTTGGTTAAAAATTAATTGTAAAAATAAGAAAAAATAGAGCCATCAAAATCAAAAAAAATGATCTGATATAAACTCAGCTTCTTAATGATATAAAAATCACTTCTCCTTTATTTTCTTTCTATGCTTCAACCCAAAATTAATTAAAGCATTGACAACCTCTTCAGTTTCTTTAGCATGTGTGGTAAGTGCATACGAAACGGTGATAGGTTTGATGTTATTAACCGTTCGGGTAATCAGCAAATTATCTTCCAGTTCCAGCAGCACTTTGGATAAAACTTTTGGACTTATTCCCTGAGCTGTTTCCTGCAAATCTTTAAACCGCATGGTTTCGTGATGATACAAATTATGCAGAATACAGAATTTCCATTTGCCACCCAATAATTCAATGGCATCTTTAAGGGCCAATATTTGTTCTTTACTGATGTCATTTTTTTTAGTACTCATACCATAGTTACTTTCCAAAAGGTAACGGATAGTAAAGATAAAGTTTCTTTCAGATAATTTTACACGGTAAAAAAAAATTAAAAATGAAAGTAACAGTAATTGCCAACATCTCGGCTAATGGTAAAGTATTATTATCCGATCATCCACATCATCAATTGCCACCGGAAGCGATGGAGTTTTATTTAGCATTTGCGAAAAAAATGGGGAACCTTGTCATAGGCTTTAAAACCTTTGAAAATTTTTTAACCTTCCCACAGGAAGTCAAAGACCATTTCAGCGGAATAGAAATCGTAATACTCTCTGAAAAACCTTACGTATCAAAAGATTACAAAACTGTTAGAAGTCCTGAAGAAGCTATTGAATATATGTCAGAAAAAGGCTGGCACGAAATGGCAGTTGGTGGCGGAACAGGTGCTTTTAATGCCTTTATAGACAAAGATTTGGTAACGGACATTTATTTTAATATTCATCCACTCATCACAGGAGTTGGCGGTGTTTTAGGAAACAGCATTGAACTGAACTCAAAATTTAAGCATAAAGAATATACAATTAAAGACGGTTTCATTCAACTGCATCTAAGTAAAGAAGACTGAATAACAAAGGCTGAAAAAGGGGAATAGCAGTACCATTGAAAACAAAATTATTATTCCTTTCACTGTTGGGTTCATCCCAGATACAAGGTCTCCTGACTTTGAGCCGATAACATAAAAAATAAATCTTTTTAAAAAAAATTCCAAAATCAGGAGACTTCGGAGAGCGAGGAGAGTGTTCAAAAGTTATGGTGTGGAACCTGAGCTGATCGCAGATACTTTTTCAGAAGCAATATTCCTTTTACACTCAAACGCAGCTATTTTATATTGATACAAATGAGTACATATCACGCGATTATATTAATTCTTTTTTAGTAATATTACCATAGAAACTAATTTTATTTAATGAGTTACAGATTTTATGCTTTTAACAACAGACCTATTAGATCCTGACAGACAAAAGACCGTTCAAAATATAGATCAGAACCTTGTAGACTTTTTACCCAAAGACTATCTGCATTTTCTACTTGAATATGGAACAGGAACCTATTGTGACGAAGTTTATATAACTTATCCTGATGACAAAAATATTTCTTTGACCTTCAGTAGCTATACAGACCTATGGAAATTGAATGATTTATACAATGAAAATGATTTACTACAATCTGTTCAGATCGGCTCAACGGCCAACGGAGATATTATTTGCGTAACACAAAACAAAAAAGGTAAAATATTTGTTCTGCCCAGGCATTCCACGGAGATTATATCATTTATGGCTTTTGATGAAACCATAAAATACTTTGTTCCAAAAATTTCAACAACTTATTTTGACCCGATATTTGACAGCAAAACGGAATGCATAAACCTAATAAAATCTGAGAAGGAATTAATTGACATTTTTCCCATCCATGAAGAGTTTTTACGAACATTCACTTATGATTTTGTAATAAACGAAACAACCCAACCCAAATACTTTTTTAAAAGTTTCGGCGGTTGGATTACTTTTGATCTCATTTACAAAAACGGAATTTATATCAAATTTCAAAACCGTTTTATTGAAAATATTCTTTCTATTCTGAACTTTTTTAAAAATTATTGAAAAATATTTTACAGCTTCAAAGTCTCCCGACTTTACATTGATAAAATAGATCATCCAAAGTCATCAGATTTCAGTAGTAAAGTTTCTACCCTCTTCAACTTTTTTTTACCTTTAAACCACGATTATTATATTCAAGCCCGGTATTAAGAAATAAACCTGAATTACTAAAGAAAATCAAATAGAGCCAAACACTAAAGCTCCTACCATTGAAAACAAAATTATTATTCCCCTACTCTCCCTTTCCTGTTCCCACTTTTATTATATTTGTTTCAATACTATATTAAATATTCTAATCAAAAAATACATCAGAGGAGAAATGTCAAATCTGAACCAAAAGCAAGAATTAAAAAATGGATGAAATATATAATAGGTTAGTAGCAGAGGGATCATTATATTCTATGAATGCTTATTTAAAAAGTTTTTTTGAGAAAGTTTTTAGAAGTTTTTATAATGACTTTTCTTATGAAGAATATAAAAATCTTGCGATTCCGGAAGACTATGCCCAATTTATAGAAAAGACGGAAAATGACGGTATCGCTTTTTATAAAATAGATCAGTATATTTATGGTATATATGAGATGATTTACTGTACCATTGATCATATGGATTGTCATGGAGATAAAGAAGACCAACCGGCTTTTTGGCTTTATATAGGACGCCGAAGTGATAGAGGATTTTTTTTCATCTGTTGTGACAAACGATCTGAATCTTATGGCCAGGTATGTGAGTTTTATGATGGAAGTCCTTTTATGGATAGGGAAGACGGAGTTGAGTTGGGTGATTTCAAAACGTTTTGTAATGCCGTATTGAACGGCGGGGCATAAAGGTGATTCGTAATTGTTGGGTAGAAAACCCATTGTACATCATATTTTGATGAAGAAGATAAAAACTGTTGTAAATTAAAACTAAATGGAAAAACCTGAAATCATTAATTTCAGCTTCAACAATACAGAATACAATATTGAAATTATTGGAAATGTTGACAAAATAGACGGCTTTTACTATTACACTTTTAAATTTGATGAAAACCATTTTATCACCATTTCAAAATTTGATGACGAAAAATGGCAAATCGTAAGTATGTCAAAAAATTCTATTGCTGAAAAATTAGGAAAAATAATTGACGAGATGCCCTAGCTTCATGTAGTATTCCTGTTTCTGAGATTGTAAATCCAATAAAAAATCTTTTATTTCCGGGGATTATACTAAATAGAACTACCACTTCCTGATCCCCCTCCGGCCAGTCCCAAAATGGTCTCCACCTCCCGATGCCCCTACTTGATGATGAAATACTGAAGATGAGTGAAACCGTCCGGTTTTAGCTAACTAAAAGCAATTTTAGAAAATTATCTTCAACTTTTTTCTATGTTTAAACCACGATTATTATCTTCAAGCCTGGTACAAAACAAATACTAAAACTCATACCCTTGAAAACAAAATTATTATCCTTTCATTCTGGGGCACACTACTAACCCATGCACAAACCCTTGATTTTAAAAATCTCGCCAATATGTCTGTAGGCAGAGGTGCTACAGTCAGTGTAATAGTGGATGATAATATCTACATGAGCAATGGATACCAGGAAAAGGGAGGGAATGCCAATTATATTGAGAAATATAATATTACTGACAACGAATGGAGTATTGTCAATGCTACTCTACTTACCAAAAAATTTGCTAATTCGGAAACTTACAATAATAAAATGTATATTTTTAACGGTTGGGGAAATAGTCATCTTGAAATTGTAGATCTGGCAACCAATACAGTTACGAAGGGCGCTGTTAATCTTTCCTATACAGGAAAAAAGGATGGTAGAAAAGATAATCAATACTTTTATCACCTAAAAACATTATCCTGCTCAGCAAAGTCTCCCTGCTTTACGTAAATAAAATAAATCATGCGAAGTCAGGAGGCTTCGAATAGCCTCACCTTTCAGACCATAGAATTAAAATGTTTATATAACCACACGACAGGATTCTGAGACAATGGCATTTTTTTATCTAAAAACAAATACATAAGTTTACAGGTTCCGAAAAACTCAAATACATTTCACAAAATGGAAAATAATAAGGGAACTTCTTTTACGGATGATGTTTTAGACAATGGGCCATTTTATCACGGGACAAAGGCTGATCTGAAAATCGGAGACTTGCTTACTGCCGGGTTTAAATCCAATTATTATCCCGAAATAATCATGAACCACATCTATTTTACCGCTCTGGTAAACGGGGCCGGGCTTGCCGCTGCACTGGCCAAAGGAGACGGACCGGAACGCGTGTATATTGTGGAACCCACGGGAAAATTTGAAAATGACCCGAATGTAACGGATAAAAAATTTCCGGGAAATCCTACCAGATCTTTCCGAAGCCAGGAACCTTTAAAAATTGTTGGTGAAGTAAAAGACTGGATCAGATTAACGGATGAAGAACTTCAAAACTGGCGGGACAGAATAGCCCAGCTACGCAAAAATCCGGATGCAGAAATTATCAATTAAAATAATTAACCAGATAATCCCTTCGCGAGCGCGAGCATCATGCTCGTGACTTTGTATAACCAATACCAACACATCATCTCTTACTCTATCTAAAACACCCCAACTTTTACCTATATTTGTTTCTGTAACTTACACAAATACGCAAAACAAAACTAATAACCAACCGTTCAGGAAAACTCTATACTCAAAATGAAACTAAACGTTAAACATTTTTCAATCTTAGCTCTTTTTCTAATTTCAACCTTTTCTTTTGCACAAAAAAAGACTCCTTTTCAAATCAATGGAGAGCTATTTGAGTTTCCCGGAAAATGGGAATATAAGGATCAACTTAAACAATCCGGACAATTTCGCTTAAGCAACAAAGAAGAAAAAATAAACTTGTTAGTCTCTGTAAGAAAACCTGAAAAATTTGAATTTTATAAAGCAGGTTTAACGGAAAAAGAATTGCTGAATGCATTTTACAAATGGGAATATGATTACTGGGCGTCTCCAACCGGAGTGAAAGCTGAAGTTTCTGAAGTGAAGCGAAACGAAGACAAAAACTATATCATATGGAAAATTATTGTACGAAACATGCCTCAGAATGATCATAAGGACCAGACTTCGTATTTACTATATGCCGTGAGAAACAACAATCTTATTTCATTCAATCTAACCAACAATACAGATAAAAAGATACCATTGACTGAAGCAGAATCAGTAGAACTTCTTGAAAAGATTTATTTGAAATAAAGGATGAAATAATGACCAGGCTTTACTGTAACCACACGAAAAGATTCGTACGGCAACTAAGGGATTATCAAAATTGCAAAACGATTTCACAACCACTAATACCATAAAAAACTAATACAATCTCATGAGCTTTTATTTTACGATAGGATCCGAAAAAAAAATCACGTACAGACAATTATCCGAAAAATTAAAATCAGACAACATAGAATTTAGCTATGCAGAAAATATTGATGAATTTATTGATGAATATAACTGCAAAGCTTTCATTAAAGATAAATCTACGCGTGGAGTCAATTTAAATTATCGGGAACAGGAATATTCAATCGGATTGAATATCGTTTCCAGTGAAACAGATTTTGAAATCGCATTAAATATTACTGAAGCAATATCTGAATTGACACAGTCCCCAATATTACCCGAGGATGAAGAAAATCCTATTGACCTCATTACCTTTAAAAATAATTATGACAGTAAATGGATAGAGCAGGAAAAATATGGGGGAATAAGTATTTTCATAGACAAAATTGGCAATGATGGGGAAACATTAGAAATTGGATGTTGCTATATGAATTATAAGGTAGGACCCAATATTCACAAAAAGCTGGACACCCGTACAGAGAAATCTTACTATGACGGCCTCGTTAGCCATATCAGCAGAACACAATTCTGGGACAGAGAAAAATATCAGATTCCCAATATCATACAAACGACCAATAGGGAAACAGGCGAAAAGAAAAATATTATTATTTTATATCAAAATGGAAAACAATTTCTAAGTAATGCAGATGTAGTTGTTATATCCCATGAAGAATCCAGAATTGAAATCCCGTACGAAAAAATAAAACTATTAGCTTCTGAAAAGTTTCATTTAGTAGATGAAGTACAGTATCTTGTTGACGAATTAACAGATGAAGAATATAAAAATATTTATTTGAAAGCAGAGGAAATTTCAACCCTAAAAGAAACTGAAAGTATAGCCGGGCTAAACTCTGCATTGGGAGCTCAAAAGAAATGGTGGGAATTTTGGAAATAATCCGGAATTCAAACGGCTGATCAGTAAAAAGATATTAAACTTCAGTGTAATAAAATATAAAAAACGACCATGAATTTCATAAAAAACATCTTATCACAATCAAAAAAGAAAATATCCATCATTTTAACCTTACAGGTTCCTGAATCAGATTTACCCACTTCCGAATATGCAGGTTTTAAAATGATAAACTGTTTTGATATGCCTGAAAAATATGAATATCATTCATCAAAAGAATATTACCTAAGGAAGCTTGAATACATTTCTGACGAGATCATGAGTTCTGAAGACAATATTTTATTCTGCAATAGCGAATTAAATATTGAAGACTTTGATACCCTCTCCGAAATGCTGAAGCAGCATGGATTAATTATCAACCAGATTTTAGTCCCAAACCTATCCAAAAGAAACAAAAAATTAGCTGAAGGACAGAAAGCGTACAGAGATCATAGTCGCTGGCTTCACTTTTATCCGGGAGAAATAGAAGATATTTATAACGAATTTGAGGAGAGAATTAAAAGTTTAAAAACAAAATATGAAAATACCGAAACGAAAATATTAGAGATATAAAAATCGGCTTCATTACATCCTATGTTTGCTATACGGTTGTATCGTGAGGTTTTGACTTTTAAATTAATGTTTAATTTATAATACATACACCACACGAAAAGATTCGTGCAGTGGCAGGGATAAAACTACCACTATATTCCACAAAAGCTCCTTAGTTTGTTACACCAATAAAATAAACAATCTGAAGTTTTCCTACTTCAGATAACAAACACCTACACACCCTACTCTTGTCCAGATAAAATACCCCTATCCCTCAAATTTTATTTATATTTGTCTTCATAACGTATACAAATGGAAAGCAAAAACTTGGTTATTTCGACCATAATCAAAGCAGTTTTACCTACAAGCAAAGAGCAACTTTTCTCTTGCTTCACCAAGCTTTCTTTCCTTTGTACATTATATAGCAACCATGTAAATAAAACTCAAAACTGATCAAATAAAAGATGCTCTTTAACTCTATAAGCTTTGCAATATTTTTACCGACAGTATTTCTGCTGTATTGGTTTGTAACCAATAAAAATCTTAAACTTCAAAATGTATTATTACTATTAGCAAGCTACTTTTTTTACGCGTGTTGGGACTGGCGTTTTCTATTTTTGCTGATGTTTTCTACGCTTCTAGATTATTTTACAGGCTTGAAAATGCAGGATGCAGAAAATCAAAAAAGAAAACGGTTTTGGTTTTGGCTAAGCATAAGCATAAATCTTGGATTTCTTGGTGTATTCAAATATTACAACTTCTTTACAGAATCTTTTGCCGAAGCAGTTTCTCATATAGGTCTGCAGGTAAACCCCTGGACATTGAAAATAATTCTTCCGGTAGGTATTTCGTTTTATACATTCCACGGACTTTCGTATGTAATAGATATTTACAAAAACAGAATCAAAGCGGAAAGTAATTTTGTAGATTATGCGGTTTTTGTGAGTTTCTTTCCTTTACTTGTTGCCGGCCCCATTGAAAGGGCAACCCATTTGTTACCTCAAATAAAAAAAAGACGAACTTTTGATTATTCACAATCTGTGGACGGCTTGCGGCAGATACTTTGGGGCCTTTTTAAGAAAATCGTTATTGCTGATAACTGTGCCGAAATTGCCAACCAGATTTTCAATAACTCTGCGGATCAATCCGGAAGTACTTTAATATTAGGGGCTGTATTTTTTGCCTTTCAGATTTATGGAGACTTCTCCGGATATTCTGATATTGCTATAGGAACTGCAAGACTGTTCGGAATAGATTTATTAAGAAATTTTGCATTTCCTTATTTTTCAAGAGACATTGCTGAATTTTGGAGACGCTGGCACATTTCGCTTTCTTCCTGGTTCAAAGATTATTTATACATTCCTTTAGGGGGCAGCAAAGGGGGAAACTGGATGCGAATACGTAATACATTCATCATCTTTATTGTCAGTGGTTTTTGGCACGGAGCCAATTGGACCTTTATTGTTTGGGGGGGCTTAAATGCTCTTTTCATTATGCCATCCATTATCATGAGAACCCACCGCAATCATTTGGAAACAGTAGCACAAGGTAAATTATTTCCTACAGTAAAAGAATTTTTTCAAATGATGACCACTTTTGCTTTGGCTGTATTTGCATGGATATTTTTCAGGGCAGAAAATATAACCCATGCCTTATCATATGTTTCAGGAATATTTTCTAAATCTCTTTTCTCCGTTCCAGCCATTATACCCCGTTTTCTTACTCTTTTTATTATTATTTTTGTTATTATCGAATGGTTAGGAAGAGAACAGCAATACGCTATTGCAAAGTTGGGAATGAGATGGAAAAGCCCGTTTAGATACGCCATGTATTACGCAATCATTATTGCCATATTCTGGTTTGCAGGAGAAGATCAACAGTTTATTTACTTTCAGTTTTAATCTATGAAAAGATTTATTTCAAAAACAGCATTCTTCGTTGTGCCATTCCTGATTTTATATCTCATTACCTATTTTTTTTATGCAGATAGTGACAATTCAGGAGATTTATTGCGTATAGGATCTCTTCCATACATAGACAAGAAATACAGGGAAAAATTCACTGCGTTTGAGCATGAAATAAAGTTTACGAAGTTATCCGAATCGAAAAAGAAAACGTATAAAATTCTTACTATCGGAGATTCATTTTCAGAACAAGGTAAGTCCGGGTATCAAAATATGCTGGCCGGAGATTTTAATATTTTGCATATTGACCGCTTTATTTCTGGTAATCAAATTCAAAAATTCATTGAATTGTGCAATGGTAATTTTTTTGATACCTATAAAGTTCAATATGTGATCTTACAAGGTGTAGAGCGAAATCTAATTAAGGATATACAAAATATAGACAATAAATCCAAAATTGATATTGATAAGATTGATTCAATAATCATGCATCATAAACCTCAACAAATCAATGAAGGATACAATTTTTTTTCGCGCACCACACTGAAATTTCCTTATTTGACTTTTAAATATTGTACAGACAAGAATTATCTAGCCAACGGACAAGTTTATAATGTTGAATTAAAGACGGCATCATTATTTAGCAATCATTCCAATAAGCTGCTTTTTTATATTGATGATCTGAATAATACCCAACAAAATAATGTACCCGAAAACGCCATTAAACTCAACGGAATTTTAAATCAATTTTCTGAAAAGCTTAAAGAAAAAAACATAACACTTATCTTTTTGCCTTCACCAGACAAATACGATATATATTACAACTATATCACTGATAAAAAAAATTTTACCAAACCCGTATTTTTTGACAATTTCGACAAGCTCAATAAAGAGTACATCTACATCAACTCAAAAGAAATATTAACAAAAGAATTGAACAGCAAAAAAGACATGTACTATTTTGATGATACTCATTGGTCACCAATAGCATCAACCCTTATAGTACAAAAAATAAAAGAAGTAATAATGTCACATGAATAAAGTACGAACGCATAACAATGTATTTCTCTAAAGCTTTAACTCTAAGCAAAATATATGTAAAAAGGGAATTATGGACTTTACGCTAATAAATATACAACAGATCAAATTTTTACAGGAAATTTCGCTATTAAAAACAATTCCCGGATTGTTTACAAGGAAATAAGTAAAAACAAAACCAAAACACCCGTGAAAACAAAGTTATTATTTATTTCATTTTTGGGATCAATACTGGCCCATGCACAAACACTTCATTTTAAAAATCTTGCCAATATGTCTATAGGCAGAGGTGCAACAAGCAGTGTAATTGTGAACGATAATCTATATGTGAGCAATGGCTATCAGGAAAACGGAGGTAACGTCAATTATATTGAAAAATATAATATTACTGATAATAAATGGAGCGTTATCAATTCTAGTCTGGTTCCCAAAAGATTTGCCAATTCGGAGACATACAATAATAAAATTTATATTTTTAACGGTTGGGGAAACAGCCATCTTGAAATTGTAGACCTTGCAACCTATAAAATAACGAAGGGAGCTATTAATCATTCCTATACAGGAAATTCAGGGTCTGCAATCTACAATGGTAAAATATATGTGTTTGGGGGCAGCGGATTAAATGGAGCCGCCACTACTGTATTTTCTAAAAGATTTCAGTATTATGATATTGCTTCCAATACATGGAATCCATTACCGGATATGCCCACAGCCAGAGAAACAAGCGGCAAAATTGTGAATGATAAACTTTATGTGATTGGTGGTTTCAACGGTACCCCATCCCGTCTGATCAATGTTTACGATCTCAACACTAATCTTTGGATCAAGCAATATACGATGCCTGTTGGGATAGCCGGACACACATTAGCAGTATCCGGTAATAAGATTTTTATTGTAGGCGGGGTTAATAATCAAACTTTTCTGGCCTATTTTGATACGACAACTAATAAATTACATCAGCTATCATCCAATATGATTCCCAGAAGACACGCTACAGCGGAAATACATAACAATAAACTATACATCATCGGTGGAAGTACAACTTCTTCAACCAAATCATCAATTAAAAGCATACAAGTAGCCGATATTGATGCTAACCTTTAACAAAACTATCGTAAATTAAGTAAAAGCTATTTGGAATTGATATTTTTTCTATGAGCCTTTGTATAAAAAAGCATCATTATGTTTATAGATGGAATAGATTGCAGATATTTTTTCTGAAGCAATATTTCTTATACATTTGGATACAGATATTTTATCTTAACACTAATTTATACCCAAACCATATAACTTTAGATATACCTATCCTCAATGAAAAAAGCATTCGAATTCCTCAAGCAATTAAGAGAAAACAACAACCGGGAATGGTTTGCCGATCATAAATCTGAATATGATTCCATCGTAAAAGAAAACAAAGTTTTTTTTAATAAGATCTATGCTGAACTTCAGGAGCATGATCATCTAAAAGGTATCCATATTTTCAGAATTTACAGAGATGTTCGGTTTTCCAAAGATCAAACCCCTTATAAAGATAATTTCGGAGTGGGATATTCCCGCTCAAAACCTATGCTGAGAGGCGGATATTATATTCAGCTGGAACCGGGCAACAGTTTTGTAGGCGGTGGTTTTTGGGGACCTGAAGCCAAAGATTTACTTCGCATCCGCAAAGAATTTGAAATCAGCACCACAGAAATTGAAAAAATTACCTCTGACGAAACTTTTGTAAAATATTTCGGATCGCTCCAGGGTGATTCAGTAAAAACAGCACCCCGGGGTTTTGATAAAAATCATCCTGCCATAGATCTGATCAGAAAAAAACAATTTGTGGTCATGAGAAAATTTACGGATAAAGAAGTTCTGTCTGAAAATTTCCAGAAGGAAGTCGTTTTAACTTTATTGGCAATACGTCCCTTTTTCGATTATATGAGTGAGGTACTGACCACTGATCTCAATGGAGAACTTCTGTTTTAAAACTGATCCCATTTTCGAGAAAATACCATTGCCCATTCCTCTTAATAAAATAAAGCCAAACCTAAAAAATTCTCTTAGTATTTTCCTTATCTTTAAACTTCGGTTTTCATTACAATTCAATATCAAAAGTAATCACTGAATTGTTTGCAGAAAATCAATAAAAACAAAACTTAAACACCCGTGAAAACAAAATTATTGATCCTTTCATTTTTCGGCTCATTCTTAGCCCATTCACAAACATTACATTTTAAAAAACTTCCAGTGATGCCTACAGCCAGAGGCGCTATAAGCAGTATAATTCTAAATGACAACATTTATGTGGCCAATGGCTATACAGCCATTAAAAATGCCAATTATATTGAAAAATATAATATTACTGATGGCCGCTGGACTATTATCAACTCCAGTCTGATTCCCAAAAGATTTGCCAATTCCGAGGTTTACAATAACAAAATTTATATTTTCAACGGTTTGGAAAACTGTAATCTTGAAATTTTAGATCTTACCACCAATACGATAACCAATGGAGCCGTTAATCCTTTTTATGCCGCAGGAGCCGGTTCAGCAATCTATCATGATAAAATATATGTGTTTGGGGGCAGCGGATTAAACGGAGCCGGGAGCAATGTATTTTCTAATAAATTTCAATATTACGACATTGCCTCAGATACCTGGCATTCATTACCGGATATGCCTTCAGCCAAAGAAACAAAAGGCAAAATTGTTAATGATAAGCTTTATGTGATTGGTGGTTTCAACGGGATGTCCTCTAATCTGATAGACGTTTATGACCTTAAAACCAATCTCTGGACCCATCGATATGCAATGCCTGATGGAGTAACCGGACATTCATTAGCAGTAGCCGATAATAAGATTTTTATCGTAGGCGATTATGTGAATCAAAATTATCTGGCCTATTTTGATACTGCCACCAACCAGCTCCATCAGGTATCATCCAATATGATTCCCCGAAGACACTCAGCCGCAGAAGTGTATAATAACAGATTATATATCATCGGTGGAAATACAACCACTAGCCTCTCCTCATCTATTAACAGTACACAGGTTGCAGATATTAATGAATTAACGATCAACCTGAATATACCGCTTTCTCAATAGATGGACAGCAAAGCCTCAAAGATTTTTACAATATTAAACCCGAAAAACCAAATGGAAAAACCGGATATAATTAATTTAAACTTCAACAATACGGAATATAATATCGAGATTATAGGAAATGTAGACAAAATAGATGGTGCTTATTATTATACTTTTAAATTTGACAAAGATCATTTCATTACCATTTCAAAGTTTGATGGAGGATCATGGAAAATAATCAATATGTCAAAAGATAATATTGCTGAAAAATTAGGAGAAATAATAGACCGGATGCCTTAAAAAAGCTTATGCAAAGGCAGTTCGGGTTCTTTATAAAATAAAGACAAGACTTATTTTCCAGCTTTGAAACTGTAAGAAAGTTAAATTTTTCCCATAAAACATCACAAAAAATGAGGCCTTCAGAAAATAAAGAACAATAGAAATGAAGTCCTAAAAAAAACTGATGACAATAAAAAACGAATTTACTCTATGAGAATAGCCATTTTTTCTGACATCCACGGAAAAATATTATTACCATTCAAATTGGTTGATCTGTACCAAAAAGAAACAGGCAATACCATTGATTTTATTCTGCAATGTGGAGATATGGGAGCCTATCCCAATATTGAAAATCTGGACAAAGCAACGATAAAACATGCCCAATATGATAGGGACGAATTAGGATTTCATGACGACTTTACAACGATAAATCCAGCCATTAAGTCATTTTTAGATGAACTTAATATTGATATGATCTGTGTACGGGGAAATCATGAAGACCATGATTTTTTAGACCACTTGGAAAAAGAAAATTTTCAGGGAAGTCTGTTTCCTATTGATATTTATGGAAAAGTCTTCGTATGTAAATCTGGCCTAAAACAGGAATTAAAAACTGATAATGAAATTTTATCTTTTGTAGGTATTGGCAGAATTGGAGACCGGAAAGGAAGATCAGAAAAGCGGTTCATTCAGGATTACGAAAGAAAAGAAATAAAAAAACTGCTTAAAACAAAAGATCTTTTTGATGTTTTAATCACCCATGACAAAGATGACAGCTCCCAGAGAGGCTATGGAATGACCGAAATCAGAGAAGTATTAGATCATGTGATTTTTCATTACCATTTTTATGGACATACCGGAGAACCCTTCAAACAGGAAACAGATGAAAACGGTATCACACAATCCATCAAGGTAAAAGAGCTTGAATTTAATGAAAGTGGAATTTTAGAAAAAGGATGCATGATTATACTGACAAAAGAAAACGGAAAATTAGACCTTGAAATCGTGGATCAGAAACTGACCAATAAAATGACAAAATACAATTGGAAATCGCAATAAAATATTTCCCCCAAAGCACACCGTCGCAAAAAAACTGTCTGATTTTGAAGCTATTAAAACAAAGCTATTCGGTCCTCAGGGGAATGGTGATCGTTTCTAAGAGATCTTTAGCGGAAAAATCTAAATGAATCCGTTTTTTATAGAGAAGTCCCGGAAACTTGTTATCTTTTTGTGGTCAGCTGAGTTTCACAATCATCAGGAAATTTGTAAGTTCGTGACACGAACCCATATTTATATTAATAGTAACTTTCAAAAATGATTTGTAAACAGAAAGATTCATATTTTATTATTTTACCGATTGTCATTTTTATCAACTTAATTATAGCCTGGTATATAGGTGACTATTTAACCCCTGATTCATATGATTATATAGAAATTGCTGATCATCTGCCAATCATTAAAGATTCACTGTTTCCAATATTTTATCCTAGTCTGTTAAAAATAATCAATATCATCATCAACGATTATTTGATCACCTACAAAATCATTAATATTATATCGATCCTGTTTTGCTTTATTTACACGTATAAATTTAAATTCTATTGGAAAGAAATCTGGGCCATTCTGGCATTTTCATCGTTTCAGTATAATTATATTTTTGCATGGAGTGAAAATATAATATTACCACTTCTTATTATATTTCTTCATTTAAATTATCTGTTCTACACAGACAAAATTGACCCTAAAAAATATCTGTTAAAAAATACAATAACTCTGGTATTGCTAATTTTAACGAAATACAATTCAATATTCTTTGTCTTCCCTACAGCAATATTAAGTTTATTGTATGTGCGATTAAGTAAAAAGTACTTTTATGCTCTGGCTTCATGTTTTATAAGCGTTCTGGTCTTAGTGTTCTATCTTTTTTTAAACTATCAATTCACAGGGTATTTCACAGGTAATCGCTCAGAACTCACAAAGTTGAATTTCATGAAATATATCAGTTTATCCAAATATGAAATTACAACAACCATAGAGCCATTCGGACGCCCCATCAGTAAAATAGTAGAATTACAAAGCCTGACCCATATATGGCAACTTTCCTACCTGCTCTCATTAGGAATCGTGGGAATATTGGGAATAGCCATATTTTCCGTGCTTAAGAAAAGCAAATATTATGTATCAAAATATAACATTTTTTTGATCGCCAACAGTTTAACATTTATATGCTTAACATTAGCTTCTGCTTATTTCACAAGAATTGATGTCTTAGGTCCCAGGCTGTTATTAGGATTTTCGTTTCCATTATTACTGGCCCTATTTGTATTTATTAAAGCAAATAAAATAAACCTACCTCCATTTCTGTTAATAGGTATCTCATTAATATCAGCAGTTCTTCATACGATAACCTCCATCATATATGGCTATATATAGATTGTTTTGGTAAAAATGATATAAGCACTTAAAAAATCATCATGAGTCTCCTGACTTAAAACAGAAAGATTGACTAATGTAAGCAGGCGGGAAACCGTTTAAAATTCATTTGATATTCTGATTTCATTCAATAAACACCATTACATCAAAATGACACAGCAAATACGGGATTCATTACATTACAAAGGGAAAAAATATTCTTTGAATAATGAAATTTTAGAGTATTTCTTCAAAGAATTTCCTGAAAAAAAACCTAAAAATATAGGATCATTTTCAGCTTGCTGGAGAGATTATGTCGCAGATTTTGAAATAAAGAACAACGAGTTAATTATAAAAAAAATGCGTTGGATGTTCAGTAAAGAATCTGAGGATCATCATCGTACTCTAAAAAATATATTCCCTGATGACAAATATAATTGGTTCTCAGGATTAATCAGGATTGATGATTTTAGAGGAAAATATGATGATGAAGATGACGAAGAAGGTATTTATGAATTGCTCGAGATACGCGATGGAAACTTTATCAGACATTGGAAATTAAATTTTGTGGATTTTAATGACTTCAAAAAAATAATCTTCACAAATTATAAAACAACAAAGGAATATGAAAAACTATTCCTTCTGTGGAAAAATAATAATCCAGGAATTACAGCAACAAAAATCGATGAATATATCTTTCAAAATATCATTCGTAATGTCCGCAAAATATAATAATTGTAGCTTATATCATATTCCCGAATAATTCTCAGACCAAAATTTATTAGTAAATTCGAATACTAATAATCATGACATGACAGCCGAAGAACTTGAAGCATTATTAACCGAAAGAGCGAACTCTTTTGGCTTGAAAAAACAGGCTTTTGACACCTTAAATTCTATACTTTCAGAAAAGCCTGATGATCTGATAGGTGGCTATCAGCAGAGCAAACGTATATCTTGCAACAACAGACCATACTTTTCTTGACAAAAAATTACCTAAAGGAATCCCGAAAATTTTTAAAAATGATGAGCGCTTATCTGATCGAAAACGAATTGGTATCGGAAAACCTGAAACAAAAATTATCTGAAGGACGTTAATCTTCATCCTACAAAAGATCCAAAACAATCCGGATAAAATTAAAAATAGAAAAAACACAGCATCAGGAATGACAACAGATAAAATTCTAACGATTAAACAGATCATTGAAAAAGATAAAAAGACAGATGGCGATTATTGGGTAAACGGTGGGAATGAAAGTATCTACGAAATTCTTGATACATTTAATAACGAGGATTGGAAAGAACTGGATCGTGATCTGGCCAATTTTAAAGATCATGAACATTCTATTTTTGCAAGAGCAATATTACATTATGACGAAAACAGAAAGATAGACATTGACAATTATCACTTGTTCTTTGAAGAATTTATTCTGCTAAAAGATTACGAAGATTGTGATTGCTTACTCTTTGACATGTTTTATATTGAAAATGTTAAAAATCCGGATCTGGAATTCCTTAACAACGTCAGGTTGAAAATACAATTTCTGGAAGAATCAGGTTTTTCTACCAACGAAGAAATTTTGCGCTTGGCTTATGATTATGTAGAACAAGCAATTAACAGGCTATGATTTCGGAGAATGAGCCAAAAAAACACAATTCTTTCTTTGCAAACATGATTCATCCGATAATTTTTTACTAATGAAAACAAAATTTACCATAAAGTCAATATTTCCTTTACTTCTGTTCCCAGCAATTATCTATTCGGTAATAAATGTTTCACTATTACTTTTTACTGATTCTTATTATGACGACAAATTGTTTCCTAAAATTTTCATTCCATCTATACTTATTTTCTCGTCCTTAATAATCTTTGGAGAAATCAAGACGAAATTCATCAGTGTAGAAATCACTCAGAACGAAATCATTGTCAAAAGATTTTTAGGCCTTCAGAAAAAAAAATACCTGTTATCTGAAATAGAGGGTTTGAAATATAGTATTATAAGTTCAAAAGGAGGGACATATGAATACCTATACTTATATAAAAACGGTAATAAGGTTGTAAAAATTTCTCAGTTTTATCATAGAAATTATGATGAAGTCAAAAAATTTACAAAAACAAAATTCAAAAATTTAGGTTATGAAAGCTTTTCATATAGGGATGAACTAAAGGAAATTTTTAAATAACAAATACTAACAAAACAATATATTTACAAAATGTCAAAAAAACTAATAGACAAACTCGCCTGGATTGAACTAAAAAACAAATCAATTCTCTCAACCAAAAGCTACGGAAAAGACAAATATTATATTCCGGGCGGTAAAAGGGAAATGGGAGAAACTGATGAAGAAGCTCTGATCCGTGAAATCAGTGAAGAATTAAGTGTCACAATTGATCCTGCAACGCTTCAATACATGGGAACTTATGAAGCTCAGGCACATAGCCATGAAGAAGGGATCATCGTAAAAATGACCTGTTATTCCGGGAATTATTCAGGGGAATTAAAAGCCAGTGCTGAAATTGAAGAAATGAGATGGCTGAACTATTCAGACAAAGACAAAATATCGGAAGTTGATCAGTTAATTTTTGATGATCTACATCGTAATAACCTATTGGACTGAGATACAATGCATCAATTCAAATAAATACAATATCATGAAAAACCTGCTTTCAATTTTCCTGGGATGTAGTATACTATGGAGCTGCCATTCGAACAACAAAACCGAAACTTTAAAGCAGGATCATGCATTTAAAATAATTAAAGCAACAGATTCCACCTCCTTTTTACAATGGACGAATGGAAAAACATCTCTCCGTTCATCAAAATCCATCAGCAACCATTATCTTGATGATAAAACTCATTTACAATGGAGCAATGAAAAATACATGTGCCTCAGACATTCAAATGGAAGTGATACCTGGACCGATTTGATTTTACCATTTACCAATAATGAAGTAAAACTGTATGAAAATCCATTATCCTATGAACGTGTAAAAGGTATTGTAGTCTACGAAACAGATTCTTTGCCTTATAAACTGGTGGCAGAAAGTATTGATGGTAAGAAAAAACAATTCATAGGAGAAAACTGGAAAAACTGTTCAAGTCTATTTCCTCATTATTGTATTGACAGCATCCGTATCGAAAATAGAGAACTTTATGTAGACTGGGTTCTGCCGGATAAAACCCATCCGCACCATTCAAAAGAGATACAAAAAGTAAGACTTGATTTTCCATAAAAACGGTTCAATCTTTTTGAGTTTTTAATCATTGCTATTTCAAGGAAGTGGCAGGTTTTTCATATTAGTATTTAAATTTACAACAGGATACTTCAATTCATTAACGTTAATATTCATTACCATGATCAATTTAAAGTACGTTCAGGAACTTATTGAAAAAGAAATCAGCCCTGATTACGAAATCCGGGAATACTTCGACACCAAAGACATAGTGATCGTCTTCTGGAAACATAAAATATATGATATGGATGATGAAAGAGGACATATTATCGGATCCGGCCCTGTGGTTTATGATAAAGCTACAAAAGAATACAGAGTTTTAGGCTCCAGAGAATGGTTTGATGAAGACATCTGTCAGCTTTTTGAAACAGATGAAACAAAAGAAAAAATAAAGGATCATGAGTATCTGATGGATTTATTTGAAAATAATGAAGAAAATCCTAGCCACTCACATCTATTGACCGAAAAGATAAAAAAGAATATTCTGCGTCGAAATTATATCAATACGGATGATGTTGATTGTTTGTCAATCTTAACCGGAGTGAGAAGAATGGACAAGGAAGTGGATAACCGATTTGATCTGATACGCAAACCAGAGTGGAATTCTACAGACCACTGCGTTGTTGTATCTGATGATCAGGTCGCAAAAGAAAAACTGATCAATATCTGGAAAGAAATCAATTTCGAATACAAAATACTATCAGAAACTGAACTATTGTTATTTCGGGTAAGGGATTAAATTATTTATCAATATTTGCAGTACAAAATCAGGGTACTTTGGATACCAATAAATCGTCTTAAGCAGCTATTTTACTGCCAATTATTCTTTATCTTTGAGGTACGGCAATTCAATTTTCGTTTGATACAATTTTAAAACAATGACCAGACTCCTAAAAATCATCTTCCTTTTTATATTCCTATTCAATCATACGGTAAAAGCTCAGGATAAAGAAAGCCATTTCATTCTAACCAGCGATAAGGTGAAACTATATACTAAAAAATCCGGTAAGGGGCCGATAGCTATTTTTATTCATGGCGGACCGGGTGCATGGAGTACCTCTTTTGAAAATCTGGGTGGCAATAAACTGGAATCTGATCTTACCATGGTGTATTATGATCAGAGAGGCAGCGGTTATTCAGAAAATTCATCAGAAGGAAATTATTCACCAGACAGAATGATAGAGGATATTGAAGAGATCAGAAAACACTACGGTGCAGAAAAAGTTTATCTTCTGGCACATTCCTTTGGAGGAATTCTGGCCACCCAATATGCTTCAAAATATCCGGATCATGTGAAGGGTCTCATTCTCGCCAACTGTACTTTAAACATGAAATATTCACTTCAGCAGCAGATCAGTTATATGAATAAACTGATGAATACTGATTTTAAAGCTGAAGATGCTACTTTATTGTCAGATTTCATCACCGCAAAAAAAGCATTGGGTAAAAAGGGACTGGATTACAAGATGCTCTCTGACCATAAAGAAAATATAGAGCTGTTAAATAAAATCGATCATAAAAATCCCAGCACCTTCGACTTCGCCCAGAAAGCATTTTCTATACAGGAATACTGGAAGGATTACACTCCGTTGACCTCATCCATAAAAGTTCCTACGCTAATCATTACAGGAACAAAAGATCATTCTATCGGAGAAAGACATTTCACCTCTTTTCTATTCCCTGATCAGCAGGTGGTGGAAATCGATGGTGGACACATACTCTATTATGAAGAAAATAAAAAATTTGTGAAAGCTATTTCCGATTTCGTCCACAAAACGAACCATTAGATCATTCAAAGAAATTTCTGCCCTTCTATATGGGAGGAAAATTTGCGGTTAAAAATCAACATTAATCAAATATTTGAGCCCGTTGCTTTTTTTATTTTTACCTTCACAAAAAACTTAATATAGACATGGAAAACATAGAACTGGAAATTGATGAAGCTTTCAAAAAAACATTTTTGTTCCCCCGGGAAAAACCAATCACTGATTTTTTCACAAACATTTTAGATTCAGAATATAAATTCAGAGAAGATAATGCCAACATTGAAGTGCTTAGTGTATGCTATTATGCTTCAAGCCCTTTAAGTTTTATTTTTGTTTCCCCCAGCTACGATTATTATGATCAGGATAAAACGATTCAGACTCCTGAACTTCATTTGAAAGAACACGGATTAGAAGACTATGATTATATTCAGGTGCATGAATTATGCAGAGACGTTTTGGATGAAAACAATATTGATTATTCTGAACATCTTGACGAATTTGACGATTTGGATCCTGCCAATTATTGGGAAAATCAGTTTCAACTGGAGAAAGATTTCCTTCTTCATTGCTGGAAAAATGCTAAAAAAGAAACTCAGTCTACGCTGCATGCCTTTTTAGAATCTTCAGACGGAGCTGGCGGAATCTATGACCTGAATAATGGTAATGCACTTGATGACGATGATATTGACCAGTATCTGCAGACTAAAGGGATTATTATACAAAAAGAAATATAGCCATATGACCATTCAACACCAGATCGAAGAATACATCACCAGCCAGTCTGAACCCAAACTCAGCGATATGCAGGAACTTCACCGTATCATTATGGAGCTCATGCCGGGATGTCGACTGTGGTTTTTGGATGGTAAAAACAATGAAGGTAAAATTGTTTCCAATCCGAATATCGGTTATGGACTTTATACAATGACCTATGCAGACGGAAAAACCAAAGATTTTTATCAGATCGGTATGAGTGCCAATACAACAGGTATATCGGTCTATATTATGGGAATAGATGACAAAACTTATCTGAACAGAACATTTGGAGAAAAAATTGGAAAAGCAAGTGTGACCGGATACTGTATTAAATTCAAAGCTCTTAAAGATGTAAATATAGACATTCTTGAAGCAGCTATACGATATGGAAGCCAGCAGAAACCTTAATCTTTCACTTACCAAAACTATTATAGTCGTCATGAGAAAAACATTAAAAAAGATAAATTTTAAGACTTTTATAAGCAGGTAATGGAGATAGCATTGTTAACAGAAAAAGACTAAAACAGCAGCTAAAATGAACAACATCTACAAAGATCAGCTCGAAATACTACGGCAGCGGATTCCTGTCGGGGTCCGGCACGGATTGATCCTGCTGGAAAGAACTGATGGAGATACGGAGAAAGCTGAAATACAGTTTCAGGAAGAAATGATCACTCAGATCATCCATAAAACTGAAGTGACAAGGGAAACCGCAACCAGATATTTAAAACAAAATAATTTTGATATTCCCCGGACACTGAAAAGCATCGATGAAGATCGCTACACGTTAACCGAACTTATTCTGAGAAAATTCAAAGACAAAAAGGAAGAAGCCTTAGACAAAATAATGATCGCTGTTGAAGAAAAACACCATCTCAAAAGAAAATTCTGGCTCATTTTTGATGATTTAAAAGAACTGGATTCGGTAATATACTGCTTTCTAACTTCTATGGAATGGCTTAATTATGAAAGCTGGGAAAGCTATGGAACGGCTTTATCATTCAATTTGGAAACAGTCTGTGAACAGTTTGAAAAAACATTAGAACTTCATGACCTTTCCTTTTCTCTACGACAGGCAAAGGATATTCAGAAAATGATTGATGATCAGCATAAAACTAATGAAGGGATTCAGAATTATATCACTGCGAACAACGAATTACAAAACAACCGGGATTATCTACAATGTGAAGCGTATTTTATTGCTCAAAGACCAGTTCTTATAGACATGCTTTATGAATTGGTAAAAAATAATATGGATAAATTCCCTTAGAATACGATAAGTTTAAACTAAAGATTTCAGGGATCTGATTTAGCTGTATAAACTTCCAAATCAGGTATTATTTATATATTTAACAAGTAAAAATGCAGCATGATGACATTCAGAATTGTCTTACTTTCCCTATTGGTTTTTATTAAAATATCAGCCTGTAAATGTGAATATACTCCTACCTTATCATCTTCTTTTAAAAAGGCAGATTTTGTTTTCATAGGAGAAGTTGAAGGCTATACAGAAGCTCCATCAGGATTTAAAACATCTCAGAACATTCTAAGCAGGGTCAGGATTGATAAGGTTTACAAATATGAATACAATGATCATTTCTATAAGGATTTTGCTACGTTATTCGCTTCTCCCATTCGTTCCTGTGATGTTCCTTTTACAGAAAAAGGGAAGTTTCTGATTTTCGCCTATTTTGAAGAAGATACCGGGTTTCTTTATTCGGAACACTGTCTGCTGCAGAAAAGAGCAGATCAGCTTTCCCCCGAAGATTTAAAAGAACTCGAAACATTAAGTACCAAATATAAAAACGCACCCAAAAATTCAGAAATCTCTGCTAATGAAAATCCCATGGATGTTATTATTGAAGAACCTGCACCATCCAACAGGAAAATAAATGATCTGAAGACAGAAATTTCAGATCTCGATCAGCAAAATGACAGGTACAAAATAATCATTTATGTCTCTACTTTTGCCATCACCATGCTACTGATTACCTTAGGCCTGGTATGGAGGAAGAAAAATAAGCAGAATGTATAATCAGCATTTGATCAGTATTAAAAACGAAAACTACAATCAACTTCCCGTAGATGAAAACAACGATTCTATTTTACCTTTCTCTTCTGGTCTTCTTTACTTTGGGTTGTAAAGAAAAGATCAGAAATGAAGATCAGTTTATTCTCTTTCAGGCCAGTCCCGGAAAAGGAAATATAAAACTGTACTGGAAAAACAATCGATATGAAATTATCAGAAGCATCGGCCAGCTGAAAAAAGAAGTTGAATCTCAACACGAAAAACTACAGTTTGCCATGAATGGTGGGATGTTTGAACCCGACAATTCTCCAAAAGGACTTTACATCGAAAATTTTAAAATACTGAAGTCCATAGATACCCTTCAGGGCTCCGGAAACTTCTACCTTCCTCCCAACGGAATTTTTTATTTGACCCAAAATAATCAGGCAGGCATCGTTGAGACTAAAAAATATACACAAAGTCCGGAAATAAAATATGCTACTCAATCCGGGCCAATGTTGCTGATGGATGGAAAAATAAATCCCGCTTTTCAAAAAGACTCCAAAAATCTGAATATCAGAAACGGGGTCGGTATTTTAAGCAATGGAGATTTAATCTTTGCGATGTCTAAAAAAGAAGTCAGTTTCTACAAACTGGCTCAGCTTTTCAAAGAAGCAGGATGTAAAAATGCTTTATACCTTGACGGCTATGTATCCAGAGCTTATCTTCCTGAAAAAAACTGGATTCAGAGTGACGGAAATTTCGGAGTGATGATAGGAATTACAGAAGTAAAATAAAGTTGAAGAATCATCAGGCCTGTCTGGTTTCAAAAATAAAATATCCTTATCTTTCCCTTAGAAAATCATAAACCATTCATTACCCATTACGAAAAATATGAGAAAAGTAATATTAGATTTGGCCACCACTTTAGACGGATTTATTGAAGGACCCAACGGAGAAATCGATTGGTGCATTATGGATGATGATATGAATTTTGATGGCTTTATTTCGGGTATTGATACCATTTTTTATGGACGCGTAAGTTATGATGCGTGGGGAAATTACCAGCCTGATGAAAATGCTGCTCCAGAGGAACAGGAATTCTGGAAAACCATTCATGCAAAGACAAAATTTGTTTTTTCAAGTCAGGATAGAACCGATGAAAATGCAACGTTTATTCATTCTAATCTGGCAGAAAAAGTTTCGGAAATAAAAAAACAGGACGGAAAAGACATCTGGCTGTATGGCGGAGCAAGTCTTATCAAAACTTTTATTGAGTACAACCTGATCGATATTTACAGAATATCCGTTCATCCGGTTGCTTTAGGAAGTGGAAAACCTCTTTTTGAAGATCTGAAGGAAAGGCTGAATTTAAAACTCATTACAACCAATGTTTTCAAATCCGGCGTGGTACAACTGATCTATCAGCCGGAAAGAGATGAAACCGAGTAATAGTTTCACACTGATTTCCCTAAAAAATTATTCACATGAATATACAACTGGATACGATCATCTTCTATGTAAAAGATATACAACTGATCAGGAACTTTTATGTTGAAAATTTTAATCTGAAAGTCACTGAGGAAGATCATATCTGGATTCTCATGAATGCGGGAGCGGTCAATATCGGGCTTCACAAGATCGGGGATCAGTATCTGGACAAAATAACGGCTGGGTATCAGTTTGATAACAATACCAAACTCGTTTTTGAGGTAGATACAGATATTGAAACTGCCAGAAACGAACTTTTGTCAAACGGTATTCGGATGCGGGAGATCAAAACTTTTGAGAATTATAACTTCTGGCTTTGTGATGGCGTTGATCCCGAGGGAAATGTATTCCAGCTGAAATGTAAAAAATGATTCAACTGCTATCCTTAATACCTAAGTCAATTTTTTGAAGCAGACCTTTCGAAATCAGACAGGCTTTTATTAATCATCCCAGAAATTCTTTCACCGGTTTGGGGCAGATTAATGTACAGCTATGAATTCGAAAATGAGTATTTCCCAGCCATTATTCTGGATGCTATTGACCTGGAAAAGCAACTGATATGACCCAGAAAGCAAACTATCGAAGATCAACAGGAATTTGAAAGATTAAAAGAAGACGGTCATATTTTCATTGAATCCAGACGATGCTTTACCGCAGAATTTAAGCCTGAATTAATAAGAAACACACAACTCTACAGAACCTTACTTCATGAATTTGGGCACTATGTTCATTATCTTGAAATAGTAGAACGCCCAGGGAATGATGATGAAGACTATGATATAAAAGAACGAAGAATGGATCTCTATTTCAGCCTGCCTAAAAGTGAAAAAGAGAAATTTGCACATATCTATGCTGAAAAATTAAAGAATAGATTAATATCTGAAAATAAAATTCCTTTCACTAGCATTTAACCGGAAACTAAAACCGCTATTCTTTAGACTGCGCTTGAAGAAAGAGTTTGCTCCCTGCTTCATCATTTATTTTTTTGTATTTTAATCCTCAAAAAAACTAAATATGAAAAGGCTGCTATCTTTCCTGATCTTCATCTTCGCGCTCAATCATTCTTTCGCTCAAACTGAAAATTATACCCGTACCATTAATAATTTTCAAAAGCAATTCAATACTGCGGATTATAATAAGATTTTTGAAAGTTTTTCACCGGAAATGAAACAGGCACTCCCTATTAATGAAAACAAAGAATTTCTGGCTGATCTGGAATGTTTCGGGAATTAATGATTCTATTGACCGTTTATGTTTTAAATTATTAGGCCAGGCAGGCAAAAAATAAACTTGATGATGTTTTTATTTTAAGATATGATGTAATACTATACTGTTTGCAGTTGTCTTATCTAAAAACAATACATGAGAGTTATTTTAACCTGCCTGATGGTGCTCCTGGCAGCTAATCCTTTTTTTTCGCAGAGAACCAAACAATTAGAACAGCTATTAAATACTTATGACAAAGCCGGGCTATTCAGCGGTTCTGTTCTGATTGCTGAAAAAGGGAAAATTATTTTTGAAAAGAGCTATGGCTACAGAAACGCTCCCAAAAAAGAAAAAAATACCAACAACAGCCTCTACCGTATTTTTTCTACCACCAAAATGTTTACTGCCGCCGTCATCCTCAAACTGGAAGAAGAAGGGAAGTTATCCATCAATGATAAACTTTCAAAATATTATCCGGCTTATCCAAAAGGAGACAGCATCACCATTGCCAACCTACTTTCACATACATCCGGAATCCCCAGCGAAGAAAATACGAACTATACGGTTGACGAAGGGACCTTCATACAATATATTTCAGCAAAACCACTAGATTTTTCACCAGGAAAACAATGGAACTATTCTAATTCCGGATATTACATTCTGGGGTATATCATCAAAAAAGTGACGGGATTAGACTATGACAAAGCGATAGAAAACTATATTCTGAAACCCATTCAAATGACCCATAGCGGATTTCATTTTAATGCTGTTACTGATGAAAACAAGGCTTTAGGCTATGAGTTTGTATCAGAGAATATGTCCAACGAAGCTTTTCGTTTTAAAACGGATCATCCCTTTGCTGCAGGAGCGATGTACTCTACCGTAGGTGATCTGTTCAAATTCAACGAAGCTCTTAAAAACTATAAAATCTTAAAGAAAGAGACTCTTGAAAAAATGTTTACGCCTTACCTTAATGATCATTATGGACTTGGCGCTCAGGTTTCCAATATTTTAGGAAAAAAGGCTACCGGACATGATGGCGGCGGACCGGGTTACCGAAGCAGATATTACAGAATTTTAAAAGATGACCTCTGTTTTATTCTGATGACCAATTCTGAACTGTCACACGCTGAATTCTTCATTCCTAAAATCGAAAGCATATTATACAATCAACCTTTCAATATTCCATCTATAGCCAAAGTACCAGAAAAGGATCTTAAAAAGCTGGAAGGAATTTACACTTCCGGTGACACCAATTTCTATATTACCATCGCAGACGGCTATCTTATTTTCAATGGAAAAAACTATGGAAGAGGGGCATTACTTCCTCTTAGCAGTACTCGTTTTCAATTGGATGAAAAGTTTTCTCTTACCTTCAAACCCGATGAAAGTGGCCAAATAGAATCATTTGTTGTTCAATTCCGGGATGGTACTGTGAAAACAGCAAAAAGAAAAACAGATAACCTTCCGAATCCCTGGGGCATTATTGGAGATGCTACCCCTTCCGGATGGGATGGAAAAGATATTCTGCTACAGCCAGATCCAAAAAATCCGGGGATCTATTCTCTTAAAAATTATAAGCTTAATAAAGGGAAGTTTAAATTCCGAATGGACAATGACTGGGGTACATGCTTAGGACTGAATGATGATGGCAGGAGCATAGCCCTGGATGCCTATGATTTCCATGTAAAAGAAGAGGGTATTTATGACATTGTACTTGATATGCGCAATACAGTAAAACCTCAATATAGTCTCAAAAAAGTGGGTCAATAAAAAATTAACATTCATATATTACAACCGGAACCGGAGAACCATAGCATATTGGTATCCGGTTCTTTTTTGTCTTCATTTTTTAGAAAAACAATTCTCATTATATTGTCTCACGGAATTAGAGTATAAGCTATTTAAAAACATCATTTTCAGCATATTTTATTTCAAAACGAATTGATATTTTATTTATTTTTATAGAACCGAATGACCTCATAAAATATTACCTATGCCACATTTCATTGTAGAATGTTCACACGACATCCTGCTTCAGAAAACACCTGATGAAATCTTGAATGCCATATATGAAACAGCAGATGCCACCGGTTTATTTGCTCCCAATGACATCAAGGTAAGACTTCAGCCTTATCAGTATTTCAGATTGGGAAACGGTAAGAAAAACTTTCTGCATGTCTTCGGCTACATTATGGAAGGGCGAACGACAGAACAAAAAGCAGATCTTTCCAAACAGATCAATATAAAGCTTACAGAATTACTCCCAGAAATTTCTTTTCTGTCTGTCAACATCAGTGAGTTTGAAATGGCTACTTACAGCAATAAAGCCCTTATCAACCCTCAAAATACTGATCGGAACCGTCATTTCGGGCTATAAACACTCCACTTCACCCTAAAATATAAATAATATGAGCTTAAAAGCATTAGTTACCAAAACTGTTCAGTACAACAATTGGGTAGTCAATAAATACATCGACTGGTTATCCACAAAATCTGAAGAACAGCTTAACCAGGAAACCATTTCAAGCTTCCCCACCATTTTGAAAACGCTACATCACATCTGGCAGACCCTGGAATACTGGTGGAGCCATATTTCAGAAGGTAATGACTTCGATTTTGAGAAAACCCTGGCCGTAAGCAGCAAAGAAGATGTTTTCAACGCCATTAAAAGCAATTCTCAAAAACTGGTAGATTATGTAGAAAATTTATCCGAGGAAGAGCTTTCTAAAAATATAAAGATTGAATCCCAATGGTTTCAATGTGATTTCTCAAAGTATGAATATATTCAACATGCGATTCTGCACGGAACCTATCACAGAGGCCAGATTGTGACTATGGGAAGAAATATCGGAATTACAGATGCTCCTATGACTGATTTTAATTTCTGGAATATCTATAAGGACCAATAATTCCGGGAAAAATGGGAGAACTTTTCGAATTAATTTCCGATAACGCTATAAAGAAACTGGACGCATATTACACGGAATGCCATGTTTGTGGAAAAACGGAGGTCGATCTGTACCCATATCAGGGACAGGTTATCCTGGACAATGGAGAAATTGATGATGATATTTACGCTATCTGTTATTATTGCCTTTGCACCAAGCCAATGACCCGTGTCTGCAGTTTTCCGTATGAAGAAGTTGTTGAAAAATACCTCGGCTCACTGAATCTGGCACAAGACCACAAAGCGGAACTTAGAATAACATTAATGGAAAAATACAACCGGACACCGGATATTCCATTGTTTATACAGCGACCGGATATTCCGCTTTGTTGTGAAGATATTACAGAATTTACAGGGTATCCGCAAAATGACAAAGAATTGTATGAAGTCAGTGAACAGTTAATGTATTGGGAAGAAGGGCTCAAAGAAAGAAGTGAATATGATGATTTTAAAACCTATGGAAGTCCTGAAAGTTTAACGGAAATAGCAACTTTCAAATGTCCGCATTGTGACAGAAAATATTTTACGTTTCAGTTTACCTAGTTCTTTCAATGAGATTAATAAAAAAACAAATACAATTATAGACACAGAAAATTTAACCATTTGCCTGTAAAAATTTCCGTACCTGTTTTTTTTATGATATTTTCGTTTAAAAATAACCATGAAAAAAATTATCAAATTCGTTAAATACGTTCTGTTGACCGTATTGGCTATCATTTTAATTTCCGTTTTATACATTTTTATAAGCAACAAAATCTTTATAGGAAGTCAGGATGAAAAGTTTACAGATTATCTGAAAAACAACCAGGTACAAATCCAGGACAAAATAGATGGTCGACTCTTCGATGACAGCTTCTTCAGTTCCCAGGTCTTCCTTTTGGGGGAAGTTCACGGATATGCAGATAATCAGAAACTAGATCAGTACTTTCTGAAATTTTTAAATCAAAAAGCGGGTATAAAATATTATATCGCCGAAATGGACAGTCTCAATTCTAATAAGCTCAACCATTTCTTAAGAGGAAATACAAAAGATCAGAATTTGCTTAAGGAAGTTGTAGTAGCCATTCAAAAGAGAATTCCGCAGCAATCCAGTAAAGAACTTCTGGAAAAATGGAGCGACATTTATGATTACAACCAAACTTTGCCGGATTCTTTAAAAATATCAGTGATCGGTATTGATACGGATTTTAATGATAACTCCCGTAAGATTTCAAGAGATTCTGCGATGATTGTCAACTTCAAAAATTCATTGAAAAGACTGAATATTGAAAATGAGAAGTTTTATGGGCTTTTCGGATTTTATCATGTACTTCAGCACGGTACTATGAAAGAGGGGAAACCTTTTGCTGAACGTCTTAAAAACTTAGGTTTTAAAACATCAAGCATGGTAAGCTACACGCTTGACAGTGAAATGTATCTCCCAAAAAATCCTCAATTCCCGACTCCGGAGGATCAGAAAATAGACTGGATCAATGCAGACGGCCCATTCATGCTGGTAAAAGGGATCAATGACCTTAAGGATCTGGCAAAGCCCAGCTCGATGACTTTATTCCGTTTAAATTCTAAAAATTCGCCGTATCAAAATTCGGATAAACTCATTTCGATCAAATCCAGAATGTTCGGGGAAAACTTCAACCCACAGGAACATACCAATACTTTAGATTATTTCCAGTATATCATACTTTTAAAAAATTCAAAAGCTCTGACCCCTATTCAATAATTTTGGTATAAATTCAAAAACTATTTAATGAAAAAAATTATTCCGTTTTTATCTGTATTGATTGTCTTTTCCTGTTCTACAAGAACACCTTCAAACTTTGCGGATAAAAAATTTGATTATAACAGATTGGAAGCGGTTCCTGACAGTGTAAAAGTTCAGAATATAGTGATCAAAAACCTGTTCAAACACCAGTTACTTGCCCATAAAAACCAACAGTATGACTCTGCCAGAATCGTTAAAAAAGTTTATCTGCCTCATAAAAAACTATGGGACAGCTGCTACGCAATGATCTTTGGTGATGAAAATGCCCATCTCTTCAACAACCCGAAAGGCATGATCGCCTGGAATAAATCTCTGTATGAAAAAAATAAACGGGAGTTTGAAGACAGGGCCAATATTCTTTTGAGCATTGATACCCAAAAACTGTTTAAGAAAACGTTGACACAATTCAATAAGCTGGTCCCTTATCAGCCTAAAGCCAAAATAAGTCTGATTTTTACCCCAATGACCGGGATTTCATTTGGTGGCTGTAATGCTGAACAGTTTGCACTAGAACTTAATAATAAAGGAGTTGACATTCTCTATTCTCTTGAAAAGGGACTCCCCCATGAACTCAATCATATGGTGTATGAGCACTTCAGAAACGCTGATTCTGATGGAGCAACAGCTCTTGGCCAAAGCATTGATGAAGGTTTTGCCTGTTACTTTACTTATGTATTTTTTGATCACAAAATGCAGAAATATGAAGCAGTGGAAAACATGACAAAGGAGAACTGGGACTGGTACCTCAAAAATGAAAAAGAACTTTTCACAAAACTGAAGCCTTACTTTCCGGATACTTCGGGGAAAAATCCTTTACTCCGGAATGAGAAGTTCAAATTATTTCCAAATGCCCCCAAGTCGCTAAATTACTGGCTGGGCTTCAGAATAATCGAAAAGTATGTAGAGAAAAACGGACCTGATTCATGGAAAGAAGTCTACCAAGTTTCTGCACAGGAAGTTTTGGAAAAAAGTGGTTATGAAAAATACATCAACAATCTGCCGTAATTTATAGTATTTCCCGTAAACGAAAATTTTCAACCGCGGCCTCTCCTTTCGGAGAGGCCGCGGATCTTTAATAAATAAGCCTTCCATAATGTTTCCATAAAAATTGTGGATAAGTTTTCTAAACAGGATTTAAACTTCTGAATAAAATATGGATAACTTTTTTGAAAGAATCAAAATATACATTTAAAATATTAATATTCAATTTTTTACATAAAAATAACTTTCCACATTAATTTTCCACAGATAAATAGAAATGTGGATAAAAAGAATGTGGATAACTTTTTATAATGGATTTTTAGCACCTGTATTTTGTCTATCACCAGCGGAAGTATTCTGAAAGGAAAGAGGAAAGAGAAAAGAAAAATCTTACATTCAAATAAAAAACAAATATCCGGGAAACTATCATCAATTTGATCTTTCTAGCCAACACATTTTTCGTAATTTTCCTTCTCCAAAATACCAATCTAGAAATAATGAAAAAATATATTTTCATCTTTACATTCCTTTACATCCAATGTTTTTCACAGGAAAATATAAAACTGTCCCACGCCTCTCAATACGATGACTTTATTGAATTGGAATTAGAAATGGATAAACCTACGAGTAAATTTGACCTGATTAGCCTGGATACTCTAACTGTTACCGACAACAAAAAGAATGTGTTAAAAGAGAATAAAGATAATTTTTTGAATTATGGCTACAATAACGGCAGATCAAAAACAGTACACTACTCCATTCCTGAGAAAAAATTCAAAACACTGACTATAAAAGGGGTCATGAAATATTTTACTCCGTCAGAAGAGAAAGGTTCCTATTTTAATCTGGGAAAACTCAAAAATATAAAAAGAAATGTTAATCTTGTGGATAAAGCGATTACAGACAAAAATCCTGATCTTTATTTCAGTGTGATCGATTCTACAGCATTCAATAAGGTTTTCCCTAAATTCCGATACAAATCAGATAATGACAAAGATTATCAGAACCCTGACTTCAAAAGCTATGACATTATGTACGCTTATAAAGACAGCAATCAACAGAAACTCATCTACTTCATCAATGACAACCCACTTCCAGGGTATAACAATCTGATATTAAGAGATAAAAAGACAGGCATGATCTACAAACTGGTCAAATTAAAACAAAATATGTCACCTTCCGAAAGGGATCAGATCAATGTGGAATTCATGATTGAAAATGAAAAGTCGGTCAGAAAAATTCCTTTTGAACTGAAAGACGTAACCGTTACTGAAAAATAAATCGCATCTTATTTTTTTGCCACGGATGCACGAATAAAAGAAAAAATTCGCACATTCTAAGATCTATGCAAATTATATCTTATTAAATTTAGAAAAGACTCTTCTTTTTTTACCACTTCAAAGAACCTGTACACTAAGAATTAATTAGTGCATTCGTGGCGATTAAAATCTTCTCGCAGATGAAGCTGATTTCGCAGATTTTTTTTATGAATACATACCATTTTTAAAACCAGAGAGAATAGATTATTTTAAAATATATAGTCCTCAATTTTATTGTAAATAGAATTTAATAAGCAATCTTTAGCGGGCTTTTCGTAATTTTAAATTATTAAAAATACAGGCATTAACCAAGATAAACAATTTCAGATGGAAAAATACGCAATATCATCAGACGGTCAGAAAATTCATTATAAAGAATCCGGAAATGGGCACACAGCGCTTATGCTAATCCACGGATGGCTTGGAAATACAGAGTGGTGGATCGATCAGGAAAAACATCTTGAAGATCGCTTTCATGTTGTTTCACTGGATCTTGCCGGACATGGAAAATCTGATACGACCCGAAAAAACTGGACCAGTGAGCTTTATGCAGACGATATAAAAGTTGTAGCTGATGATATTGAGACTTCAGAAATTATACTTGTGGGGCATTCTATGTCCGGGGCTTATGTGCTTGAAGCCGCTTTAAAAATACCAAAAGTAAAAGCCATTGTATTGGTAGACACCTTAAAGAACCTTAGTGAATCTTTTACAGAAGCTCAGGCTGAAGAAGTCATGTTTACACAATACCAAAGTGATTTTAAAAACGCTGTAGAAAACTTTCTTCCTCAATTCCTTTTTGTAGAAATGACACCTGCTGAAGTAAAGAATAGAATTCAACATGAGTTTCTCCAAAACGAACCGGAAACCGCAATTAATCTTCTCAGACCTCTATACAGAACAGATTTCAGAAAAATAGCAGAACAGGTTCATATTCCTGTTATTGCCATCAATTCCGACGCTTCTCCTACGTATAAGGAAAACAACCGTCAATACCTGAAAGATTATGATTATGTAACCATCAGCGATGTTGGTCACTATCCAATGCTTGAAAGACCGGAGGAGTTCAACAGAATTTTGGATGAAGTTCTTGAGAAATTGGCTTAAATAAAAGTATTTATGCAGAACACAAAAATATTTACCACAGCCTTTGCCAGTGTTTATCCACATTATGTTCAGAAAGCAGAAAAGAAAGGACGTACCCAGTCAGAGGTGAACAAAATCATTTGCTGGCTGACAGGTTATAACGAAAAGGGACTGCAGAAACAGCTGGATCAGAGAAATGATTTTAAAACTTTTTTTGATCAGGCTCCGGCACTCCATCCCAATGCAACCTTAATAAAAGGGGTTATCTGTGGGTATCAGATAGAAGACATTGAAGATGAACTGATGCGGAACATCCGCTATCTGGATAAATTGATCGACGAGCTGGCCAAGGGAAAGCAGATGGAAAAAATATTAAGGAAATAAACCCAGACAAAGCCGGAATATTAAATAAAATAAAGCCCTGTTTAATATTCCAGACAAAAAAAGCAAAAAATCTCTATCAAAGCCGGATTTCATTCTGTAAAAGTGAAATTTTCATTGATACAAATGCCCTACTATTGATAAATCCTATCAAAAGCATTTTCCCATTTCAAAAAACTTCCCGAAATTAGCCGCCTGTGCGTTAAATACGATTCAATGAAATAAAAATTTTAAATTACAACATACAGCAAAACTTAGTATAAGTTTTCTTCGGGGCAGGGTGCAATTCCCTACCGGCGGTTACAGTCCGCGACTCCTTTCATACGAAGGGACTGATCTGGTGAAATTCCGGAACCGACAGTTAAAGTCTGGATGGGAGAAGAAAATGAGATGATCAGTAAGATTCCTTATGGATTCTTATTGTGTCGTATTTCATTTCCATGTACCGAAGACTATTTTAACTTTTAAAAGTAAAATAACATGGAAAAATTATTAGAACAATTCGGAGCTACCTCCAGAGAACGTGTAGAAAAAGCACTTCTTACATTACAAAAAGGAAAAGGAATTCTTTTAGTAGATGATGAAAACCGTGAAAACGAAGGCGACATCATCTATCCCGCTTCCACTATTACAGAACAGGATATGGCCCTTTTGATCCGAGAATGCAGCGGCATTGTCTGTCTTTGCATTTCTGAAGAAAAAAGCCAGCACCTCAACCTTCGTCCGATGGTGGAAAACAACAACTCAAAAAATCAAACTGCATTTACCATTTCTATAGAAGCCAAAGAAGGTGTAGAATCCGGTGTTTCAGCAAAAGACAGAGTAACAACGATCAGAACCGCTGTAGCAGCAGATGCCCAGGCAGAGCATATTGCAAGTCCGGGACATGTTTTTCCTCTGATTGCTAAAAAAGGAGGCGTCTTCGAAAGACGTGGCCATACGGAAGGCAGTGTAGATCTTGTCAAAATGGCCAATCTGGGGGATGATGCTGTACTTTGTGAACTGACCAATGAGGATGGTTCCATGGCAAGACTTCCGGAAATCGTAGATTTTGCAACTAAAAAAGGAATGAGCGTTGTTACCATTGAAGACATTCACGCTTACCGTAAAATGATCCTTAGCAACTAAACCTTAACTATTTAACGCACAGAACAGCCGCCAGATCCGATCAGGCGGCTGTTTTATTTAAAAATTCAATTAAAAATATCATAAATGAAAATCGAATTCCGTTTTTATTTAACTTTAACAAAAAATTGACTATGAAAAAATCTATACTTTTTTTGCTGGGAACTTCTGCAATGTTTTCAGCACAGATCACGCTTACCAAAGCAACGCATGATCCTATTGTAGGTGATATCGTCAACTACAACACAATAACAGGAACAGTAAACAACTCTGCCACAGGAGCCAATGTCACATTTTCAAACGGAAGCCTTACACAGGGAGCCGCTTCACAAACTACCTATTCCGCACCTACCTCCTCTGAAATAACAACCTTTCCGGGGTCGAACATTAAAATGGTAGACGGGACAAACACTATTTATTACAAAGCCTCTACTACTAAACTGGAAATCACAGGAATTATAAACCCGCAGGCTACTTTAAACTTCAGTGTAGATAATGGTACCTATAATTATTATCCGACAACTTACGGACCTGCTCAAAACGATAATGCTAAAGGAACGTTCTCTTCTTCTGTTGCCAATGGATTGTTCAGCGGAACACTGTCTACCCAGGCAGACGCTTACGGAACACTGATTATAGGTAATCAGACATACAACAATGTTCTCAGAGTAAAATATACCCAGAACTTTAATTTATATTCATCTTTTGATATTACTTACTCTAATGCAATAGGATCAGTCACCAATACGGCATACGCTTATTACGATGCTACTCATCGATACGCATTATTAAGTTCTACAAGCGGAAACATCAGTGTTCCTTTATTGGGAATCAATCAGTCTACATCAAGTGCACAGGCTTTAAGTGAAACATTTTTATCAGTCAGTAAAGTAGCAAAAAAGCAAAATCTGGCAATTTATCCTAATCCTGCCCAGGATTTTATAGGCTTTAAAGGAGATATAGAAAACTACTCCACAGCGAAAATCTATAGTCTTGATGGGAAACTGATCAAAACTTCAGATATAAAATCAGGAAACATTCAGATCTCAGATCTTCCACCAGCTTCTTATTTCATTGAAGTCAATGGAAAAGATACTGAAACGAAGCAGAATACAAAATTCATTAAGAAGTAATATAAAAAATCCCGTTCAATAACTTGAACGGGATTTTTTTTGATAAGAAAGCAGAAGATGCGAAGAGGAAAGCCATCACACTTAAAAAGTAGCTGCCGGCGCTGTCACATTATTAAGCTTTCTCTGGATCTCTGTCTTTTTCCCTTTTGAGAAATCATAACTGAGCCCCAGGACAAACATCGATTTATTGTTCATGATCTGGGTATGAACTCTATAATCGACCAAACTTTCCGGTAAACTCTTTGTTTTATATTCGGAAGGCATCCCGATCCAGTACATTCCTGTATAAAATGTCCAGTTTTTATGCTTATAGTTTACAAAAATATCGTGTTCATTTTCATTGGTATTGAGAAATGCTCCACTGAGGCTATAGGTAGGAATATTAAAATCATATTGTACAGAGAATTTTTTATATTCTGAAGACAGTACAAAATAATTGCCTAAATAATTATTTTTAATCACAGCTCCCTTACTTGTTCTGATGGTTTCGGAAGTAGGAGTAATCACAGTCTTTATAACCAATAAGCTATTTCCAAAAGGTTTATAAGAACCCGTCAGCTGCAACCCATACTTCTGACCACTTTTCCCATTCTCATAAGTCAGTGCATACCCTCCCAAAACATCATCCTGAACATAATACTGATTGATCACCCGATCTGTGTATCGATAAAAAAGACCTGCATTAAAATCAAAATATTTATTATTGAAAGAATACGTCAGATTATTGGAAAATACCTGTTGGGATGCCAGAAAAGGATTTCCCCGCTGTACAATATTGGGAGCCAGCTGCACCACATTACTGCTCAGGGCATTACTTTGCGGACTAACCGGAGTATAACTTCCTGTAAAACGAAGGGTCTGATTATTCTTCAGCTGATAGCCTAAAACGACCTTTGGAGTAAAAGTCCATTCATCAAAAGTAGTTTCAGCACTTTTATTATGAATATTGGTAAGTCCAGCTCCAAGACGGTAACTGAACTGATCTATCTTTCCGGAAAACTCTGTATAAAAATACTGTTCCAGGTAATTGACACTGTATTGAGAATATCCGGCAAGATTATTCAGATCATTGGAAATGGAAGACCTTGAGATTCTATATCCGGATGAAAGTTTTCGTGCCTTGAAATCATGGGTATGGGCAAGTTCTCCAACAATACTGGTCTGCTTTGCTTTCAGAACCATGTCATTATCATAAACGGAAAGCCCTGAAGCTGTAATCCATTCCTTCGCGGTTTCCGATGTATTAGTCGTATAATGAGACCCCACCACGTTGATACTCAATTCATCTTTTTCACCGATTTTTTTCGAATAATAAAGATCCAGTTTAGGAATGACATAATTTGAACCGTTATTTTTAAACATCGAATGTGCCTCACCCGAAGCATCTTCTGAAAAAATACTTTCCCCTACTCCTCTTGAGAATCTGCTGAAAATATCCATATTCAGTTTTGCCTGGAAAGCATACTTGTCAGGAACCTGCCTGGTATACCGTAATACTATATTCTGGTAAGTATACCCGAAATGATCTTTTCTGTTTTCATCTGAACGATAATGCTTCCCTCCTAGTTTATAATCATAGATACTGTTGACCCTTCTGTCATTGTAATTTCTTAGGTTGATGGAGTATTCCAACCCGAAGTCATTTTTTCCTTTCGTATAATTGGCATAGGCTGAACCGTTTACAAATCCCGTATTCAAGGCAGAAAAAACCTCTGTCCCAAATACATATCCCGTTTCAGTAGATCTTGTCAGGATATTGACCACTGTATCTGCCCTGGTTGCCCATCTTACCGGCGGAATATCATAATATTCCACTTTAACGACTTCATTGGGAGCTACACTCCGGATCTGCAGATCTGTAGCTTCAATCCCATTGATCAGGAAAAGTACAGTACCTCCTTTTGTACTCTTAATCGTATTGCCAACCGGGTCAAGTTGCAATTCCGGTAGGGTTTTCAACAGATCTTTTGCATAACGGGCTTTTTCCAATGCTTCTTTATCAAAGGTATAAACAGCTTTATCTGCAAATTGTTTTTTACGTTGAGACTTCAAAATAACTTCCTGGATCTCTTTTGTTGTTGAAACTTCTGCAGTATCTGTTTTTGCTTCCTGAGAAAACACGAAGGTTCCATAAAGAAAGAACAGGCTATATATCGTTTTTTTCATATCAGAAATAGAATTATACTGGTATGACAATCTGATTCTGCCATTTATTACATTTCCTGTTTTTCTTTTTTATCAGTTTTAATCGTAAAATGCCTGTATAGACCGAAGTATTATTTTTTATACCATTACCTTTGTCGACCTTTATTTTTATGGATATAAAAGGTAAATACTATTAAAAATTTAACATTAATAATCATTTTTAAAGATTATAAATGAAAACATATAAAAATAATATTGATTTTTTGCCCGTTTTTTGCTGTCATTTTCACACACCACAAAATATTAAGTCATGAAAAAGTCAGTCTTATTCATTTCATTCTTCCTGTTTTCAGCAATACAGGCACAGGAAACCGAGAACAGTACGACAGAAAAGATGAATATCGTAAAAACCAATGTGACCGCCTATGCTTTCAGAAATATTAATCTGTCCTACGAAAGAGCGATCAATCAATGGTTCTCCGTGAATATTGGTTTTGGTACGATGCCTGAGGGAAAAGTTCCTTTCATTAACGCCTTTTTGAAAGATAAGGATGAAAAAAGATTTGAAAATCTTAGAGTAAAAGCCACCAATTTTACGATTGAACCAAGATTTTATATTGGTCATGGCTACGGAAAGGGATTCTACATTGCTCCTTATTACCGTCATTCTGATGTTTCCTCCAATACATTTGATTTTTATTATGATTATAATGGACCCGATGGAAAAACCTACCAGATCCCGCTCAAAGGACAGGGAAGCACCAAAGGAGACAGCGGAGGTTTAATGGTAGGGGTACAATTCTTTCTGACCAGAAGCCAGAATCTGGTCCTTGATTTCTGGATTGCAGGGGCTCATTACGGAAGCGGAAGGGGTGATTTTACGATGACTTCAGATTATGTTCTTACTTCGGATATGCAGGCACAGCTTAAAAAAGAAATAGAAAACCTGGATATTCCGTTTGTAAAATATACAGTGGAAACCGATGCCAATGGTGCCAGAATAAAAGTGGACGGACCATGGGCCGGGTTCAGGAGCGGGCTTTCCTTAGGCTATAGATTTTAAAACGACATCAATATAACAAGAAACCGTTCTTCTCAGAGCGGTTTTATTATTCCCTGAAATTCAAATGTTCAGACTCTTCTTTTAAAATGCTATCCATTTGATACCTCGAAAAACAGAAAACAATCTTTTTCAAAACAAGAAACAGAGTATTGCTAAATTTGTATCTTAGATTGCTTATTTATTAAAACTAACAACATGAGTTTTTTTTCAAAATTGTTTGGTTCAAAAAAACAGAATCAACAAACATCACACGACAGGAGTCATCAGCAAAAAACTGCAGAAGAACCTGTAAAAGGGAATCCTTTTTTCACCAACGCTCCATCACACTGGCCCATCATTACAGATGAATTTTTATCCAGTAATGTTACCTTCACCCATAAATTTGATCATAATAAAGAAGAAGCTGTATTTAACAAAAGGTTATATATGGTAAATTCCATGGCTTTATTAGGAGCTGTTAATAAAGGACTCACAGATAATATTGGCACAAAAGTACTTTCTTCCTATTCCGGAGGATTTTTTGATTCTAAAGAGCAATATGCAACAACCTTCTGCGTAGAAAAGCTTTCATCGAAAGGAATTATTAAGACCAATGGAATTGTGATTGATAATTTTGAAAAATATGCCGTTTTTTTATTTGAAAAACCCACTTCCGCAGCCTATCATCAGGAACTGAGAAACCTGTTTGCAGAAGATGGATTTAAAGATGTTATCTATTATTCTCAGACCGATCCGGAAACTGTGGAACAGACGGGAGAAATTGTTCTTCCTTTTGAAGGGCTTAACGACAGCTGCTTTAGAATGAATCCTGAGAAACAGAAGAGCACAGACCGCAGCTATGAAACCTATTCGATGTGGTGGAGCGGTAATTCTGATGCTTCTTTTATGAATTCTTCTGCTTTTAATTCTATTTCCAGCTATTACAACAATTGCGCAGACTGCTATTCCTATATTCTGGGGAAACTGGGATTTGCACTTGGGCTCAACAAAGATGATTCCCGTATTGCATTGCCTGATTATGATGAAGTTCTGATCAGCGGTCCTGAAGATGCAGAAATACTCATGACTCTTTCTAAAACATCAGGAATTAATTTTCACTTCCCTACCATGCAGAAGTCGGAAAAATACAGAGATAATTTCCTTAAGGTATTTGCAACATTTGCAGAAAGCTTAAAAAAAGAAATTGAAATTAATAATTTTGATAAAGATCCGGAATCGGTACATCCGACATGGTTTGAGCAGGTAAAAAATAATCCGGATGCTGATCAGATCAGTTTTATCAGTCTTATATTAAGTGATCAGGTACGTACCATGCTCAATTAAAACAACAGTTAAAAAATAACAGTCAATATATGGATCAACAGCCTATCAGCACTACTCAGAGAATCAAAGCCATCATAGGCGGCTCCATCGGAAATCTTGTAGAATGGTACGACTGGTATGCGTATGCTGCCTTTGCCATTTATTTTTCCCATTCTTTTTTTTCGGATTCTGATCTGAATGCCCAGTTGATGAATACTGCCGGAATTTTTGCAGTAGGTTTTCTGATGCGCCCTATCGGTGGGTGGATGTTTGGAAGTATTGCAGATAAGGTCGGAAGAAAAAAGGCGATGACACTTTCTGTATTACTGATGTCTTTCGGTTCATTGCTTATTGCCCTTACCCCCACCTATAAGTCTATAGGAATTCTTGCTCCTCTCCTTCTTTTGCTGGCAAGACTGCTTCAGGGATTGAGCGTTGGCGGAGAATATGGAGTCTCGGCCACTTACCTCAGCGAAATGGCAACCCAGGACAGAAGAGGATTTTATTCCAGTTTTCAGTATGTGACGCTGATCGGAGGGCAGCTCATTGCCCTGGGAATTCAGCTTATCTTACAGAAATTACTGCTTACAGAGTCTCAACTGGAAGACTGGGGCTGGAGAATTCCTTTTGTAATCGGTGCTTTGCTTTCCATCATAGCATTATACCTGCGGGCCAACCTTCATGAGACAGAAGCTTTTGAGAATAAAAAAGAAGTCAGTGAAAAGAAAAAAGGGACGGTAAAAGAACTTTTTAAGCATCCTAAGGCCTTACTTACTGTTGTAGGATTAACTTTAGGCGGAACACTAGCGTTTTATACCTATACGACTTATATGCAGAAATTCCTGGTCAATACGGTACATCTTACCAAGGAAGAGTCTACACTGGTTTCATTTATTTCCTTGTTTATATTTGCCTGTCTTCAGCCTGTATTTGGAGGTTTATCTGATAAAATCGGAAGAAGACCGCTTCTTTTAGGCTTTGGGATTCTGGGAACTTTGTGTACTGTTCCACTTCTTACAGCGCTGAGCACAACTACTTCAATGTTGGGGGCTTTCTTTCTGATCATGGCAGCTCTGATTATTGTGAGTGGCTACACTTCTATCAATGCTGTCGTAAAAGCAGAACTTTTTCCTTCTGAGATCAGGGCTCTTGGCGTTGGACTTCCCTATGCGGTCACTGTAGCAGTTTTTGGGGGAACTGCAGAGTATATAGCCCTTTGGTTCAAAAAGATTGGCTCAGAAGAATACTTTTACTGGTATATCACCGGTTGTATTTTGTTTTCGCTGGTTGTATATATCGGGATGAAAGATACCAAAGACATTTCAACACTTGATAAAGATTAAGTTTCTATAAAAATCGTGCGCCGCAGATTTTCTGTGGCGCACGGTCTATTTTTTAATGATAAGCTTGTTTAAATTTTTCAATCATACTATCCAGCGTATGACGTTGGACATATATACTTTTTACCTCATCATACCTTGGTGATTTGTAGAAAACTTCGTGGAAATCCATACTGCCGTTCCCCACTTTTACCACTTTCTGTACTTCGATATTCAACTTTCTTAATTCGTCTTTAAAGACTTTAAATTCATCTTGGATACTACTGCTCATTAATATTTTTTGATTTTAATTAAAAACTGCTTTTCTGATCCAATACCCTTCTGACAGCCAGGGGGTAAGTCTCAATTTCTGATTAAAGTTAGTAAATTTATCAATACACACATACACTTTAGCAACATTTTATCATTTTTTTTACAAATAGCGAATTCATTTCCAAAATTTTATACAGATTCCGTATTTTTAACCTCAATAAAACTATAAAAAACATGAATATTAAAGCCTTTTTCTCTTTGTTCTTCCTGATTCTGATGAGTCTTGCAAAAGCCCAGAAACCGGAATTTAAAGCTCCTGATTACTCCTTGATTCAAAAGAATATCGAAAATAAAAATTCAGAATTCTATTATCCTGAACTTTTAAAAAGGTTAAAGCAGAATGATACCCTCCTTACCGGTGAGCAATATCGCCATCTTTATTTCGGGTATACCTTTCAAAAAAATTATAAACCTTATAAAACCTATAAGAAAGCAGAAGAGATGGCCAAATATTATCGTGGGGAAGGGATTACTGAAAAAGATATACCGGCAGGAATTAAGCTTTTCCGAGAAGCTTTGGAAGAAAACCCATTGGATCTTCGTGCCATGAACTATATTGCTTATATGTATCATCTGGCACAAGATGAGAACACCGCAAAGAAAATATCAAATAATTTCCATGGATTGCTGGGAGCGATCCTCACTTCCGGAGATGGAATGAAATGCAGTACAGGTTTCCATGTGATTTCCGTCACAGATGAATATGTTCTTATGAATAGATTTCAAATGGAAGTAAACTCTCAAAGCCTGACCACCGAGAAATGTGATTATATGGAGTTTGAAAAAGACAAATACAAAATCCCGGGGTTATATTTCAATATAAGCAGATTCTACGGAAAGATCATGGATTGATGCCGAGTAGCCGAAGAAGGCCGGAAGTTTTTACCTATCAGAGAACGACCGGCTTTTTTTATTCATCAAATCTCAGGAAAAGATTTTCAAAATTATTTTATAAAATTAATAGCTGATAATTTTCCTTTTGTAGTAAGGGTTTCAGAGTAGGAAAAATATTTTTTTCAAAAAAAATTAAAATTAAGTGTAACATTTTTTCAGGGCTCGTCTCTAAAAGACAAATAAACCTTAAAACTTTTGAAATCATGAAAAAATTAACATTCCTTCTTATCATTCTATTATTTTTAGCAGCAGCATGTAATATATTTGGCCAGACCAAAACTTATCCTTTTGAAGTAAAGAAAACCGGAAAAGGAAGCCAGTCTTTAATATTCATTCCCGGATTTGCTTCTTCCGGAGAGGTATGGAATGAGACGACAGCCAAATTTGAAAAAAACTTTACCTGTTATACTTTAACAATGGCGGGATTTGCAGGTGTAAAACCGGAAGCAGATGCCAGCTTTGCTGATTGGGAAAAAGGAATTGCGGCCTATATCAAAGATAACAGAATCGAGAAGCCCGTTATCATCGGACATAGCATGGGAGGAGGTCTTGCTCTGGCCATCGCAGCGGATTACCCGGAGCTGGTTGGTAAAATTGTAATTGTAGACACACTTCCTTGCCTGGCAGCTATCTCCGATCCTAATTTTAAGTCTAAAGAAAACAATGATTGTTCAGCAACTATTAATAGATTGACATCAATGACAGACGACCAGTTTCGCCAGATGCAGACTCAAACTATGCCACGTCTTTTGGCAGATACTTCCATGCAGGAGACTGTGATTGGCTGGAGCATGAAATCTGACCGAAAGATATTCGCCAAAATGTATTGTGATTTCTCGAATACTGATCTCAGAGAGAAAATAAAAAACATCCAATCTCCTTCTCTTATTCTGCTGGAATCTTTTTTTATCAACATGAAACCAATGATTGAAGAGCAGTATAAAAATCTGAAAAATACCAATATGCAATATGCTTCAAAAGGCCTACACTTCATTATGTATGATGACAAAGAATGGTACTTTAGCCAGCTTACTCACTTTTTATCTGCGAAATAATGGTTTTTGAGGAGATCTACGAACTCTACTGGCAGAAAATATTCCGTTTGTGTATGGGATATGTGAATGACTCTGAACTTGCACAGGATCTGGCCCAGGAAACCTTTATCATTGTATGGCAACAGCTTCCGAAATTCCGGAATGAATCCAGTGTTGGGACATGGATCTTCAGGATTGCTTCCAACAACTGCCTCCGACAAATCGAAAAGGAAAAAAAATTCGCTAAAGCCGATCTTCCGGTTAATCTTGAAGAAAAAAAACAGGAATCCCTGGAACCTCAGATACAACTGCTCTACCAGTTTATTTCTGAGTTGCCGGAAACAGACAGAATTATCATTTCGCTGGAACTGGAAGAAGTAAAACAGGCAGAAATAGCTCATATCGTAGGACTTTCGGAATCCAACATAAGGGTAAAAATTCACAGGATAAAAGAAAAATTAACGCAAAAGTTTAAAGAAAATGGATACTAACATCGATTTCAAAAATATATGGAAGCAGCAGACTTCCAACAAGCCCAATATGGAGGAGCTTTTGGGCAAGCTGAAAAAGTTTAAAAATGAAAACCTGCGCAGGTTGATCACGACTAATCTTCTTCTGATTGCAACGTGTATAGGAATTGCTTTTATCTGGTATCGCTATCAGCCCGAACTAGCTACTACAAAAATTGGAATTGTATTGGTTATTCTGGCAATGGTTGTCTTTTTGCTGGCCTACAACAAGATGCTTATGATCTTTTATAAAATCGACAGTACCCAGTCTAACACTGAATACCTGCAAAACCTGTATCTGGTAAAAAGTAAACAGAAGTTTATGCAGACAACGATGCTCAATGTCTACTTCATTATGTTATTTACAGGTCTTATTCTTTACATGTATGAATATACTTCAAAAATGACAGCCACTTCCTCAGTCATTGCTTACGTCGCTGTTGTGACATGGGTGGGTATCAACTGGTTTTATCTGAGACCAAAAACAATAAAGAAACAAGAGGCCAAAGTTAACGGATTAATCAATAAATTTGAAGAACTCAACAATCAATTAAAAGGATCATGAATTCTTCAGAACATAAAAACCATTGGGAAAACGTATACGAAACCAAAAATCCGGACCAGGTAAGCTGGACACAGGCAAAACCCCAAACCTCACTCGATTTCATCGCCTCCCTGGGATTGGGAAAAGAGGCAAAAATTATTGATATTGGTGGTGGAGACAGCAATCTTGTCGACTTTCTCCTTCAGGAAGGTTACGAAAACATTACAGTACTTGATATTTCCGCCAAAGCCCTGGAAAAAGCAAAGGAAAGACTGGGAGATGCTGCTTCTAAAGTACAATGGATCGCCACTGACATTACAGAATTTGAACCTACAGAAACTTATGACATCTGGCATGACAGAGCCGCTTTTCATTTTCTGACCACTCCGGAACAGGTTTCAAAATATATTGATATTACAGAGAAATATATAACTGGTTTCATGATTCTTGGAACTTTTTCTAAAAACGGACCTACGAAATGCAGTGGCCTGGATATTCAGCAATATGATGATAAATCTTTATCTGAAAAATTTGAATCCGGTTTTGAAAGAATAAAATGCATTACTGAGGATCATACTACTCCTTTTGGGACTACTCAGAATTTTGTTTTCTGCAGCTTTAAGAAGCGTTAGAAAGTGTATATATTTTGCTGTTGGAAAGCACTAAAGACCCCTTTGTTTTATATAAACTATATGTCTAAAGGCATTCGTGGCAAAAAAACACACGGCAGCCTCGGTGAGGCTGCCGTGTGTTTTTAAAGTAAAAAAGTGGATTACAACGATTTCATATCAATCACAAAACGATATTTTACATCACTTTTTAGCATTCTTTCATAGGCGTGATTAATATCCTGCATCTTGATCAGCTCAATATCAGAAACAATATTGTGTTTTCCACAGAAATCCAACAATTCCTGAGTTTCTGCAATTCCTCCGATCACAGAACCTGCTACAGACTTTCTTCCAAGAATTAAAGGAACCGTATTTAAGATCGGTTCAAGCCCCCCCAGATAACCGACAAGAACATGAGTTCCGTTGATATTTAAAGTCGCGACATAAGGATTTACGTCATGTACATAAGGAACCGTATCAATGATCACATCAAACTTTCCTTTCACAGAGTTCATCTGCTCTTCATCCGTAGAAATGATGACATGATCAGCACCTAGCTGTTTCGCATCTTCCGTTTTCCCAGGAGTTCTGGAAAATAAAGTAACTTCAGCGCCCAATCCTTTTGCCAGTTTGATCGCCATATGTCCTAGTCCACCCAATCCTACAACCGCTACTTTTGATCCGGGACCTACATTCCAATGTCTCAGAGGAGACCATGTTGTAATACCTGCACACAAAATCGGCGCTACGGCAGCAGGGTCAAGATTTTCAGGAACTTTTAAAACATGGTGAGAGTCTACCACTACTTTCTGAGAATATCCCCCGAAAGTATGACCTCCCGAATGTTTATCATGACCGTTATAAGTTCCGGTAAATCCATTCAGGCAGTATTGCTCAAGATCATGCTGGCAGCTTTCACAATGTCCACATGAATCTACGATACAGCCTACTCCTGCAAGGTCACCCACTTTAAATTTAGAAACCTCGTTTCCTACTTTTGTGATTCTTCCTATAATCTCATGTCCGGGAACAGCTGGGTATAGGCTTCCGCCCCAGTCATTTCTTGCCGTGTGAAGATCAGAGTGGCATACACCGCAGTATAGAATTTCAATTTCTACATCTTTAGCGGTGACTTCTCTTCTCTCAATATTCATTTCTTTCAGATCAGCTGTTTTGGATTCTGCTCCGTAAGCTTTTACTGTAAATGTACTCATTGGTTTATTTAATTTAAGTTAATAAGTTTGGTTTATAAATTATGATATTCATCATCCGTTACAGGGTCCAGCCATTCCACAACTCCGTTCTGGGTATTGATGTTGATGGCTATATGAGCCAGCCCACTGTCCGGGGCAGCACCATGCCAGTGGATCACATTCGGAAGAATATTGACAACATCTCCTGGGTGCAAAGCCTGTGCAGGTTTACCTTTTTCCTGATAAAATCCTGATCCTGAAGTTACGATTAAAATCTGTCCGCCACCATGAGAGTGCCAGTTATTTCTGCATCCCGGTTCAAAAATAACATTCCCGATCTGGCAGTTCAGTTCATTGTCATTAGGTTTCAAAAGATGTACCCAAGCTGTTCCTCCGGAGAAATACTCGGAAGGTGCTTTTTCTCCTTTTGGAAAAATGGTTGAATTAAAATTTTCCATAACGGTACAAAAGTCGAAACTTTCACCTAAACCGAACTTATACAGATTACCGAATTACTTACCAATTTTACAGACACCGGATCCGTTACCCGGGAAAGTAGTAATTTTGAATAAGAATTAAAATCAATTCAATGGAAAATCAGGAAGTTGAAAGAATCAGCAGTATTTCAGATTACAATAAAATGACCAATCATGAAACGCTGCACCCGTTGGTAAGTGTGGTAGATTTTTCGAAATCCGCTCCCATTTGCAGTTACAGAAGAACCTATGCCTTTTATACTGTTTTCCTGAAAGATGTGGTGTGCGGTGATATGTATTACGGTAAACACAGCTACGATTACCAGGAAGGAACACTGGTTTTCATTGCTCCAGGACAGATCAGCGGAGTGAAAAATGACGGAGTACCCATTCAGCCCGGTGGATATGCTTTACTGTTTCATCCTGATTTAATTAAAGGAACCAATCTGGGGAAACATATCAAAGATTATTCTTTCTTTTCCTATGATGTGCATGAAGCATTGCATCTTTCCGAAAAAGAAAGAGAAATTATATTGGAATGCTTCAAAAATATCAGACTGGAACTTGAGCAACCGATTGACAAACACAGCAAATCCTTAGTGGTCAATAATATTGAATTGTTTTTAAATTACTGCATGCGGTTTTATGACCGACAGTTTATTACAAGAGATCATGTCAACCAAGGGGTCATTGGTAAATTTGAAAACCTTGTAGATGATTATTTAAAATCTGAAAACCCTAAAAATATCGGTTTCCCTATGGTGAACTATTTTGCGGAAAAGCTGAATCTGTCTGCCAACTACTTTGGAGATCTAATCAAAAAAGAGCTGGGTATTTCTCCTCAGGAACTGATTCACAATAAACTGATTGATGTGGCTAAAGAACAGATTCTGGACCAGGGAAAATCGATCAGCGAAATTTCTTACGATCTGGGATTCAAATACCCTCAGCATTTCACCAGATTATTCAAAACCAAAGTGGGAGTTTCTCCAAGTGAATACAAATCCTTGAATTGAGTTAAAACACAAATACAACAAATGTTTTTCACAAATCCCACGAATTTACTTGTGAAAATTAGTGTATTCATTAGTGCTATTAGTGTTTATTAGCAGCATAAACTCCCAATATCAAAATGCCTTTCACAATCAACAAAAATTTATTTGTGAAAATTAGTGTATTCATTAGTGTCTTTAGTGTTTATTAACAGCATAAATTTTTTATTTTCAAAAAACAGAATTATCTTTAATGTAAAGTTTTTACAGTTTAAAAAATGAGCTCACAACATATAGAAACAGTGGTTCTCAATACCAAATTTGGAAAAATTACAGCATTCAGAGAAAATGGAGTCATCAGAGCAAAAAGTATTCGTTATGCCCGTTCTGAAAGGTTTCAAAGACCCATTCCGGTTGAATATTTTGTATTTGATGACAGGCTAGGAAATAAAACTCCGGTTTGTCCGCAGAAACTCAGCCCGCTTGTAGAGAAAATGATTGGGACAACACCTGTTGAAGAATTTGAACCTGAAGAATCTACTCAATACCTTTCTATAACCCGCCCGGACCCCATTGATGATAACGAACAACTTTCCGTTATTGTCTGGATTCATGGCGGTTCCCACGAAATAGGATGTGGAGATCTTCCAACTGCCGATCCTGCAGAATGGGTAAAAGAGCAGAATATCATTGTTGTTACGGTTTCCTATCGCCTGGGGCTCTTTGGATTTTTAGGTGGTGATGAAAAAAGACCTCCAAATTTAGGACTGTTGGATATGATTGAAGCATTGAAGTGGATCAAAACCAATATAGCAGACTTTGGTGGGGATCCGGAAAATGTAACGCTGCTTGGTCAGTCTTCTGGTGGCGATGCAATTGCTCATTTGATGATATCAGAAGGTGTTGATGGGCTATTTCGACGGGTAATTATTCAAAGTGCACCTTTGGGGCTACGTTATAAAAGGCAAGGAATGTCGGCTGAGTTTTTGAAAAAAACAGAAGAACTCAAAGATGAGGTTGATGTTTATAAGATGATGGAGGATTATGGAAAGTTCGTTCCATCTGTGATGAAATATGGTTTGAAGGCTGCTATGCCTTTTGGTACTCAATACGGATTCCCTCCTTTGTGTAAAGAAGAAGAATCTGTTGAAAAATGGAGACAAAATGCAAAAAAATATGATGTGTTAATTGGTCTGAATAATGACGAAACTGCTTTTTATCTCAAAACTTCCGAAGCTTTGAATAAATATTTCGGAAAAGGTCTCGGACTGAAAATTATGGATAAAACAGTTGAAAAAACTACAGAATTTATCTATGGATCACCTGCCAGACAATTTGCGGAAAACCAAGCAAAAGGAGGGGGTAATGTCTATTTATTCAGAATACATTCCAAATTAAAAGATAATCATATTGGAGCGCCTCATTGTATTGACCTTCCTTTAATTTTTGGCAATGAATCTGCATGGAGATCTTCGGAAATGCTTAAAGATATACCCTGGGAACGTATTCATAAGCAGGGAACAAAACTCAGGGCATTATGGACCGAGTTTGCCAGAACTGGAAAAATTTCTGATCAATCAGAGCAGCCTGAAATTTTAACAATAGAAAAAATTAAATTGTAGATAATAATGAAAGTTGATCATAATTTTCATTTTCATACTCTTTGGTTATTTTTTAGCTTGCTGTGATGTTTTTTACTATATTTATGAAACAAATTTTTAAAATATAACCTTATGAAAACAAAAATTTTTCAGAACATGAAAAAACTGGATCGAAAACAATTAAGAAAAGTAGATGGTGGAGTCATTATTGATAAAGTATGCTGCACAATGACAGAAGAAGGAGATTGCTGTGAATGGGCAAGAGACTTCAAAAGCTGTAAATTCATTTATTGTTAGATAAAATTATAGAATTTAAAAGAATGTCTTGGGCATACATCAAAAGAAAAATCTTTCTGCTGTATGCCTTTTTTATTCTAAAATCCAAACACTCACATTCCCTGCAGGAACAGGAAAATTTCCCCAGCCGTTTTCATCGATCGTTACTTTTTCCTTGAATCTCTTCAACAGATCTTTATATTTTTTTCCAGCATAGCGTTTGCCCATTTCCATAGGTTTATTATATGCATCTTTATTACTTAAAACAACAGCACATCCTGTATGCTGGTCATCGCCTTCACGTACCCAGGCCAGGCAATTGGCATCTTCAAAATAATCCCGTTGTTCTCCATAAGCATGCTCTTTTCTCGCTTTAAGAAGTTCTTCAATGCCATCTGTTTTTGGCATGAATATTTCCTGATCGTGGCCCTCCCGATCTTTATCTACATAATGAGCCCCATACAAATCAGGATAAAAAACACATGGATACCCGTCTTTTCTCAATAAAATCAGAGCATAGGCAATAGGTTTGAACCAGGGTTCAACGGGAGCTTCTAGATCCTGTAAAGGTTGGGTGTCATGATTGGCCACCAAGCTTACAGAATGCATGGGATCTGCCTGGGTAAGAGTTTCATCAAAAATCTTCCGAAGGTCATAAGAACTTCCTTCTTTAGATGCATTATGGAAATTATTCTGAAGAGAACTGTCGAAAAGACTCATACAGCCTTCCGTCACTTCAATATATTTCTGAAGAAGGTGAAGGTATCCCGGAGCCCAGTATTCACCCACGGCGAAAATATTTTTTCCGGTATTGGAACGAAGCAGCATAAGCCACTCTTTATAAAAATCAAATGAAATATGCTTTAAGGCATCCAGCCTTACCCCATTAAAATCGGTCTGGTCAAAATACCATTTCGCCCATGTATTGAGCTCTTCCCGTACAAAAGGATTGCGGTGTTCGATGTCATTATACATCAGATAGTCGTAGTTGCCTTTTTCATCGTCAATCATTTCTTCCCAGTCATCCCCATATTCGGACTGTATTTTGTAAATATGGGAATCCATACCTTCTGCATAGTCTACCCCGCTGAAGCAGGTGAAATTCCATTCAAAATCAGAATATTTTTTTCCTCTTCCGGGAAACGTAAATTTAGTATAGGATTCTATTTCAATGACATCAGAAATGATTTTTTCTCTGTTGTCTTCATCCACTTTTACAGCTCTGAATTTTTCCAGTTCGTCACCGCCTGCTTTATGTCCCAGAACAATATCCACGATCACTTCGATATTCTGTTTTTTAAAGGCTTTGATGGCTTTCAGATAATCGTTTTTAGTGCCATATTTTGTAGGAACCGTTCCTTTTTGATCAAACTCTCCAAGGTCATACAGGTCATAGGCATCATAGCCGATAGAGTAGCCGCCGTTAGTTCCTTTGTAAGCGGGAGGAAACCACACCGAGGTAATTCCCAGCTTTGCTAAATATCTGGCCTGTTTTTCGGCTTCTTTCCACAATTTTCCGTCTCCTTCAGAATACCAGTGAAAAAATTGAATCATTGTTGGGTTCATAATTTGCTGATTTGGTTGATACAAGTTAGCAAAAAAAAATAGAACTGTTAATTTTCGAATTCCTCAAACGGGATTTTTAGTTGAACGGAAACCTGCTTTTTTTCTTCCGTATTCAGGTGTGATAAAGACAAGCCTAGCAAACGTACTGCTTTGTCGTAAGGACGCAGTTCCCAAAGTTGTTTTCCGGTATTGAAATACTGTTCCGGCGAGGTGAAATAGTTTTCCCTTGTGATGCTTCTTGTGAAAAGTGAAAAATCCTTATACTTAATTTTTAAGGTTAAAGTTCTTCCCAGAATATTATTTTTCTGCAACCGTTGATAAAGTTCCTGGCTGAGACTGTCCAGTTTTTCATTAATCTGCTGCTCATCAGAAAGATCTTCAAAAAAGGTCCTTTCTACCGCTACACTTTTCTGGATGCGATGAGGTTTTACTTCGGAAGTATGAATACCCCGTACCACATTGTAATAATGTTTGCCGGATTTTCCAAAAAGTCGTACCAGGTCTTCCAGGGATCTTTTCTTTAAATCTTTTCCTTTATAAATTCCTAAACTAAACATTTTGTTAGCCGTAACCTTTCCGACACCATAAAATTTTTCAACAGGAAGCTCTTCCAGAAAACCTTCCACTTTATCTGGATGAATGGTTTTCTGTCCGTTAGGTTTATTGATGTCTGAAGCTACTTTGGCCAGAAACTTATTTACAGAAATCCCTGCAGAAGCGGTTAATCCTGTTTCTTCAAATATTTTCTGACGAATCTCCCTGGCGATCAGGTTGGCAGAATCCATTCCTTTTTTGTTTTCAGTTACATCCAGATAAGCTTCATCCAGAGATAAAGGTTCTACGAGGTCGGTGTATTCATGAAAAATTTCACGGATTTTTTTTGAAATTTCTTTATACCGGGCAAAACGGGGCGGAACAAATATAAGGTGAGGGCATTTTTCTTTGGCTGTTTTACTGGGCATTGCAGAACGTACCCCATATTTTCTAGCTTCATAGCTGGCTGCTGCCACCACCCCCCGATGCTGACCGCCTACCGCAATAGGTTTGCCTTTAAGCGCAGGATTATCATGCTGCTCCACGGAAGCATAGAATGCATCCATATCTACGTGAATAATTTTACGAAGCGGCAAAGAAAAATCCATATGACAAAGATATGGATTCCTGTATTGACGGTAAGTTTTTTATATGATGGAAGTTTGAAGCTGGAGGCTGGAAGTTAAAGAGGACGATATGGAAATTGATGACCTATTTATTGAAAATCAATTAAAAACATCACAGATTATTCTTAGTATATCAATGACTTCTATCTCCCATTCTTCCATCTTTACTGCTTCAGTCTCATCGTAAGAAGATGTGGTTCAAATCCTGCCTTTTCATATGCTTTTATAGCAGATTCATTTTCGGCATAAACATCGAGCCTTACTTCTGATATACCTTTGGATTTTGCCCACCTGATCAGTTCGTCGGTAATTACTTTATTGACTCCTTTTCCTCTGTACTCAGGTTTCACATACATAAAACCCAGATAAGCATATTTTTCAAACGTATAATAATATTTCTCAGCTTTTTTGATCAGGACATACCCGGATCCTATGATTTCATTGTTCTCTTCAGCAATAATTAGGGTGGCATCTGGAGATTGTATAAAGTGGCTCAGGTCATAATAATGAATCTCCCCATCAATAAGGGTAACGTTGAATGGCCTTTCTGCCGAAACGATTCCCTGTTCAAATTCTAAAAGCGTTTCTAAATCCTGTTCTGTAGCTTCTCTTGTGGTCATGGTGTTGATCTAATAAATAATAAACACTTAAGTTTTGAAGGAATGCTTAAAACTTAAGTGCTGATATGTTGGTAATAAAAAAATTATTTTAAAAGACTATCAATCGTCTGCTGAATCTCAGGGTCTTCCGGAGAAATTGCATAATATTTCGCAATAGAAGATTTCTGATCGATAACCATATATCTTGGAATCCAGTTCAGATCAACATAATTGTTGAAATCATTTTTCCAGCCTGAAGCAAACCAATAATTGTCTTTATCTTTCATGTTGAATCTTTCAAGACTTTTATCAAAACCTTCTTTTGATCTTTCCAGCGAAAGGAAAACAAAGTCTATATTTGGATTGTTTTTTTCCAGCTGCTCGGCTTTTGGAAGGGCCTGAAGACAGTCTCTGCACCATCCGGCCCAGAAATCAATCACTAAAACTTTTCCTTTATGCTGGTCAAGAATCTGCTGGATCGTTATAGTTTTTCCGTCTTCATCTTCGAGTTTCTGCTGTAAGGCTTCTTTGGAAAAACCTTTTTTCAGCACAGTAGGTGCCTTCTGGGCGTAGCTTGCTCCAAATATCCCTATCATAAAAATTAATAACAACTTTTTCATTTCGTACAATTTCATTTACACAAAACTAAGCAATGGATTGCAATCTGAGATTGATTTTTGACGAATTGGGAAAAATTTATATTATTGACAATTTCTATGAATCTTGTATTTCCCAACTTTTGCTCCTAATCCGAAATCTGGGTAATCTGCGAGAAAATATTATTGCCACGAATACACTAATAGAAAAAAGAATTCGTGTATTCGTGGCAATAAAAAAGTTTATTTAAAAAGATTTTTGGCTACTTAAATATTTAAAAATATCTTTTTGTGAACCAAAAGTTCCTATTCATAATTCTTGATCAGTCCTTTTACGACAGTAATTACATTCGGCATAGCTTTATTCGCTGCATTCAGAACTTCTTCGTGGGAAACGGCAAATGCAATATCCGGTCCACCAAGATCTGTAATCACAGACATACAGAATACGTCCATTCCCATATGTCTGGCCACAATTACTTCAGGAACGGTGCTCATCCCTACCATATCTCCACCAATAGCTTTTATCATGCCATATTCAGCCGGAGTTTCAAAGGTAGGACCTTGTAATGCAACGTAAACACCCTTATGAATTTTAATGTTATGTTCAGCAGCAGCCTGTTCAGCTACGGCAATCATTTTTTTGTTGTAAGGCTCACTCATATCCACAAAGCGTGGTCCGAGCTCCTCAATATTTCTACCACGAAGCGGATGTTCAGGCATCATATTGATATGATCTTTTAGTATAACGATGTCTGCAACGCTGTAGTCCGGATTTACCCCGCCACAGGCATTGGAAAGGATAAGATTTTTAATACCTAATAAATGAAAAACTCTCACGGGGAAAGTTACAGTTTCCATAGAATGGCCTTCGTAGTAATGAAAGCGGCCGCTCATCATCAGTACTTTTTTACCTTCCAGCATTCCGTAAATGAGCTTTCCGGTATGTCCTGCAACAGTAGTCTGAGGAAAATTGGGAATATCTTTGTACTCTAAAACATGGATCTGATCTACTTCATTCTGTAACTTTCCCAGTCCGGATCCTAAAACAACCGCAAAATCAGGAGTTTCCTGAATAATATTTTTGATAAAATCAGCGGTCTCTTTAATTTTTTCTAACATAATCTAAGATGATTTGATTGAATTCTTCTTTCTTATCAATAAGTACATTGATAGGCCAGTAGTAAACAATTTCTCTAAGATAGTCAAAAGTTTTCAGACGAACGTAATCTTTCTCTGTGGTTAATATCAGCTTATATTCTCCTAATTTTTTATACTCTGCAAGGATTTTTTTTATATCATCATCCGTGAAATTATGATGATCCCTGAATTTTAAATGTTTCACTCTTTTTGAGAATTTTGCCAGATGCTCCAGAAGCGGTTTAGGATTGGCAATTCCCGTGATCAATAAAATATCATAGTAGTTCAGATTGTTATCCGGAAGTATTTTATCTTTTCCGTATACATTTTCATCATAGCCGATGGATGAAAAGAATACTTTTTGGGTATGAGAAGGTCTGATCCTTGAAATATAGTATCTTTTGGTTTCCTCCGTCAGTTCATCTGGACATTTGCTGACCATAATGATGTCTGCTCTTTTGTAACCGGATCTCGATTCTCTGAGGTCTCCGGCAGGAAGAAGGTAATCTTTGAAAAACGGATCATTAAAATCAGTCATCAGAATATTGAATCCTGCTTTGATCGCTCTGTGCTGCATGGCATCATCCAATACCAGTACTCCAAGATCCATATCTTCAATCACTTTTTTGGCCCCGGGAACACGTTCTTCTGAAACGGCAATTACAAAGCGGTTTTTGAAACGCTCAAAAAGCTGCATCGCTTCATCACCCACGATCTTGTAGTTGCTATCATAATTGGTGACTTCATAGCCTTTGGTGAGCCTTCCGTAACCTCGTGAAAGCACACCGGTTCTGTAATGTTTGGATAAAAACTGGGCAAGATACATCACCATAGGGGACTTTCCGCTTCCGCCCACAGAGAGATTCCCGACATTGATTATCGGTGTCTTGAATTTTGTTGACTTAAAAATTCCCAGATCATACATGGTGTTCCGGATACCCGTTACCAAATGATAACCGAGGGAAAAAGGATAAAGGTACCATCTTTTCATACGATTGCAAAAATAGGAATTTTCATAAGCATTTGGTATAATATTCTCAAAGACTTTTCAATAAATATTTCGTTAAATTAAAGTATTTTTGTGGAGTTATTACAATACATTGAGATACTTTATAGAATTTTCTTACAACGGAAAGAATTACTTCGGCTACCAGATACAGCCGGATGCTATTTCTGTACAGGAAGAACTGGAAAAAGCACTTTCCACCATTTTAAGAGAAGAAATTAAAACAACCGGTGCCGGAAGAACGGATACCGGAGTGCATGCTAAAAAAATATTTGCCCATTTCGATACGGAGCAGGAGCTGAATGATGAGCTTCCACGAAGGCTGAACAGCTTTCTGCCACCAGATATTTCTATCAAAAGAATATTTCCGGTAAAGGATGATTTTCATGCCCGCTTTGATGCCACTTACAGAATGTACGAATATTATATTTCTTTGGAAAAAAATCCCTTCACTCAGGAATCAGCATGGCAGCATTGGAAAAGACCTCTGGATATTGATAAAATGAATGAAGCCTGTAAGATATTGTTTGAATATGAGGACTTTACAAGTTTTGCAAAACTGAAGACCGACAATAAGACCAATATCTGCAAAATGTATAAAGCAGAATGGGAACAGAACGGATCTGAACTGAAGTTTACCGTTTCTGCTAATCGTTTTCTTAGAAATATGGTGCGGGCTATTGTAGGGACAATGGTAGAGATCGGAACGGGGAAACTGAAACCTGAAGATCTGCGTAAAGTGATTGAAGATAAAAACCGTAATGCTGCAGGAACCTCAGCACCTGCCCACGGATTGTATCTGGTAGATGTAGGCTACGAATTTTAAAAAACTAAAAACAAATATAACCATGTTATCAATTTTTATTCTTATCGGTGCTTACCGGTATTATGCCCAGTTGGCAGAAAGGTTCGGAAAAACAAAATGGCATTATGGTCTTTTGGCAATAGGGATTTATCTCGGGACTCAGATTATTTTAGGCCTTGGCTACGGAACGTATCTGGGAGCAACCAATCCTGAAGCTCTTGATGATATGAACTATACAGGATTTTCTGCAGCTAATATGGTCAGCTGGCTGATTTCCATCGTTGCAGTCTGGGGAACTTACCAGTTTCTTGAGAGGAAGTTTAAGAAAGAAAATCTACAAAAGCCATCAATTGAGATCAGTGAGATCGGAAAAACTTTTATTGATAAAAATTAAAAATCTTCAATTCTATATAAAAACATCCATGGCTGAAATGATCTGTGGAGAAAGAAACTGGTGGCTTATGTTTCGGATGGGCTTCAAAAAAAATGCCTAATATATTCATATTGTAAATCATAGGTATCTGAAATTTTCTATGACGATTTGTGGAAGTTGTAAAGGCTGGCAATTTATAAAGTCTTATTTTTGCATAGAATTTTATTTTAATTCTTTCTTCGATTCGTACAATGAAAAAACAAGATACCTGGGGGATTGTAAAGAGGCTGTTCTTTATCGGAATGAAATTTCGATCCTGGTTCATCCTTACCTTAATCATCTCCGTTATACTTTCCATCGTTTCTACTTATAGGCCATATCTTACCATGGAAGTAGTGGATAATGATATTACAAAGCTTCAGGATAAGGCTTTGATGATGAAGCATATCTATATTCTGGTAGGATTGGTATTTGCAGAAACCATTTTAAACTTTTTCCTGGTTTATTTTTCCAATTTTATTTCACAGAATGTTATCCGTGACATCAGAGAAAGATTGTATGCCAAGCTGATTTATTTTAAAACTTCATTTTTTGATAAAACTCCCATCGGGCAGTTGGTTACCCGTGCAGTAGGGGATGTTGAAACCATAGCAACCGTTTATACAGACGGATTCCTGATGGTTTTCGGGGATATTTTGAGAATTGTATTTGTACTGATCATGATGTTCAGCACTAATGTACATCTGAGTTATATTACATTAGCTATCCTTCCTTTAATGGTAGTCATTACAAGATTTTTCCAGAAAAGGCTTAAAAAAGCTTTCGGCGATGAAAGAAACTGGACGTCTACTCAAAACTCTTTTGTACAGGAAAGATTGGCAGGAATGTCTATTATCCAGGTATTCAACAGACAGGAATCTGAGTTTAAAAAATTTGATGATATTAACATTACGCTGAAAGGAGCATTGCTGAGAACTGTATTTATATTCTCATTGTTCTTTCCGGTAGTAGAACTTATTTCTTCATTGTTTATCGGGTTTATTCTGTTCTATGGCGGGTATATTACGATCAGTGCCGGGGTGGTGATCGCTTTCATCCAATATATTTCCATGCTGATCCGTCCGCTGAGACAGATTGCTGACCGTTTCAACAATATTCAGAGAGGAATTGTAGGGGCAGAAAGAGTATTGGGACTGATGGATGAAGAAAATTCAATGCCGAATACCGGAACGGTGAAAAAAGATCATTTTGCCGGAAAAATCGAATTTCAGAAAGTACATTTTGCCTATGACGAAAAGCAGGAAGTACTGAAAGGAATTGATTTCAAAGTAAATCCGGGAGAAACTGTAGCTATTGTAGGAGCGACAGGTGCCGGGAAATCTACGATTATCAGTCTGATCACCAGACTTTACGATATTAATTCCGGAAATATCCTGATTGATGATGTGGATTTGAAAGATTATGAACTGTATAATCTGAGAAGTCATATAGGAGTCGTATTACAGGATGTTTTCCTTTTCCATGGAAGTATCTTTGAGAATCTTTCCTTTGGTGATGAAAGCATTACTCTGGAGCAGATTAAAGCGGGGGCCAGAGAAATTGAGGTCGATCAGTTTATTGAGCAGCTTCCCGGAGGTTACGATTATGTTGTGAGCGAAAGAGGTTCTTCAATTTCTTTAGGACAGAGACAGCTATTGTCTTTCTTAAGAGCATATCTATCTGATCCTAAAATTCTAATTCTGGATGAGGCTACTTCTTCTATCGATCACGAAAGTGAGAAACTGATTCAGAGAGCCACAGAAAAAATTACCAAAAACAGAACATCCATCATTATCGCACACAGACTGTCTACCATCGAAAAGGCAGATAAGATCATTGTGATGGAACATGGTAAAATTGTAGAAGAAGGGAAACACCTGGAGCTTTTAGATAAGAACGGCTACTATGCTACTCTGTACAAAGCTCAGCTGCGTCACGAAGTGGAAATGGAAGAAGAGGAAAAATCATAATCCATAAGGAATCATACCAAGATCTTTTTTCCAGGCATCACCGTATTTTTCAGTCAGAACTTTGGCAATGGCAAGATTATTTTCTTTAGCTTGCTTTGATATTGCTGAACTGATCACACAGTTTTGATAGGTAATACCTGTGTGGTATTTTTTCTTGAAATCATCATGGTTTTTTGACATGATCCCGAACTGAATAAAATGAGGGATATTTTCTTGTCTTAACGCTGTTTTTTTACCTTTTTGTATCATGTGTACTTTAATTTCATCTGATTTTTGAGCCAAGGCAAATCCCGGAAATGAAAGAATGGTCAGGAAAAGAAATAATTTGCAGTTTTTCATAGATATTGGTTTGCTGATATAGATGGAAATACAAAACGGAAGTTAAATTGATCTGAAATGTTCGATGGAAAAAGCAGGGACTCAAAAACTTTTACTTGCATTGTATATATCTTTAATCCGAAAGAATATCAAAGATCTTTAGTAGGTGTTTCGACGATTTTTTAGGTAACAGTGTCATCATTGAAAACCCTGCTTTAAGAATAGTCAGATATTTTATTTCTGTGTCTGCACATTTCTTTCCATATCCTGAAAGGCCCATTCTGCCATAGCATCAATGACCGGAGACAGTTCATTTCCAGCCTTACTCAGTTTATAGGTAACATGAGGCGGAACTACAGGTTTTGCAGTTCTGATAATCAATCCGTCTGCTTCCAATTGTTTGAGATGCTGAATCAACATTTTCTCTGTAACGGCAGGAATCGCTTTTTTCAATTCGCTGTATCTTTTTTCTCCTGTGGAAAGATTGAACAGGATAATAGGTTTCCAGAATCCCCCGATCCTTTCCATCACATACATTACAGGGCAGTCCTGCACTATTTTTTTATTTTCCTGAATGGTTGAACTTTCTTTGATTGCTGTCATTGATACATACTTTAGGGTAAGTACTTGTATAAAAGTAAGTACAAATATAACTTTGTTCTCGGAAATAAAAAACATTTTTCTTATAAAAACCACTGATAATTAATCCATTGACTAAAAATCAATTCATATTCAGCTATTGCATATGACCATTAAAAACCATAAAAAAATTTACTTATGAAAATTGTAATCACCGGATCATTAGGAAACGTAGCAAAACCTCTAACGCAACAACTGGTTGCAGAAGGACACGATATTACTGTAATAAGCAGTAAAGAAAACAGAAAACAGGATATTGAATCTTTGGGCGCAACCCCGGCTATAGGATCTATTATGGATGTAGATTTTTTAACTGAAACATTTCAGGGAGCAGATGCTGTTTTTGTAATGACTCCCCCAGCCATCAGCGCAACCCATATTGTGGAAAATACCACCAACGCCGGAAAAAACTATGCTGAAGCTCTCAAAAATGCTCATGTGAAAAGAGCAGTAATGCTCAGCAGTGTAGGCGCTGCATCTCCCGTGGAAAACGGTCCGATAAAAGGACTTCACCATATTGAAAATCTATATCAGAATGTAGAAAATACTTCTTTCACCTTTTTAAGAGCAGGATATTTCTATACCAACTTTTTCAATGATATTCCTTTAATTCAAAATGCAGGAATCATTGGAGGAAATTATCCGGAAAATATAGAAATTCCTGTGGTACATCCCCATGATATTGCAAAAGCGGCCGCCGAAGAGCTGGTAAAAGATCAGGCAGGTAAAAATATCCGATATATTGTAAGCGACAACCGAAAAGCCTCTGACTTTGCAAGCGTTTTAGGAGCATCTGTGCAGAAACCGGAACTTCCCTGGGTAGAGTTCTCTGATAACGATGCATTGAACGGAATGCTTCAGGCAGGTCTTCCCCAGGATATGGCAGAATTGTATGTTGAAATGGGAAAGGGAATGAGAACAGGTACGGTACAGAAAGATTTTATTGAGCATGGTTCTCCGGTTACGGGTAACACTAAGCTGGAAGATTTTGCTAAAGAATTTTCTTCTAAATTTTAAATGAGAAGAATATGGATAAACGAGTTTCGGCGCACCAAAGGTGCGCCGAAACTTATTATTTTAATAACAAAAATCTGTCCGATTATTTAGTGGTAAAAGTCCAGATCAAAGCTTTGTCTTTGCTGGCTTTGAAAATGGTAGCGTGAGTTTCTTTCGGTGCATTTTCGTATTTCCATTTTACATTCTTCATATCCGCTGATTTAAATACCTCTGATAATCGATTCACAGGTTCAAAGATCCCTTTTTCTCCAGATGAAGTAAACCATCGTCTTTTAGGACTGTTGGTAATATTAGCAAGACTTTCTTTTGCCATTTTCACTTCGGATTCATTGTTCCACCATAAAGAAGGATCCATAGCAATATAGAAATCAAACATATCGGAATGGTGTAAAAAAGTTTCGATCACAAAAAGTCCGGCTAGGGATTCTCCTATGATTCCTTTTTCATTTCCGGTTCTGTATCTTTTGTTGATTTCGGCAAAAAGTTCATTGTTGATAAATGCTCTGAATTTTTCAGAACCTCCTATAACGGGAGCAATTTTTTTGTCCTCTTCATTTTCTGTAGGCCCTGTAAGATCTCTTCTGCGCTGGGTATTTTCAATCCCAACAAGGATCATAGGAGGTATTTTTTTTGATTTGATAAGCTTTGCCAGGGTATTGGCAACATGAGGAAAATCTTCCTGAACTCCACCGTCTGCCATATATAAAACCGGAAATTTTGCAGAATTTTTATCATAGCCTGAAGGTTTCCATACATTAATTGTTCTGGTCTCACCCACTTCTTTCGACTCCACTGTAAAATGATCATGTGCCGGAACAGCATCCTGATTCTGAGAAAATACCTGGCCGCTCAACAGCAATAAAAATACGAATAGTAACCTATACTTCATGTTTAATTTTTTATTAAAAATACTGCTTTTTATTGATAACAGGTCTATACAAAGCAAAATCGCAATGTAACAATTCATGCTACACTGCGATTTTATATGGGTAAGTTAGTTTAATGATGAACAGATGTTCTCAATTTATCTTTATTTCTTCTCCTGCAAAATACCATACAATACTTTTAGTTTTCCGTCAATCGGCTGATCGATCTTTAATCCTAACACTTCAGCCACTAAAGGATAAACATTAACGTTGGTAAATTCATCGATGACCTTATTATTTTTAAATTCAGGGCCCCATGCATAGAATGTAGCCTTCATTTCCGGAACAATACAAGGATTATAACCGTGTTTTCCTACTGAAGATTTCTTTCCTTTTTCTAAGAATATTTTCGGGGCTTTCGGGATCAGGAGAATCTGTCCTATCCTGTTGTAGCGGTCATCTTTTGTTGCAAAATGAAGGTATCTGGGAAGTTTTTTATCTAAATAAACTTCATAATCAGCTGTTTTTTTAGCTTTCAGTTCTTTATAAACCGTTTTTACCTCATCAGGATTTTTTACATATACTCTCAATAACGTCTGGGAATTATAAAAATCAAAACGGTTCTTATCCAGAAGAAGCTCCGGAATTTCCAATGGAGCACCTCCATCTACCTTGATCATTCCATGGTCTGAAACAAATATAAAGTTGACATTTTTTAATCCTAATGCATTTACTTTTTGTACCAAATCACCAACAGCCTGGTCGATCAGATGAACAGCAGCTTCTGTTTCTTTGGTATCCGGACCATAGTGATGCCCGCTTCCATCCACTTCCGGAAAATATAATGAAATAAAATGAGGTCTTTTGTCTTCCGGTAACTTCAGCCAGTTGACCACTTTTTCCACTTTTTCTGAAGGGGTAAATTTCTCGTGGTAAGGATAGTAGTAAGAAGGTCTTATTCCTCCTGCGTCGCTGGCAGAGCCTACCCACATCAGTGATGCTGTTACCACGCCTTGTTTTTCAGCCAATCCCCAAAGCGGAGTTCCTCCGTACCAGCTTCCGTCTTCAGCATTTTTCTTATTGCTCAGCGCATAGGATTCTTTACGCTTATAATCGTAGAAAAAATTATCGATCAATCCGTGATGAGAAGGATAAAGGCCTGTGATCAGGCTCCAGTGGTTAGGAAAAGTGATACTCGGATAGCTGGGAATCATTGCTTTTGCCTGTACTCCATTATCGGAAAGCTTCAGAAGATTTTCTGCGTTATATTTTTTGGCGTAATCATAACGGAATCCGTCTGTGGAAATCATAATCACATAAGGCTTCGACTGAGCTTCTGTACTGTTCTGACGGCCGGGTATCACAACCTGAGCTGTATCAATGTTTGCCTGCTGTGCAAAACCCGAAAAGGAAATAAGCAGCAGCAAAAGATGTATTCCTCGCTTCATTATTTAAATTTTGACAAAGGTACATCCTCTGCTGCTGCCTGAAAAGTTTAAGAGGTTAAAAGTATATTAAAACGGCTCATTTTATTTTTAAGAGCATATTGGATCAAATGCTCCGCTTCATTTCAAATTGAGAGACCGGATTTTTAAGCCCGATGGTCTGGGTCAAAAATAGACGGGTACCTTCGGCAGTATCTTCTACATTATTCAGGGAAATAATGTCCCCATTATTTCTTTCTCTGATTGCATTGAAAAGCTTTGTCCCGACCCCTTGTTTTCTATGATCTTTATCTACTGCAATCTGATATACTTTTTTTGCAGCAGGGCCATAGATGATATATCCAACAAGTTTTTCCCCGACATAAGCTCCTAAAGTGATATAATTTTCAGGCATAGGATTCAGTACAAAAACAGATCCCTGCCATGAAGGTTCAATATCCCAGAAAGCCGATAATTTTCCCCATTGAAAATCTTTCAGCTCCTGAACAGATACCTCAGCGTTCTCTTTTTCGACACCGATATTTCCGTTAAAGCAAAGCAATCTCCGTACCTTATTAAATCCTAAATTTTCATAAGCCCTGATTGCAGTATCATTTCCTTCAATAACTTCAAGAAGGAGCGTATCTGCATTTCTTTCTTTTAAAATGGGAATAATAAAATCATACATCTTCCTTACCAGCCCTTTGCCCCTGCTCTCCGGCACAACTCCGGTACCGCCGTTGTAAATAATTTTTTCTCCACTTCCTGTTTTTTCAGCCTGAAGAATAAATCCAACCAACCTACCATCTTCAAATGCGCCTACCGATATATCCGGGTTTATTTTCTCCGCTGCAATTTTTGTTGTCAGCTGCTCTATTGATAAATGAAAAGGAACGATATAGTCTGAAAAAGAAAGGTTGAATACAGATAAAATATCTTCTGTACTTATATTTGAAAGGATTTTGAATTCCATCGTTATATATTTGAGTCGTCCTAAAATAGGTTGACATAAATTAAACAATATTTAATCCGGAGAGATATTTTATTTCTTCGGATTTTTTATGCACTTTATCTGGAGTTTCCATATTAAGGC
>LAZY01000035.1 GCA_001013295.1 Chryseobacterium indologenes | reverse complement strand
CTTCCTCCGAACCGAAATGAGCCGTAAAACTGAATATGTTCATAATCCCTGCTTTTTGAGCGCTAATATACTAAAAATATTAGGTGTGTTTGCGGAGAATCAGAATATATTTTACACTTCACATAAATGAAGATAAATTTTTAAAATTGTAGTAAAACTACGACTCAGTATCAGTAAAAAATGAATCAGAATTGACGTGAAATTATTAAGTTGTAATTTTTGGAATTAAATATTTTAAAGGTGTGGGGGATGATGGTTTTTGTTGATGCCCTAAAATAAAAAACTTCCAGTTAAACATAAATTAGATTAAATTTGATAGAAATAATCCAATGATTAAAACACCTCTTTACTCTATATATTAAACCAATAATAATGTTCAAACCAATAATTCAATCCCGATTTTTCCCGATAAGAAGCAAATGTACACGACTGGTTTTTTTAACAGTCTTGTCTGCCAATGTTTATGCACAATCTTCGGGAGATGTGATGCTGAATATTAATTATGAAAATGGAACACTCAACTCCGGTATCACAGGAGTAAATCCTACCAATGCGACTGCTTCAGATGCGGTTTATATGGTACAACCCGGAGCTATGGGAAATTATGCTGTTGCCCATAAAGTAGTTTACGGAGATCAGGGATACTATTCCAATGAGAACTGGAGAAGCGAGAGTGATGCAGACCGTTTCAAAGCAGCTCGGTTTTTACCGGGTGATGAACGCCGCTACGAATTCAGTGTCCTTTTGAAAGACTGGATCCCCTGGAAAGCCGGAGATCCTACTAATGAAACTAATATTTTTCAGTTAAAGGTTTCCGGTGGGGCAGGAGTTCCCCTTCAGGTCAGAACACAGCGAAATGCAATGCGGTTGAGGTTTGCCGTAGAGAACAATGTTCCACCAGCAGATATTATCCCGGATATAAGAACTTATGTAAACCAATGGATTCATTTCAGGATTGATGTAAAATGGACGGATACGAATACCGGATATATGAAAACCTATATGAAACTGCCGGGTCAGGGAAGCTATGCTTTGGTGGATGAAAAAACAAACTACCGGACGTATCCCGGTGACGGGCTTGGAGGACAGCATGGATATATAAAATGGGGAATATATGTAACGCCTCCTGATATGACCCGTGTCGCTTATCATGATGATATAAAGGTGATCTATTTGGGAGGACCGGCTCCTTCCCTTGAAATTACAAATGGAGAAATAGTATATGCACATCATCACAAATTGCATAAATAATAAAGTTACAGACTGTGCAACAAAAGCAATTGGTATATAAAACAAAGAATATCATGAGGAAACTAACTGTATGTATTCTGATGATCAGCGCAGTTTCTATATCAGCTCAAGAAAATATGGTAAGTACATTCCCTGATATGAAATCGAAGCTTGATACTCATTTTCCGATTGAACATTTTAAGGATCAGAATGGAAAACCATATCCTGTCAGTTATTTAGAAGGGAAAACAAGTCTTATTAATTTTTGGTCTTCCACATGCGTACCATGTATCGAGGAGCTCCCGGTTTTAGATAAACTGCAACAATCTTTACCTTATTCCAATTTCATAGGGATTACCTATGATGATGCACAAAGAGTACAGGCATTTATCCTGAAACATCCTTATTATTTTGAGCAGATTACCAATGCGGGAAAGGAACTGAAAGAATATTTAACCGTACAGAGATTTCCAATGTCCCTTATTATTGGGAAAGATGGTAAAGTAAAAGAAGTCATTGGAATAGTGACAGAAGAAAAGATGCAGCTGATTCTGGATAAATTGGGAAATTAAACGTATATCTTTTGATCTATAAATATCAATCTCCGGCTGAAAGCCGGAGATTGATATTTAGAATAGTACTGTAAAGGTAAACTATTGTTTTATGATTTTCTTCGTAAAAGTACTTCCGTCTTTCTTTACACCTTTTAAGATATAAGCAGAGGCTGGTAATAGATGCAGATCTACCTGATTACCACTTGGCTTGGTCAGTACAACTCTTCCTTCCAATGTTGAAACCTCAATATGATTCAGGTTTTCAGAGAAGGTTACAGTATTCTTTGTTGGGTTGGGGTAAATTGAAATGTCAGTTGAATATTTATTTTCCAGAGTGCTTAAAGTGCCTGAGCCCAATTTCACGAGCCAAAAATCTGTGGCATCAACATTCTGATGAAGCCCCACTACATCACCGTCTCTCGAATTGGTATAGCCAGCGATCACATATCCTCCATCTGATGTGAGGTCTAAAGAGAAAGCGGCCTCACCAAAAGTACCCCCTAAAGATTTATTCCATTGTAAATCACCGGTAGCATTTAATCTTACTACCCAATAATCTGTGCCGGTGTCATTTCCATGATGGCCAACAACATCTCCATCAATAGAAAATGAATACCCTGCAGCTACATAGCCTCCGTCCGGAGTTTGTTTGATAGAGTAGGCTTTATCGGTTTTGCTGCCTCCAAGACTTTTCTGCCAGATCAATGATCCGTTGGCGTCCATTTTGGCAATCCAGAAATCATGACTTCCGTGGTTGCCTGTAACATGGCCGTCCACAGAACTGGAATAACCTGCAAGAATATAGCCGCCGTCTGAGGTCTGTTGAATAGAGCTGGCTGAATCTTCACCACTGCCGCCCAGACTCTTTTGCCATTGAATGCTCCCGATTGAATTTAATTTTACAACCCAGGCATCTCTTGATGGCTTATAGGCCCAGTCATTGGTATCCCAGTAAGAATGATTACCTGTGACATCGCCGTTCGCAGAGTCAGAATAGCCTGCAACGATATAGCCGCCATCTGAGGTCTGTTGAATCGAATACCCAACATCATCACCTGCTCCACCCAAACTTTTTTGCCATTCTATATCTCCCGTTGAGTTGGTTTTGATGATCCACATATCATAGGTTGTCCAGATTCCATGATGACCTGTCACATCAATATCATTGCCATTGGAAGCTCCCGCAATAATGAATCCTCCATCTGAGGTCTGCTGAACCGAATATGCCGCTTCAGTGCCTGTAGACCCCATATTTTTAGTCCACATTTTATTTCCTGAAGCATCTATTTTGGCTATCCATAAGTCGCTTCCACCTCCAAAATAATCAAGTACATCACCATTATCTATCATAGAGCTTCCTGCCATAAGGTAACCGCCGTCATTGGTGAGTGTAATTGCAGCTGCTTCCTCAAAACCGCTTCCTCCTAATGCTTTTTGCCATTGAAAATTTCCGGTTTGGTCTGTTTTTATAACCCACATGTCAGGATTGTTACCATGTACGCCGGTCACATATCCGCTGTTTGCATTCGTTTTTCCAGCGACTACATATCCGCCATCAGGAGTACGCAGAACCTGTAACCCAAATAGTCCTGCATTTTTTACATTGGTGGCTGCAGATTCGGTTCCTGAGCCGCCAAGGCAGACCGCCCATTCAATAGCCGGGGCCTGTTGAGCATTCAATATTTTACCAGCGAAAATAAGAATGGCCGTAAGAAAAATTCTTCTCATGTATAGTAGTATAAAGTTTTGGTTATTGTTTTGGCAACGAAAATAATCAAAATTATTTAAAAAACATTTGATTACAGTATTTGTCCTTTAGAGAATACGCACCAATGGCAATGCTTTCAGAAATTTTTTATCAAATCTGAAAAGGTGGTTTTTATAAATAATTAATATTTGAAAAATAGATAGTGCAGAGACTGTAGAAGCCAGTTCTGTTATTAACAATGATCTCCCATTAATAATGAGAGATCAAGAGGTATGCTTTAATATCCAGATAGCATAAATTGTTCTATCTTAGAAATGTATTACACGATGGAGGGTGAGGTCTGCTGATCCTGAAATACCGGTTTTTGCTGAAGCTGATCATTGGATAGCTTAAATACAGCGGGTATAACAATGGTGTATTGAAAATTCAATACGGGAAAAACAGATTAATTAAGATCATAATTGGAAATAACCAGACTCAGAATAAAGTGAACATAGTCCTGATCAGCTTCTTTTCTGTTGATCAGTTTGTTTTTATATTCATAAGAACCCAGCTTTCTAGATAACTCCTGATAGGTATCAAACTGATCGCCTTTTACTTTTACTCTCATATTACCATCCCTTCTTTGAATCAGTACATTATCTAAAGTTCTTACCTTAAATAAAACCTCACATAGTACAGGACGGGCCTTCATTGATCCAATGTACCTTTCAATGATATTGATCTTAAATGAATCGAATATGATGTTATTAAAAACAATTTTAGAATTAGGCTCCTGAGTATTGAGCTCAAGCTTATAGTTCATTAATTTAAAATTTTGGTAAATATAGGTTTAATTATATCAAATCACAGCTCATTTTGATAGATTATTCCCATAATTTAATTATGTGGTATCATTCAACTGTTATAATACAGAATATTGAAGAATATGTATACATTGAAATGGATAGATTATCAAGTCAATAGTGTGCATGATTTTTATATTATGTATCTGAATTTTATATCTGAGTTCAAATATACGGGATTAATTTATTTTTCAGGCATAAAGTATTTCATAAATAATTTCAATACAGGGTAAAAGTTTCAAAGGAAAAGACAAAGCTTGTTTCTGTGTACCTGCAGAGTTAGGCTGGAGGCAAAAACTAGCTTTCAGGGAGTTTCTAAATAAAATCCTTTAAATTGTTAGTATACTCATGAAACTGATGTGGGAAAATAAAACAACATCATTAGAAATCCAATGATGCTGTTTGCATTTAGTGTTTTTACCTTAGTGATTGGTATACAAAATTGTTTTTTGTCACAGTTTTTTGCTGTTTCAAGTATTCATCATCAATAGTGTCAAATAATCACCTTACAGTTTTACCATTAAACTGAGGGAACCATCTTACGGAAGAATTGCCTTATAATAGGGTTCCTGTCCGAAATTTGGAATTCTGACTGATTCATTCTTTTTTAGGTTAGCATTCAAAAGCCTTCGGAAGTGGAAAATGGCAAAACGGCCATGTTTCTGGCGAACTAACTTTTTTTATTCTTGAACAAGAATCTGATTTCCTTGTGCCTGAATGCTGTTTGTCCTAAAATTTATCATAATGCAATCAGAATCAGTTTTTAAATTTTCATTTTTGATCGTGTTTTGTATATATAAAATGGTTTAGTTTGTGCAAATATACAAATTAAGACACTATGCAGTGTCTAAAATGATAAAAAAATTTCTTAAACTTGTATCATTGAATGTTTAATCATGGAAAGAAAAGCAGCAGCAGGCAGTATCCGAAATAAGGAACGCAGTAAAAAGAAATTTTTGGATGCGGTTGGAAAAATTCTGAAAACAAAAGGTTATGCAGGATTAAAAGTGAATGATATAGCAAAAACAGCAGGAGTAGACAAGAAAATGATCTATACCTATTTTGGGGGTATGGATGGTCTGATCGATGAATATATCCGTTCGCAGGACTACTGGATCAAAGTGACAACCGATAAAATTGATAAGATAATTCCCAACATTAATGATGGGGGAGTTGGCTTTATCAAAGAAATGTTATTGTCACAGTTTGATTATGTATACGACAACAAAGAAGCCCAAAAGCTATTGCTATGGAGTATATCCGAACCCCGCAAGTCATTAAGAAAGCTGATTGATACGCAGGAAGAAAACGGAGAATATATTTTTAACAACATTTTTGAACCTCATTTTAAAGAGCGGTCACCGGATTTCCGTGCAGTTATGGCCATCATGGTATCCGGGTTGTATTATCTGAACATGTTTTCAAATATGAATGGAAGTATATTTTGCGGATTGGATATGAATACTGACGAAGGGCGTGGCAGGATCAAAAATGCCATCTCCTTTTTAGTAGAACAAACCTATGAGAATCTATAGTATTCTGTAGATTTCAGCGTAATATTCTTCAAATATAATCTCACATATCTTGATGAGAATATTTCTGGGCTTTCTACAACAGTAAGGATACCAGCATCGTTACAACATAAAAACAGCATCATTAGATTTTCTAATGGTGCTGTTCGTTTTTAGTGTTTTTACCTTAGTGTTCGAAATTTTTTCCACCCAGATTGTGTTTGAAATATATAAAATGGTTATTAGTTTGTGCAAATATATAAAAATAAGACACTGATAAGTGTCTAGTTTGAAAAAAAATTTATAAACTTGTACTTCGAATGTTTAGTTATGGAAAGAAAATCAGCAGCAGGCAGTGTCCGGAATAAGGAACGCAGTAAAAAGAAATTCTTGGATGCAGTGGGGAAGATTCTGAAAACAAAAGGTTATTCAGGACTAAAGGTAAATGATATTGCGGGTACGGCAGGAGTGGACAAAAAAATGATCTATACGTATTTTGACGGCATAGATGGTCTTATAGACGAATATATCCGTTCGCAGGATTACTGGATCAAAGTGACTACAGATAAAATGGATGAGATTATTCCGGACATCAATGATGGGGGAGAACAATTTATCAGAGAAATGCTATTGTCACAATTTGATTATGTATACGATAATAAAGAAGCACAAAAATTATTGCTTTGGAGTATATCTGAACCTCGTAAATCATTAAGAAAACTGATTGATACTCAGGAAGAAAATGGAGAGTATGTTTTTGAAAACGTTTTCGAGCCATACTTTAAAGAACGGTCAGAGGATCTTCGGGCAGTCATGGCGATCATGGTAGCAGGATTATATTATCTGAATATATTTTCTTCTGTCAACGGAAGTATTTTTTGCGGGTTAGATATGAATTCTGCTGAAGGCAGGAGCAAAATAAAGAACGCGATTTCTTTTTTAGTTAGAAGAACTTATGAAAATCTGTAAGGCTCCGAAAACCTGCGCAGATAATCTCAGCCTTTCTCAGTGCTTTTAGATCCTGAAAAATGCTCCGGAACCAGAAAAAGCATAAAATAAAAACAGCATCATCAGGTTTCCTAATGCGCTGCTCGTTTTTAGTGTTTTTATCTTAGTGTTCGAAATTTTTTCTCCACTCCAGATTGTGTTTGAAAATATATAGAATGGTTTTTAGTTGGTGCAAATATAGGTAAAATAAGACACTATTTAGTGTCTAGTATGAAAAAATCATAAAATTGCATTTCAGATATTTAGAAAAGGAACAGAAATCATCTCAGTTTCTCCTCACCAACTCTAAATTTGAGAATCCTCTTGAACTTCCGGGATGCTCCGTTACCAAAAGGATACAAAATAAAAACAGCATCATTAGATGTTCTAATGTGCCGTTCATTTTTAGTGTTTTTACCTTAGTGTCCGAAATTTTTTTCCACCCGGATTGTGTTTGAAAATATATAGAATGGTTTTTTAGTTGATGCAAATATATAAAAATAAGACACTGATAAGTGTCTAGTGTGGAAAAAAATTGATAAACTTGTACTTCGAATGTTTAATTATGGAAAGAAAACCAGCCTCAGGCAGTCTTAGGAATACGGAACGCAGCAAAAAAAAATTTTTGGAGGCTGTTGGAAAAATTCTCAAAACAAAAGGTTTTACAGGATTAAAGGTAAATGACATCGCAGCTAAGGCAGGAGTAGACAAGAAAATGATCTATATATATTTTGGCGGAATGGATGGCCTTATAGACGAATATATCAGTACACAGGATTTTTGGATGCAGGCAACCGTCGAGGAAGTCGAAAAATATAAACCGCAAATAAATATCGACGGACAATCATTTGTGGAAGATATGCTGCTTTCACAATTGGAGTATGTTTACCATAATAAAGAAGCCCAGAAATTATTGATCTGGGGCTTGTCTGAGCCCCGGAAAGCATTAAAAAAACTGACTGATGCACGGGAAGAAAATGGAGAGCGTCTTTTTAAACTGATGAAGGAGACTTTTGGAGAACGCTTAGACGAGTTTCGTGCAGTAATGGCCATTATGGTTTCGGGGATGTATTATGTGAATCTGTATGCCTCAATGAATGGCAGTATCTTTTGCGGACTGGATCTCAATACCCCTAAAGGGCGTGAATATATCAAAAGAGCAACCTCTTTTTTAGTAAAACAGACCTATAAGAAGTTGCAAAAATAAAAAAGAGGCAATAATTTGCCCCTTAATTGGTATGGTTGATGGATCATAAAACTTTATTCCTGATGATACGGACAACCCGTTGCAGTACCGGCAGTTTCTGCGGTTTTGTTAAAGAACTGTTCCATAATCACTTTTCTCTGATCTTCAGGAATATCTTCCAGCTTACGCAGCGTATTGGTCTGAATATGAGGCCAGCTTGTTGTACCACCATCATTACCGAAATCAAATTCAAAAAATACAATTTGCTCATATTGCAGCTGCAGGATTTCTTTTCCATTTTCCTTAATAGTTTCGATCCACATATGCATATCCACTTCAACAGTAGGAACAAAACGGTTCACAAACGGTACGTTAAGAATTCCTCCCTGAGCTCCGGTTTTCATTTTGGATGACATTTTGATATGTACATAGTTGCTGACTTCCTGACCTCTTAAGGTGTCCCGAAGCCTCAGATCAGGCCGTACAGAATAAGGATACAGATCATTAGCCAGTATACGTTGCGTATAAATTTTGTTTGATCCTTTGTCGTTTTGGTCGGTCAGTTCTTCGTGTACCCAAGCTGGTGCCGGCTCGTCAAGATCGATGATATTATCCGGAGTTACTCCGGCGTTACCCATTGTACGGGAAATCGAAAGATGATCAGACTCCCATGCTTCTTTCCCATAAGGGAATTTAGGAGAACCCTGAATTAAATAATTCGTAGTATCAGCCGTATTCTGAGGCACAATATCTCCTAATAAAGTAATGGTGCTGCCGTGAGGGATAACGCCGCTTCGGGAAATAGAGTAATCAGGAATAAAATAAGGACCATCAAGCCCTGCACCGGGTTTGAATTCCTGAGCCGGAATAATCTCATAATAAGGCTGCCCCGGCTGCAATTCACTTTGAAGAATATATTTCTTTTCCTGTCCGTCCGGAGATACCCTTAGAAGAGGCTCGTCTCTGTATTTTCCTTTATATCCATACTTTATTTCATCCGATTCTGAAACAGCATGAATGCCGCGGTCTCTTTTAATAGACTCTTCAGTCGCAGCATGATTGTAAACATCACTTAGCCACAGATACATTCCGTTTTCCTCATGGATAGGAGTGTATTTCAAAGTATCCTGTCCCTTTACAGTATTGACACTTTTAATAGACTGTTCATATTTCACAGTACCACAAAACAATTCACTAGCACCACCACGGTTGCGGACACCGCCGGGAACGATCTCAAATTTCAGCTTTTCAATGTATTCTTCACAATCGAAACTGAACTTTCCGGGAATCGTTCCCGGATTGCCTCCGGGAGAAGGCATGATGGTAGTATGTATGCCACTGGCTAATGAAGGTTGGGTGATATTCTTATTATAATTGACATTATAGCTCACCCATGTTCCGTTCAGTGCCGCCAGAACACCATAGTCTACATTATTTTCAATTTCACTCAGGTTTTCTTCTCTGAATGGCCTTACCGGATCATCGATAAGCAGTTTTGAATATCCGTCCATTATCTGAGCCAGAGATTGCTGATCAGCTCCCGGGCTTTTGCGGAATAACTGACCTCCCGTTTCGAGGCCTTCTTTTTTACGTTTAAGCATGATATATAGTTTTTATGGTTATAAGCTGGTATATTCGAAAGTAGGTCCTGCATTGCTCTGAGAATCCAGTGGCTGCTTCATTAGGCCTACAGCCTGTTCTTTCAATGCATACATATACATAATTGATTTTTCTAGTTCCCTTTGATTTCCCTCCACCGCATGCTGTATGGCATCCAGTAATCTTCTGTAGGTCTTATTAAATTCAAGCCCCTGTTCATAAAGCTCCCTGTTTTCTGTATAGTCGCTTAATTTGGGATTGGCTTTCATAGGATATGAGGCACTCCAGTCTACAGGAAGAGGCTTCCCGGTTGGAGGAGTGGTTACAGGCATCATTCCGTCTTCATCTGTAAAAGGAGCGTAATCGCCGCCCACATAGAAATGTTCATGGAAAACCTCTTTAAATCTGAAATAATGGGCAAGTTCAACTCCTTCTTCAAACTGGGAAGGATCTACATCAAAAATAGAATCGTCTGCACCTTCTCCCTGGCCTTTGATTTCCTGGAAAACAGCAATTACTCCTTCAAGAGATTCTACAGAATGAAGCTTTCCTCCACTTCCGTAATATTGCTCAGGACGGATCTGTTTAGACGGATCTCCTGTAAAGATTCCTCCTGAATTCAGTTCTTTGAAATTCTGAGGAAGACTTCTATGTTCTTGATAATAAGCAATGATCTGAAACACCACGATATAGAAAAATAATACATCGTAGTATTCACCGATGGTATGTACATTTTCCATGATAAAGCTTTTCATATTCTCAAGAGTCCAGAAATTATTTTCCTGGATAGCAGCTCTTTGAGTAAATGAAGGGGCTGATTCAGGTTCTATGGTGAAGGTAGGTGCTTTTACCAAAGGTTTACTTGGGCTTTCGATGGCGATGAAAGTAGCAATACTATTAGTAGAGAAGGTTTCCAGTCCTACATAGAAATCTACATTCATCGGTAATTTCATCGGGTAGGTAGGGTAGTTTTGAGGCTTGTTGACTGAAGGCTGGATGTTGATTGCGTTCAGTACATTGCACACCATGATCAGGTGAAGCATTTCTTCTACCGCAACACTTCTGATGATTTGGGAAGCCAATGCATTGGTCCCATCTTTAATGGAATATAATGCTGTAAGATAAGGTGGAATCGTAGAATGCTCAATAAGGATGGCCGTTTGTAAAAGGTCCTGCAAAACAGGACGGTAATCGATCGCGTTCAATCTCTTTTTGACCAGATCTGATAATTCCGGAATTCCTGTTGCCAACTGAGAACTCAGATATTGATTAAAACCCTTGGTCTGATCGTTCAGTAGATAGTTCGTCAGTGCTTTACTGTGGTATTTCAATCCCTCAGTCCAATCTTCTTTACTGATGCTTGAATCAAATAATAAGGACTGCAATGAAAGTGCTTCGTCTACCATTGCACTTCTGCTTACTGCTTTAGCTCCTTTTGATGCTGCTTTAGTCTGTAAAGTTTCTTGTGGAGCTGATTTATTGATAAGTCTTTGTCTCATGTTTTCAGTTTTTAAATTGTGTTTCCAGGTCTTTTAAGATAGATTCTACCGAACGGATGGTGAATGCTGATAAAGTAAGGGTAGGATTCGAGGTTCCCAGCGTGGTCATATTCCCGGCTCCCACGATGTATAAATTCGGGTGATCCCAGGATTTACAATAGCTGTCTGTCACAGAATCATCAGGAGAAGAACCCATTCTGTGAGTTCCTACAATGTGGCCTGCACCGTTGTAAGAATACCTTACGTTGTTATAGATAAAAGTATTGTTGTCTGTTGCATTATAAGACGTGAAGTCCTGAATTCCCAGTCTTTCAAACATTTGATCTGAGGCCAGTTTTGCCTGTTCCATTGCCTTTTTCTCATAATCGGTAAGTTCGTAATGAATAACGGGGCGTGGAATACCCAATGCATCAGTATATTGATCATTGATCGTCACCCGGTTGTTGGGATTAGGAAGCTGTTCGATTTCAAAATGAAATAAAACCTGTCTTGAAAGCCTGTCGGTAAGTGCTTCCTTCAATTCAGCTCCAAAAAGCCCGTCCGCTAAGAATTCAGAAACGTCAGATCCGGGAGAAAATGCCGGCCATCCCCATCCCCAGTTGTCAAGTGGAGAAATCCATGCTGAGAAATCCCTTCTGAAACTTCCGTCACGGAAAGACGAGATATTGGTCGTAGAACCAGGACCTCTGTAAGGATATACAGCCTCCGGAAATAATCCCCAGGTAAGCATCACCATATGATCCATCAGATTTCGCCCTACCTGATCACTGCGGTTGGCAACGGTTTTTTCAACCTTTTTTCCGTTCTCTGTTACCGTATATTTTGAATTCAATAAAATCTTTGGATTTTCAAACGCATTGGCCGCCAGAATAACAATAGAATCCGAAGCATCAATAACTTCTTCTACAAAGTCAGTTTTTTCTTTTGAAATATATCTTCTCAAATGCACTTTTGAGATCTTATCTTTATCGTTCTGATCTACGCTTAGTCTGTATACAACGCTCTGAGCCTGAACTTCCATATATGGATTGCGGGAAAGATTATCATTGTCATTGATTTTATACAAAGCTTTTTTCAGGGTCTTCAAAGCATTATATTTTGCCTGTACCGGGCAGATAGGAACACAAGAAGCGTTTCCTTCGCATCGTTCACCCATATAAGGATTCCAAACAGAGCCAAGTGCTTTATATTCTTCCTTTCCTGAACCGTCCAATACCAGTTGATAACCTGAAGGCCCGGCCTCTGCTTTGATCATCTTTGTTTTTCCGTATTTAGGATTGGGAATAGAATTTCTTCCCTGTGGCGAAGGGACCAGAAGCAAGGGGATTTCTTCGAAGTTTAACCGAACACTTGTTCCTTTAAGCCCTTGGGTAATCTTATGATCCATATAACTCTGAGGAATTTCTTCCATTGGGAAAACATAGTCACCGTAATATTTTTCCATGCTTTCAGAAATAGGGTATTCCTGTTTTGAAACATCTCCTGAAACACCGATTTCAAACTCTGCCATTTCATAATACGGTCTTAAGGTATCATAGTCTATAGGCCAGTTGATAGGTGTCTTTTCTTTAGACTGAGGATGATCTATTGTAATACCGTATTTTTCGGAAAGTCTGAAATCATTAGGCAGCATTCTCGGAGTTGTTCCCAGCCAATGGAGGGTTGTTCCCCCTCCGACTCTGATCGCATCACTGGCAAACGGCATAGGACCAAATTGCACAAGGTAACCCTTTTTATCAGGAAAAGGAGGTGTGATTGGTTCCATATCCAGTACATTAGGAGAAGGGGCCTGTTTTAAATTAGGGTAAGGCGAGTTCGGAACTTTGGCTTCCTGCATATAAAAAGTACGGATGTACTCATTGTAAGCGGTCATAGATGATACAGAATCCAGTTCTAATCCGGCTTCAAGACCTGCTTCAAACATTAATACAGACAATTCACGGGTATCGTCAGATTTTTTTGCATCTGCACGGTGAATCATTTTCCCTTGTTTGCTGTCGAATACGTGATCAGTCAGAAGCTTTGCGATCAGTGATCCGGCGATCCCCGTTCCTACGATGATCACATCTTTTTTGTTGTTGATTTTGCTCATGAGTTGCTGTTTACAGGTTTAATGCCCCAGGATTTATAACCAGGCTGCTTGGCTCCTGGTGGATGCGAATGCATTACGTTCCAGACAAGTCCTTCTTTATACGACAGATCATTGATATAAGCCCCTTCCCAGGTTCCTAAATACCAGAGGGTAATCACCTTATCTGAAATGTAGCTCAATCCGGGATCGGCCATAATTTCGGAAATAATGCCATTCTTTAGCTGATCTCCGGTAAGGGAATTTTCAAGTATATTTTTGGAAATGGTCAGGAATTCTACAAAAGTAGCAGCCTGCAAATTTCCCAGAATATAAGTGTAATAGGTTTCTGCCAGGCCCGTAGCCTGAAGCTCGTTCACAGAAAAGCCGGTGAGTGCTTCCGAGATCGACATAAAAACATCGAAATAATAATCATCGACGTTGAGGATTTTGTTAATAACCATTTCGTAAAAATTTGAGGGTTTAATCTATCTTGGGCTCTCCATCATGAAAGAGCGGTCTATAACGTTCAGATCTTCCGGGATACCCTTGCAGAACGAACCGATCTCCTTTTTCAGAAATGGCTTCTTGTTTTTTGAGTGATCCATTGTTATCAATTTTTGTTTATCCGAAATTAGGCAGATCCGGGCAGATAAGATTACGTATTTCTACGTAATTTTTATTTTGGTTTCTTTTCAATATTTTGGAAAAGGCTTTCAATAAAGGGATGTGAAGAATTGTGTATTCACTTAGTTTAGAATTAATTTAAATAATGAAATATGAATTCAATAGAAATATGGATTTGAATAGCTTTTTAAAAACGAAACCCTTGCAAAATATGCAAGGGTTTCGTTTATGATATTTAATAGTTTTAAAATGAAATAAATAGCTTTGATTTGTCAGAGGCTAATACTAATCGTTGAATAGTTTATACCTATCTTCATTCGTTATAAAATGGAATTTACCACTATGGGAATATTTTAGGAATTCATTATTTATTCCTCTTGGCAAAGTATCGGTATATATCCATCTATTATAATCAGATAAATCTAGATCAATGATTAAGGTATTTATATCAAGTGTATAACAATCTTCATAAGTTGTATGGTCAGTACTTGGAAAAATATTTTTATAATGAACGTTAAAAGTTGGCTTAAATAAATTAATGAGTCCTGCTTCTGTAAAATTTATCTTTTGATTTTCAGAAACTTTCATTTTATTGGTATCTAAAAAATCTATGAACCTGTTAAATTCATCAGGCTCATTTTCAGGATGAATATTAATTCCACCTATTACTGAAGTCAAGTTTTTTTGTCCGAAATTGGCCAACATTAACCAGATTTCAGAATCCGGATATTTAGTTATAGCTTCATTATATATAGCCTGTAGTGTAGAATGATCGTTTAATCTCTCTATTGCCATTCTTTTTCCATCTTCACCAAAAGCCTGGCCAATATATAGTATTTCATAATCCAGTAATGGAGAATGATAGTTGGCATCTTGCTGGATGGTATCTATAAATGCTCCAACTTTTATATCAGCAATATCTCCTTTTTCGGAAATGGCTGTAAAGTAGTTATAAGGGTATTCAGTCGTTATTTTTACAACTTTATTGTTTTGGGGATGATAAAACCTGTGAATTTCACCTTCATATTTGTCTTTTATTTGTATTTTAAAACGAAGCTCGTAATATTCATCATTTGTCTTAAAGTAATCAGGGTCAATGGTTATTCTGGGACGCTTTAAGATAAAATAAATATGACATGGTTCTTTTTCCGTAAACACACCCATTTTAGAAAACATTTTTAGTTCTTGCTGCTGTAGTATTTGATATTTTTTTAAATACATATTTATAGCAAACTCTGAGCTGTATTGATAAATTTTGTCTTTTTTCATAATATTGTGATTTGTATATAAATTTATAAAATATTTTATTGCATAAATATTAAATTGAATTCGTAGCATAACAATTCCCACAATTATGCTATTCTTTAAAAAAAAAGTAAATTTTGAATGTTTTACACTTATGAGAGCTAATAACTTGCAATATTCATTATACTTTAAGTATTTTTACTCCAATTAATAATGGAATGATGATTATATGCGAAGACTTTTTATTTTCACACGGAGCTAAAACGGAAGAATATAATGTGGGAGACTCTATTTTTGAAGAAGGGACAGCGGCCAAATATTATTTTCAGATAAGGTTTGGAACTGTAAAGCTAAATACTCTTTTGGAAGACGGAAAAGAATTTGTACATGGACTTCCGTTTGACGGGCATTGTATTGGGGAAAGCTATTTGTTTACCGGGCACCATTATGCCGTCAATGCCATTGCTGTAACCCCTTGTGAAATCATTAAAATCCCCAAAAATAAATTTTTGAAGATTCTATTGGAAAACCCTGAATTGATGCTGGTATTAAATAAATATACTGCCGACAGATTGCATTTCCGATACATGATCTCCAGTTTTCTGGCCATTTCAGACCCTATTATAAAACTTCAGAAACTTTTTGACCATCTCAAAAAATACTTCGGATTTGAAGAGGTCTATTCTTTCCTGATTCCTTATACCAGACAGCAGATCGCGACTTTAACCGGTCTTCGGGTGGAAACCGTGATCAGATACATCAAAAAAATGCAGGAACAAAAGCTTGTCAGGCTGGACAGTACTAAAATTGACTATTAAATATTCAGAATAATATTATTTCAATATCAGAACTGGCTGGCTGGTATTTTGATAAATGCCTTCAGAAATACTTCTGCTGGCCAGATAATACAGAAAGCTGTGTCTGCCCGGCAAAGCAATGATAAGATCCGTTTCATGGCCGGCTGCGAATTTCAGGATTCCATTGATAATATCTTCATCATGAGAATAATAAATACTGCTTGGAATCTCAGTTAAATGCTGTTGGATATAATTTTCCAGTTCTCTTTTTTTATCCTCATTGATCTCGGTTTTTTCACGGGTATTGATATTTAAAAACAAAAGATGCACATCCTGTTTATGAATGAGATACTTATGATGAAACAATCTTTCCAGTCTTTTGATTCCTTTCAGATCACAGGGGATAAATATGTTTTTAACAGGGCTGTAGTGATAGCTGTTTGGAACGATCAAAGTCTTTACAGGGCTGGTTCTTGCAATACTGATAATATGATCTGAGACAAAACTTTCATGCGTTGAGGTTTCATCATCACTTCCCAGGATAATGAGTTCTATGGAGGGTTGATTTTTTAAAATTTCATTGATACTTCGGGTAATGGCCCAATCACTTAGTATTCTTGAAACTTTTATATCAGGGGCTTTTTCTGCAATAATCTGAGTCATCTGATCAAACAGTAATTCCGTTCTTTGCAGCAGGGCATTGATACTTTCTTCATTGGCAAATGAGTGGCCCTCCGCAATGTGCAGGTAGTCGAATTCGGATTCTTCTGCCGTTTTCAGAAGAATGATATTTTGGTATTCATACTGCTTTGCCCAATCTGCTGCAGTTTTTACAGCATTCTCTGTGGTTGATGTGAAATCAACAGGTACAAGGATTGTTCTCATATTGTATTCATTTTAAAGCCTGATTATTCCAGATTGGCAGTCATTTTTTTTACTAAGAGAAGCATTTGGCTGATTTCTGCTTCATGAAGGTCTCCGGCTGCCTTTTTATAAAGATCCAGTGCCCATGGATAAACAGTTTCTACAACCTGTTTCCCTTTTAAGGTGAGGAAGATCTGCTTGCTTCTTCTGTCATTCTGATAAGCGACACGTTCTACAAGGTCACGCTTAACAAGATTATTGATCAGGTAAGTAATGCTTGATTTGTCTTTACTTACTCTATTCCCGATTTCCTGTTGGTTGATTCCGTCATGGCGTGAGAGTAACCCCAGAATTTCTATCAGCTCAAAAGAAAGATCCGGATCATAGTCATTGATGGTGGTCTGAATCTTCTGCCGCAAACGACTTTTCATTTCACTCATTGCCAGCCCCAGTTCCAGAGCCAGTACCGAAATCGTATGTTGTTCTGCAGACATATTTTTTACTATAAATAAGATCGTATACTACACAGATCCGAAGAAAATTTTACTTCATCACTTCTCTAACAAATATACTCAAAATTAGTTTTAATTAAAACTAATTACTTGTAAAAATACTGCTTACCAGATCTATAATTTATAAAATATTTAACACCACAAATAAAAGCAGCTCCCTATATTTGTATTTCAATTACTGAATTTTTCCCCAATATTTAAAACTAATAAAAAATTGAAGAAAACTCTAAGCATGGTGCTTGTGATTTTATCAGGTATAAAGTTACTGGCTCAGGATACCTATGTATTTTTTGGCTCTTTCAACCGCGATAAAGAAACAGAAGGAATTTATGTCTATCAGCTGGATACCATCAAAGGTAAACTTTCAAAGGTTACTTGTTTCAAAGGAATTCTGAATCCCTCATTTCTGACCTTGTCTCCCAATGGAAAATATGTATATGCCTGTACAGAAAGTAAGACGAAAAACGGCGGAAGTATAAGCAGCTTTGAATTTAACCCTGAAAAAAAGACATTAACCTTTATCAATAATCAGAAAAGTGGTGGCGAAAATCCGGTCTATGTATCAGCTCATCAAAACGGGAAATGGCTTATCGTAGGAAACTATACTGAAGGCAGTACTTCTGTTTATCCGCTTGCAGAGAATGGAAGAATAGAGCCTGTAGTACAAAACTTTCAATTTACGGAAGGGAGTGTAAATCCGGGCAGACAGGATAGGGCACATATTCACTCAACGGTCTTTTCTCCGAATTTTGATTATGTATTTTTACCTGATCTTGGCGCTGATAAGATACGGGCGTACAAGTTTGAAAGCGATAAAAATGAACCATTGCAGCCGGCAAAAGTACCAGAAATAAAAGCTACTTTAGGAAGCGGTCCCAGGCATCTCACGTTTCATCCTAACGGTAAATTTGCTTATTGCATTGAAGAAATGGGCGGTGCTGTGAGTGCTTATACATACGAAAACGGAACATTAAAAAGTATTCAAAGGATTGATACCCATTCCGAGAAGTTGAAAGAAGATTTTGAAAGCTCAGACGTTCATATTTCTCCTGACGGGCGGTATTTATATGCATCAAACCGGGGCTTAGAGAATAATATTGCCATATTTGCCATTCAGAATGATGGAACACTGAAAGCCATTGGATACCAGCCAACCGGAGGAAAGCATCCGAGAGTTTTTGCCATTGACAGTACCGGAAAATTTGTGATTACAACCAATTCGGTAAGCGGAACTGCCACTGTATTCAAACGAAATGCTGAAACAGGTCTGCTGAAAAGAATAAGAGGTAAAGTAAAGATGCATGGCGTATCTTCTGTACAGATCAGAAAATATTGATCAGTTGAACAATAGGAATTGCAGCTTCAATGCAGAGGAACAGTATTTTTATTTTGAATTTTCAGCTTAATTTGAAGTCTTTAATGGCCATAAATGCACGAATTATATTGTTATGAGTAGAGACTCTACAGTAGATATTTTATTCGTGGATTCGTGGCAAAAAAAATAAGTGTAACACTTGCTGAAGATGTTAGATCTTCTTGCGCCTTAAAATACCCATAATGTATATAATCCTTTGCGCCTTTGCGATTTCCAACAAATCTATGTCATTTGCAAAATTTAATAGAGCTCAAAAAGCTTAACAGCATAGGAATAAAAAGCGCTCCCAAAATGGAAACGCAATATGAAATAGAAAAGGAAATTCTGGCGTGCCGTTATTTTGTGCTGTTGAATTCTTTGGATTGAATTTTATTTTCAGCGGATGACATTGATTTTAATGAAAATAAAATTATTGGTTCGCAGGTTTTACAGATGACCCAGGGTTCTGTGCGGAAAGTATGGAAGGTTGGAAATCGCAAAGGCGCAAGTTCTTTTACATACAAAGTGTTGTAAGACGAGGATTTTATCTTCGATAAAATTGTATACCGCTGAATATTGCCACGGATGCGGTATGCTGTAAACTCGTCTATAGAATCTTCGCCGTGGTAAAAAGAGATGAGCCTTTTGTCAATTTAACAAGATATAATTTGCATATGTCTTAGAATACACGAATTTTTTATTTGTGTATTGATGGGAAAAAAATGAGAATATGACCATGCACTTATTTTGGAAAAAAATGGAAATAAAGCAAGTATGTTATTGATTTTCAATGGAATATATCGAGTGGAATTAGGGGTGGAAAATAGTGGTAAACCGGTACAAAAAAATAAGTGAAAAATTAGAGTAATTAAAGACAAACTTGTTTTCAAATTGCTTAATTTAACAGATTCAAAAAAACACTTTTTATTATGGATGACAAAGGATATTATTTCTACGATAGAAATCAAAGCATCAGTATTTCAGAACATGACTTGGTAGGGAAAGAGATGGATGAGATAGAAGGTTTTTTTTCCACATATCCGGTAGATCGATTACACCCTACTGAACGTATTTATGTATTGAAGAAATGCCTTTTTGGGATGATTAAACTGAAGTTGCATTTATATCTCAATGAAGATACAGTGTACGATTATTCTATTAAAATGTAACTTTGAAAATGAATAGACTACATTAAAAAAAAGCAGAGATCAATTCTCTGCTTTTACTTTTTTTACGGCCTGATGCATAATGAGAATAATTCCCAGAAGCAGACAGGCTATGATCAGATAGCGCCAGGATAAATCCTTTTGTTCGGTCACCGTTCCGCTTACAGAAATAATAAAGCTGGTAACAGAGGTGATTACATATACCAATCCTCCCATCAGTCCCCCCGCAGTTCCTGCATTTTTAGGGAAATACAGCATACTTGTGGTAAAGAATGAGGTAAATAAAATCCCGGAACAGATATGAATAAAAAAGGCAAAAGGGATCATAATGAAAAGACTTTCTGCAAAATAGCTGGTAATAATCAGACTGACAATCAGGAACAACTGCAACATGATAGGTTGTAAAATCCTTGGCTGAAAGTCCAGGGTAAGCCTGCGCTTCCCGATAAAACCACCTATCATCCATGAAAAGCCCAGGATCAGGGTACAATATCCAATGACTACCGGAGTGAAGTGAAATGTATTTTCAATAATAAACGGCCCCGTAATATTGAACAGCATTACTATAGAATAGCTTAATCCTAAAATAAAGATCCCCAACATAAAGATCTTGTTTTTCAGCATCATGGTATACAGGCTTATGTTTTCCGAAAGATCAAGTTTCTTTTTCTGAGGCAGGCTTTCTCCGCTGAAGAACCATTCAAAAAGAAACAAAAATCCGGCATAAGCCGCTAAAAAATAAAAATTAGCATGCCAGTTAAAAAGCTTTTCAAGATACCCACCCAGGAAAGGAGCCAGAATAGGTCCGCAAGACCATGTGATGGTAAAATAACTTAAGTAATGCTTTACCCTTTCAGCATCATAGAGGTCTACAAAAATAGCTCTTGTGGCTACCACAAGTACTGAGACCGCAATCCCCTGAAGAACACGGAGCAGACAGATCAGTAAAATACTGTTCGTCATGGTAATCAGAATACTGCTTAGGACCAGAAGAAACAAGGCAATCAGCTTAGGGCGGTAGCGTCCGATACTGTCCAGAATTCCTCCTACGAATAATTGGGAAATTCCATAGCTCAGCAGATAAGACGTTAAAGTGATCTGTATATCTTTTTCAGAAACCATCATTTCCTTTGCCATAGAAGGGAATGAGGGTAGGTAAATATCTGTGACAAACCCGGAAAGCGGGATAGACACAAAGGCCATAATGGTAATTAATCTGATTCGTTTTTCAGATGCTTCTCTCAACATATTCATTCTTTTTTTACAATGCAAAAATAAGATAAGAAATACTGAGGTTAGTTTTAAAAGACAAAGTAAAAATTACAAAATTCAAATATTTAAAAACTGCTTTTAAATTTCAAAGGTGAAGTTTGTGCATGTTTTTTAAAGAAATTATTAAAATGGGAAGGCTGCTCAAATCCCAGTGTATAACCTATTTGTGCAATATCCCAATTGGTATACTTCAAAAGGTTTTTGGATTCTTCAAACATTCTTTCTTTGATGATCTGTGTGGTCGTAAGGTTGGTAACGGATTTTACCGATGAATTTAAATGATTGACATGTACATTCAGATGGCTGGCAAAATCAGAAGGAGACCTTAAGGCTAACGGATATGCCGGTGAATCCAAAGGAAACTGTTTGTTAAGAAGCTCGTCAAATAGCTTATACAGCCGGATGTTGGCTGGAAGTTCGTTGGGATGAATATCTTCAACCCGGTGTTCAAGCGCCAGATGCAGTACCGATGCCAGATGACTTTTGATGCTGCTGCAACGGAACGGATATGCAGAATGGTTCAGCTTATAGATCTGTTCAAAATACAACGTTGCCAGCTGGGTCTGTTCCTCTGTCAGAAATACGACAGGTTTGCTCCATTCTTTGAACAGAGAAGTCTTTTTAAACAGGTTAAACTCAGAATTTCCATTAAAGAATTCCTGGTTGAAAAGACAGAAATAGCCTTCCTGAAAATCACTTTCACACTCCCAGGAATAAGGAATGCTGGGAGAGGGGAAGAACAGAGCTGGTTGGTCTATATACAGCTGATGTGTTCCGTAATGGATGGTGCCTTTTCCAATGATAAAGCTGATCTTATAATAATCACGGCGGTTGTAAGGACTTTTGAAACTGCAATATCTTCGCATGGAAATATTAAAATGAGACTTTCCTGTTTCAAAATCTTCAGTATCAAATGCTTTGATCTGGTCTTTACGGATGCGATTGTAATAATCTTCTATGGTTTCCAGCTGATCACTCATGACGGATAAATTATAAAAATCAAAGATAGGTAAATCTTTTGTATTCAGATTTACCTGATCAGTTTTTTACGTTGGCGTTGGCATACGTTTTCTTTTCCGGATGTAATTAATTCTTCCCGACTTCCATTGCTAAAATATGAGAAGGAAGCTGAAAAGGCCCGGATTGGGAGTCAGCAACCGCAACAAAACCGGATTCTTTTAAAAATTCCAGAAGCGGATCATGAGCGAGTATATTGATCCATATTACGTCCGTAAAGCTCACCGCAGATCTGCATTTTTTCCAGAGCGACTGCCTGATTTCAGGAGTGTTGAACTCAGAGATAATGGCAAAGCTAATTTCCGTAGCTCTTTTTCCTTCAGCAATTCCAGGATAGAGAGAGCCGCTTTTGATGATGCTGTAGCCTACAGGCCGTTGATCCGCATAAGTCATGATCAGCTGATTGGATAGATCGTTCAGATCATTGATCATTTTTCTGGGATCTATTTGGTTGCTGTATTTTTGGATGTCTTCTTCAGAAATGAAGTCTTTGTGAAGCGTATAAACGGAAGAATCGATAATGGCTATAAGATCAGAAATACCCTCCTCAGAACCAACTGTAAATTTTGAAATGATCTCCATGAGTCTTTTTTTATTCAAAATTAGAAGATTAATGCATTGGAAAAGGATACAGTTTGTGAAAATGTGACCGGTACAGATTGAAATTCATTTTCCTTACTTATAAAAAATACATGTAAATTTGTTTACCACAGTTGAAGGGTTAATATGAAGTCCTATAAATACGAAATTTTTACAACGGTTATTGAAGAGCAGATCCGAAGCGGGATTTTACAGAAGAATGACCGACTGCCGTCAGTGAGGGAGATCAGGCGAAAATATACATTGAGTACAAGTTCCGTTCAGAGCGGATTTGAGCATCTTATGATCAAAGGGTTGATCAAAAGCAGCCCGAGATCAGGGTATTTTGTTTTGGGCACTCAGAATGAAGATCGTGGAGGAATAAGAAAAAAGACTTCACCGGTAGCCAGAGATGAGCTATTTATGAAAAATATGATGCTGACTTCCAAAAGAATCTCAGAAATCAGTTCTTTCAATACAGCCGTGCCGGGTGATCTGCTGATTCCTCAGAAATTAATTCTCAGAACCATGCAGGAAGTAATCCGTGAAAAAGGAGCTGCCCTTCTCCGTTATTATCCCTCAAACGGACTTGAACTTTTAAGACAGCATATCGCCAGGCAGATGAATGCATACGGCTGTGAGTTGAATCCTGATGAACTGATCATTACTGATGGAGCACTACAGGCCCTTACCATTGCCTTAAGGTCTGTGACAAAAGCAGGAGATGTAGTTGCAATAGACAGTCCATGTGTATTTTCTGTATTGGAGGTAATTACCAATCTGGGACTTAAGATGATTGAGATTCCCGTAGACCAAAAAACAGGTTTTGATATGGAGTATTTCAGGAAGGTCTGTGCGGAACACCATATCCGTACGCTGGTAATCACTCCTAATTTTCATAATCCTACGGGGACGGTAATGAGTGATCAGTCAAAAAAAGAACTTCTGGAGATTGCAGAAGAGCGGAAGATATGTATCATAGAAAATGATATGTATTCTGACCTTTATTTTGGAGAAGAAAGACCCCGCTGCATCAAAAGCTTTGATAGGAAAGGGCTGGTAATGACTTATTCTTCATTTTCAAAAACTCTGGCACCCGGTATCCGATTAGGGTGGCTGTATGCCGGGAATTTTTATTCAAAAGCAGAAAGGGCAAAGTTTGTTTTGGGAAGATCGGTTTCTCCTGTTTACCAAGAGTTGGTTCTCAAACTTTTGCAAAGCAGCAGTTACCAAAGACATCTCCGCTCATTCAGAAAAAAACTATATGGACAGGAGGCTCAGCTGTCAGAAGCGCTGAGAAAATATTTTCCGGAAGATTCCTGCTTTCAGAGGCCGGAGGGAGGGTACAGTATCTGGATGAGGTTGCCGGAAAAGGTAGATATGGGTAAATTTTACCAGTATTGTGAAAAACAACAGATTTTATTTACTCCCGGAGAGACGTTTTCTTTTTCAGAGAAATACAGCCATTATTTCAGGATCATCTTTGCAGAAAGAATTACACAGGAAAGTATTGCATTAATAAAAGATGTTGGAGAAAAAGTACAAAAACTACTTTCCGGAACCTAAGAATCAAAAGATCAAATAACTTATATTAGATCAATACCTATGGAAAGATCAGATTTTATATTGCCTCTCCATAGAAATTGTATCATGTTCAATTGAGTATATATTGTAGTTTCTTACTTTTATCCATTTCCAGTTGCGGAATCGTATCAATGGTATTAAAATTGAAACCATCTATCCATTTTTCTTTGGGAAGCTCAATATCTTCCCCTGACAAGATATGTTTCTGAAAGAAGTAGGTAATATCCTCGTCAAGATATTGCTGTACCAGATCAAGAAAGAGTTCATCCGTGAATTTGAGCTTCTTTTCCGTACAGGTTTTTAATAGTTCCCGCATCAGGTCATCCAGAGATTTTTTGTAATGGGTTTTCAATAGAATTTGATTGTCCAGCCAGAAAGCAAAAAGCGCTCCCCGTCTGTACGGAACTTTTTCTACATCACGACTTTTCCAGAAACCGTCTTTTATTTTATAATTCGGGATATTTCGCTGTGGATTTTTCCAATGCCTTTTGATAATCTCATTATTGAATAACCGGAGCCATTCGTCTGAAGAAATATCTTTGATTCTAAGTCTGTTTTTAAAAGCATAATATTCGGTAAAGCCTTCACTGAACCAGTAATTGAATTCTTCATGTTTACATTGAATCTTATTTCCGATCCACTCATGCATCAGCTCATGATGAATTAGGTTAAAATAAGCATCCTTATTATTGAAAGGATTGTTGGTCCCTTGCATCATAAATGCACCTTTAAGGGCAGAGCCCGTTGTGCTGTATCCTTTGAAAAGGCTGTCTTTTTGCGAAACAGTAGGTGTCATAACGACTGTGAAATAATCCTGGTCATAATCTTTCCAGAAATCCCTTTGGGACTGTACCGCTTTTTTAAGGTTAGAAAATAGAAAGTCATCTGTAAATCCGTTCATCCATTGATCTCTAAGAGCAAAGTAAACAGGTTTGTTTTGTACCGTAAAAGAATAAAACCTGTAATCGCCACCAATAAATAATGAGTTGTAAAACCCATTCCAGAGAGTTACTTTGATGTGCTGTTTCTGAACCTGTGTCATAAAGGTATTGTGAAGTTTGAACTGAGCCGGAAAATCTATCCATTCAATGAAAAAATCAATTTCTTTGTCGTCCGGAAGCTTGGTCAGTGATTGAGGAACAATAAACAGATTCTTACCCAAAATATGAAAGAAAGTATTGTTCATCCTGGGACGGTTGAATATTTGATAATTCGGATCTTTAAAATCCTGCCTGATATGATAGGTAAGAGAAACCTTTTTCCCTTTTTTCATGCTGACTTTTATCTTGTTGCGTTCGGGTTGGGTTTCAAAACTAAGGTCAGGATTATCCTTTTTCAGAATAGAAAGAGCATTAAATAGATTCGATTCTCCCCAGTCTTCATTAGCGAAATAAAAGGAAATGCTATCTGATGGCTTTTTAAGGGTGTAATCAACCTGAACTTTTAATCCGTTTTGCTCAAGATTTTTATCATAATACACTTTATACCTTACTGTATTCTGAGAATAGCCGAGGATAGGCAAAAGCAAAGCCAGAATGAATAATTTCTGTACCATGGATAAGTCGTTTTTTCAAATTTAAAATAAAAAATCAGGAATAATAGAGGATCATTTATTTTTTTATATTTTGGTTTTATGAAATTTTATGTTTTTTTCGCTGTTTCATTTTTCTCCTTTGTTTCAGGGCAAAAAGACCTTGCTGCTGTAGGATGTCATTACAAATCATTCCGGACAACATGTGTGGGAAGCAAAGAAGTGATCTCAGAAATACAGTTGGCTGATAAAGTTCGGGTATACGGAAGGTTTAAAGATCTTAGTAAAATCAGATCTGAGGGTTTTTTTGAGAAAAATACAGTGGAGAAAAAATGTAATGAAAATATAAAATATGAAGCTGATGAAGTATATGAAGGAATATCTTATGATAAACAATTCAAGTATTATTACGCTCAGAATATTAATGATGACAGAAAATTTTATTTCCGGTTCTATGAATCGAAAATCTTTTATAAAGGAACAGTTCCTTATGACAAAAGTATTTCCTATAAGGTAGCTTCATATCGGGCAGAAAAATATCCGCTTTTTTATAATAAGGAAAAAGAGACAGACGAAAATTATGAAGCAGAATATTTCATATATAATAATGACGGAACTCTCAACTATTCTTTCCATCAGCAGGGAAATCAATTTGATGAATATCGGTATGAATATACTACGCTTTACAATTTACAAATGATCTCGGCAGTCTATAAAAATAAAGCCCTTTTTGAAAAATACTCTTATGAAGACTATAAAAATACCTACACTCAAAAGATCCGGGAGTATATTGTGAACAATTCCTATCAGCTGGATGAAAAAGGCAAATCCTATTTAAAGCCTTCAAAACTTTTAGAAACAGGTTGTTCATGTAAAAAAGGATATATTACAAAAATAGAAATCTGGAAGGAAAATCAATGTGCGATCTCATCTGTTGAGATCCCGGAAACAATACATCATGATAAGCGTTAAAAGAGGCTGTGTGACTGGTTTGGGAGTGTAAATCTATCAAAAAACCTCTTTTATGGATTTGGAAGTGAAGATTTTAGTCATTTTATCCAAACTTTTTTCGCTCCAGCTAGGCTGGAATCACCATAAAACCTATATTTGCAGCCTAAATTTTTAAATAAATGAAAGAACTAATTGAAAAAATCAACGCGGAATTTGAAGCGTTCGCAACTGAAGCTAACCAACAGGCAGAAAAAGGAAACAAAGCAGCAGGTACAAGAGCTCGTAAATCAGCTTTAGAACTTAGCAAACTGTTCAAAGAATTTAGAAAAGTTTCTGTAGAAGAAGCTAAAAAATAATTCGTTCCCTGAACCGGTTCATTTTGAACCGGTTTTTTTATGTCCGAACCTGTCATCCGGACCGTTTTATATGTTAAATTTTCCCAGTTTTCATCTCGCCTTCCTAAAATTAAATTCCAAAAGTTAAATACTATTAAATTCTATTAAATAAGTATTTTCTTTGATGTTTCAGCTTATATATTTGTGCAGCTAATTTTAAAACTAATGCATCAATGACCATGAAACACATTTATTTATTCTTCATCCTTTTTTTTGGATTATTTCACAGCCAGCAGCTGAAAGTGGTGGATGCTGAGAGTGGAAATCCTATTGCTAATGCAAGAATTCTTCTTCCAGATCAGATCGTTTACACCAATGAAGACGGCATGGCTCCTGTCAGTCAAAATATGGCGGCCTTTGAAATTTCGGCTTCGGGCTATCAAAAGACAAAAGTTTCAAATTTCAGTTCACTGATCAGGCTTAAACCTCTATATAAAGATATTGGGGAAATCAAGATTGTCAATGTGGATGTCAAAAAGATCTTTGAAGAGGTCTTCAAAAATTATCATAAAAGATATTACGATGATCCATCTCTGTATGACGTGGTTTACAAAGAGAAAAGTTTTGATAACAATAAACTGCATTTCCTGGTGATCGCTGAGGCGAAATGGTGGACCAGGGATAATATGTATAACTTCAAACAGGGATTCCGCAAAGACTATGATGAAATTCTTCAGATGCAGCTGAACAATGTAAAGTATTTTAAAAACATTCAGTCAGACAGTATTTTCAAAGGTAAAACCGATGAGTTTTCTCATGAATATCTGGGGAATTTTTTCATGAATTTTGAATTGTACAGAGAGCTTCAGCATCTGAATATGAAAACAACCAAATGTGTCGGAAGACTGATTTTTGAAGAAGGAAACGAGCAGCTGATCACTTTTAAAATTACTTCTGGCAATGGCGTTCAGATGAATGGTGAGTTTAAATATAATACCGCAGATAAGGTGATTACCTATCTTGAAACCCATTATTTTCAGGAAAATTACCCAATTTTGAAAAAGAAGACCACTGACGGAAGAGAATTTGACTATAAGCTGGGTGATGCTTCGCTGATCTTTGATTTTTATAAGAAAAACGGTTCCTATGTTCCTGCAATGAGCAGGCTTGAAGGAGATAAATTTACCACTTATTATAAAGATGAAAGCCATGTGAGAAAGTTCAGCCGTGAGATTGTCTACAATACATTTACTCCATCTGATAAGAAAGGACTTAATCCGAAGATAGATTTCAATATCAGTATCTGGAAAAATATGGCGGTGAAAGAAGATAAAGCAAGTACCACATTACTCTCTGAAGAAGAAAAAGCGTTTGTGAATGGAAAATAACCCTTGCACAAACTGATTCTTTAACGATAAAAGCATTTATAATAGCCACTAATGCACGAATCCTCTTTATTCGTGTATTAGTGGCTAAATAATATTAAAAACAGGGTGGTGGGTTAAATAGGTTAGAACCATTTCTCTCCAATATCCATTATGAATTTCTTTAATGATGAAAACTTTTATAATAGCCACTAATGCACGAATAAAATTAGTGGCAAAAAAATATTGAAGAATAGCAGTGGATAAAGCAGGTTTAAAAAAATCAGAGTCATCTCATTTCGAAATCTATTATCAATTAATCTCATAAATAGAAAAAACGTTCACAATATCGTTGTACAGGAACTTTTTTACCTTCATTCCTTCATCATCTCCCTAAATTCCTTTATCTTTAAACCAATCAATAAAATTATGAGGATAAATAGATTTTTTGCAGTGCCTGCAGTAATGCTGGCTGCCCAATTTTCATGGGCTCAGGTAAAAGTAGACCCGAAAGAGAGGCTGAACCCTATCGTAAAAAGTTTTGTAGATGAGGTAAATAACAATTCTCAATTGGAGAATATGGCTTATGAATTGTTGGATGGCATCGGGCCACGTCTTGTAGGAACTCCGGAAATGCTGGCTGCCAATGAATGGAGTGCAGGAAAGCTTCGTTCATGGGGAGTAGATGCTAATCTTCAGCAATTCGGAACGTGGAAAGGGTGGCAGAGAGGGACTACCCATGTCGATATGACCTATCCACGGGTAAAATCATTATCAGCCACACAGCTGGCATGGAGCCCGGCAACTAAAAAAGCGATTGAAGCGGAAGTGATCATTCTTCCTAAAGTGTCTTCCAAAGCAGAGTTCGACAGCTGGCTTCCTTCTGCCAAAGGAAAAATTGTTCTGATGGCTCAATATCAGAAAATAGGACGTTCTGATGACCAAATTAAAGAATTTGCCACTCCTGAACTGTATGAAAAGCTGAAAGCAGAAAAAGAACAGGCTACAAAAGACTTTACGGCGTATGTGAAAAATATCGGTTATGACAATAATACGCTTCCTGAAGCCCTGGAAAAAGCGGGAGCTGCAGGGATTGCTATTTCAAACTGGACGGGAATCATGGGGGCTAACAGAATATTTGGAGCAAAAACTTCAAAAATCCCAATGGTTGATATTGATGTAGAAGACTATGGAATGCTTTACAGAATGGCCGAAAAAGGAGCCCAGCCGAAAATTAAGATCGATGCACAGTCAAAAATACTTCCTGAAGCAAAAAGTTTCAATACCATTGGGATGATCAAAGGGAAGGAAAAACCGGATGAATATGTAATTCTTTCTGCTCACCTTGATTCATGGGACGGAGCTCAGGGAGCTACAGATAACGGAACAGGAACTCTTACGATGCTTGAAGCGATGAGAATCCTGAAAAAGTATTATCCAAACAACAAAAGAACCATCGTCATAGGACTTTGGGGAAGTGAAGAACAGGGATTGAACGGTTCCAGAGGTTTTGTGGCTGATAATCCTCAGATCATAAAAGGAGTACAGGCTGCTTTCAACCAGGATAACGGAACGGGTCGTGTGGTGAATATCAGCGGCCAGGGGTTTGTAAAGGCCTATGATTATGTAGGAAGATGGCTTGAAGGAGTTCCAAAAGCGGTAAGAGGACATATCAAAACAGACTTCCCGGGCATGCCTGGTGGTGGCGGTTCTGACCATGCTTCATTTGTGGCGGCCGGAGTACCGGGAATTTCATTAGGTTCTCTGAACTGGGGATATTTTGGGTATACATGGCACACTACAAAAGATACGTATGACAAAATCGTTTTTGATGAGGTGAAGAATAATGTTATTCTGACTGCAGCATTAGCGTATATGGCTTCTGAAGATCCTGAATTCTCAAACAGAGAAAAAAGAGTAATGCCACAGGATGACAAAGGCGAAACAACAAAATGGCCGGAATTGAAAGAGCCGAGAAGAAGCTCTAAAGATTATAAATAAAAGTCTATATTGTTCCTATAAATCAAATATAAGTCGCCGATGAGGCGACTTTTTTTTACATAAAAAAATACACGTCAAGTTCTGTCGCTGGCCGCTTTTATATTTGTTTTAATAAAATTCTTGCAAGAAATAATACAGATTAAACTTTAATTTTTTTACCATTATGAATACACTGAATTTATTGGAAACAAATGATTTTCCAACATCAAATATTAATGTTAATCAAGTAGCGGTTGTGACTTTGATTGACAGTTCGACAAAAGAATTAGCCAACTTTAAAAAAGTAACCTCAGGAACTCCTGTTGTAGATGGCATTATGTACCTGAAGAAAGACGGAGTATTCTTTGAAAGAGATTATAATGGAGTCATTAATCCTGAGTGGTTTGGTCCAGGAAAAACCCATATTGAGCTTGAGGCAGCTATTAAAGCAGCACAAATAAATGATACAATCCTTATAAGAGGACAGTACAGATGCTCTGAACAGATCAAAATCGATAAGGCGTTAATGCTTTTAGGACAAAATTATATCAATGGTAATGACGTAGGAGGTAACCAAAATTCACGACTTGTCTTTAACGACTTTACCAATCATACCATTAATTCCTGTATTGAAGCCAGAGCGAGTTTGTGCATCAAAAACCTTGTTATTTTCGGAAATAGTATGCCTGGAAAAATCGGTGTAAATGTTATTAATGTCAGCAAGACACCAGACTACTCTCTTACATTGGATTCCGCTATAGTACAAAATTTTGAGATTGGAGTGAAAATCACGGAAGGATATTATAACAGATTTGTTAATTCTTATATCGGATATTGTCCTACGTGTCTTGTACTGGATAAATGCTATAATGTCTTTGCTTCCTCTTTGTCAATCAGGGCGGGCTATGAAAAGAGTACAAGTTTAAATGATAAGGGAATTGTTTTATACAATGGAAGCAATATGACCATGTTTGGAGGAAGTATAGAAAGTTTTTCAGATGCCGGTATCATACTCTATGGGTCTAGAATTTCATGTTCAGGAATCTATTTTGAAGGAGAAAATGGCAATGACAGAACATCATGTATCAGAATCCAGGATAATCACTGCAGGGTGAGCAGTACAGGTTGTCATGCTTATTTAACAACCAATCATTCCAGTTCATTCGTACATGCCTTATCTACCGTTACTTCTGCGCATATTTATTCTAAAAATAATTATTTTGAATATTTATCCGACTGGTTTGTGTCTGTATACAGATTTGAGGCAACTAATTTTGAAAATTATAATATTGATATTTCAGGGGATAATTATATGAATAACCTTATAGCAGGCTCTTCTTATACCTCCATTACTTCTTCATCACTTAAAAAAGGAAAAGGAAGTATCCAGATTGTTTATCCTTCCGGGCACGAGTTGGCTGGAACCCTCCTTACAAATCTGAATACAGTATCTCCATATCAGTATAATGCGGTGACCGGAGCTGAAAATGGGATGATCACCACCTTTGCCAATTCAGGCTATCCGGGTGATGATGGGGCAGGCCTTCAGGGTACGATTGGCTATACTCCTTATACAGCTGTTTATGAAAATGGGGCATGGAAGAAAATACCTAAAATTTAATATGAACTATTTTAAATAAATCACTATATTTGGATAAATAATAAAATAGATTTTCATAGACTTCAGTAAAAAGAAACTGTTTTCGTTTCAGCTTCTTTTTTACATACTTCTTTTTCTGGTCATTTGTACAATTTGTGTACATATGGCTAAACAAAAATAAGAGACAGCCTCGCTTTGAGCTGTCTCTTTTTTGCATTCTACAATAGGGAATAATTTTTAACAAATAACCAAACCTAACAGGTTTCAAAAACCTGTTAGGTTTATCTTATATCATTTTTTTATCAATGTAAATGATCTGCTTCTAATTTTTGATCTTCTTTTGAACTTCTTTTTATTGTACATATTTACCTGTATAAATTGCAATAAAAATACATGTGAATGCAAAATAATGTAGGGTAGAGATTTTTAATTTTAAAAACCTTATAGGAATAAAAAACACATCAAATTATGAAAAAAAATATCTCGAATCGGGAGGACCCTGTTCTGGGTACAAGCGGATCTCCAGTGAACCTGAATGTTTATTTTGTGAAATCGGGAGAGACCCTGGAGAGTATTTCATGGGATTTACATCTCGAAAATCCTAATTATCTCCGTGAATATCATAATGCACGATGCAGCCCTTTAGATATAGTTCCGGAAAACGGAACATTAAGACTTCTGCAAAAGCTTCACATTCCTGTACCTGATGAAATACTAAGGATTAACAGACAGATCCGGGAGAAGGGAGAAAGCCTATGTTATCTTCTTCCCAATGGGAAAATTCCATTGAATATGAACCTGATCAACGGAGATTATTTTGTAAGGCAGACCGAAAGTGATGATGCGATACAAAAATATGAGTATGCTTATAAACTGCATTTCAGTTATCTCAAAACAATACAGGACAGGCATTATATCCATTTCTCAATGAGCAGTTTCCAAAAAGACGGTGAAGAACCGGAAGAGAAAATCAATCATCTGGCGGCAGATCTGGTGAAAATAATGTATCCGGTAACCTTGATCCTGGATAACTCAGGAAACTTTGTAGCAGCAGAATCTTATAAAGAAGTAAAAGAAATGATCCGTGAAATAGAGGCTTTGAAAGATTATCATTCCGGAGCTTACGCCGTTTCCCATATTGACCAGATGAAACAAAATATATCAGATCCACAGAATATGTATAGGAGCTTAAAGAAAATACTGGCACTGCAATTTGTTTTCAATAAATTTTACCAGGCAGAATACCGTTCAGAAGATACCACATTGCCTTATCGGGATGAGTTTTCATGGCTTGCTCCTGCTTCTCCCATTCAACTTGAAATGATTCATAAGACCTTGTTGCAGACAGATCCTCAGTTTGTTGAACTTCTGCAAACTGGCAAGTCCGTAGATTATCGTACTGCTCAGGAATTATTTTATACAGATTTCGAGTATGATGAAAGCATCAGTCCTCATTCAGATTCTGTAAAGGCCAAACATCAGGCAAAATATATTTTAGATGGTAAGGACTTTTCTATACAGAAAATTAAAGCAGAGTTTGATCTTCACATGCCTGATTATAAGAAAAAAATGACTTTTGAGTTAGAAAAACAACCTTGATACCAAAACAAATACGATGATGTCAGAAAATTTATCAGCTCATGATGGCAAACACTTTGTCATTCAAAAGGGCAAAGCTCAATGTAATCAGGGAAATCAGTTTCCCCACTTCAGAGTAACCTCCCATCAAAAACACTATTGGAATACCCAGGATTCCATAGCCGATCATCTTGCCGTAACCGAAGATGATGTACAGTTTGATCCTCCCGGGCCAAGTTTTGGAACCTGTAGATTGAAACCTACATCAGGAGGCTATCTGCCATGCACTTTTGCTCCTGCAGGAAAGTGGCAAAAAGTGTATGAAAAAACCAAGGTCATGAATAAGAGCTGTATTTCTGAGATTTCTGAACTGATGTGCAGTACCGGTGGGAAAATCACGATAAAGGAACATGGCCAGACTTCTGTGATGAACCGGCAGAATATAACACAGGCAGATCCGGGAACCTATCAGATGATTAATCCATTCTTAGACCTGAAGGAATCACAAAAGGAGCTGGAAGACCCTGATCCGGTTTATGAATAATTTTGAAAAATTAAGAGGTATGGCAAAGTTAACTATTACAGGGAATACCGAGCCCAGAGTCGGAAATACAGAGATATATTCCCTTTCTGCAGCAGATGGTCTTACGTTGTTGAATCCTGTGTCTTTTCCGTTGACAAAGATACACTGGAACATCCATATACAGGATAAAAAAGGATGGCGGATAACGAATGGAAATTTGAAGGAAGGCGAAATCGTTTCCTATACATTTACGAATAAGAGTCTCAAATACAAGGCTCTGAAGATTGAAGTTGTCAGAGGAAAGGATAGGGGAGATTTGTATATCAGGCCACAGGCTGCCGAAAACCCCAAAATAGTTAATGTAGAATTGCTGGATATTAATTCCAGGCAGATTCCCAAAGGAAAGCTTCTGCATTATACCGATACGATAATAGCTAAAGCCTATTGTGTAGGGATGTTTGGGCAAAAAGTCTCGTTTAGTCTTTGGGAAGATGATGCCATAGGTAAAGGGCATGACCCGGTGGTGAATATGATGAATAAGATCAATCAGATTCCTGTCATCGGTGAGGTGGATCATGAAGGGGTTGCCAGGGTTGTTTTCAGATTGTCATCTTACACAATGGCTGTTCGGATCGCCAATGCGGGAGTTGCAAAAGGAGATAAGGACGAAGGTAAAACCCACGAATATTATGTGACTGCAGAAAAGGTCTCCAAACATATTCTAAAGACCAGTCCGAACGTAAATGTAGCTAATCCTACCTATATCCCTCCGGCATCTGAACAATCCATTCTACCAAAGCAAATTCCTCCTGGAAATAACGGATCAAAACAAGATCGGCCGAAACCGAAAGAAAATACAGCCAAATTTCCACAAACCCCGGAAGCCCGGCAACAGGCTGACCCTGAAGGAAAGATCCTGAGTGCCGAATTTACAGATGGTATGGGAAAACCTTTGAAAAATGCAAAAACTGGAAATATCGTTTCCATTAAAATAACTTCCCAAAATATGAAAGGGAAAAATGTAAAGATAAAGATCTGGGAAGAAGATCTGTCCTCTTACAGCAATGATCTTTTGTACGAAATATCCGTAACGTTGGCTTATGATACCACTAACTTCATCAATGGGATTACTCTTACCAAAGAAATGTATACTAAAGGGAACGGGTGGGGAGAAGGACCTTCGCAGGAATATTTCATAGAAGTTGAACATCTCAATACTTCTGTAACTTCCAGAGTGATCCCGATAAGTCCGGATGCTGAACCTGTGAAAGTAGATCCTAATGATTCTCCTGTGATGATTAAGGAGCCGAAACGGGAGAAAAAAGAAGAAAAAGCATCTAGTTGTATTTGCCAGCAATATGATCTAGTCTGGGGTAATAAGATTGGTTGTAATGAAAGAAAAAAGGTTATTGAGGTTGCCAAAAATCTGAATATCGATCCTAATTGGTTAATGACGGTGATGGCATTGGAAACAATTGAAACTTTTAGGCCGTCTATAGATAATGGTGTTGGATATGTTGGATTAATCCAATTTGGAAAAGAAGCTGCTAAAACGATAAAGACTACGCAAGATCAATTGATCAAAATGTCTTTTATAGAGCAAATGGAGTATGTACAGAAGCATTTAGTCTCCCATAAAGCGAAGTACAAAACATTAACAGACTTATATTTGGCAGTTTTATATCCAAGTGCTTGTGGGCATGGTTCCGAAAAAGACTATGTAGTTTTGCATGGAGCAGCATATAGAAATAATCCATTATTCTTTAAAGAAAAAGGTGAATGGGAATGGGCATATAAAACAAACAATAAGGGAAAACAAATAAAATATAAAAAAGCAACAGATCCAGATGGAAATACCTATGTGTGGGAAGTTGCAGCAGCAGCTCAAGAGGTTTATAATCGAGGATTAGATATAAAAGAAAATCAATTCAGCTGTGGAGTAAATAAAGAAGAAAAATCCCTTAATGGGAAATGTGCAAAAGATTGCTCACAATGTTTTGAATATGCAGACGTAGTTAGTAATCCTAAAGTTAATGATCAAAGTGGTAATAAAAACCATAATCGGTATCATAAAGCACAAAGAACACGTTCAGATGGGTCAAAATATTTTCATACAGGAACAGACATTCTTTCGATTGTTGGAACGGAAGTTCACTCTATGATGTGTGGTGAGATAATTCACACCCGCTCAGAATTACCACAAAATGATAGAGTAAAAGGTTATGAATCTTCTACAAGTTATGGTAACACCGTTACAATTAAATCAAAAGATAAAGATGGTAAAACAGTATATACTTTTTACGCCCATTTATCTAAGATACATGTTAAAATTGGCCAAAAGGTAAAGCATAATGAAATTATAGGTCTGTCAGGAAGTACAGGTAATGCTATGCACATAGAAGTACAGCATAGACACATTCATGTGGAGGCTGGAACTGATTATGAAATTTATAGCGGTGGGAATAAATGTAAACTTAAAAACAGAATAAACCCTGAAAATTATATGAAATCTAAATTTGATAACAAAGGCAATACTTTATGAAAAATATTAAAATCATACTATCAATTTTAATCACTTTTTGCTTAATATCATGTAATGGACAAAATAAAAATGAGGAACAACCAAAGCCCTTAGAGGTTAATGATGGAGTTCCAAATTTTTTGGATAAAAGATTTTTTAGTTCTTATGAATTAGATCCTAATAATACTTATCCAATATACTTTTACAGAAACTCTAAAATGGGAGAATTTTCTGTTATTTTTCTTGCCAAGAATAAAGAACTTCAGGAAGAATGGAAAAATTATGATAGTAAAAATAATATTATGATTGAGGAAGGGGCTACAAATGAACAATTGCGACAAATAAATTTGTTGATAAAAAAGAAATTGGAGCCTCATATTAATGATTATTATAGGCTAGCCGAATACATTGCTCCTCAATACATTAAAAAAAATGATTACATTTTTCCATTTATTAAAAAGTATTATCTATTTGAAGATGTTAAAAAAAGATGGGAATATATAGGAGAAAAAAAAATTAAAGAAGGAGAAGAAAGTGTAATAAGTATTGATGAACTAAACACTATGGTACATAGCAAAAATTCAAAAGAGAATAATTTGAATTTACAAGTTAATTCCATTTCTAAAAATTGGTATGGTAAATACTCATTAAGCCTAAATGAAGATAGTGAAGACTGGAGAGATATTCATGAAATTACATTAAAAATCTCAAAAGATTCTATTACTTATATGGCAGAAGGGTTTCAATTGTACGAATTCTATACATTAATCATAAAAGAAAATAAAGAAAACAGGATCCGTTTGAGCTTTTTAAAAGCACTTGATCATACTGAAAATGCTGTATATCTGAAAAAAACAAAAGATTTTGGGGTTATTACTTTTATTGGAGACCAATATCTTTGGAGCTGTCCTTATATTGATGAAAGGTTTGCAGAAAGAAAAAAGAAGACTTACCCATTAAAAAAAGAAAAATAAATAAAGGCATACTTTTTCAGGCAACTGCCTCCTCAGAAGCTATTGATTTTCCTGATTTGAAAAGAGTTTCAAACCATCTTTAAACTTTTCTCCTTAAGAAGCTCTTTTATTTCAGGCATTTTCTTTTCCTTGACAATATACGTTTTGCAGATCTTATTGTTGAGGTTCATGCTGAAATTTTTTTCGATAGATTCATCCGCCCAGGTTTTATTGATGGGTGGATAATATTCTATCAAAACAGGCCAGAAATTGAAGAGAGACAATACATTTCTCTGTAATGACTTTAAGAAGTCCGGCGTATTTCCAAAATCATCGATGACCCTTATTTTGAAAAGTTTTTTGCCAAGACTTGCCCCCTGGTATGTTTCCCATAGCGTTCCTGAAATAATGACAAGAGGAATGGAATATAAAAATCCCATAAAGGCTGTATAAGAAAATACATATAAGAAAATAACTAAAAAAGGGAGAAAGTCGATCATTTTAGCCAACAGTCTTTCCCATTGGTAGTTCTTATACCAGGAGTTGCATGGAAATTCATATTCAACCTGGTTGTATATTCTGTTTCCTTCACGATCAAACTCACGGGTAGCCCTGCGGATAATCCTTTTCTCTTTAAGTTCAGATATTTTCATAATGGTTATAGTGGTTCTTTATTTTCAGATCAAAACCAGTAAAATCTTACACATAGAGTGCCAAATCTGAAAAAATTGAAACTGCAGGCTCATAATGATCCGTATTCAGTTTTCCGAAGCCGTATGTACAGAAGATAAAAGGAAGATTATTGGATGCGGAAGAATCATAATCGGTTTGGGTATCACCAATATACACCGTGTCTTCAGCTGATAGATGATTTCTTTCCATAATGAGTTTAATATTCTCTGATTTTGGCTTTGTGGTCCGTCCGTGAGATTCAAAATCGGTGAAAAGATCATTGAGTTTATAATAGTCTAAAAACGCCTCAATATACCCATCCTGACAATTACTTACAATAAAAAGACGATGGTCACGAGCAAGAATTTTCAGGGTTTCTTCCACATTTTCATATAAAACTCCACCCTGAGTACGGAGAATAGTATTCTCTTTTTTTATAATTTCAGAAAGAGTTTCTTTCACCTGCTGATCAGAAATGCCCGGTACAATATCTTTCAGAATATCTTTAGCCAGAAGCCCCATATACTGATCCATATCTTCAGGCTTTAATTCCCTTTCGATGAATTGATGCTGATGCAGAATGTCATTCCATATCCCTATGATGGTTGCTCTGGGATCCCATAATGTCCCGTCCAGATCGAAAATTAAGTTTTTATATTTCAAAATATGATATTTATATTATTCGTTAGTTAGGCTGGAAGCAGGAAGTTGGAAGTCACTGTTCGCCTTATTACAGTTGATCATGAATAAAATTGTCATTTTCAAAATATAATAAAGCCAGATAGTAGTATTTACGACTTAAATAGCTTCCTTATTCCTGCTTCTGGCTTCCTAGTTCAATCAACTATAGAATCATGCTTAGCTGAACCCTTTTCCTTGCTTCATCCACTTCAGTTACTTTTACCCTTACATGCTGGTGAAGCTTTACCACTTCGTTGACGTCAGAAACAAAGCCGTCTTTCAGCTGGGAAATATGGACCAGTCCGCTTTCTTTGATTCCCAGATCTACAAAACATCCGAAAGCGGTAATATTGTTGACAATTCCCGGAAGAATCATTCCTGCTTTTAAATCCTTAATGCTTTTTACATTCGGATCAAACTCAAATACTTTCGCGGCTTTTCGAGGGTCCAGTCCTGGCTTTTCAAGCTCCTTCAGAATATCTTTGATTCCCAGAATCCCGATTTCTCCAGTTATATAAGACTCCGGTTTTATCGAAGCAATTTTTTCTTTATTGGCAATCAGTTCATTGGTTTTAATCCCCAGATCTTTAGCCATTTTTTCTACAATTCCGTAAGCTTCAGGATGTACTGCCGAATTATCAAGTGGGTTCTTAGCATTTGAAATCCTTACAAAAGCCGCCGCCTGCTGGAATGCTTTCTCTCCAAGTCTTGGCACTTTTTTCAGTTGCTTTCGGTCTTCAAAAGCCCCATTTTCAGCACGGTAATTCACAATATTCTCCGCCATTTTCTCTCCAATTCCGGAAACATAGCTCAACAGAGACTTACTGGCTGTATTTAAATTGATTCCCACCGAGTTTACACATTTCATCACCGTAGAATCCAGTTCGTTTTTCAGTTGAGTCTGGTCTACATCATGTTGATATTGTCCGACTCCGATAGATTTCGGATCAATTTTTACAAGCTCTGCCAGCGGATCAGAAAGTCTTCTCCCAATTGAAACCGCACCACGCACCGTCACATCATAGGTTGGAAATTCATCCCTGGCAATCTTACTTGCAGAATAAACAGAGGCTCCGGCTTCTGAAACTACAAAGACCTGCAATGGCTTATCAAAAGCGATCTTTTTAATAAAGAATTCCGTTTCACGGCTCGCCGTTCCGTTTCCGATAGAAATAGCTTCAATATTGTAGGCATTCACCATAGAACGGATTTTTTTCATCGCCATTCCGCTTTCATTCTGGGGAGCGTGAGGGTAGAGGGTTTCATTATGGAGCAGATCTCCTTTTTCATCCAGACACACCACTTTACAGCCACTTCTGTATCCCGGATCTATAGCCAGAATTCTTTTTTCGCCCAAAGGTGGGGCCAATAGCAGCTGACCCAGGTTTTCAGAAAAGATCTCAATCGCTTTCTGATCTGCTTTTTCTTTAGCTTCCTGCAATGCTTCATTAGAAATGGCAGGTTCCAAAAGCCTTTTATAACTGTCTTTGATGGCAATCGCTATCTGTTCATAACTTTCATTATTCGATTTAATGATTGCTTTTTCTATGAAATCGATCGCTTCTTCTTTGTCAATCCCCACATTGGTCTTCACAAAACCTTCAGCTTCTGCTCTCAACATTGCCAGAAGTCTATGTGAAGGAGTTCTGCTCAGGTTTTCCTCCCATTCGAAGTATTGAGAGAACTTTTGAGCATCTTCCTCATCTTTTTTAGCCTTTACAACCTTAGAAGTCACTACAGCCTTACGCTGAAATATCCGACGGAGGTTTTTACGGACATACATGTTTTCATTGATCCATTCTGCCATGATGTCTCTGGCGCCCTGAAGTGCTTCTTCCTCAGAGGCCACTTCATTGTTCAGATATTTTGAAGCCAGAAACAGAAGATCATTGTTCTTCTGGCTCATGATGATCTTGGCTAAAGGTTCCAGCCCTTTTTCTTTAGCGGCATCCGCTTTGGTTTTCTTGCGCTTTTTGAAAGGCAGGTAGAGGTCCTCCAGCTCCTGAAGATCAAAACTGTCTTCAATTCTTTGTTGAAGTTCAGGCGTTAAAGCATCCTGCTCCTCTATAGATTTTAAAATAGATTCTTTTCTCTTCACAATCTCATCAAACTGTTTGCTGATTTTCGCAATTTGTTCGATCTGGGTTTCATCCAGGTTTCCGGTTCTGTCTTTCCGGTAACGGGCAATAAAAGGAATGGTGCAGTCTTCTGCTAATAATTGTAAAGTATTGTTGATGCTCTTTTCAGAAATATTGAGCTGCTTCTGTATAAATGCTACGGTCGTCATTATTTGTTTTTCGGATAGCTAAAATAGGGTTTTTAAAACGAAAAAAGGCGAGTTGCCCCGCCTTGAATGTTTTCACAACGGAATAATCCTTATTGTGAATTGCTTTCAAAATTATTAATACAAATATAGCAGAAAAAATCTTTAATAGAATTATGGAAATCCGTAATTCAGATGTTTTTTTTATTTCTATTTTTATGTAGTATCAAAAATTAGAATGATGATTAAAAATATACTTGGATTAGATTTAGGAACCAACTCCATTGGCTGGGCTTTAATAAAACAAGATTTTGAAAATAAGTATGGCGAAATTTTGGGAATGGGAAGCCGAATTATCCCGATGGGAGCCGAGTTAAGTAAATTTGAACAAGGGCAGGCTCAAACTAAAAATGCGAACAGGAGAGTTGCAAGAGGAACAAGAAAACTCAATAAAAGATACAAACAGAGAAGAAATAAACTGATTTATATTTTACAAGAGCTTGGAATGTTACCAGATCAAATTAAGCTGGTGAATCAATTTTCTGATCCAAATAAATTAGACAAAATATCAATACTTCCAATTTCTAAAAATCGGCAACAGTTAACGGCTTTTGATTTACTGGAATTACGTGTAAAAGCATTGACTGAAAAGATTGAATTAGAAGAATTAGGAAAGATTATTTACAAATATAACCAACTTAGAGGGTATTCCGGGGGTAACTCAGAGCCTGAAAAGGACGAAAATAACGAGGATGAATCTGAAGAAAAAGAAAAAACGAATGATAGTTTTGTGGTTTTTTCCAAAGTTTTGTCATTAGGATTGCCTGAAGAAATAACTTTTAAAGGTAAGAAATTAAATAAAAGAAAAATTTCGATTGAAACGGAAGATGGAATCATCGAAGCTGAAACTTTTTTAGATAATATAAAAGAAAATGATTCCTTAGAACTTCAGGTTAATATTCGTCGTGCTAAATCTGGAGATACAATTACCATAAAACTCCCCAGCAAAACAAGTTGGAGGAAAAAAATGGAAAATATCGAAAAACAATTGGCAGATAAGTCAAAAGAACTTGATAGGGAATATTTTATCTCAGAACTGTTATTCGATATTCTTAAAGAAAACAAATGGGCAAAAATTCGCAACAATGTGATTTTGCGTTCTAGATATGAATCGGAGTTTGATGCTGTTTGGAGCCAACAATCGAAATATTACCCATTCCTTAATCATTTAGAAACAGACAGATTACAAAAAATATTAGAGTTTATATTTCCAGGACAAAAAGAAAGCCAGGAAAAGTTACGACAAACAGGTTTAAAAGAAGGATTAAAATATGTTATTAAGAATCAGGTTGTGTTTTATCAGAGAGAACTTAAGGATCAATCAGATTTAATTTCTAATTGTCGTTTTGAACCTATTGAAAAAGTTGTAGCCAAAAGCCATCCTGTTTTTCAGGAATATAAAATTTGGGAGCAGATCAATAAATTGGTTATTAATACCAAAATTGAAAATGGTGTAAATAGAAAAGGGGAAATCAGATATAAGTATATTGACAAACCGATTCCTGTGGCTCTAAAAGAGTGGCTGTATGAAGAATTAGAAAGTAAAAAAGAAGTTTCTTTTAACCCAATACTTACAAAACTCAAAAAAGAATTTAACCTGAGAGAAAATGTTGACTTTCTTAATGGGATGAACGCTAAAGATAAGCTGAAAGGAAATGAGACAAAAGTAATTCTGCAAAAAGCTTTAGGGGAATTGTGGAATATATTTAGTTTGGATGATTCTGAAAGACAGGTGGAACTCTGGGAAATACTCTATAATGGTAAGGGAAATGAATATGATTTAACAAGTGAAAGAACTTCTAATGTATTAGCGTTTATTGAAAAATATTCGCCTGATTTAGAAAATAAGAATGATGTAGCTATTAAGATTTCTAAAATAAAATTTAGCAGAAACTATTCGAACCTCAGTTTAAAAGCAATTGAAAATATTTTACCATTAGCGAGAGCAGGAAAGTTTTTTGATCAAAATTTTTCTGAAGCATTAAGCCAGAAAATTCTTAAACTTTTGAATGAAAATGTGGAAGATCCGTTTGAAAAGTCGGCTCAGGAGTTTTTAGACAAAAATCAAGACGTTTTATCAGACGGAGGAATTGTAAACGCTATTGCAACTATATTAGTTTATGATAAACATACCGCTAAAGAATATTCTGGCGATGAACTACTTAAAGAATTTACCCAGATTTCAAGATTAAAACAAGGAGAACTAAGAAATCCTTTGGCAGAACAAATCATCAATGAAGCACTAATTATTGTAAGAGATATTTGGAGGAAATATGGTTTTAAGCCTGATGAGATAAGAGTAGAACTGGCAAGAGAGCTTAAAAACAATGCAGTTGAGCGTGGTAAAATGTATTCTGCAAATTTAAAAAGCCAAAAACATAATGCAGAAATAAGAAATAAACTTATAGAACTTAAGCAGGAAATTTCTATTGCCAACATTGAAAAATATAAATTATGGGTTTCTCAGGAAAACTTACAGGAAGTATATCTTAAGAATTATAACGATCCGTCTAAATCTGAAATAGAAAAATTAAAACTCTGGGAGTCTCAAGGTCATGTATCGCCTTATACAGGACAGCCAATTCCACTTTCGGAACTGTTTAATCGTGAAAGATATGATGTTGATCATATCATTCCGCAGTCAAGATATTTTGATGATTCTCTGTCTAATAAAGTAATTTGTGAAAAATCTATAAATAATGAAAAAGGGAACAGAACTTCTATGGAATATTTCGAAGTAGGTTCAGTAAATTACCGGATTTTTACAAAAGATCAGTTTATTGATCACGCAAATAAATATTTTTCAGGAAAAAAACGAATAAATCTGTTGGCAACTTCCATTCCTGAAGACCCTATTCAGAGACAGATAAAAGATACTCAATATATTTCCATTCGAATCCGTGAAGAATTGAATAAAATTGTCGGGAATGAAAATGTAAAAACTACAACAGGAGGAATAACGGATTATCTAAGAAACCATTGGGGGTTAACAGATAAGTTTAAAGTTTTATTGAAAGAAAGATATGAAGCTGTATTACCCAAAATTGCTCAATTAGAATATGATAATTATAAGAAAGAAACTGAAAAGAAATTTACAGAATATAAAAATGCTGATGTTGAATTTAATGAACCTATTTTGGATGAAGAAATTTTTATTGAAAAATTTAGAAGCGAGTTTATAAGAAAGAAAAATAATAAACTGATTATAAAAGGCTGGAGCAAAAGAATAGATCACAGACATCACGCTATGGATGCTCTTGTAATAGCATGTACTCAACCAGCACATATTAAAAGATTGAATGATCTCAATCAGGTTCTTAAAGAATGGTTGGATAAAAATAAAGAAAAATTTTTTCCCGGTTTTAGTGGTACTAAAACAGAATTGCTTGATGAAGTACTGAATTTAGAAGAAGAAAAAAGACGGGAAATATTTAACCAGCTGGAAAAATTCAGAGCTATTGAAATGCCTTGGAATGGTTTCCCGGAAGAAGCTGAGCAAAAATTTAAAGAAATTATAGTTTCCCACAAGCCAAAAGATAAGCTTTTGCTGCAGTATGATATTCAGGGAAATAAACAAATAAAGTTAAGAGGACAATTGCACGAGGCTAAAAACTATGGACTAAAAAATGGAAAAGAAACAAAACGGATACAATTATCTGAATTATTTGATAAAGAAAAATCTGCGACATTAGGGAATTTGAATAAAATAACTAATGAATTTTTAAAAAAGATTATCCTTAAACATTACGAAGAAGATTATAAATTTAATAATAAGGACGCTTTTTCTGCAGAAGGAATATTAGATTTAAATAAGAAACTTGCTGAACGAAAAGACGAACAAGGAAATCCAAAACCACATCCACCTATTTCAACGATAAAAATTTATTACAAAGATCCGTCAAAATCTAAAAAAAAGAAAACTGATGATGAAGATGATATTTCGTTGCAAAAGTTAGATAGACAAAAATCATTTAATGATTCTCTATATGTAAAAACAGGAGATAATTATCTATTTGCTGTGATGGAGAAAGAAGTATTCGACAAAAAATTAAAAGAGAATAAAATGGAACGTCATTACGACTTAATTACTTTTTTTGATGCAGCTAATCTTTTAAAGTCAGAATTCAATAACTCAGAAGACAAGAAGAATTTTAGTAAAGAAGATTTATTTAGAAAATATTTTGAAGAAAGAAATAATGCACGGTTACTCTTCACCTTGAAACAGGGAGATTTTGTATATCTCCCAGATGATAATGAAGAAATTATTTTGGACGAATCAAGTCCGTTGTTTATGGATTACTGGAAAAACACATCGGAGAGAAGTAATAGTATATATGTAGTACAAAAATTCAGTAAAAAACAAATCTATTTTTTAAAACACACTATTGCTGATACCATTGTAAAAAAAGTAGAATTTGGCTCACAAGACTGCTACGAAAAAGTTGGAGTTAAGTCTATCAAAGATTTTTGTTTCAAAATTAATTCAGACCGTTTAGGAAATATTTCAAAAGTATAGTTTTATGATTACCCGTTCTATTTACATCGGCAATCCAGCCTATCTTAAACTCAAAGATGAGCAGTTGAAAATTCTTTGTCCGGAAACAAAAACGGAAAAAGGGAGTATTCCTGTGGAAGATCTGGGTTTGCTGATGTTGGATCATTTCCAGATTACGATCTCACATCAACTGATTCAGAAAATGATGGGAAACAATGTGGTAGTGGTGAGTTGCGACGGGCATCATTTACCCCATGGAATTATGCTTCCGCTTTATGGACATACTGAATATTCCGACCGGATTAAAGATCAATTAGAAGCCAGTGAACCACTCAAAAAACAACTTTGGAAACAAACGGTTGAATGTAAAATTGAAAACCAGAAAGAGGTTTTAAAAAGATTGGGGAACTATTATGAACCGATGATTAATTACCAGAATGATGTGAAAAGTGGTGATATAACCAATATGGAAGGTATTGCAGCACAACATTACTGGAAATACCTCATTAGTCTGGATTTTTTGAGACAGCGTTTTGGAGATTCGCCCAATCAATTTTTCAATTTTGGGTATTCAGTTCTCAGGAGCATTGTGGCAAGGGCGATTGTGGAGACGGGATTGCTTCCTGTTCTAGGAATTTTTCATAAAAATAAATACAATCCTTATTGTCTTGCCGATGACCTGATGGAACCTTATCGCCCTTTTGTCGATTTATTGGTAATGCAATGGCTTGCAATCCATTCAGAAACGGAAGAACTAACTAAAGAATTTAAAGCTTTCATCTTACAGATTGCGACCAAAGATGTGAAAATAGATGGTAAAACCAGACCATTGTTGGTTGCGGTAAAAACAACAGCTACATCACTGTATAAATGTTATACGGGAGAAAAGCGCCTGATCTCTTATCCTGAACTGATATGAATTCTGAAAGGTTTAATGCATACCGAATTATGTGGGTTTTAGTATTATATGATCTCCCAACTGAGACCAAAGTGAATATGAAAGATGCGAACCGTTTTCGGAAGGCACTCATTGATGATGGGTTTACTTTATTTCAGTTTTCGATGTATGTACGCCACTGTCCAAGCCGTGAAAATGCGGAGGTTCATATTAAAAGAGTAAAATTTATGCTTCCAAAAGCTGGGAAAGTTGCCATTATGTGTATTACAGACAAGCAGTTTGGTGACATTGAGATCTTCTTTGCCAGGAATAAAGAAGAACCACCACCAACGTTCCAACAGCTTGAATTATTCTAATTTTTAAATCCTAAATAAACAATAAATCCGTTGATTTTCAACGGATTAAATTTTGAGGTTGTGACTAATCACGAAGATAATAATTTTTGAAAGCAATTCACAACGATTAATGATACATTAACAATATCTCGGATGTTGTGACTAATCACGAAGATAATAATTTTTGAAAGCAATTCACAACGGGTTTTTTAGTGGTCTTCTTAACTGCCTTGTTGTGACTAATCACGAAGATAATAATTTTTGAAAGCAATTCACAACGAGTTGCCCAATGTCCTGATTAAAATTATAGTTGTGACTAATCACGAAGATAATAATTTTTGAAAGCAATTCACAACTCGCCGACCGTATTTTCTACGTCGACGTAGGTTGTGACTAATCACGAAGATAATAATTTTTGAAAGCAATTCACAACGCGTTTTCCTGAATGTAGTCCTTTAAGATTGTTGTGACTAATCACGAAGATAATAATTTTTGAAAGCAATTCACAACACTGATGAAGTTACAGCGGCAAACATGTCGGTTGTGACTAATCACGAAGATAATAATTTTTGAAAGCAATTCACAACGATTGAAAGCGTATTAATTTCATTCGATTTGTTGTGACTAATCACGAAGATAATAATTTTTGAAAGCAATTCACAACATTTCAAGATAACGACATTGACAAGCTTCAGTTGTGACTAATCACGAAGATAATAATTTTTGAAAGCAATTCACAACATCAACTCGAAAACAAATAATTATGCAGTGTTGTGACTAATCACGAAGATAATAATTTTTGAAAGCAATTCACAACAAGACAATACCACGGGAACAGTTAAGAGCAGTTGTGACTAATCACGAAGATAATAATTTTTGAAAGCAATTCACAACTGCGTCTTTTAGGAATCCATATACCTGTATGTTGTGACTAATCACGAAGATAATAATTTTTGAAAGCAATTCACAACTTATACTTGTACATCACTTCAAAGTTAGAAGTTGTGACTAATCACGAAGATAATAATTTTTGAAAGCAATTCACAACCGCCACTCGCTTCGGTCCGATAATCAACACGTTGTGACTAATCACGAAGATAATAATTTTTGAAAGCAATTCACAACTCGGTTGTCCTTCGGGAGTTACCGAGCAAAGTTGTGACTAATCACGAAGATAATAATTTTTGAAAGCAATTCACAACGAGTTGGCCGATGTCCTGATTAAAATTATAGTTGTGACTAATCACGAAGATAATAATTTTTGAAAGCAATTCACAACGACGTATCATTTCGAACATAGACCAGCGTAGTTGTGACTAATCACGAAGATAATAATTTTTGAAAGCAATTCACAACAAGAAGGTTCGACATCATGAAGGCTTCCTTGTTGTGACTAATCACGAAGATAATAATTTTTGAAAGCAATTCACAACACGGTCAAATTTCACAAGAAGAATTCGAAAGTTGTGACTAATCACGAAGATAATAATTTTTGAAAGCAATTCACAACTAAAGTTACGCCGTACACTGTTTCCAGGGAGTTGTGACTAATCACGAAGATAATAATTTTTGAAAGCAATTCACAACAATACCCTGGCCCTTTAATACCTATTTGGGTTGTGACTAATCACGAAGATAATAATTTTTGAAAGCAATTCACAACCAATGCTTCTACGGTTGTGTTGACTCCTTGGTTGTGACTAATCACGAAGATAATAATTTTTGAAAGCAATTCACAACGAATATGAAATGCCATCAGATTTTATTTGTGTTGTGACTAATCACGAAGATAATAATTTTTGAAAGCAATTCACAACGAATTGTTATATCAAATCCATCACTTTTAGGTTGTGACTAATCACGAAGATAATAATTTTTGAAAGCAATTCACAACATTCAAAACAAAATCCGTCATTGATATTAAGTTGTGACTAATCACGAAGATAATAATTTTTGAAAGCAATTCACAACGCTCTCTAAACGCTATGTTAACTTCATTTAGTTGTGACTAATCACGAAGATAATAATTTTTGAAAGCAATTCACAACGTATACTTCCGGAAAATATTTTTTTATAAGGTTGTGACTAATCACGAAGATAATAATTTTTGAAAGCAATTCACAACAATCAGGAAATTGATGCCTTAATTGAAGATGTTGTGACTAATCACGAAGATAATAATTTTTGAAAGCAATTCACAACACCCCGTAAACGCGGTGCCTTTAATCGGTAGTTGTGACTAATCACGAAGATAATAATTTTTGAAAGCAATTCACAACAGGCGCGAAAGGTGCTAGTTCTATCGTCGTGTTGTGACTAATCACGAAGATAATAATTTTTGAAAGCAATTCACAACTACACAAAGTGTGTGGATATTGATGGCAATGTTGTGACTAATCACGAAGATAATAATTTTTGAAAGCAATTCACAACAGCGGAATATCATTGTCCCGGATCACCGGAGTTGTGACTAATCACGAAGATAATAATTTTTGAAAGCAATTCACAACAATTCCTCTCTTTTCTTATAGAGATCATAAGCTGTGACTAATCACGAAGATAATAAATTTTGAAAGCAATTCACAACGTATGTACTCCCCGATAGTCATTATGTTAAGCTGTGACTAATCACAAAAATAATAACAAAAAAGACCATCTACTAAATGGTCTTAAATTTATACTCATGTCCCGTCCTAAAATAAGTTGACAACTAATCGACTTATTTATGAAACATCAAGAATTAAAAAGAGAAAAACGCACACAAAGAGACTACAGTATCGCCTTTAAATTACGAG
>LAZY01000034.1 GCA_001013295.1 Chryseobacterium indologenes | reverse complement strand
GCTTCAGATCTGGCGGCGGAGGCAGAGGCGGCTTCAGATAATTTATCAAACTAATAAACTATTAAAAAATAATGTTAAAAAAATCTTTAGTAATAATGAGTATTTCTGCCGCATTTTTTGCGCAGGCTCAGGATGTTTCTGTTATCAGAAATACTGTGGAGGTTTACTCAACTACTCCTATGGTGGGATCAGCTAAGTTTAATGCAATGGCTGGAGCGAATGGTGCATTAGGAGGAGATGCAAACTCTCTGTTGACGAACCCTGCAGGGTTGGGAGTGGCAATTTCAGGAGAGGTTTCGGGAACTTTATCAATCTTAGGAAATAAAAACAGCAGCTCTTTGGCTGGATCTACATTAGATTATAGTAAAACAAGAGGTGATCTTGGAAATGCAGGCGGAATCATTGCATTCCCGCTGAGGGCTGAATCTGCATGGAAGTTTATCAATATCGGGATTAACTTTTCCAACCAGTCCCTTGATAATGTAATACAGTCTCCGGGTAACAGTAATATAGTCTATTATAATGACGTTAATGATCCTACTACAGGAAGATCATTTGCAGGACACAACTATGAAAGATACGGTAACCTGTCTAAAATGAGCTTTGGGGTAGGGGCTAATTATAACCACAACCTTTATTTGGGGGCAGGATTAAACTTTTTCAATGCATCTGTGGATCAGTATGACCGATTGTTTTACCGACCACTTCAGACCAACACCATGGAAGAGTACAGAAAGCAGGACACTCCTTTCTATGAAAGATCTTCTGGTTTTTCAGCTTCATTAGGGGTGATCGGAAAACTGAGTCCTAATTTCAGACTTGGAGCTTCTTTGGAGACTCCTACATTCTGGAACATTGACAGAACTTACGACTTCTATAATGATCCTGTGTATGGAGATGACAGAGGGGCGGAAAGCAGAAAGTTTACTTCACCGCTTAAAGCAACGGTAAGTGCTGCGTTTGTAGCAAGCAAAAATTTCTCATTGAACGTAGACTATACATTGGGACTTACAAAACCTGATTACAAAGTATACGGATCTGCAGAAAGAGAACTGAATGATTTCTTTAAGGAAAATTATAAGAATCTTTCTGAAGTAAGAGTAGGAGCTGAGTACAGAGTACAACAGTTGAGATTGAGAGGTGGATACGCCTATCAGTCAAGTCCGTTTGATGCCCTTACTATCAGCAGATTCAATGATGCAGGTAATGTTGGTGACCAATCTTACAGCAACCTGATGCTGAGTGACAGAAATACCCTTTCATTCGGTATTGGTTATGATTTCAAATCATTCTATGTAGATGCTTCTTACCAGAACATTACATCGAAATACAGTAATCCTTTCATGAGAGGTTATATGGGAGACAATTTTGACTCTTCCTATTACTCTGCAAAGAATATTTTCGAAAGTGATTCTTATGCGGTAAGTGATGTTAAAAACACCAGAAATAACTTCTTCCTTACAGTAGGATGGAAATTCTAACATCAGTAAGAATATATAAAATGAAAAGCTCCGAAATTTTTCGGAGCTTTTTTATTTTTTAATGTGAATGAACCGCGGGATGCTGGTGGAAAAGATGCATCACCAATGCCAGTGATACTCCCAAAACGACCAGACCGATTTTTACCCAGTCAATATTGTGGTTTTTATTGCTTTCAAAAATGATCACCGATGAGATATGCAGGAAAATTCCTCCTACGATGGCCAGAAAATAAGGCTGAAGATTAGGGTTGAAATAATTCCCCAGAAGCATTCCCATTGGAGACGCCAGTGCAAAAAGCGCTACGATCAGAATAGAAGGGTATGATGAACTTCTTGAGTCTTTTTTTCCGTTAAATAAAAATGCACCCAGAATAAAGGAGATCGGAAGATTGTGAAATAGAATCCCCAAGAGATAAGGAGATAATTCATGTTCTTCATTAGCCAAAGGAATTCCTTCAATAAAGGCATGGATAAAGAGTCCTACCATTAAAGCAATTGGTAGAATGTTGTGATCACCATGATGATGAAAATGGCCATGTTCAAAGCCTTTGGTAAGGGCCTCCAGGATCATTTGCAGAAGTACTCCTGCAATGACAAATGTTCCCAGGCTGCTCCCTGCTTCAGAAGTATATACCTGAGGGAAAACTTCATTTAAGCAGATCGTGATTAAAAATCCGGCACTCAATACCAGAAGGTTTTTGGCCAGTTTTTCTTTTTTACCAAAATGTTTTCCCAGGAAAACTCCTGTGATGACACTTAAAATCAGTAAAAGTACTGTTGTCATTATTTTTTCTTAAATAAATTGATGCAACGTGGAGCGTTTTCCTTATTGAAATCATTCAGTTGGTAATCTCCCCATATTTTTATTCTTTCAAAACCGCAGTCTGAAGCATAGGCATGAATAGCTTCCAAGGTATGAAGTTTAACTTTTTCAAAGAAATGATAAGATTGGCCATCAGCTTCAAAACGAATGTCCTTGATCACATGTCTGCCTTCGATTTTCTTCAGAATTTTAAAATCTATATCACCACGGGTAATGACAGTTTCAGGGACTAATGTATTTCTTACATATTCCTCATTCAGATAATCCAGCACAAAATATCCGCCAGGCTTCAATACATTGTAAACGGACTGAAAGACTTTTTTATCATCATTCTCGTTATCAAAATATCCGAAACTTGTAAATAGATTGAAAACAGCGTCCATAGGATCTGCATCAATCGGATTTCTCATATCATGCACTTCAAAGAGCAGTGTTTGGTTTTCATATTGTTTGTCCGACTCGATGCTTTGTCTTGAAAGATCCAATCCGAGAACATCGTAGCCTAATTTATTGAGAAAAACAGAGTGTCTTCCCTTCCCACAGGCCAGATCAATAATCCTGGATTGAGGCGGGAGCTGAAGATCCGCTGTAAGCTTTGTAATGAAGTTTTCAGCTTCAGTATAGTCTCTGTTGCTATAGAGCAAATGATAATAAGGGGTATCAAACCAAGATTCAAACCATTCCATAATGCAAAAATAACTAAATTTTACTACATTTTATATAGCATTGCATTACAGCGGGTTATGTTTTTTGTATAGGGTTGATTTGTAGTGTTTTTACTATAGTTTTTACTATTTTTTTACTACTAATAAAGCACAAATATAGAAAAACTGAAATAAAAAATATTATCAAAATGATTTGTCAATATGATAAATTGCTAATAAAATTGTTGATAAAAAGTATTTTTTTTAATTTTAATTTCACTTTGTCTTTTGTAGCTTTACTATTGTCGATGTATCATATAACAATTATAAGTTACTTTTAAAACAATATAAAAAGCCACTTTAAGGGGTGTCGATACATCATACATTAGCAGTGTAACCCTTAAAGTGGCTTTTAATTTTTAAGATTTAATCTATGGGCAATTTAGCAAATTTTTCCGACATGCATAGCGGAAGTAATGAAAAAATGACAAGTTTAACACTTGCGGAATTAACTGGAAAACCTCATTCGGATTTAATGAAATCAATCAGAAGAATGGAGTCTGCCTGGGAAAAGGTTAACCAAGGAAAATTTTCCCTCGTTGATTATAAGGACGCCAAAGGTGAGATTCGTCCAATGTATGAGTTGAGCAAAACAGAATGCTTATTTATTGCAACTAAATTTAATGATGACGCAAGGGCAAAGGTTATTTTAAGGTGGGAAACTTTAGAAAACGAACGAATGAATGCATTAAGCATTTTTCAGAATGATCCTTTTATCCAATTGCGAATGAATCAGATTCAGCAGCAGCAGCAAATTCAAGCATTGGAATCAAAAGTCAATATGATTGAAGCCAAGACTATTACTAGACCGGATTATTTTTCAGTTATGGGGTATGCAATTATGAACAAGGTTACAGTAGGATTAAGAATGGCTGCCAGTATAGGTAAAAAAGCTTCAAGTATTTGTAAGAAGAACGGATTTCCAACGGATGAAGTTCCTGATCCAAGGTTTGGTAGAGTCAAGCTATATCCAAGCAGTGTTCTTGATAAAGTATTTAGCGAAACTGTATTCTCATAAAAAAGGCCCCGTTTGGGGGCTTTGTTTCTATTGTTTCAAGTCTCTTTTTGTTGGAAATGATTTTTTTAATTCTTCTTTAACATTTACATCAAGATCGTTAAACTCTTTTCGCATTAACCAATGATAAACGTTTTGCTGTCCAATTGTTACTACATAGGCTTGTTGAAATTCCCATTCTAAGGCGCCCATATAATTCATAGCATCAACCATAGAATTAAAGTCTTTATTTGATCCATCTTCATTTTTCATACGGTTGCTTTCCCAAAAACTTGTTGATTGCCCATAGTCTATTTCAACAGAAACCTTTTTGCTAAGAAACTTAGATGTACCAACTATTTCGGCGTATACAAATTTAGGTGTTTCCTGAGCTTTTGAAAAAAGTGGGCTAATTAAAAATGAAAGTAATAATAAATATCTCATGCTTTTTATTTTTAACAAATGTAAAAATAAATTATATCAATATTTTACGGCTTCCCGTAATGTCTTATTTTGAATAAATAAAAAATATGGCTATCCGTATAAATACGTAATCGATATGTAAAATAAAGTATTATATTAGCAAATCATGATAAAGTGACATATAATTATGTAAGTCGTTGATTATTTAGTATTTTTACATGAATTGTAAAAACAAGTTATCTATGAAGACTAAATTAATTATTTTGACAGCTGCAATAGCAGCTTTACTTTATTCATGTACAAGCGACAGGGACGAAACAATGCCAGTTGCTGAAAAAGCTAAAAAACCAGAACTGAAGTTAAACCCAGGACAGATGTCTCGTGAAACGACAGAGCTCAAGAAAGATACAATTATCATTACTCGAGATCTGCTTAATAACGGACCTGCTGATCCTACAGATCCTATAGATCCAGATGATTCAGAGATCGTACCTCCAGGAGACGTTAAACCTCCTAAAGGAGGCAAGTAAAATAAAATATTCAACAGTTTCAGCACTAGGTACATACCTGGTGCTGTATACTTCATTTATTCCATTTTCAAATAATATCCTAGAAGTATTCTATCCGGCTATTAAGACTACTTATGTTCCTGCAGCAGATGCGACAATGACAACTGTTATATGGTGTATGTCTATGTGTTTTCAGACAACGATAATTATTTTTTTACAGTTCTTGAAACCTTATGTTTTGTCTTATGTATTTCCTATTTTCACTTCTTTGTATTCAACATCATTTTACGTACTTTACCTGTTTGGCAAAGTGCCCAACGAAGATTTTTGGTTTTTCCTTTATATAATCGCCATCGCTCTGAGTATTGTTTTTTTCATGCATTCAATTAGCCTTTTTATCAAAGTGCAGAAACTACGTGAAGAAATCATGATAAAAACTTACAAAACTATTAACCAGATAAACAATAACCAAACAATACAAAGTAAGTAATATGAAAAGTGATTATGAAAAGATAATGACTTTGCTACGAAGGAACGATTATTTTTATAATAGAAATCAGATTCAAAAAGAGGAGTACATCTATAATAATTTATTTCTTGCATCTAGGCTTGAAACATTACTTGAAGAGAGTCAAAGATTTACTATTCAAAAATTTATTGCGGATGATTTTAGTTTAGCGAAATTTAAATTAAGTATTGAGTCAATGAAAACAGTTATTAATTAACTGTTTTTTTTAATTGTTCAAGTTCTTTTTCTTTTGATTCAAACATATCAATTTTTATATCATGAAAAGCAAGAAGTGTTTTGATATAAATTCTGTTCAGGTCTTCAGACTTCATTATGTAATCTAACTTTTTATTTAAAACCTCCATTTGTTTATCATGTGGAAGGTTTTTAATGTTTGTCAGGTCATCTTTCGCATTTGTATTTAGTGTTTTATGATTAGATTCTACACTATGTGTATAGTTGTTGATTAATTTTTCCGCTAATTTAGATACGTTTCTCTCACCATACTCCCAAGCTTTTACGGTTCTTAGTTGAACTCCAGTAATTTTAGCCAAGTCCTCCTGTGTAAGGTTATTTTTTTTTCTAAATTCTTTTACTTCTAAATTGTTCATTATCAGTTTATTGAAAAAATTAACATTTTTTAACAACACAATGTGTATTTATTTTATTGTAGAATACACAAAAGGGTGTATATTTGTCTCAACAAAACAACAACGCAAAGTTAATCTTTTTGTTGGATGTGAAAAAACAGTGATAAAACTAATTTTTAATTAAAAAAATTAATGTATGGAAAGTTTAGTAGTAGGTAAGACAATCAGGCCGGAGGTTTCTCATTTTCTTAAAGAATTCACCACGGCTCAGGACATTGCAGATGTCAATGCTGAAACTGGAATTAGTGTGTCAACATTGAACTACTTAAAGAGAAGGGTAGGCAACGTGACAGAGGATAATAAAAAAGGGATTATTTCTCTAGCAAAAAAGGCTTATGATAATGCAGAAGCTAAAAGAAAAGAGGCTTTAAGGTGTAAAAAAGAACTAAGCTTAATTCTTCAGTAATGAACCTAGATTACCAAATAGCAAAGGATTACTTATTAAAGCTTCCTTCAGAAACTAGAGAAGAGTTGTGCAAGAATATTCTTAGTGGATTAAAGCCTAAAAAGAAGACTAAGAGGGAGATTGAGAATGAATATACAAGTTATTTAAAAAATTCAAAAACATTCAAAGATTTCAAAGCGAAATATTTTACAAAATAAATGAGTCGCCATGCGTGAACATAACGACTCGGTCAAATCGTGTAACTCGAAAAAATTACAACATGACAAAAGTAAGAAAAATTTTAGGAAAACAGATTATCAGAACTCATTTAAGTAGAGTAACTGATTGGGGAATGGGAAAAGACTTTATAAGAGGTCATATCCTATTAGAAAACGAAATTTTCATCCAGGTGTCAAAAGGGAAGTACTACATAGTTGTAGGTGGTCAAAGAAAAGGAACAATACTAAAAACCTCATCAGCATTCAGAAAGATGAAAATAGTAATTGCGAAAGCTTTTAAAACTTATCGCAAAGGACTGAAGGGAGGTCAAATGCATCATACCGGATATTGGAAGAGTAGAGTAGTGGACGGCATGCACAATATAAACCTCTTTAAGCTATCCAAAGTAAAGTTCTCAGAAAATAGGTCTAACTTTTTAAAGCTTGCATAATGAAGACTTTATTATTTCTCAAATGGCTAGGCCAGCAGTACAATTATTTTATAGAATATTTAATTAAACACCAATAATCATGGAAAAACATTTTGAATTAACACAAGAATATAAGATCAATGCTTTTGGAATTAAGCTTTTCAAGATCAAAGCAACTAGAAAATCAAAATATGTAAATGAGGGA
>LAZY01000033.1 GCA_001013295.1 Chryseobacterium indologenes | reverse complement strand
AAAATATTCAACTAAAAATTCTGGAAGTAATAATTTGAGAAGTTCGTGATCGCTTAACATAATTCTAAGATACATCAACTTAACATTTCCCCCAACTTTTGAGACTGATCCTATAAATTCAATTTGAGTCCTCTTTATTATACCTTTAACTGTTAAAAAGCAATCAGATTTATTCCACAAATTAAGAAGCCACTTAATCTTGAATCACGTCTATGTGTCGTGTTATTAAAAGATAAAACCATAGATGTATTCTTACTTTTAACTCCCCTATCCTTCCCTCTAACCAAAGAGCTTAGGCAATCGGTATTTTGTTCTTTACAGATCTGAAGCAACGGTCCCAGATGGGCCTTCAACATAAGTATGCTTTATTTTTGCTTGTCAAAGTAAGACTGTAAATTCTTCATCAGGTATCGATATATTTCTCAGCTTGCTTAAAAAGTTTTGTGTGTTAGTTTGAAATAAATCGATGTTTTTTTAAACGCAAAGTTTTTTATTTTGGTGCTGTGCTATTTAAAGGGAGCAAAGAGGTAATCAATGCATTGATTCTTGTGAAGCGTACATATAGAAGCTGTCACTAAAATATAATATCAGCCTTTGAATCTATAGGATCTTCAATTATCAATCTATATCCAGTTACTACTTTCAATTTTTGAGACTGCCTGTTTTATATCGGCTTATTAGAGGCTTATCAATACATCGTAGTATTTGACAGATAAGATTTATTAATAATAATATTCATGAATTAAGTAATATTATATAAAATACAACGTCTTAACAAGCTAAATAATGCACAAATACTATACAATTTAAAAAAATCACCAAAATTAGAAATATTATTTTCTACTTTTCCTTTTAATCATTAAATTTGACTCAATCAATTCATACAAATCTAGATAACATGAAATTTAATTTACTTTTGGGAAATCAGCGCTCATTTAAAGCTGCGCTTATTGCTTTATTTTTGGTCTCTGCCAGCACATTATCATTTGGACAGAACAGAGTCTATGCTCACGCTCAAAGCTCAGGTGTATTTGGAGTAGCCTGTTTAGGCTGCCGCATAGAAAATGCTTTAAATGCTGTAGGAAACAACGAGAATGATTATTCTACAATGATTCTGGGAACAGCATTATTGGGCGGAATCCAGCAAACATTAATCTTCCCTGAACTAAGGCCGGATACAAGACTGGTTGTAGGGATCGGGACAGATGACATTCCTTTATCTGTACAATTGCTAAGCGGGGTAACTCTGGAAACGATGAATGGAGGAACTTCCAATGACGACCGCAGAACAATTGATGTAAGCCTTCTTAAGCTGGGAGCAACTCCAAACAGAGGTACTGTTGAATTCAAACCTTCAAAACCTTATGACGGAATCAGAATCGGATTGACCGGCGGAGTACTGAGCCTTGGAGGTGGATTCAGAATTTATTACGCCTACCAGGACCCATTAGTTAATATCATGGCCAACAGCCAGGCCGGACAAATTACCCTTGATGCCAATATTCCACTGGAAGGAGCTGAAGTTGCACTTACTAATACTTCAGGAAAAGAGGTATACCGTACTAAACTGGGATCGAAAACATTTAACTCCCAACAGCCGGAGGGCGTTTACTTCATGACGATTCAAACGAAAGAAGGAAAAACATATTCTAAAAAAATCATGATTAAATAAATAATTAACGAAATCGGCAGTCTTTATATGGCTGCCGATTTTTTTTGTTTAGTGAAAACTCACAGCCGCATAACAAAAATTAACTAAATATTAATAATTTAATTTTATATAATACAAATATTTAAACTTCACTAAAAATTGAAATAAAATAAATAACATAATCAATTTATATGTAAATTTACAAAAAAGCTAAATCTTAAAATTTCAACATATGAAAACCAATTTATTCTTGAGACAGCGTGCGATCAAAGCAGCTTTGTCAGCTTCATTTTTGTTCCTGATGACTGCAATGTCTTCTGCACAGATTACCAAAATTTATGCAAACAACCAGATCAGCCAGGTATATGGGGTATGTATCGGTTGTGGGGTATTGAATCCTTTAAACGCAATAGGAAGTAACGAGGACGATTATTCTACACTACAGGTTTCAATAGGATTACTTGCCAGAACTGAACAGACGTTGATTTTCCCTACTACCAATATCAACAACAACACCAACAAGCTTGTGATTGGAATCGGTTCAAACGGTACTCCGTTAACGGCACAGGTTCTGGGAGGAGTGTCTATTGAAACATTCAATGGAAATGTTTCCAATAATAACTATACCAATCTCAACAATAACATTCTGAACCTTAACGCTGGTGACCCGAGCAAAGGTGAGATCGAACTTACCATGAATATTCCATTTGACCGTGTTAAAATCAATGCCAACGCAGGACTACTTAGCCTGGGTGGTGAGCTTAGGGTTTACTATGCTTATCAGTACAAAGATCCGTTCATCAACTTTATGGCACATAATGACAACGGGCAAATCACTCTGGATAAAAACATTCCTGCAGAAGGCTCTGAGGTTACTCTAACCAATACTTCAGGAAAAGAGGTATTCCGTTCCAAACTCAAATCCAATACCTTTGAAACCAAGCAGCCACAAGGCGTTTACATTATGAACCTTCAAACAAAAGAAGGCAAAAGCTACTCCCGAAAAATTATTATTAAATAAACGAGAGACCAAAAACCGGCAGACCTTCATAGTCTGCCGGTTTTATTTAACCCTCTGTCTATAAAGCATGCTATCTGATTCATAAAAATTACAATCTACTCTTGATCTATGAAAACCAATTTATTATCCCTCAATCTGATAAAATCTTGCTTATTGGCTTGCTTCTTATTCCTGACGAGTATAGGGTCTTTTGCACAGAATAAAAAGTACGCAACCAGCCAAACCTACCAAATTTCCGGTATCTGCCTGGGCTGCCATGTAGAAAATTCGCAAAACGCAGCAGGCAGTAATGAGAATGATTATTCTACATTAAAAATCGGGATCGGAGTCCTTGGTAAGGTTGAGCAGACATTAATTTTTCCACAAGCTTCCAACAAAAAGCTGATCATTGGCATTGGAACAGACAATATTCCTTTATCTGTTGCAGTACTGAATGGAGTCACAATAGAAACAATGAACGGAACTGCTTCTAACAATGATTCCAGGATTATAGACAGCAATATTCTTAAAATCGGTACACAGGCCAATAAGGCAACAATTGAATTGAGTCCTTCTCAATCTTATGATCGGCTCAAAATAACCCTCAACGGCGGACTTCTTAATTTGAGCAGCGGGCTTCGAATCTACTATGCCTATTATGAAGAGCAGTGCACCATTCCATTTCTGCCCATTCATCATTATTCATTTGATGGAAATACACTGGATATGCCGGGTGGAAATCTTAATCTGATCCGTATTGGTAGCTCTACCGAAGCATTCTCCGGGAATATGATCTGTAATCAGGGGCTTACCTATTCTTCTCCGGATTCTACGTATATATTCAAAGGAAGTGATTTTTTAAATGTTCCATCTCCAAGGCGCCCGAGAACAGTTTCATTCTGGGCTCGCATTGAACAGGGAGGTTCTATAAATCTGACCATTTATGGTGAAAAAATAAAGATTACGCAGGACAGTATCACTATAAAACCGGTCAGCGAAAATTATGATAAGTCCAAAACTTATTTCGGAAGAATGTTAAGAAAAAATCCCGGGAATCCCGACGCATTAAATTTTTACACGATCAATTTCAATAATGACCCTACTCCACCTTATACTGTTTCAAGTACTTTCTATGCTCCTAATGACAAAACCAATCCACCCTATTATTCCGTAGACGTGAGATTGACCGTCAACAGTGAAGGATTGACAGGACCATTTAATTACTTTAATAATCCTAATATTTTAAGTACTTATCCTTTGACCATACAAACCACGCATTGGGCACCGTACTATATTCAAGGAGCAGATCTTAATAATGAGTTTATCATTTCGTATAAAGCATCTCAAATTGATGAGTTCTTTATTTTTGACAGAAAGTTTCATCCTGAAGAACTCCTCAATGCTTATTCAGAGTCGCCGGTAAGCAATGCAGTCGCAGCCAGAACCGCGTCTCCTTCCGAAGATGAAATATTTACAATTTCCCCAAATCCCACTACGGGCAGCATTAGCCTGAATGGAAATATCCTTTTTCAGGACTCTAACTTATCCATTGTCAACACTTCAGGAAAGGAAGTATACCGAACTCAGTTTACCTCAAAGACATTTGAACTGCCAACCAATATTCCTGCTGGCGTTTATATCCTCAACCTGCAGACCAGGGAAGGAAAAATATATTCCCGTAAGATTATACTGACAAGATAGATATAGATATATTTAGCATTATACACCAACAATAAGGCAGATCATATGATCTGCTGTTTTTATATATTTATTAGATGATAACCGTAAGATTTACTGCTACGGAACCATCCAGGCAACAGATTCTAATATGCTTGTGGGCGCCGTTGTATTTTCCGGATTTGGAGTGTACATCTCTCCTCTAAAAAAAGAATAGTTCTTGTCGTAACAACTCCCGGACCTACACTGAAGTAAAAACTGCAGGTTAGTTCTGCAATACTAATTGCAAAATTTGCCATATCTGCAGAAGAGGGAGTTCCGGAAACGGTACATGTTATATTCCCATTACCACTGGTTAATGTTCCACCGGAAGCTGATCCGATAAGTCCGGACTCCCGTAGAAGGGGTTGGTACAGTTCCGGAGATATTTCTATACTTGCATTAGACATAAAATCATAAGTTTTTCATTTTTTTCTTTCTGTGATTAATAAATTATGTCCTGTTTGCCCTAAAAAAGCCCGGCCAATAAATTGGCCGGGCAATGAAACAAAATAAGTGGTGCTGAAAATTATTTTTTAATCAGTTTTTGCTGATATACAGCTTTATCAGTAGTAGCTTTCAGAATATAAATACCATTCGGAAGCATGCTTACATTGATCTGTCCGTTATTCAAAGGTGCATTGACTACCTTACCTGACGCATCATAAATAGAAACACTCTGGATTTTCTCCTGTGTTTTTATATAAAGAATATCAGTAACCGGGTTCGGATAGATCCCGAATTCAAGTTTTTTCACCTCAGCGGTAGCTAAAGTGGATGCTGTACTGTTGACTGTAAGCGTTTTTTCTATCAGCTTACCATTTGAATTAAAGCTAAGTACAATATCAGCTGTTCCGGAAGCAATTGGAGTCAGAACAAGTTCATCATTATTATTGATTGCTGCAGAAACAATGGCAGGATTGCTGTTTGATTTTATAGATTTTACGATAGATACCGCCATATTGTCGGCATCAGAAACGATTGAATTTAAATCAATTGTCGTAGTGCCTGATGCAGTAACCTGTGAAGGCAAAGTATTGCTTACAGTAGGAACTGAATTATTGGTAAATACCGTCAGTGAAGGGAACCAATAGTAGTCATTCAACGTTTTGGTATTGATAAGTGTTCCCGTCATATCGTAGGTATGAATCCAGTTTTTCTGATAATGTGCTCCATATCCGCTCTCCGTTGTGTTCAGAACAAGTTCACCGGTAATAGGATTTACACGAAGAGCCGCACCGTAAGGAATCTGTTTAAACTGTCCTGTCTGTCCCGGAATGGCAGCAAAGTTTTCATTAAATGTTTTAGCTGTAACATCAAATCTCACGATCTGTGTTCCTGAGCTCCAGCTGCTGAGTGAGTTGATCCAGTATAAAGCATTTTCTTTATTACTTGCCGTAAATTTTCCTGCATTCCAGGCTCCCCAGTCGCCCATATATTTGGTGGTAGGAATATTATAAACCTGTGTTGCAAAGGTTGTAGGGTTGATGTTGATCAGTTTCTGATCCTGAATTCCCCAAACACTTCCGTCTTTAGCCTGAACAACAGAGTAGAAACCTCCGGAAATTGTACTTACTACAGTATCTGTATTAGGATCGATGACCAAAATTCCGGCTCCTTGCTTCACGGCAAATACATACTGTGAAGTACGGATCATATTTCCGATTTGTCCGTTACCTCCTGTTCCGGCAATCAAAGTTCCAACCTGTAAATTATCAATATTGAAAAGAACAATTCCCGTAGAAGTACCGATGTAGCCTTTATGCTCATTCACTCCTACAAACGATCTTCCGTCTCCACCACCAATGTTATTGAAGCCTGCAATTTTCTGCATGGTCTTCGCATTGGCAATCACCAGTCTTCCCCCAGGGGTGTATTGAGTGTCTCCTCCATCAGCAGCCTGTTTTGAAACGAAATAGAATTTATCACCATAAATAGTTCCATACTGTGTAGTTGCTCCGAAAGCCTGGTTATTATTTACATTGCTATACACACGGTAATTAATCTGACCGTTGTTGTCAACAAAGTTTACAGAACCATTGGTATGGCCAAACCATTCTTCATTCACTATAAAATATCCGTTGGTGAAATCTGTAGAAGATACATAAGGTGAAACCGGCGTAAGCGTAGAAGAAATAGGTGCCTCATTGAAACCTACATTAAAGTTCCAGACATCCCAAGAACCATTTTCCAGTACACGGGAAGAAGCTCCCACACTAGAATATCCAAAATCTGTGTCTGCAGGATTTTTTACCCAGTAAGACCAATATCCATTCACCGTCCATCCGGATTGCCAATGATCATTGGCAGCATCTACAATAGTATAGTTGTCAAAGTCATATGCTGTTGTATTAACGAATCCGTTAACGGGATATAACGGATAAACGGTATTTCCACTTTTGATCAGCGCATTGGTATTCTGCCCGTTCAGGTCAAAACCAATTCCTCCCACTGCTGACCCAAATTGGGTTCCCTGATAAAGCAATGTATATAGTCTGTGGTCTGCCTTAGCAATAGCTTTCAGCATGTCTTCTCCTGTAGCATTTCCGTCCCATTTGAACCCCCAAACCAAAGCATCAGGATTCTTACTGTCATTCCATTGTACTACAAAGGCAGCCTGATTTGCTCCGGAACCTACCCAAAACTGAATATCAGCAAAGCTGATCATAGTGGGATTAAGCTTTCCGACCCCTGAAATATCGTTTCGGGGTACGCCCTGAACTTTTATCTGTGCATTCGATACGCATGCCAACAGAAAAAGCATCATAAAAAGATAAAACTTTTTCATTTTTTATTATTTTAAATAGATTGAATTGTTATTTGAAATGTAAGTCGTAAGCCCCTGCAACTTCTGTAGAAACTTCGCCCAGCCAGCCAGCTTCCTGATTGACTCCCGTATATATTTTCATAAAATCTACACCCGGCAGTTTTACATATTTTCCGTTTCTGTCTACTGCCCAGGAAATATCAATATTAGAGGCTTCGTCATTATTCGGAGCATTATCTGCATACCCAAAGTCATATGATTTTCCTACCCAATAGGATCCGTCTCCACTCTGATCGTAAAAGTTATTGGCCAGTCTGGTTCCGGAAAAACCGTAAGAAGCATCTGTAAACCACAAAGGATAATAGCTTTGTGCATGAAAGGTATTTCTGGTTTTAAAACCCTGATTTCCGAGATTGTCTTTCCATTTGATATATTCTACGTCTGTCTGCCAAAACTCACTTCCGGCCACCGGAATTTTATTTTCATCAGGCTTATAGTAGGTAATACTGTAATCTTTTACAGTTGTGTTTTTGAAATATTCACTGCCGGCAATTTCGTACCACTCGTCATTATCAGGCTTTCCGTTTTTGTTTCTGTCATAGGCCACCATAATAATTCCCGGCTCGCAGGAACCTGAACGCTGATCACTGGCACTGTTTCCAAAGAATGCATTTCCCAGAACTTTAAAATCTCTTCCTTTCAGATTCGGAATGGTGTGATCAAATCCAAAAACAACATATCCGCCATATCCGCCCAAGCTGATCATGGTAGAATTGCCTCCCACCAGCGATTCGTTGGCTTTCTGAAGCATATTTGCAGCTGTATTTCCAGGTAAATATTCCGGGATTTCATTCATGAACTGTCCTACGGCAGGACGAAAATCCAATACTTTGGCAATATATTTAGTGTAGGGTGTTTTTTCTTTGGTAACGATAATTTTAGAATGATAAACCTGTTCGTTTCCTTTATTGCTGATTTTTAAAGTCAACGGATAGGCATCTGCTTTAGGACTGATAAATTCAAGTTCTGAATTTTGAGAGATAATGGAGTCGTTAATGCTCCACGTTACTGCCCCCTGAGCATTGGTAGGAATCGTCAGAACTCTGAAACGCTCAATGGAATAAGAATCATCAAGACCATTAAATGTAAATTCATCTTCATCATTATGTTTACAGGCTATCACACCGGTAAGAAAACATGATAAAAATCCGATTTTTAAATAAGTAAAGGTATTTCTTCTCATTTCTTAAAGTTTGGTTATTTGTACAAAAAAGCGAAGTGAGCAGGGATATTCCCTCCTTCAGTCTTCCATTTAAAATGTCCGTTTTTATCAAAACAGTACACAAATCCCATGGCAACGTAATTTCTGGCATCTGTGATGTATATATCTTCTGTAATGGGATTCACTGTGATTCCATAAGGTGTTTTGATGGCTGCTTCGTATTGCTGGTCAAAAATTCTGTTAGCAATGATTTCTTCTGTTTTCACATCAATGATTCCGAATGTCTTTTTATAGCTGTGGGTATTGTAATTGAATTCGTTTCCGTAGAAATAGAGTTTATCATTGACAATGGTCATTTCACTCACTCCGATATGGAAATCTTTTTTCACGGCTCCGGTTATAGGATCCAGAAGGTACAGGCTGGAAGGAGTGTCATAATAATCTCCTCTTGAACTTACATACAGATCTCCATAATTATCTTTCTTAATATGGTGAAGATTGATGGCCACATCCAGCTTTCTGATCTCTGTAAAACTGTTCAGATCTATTACAGAAACGGTATTGTCGTAATTGGGAGCACGATACCCTCCGGAATTGGCAACGAATAATCTGTTCCCTACAATTTCCATTTCTTCGGGCTGATACCCTACTGTTACTTCACGTTGAATAGAAAGAGAGACGGTATCAATTTCCACGACCTTTCCTTTAGGTGCTTTCGGATTAATATCTACCGGTCCGGCATAGCTGCTTGCGTACGCTTTTCCGTCTTTGAAGGTTAAATATCTGCAGTTCTGTAAGGGTATAGAAGTAATACGTTTAGCCGTCTTTGCATCAAGGACCTCAATTTTATTGGAAACATTCACCACAATGTACAATTTGCTTCCATAGATTTTAATATCATTTCCTACATCCCCCAGCTCTTTCACTACATTCGGGTTAATCTCGGCATAGATATTCCGGTAATAGGTTCCTTTGGTGTAATCAAAAAAATCCAGGGTACATTTATTACTTCCCATATTCCCTTCATTTAGCATGTAAAAGCCTTTTATTACCGTATTTTCTGAAGGAAGCCCTTCCACCACTTCCTGTCGCACAATAATATCATCTGTACGGCATGAAGTAAGAAAAGCTAATACAAAAAATAAAAGATAAACGTTTAGTTTTCTCATAAGGTGAAGTTTAGAATAAGTTTAAAGTTTCTCCCCGGCATCGGATAGTTAATCACCACATCATAATATTGGTTGAAAATATTATTCATTTCAAGGCTTACTTTAAATTGATGATGAGCCCAGTTGAATTTTTTCTGAACAGACAGATCATGGGTATACCACGGTTGCACATAATTGTATTGGATATTGTCCTGGTTTACATCATACCGTTCCCCCACATACATCGCGCTGTAATTGAAACTCCAGTCTTTATAATCCGCCATCAGGCTGAATGATCCGCTATGCCACGGAGTGTAGGGAATCTGATTTTTATAGAATGTATCCTCCGGATCGCTCATATCTCTTGCACTTTGGTAGGTGTAGGAAAGCAACGGCCTTAGCCTTACCTGTCCCAGCTGCACATCTGTACGAATATTCACATCAGCTCCTATAATCTCAACCAATCCAAGATTCATCATCAGCCACCGGAACATACTTCCGTTAGGTGCTGCTATAATCTTATCCTGTACCTTGTTGTAATAACCGTCTACTTTTACATAAAAGTTTTTGAAGAAACGATTGTCATAATTTTTCTGATAGGTAAATCCTACATCATATTGATTGGTAAATTCCGGTTTCAGATACGTATTCCCGATATTGGTATAATACAGATCATTGAACGTAGGCAATCGGAAAATTCGTTTATAAAAGGCTCTGAGGGTAAGCTCGGGAATGGTTTCAGGCTGATAGCTCATAAATACGGCAGGGGTCCATTCTCTGCTGTCTCCGGGTCTTTTGTTTTTCCTTACTTCTTCGAAAGTGAATGTTCCCAAAAGGCTTCCCAGAATTTTAAACCGGTTCCACTGGTAGGTTGTTGCCAAAGCCACTAATGTAGTGTAACGTGTAGGATAGGAAAAGTTATCCAGATTGGCACTCAGATTATTATACTGAAAGTCTCCGCTCAGGCTGACATCCCAATTGGGGGTAATGGAATAGATGTTGGAAGAAGAAAGATACAGCTCTCTTTGAATGTAGGTATTATCTGTATGAATAACAGACTGCGAACGAACCGTATCCATAAAACGGGTATAATCGTAGGCAAATTTTGCTTTCAGCTGGGTCTCAAATCTTGAGAAGAGTTTCTTTTTCAGATTCGCCTGTACGAAATAATTTTCATCCGAAAGTCTCGCTCCTCTTCCTCCAAAGCGGCCATTAACAATAGGTGCAGGCATTCCCCGGTCTGAAATATAGCCATATCCTCTTATATTCCAGTTTCCGTCGTTTAAACTACCATTTACAGAAGCTTCAAAACGCTTTGCTCTGATGTCTGAATCCTGTCTTTTCGCTATGGTATCATAAGCCTGCTGGCCATCCGGATATTTTTTGGCGTAACGGAATCTATAAATCCCGTCGCTTTGCAAAAATTCAGCACTGGCACTGGCAGAAATTCTGTCTGATATTTTCTGTTCTAAGCGGAATGACGGATTGAAAAGGTCGATAGAGGCACTTTTTGCTCTTATCACAAGATTGGTTTTCCTGGTTCCTTTAAATACAGGAGTTTTAGGTTGCAAATAAATAGATCCTGAAGAGCCGAAGTCCTTTGCAGGTTGGAAAATCTCGCTTTTCTGCCCGTTATATAAAGATATTTCTTCCAGATCATCCAAAGAATACCTTCCCAGATCTACCAGACCGTTCTGAGCATTTCCTAATTGAATTCCGTCATAGAAAACCCCTACATGCTGGCTTCCGAGACTTCGGATATTGATAGTCTTTAACCCACCAATACCACCATAATCTTTGATCTGAACCCCGGAAAAATACCGTATGGCGTCCGCTACAGAATAACTGTTCAGTCTTTCCAGCTGTTCTCCCTGGATGACTTGTGCCGGAAGAATTTCTTTAAAAGTCTTTTTGTAGAGGCTGATCACCTTAATGGTTTCTTCCTTCAGACTGTCTTTTTTCTTTGTTTGGGAAAACAGGAATTGAGATGTTAACACCAGTACAGTGAAAACAACTTTATAAAGTTGAGATGTAATCAGTTTTGCCACCATTAGCTCATTCAGGGATAATGATGACGCTAATGGATATAAGAAAGCAACGACAAAGCACAGCATTCACTGCACAGAATCATTGTTGTCCTAAGCTTTATTCCACGAAAGCGTCAAACGTTTAATTTTCTGGCAGGTCTTCTGACTTACTCCATTTTTGAAATCCTTCCCATTAAAAAACAGTGGATATATTCTTCAAAAACGTTGGTGCGGAGCTTACAGCAGCGGGTCTGTCCCGGATTTTCACCGGATTCCCTTTTAAGAGCTTTTTACGGCTCACCAAACTTCGGCAAAGATAGAAAATTATTAATATATATTCATGATCAACAAAATGATTCTCAATATTATAAATACAAAGAGCATAAAAACCGTTTTAAATAAAGAAATAATAATATTTAATAGAGCTGAAAAACGACAATAACTCCATTCATTCTCCCTAATGTAAGCTCCGAAGATTTTATCAAAAATGATAAGGAAGAAGGCTATTCCAATAATGAAATAGCCTCCTTTTTGTTTGCCACGAATGCACTCATTCTTTTTTATTCGTGCATCCGTGGCCATTAGAATTCTCTTGTAGATGATTACGTTAAAAAAATCCGCGTCATCTGCCTAATCAGCGAGAAAATGTAAAAAGCATGAGTATCTTACAAGATCAGTTATATTCCAATATTCAGGAATACACTGAACCTTGACTTTGCTTCAATATCACCTCCTGCCAAATGGGTATACACTGGAAGCATTACCTCACTTCCCAAACTGAATTTTTTATAAGAAGCTTCAAACCCCAACTTTCCATATAACGCACTTCCGGCAGTATTGGGCAAACCTTCTCCAAACTGCTTGTTTTGAGCATAGACTTCTCCCTGCAACCCGGTTTTAGCAGAAAAAACAGCTTTCTCATTTCCTGTAATCTGATAAAAACCTGTAGCTGCATAATTCCATTGGTTTCCGAAACGGTAATTTTTTTTGTTTTCCGTCTTAATGGTGTAATCGGTATTGACGAGTATCGCCACTTTATTTTTCTGAAATTTATAGTTCAAAGCCGCCTGATAATCCCAACTTCCGGTTCCCAGCTGAAAACTTGGGTTGACACCAGATATTCCTTTTTCATCAAATTTCCCCAGAGGAACTTTCACACCCAAACCTCCACTCAGCTGATGAGAATTATCTTTAGAGTTCATCAGTCTGTAAATCCCCATCAGGTTCAGATCCCCGATCCCATTAATCCTGATGTCGCCCTGCATGGTCTTTTTCTCATGAAAATGAAAAGGAAGACTGGCATATACACTCAGTTTTTCCGTCACCGGGATTTTACCCCAGATCTGCAATGTATTGAAATACTGATCCTGGGTAAGATCTTTCACAAACAAATTTTCCTTTGCTTTATAATGCTGCGCAAAGTATTTGATCCCGATAAACTGTGGATTCAGTAAAGATTCAAAACCGGACGAGCCGTTTCCTGCCGCACAGCCACAAGCATCACAATCATCATAGAAATCTATTCTGCTAAAGCTGTCATGAGCAATATAAGCACTGTCTCTAACCGTCTTTGCCTGATTCAGCGTAAATAACGTAAGGCTTATTATCAATATAATCTTCTTCATGATCTTTTAAATTATTCTGCAAATTTTGGATTGGATATAAAGCTTTTATCAGACAATGTTTTCAGGAAAGCAATAATCAACTGTTTATCCTGGCTGTTCATGGCAATTCCCGTATGACCGTTTTGTTTCAACTGTGGATCCAGATTCGGATTATCTTCTACATGATCCGAGTAGAAATTGAGTACCGCATCCAGAGTATAAAACCTTCCGTCATGCATATAAGGTGCAGTATATTCGATATTTCTTAAACTTGGTACCCGGAATTTCATCCAATCTACCTGGTTCAGGGTTACCCGATACCTTCCTGCATCTTTAAATTCGGTATTATAATACATTCCTGTATTTCGGAAGCTCTCATCGGTGAACAGTTCCCCGCTATGACAGGAAGCACATTTCTGGTTAAACAATGCCATTCCCTGAGATTCTGCTGAAGTGAACTGTTCTGTTCCCTGTCTGAACCGGTCATATTTTGAATCTGCCGAGATCAGTGAAGCCATAAACTGAGATAATGCTTTTAAAATCCTCTCCCCCGTTATATTTTCATCTCCGTAAGCAGCCATAAAAAGCTTTTTATATTTCTGATCATTTTTAATCTTTGAAATGGCCTCCGGAATAGAACTGTCCATTTCATTGACGTCTGTAATGGGACTGATAGGCTGCTCATTCAGATTATGGATCACTCCGTCCCACATGTATTTTTTCAAAAAAGCCATGTTCTGGATTGGCGGAGCATTTCTGATTCCAATCCTGTCATCAACCCCATGACTTACGGTATGGCCATGATGGGTAAAGGCATTTTCCTGAATGTGACAAAAGCCGCATGAGATCGTATTATTTCTTGAAAGCCTGCCTTCATAGAATAATTTTCTTCCCAGCTCTACCCCATTTTTGGTCACGGGATTGGAAGACTGATCTAAAGACATTTGCGGAAAGTAGGAAGGAAACTGCAAATTGTAAGCTTCATCTTTCTCCAATGGCTGTATCACCTCATCGGAACAGGCAATACAGCTTAATAAAAATGCCAATAGAACAAATACCGTTTTGATTGAAAAATTAATCATTGTGAACGTGATCTACTTTAAACATTTTTGTAAGATTATTGGTCACATTCACCAGATGTTCGCTGGATCCCATCATCATGTCGTTTGTGGCAGTCAGCGTAAGCGCTTTATCTCCGCTCAGGAACTGGTTCAGGTCTGCCAGAATATGAACAGAAGGGCGTATCTGTGCGGTAACTCTTGCAGTAGTCGGCAGGTTCAACGTAATTTCACGGTATAAGTCCGGAGTATTATTAGCTATCGTATTTCCCATATTTCCGGTATGATTCATAAATTCTTTGGAAGGCGTATCTGTACCATATTTACCCTCAAGCTTTACAAAAACATACCCTGCAGCCCATGACCACGACATTCCTTTCTGCTTGGCTTTAGTCCAGAATTCCGCCTGTCCGTCCTGGCCCAGCAGATAAGCTTTCTGGCTGATTCCTAATCCGAATCGTATTTTTTTATAGTTATTTTTCGGAATTCCATTCAGGTTCAGATACACTACACCGGCTACTGCATCTGCCTGATCTACAATAAAGGCTCCTTTGTCAGGGTTATTTTCATTATATTTAAATTCATTTCCGTTTTCATCGATCAGAGCGATGTTACTGATGACATATTTTAAAGAAGAAAAATTATGTTTCTGCCCCTGTGAAGAAGTCTGTACAGTCTGGTTCAAAACGATATTTCCTAAATTATTGAATCCGTTTTCAAATTTGATCTGGAGGTTTCCGGGAGTGGTATCCTGTGTATTTTCATCATCCCTGTTGCTATTACAGGATGAAAAAGCGAATACAGTAAAGGCAATAAAGAATAGTGATAAAAATTTATAAATTTTCATTGTTGATTTTTTTAAGTTGGATAAATACAATAGATTGGTTTTTGAATGCCTGAAGCATCCAAATTCAACCACAAAAGGCACAAAAGATGTTTAACACTTAAATTTTTAAGTGACAATACTGCACATATTAAGTGCATTCAGGTAAGATAAATACTTTCCTGTTTTTATGACTGAATCGTTAAATAGTGATAAGTATTCCTTAAAAAACCGGCGGTTTGAAAATAGGGTTCAGAAACAGAAAAGAATAGGCTGTTTCATAGATAAAACTAAAATTGAAAAATGGAATTTTTTCAGTGGCAGAGATTTCTGCAATCTCAGGAAGAATGTAAATATCAAGAATCTTCGGTCCTGAATTTTTCACTTTCTGTAAAGGTGAAGATTCTGAATCATTGGTCTTTGCCAACTCTTTACTCAGGTAACATTTTCCGTTACAGTGAATCTCCGGTCTGCTTTTATTGACACAGAGGGTGTTGACAATATAATTATAATTTACAGCATACTCTACCAATGGGATCAGAGGCCTGAACACCATATAAAAGGTAAAGAGTATGCTGTAAAAAAACTTCATCAGATTATTTTTTGCTTAAGGCTTCGTCATATCTTTTGCTGACTTCCTTCCAGTTCAGCACATTCCAGATTGCAGAAAGGTAATCTGCTCTTTTATTCTGATACTTCAGATAATAAGCATGTTCCCAAACGTCGATTCCCAAAATAGGAGTTCCTTTTTCTTCGACAATATCCATCAAAGGATTGTCCTGATTAGGCGTTGAAGAAACGAATAGTTTTCCGCTTTTATCCACAGAAAGCCATGCCCATCCTGAACCGAAACGGTCTGCACCGGCTTTGCTCATTTTTTCTTTGAAAGCTTCCATACTTCCGAAAGTTTCATTGATGGCTTTCGCTAATTTTGCAGAAGGCTGTGTATTTTTTTCAGGAGTAAGAATCGTCCAGAAAAGCTCATGATTGTAGTGACCTCCAGCATTATTTCTCACCGCCGGGGCCATCTTAGATGTTTCGGTAAGGATCTGAACCAAGGTCTGCTTCTCTTGTGGAGTCCCAGCAATCGCTTTATTCAGATTGGCTGCATAGGCTGCTCCGTGTTTTGAATAATGGATTTCCATGGTCTGAGCATCAATTGATCCTTCCAGCGCATTATAAGCATACGGCAAAGGCGTCTGCTTAAACTGGGCCAGCGCAAACTGAGCCGCAAAAACTGCACTTACAGCAGCTATTTTCATAATTTTCATAACGTTTTGTATTATGGTTGAACATTATTTTTTCTTTAAGAATGGAAGAGTGAGGATGGAAGATGGAAGTAATACATGTCTACGTACAGCTTCTTCAACTTTCATTTTACTTTTACATTGATAATAAAAATCATTACTGTTTTATCGTCTGAATGCACTCCCAGCTTCAAGCTTCCTTCTTCCCGCCTACTATGGTTGAACAATAGTTTCTTTATGATTGGAAGATGGAGGATAGAAGCGGGAAGTCATAGTTCTCAAAAGATAACTTCTTCAACTTTCATTTTACTTTTTTATTTATAAAATCATTACTGTTTTATCGTCTGAATGCACTCCCAGCTTCAAGCTTCCTTCTTCCCGCCTACTATGGTTGAACAATAGCTTCTTTATGATTGGAAGATGGAGGATGGAAGCGGGAAGTCATAGTTATCAAAAGATAACTTCTTTAACTTTCATTTTACTTTTTTATTTATAAAATCATTACTGTTTTATCGTCTGAAAGCACTCCCAGCTTCAGGCTTCCTTCTTCCCGCCTACTTTAATAGTTTCTTAATATCCTCAATCAGAATTTCCCTATCCGGGTGGTATTTCCCGTTTAATCTTGGGGTTTTTCCTTCCGGATCATCATAGTTTAATCCTGAATAATACAGGATCGGCATATTATCCTGATTGTATCGGCATCGGATATTTCCTTCCTGATCTACCAGGGCTATCATTCCGCTATGATTAAGGCTTTCGCTTTCATCTTCTTTATCTCCGACGTAGATATTAAACTGATCGGCAAGCTTACCGATATATCCTCTGTCTCCCGTGAGAAAATGCCAGTTAGGAGATTTAGCACCTATTCTGTCAGCGTGTTCTTTCAATGCTTCCGGGGTATCATTCTCCGGATCGATGCTTATGGAAATAATTCCAAAGTTGGGATCGTTGATCTGATTTTGGATCGCCTTCATATTGGTATTCATCACAGGACAAATGGTAGGACATTTGCTGAAGAAAAATTCTACGAGATATACTTTTCCCAGCATATCTTTATTGGTAATTTTTTTGTTATTCTGATCTGTCAGCTTAAAATCCGGAACCTTCATCACGGTATAAAGATTCTTTTTGAAGTATCCCATTCCTACTCCTATTCCCAGAAAAAGCAGGGCAATCACCGCAATAGGGATAATTACTTTACTCTTGTTATTGGTCTTATTATTTTTGGGCATACTGTTCAGGTTTTTTTTTGAATTCATCTTTGCAGTAAGCACTGCAAAAACCGTACGTTTTGTTTTTGTAAACGGCAGTATCTTTAAGAAACTCGGCAGTTTTCATATGACATACCGGGTCTTCTTCATTCACTACCTGTATATTTTTTATATTTCCTTCTGAAGAACTCATATTGGTTTTATGCTTTACCTGAGGGGCTTCTTTGGTACATGATACGAGTGATATGGACAGCAGTGCCGTCAAAATAATGATTGATTTCATTTTGATGTTAAATTGAAATTAATAATGTAAAATAAAGGAATGACTCAAAGTGTTTTTTGAATCAAAAGCTTATGGGATTTATTAAAAACGCTTTACCAAAGTCCTTTAACATGAATACATTCTGCGTTCAGTCATTCGGTTCTATTACAGCTTTTAAATCAAAGAGTCAACATTTTCAGTTTAAAACTAAAAATATAGTTTAAATTAAAGGAGGATGAAATATCCGTGAAAAATATTCTGAAGAATGAGAATTAATATAATCTGAATCCGGAACATCAATCTGCGAATCAGAGTCGAAAGGATGTGAAAAGGAAAGGATCTCATGGGAAAGAAAAACATCTAATCCCGCAATCTTTACAGTTTGAGAGCTATTGGACTGCTTCTCTGTTTTGGCCAGTTCTTTTTCCACATAACATTTTCCTTTACAGGTTGACTGCGGTATATCTCTCTTCTCACAAAGATTTTTTACGATATAGTCATAGTTAACCGCATAGTTGACCAATGGCAAAACAGGACGTATTGCAACAGTAAAAATGATGAATATGGAAATTAATAACTTCAACGATTCAGTTCTCTGCTACAAATATACTACTTCAAAATTGTTTTATGCTTCATTTATGATGAATGTCATTGCTCGTTTTTGTTAATTTTTTCAGCCATGACCTTTTACCTTTTTGCCTTTTCTCTTTTTTGCCCTTTTACCCCAAAAACAAATATTCACGATTACACAGACCGCTTTTTTGGAATACGCGAAGACGCAAGGACTTTTACAAACTATACGTTTTTTAGGCGCTAGGATTTTATCTATGATAAAATTATACACCGTTTTATATTTCCTACACAGTTGTTATCTCATAAATTTGGTACGCCTTACCCTTTTACCTTTTCGCAATTTTGATTTTTCGCCTTTTATTAAAAACTGTTACCCATAAAATAAACAAAACTGTACCTGTTATCTAATAAGTATTATTCCGAAATTTGATCATGTACTTAGTGTCACTCATCTCGACTGACAATTCCAATGAAAAATTTAGTTCTTTATAAAAAGTTTAATCTTGTTAATAAAAGCTCTGTTGATTGTACGGTCTGCAGAGCTTTTTGTTGAAACTCACAAGTTTTCCTTTTACCATTTTACATTTTCGCCTTTTCTCTTTTTTGCTTTTTGCCCAAAAACAAATATTCACGATTACACAGATCACTTTTTTGGAATACGCGAAGGCGCTAAGGAATTTTACAACTATACGTTTTTAAGGCGCAAAGATTTTATCTCCGATAAAATTGTACACTGCTTTATATTTCCTCTACGGTTGTTATCTCATAAATTTGACACGCTTTACCTTTTTGCCTTTCCTCTTTTTTGCCATTTCGCCCTTTTACCCTTTTGCCAAAAAAATAAAAGCCCCACTGAAACCAGCAGAACTTTCATTGAATATAATTTAGTTGTGTTTATTATTTACCGTATTTTCTATCTTCACCTCCTAAGCCATCTCAGCCTTCTTCACTTCCTTTGCCTCATCAGCTTCTGCCCCCTTCACTCAAAACTTCATTCTCTGTATTCTCACCGCATTTAAAATAGCCAGCAATGCTACTCCTACATCGGCAAATACAGCCTCCCACATCGTTGCCAAACCGCCTGCTCCAAGAACAAGAACTACCGCCTTCACTGCAAAAGCTAAGATGATATTCTGCCAAACAATTTTTTTCGTCTGCTTTCCAATATTGATCGCCATTGGAATTTTACTCGGTTTATCATCCTGGATCACAACATCGGCTGTTTCTATGGTAGCATCACTTCCTAAACCTCCCATTGCAATTCCTACGTCACTTAATGCAACTACCGGAGCATCATTTACTCCATCCCCCACAAAAGCGACGGTTTGGTTTCTGGCTTTGATCTCTTTTACTTTGTTAACTTTATCTTCAGGTAACAGATCTCCAAATGCATTGTCTATTCCCAACTGATCTGCTACATATTTCACAACGGTTCCTTTGTCTCCGCTCAGCATAGTGGCCTTTACATTCATTCTGTGAAGATTGTCTACCGTTTCTTTGGCATCTTCTTTTATACTGTCTGCAATGGTAATATAGCCTGCAAACTTGTTATCATAAGCGACAGCAATCACCGTATATACAATATTGGCGTGGTTGATGTCATAACGGATATTAAACTTATCCATCAGTTTAAAGTTTCCTACCAGCAACTCTTTTCCATTTACTGTAGCTTTCAATCCGTGGCCGGCAATTTCTTCTACGTTTTCCAACGGGATAGAATAATTGATGTCTCCTACATAATTGTGAATGGCCGTAGCTACCGGGTGGGTGCTTTTACTTTCCAGAACATTGACCATCTGAAGGATTTCGTTTTTATTAAATTCAGGGCTGATACTTACTTCCTGCACTTTGAATACGCCTTCCGTCATGGTTCCGGTCTTATCCATAACTACATTCTGGATCTCTGCAATACTGTCCAAGAAGTTACTTCCTTTAAATAAAATTCCGTTTCGGCTTGCGGCTCCTATTCCCCCAAAGTATCCTAATGGGATAGAAATTACCAAAGCACAAGGACATGAGATCACAAGGAAGATCAATGCTCTGTACAACCATTCTCTGAACTGATAATCGCTCACAAAGAAATAAGGCAGTAAACAGATGGCGATTGCCAGAAATACAACGATCGGGGTATATACTTTGGCAAATTTTCTGATGAACAGTTCTGTAGGGGCTTTCTGAGCCGTCGCATTCTGAACCAGTTCTAATATTTTGCTCAGCTTACTGTCTTCATAAGCCGTAGTTATCTTTACGAGAGCAATACTGTTCATATTGATCATTCCGGCCAGTACAACTTCCCCTTTATTTTTAGTATCCGGCTTACTTTCCCCAGTTAAAGCAGCGGTGTTGAATGATGCTGAATCTGAAAGCAATTCACCATCCAACGCTAATTTCTCACCGGGTTTCAGCTGAATAACATCGCCTACTTTTGCTTCTTTAGCTTTGATGGTTTTAGGCTGATTATTTTCCATGACCGTTACCTCATCAGGGCGCTGGTCAAGCAATGTCTTGATATTTCCTTTTGCTCTGGTCACTGCCATAGACTGAAATACCTCACCTACCGCATAGAAAAGCATTACCGCTACTCCTTCAGGATATTCTCCGATGGCAAATGCTCCAATGGTTGCAATACTCATCAGAAAAAACTCTGAAAAGACATCTCCTTTGATGATACTTTTAAAAGCATCCTTCAATACGGGGAATCCTACGGGAATATATGCTGCCAGGAACCATACCAATCGTACCCAGCCCGCAAACCATGCCGGTTTTATATAATTATCAAAAGCGATTCCCAATAAAAGAATGACAAAGGATATAATGGCCGGGAGAAACATCTGGAAGATCGTCTGATCGCCCGTATCATGGGAATGATCATGCCCGTCGTGGTCATGTCCGTCTCCTTCTGAATGATTATGTTGGTGTCCTTTTGTATCCGGTTTTTCCGGGGTTGTACTACAGCATTTTTCCATAACTGATATTTTTATACAAATTTAGGGTTGAGACTGATGCAATGCTATTGCAAACTTTCAAGGCAGTTTTCACAGATTCCTTTGGCAAAAAGTCTTATTTCATCGATCCTGAAATTGGTCTGTATATTTTCAGGGAAAGAAATATCTTCTTTGCAGGTGGTTTGCTTGCATATTTTACAATAGAAATGCAGGTGCCAGTCTTTATGTGTTTTTTCATCACAATCATCCTCGCATAGCTTATATTTTGTAGTGGTATTTTCCTGTATACTGTGCACGATACCTTTTTCTTCAAAGGTTTTTAAGGTTCTGTAAATGGTAATCCGGTCTGCATTGTCAAAGTGATTTTCTATTTCCGAAAGAGACAGCGCTGCATCCTGGGAACTTAAAAAATCATATACCAGAATCCTCATACTGGTAGGTTTGGTATTTTTATCAATGAGTTTGTTTTCTATGTCTTTTTTCATTTTTTCAACAAATTAAATTTTACAGATGGACTTCATTTTCTTCGTAGCCCTCTTCTTCTATCTGAAAAGTTGTGTGACTGATTTTAAAATTATTAACAGTAGTTTCCGTCAGCGTCTTCAGCAGCTGATTCTGTTGAACTCCGGTATCTTTCACTACATGGGCGCTCATGGCATTTACACTTGAGGTAAGAGACCATACATGTAAATCATGAATATTCTTTACTCCCGGAATCTTCTCTAGTGACTGACGCAGCCCATGAATATCAACATCTTTGGGAGTACCTTCCAGTAATACATTAATGGCTTCTTTTAACAGCCTCCAGGTTCTTGGAAAGATCAACAGTCCGATAGCCGCCGAAATCAACGGATCGGCATAATACCAGCCTGTTGTCAGCATAATAACTCCGGCAATCATAACTCCCACCGAGGTAAGCATATCTGAAAGTACTTCGAAATAAGCTCCTTTCATATTCAAACTGCCTTCTGAATCTTTTCTCAGGATCATCATTCCTGCAATGTTTACAAGTAATCCGATCCCTGCAACAATCAGCATCGATTTGCTCTGTACTTCCGGTGGATTCTGAAATCGCTGATAGGCTTCAAATAAAACGTATATCGAAATTCCTAATAATACCACAGCATTGATGACTGCCGCTAATATTTCAGTACGGTAATAGCCATATGTTCTGGAAGGATCTGCTTTCCGCTCTCCTATTTTAATGGCAATGAATGCCAGCAATAATCCTACAACATCTGTAAGCATATGCGCTGCATCTGCCAGTAACGCCAGACTATTGGTCACAATTCCTCCTATGACCTCAGCGATGAGGTACGTGCCGCTGAGACAAAGTACAATCAGAAGGTTCTTTTTATGTCTGCTGGCCGCAGAGGGAGTTTGTATTTGTGTTGGTGTATTTTCCATATGGTATGTAGGGTTTAATTACATTTCATAATAAGATGTATTTTCTTTTTTTAAAGGAACATTCTGCTCACCGGTCATCTGCAAGATATTGATTTCAATGGTCTGTGCCAGAGAAGTCATTGGAGTATCTACCGGACGATTTTCAAATGGATCCTGCATAAGGATTGATGTTTTTTCTATGCTGATAAATACAATCGGAATCAGGAAAGTGACCATCATTTCTACAGCCAGCTGAGAATCATCCAGTCCAAACGGAAGTATAGCGGCAAATACATAGATCAAAATGTGTACTAACACACTGTAAGATCTTGGAAAAACCGTATTCTTCAGCCTTTCACATTTTCCCATACTATCGCAGAGCCTTGTAAGGATGTCATTCAGCTGCATTTGCTGGAAATCGGTGAGATCTTTTGCACCCGCAATCTCCTTCAACTGTTTGGAATGGGCATCCAGAAGCGCATTCGGAATATTCACAGCCTTGATCTGATGTTGCTCCAGGTATTGCTGAACCTTTTCAGAAAAGGGCAGTTTTCTCAGCGATTCGCCAAGGGCATAGGTCCAGACGATATGTCTTTCAGCAAAATCTTTTACCGTTTTATGATCTTCTTCAGGCATAAACTGAATAATCAGTCTCACAAAAGTCCGGGAATCATTAACAATAGCCCCCCATACGGTTCTTGCCTCCCACCATCTTTCGTAGGATTGAGAGGTCCGGAAAGCCAAAAGCAATGATACGGCTGTTCCCAGCAAGGCAGGAATATTCAATGGCAGCGAGATCTTCCGAAACCACGGCAACATGTCTAAAAGACCTATAGCCACTGCAAATATTCCGATAAACAGAATTTGGGATTTTATTTCACGGATGAAATACCAGACTGATATTTTTTTGTTTAATAGCATAATAGCTCATGTATTAAATGTTATAAGATGATCTCTAATTCCCTCAGTCGGTTCAACAGTTCTAATATAAGGATAAAAATCCATATTTTACTGATTCCGACTACCTTAATCAATGTTCATGTTCTCCTGAATTCACCAGTTTTGCATTGACGAAGAAGGCTCCTTTTACTACAATTTTAGCATTATCCGGAATGTTCCCCACAGGGGTAATTGCCGTGTAGCCCATATCCGAAGTTCCCTTTACCACCTCAATTTTTTCAAAGTTCAGCGTTTTAGGATGTGGCTTTCCTTTTTCATCGTGCTCCTCCTCTATTTTTTTATCGGTCTGTATAAAGACATAATATTTACCGTCTGCTTCTACAATAGCTTCTGTAGGTACTGCAGGGGTGGTACTTTTATCAAGACTTACAATCCCGGTGATATTCATTCCGTCGATCAGGCCTGTCTTATTTCCGATTACTTCGCAGTGCATAGAAATAGTTTTGCTTTCATTTTCAAAAGAAGAGCCTATGCTGTAAATTTTTGCGTCGTATTCTGTTTCCGGGTTATTTGTCAGTTTAAAATGTACGATCTGCCCTACTCTCATTTTAGGAAGATCCTTTTCAAAAACCTGGAGATCCAGGTGAATAGAACCGTTATCGATTACTGTGGCAACCGGTGAAGAAATATCTACATAGCTTCCTATCTGTGCCGTAATTCCGCTGATTGTCCCACTGATCGGGGCAGTGATCACCAACCCTGATTTCATATTTCCGTTATTGACTTTTCCAGGACTTATCCCCATCATCTGAAGCTGTTTCAACAGGGAAGCTCTTTTTGTTCTTAATGTTTTCAGCTCTGCATCGGCACTCTGAAGGTTTTTCTTGGCTCCTGCATCATTATCAAAAAGTTCTCTCTGCCTTCTGTACTCCTGTTCGGCATAGGTAATCCTGCTGTTGGTCGTCAGATAATCTTCCTGAAGCTGGATGTATTCCGGATTGGCGATCGTAGCAATAACCTGTCCTTTTTTTACAATGCTTCCAACCTGGATATTGATTGTTTTGATTATTCCTCCATACAGAGAAGTGATCGTTGCTTTATTGCTGTTGGGAACACTCAGCAGGCCATTGGCTTTGATTGTGGATGTCAGTTCTTTCATCTCTACCGTACCCAAAGCTACTCCTACCGACTTCATCTGTTCTTCCGTCAGTGAAGCAATAGTTTCCGGAGCTTCTTCATGAGCCTGCTCTTTTTGTTCTGTCTTTTCCGGAGCTTTTTCTGCTGAAGCCTCTTTTTTTCCGCAGCCAATGATCAGCAGGGAAATCAGTATAAGGGGTATGATATTATATTTGAGTTTCATATTTGAAGATTTATTTTTTATAAGATCCTGTGCAGCTGTTGATTCCGTCAGCAATTGTTTTCCGGTGGGGTTCTTTGACAATGATCTCATATTATTTATTAAGGATTGAATTAATGGTGACCACAGATTGGTTGACCTGCTGGATTGATTCCAGATATTTTAACTGAATATTGGTAGCAGTCTGCAGCGCAAATAGATACTCTACATAGGAGATTTCCCCTGTTTTATATCCTAACTGAGCCGCTTTTACAATCTTTTCAGCATTGGGCAGCGCCTGAGTGATATAGTAATCATACTGCTGTATATCCTGCTGATACTGACTGAATGCATTCTCCAACTGTGCGGTAAGCTGCTTCTGTAACATCTTTGCGTTGGTTTCTGCCACCTGTTTCTCGTATTCCAGTGCTTGGATTCTTGCTTTTGTAGCACCAAATGTAAGTGGAATAGCCACTCCTACGGTTGCAGACTGAAAACGCTTCCCGGAATTATAATAATTTTCCTGCCCGTTGATGGTATGGAAACCGATCAGCGACTGATTGGTATATCCTAAATTAAAATCAGGTAACCCCATGGATTTTTCAACCTTTTTATTCTTCTCAGCAATTTCCATTTCCTGGTAAAAAGCTCTTACCGTGGGATTATTCGCTACCGTGGAACTATCCAGTACATTTTCTGCTTTTAAAGGCTCATAGTCTTTATTGAAAGGTACTTCAAGATCTTCCGAAGTGTTCAGTAATGTTTTTAAATTCTTGTAAGCATTGTTCAGAAAGACTTCATTCTGTCTCAGCAACAGATCGATTTCTCCTTTCTGGGTCTCTGCTGTACTGATCTCGATCTTTTTAATATCTCCTGCTTTAAATCTTACGGTGGCAATTCTGATAAATTCCTCATAAAAGCCATCCAGACTCGTCAGCTTAGCTTTGTTGTACTGAAGGTATTCAATCTGATAATAGTAGGTACGAACCTGTTTCACCAGTTCATTGGCTGTGATCTCTTTGTCTATCTGCCTGCTCTTAATGTTTTCATTGATCAGCTCCTTTCTCGCTTTAAACAAAGTTGGAAAAGGAATGCTTTGAGAAATGGCAAACGACTGGTCAAATTTCGGACTGTTGTATTGCCCCAGCTGCGATTCAACACTTAGCTTGGGGAGTTCTTTGGATGTTGGCCGTAATGCTTCAGCGGATTTAATGCTTAAATCTTTCGATTGTAAGGTTAAATTATTGTTCATCGCCATTTCTACTGCCTGGTCAACAGATATGGGTCTGGTCTGTGCTTTAAAGGTTTGTCCCAGCATCATCAAGCCTAAAATAAGAACAATGGTAAATGTACCCGGTTTGTTATTTTTTCTTTTCAAAATCTTTGTATTAAAAATAATATAAAGCATCGGCAGAACGAATAGCGTAAGGAATGTAGCCGTTACAAGGCCTCCAATCACTACTGTTGCCAGAGGTTTCTGCACTTCCGCCCCTGCCCCTGTGGAAATAGCCATGGGTAAAAATCCTAATGATGCTACAGTTGCAGTCATCAAAACCGGTCTCAATCTGGTTTTGGTTCCTTCAAATACTCTTTTCAGAATATCTGTTTCCCCTTCTTTTTCCAGCTGGTTGAAAGTTCCTATCAGAACAATTCCGTTGAGTACAGCAACTCCGAACAGGGCGATAAATCCGATCCCGGCACTGATACTGAACGGCATATCTCTGATCAGAAGAGCAAATACACCACCGATCGCACTCATTGGAATTGCCGTAAAGATCAAGCCCGCCTGTTTGAATGAACGGAATGTGAAATACAACAGCATAAAAATAAGAAGCAACGACACCGGGACTGCGATCATCAGACGCTTACTGGCTTCCTGAAGATTTTCAAACTGTCCGCCGTAAGTAAAGTAATATCCGGACGGCAGTTTCACCTTATCCAGTTTTGTCTGAATATCTTTCACCACACTTTCCACATCACGGTCTTTTACGTTGAATCCTATTACAATTCTACGTTTTCCCTGTTCACGGCTGATCTGTGCGGGGCCCAGTTTATAGCTTATATTGGCTACCTGCGACAAAGGAATCTGTGCACCAGAAGCAGAAGTGATCATTAAATTGTTGACATCTGAAATATCTGTTCTGTGAAGACTGTCAAGACGGACTACCAGATCAAAGCGTCTTTCATTCTCAAAAACCTGTCCTGCTGCTTTTCCTGCAAAGGCAGTACTCACTGCATTGTTGACATCTTCTATATTTAATCCGTAATTGGCAATTCTCGTTCTGTCATACTGTACATTGATCTGTGGAAGACCGCTTACTCTTTCAATCTGTGGAGCCGTTGCTCCATCTACCGTCTGAATGATCTTTCCTACCTTATCTGCATACACCGCCAGTGAATCCAGGTTTTCTCCGAAGATCTTCACAGCAACATCCTGCCTGATCCCGGTCATCAGCTCATTGAAACGCATCTGAATAGGCTGGTTTTTCTCAAAGAATACTCCGGGAATGGTTTCCAGCTTTTCGCTGATTTCATCGGCTAATTCATTGTAAGATTTTTTGGCTTTCCATTCGCGTTGCGGCTTGAGAACAACAATCATATCGGTAGCTTCAGGAGGCATCGGATCTGTAGGAACCTCAGCGGATCCGGTTTTCCCAACTACCATTTTCACTTCATCAAACTGCTTGATAATTCTCGAAGCCTGCATCGAGGTTTCTATACTCTGACTCAGTGAACTTCCTTGTGGCAAAATACAATGGAATGCAAAATCTCCTTCCTGCAGCTGCGGAATAAATTCCCCACCCATATTTTTAAAAATAAAGGCTGAGATAAGAAATACAACCGCCGTTGCAGACACAATTACATATTTTATTTTAATGGCTTTCTCTAATAATGGCTGATAAACTTTTTGAAGGCGGTTCATCATTTTGTCTGAGAATGTTTCCTTGTGTGATATTTTTTTAGATAAAAACAAAGCACTCATCATTGGAATATAAGTCAATGACAGGATCAATGCTCCTAAGATGGCAAATCCTACCGTTTTTGCCATAGGGGTAAACATTTTTCCTTCTACTCCTGCCAATGTAAGGATTGGAATGTATACGATAAGGATGATAATCTCTCCAAAAGCCGCACTACTTCTTATCTTGGATGCTGAAAGAAATACTTCTTCATCCATTTCCGATTGTGTCATCGCCCGCGTCGATTTCCTTACTCCCAAATGGTGCAAAGTGGCTTCTACAATGATCACAGCTCCATCTACGATCAACCCAAAATCTATAGCTCCGAGACTCATCAGATTGGCACTTACCCCAAAGACATTCATCATTCCCAGTGCAAACAATAAGGAAAGCGGAATTGCTGAAGCAACGATCAATCCTGCTCTTAAGTTTCCAAGGAAGATTACCAGCACGAAAATAACGATCAACGCTCCTTCGATGAGGTTTTTCTCAACGGTACTGATTGCTCTGTCTACCAAATCTGTCCTGTCCAGAAATGGTTCTATCACCACATCATCCGGAAGCGATTTCTGAATGGTTGGAATTTTAGCCTTGATATTATTAACAACTTCATTACTGTTTGCCCCTTTCAGCATCATCACAACTCCTCCTACAGCATCTACTTTTCCGTCATAGGTCAATGCTCCGTAACGAACAGCGCTTCCCAGGCGGACCTCTGCAACATCTTTTACAAAAATAGGAACACTGCCCGTTTCATTTTTTACGGCTATATTTTTTATATCTTCCAGAGAGGATACTAACCCGATTCCACGGATGAAATAGGCATTAGGCTTTTTATCAATATAAGCGCCTCCCGTATTCTGATTATTTTTTTCAAGGGCTGTAAATAAATCGCTGATGCTGATTCCCATGGCTTTTAAACGGTTGGGATCAATAGCGACTTCATATTGTTTTAACTCACCTCCAAAACTGTTGATCTCTGCAACTCCCGGAGTTCCGTTGAGCTGCCTTCTGACAATCCAGTCCTGCATTGTACGGAGTTCTTTAGCATTGTATTTTTTTTCACTTCCTTTTTTAGGGTGAAGAATGTATTGATAAACTTCTCCAAGCCCCGTACTTACAGGAGCCAATTCAGGAGTTCCCACTCCTTTAGGAATTTCTTCCACTGCATTTTTCAACTGCTCGCTAATGAGCTGTCTGGCGAAATACACATTCACATCTTCTTTGAAAACGACAGTGATCACGGAAAGCCCGAATCTTGAGATACTTCTAGTCTCCTGAATATCCGGAACATTGGCAATACTCTGCTCTATAGGAAAAGTTACCAACTGCTCTACTTCCTGCCCCGCCAATGTAGGACATACAGTGATGATCTGTACCTGATTATTCGTAATATCCGGTACAGCATCTATGGGCAGCCTGGTGGCACTCCAAACTCCCCAGATGATCCATACTAAGGTCATAAGACCAACGATCACCTTATTTTTAATACTGAATTTTATGATTTTATCTAACACAATTTGTATTTAATTTTTATTGAAAAACAGATGCACACAGCCTACAATGCTGCAGCAAAAATATCCTGAAAACCTCTGCAATGGTATTGCAAAGTTCTCAACACGTTCAGAAAGCATCACTTTCTAAAGATCAATAAAAATTAAATTTTAGGAGGCTGCCAGATAGGATCGTAAACCTGGTAGGCAAAATCGTTTTTGTGAAATAAGATTTTCTTTGAAAAATAAGCAGGAATCTGCTCCGGAATTTCCAGTAAAGGGTCCATTTTAAAGGCTGAAACTGTAATCTGACAACAGCTGCAGGCACAAAGCGGCGAACAAACATCTCCTTTTTCAGAAGAATGATTACCATAAATACTTAATGATATTTTTTTGTTCCCTGAATCTAACGGATGCGACACATCTTCACAGGGCATCAGTGATAACGCCATGAAATAAACTGCCAGTATCCATCTTAAAAGATTCATTGTTACAAAGGTAGAGATTTTTTATAAAATGAGTGCATTCTAAAGTACTTCATACAATCTTACAGTATATGTATTTCTAATCATAATCAAAACAAATACCATTTTTTATTTTCTATTTTCCCCGGATAATGTTCTTACATTTGCAGAAATCAAACAAAATTAAAATTTATTCCCGTTACATTTTTAATGCATGAAATCATTCAAATATTTAATTTTGTCCTTATTTCTGTTGTGTATTATTTCCTGTAAAAACGATACTGATAAAATAGAATTATCTTATTTATTTGATAAGAAAGAAAAGAAGATAAATCTGATATTGTATAATAATACCCATGAGGATTTTCTTGTAATTATCTCCAAAACATTTAATTTTGACGAGAGGCGCTCGGAAAATGAGAAACTGGAAGAATATAAATCTGCAGATGCATATCTCATAAACCAAGAGCCAACTATCTTTTCCAAACAAATTGACTCAATCCATTCGTCTTTAAGTCCAGGTGCATCGCCACATGATATTAAGACATTGTTTCCTACGGCGGTATTTGTAAAGAAAAAAAGTACAAAACAACTGGAATACAAACTCAATAATAATTTCACGTTAAATAATGAATACAAGACCTCTTTCAGTAAAATGAGAGATATTTTAAATACTCCATATAATTTAGAAATGCTACAAAAGATGCTCGAATGCAGGAAAGATAGACAGTATAAAATTTACCTGGATGATTTTGTTATCAAGGATAGCATAAAAATTAAGCTTTAGAAGTAAATTAATGCGTTAGATATTTCTTTTTATTATTTATATAACTCTATAAGCACTCCATGTTCAAATGAAATTTCTCAATATCAAAATACTTCTTATAGCGTTTTGTCCTATCATATTTTCCTGTGAGAAAATGGAAACATTAAACAAAGACATTCAGATTTCAAACCTAAACAGAAATCTTTCTACTATTCATGGAACTGATATTTATACATCACATCTTCAGATTGAACCAGATACTTCTGATACCCTCAAATTTAAATTAACAGAAAATGATTGGGCTATCTTAAGAAAAAGTTATGATAAGAATAAGATTTATCTTATCAACGACAAGACAAAGGTTGGACAGAGAGCAAATTCTATTTATATGCCTGATAGGATTAAAATAAGGACGAATAAAAGACTGTTATCTGTGGAATACCGCTATTTTATCGGTGAAAAAGAAAAATTTGACAGTGTAAAAAGCATCAGTTTCAATAAGTTTATGAAGACTTTGGATTCTCTGGTATATTATAGATCTCGAGGTAAATAATTTAAAAACCTCCCACAAAAAAACCACCGCAAAAGCGGTGGCTAAAAAATCAAATCTAATTATTGGACTCTATATTATAAATTCGGGTTATTCTCAGATTCTCTCTGTGGAATACTGAATAAATAGTAATTGCTGTTCGGAACGAAAGCAGTCTGATTAGGTAACGAAAAGACAGAATGTCCTTTTCCGTCAACCGTTTTCACTGTTCCTTCAGGAGTGATAACCTGAACCTGAATTGGTTTTCCTGCAGCATCTACGTAAGGGTTTCTTACTACACTTCCCTGGGTTCTGATAATATCCGAAAGAGAGAATCCTTCTCCGAAAAGTTCTTTTCTTCTTTCGATCAGGATTTCTTTCACTACCTCACTCTGCGCCAGTGAACCTGTATAAACGTTGGCTTTCCTTGCCGCTTTTAATTGGTTTAAAACAGTAACCGCCTGAGAGGTATTTCCATTTCTTGCCTCAGCCTCAGCTTCGATCAGATACATTTCTGCAGCTCTCATATAAACAATATCGGCAATAAGAGTAGGTTTAAATTTAAATTTTGCATACCTCAGCAACCCTTCTCTTCCTTTCTGCCCATCCCATGAAAATAACTGGTATCTGACATCATTAGTATCAAACAAGTCTTTAAAATAAGGGTCTGCCATAAAACTATAATAATAACTTCCTGAAGAAGACACATCCAGATAGTGGAAGGCATAGCTCGCATCAGACTGCTCCTGAGTCTGCTTGTGACCCCAGATCCATTCAGCATTCTCTATATCATTAAAACCTTCTTTATATTTTTCAGGAGCCATGAAAGTAAATCCTTCTCTTGCAATTCTGGCAGAAGCCGCCGCTTTACTCCACTCACCCGTATTCAGGTAAGTTCTGGCCAAAATCCCATTGACAACATTTCTATTGATCTTATCTTTATTGTTTCTTGAATAGCCTTTCAAAAGGTTGTCTGCATCCGTAAGATCACTTTTAATTAAAATATAAATTTCTTCCAGACTCGCTTTCTTTTTTCCCGGTGTACTTATTGTAGAGGGTTCTGTATAAATAGGCGCCGTCAACGCTGTTTTATCTTTTAAATAGCTGAACTGATAAAAGCTGGCGATATTCAGATAACAGAAAGCACGTAAGGCTTTAGCCTGCCCTTTTACCTGATCTTTTTTCGCCTGACTTCCTTCTGTACCGTCGATTCTTGCAATAACATTGTTCATGTTATTGATCGTGGAATACAGCATTGTCCAGATAAACAACGGTCTGCCGGCCGTAGTATTGACCATTTCTGTAAAGTCATAGGTCGATGAAAATCCATACTTGTTTCTGATAACTGCGACATCACTTCCCATAGCATCACTGGCTCTCAGCACCGTTGAGTACCCGATATTAGCATAAGTTGTTCCGTCATTATTGAATTTCGCCCAGGTCCCATTGATTACGGTTTCTGCACTTTCAGCTGTTTTGAAGACTTCTTCACTATTTGCCTGATCCGTTGGAGCTGTTGTCAGATCATTTTCACAGCTTGTCAGCGTCCATAATCCGAGGAGAGCAAAAGATAAATATTTTAAATTTTTCATTGTTTCAATTTTAAAAGGTTAAAGAGTCGCCTGAAGACCAAAAGTGATGGTTCTCATTGCCGGATACCTGAAGTAGGTGGTTCCATCCAATGCTTGTTCAGGATCCATCCCTTTATGTTTGTAGAAGGTTAATAGATTTTCTGCCTGGACATAAATTCTGAATTTCTTCAGTCCTATCTTTTCAAAGTAATCAGAAGGTAATGTATACCCTAAGCTTACATTCTTAAGCCTTGCATAGGTTCCTGAATACAAAAACCTTGAAGATGTTGAAGTCCAGTTGTTGGTTGTTGTACTCAATCCCGGAACATCTGTATTAGGATTATCAGGTGTCCATCTGTTCAGTATTTCCGTTCCCCATGAGCGTCCACCGGAACTTCCGTTGTGTAGAAGCGAAGTATAATCTCCATCCAGGATTTTTCCTCCAATCTTAAAGGTCAGCAATGCTGAGAAATCAAAGTTTTTATAATTAAGGCTCGTACTGATCGCTCCTGTAAGCTTTGGTAATGCAGACCCCTGTATTATTTTCGTTGCTTTAGAATATTCTGAAGTTGTTCCTACCACCTCATTTCCGTTAGCATCTTTAGAAATCGTTTTCCACAATGGTTTTCCGTTGCTTGGATCTACTCCTGCCCATTCCTGAATAAAGAAATCATACACAGAACCACCTTCTCTCAGCTGCTTGGTTCCTACAACAAGTGGTCCTCCAGGTAGTTTGGTAATCTTATTATTTAAAGTACTCAGGTTAACATCTACATTCCATTGGAAATCTTCATTTCTAATAGGAGTTGTGAAAAGTGAAAATTCAAAACCGGTATTCTGTATTGTTCCTACATTCGCCGGGTAATCACTGATTCCCAAAGAAGGAGCAACGGGAACATTGAAAAGAAGATCCTGACTCTTTCTTTTAAAATATTCGATATTACCTTTAATTCTATTGTTCAGAATGGCAAACTCTAACCCTACATTCAGGTTCAAATTCGTTTCCCACTTAAGATTATTTGTTGCCGCTTTTTCCAGCGTTGTACCTGCTTCCCCACCAAGAGTCAATATTCTGTACAACTCCTGATAACCATAGTAAAGTGGCTGTCCGTTTGGACGCAGTAATTTATCATTCCCCTGTCCTCCGTAACTTGCACGTAGTGTCAACTGGTTGAAAACATTCAGGCTTTTAATAAATTCTTCATTTGAAATCTTCCATGATCCTCCTACAGACCAGAATTTCCCCCATCTGTTGTCTGGACCAAATCTTGAAGACGCATCTGCTCTTCCCGAAGCTGAAAGGAAATAGGTATTGTTGAAGTCATACTCCACTTTCCCCAGGTAACTCAACAAACTCAGTTTGTTACTGTAACCGCCAAAGTTGACCAATAAGGAAGCTGCATCAGGCTCATAATAATAAGGCAGGGAGAAACCGCTTCTTGATCCTGAAATAGTTTGATAATCGTATTTATAAAATTCCTGTCCTGCTAAAACATTAATGTGATGCTTCCCAAACTTTTTATCATAGGTAAGAATATTACTTGTTGTATAAGAAATCGTTCTTGTATTGGATTTCGTCACAGACCCGCCAATTTCAGATCCTTGCCCCAAAAGCGGATTAGAATAGAAGTGTCCGTTATAGTTAACAAGGTCAACAGAAAAGCTTGTTTTGAATCTCAACTCCGGTAAGAAGATAAATTCCATAAATCCTTTTCCTGAAAAGTTATCTTCCTTGTTTTCATTTTTATCCAGCGGTAATGTTGCTGCCAGGTTCTGATTCTGAAGTGCACTAGTAGGTCTGTATTTTCCAAAGTCGAAAATTCTGTTTCCTGCGGCATCCAGGACATAGGAACCATCTGCATTTCTTTCATAATACGGGTAAAATGAAGGGACTACTCTTGCTGCCTGAATAACGTTGCTTGCTTTGGAATCCGAAGAGGTAGGCGCCTGTTGAATACTGTTCGTATAGTTTAAATTTACACCAACATTTAACCATTTCTTCACTTCAGAATTGATCTTCAATCGGGTGTTATATCTCTTAAATCCTGATTCAATGGCTAGTCCTTTATCATCCAGATACCCAAGGGAGAAGAAATAATTGCTTTTTTCACTTCCGCCACTGATGTTAAAATCCACTTGATTTCTTGAAGCCATTCTTTGCAAAACATCCCTCCAGTCATCATTCCATAATGGAGTTGCTCCTGGTAATAATTTTCCATCCGTTCCTACCGGTTTTGAATAACCCGATCCGTAAGGATTGATTCCAAGCATTGACACCAGATTATCAGATGCCATCTGTGCAGCCTGCTGAGAAGAGATTTTATCAGACTTATAACCGTTTCTCAAAGCTTCCCAGTACAATTGAAAATACTGATCTGTATTTACCTGCTCATAGTCTTTTACTGCTCTCCCGGAAAATCCCTGGCTAATGTTAAGGTTTACTTTTGATTCTCCTTTCTTCCCTGACTTTGTTGTAATGATAATGATCCCGTTCGCTCCTCTAGACCCATATAAAGCACTTGCAGTAGCATCTTTCAAAACACTGATCGATTCAATATCAGCAGGGCTTATCGCGTTCAGGTTCCCGTCAAAAGGAATTCCGTCCACAACGTATAAAGGATCGCTGGATGCACTCACAGAGCCAATTCCTCTGATTCTGATCGTAGCAACAGCTCCGGGTTGTCCGGAAGAACTTGTAGTCTGAATTCCCGCTACCTGCCCTTCCAGCGCTTTGGTAATATTGGTAACAGGTCTGTCGTTGATTTTATCACTGGAAATGGTGGCTACTGAACCTGTATAACTATTTCTTTTTGCCTTTCCATAGGCTACAACGACCACTTCATCGATCTCCTTTTCACGGAGTGTATCTTTTTTCGGCTTGGAAGTCTGCCCGTTCACACTTGCAACACCTAAGAAAAATGCAGCAACTGGCGGAATCCAAACTTTAGAATTAAATAAATATTTATTAATCATAATCAATTTTGTTTATCAAATATTAAAATTTTGCCCTTTGCAGAAAAGTCAGCAAAGGGCATCGATAAATACGATAAACCAAATGCTTATTTTTCCTTTATAGGCTGAACGTAACACCTTACACAACGCAGGTTGTTAAGACTTCACAGGGTCAGTTCCCTCCGTCTTTCTTTATAAGCCGATCGAAATTATGTTTGCAAAGCTATAAATATTTAGTCTACAAAACAAGTAGACTTATTTATTTTTACCTAATAAATTTTCAAAAATTAACGTAATTTTTATTAAACCCCGTTACAACAATGCGTTGTAGAAATTAGCATTTTCGCAAACATGACAAATGTCATTAAAAATACCATAATGAGTAAAAAGAAAACGAAGCAGGAATTTTTAATCATTAATTGAAAAAACTTTTTAATTTTATAGTATGAAAGTTTTGATTATAAACGGGCCTAATCTGAATCTTTTAGGTACCAGGGAACCGGAGATCTATGGAAACGTATCCATGGAAAGCTATTTGGAAATATTAAGTTCTGAGTTTCCTACTCATGAATTAAACTATTACCAATCCAATATCGAGGGAGAACTTATCAACAGGCTTCAGAAAGATGATTTTGATGCAGTCGTAATTAATCCCGGCGCTTTCACTCATTACTCCTATGCGATCGCTGATTGCCTCAAGAATATTCGAAAACCTAAAGTAGAAGTTCATATTAGCAACATATACAAGAGAGAAGAATTCAGGCAGAAATCTGTAACTGCAGCCTGTACAGATGCTGTTTTATCCGGATTCGGGATGGATGGCTACAGATTAGCTATACTCAGTTTGAAGTAAATTTTCCTGATTTAATACCTGCAGATCTAAATTTTAAGAGTTGATCTAATTATAACGCAAAATCAGCTTGATCCGCGAGATACAAAATAAAAAAAGCCTCATCAGTGATGAGGCTTTTCTATATTGAAAATAATCTTATTAGATTGTTTGTTCCTGTAATTGAGGTCCTGAAGCGATTAATCTCTTACCTTCTTCAGTATCGCAATACTGTTCGAAGTTTTTGATATATCTTGAAGCAAGATCTTTTGCTTTTTCTTCCCATTCTGAAGCATTTTCGTAAGTATCTCTAGGATCTAAAATACCTGTAGAAACGTTTGGAAGCTCAGTAGGAATTTCAAGGTTCATGATTGGAACCTGAACTTTAGGAGCGTTATCAATAGAACCATCAATGATGGCATCGATAATTGCTCTTGTATCTTTTAGAGAAATTCTCTTACCGGTACCATTCCAACCTGTGTTTACTAAATACGCTTTAGCTCCGTGTTCTTTCATTTTTCCAATCAATGTTTTAGAGTACATTGTTGGGTGTAATGTAAGGAACGCTTCACCAAATGCCGGAGAGAAAGATGGCTGAGGTTCAGTAATTCCTCTTTCAGTTCCCGCTAATTTAGAAGTATAACCGCAAAGGAAGTGGTACTGAGCCTGATCTTCGTTCAGGATAGAAACCGGAGGAAGTACTCCGAATGCATCTGCTGAAAGATAAACGATCTTCTTCGCATGACCAGCCTTAGATGGCAATACAATTTTGTTGATATGATAGATTGGATAAGAAACTCTTGTATTTTCAGTGATAGATCCATCAGTATAATCTGCTACTCCATCGTGAATCACAACGTTCTCAAGAAGTGCATCTCTCTTGATAGCTCTGAAGATATCCGGTTCTTTTTCTTCTGATAAGTCAATTACTTTAGCGTAGCACCCACCTTCATAGTTGAATACTCCGTTGTTGTCCCAACCGTGCTCATCATCTCCGATAAGGTATCTTTTCGGATCTGCTGACAAAGTAGTTTTTCCTGTTCCTGAAAGACCAAAGAATAAAGCTACATCTCCTTTCTCACCTACGTTTGCAGAACAGTGCATTGAAGCCATACCTTTTAATGGAAGATAGTAGTTCATCATAGCAAACATCCCTTTCTTCATTTCACCTCCGTACCAAGTACCTCCGATGATCTGTAGTTTTTCAGTAAGGTTAAACATTACGAAGTTCTCAGAGTTTAATCCCTGAGCTTCCCAGTTAGGATTGGTTGTTTTAGAACCGTTGATTACTGTGAAATCTGGTTCTCCAAAGTTTTCCAGCTCATAGTGAGAAGGACGGATAAACATGTTGGTAACAAAATGCGCCTGCCATGCTACTTCCATGATAAATCTTACTTTAAGTCTTGTATCTGCATTCGTTCCACAGAAAGCATCTACAACATAAATTTTCTTAGCTTCTGAAAGCTGGTTCATCACTAGTTCTTTACAAGACCCGAAAATTTCCGGCGTAGTAGGTAAGTTTACTTTACCATCCCAGAAAATTGTATCTCTTGTAACATCATCCTGAACAATATATCTGTCTTTAGGTGAACGACCTGTGAAAATTCCTGTTTTTACTGATACCGCGCCCGATTCCGTAAGTTCCGCTTTCTCAAACCCCTGATTTTCAGGAGAAACTTCCGCCTGGTATAATTCTTCATAAGAAGGATTACACACTACTTCATAGTTTCCTTTAATCCCTAATTTCTCTAAATCCTGGATGATTTTAGTGTTTTTCATTTTACTTATATTTTCTATTTCTTTATTGACTTCAACAAAAATAATATTAATTATTTGTTAAAGGTGGTTTAAATATACTGATATAAGTCAGAATGACAAATAAAAAAACAGGATTGTAAATTATTGATTATAAATTAATTATATCTGACCATTCAAAAACAGTCGTAAAACCTTTCTCCCAAAAATAGTCTTTATAGTCCCCAAATTTGGCACTCATCACGAAATCTCCGCCCCATGCGCCCAAACTTTTGACAAATACAGGGCAATCAGGGAATATTTTTTCTTTAACTGTAGGAATATCAAGAAAATCAGCAATTTTCCGTTCATGAATCATCATTAATTCGGAAAAATTTTCCAATTCATTGCATAATAAAATTTTCTTTGTGATATTCGAAAATTCATTAACCAATTGCGGTGACTTATTTTTCGACTTATAAAAATTGATCCCTTCTCTGCTATCCTGTTTCTGATTTAAGTGAATAAAAATCAGTTCATTTTTAAAGGGAGGATCAAAGTCTACCTTTTCGTATCTGATCTCAGGTTTACTCTGGAAAAGAACTGCAGATTTCTCTTTGGCAACGGCAATGTCATAGCCACTGCCTCCCAGGCTAATGGCATTTAAGTGAAAAGGATCAATTTCCGCCCATTCCGCAAGGTTATTCATCAGCGTAGAACTGCTTCCAAGTCCAAAGTCTGCGGGAAACTGAAGATTAGTTTTTAGAAAGTAAGTAAAGTCATTTTTAAACTTAGTAGTGGAAAGCTGCTGAACATTCTTTAAGGTCTTTAGTATAAATTCAGCGCTTGATGGAATATTGGTTTCAAGGATCTGCCAGTTTTTGTAATCGATGACAGCCTTTAACCAAGGTTTATTCTGATGGAGTGCTTCCCAAAGAATCAAAGACTGATGATCATCTTTTTCTTCAAAAAAAAACTCTTGTCCCAGCCTGGTTGGTACCGCTAGGACAAGAGCTCCATCAATTGCGAAATATTCTGAAGTAAGCATAAGCTTTCCCGGTGAAAATATCGCGCTCATAATTTTTATAAATTAGATTGCAGAAGTAGAGTCTACTGAACTGTCAATTTTTTTGATCAATCCCTGAAGAGTTTTTCCCGGGCCTACTTCTACGAAGTTAGACGCACCATCTTTAATCATATTTTGTACAGATTGAGTCCATTTTACTGGCCCGGTAAGTTGAGCGATAAGATTCTGCTTGATCTCATCAGGATTGGTTACCGCTGTTGTTGTGATATTCTGATATACAGGAATCGTTGCTTTTCTGAATTTTGTTTTCTCTATTGCAGCAGCCAGTCTTTCCTGTGCAGGCTGCATCAAAGGAGAATGGAACGCTCCGTTTACAGGCAATAATAATGCTCTTTTTGCTCCTGCTTCTTTCAGTTTTGCACACGCTTCTTCTACTGAAGCTGTTTCTCCTGAAATAACCAATTGCCCTGGGCAGTTATAGTTAGCCGGAACCACTATTCCACTGATCTGAGCACAAATTTCTTCTACTTTAGCATCTTCCAATCCTAAGATTGCGGCCATAGAACTTGGATTTGCATCACAAGCTTCCTGCATTGCCTTAGCTCTTTCTGATACCAGTTTCAAACCATCATCAAAAGATAAAACGCCATTCGCTACCAGTGCAGAAAATTCTCCTAAAGAGTGTCCTGCAACCATTTCAGCGCCAAGACCGTTTACAGCTTTTAATGCTGCTACTGAATGTATAAATATTGAAGGCTGGGTAACCTCTGTTTTTTTAAGATCCGCATCTTCTCCGTTGAACATAATGGAAAGAATATCGAAACCTAAAATTTCATTGGCAGATTCCATCAGATCTTTAATATCTTTTCTAGAATCATACAACTCTTTTCCCATTCCTACGAACTGAGAACCCTGCCCTGGAAATACAAGTGCTTTCATGTATTGAATTAAATATTATGCAAATATAACTATAATGTTAAGAATATTCTCTTAAACAGCTATAAATCATTTAAGGTACTAACCTGATTACTCTATACCCTGTATTGACGTAAGCTCCGTTAGCCTTTGATTTTACAAACTCAAATTTTGTTGCAAGCTGAGTCTGAACTTTATTCATCTGTTTAAAGATTTCTCCTTTTCTATTTTCTCTGGTTAACATATCATTTACGACATCAAAACCTACAATAGCATATTTTGGTGGTGTCTTGCAGTATTTGCTTTTATAAGCAGCCAGTATTTCTTTTTCAAAACTACCGTCTGTATTGATCTTTCTATCCATCAGATACACCAGACTTGCCTGGCTAAGTTCATCCACTTTCTTTTCGAAAACCGGAGAATAGAACATACTGAAAGCTTTTACCCCCTGTACTTCTTTGGATAACGCGACCACTTTATTCGCAAAAGCCTCTCCCGCAGCATTATCATCATTGGCAAGAATGGCAATAACAGGAGCAGACTGCCCTGTCATCATATTCTGATCCAGTTGAATATCTGCAGCTGAATTGACGATGATCACTTCAGAATTTTTCACTGCTTTTTCAAGACCTGATTTGAGATAGTTGGCATTTTCTTTCTTAGCATCTGCCACTACATAGATTTTCTGATTAGAATAGATTCCTTTTACCTCTTCTACGATTTTATCAGCATAGGTTTGGTTGTTGGTTTCTACAATAATAAGATTGCTGTAATTATATAATTCCGGAGTGTTGGCAAATGGTGCTACAACCGGTATTTTTTGATTTTTAGTAAAGTCCAGAACATCAATCACATTCGACTTGAAGAACGGGCCGATAATAAGGTCAGTATTCTCAGGGTTAATCTGAGTAAGAGAATTTTTGAAAGAAGCTTCATTTCCTGAATCTACGATCTTAATATCCAATTTCTGCCCTCCTCTTGCATTTCTTTCAATAGCCAATTTTGCACCTGTCAGGAAGTCAAGAGCCATCCCTCTGTACTGGGTTTCGTTTGTGCTGTATCCGAACGGCAGCATTAAGATAACACTCAATGCATCACCGTTTTTCTTTACGTAAGCTGCATCCTGTTTTTTTATCCTTAAAACCATTCCGGTTTTCAGTCCTTTTGAAAGATCCGGGTTAAGAGCGATAAGTTCGTCAATAGAAACTCCGAATTTATTCACAATGGAGAATACAGTATCTCCCTGTTGAACAGTATATGTTACATAATCATCTCCCGCCACAACGTTGGATGCTGATGAAGATTTTTCGTTCCCTGAATCCATTTTTGCTTTTGGATTTGCAGGCTCAGTAACGGTAACTGTATCTGTATTGGTATTTGTTCTTTTTATTTTAATAGACTCACCAGGTTTCAATCCTTTTTCTTCCAATCCGGGATTTAAAGCGAAAAGGTCCTGTTGACTGATCCCGAACTGCTTTGTAATTCTGTAATAATTATCTTTAGCCTGAATGACATAGTTTTCTCCTTCTGCCACTGGTGTAGCCGTTACGGGCTTTTCGGCAGGTGTTTCCACAGGTTTAGCCGTTGCGATTACAGTTTGCTGATCAGCATATTTTTTAATGCTTGCAAGAGGTAATGTGATCTCATCTCCGATTTTCATATGAGAATCCAATTCAGGATTCAGTTTTCTAAGATCGGTTTCAGAAATACGGTATTGTTTTGTAATTCCATAGATCGTCTGCTTAGGCTGTAAAACAATTTTACCTACTGCAGCTCCAGCAGTAGTATGCACTTTATCAGCTACCACAGGCTTAGTCACAACCGCAGTTGCAACCTTATCAGATTTGATGGTTAAAACATCTCCAATAGCCAGTTTGCCATCTTTATGCTTTGGGTTTAGCTTCAGCAATTCATCTACAGTTATTCCATACTTTTTGGCAATATTGTAAGGGTTATCGCCTTGCACAACCGTATGTGATTTCTGGGCTGAAACTCCCAAAACCATACATAAACTGGATAGAATAAAAAACCTCTTTATCATATTCGATAATTATAATTTACAAAAATACTTCTTTAAAATTAAATGGCAACAATTATTAATTTGGAATCTTGAACCACCATCTCTTCCAAACAATTTTCAAGCCACGAATAGCCATAGTCTGAAAAGAATACACTAAAGTTATAGACTCTTTCCTGCCATGTTTTAGCAGGGTGAACGTCTAAAAACAGATTTTCAAGTCTTTCCAGCAGTTCGTTCTGTTTTATTTTTTCAGCATGAAGCAGACGCTTCTTCATTCTTTTAAATGATTTCAGTTGTCTCACTTCTTCTGCTTTCACCATATTTCCGAAAGACTTTTCAGTGGTCTCTGCAGAAGCACGAAGTTCAGAGAAACTATTGATCAGTAAGTTTTCCTTTTCATCCAATAATTTTAAAATAGTATTATCTTCTAAAATTTTCTGATTGGTGATCACTGTGAAATTCTGGAAAAAGTCTTCTACTGTAAGATCCAGTTTCTCAATCTTTCCTAATACTTTTTCTTTCAGGAACAGCATAGAATTCCTTGGAATAAGGATAGGAAAAGGGATATTGATTTCAGAAAAATAATCTTTAAGCTCCAGCCAATACATGATCTCTGCATTCCCACCAATATAAGCCAAATTGGGAAGCACTTTTTCCTGATATACCGGACGCATTAATGCATTCGGACTGAATTTTTCAGGATGATATTTCAGTTCAGCCAGTATTTCTTCTTCTGTAAACTGAATATTTCGATCTACAATAGCATATTTCTGACCGTTGAAATCAATCCTGTCTCTTGTTTCAGAAAGATAGAACAGGTTAATTTCACGGGGATTTACCTGAACCTTTCCATACTTTTCAGTCAGAAAACCTACTTTACTCTTAGAATTCTTTTGCAAATTGAAATGAAGTATCTCGTCTTTAAAGATCTCCTTCATTTGACTTTTAAGTGCCTTGGAATCTCCGTCCAGAATCAGAAGCCCAAACTCAGAGAAAAGACGGTTGACAAGAATCTTTATAGCTTCCGTCAATGTATTTCCAGATTTGTAAGCTTCTTTCATCATCAGGATCAGTTCGGTTCCGAAAACAGAATCTTTGAATTCTTTTTCAAATTCGGAAATGAAATAAGTGTCACTGATCTCAATTCTTCCTACAGGACCACCTGATTTTTCGTTGGTCTCGTAGTAATTGTTCTCGGTTTTAAAATGATTGATCTCAGCAAAATCATGATCTTCTGAAGCCATCCAATACACAGGAACAAAATTAAAGTCCGGAAAATACTCTTTCAGGTAGGTACAGGTCTTGATCGTCTGTAAAATTTTATAGACAAAAAAAACAGGTCCGGAAAAAAGATTCAGCTGATGCCCGGTTGTGATCGTAAATGTATTGGGAAGTTTAATGTTTTCCAGGTTCTCTTGCTGCTTTGAAGAAAGCTTGAGATCCGAAAGTTGCCCATTCAATACATTAAACAGAATTTCTCTTTGTTCTGAAGGAAAAGAGTCTTTTTTCAGATGGATCTGCTGACTGAAATGGTCAACAGAAAATGTTTTATTTTCAAAGCCTTCAATTTTCTGATTCAAAAAATCTTTTACCAATTGAGGGATACTTTCTATATCGTTGAATGATATTTTATTAATTGTTTTCAACCCTGTATCGTTTTTAGTTGAACAAATACCACACAATCCCGATGTTCAGTCTGAAATCATATACCGGATAATGTGGAAATGCATATGCTTTGTTGTTGGAAATAAAAGTCCCTATCTGCTGCCCTTCTATGAAAAAGAACATCTTTTTCACTTTCATATTGATATAAAGATCAGCAATAGGTTGTCCTCCGATGGAGAATGAATTTGCATTAGGAAGAATATATTCGTTAAGCACCGGGAAATAATCTCTTGATTCAAATTTAGAGAAGTAATATACTTTGATCCCTGCCTGAATTTCCGCTGCCTTTTTGAATGCCTGGGTCTGATAGAAGAAATTGGCTCTACCGATGAAGCCTGGCAAAGGAAGTAATTCTTTGTTGGTTAATGTATTTTGGAAATGCAGTCTTGTATTCAAATGGAATTTGTTGAAACTGAATGTAGCGTCTCCTCCAATCTGAGAGATATTCACAGAATTATCGCTTTGCTTCGGATTTCCATTGCTGTCGAAGTACATATAGTTATCGATTCTGAAATAATTGGCAAAGATTTCTGTTTTGAACCATTTCAGATTGATACTTCCGCCTACTTCCATTACAGACTGATTCTTGGCATTGTCCAGATAATAATTAAAATTATTGTAAACAGAAGTATTCAAGAGGTAGTTGAATGAAGGATAAGCACTTTGAAAGTTTACTTTAGCATTCACAAAATAATCTTTTATCGGCTCGAATTTCAAACTATTGGCTGTTCTAAGATAGCTTTTAAACTGACTTCCGTTTGAAAATTCTAAAAATGAATTCAGCTGTACTTTATCCCAAAGTTTCACTTGTAGGTTTCCTACAGCTCCAATTCTGCTTTCTTTCAGTTCACTTGGAAAAGGGACACCATTAAGAGTCACTACATCTCTTACTCCCAATTTGATCATCTGGTAACGTACCCCGGCATCCAGTTTGAATTTCTCATTATTGAAAATCAGACTTACGGTATTGCTGAAGTTTTCAGAATATTTTTTGGTTGTCAATGAAAATCCATTCACTAAATCAGTAGGTGCATCATACCAATACCCTTCTAATGCCCCCTGATTATAGTAATATTTATTTCCCTGATGAGAAAGGGTATGTCTGATACTGAAAGGAAATTTCTCTGCGTTGAACGGTGTGAACTGATGACTCAGATAATATCTTCTGTAAGAATACTGAGAACTTGTTGAAGCAAGATTGACCTGGGCATTCTGTCTGTTCTTATAGTTGCTGTCGCCATTCTGAAACAGATTATCTTCTGTAATCCCTCCACTTTCCTGGTTATTTACATTTTGGTGAAGATAGTGGGCAAAAAGCTCATAGTTTCCGCTTTTAGAAACATAATGACCTGAAAATATAGTATTGTTATTTGCTGATAATGAGTTTCTATAAAGCCCCTGAGAGCGAAGTCCCATATATTCTAACGCAAAGTTGAATCTCTTCCCGATATTCTGGGTATAGGTAGAATTTAAAGCTGCTCCATTTCGCATAGCATTATGATAGATAAATGTTGCCGTAGGTGTTTTTACATCATAATATTTTACATCATTGGCGCCAAGGATCATATAAGATTTATTGGATGGCAATAGAGATAAATTCTGCTCCGGATTGACTTCAAATACCAAAGGATTGAATCCTGAGCCAATATTGGCAGGCTGTACTCTTCCGAAATTATCACGATTGTTTTGCTGAGAGAAAATATAGGTTTTATCAAAAGTCATGATCGTATCAAAGACTTTCTTTTCTGAAAACTGGGTTTGATACTGGTAATCTTCAATGGTAGGTTTGAAAATTTTCAGGGAATCTTTTTTTCCGGAATCGATTACCAGGGTATCTTCTTTTTTGATCGGCGGCTTCTTGGCATCTGCTTTATCAACGATCTGTGCCTGCGCTGCGAAACTAAAGAAGGAAAGTATGAAAAGGATGTACTTCATTATTCATTATTGTTCAGCAAAAATAAGAAATAATAGCAAATAAAAACCCCTGCTCAGAGCAGGGGTTCTATATAATATGATTATTGTTGATTAATAACCAGGGTTTTGTTGTCCAGCCATACCTGGGTTACCTGTTAATTCCGCTAATGGAATAGGTAATGTATACTTATAGCTATTGTTTGGAAGATTTGAAGTTGGGATATAATCGTCAGCTGTTAAATCTCTATCCATTGTTACTCCAGCAGTTGTTGCCAATCTCTTAAGATCGATATAACGGTGTCCTTCTAATGCAAGTTCTACTCTTCTCTCTTTAAGGATATCAGCATAAGCTGCTTGCTTATTTGCGTAAGTAGGGGTTACAGGTGTACCTGAATATGCTCGCGCAGTTCTTACATTATTTACATATGTTGCAGCTTGAGCAAAATTACCTTCTTCTACAGCTGTTTCAGCTAAGATCAATTGCATTTCAGACAATCTGAAAACTTTAACATCATTTCTTGTTGCTGCACCCGGCTTTCCAGGAAACTTATCAATAACGAAGTAGTTATTTGCAAGATAAGGATTAGAACTTGGATCTATATACGCATACTTTCTTACATCACCATTTACATTAAATGCATTGTATAGGTTTTTACCCCAGAACCACATTACAGCTCCTGTAATATTTGAAGCATTTGTATTATAATAAGTACCAATACCAGCAGTAGTAGGTCCTGTAGAACCTGTAGCTAATCTATTAAGTGCAAAAATAATCTCTCCTCTGTTCAGATCTCCCCACATCTGTCTGTAAGGGTTGAAAGCAGTATTTGTATTATACCATGCTGAATTCCAGCTACTAGAACCTATAGCTCCAGAAGTTGATGTTGTCATTGGAGTTGCAACCGTTAAACCAAAACTAACATTGGATACTACATCTTGTGCATATTGTTTAGCAAGAGCATAATTACCTCTGTATAGGTTAAATCTTGCAGCAATAGCATTTACAAAGTCTTTACTAGCAAAAAATCTAGAATCTGAATTCAGTGCAGGATTATTAGCTGTAGGACCATCATTCTTCATATAAGGAAGAATACCTCTTGCGTAATCTAAGTCAGCATTGATTCGGTCATAAATAGCTTTATTGCTAAGACGAGGTGCAGAGAAGTTAAATATATTATCTCCGGCAGGAACACCTTCTAACCACATTACCCCTAGAGCATTCTCATTTTTCATGTCAGTAGAAAAATAAGTCTCTAGTTGTAAATAGCAATATGCCCTGATCGCTCTAGCTTGAGCTATTACTTTATTATACGTAGTTTGTTCAGCTGCGTTAGCTGGTTTTACCTGCTCTGCAACTTTTAAAACGTGATTAACTCTGTTGATTACCAAATAATTGTTTGACCAAATATTTGCAGTATATGTATCATTGCTATCGATAAAGAATCTGTGTAATTGAAATTCCTGTCCTCCACTACCAATACCTGGTGCTAATTCATCTGTGATAACTGCAGTAAGGTAATTAGCAAAAGTAGGTTCCATAAGATTATAAACAGAACCTGTTAAATATGAAGTCAACTGGGTAACAGTGGTAATCTGACTTTCATATGCTTCACCATCCTGCACAATGTCAATACTATCATTACAGCTATTCATCAGCACCCCTCCCGTTAGCATCGTAGCACTAATAAAAAAGGCTTTTATTATATTTTTTTTCATTTTTTTAAATTTAGAATAAGAAACTTAATTAGAACTCAACATTTACACCTACAGAAACCGTCTTAGGGTTTGGATAAACACCTAATGAATAACGAGTTACTGGTTCCGGATCAAATCCTCTCCAATCTGACCAAGTATATAAGTTTTCAGCCTGAACAAATAGCTTAAGTGATCTTATTGGAAGATTCTGAAGCATTGATTTTGTGAAGCTATATCCTATAGATACATTCTTAAGTCTAATGAAATCTGTTTTATATAAAAATCTATCAGAAGATCCTACTGATCCTGCATTATCAGCTCTAAGACTTGGAATATCAGATCCTTTATTATCAGGAGTCCATGCATTTAAAAGATCTCTTGATACGTTTAATCCGTTTGCTGCATATTGAGGGTTCATAGCCCACTGATACAAGTTATCATACTGCCATCCACCTGTCTGGAATGTGAACAATGCATTAGCAAAGAATCCTTTGTAATCTAAATCGAAACCGAATCCCCCGGTAAGTTTAGGATACATAGATTTTCCAGTTAAGACTCTATCATTAGCAGTTGGAGCTTCAGTTATATTTCCATTTCTGTCAAGGAACTGCTGTTCTCCGGTTTCATGGTTTACTCCTACATAATGGTATAATTGCCATTGAGCAGCAGGGCCTCCAATTGCATTTACGTTATCACTTACTAAACTTTCGTTTGGAAGAGATATAATTTTGTTTTTGTTATACCCAGCATTTGCAAACACTGACAATCTCAAATCCTGCTTTCTGATAAGATTACCTTTCAAGCTACCTTCAATCCCTTTATTTTCCATTTCACCATTATTACCATTGATTGTAAATGATGCTGGATTATTGGAACCAACTCCCGCAGAAACAGTGATTCCATTAAATAGGTTTGAAGTTACTTTTCTATATACATCAATTGTACCTTCAATAATACCATTATAGTTAAAGTCTAAACCGATGTTTGTCATAGATTGTTTTTCCCACTGAAGGAACGGGTTCCCTAGTCTGTACAAATATCCATAAGTACTCTGATACCCTCCGGTTCCAGGAGCTGTAGCAGATATTATATCATTATAGTAGTTTGGAAATAAGATCATAGGGTTTTGGTTATTCGCAGCAACCCCTAAGTTTTGGTTACCCTGAGTACCATAAGACGCTCTTAATTTCAACATTCTGAATTTAGAGTCGCTCATGAATGATTCTTTGTCAATGTTCCATCTACCTCCGATTGACCAGAATGTCTCCCATTTATTAGCTCCACTAAATCTGTAACTGGCATCTCTTCTGATAACACCACTTACTCCATACTTCCCTGCATAGTCATAATCTACGGTAGCAAAGTATGCAAGAGTACCTCCTGTCACTTTGTTTGCAGATACTGTTGGGCCATAGAATGCCGGACTATCTGGGCTAAACGGAATGTAACCAGTTCCTGCTCCAAGTTTCCATAAAAGTGGATCTAGTCCGTTCTGAGTCTGAGATTTGAACTGATAATGAGTTTTCATATAATCTATATATGCTCCTACCGTTATATCATGCTCACCAAACTGTTGATTATAAGTAACGTTTGTTACTGTATTGAAGTTGAAATCTTTTGTATTAGCTAAAGTTTCAATTCCCGCATATGTTGCTCCTGATGGAAGAGAAACAACACTAGATAAATATCCTAGTGGAGCTCTAGCAAAAGTTCTGTCAGCAGTTCTATAATCAATACCAGTCCTGTTTCCTACTGTTAAATGATCAGTAAGTTTATATGATGTTTTGAAGTTACCGTTAATTGTAGTTTCTTCATATCTGTTCTGAATACCACCAATTAAGTTATCATAAAGAACCCAAGGTCTGTATGCAGAACTGTTAGACCCAACGGTGTTATACATATCTCTTCCGTTTTGGAATGGATATGCTCCAAGAGTTGGATCTGATAATAACGAACCGAACAATACGTTCTGAACAGAGTTATTATTAATGTTAGCGTTTTCTTCCTGATCTAACTGGTTTCTTTTTGAATATGCAGTACTCAACATCGCTGCATAGTTGAATCTTTTATCTTTAGAAGATCCAGTAATATTATTTCTGAAAGTGAATCTTTGGAAATCAGTTCCTTTAATAACCCCTTCATTGCTTAAATATCCTAAAGATGAGTAAAGTGAAACATTTTCTCCTCCTGCCTGAAGGGCTAAATTATGCTGTTGGCTAATACCGGTTCTCATGAACTCTTTACTCCAGTCTGTATCTGTAGAGTAGTTATTGATAGCATCCTGTGTCATAGAAGCCCCTTTACCAGATCCATAATTCTTTGAAATCTGTAAAAATTCTTTAGCATTAGCCATATTATACTTCGTTTTCGGATAAGTCGAGAACGATGTTAAGGCATCATATGACAGTCTAAGACCTGAATTAAATTTACCCGTTTTCGTAGTAATTACAACAACTCCGTTTGCACCTCTGTTACCATAGATTGAAGTAGCCTGCGCATCTCTCAAGATACTTAAACTCTCAATATCATTTGGATTCAAGTTTCTAAACTGAGTTGCAGATGTAGAAAGACCATCGATAACATATAGAGGGTCAGTACTTGCATTTAAAGAACCCAGACCACGGATCATAATATCAATCTTTCCAGATCCTGGAGAACCAGAACTAGAGTTCACCGACATTCCTGGTGCTGTTCCCTGGATAGAGTTTAAGAAAGTTGAATTTGGACGATTCTCAAGTGTCTCAGCACTAATCGTAGTTGAAGCAGCCGTTGACTTAGCCTTTGTAGCAGTCTTACTATACCCTAAAACAACTACCTCCTCAATTTTTGTCTCCTTGTCCTTTTTGTCCTTAGAGCCATTTTCCTGAGCAAATACAGCTTGTCCTGTGAAAAACAAGACACCAGCTGTTAATACACGTAATTTAACATTCATATTAACAAATTTTAATATATTTTAATTGACAAATATGTTAATAAATATTAACATTCACAAGTGCCCCAGTGTATTATTAGCCATCATTATATAAATTAAATGGTAAAATATCAGTAAAAGGGGCTAAATTGAATAAAGAAGGCCTATGATTATTATTAATAATATAAAAAAGATATTCCAATATTGTTTTTTAACATTAAATTCTCATTACGATCTAACAAATTTAGAATTATTCTAAATTAAACTCTGCAAAAAAAACTCTTTTTGCATAACTAGATTAAACTTAACTATATATCAGATTATATTTATACATTTGGTAGCTAAATAAAACTATTCTAACATGAAAAAAATAATTTTCAGCATTTTATTATGTGGTGCATTTACAAGTGCATTTTCACAGCAAGTCAGATATACAAATGTAATGTTCGGAGCACCAGTAATACTAGATTATGTAATCTCTAAAAGTGGGAAAAACCTTAAATACGACGAAATTATAGGCACTCCTTATCTTAATAAAAATTTCAATACAGCAAAGGTTGCAGAAGGCTACGAAGAAGTTCCGGTACGGTACAATAGTTATTCTGATGAAATACAATTTCAAAAGAACAATGAGATTCTAGCACTTCCCAAAGAAGCTAAATTTTCCAGAGTTACAATAACTTCACCCAAGCAAGTATTTGTACTATTAAATACATCGGATGAACTGAATGGTTATTTTGTTGAATTAGTTTCAGGTAAAACATCTCTGTATAAAAAAATAAAGACCTTATTTATAGATGCTGTTCCGGCTCCCAATTCCTATGCATCAGACAAGCCCGCTTCTTTTAAATCACAACAACCTGTCTATTATATTCAAACTGAAAAAGGAGATTTTATCAAGAAACCAAGAAACCAGAAAGATATAATTGAGCTATTCCCGGATAAAAAAGACAGCTTAAATGATTTTTGTAAATCAAATAAGATAAAATTTGATAAAGACGAGGATCTGATAAAGCTTGTCAACTTTATGAATCAGAACTAGGGAAAAGAAAACATTAAAGGTATTGTAAAAATAAAAATCAGGCACCTCATTGAGGTGCCTGATTTTTATTATATCTGAATTATATTATTTCAGCTTTTTCTTAACAGCTACTTCTTCGTAAACTTCAAGAATATCTCCGATTTCAATATCATTGTAACCTTTCAGGTTCAATCCACATTCGTAACCTTTTGTTACTTCCTTCACATCATCTTTGAAACGTTTCAAACTTTCAAGCTCTCCGTCAAATTTCACAATACCATCTCTTAGCAAACGTACTTTGGACTGTCTTGTTACTTTTCCGGTAAGAACCATACATCCGGCAATTGAACCCACTTTAGAAATCTTGAATACTTCACGGATTTCAACGTTACCAATAACCTGCTCCTGAATTTCCGGAGAAAGCATTCCCTCCATCGCTTCTTTTACTTCGTCGATAGCTTTATAGATTACAGAGTATGTTCTGATCTCAATTTCTTCACGGTCTGCAAGTTCTTTTGCATTCGCACCAGCTCTTACGTTAAAGCCAATGATAATAGCATCTGATGCCGCCGCTAAGTTAATATCAGATTCTGTGATCTGTCCTACACCTGAGTGAAGGATTTTCACACTGATTTCTTCTGTTGATAATCTTTGTAACTGATCAGAAAGTGCTTCTACAGAACCATCCACGTCACCCTTAAGGATAATATTCAATTCTTTGAATTCTCCTAAAGCAATACGTCTACCTAATTCTTCAAGCGTTGTATGTTTTTTCGTTCTGATAGAAAGTTCTCTCTGTAACTGTTCTCTCTTATTAGCGATAGCTTTACCTTCACTTTCGTCAGTATAAACACGGAATTTATCACCTGCTGTAGGCGCTCCGTCTAAACCTAAGATTGTTGCAGGAATCGAAGGTCCTGCTTCCGCAAGATTCTTCCCTCTTTCATCAAGCAATGCTTTTACTTTACCATGGTTTTTACCTGCTACAACATAGTCACCTACCCTTAAAGTTCCGGTCTGTACCAACATCGTTGCCACATATCCTCTTCCTTTATCAAGAGATGCTTCAATAACAACTCCATTTGCCGAACGTTCAGGGTTAGCTTTTAATTCAAGCATTTCTGCCTGTAATAAAACTTTCTCCAATAACACATCTACGTTATTACCGAATTTAGCCGAAATTTCTTGAGCCTGAACATTTCCTCCCCATTCTTCCACTAAAACCGGTGGGTTTAAACCTGAAAGCTGCTGACGGATGTTGTCCGGGTTAGCATTTGGCTTATCTACCTTGTTGATAGCGATAATCATTGGTACTCCTGCAGCCTGTGCGTGAGCAATAGCTTCTTTTGTCTGTGGCATTACATCATCATCGGCTGCAATTACGATAATCGCAATATCCGTGATCTGTGCACCTCTTGCTCTCATCGCCGTAAAGGCTTCGTGACCTGGTGTATCTAAGAATGTAATTCTCTGACCATTTTCCAGTTTCACATTATAAGCACCGATGTGCTGAGTAATACCTCCTGATTCACCTGCAATTACGTTTGTTTTTCTAACGTAATCCAGTAATGAAGTTTTACCGTGGTCAACGTGCCCCATTACCGTAACAACAGGTGCTCTTGACACTAAGCTTTCTTCAGTATCGATTTCGTCTTCTGCATCTGTATCTTCAAGATCTGCATCAGAGAATTCAATCTTGTAACCGAATTCATCTGCTACTAATAATAAGGTATCAGCCTCTAATCTTTGGTTCATGGTTACCATTACCCCAAGTGAGAAACAAGCAGAGATTACTTCAGTTGGAGAAACGTTCATCAAACTTGCCAATTCACCTACTGTGATGAATTCTGTTACTTTCAGCGTTCTGTCTTGTGCCTCAAGTTCCTGCTGACGTTCGTCCTGTTCTCTACGGAAAGTTCTCTTATCTTTTCTATGTTTTGCAGATTTAGATTTACCTCCTTTGTTGGTAAGTTTCTCTAAGGTTTCCTTGATCTGGTTTTTAACTTGTTCGTCAGTTAATTCAACTGGCATAACTCTTTGACCAGGTCTGTTGTTCTGGCCTCCTTTTTTGAAGCCACCACCACCTTGGCCACCCGGACGGTTTCCACCTCCCTGATTGTTTCCGAAGCGGTTTCCTCCCTGGCCACCCTGACCTTGAGGACGGTTTCCTTGTCCGCCTTGTCCCTGACGGTTTCCACCTTGTCCACCATTGTTGTGCTGACGGTTTCCTTGGCCTTGACCACCCTGGTTATTATTGTTTCCTGAGTTTTGATTATTCCCCTGACCTTGTTGGTTATTCTGGCCACCTGGTTTTTCAATTCTCTTTCTTTTCTTTTTTGCACCAGCACCTGGTTTTGGAGCAAATTGAGTTAAGTCAATCTTTTCCCCAACGATCTTAGGACCGTCAAGTTTCTGATAAACCGTCTCAATTTTCTGTGGTTCTTGAGATTCCGGCTCTGCCTCCACTTTTGGAGTTTCTGCTTTTTTCTCTTCTACTACTGGTTTTGGAGTTTCTTTTACTGGTTCCACAGGTTTTACTTCTTCTTTTTTCTCCTCCATTTTTGGTTTGTCTTTTTTCACAGGTCTGTTTCTAGATTCTATTTGAGACAAATCAATTTTATCCAAAACTTTGAATTCCTGCTTTTCAGGAGCTGCTTTTACTTCCGGTTGTTCTTCTTTCACGATTTCTTCTTTCTTTTCTTCAACCGGTGTTGCAACAGGAGCCACAGGAGCTGCAGGAACTTCCTCAACTTCAGGCTTCTTAGGTTCTAGATCAATTTTACCTAAAATTCTAGTTTCTGGTTTATTTGCTTTAGCTCTTATCACTTCAGGGGTTTTCTTCTCTTCAATTTCCAGTTTTTCTTCCGGAACTTTAGTGATCACCACCTCATGGGAAGCCTTTCTTTGTTCGCCGTCTTTAGCAAACTCAGCCTCCAATGCAGAATATGCCGATTCTTCCAATTGAGCGTTAGGATTGCTTTCAACTTCGATACCCTTTGATTGTAAAAACTCTACTAATCTGGACATCGAAATATTGAATTCCTTAACCGCTTTATTTAATCTAATTTTTGGCATCTATATTATTTACTGTTTTTAATTTTTAAAATTAAAGTATTTCTTTTTTACTGTTTATTAAGATTTATTTACAATCTTAATCTTCAAATTCTTCTCTCAGAATACGTTTAACCTCTTCGATGGTTTCTTCTTCAAGGTCTACCATATTTAAAAGACTTTCAGTTTCTTTATCCAATACTGATTTTGCAGTTGTAAGTCCTACTTTCTTAAACTCATCCAAAATCCACTGCTCGATATCATCGTTAAATTCTCTCAATTCAACATCGTCATCCTCGCTGGACTCTCTGTATACATCAATTTCATATCCTGACAACCAAGAAGCCAGTCTAATATTCTGTCCTTGTTTTCCAATTACTTTAGAAATCTCTTCAACAGGCGTATACACTAGTGCATAGTTTTGATCCTCGTTGATGTCAATTTTATTGACGGTCACATTTCCTAATGCTCTCTTCACCAAAATCTCAGGGTTTTTAGACCACTGAATAACATCGATGTTTTCATTTCTCAACTCTCTTACAACGCCATGAATTCTGGACCCTTTTACCCCAACACAAGCTCCTACCGGATCGATTCTGTCATCATAAGCATCTACTGCAATCTTCGCCTTTTCACCAGGAATTCTTACTACTTTTTTCAGCATAATTGTTCCGTCCTGGATCTCAGGAATTTCCAGCTCTAATAACTTCTCTAGGAACTTAGGTGCAGTTCTGGAAATAATAATCTGTGGTTTAGAACCTTTAAAATCTACTGTCTCAACAATAGCTCTGATATTCTCACCCTTTTTAAAGAAATCGGATGGGATCTGGTTTTCTTTCGGTAAAATAAATTCATTTCCTTCATCATCCAGCAAAATCACGTGCTTATGACGGATATGGTGAATTTCTCCTACTACAATTTCCCCGATTTTATCTCTAAACTGCTCGTACAGCATTGCATTATTGTGCTCCTGAAGTTTTGTAGCCAGAATCTGCTTAAGGGTAAGAATATTTCTTCTTCCCAACTGTGCAACAGGAATTTCCATTGTAAAGTCCTCACCTACTTCGAAGGTAGGGTCAATCTTCTTAGCTTCAGAAATTTCAATTTCCAAATCATCATCTTCAGACATTTCGTCCTCTACAATTGTTTTATTCAAAAATATCTGAAAATCTCCTTTATCCGGGTTTACAATCACATCAAAATGGTCATCTGAATCAAATCTTTTTCTCAAAAGTGTCTTCAGTGAATCCTCAATAATTGCCATAAGATCAATCTTACTGATCCCTTTTTCGTCTTTAAAATCACCAAAGGATTCAATCAACGCTATATTATCCATCTATTCTTTTTTCTTTTTTAAAATTTAATTACTACTAATGCTTTTTTGATTTCAGGATATGAAATCTCCTTCTCCTCTTCCACATCTACTTTTCCTTTTCCGATATCTTTCGGTTTTCGGTAACGTAGAACAAGTGTGATTTTCTCATCGTCTACTTTTGACAATTCTCCTTCAATCTTGGAAGAATCTTCCAGCATCACTTCAATCTCTCTTCCGATGTTTTTACTGAACTGTCTTGGTGTGGATAATGGCTCGCTCAATCCGGCAGACATCACCTGAAGGCTGAAGTCATGCTCTTCACGATCCATATTGAATTCTATAGCACGGCTTGCATCAAGACAATCCTGCAAAGAAACTCCGTTATCACCATCTAAAATCACTGTAATATCATCCCCTGCAGAAATTTTAAGATCAATAAGAAACAGATCTTTTCTGGTCTCAAGGAATTCATTTAATAATTCTTCAATTCTTTTTCTAAACTCCATATATTTTTATCTTGATTTACAGTACGAAAAAAGGCTTTCTTCCGAAGCCTTCCCATTTTTTCCGTAAATCCAATGCAAATATACGCTTTTTTTCTAAAAATGCAAAATTATCTTAAGTATCAAGCAAATAGCATCCGTTCCATTTACAATAAATTAAAAGAGTACATGACAGGATTTTTATTACTTTTGTCTTTAAGAATTTTAAAACAAACATTTTGAATATAACGATTGTAGGAACAGGTTATGTAGGATTAGTTACAGGAACTACTCTGGCAGAACTTGGCAATTCAGTATACTGTGTTGATATTGATGAAAAAAAAGTAGAAGGTATGAAAAACGGCGTAGTTCCCATCTATGAGCCGAACCTTGAAGAAATGTTTCTGAGAAACATTCAATCCGAAAGATTATTTTTCACTACCAACCTGAAAGAAGCTCTGGACAAAAGTGAGGTCATCTATCTGGCCTTACCTACTCCTCCGGGAGAAGACGGATCTGCAGATCTTTCCTATGTACTTCAGGTGGCTAACAATATTGGAGAGATGATGACTGAATACAAAGTCATTGTCAACAAAAGTACCGTACCGGTAGGAACTGCAGACAGGGTAAGAGAAACTATATCTGCAAAAACAGACATCCCTTTTGATGTTGTTTCAAATCCTGAATTCTTAAGAGAAGGTTTTGCTGTTGAAGACTCTATGAACCCTTCAAGAGTGGTAGTAGGAGCAAGCTCCGAAAGAGCAAAAGACATCATGTCTAAAATCTACCAACCTTTTACCAATACAGGAATTCCCATTATCTTTATGGATGAGAAATCATCTGAACTTACTAAATATGCCGCCAATTCATTTCTAGCTGTAAAGATTACGTTCATGAATGAAATTGCCAATTATTGTGAAAAAGTAGGCGCAGATGTGGACAAGGTAAGACTTGGGATGGGAAGCGATGACAGAATCGGACACAGGTTCTTATTTCCGGGAATCGGATATGGCGGAAGCTGTTTTCCTAAAGATGTAAAAGCCCTTATAAAATCCGGCAAACAGGAAGATTTTAACTTCCAGATCCTTGAAGCTACCGAAAGAGTCAACACGACACAGAAAGTGATTCTGGTTTCTGAAATTGAAAAATATTTCGGCGGAAATATCGAAGGCAAGAAGATTGCGATGTGGGGACTTGCATTTAAAGCAAACACAGATGACATCAGAGAAGCTTCATCATTAGACAATATTGCTTTGTTATTAGAAAAAGGAGCACAAATCACTGCATATGATACTGTAGCAGAAAGCAACGTTCAAAAGCTTCTTGGTGACAAAATCCAATATGCCAAAACAATGTATGATGCATTAGAAGATGCAGATGCCTTATTTATCTCAACCGAATGGCCGGAGTTCAAAAATCCTAATTTTGAATTGATGGCTAAAAAGATGAAAAACAATGTCATTTTTGACGGCAGAAATATGTATCCGTTAGAAATCCCAGAACAAAACGGGTTTCATTACAAAAGCATAGGAAGAAAGACCATTTCAAAATAAATCAATGAAAAATATTATTATTACAGGCGGAGCAGGATTCATTGGCTCTCACGTTGTAAGAGAATTTGTAAAAAACAATCCGGACAGCACCATTATCAACCTTGATGCACTTACCTATGCCGGAAATCTTGAAAACCTGAAGGACATTGAAAATGAGCCTAATTATGTTTTCGAAAAAGCAGATATTACAAAACCTGAAGAACTGAGAAAGGTTTTTGAAAAATACAATCCGGACGCTGTTGTCCATCTTGCCGCGGAAAGCCATGTTGACAGAAGTATCACCGATCCGATGGCATTCATCAATACCAACGTAAACGGAACAGCTAATCTTCTTAATCTGTGCAAAGAGTTCTGGATACTGAACCCAGACCATACTCATGGCAGATTCCCGGCAGAAAAAAGAACCAATTTATTCTATCATGTTTCTACAGATGAAGTATATGGTAGCTTGGGCGAAACCGGATTCTTTTTAGAAACAACACCTTATGACCCACAATCTCCGTATTCTGCATCTAAAGCAGCCTCTGACCATTTGGTAAGAGCTTACGGAAATACTTACGGAATGCCTTTCATCGTATCAAACTGCTCAAACAACTACGGTCCGAATCATTTCCCTGAGAAGCTGATCCCACTTTGTATCTCAAATATCATCAACGAAAGACCTCTACCAATTTACGGTGATGGAAAATACACCAGAGACTGGTTATTCGTAATCGACCATGCGAGAGCAATTCATCAGATCTTTAATGAAGCAAAAACCGGAGAAACCTACAACATCGGAGGATTCAACGAATGGCAGAATATTGATCTGGTAAAAGAACTGATCAAGCAAATGGATGCTAAATTAGGAAAACCGGAAGGATACTCTGAAAAGCTGATCACCTTTGTAAAAGACAGACCTGGTCACGACAAACGTTATGCAATTGATGCCAATAAACTTAATAAAGATTTAGGATGGAAACCATCAGTAACTTTTGAAGAAGGATTAGGAAAAACAATTGACTGGTATCTTGAAAATAAAGAATGGCTGGAGAATGTAACTTCAGGAAATTACCAGGAATACTACACCAAACAATACAGCTAGATTTCTGATTATTAAGAAAAGCGAAGAATAAGTATAATTCAGGTTTTATTTATTCTTTGCAACTCGTTCAAAATCATAAAATAAAAATCAATACAACACACAAACGAAATTGGCGTAATTCGCACAACACATGAAAGGAATAATATTAGCCGGAGGTTCCGGAACAAGACTTTACCCTCTAACCATTGCAGTCAGTAAACAACTAATGCCTGTTTACGACAAACCCATGATCTATTATCCACTTTCCACGCTTCTTTTAGCTGGCATCAAGGATATTTTAATCATCACAACTCCTCATGATCAGGCGGGATTCATTAAACTTTTAGGAGACGGCTCGCAGATCGGCTGTAATATAGAATACGTTGTACAGCCTAGCCCGGACGGCCTGGCCCAAGCTTTCATTCTTGGTGACCAATTTATTGGTGACGATTCTGCCGCTCTTGTTTTGGGTGACAACATATTCTATGGTTCCGAAATGGGAACATTACTGAAAAATAAGACCAATCCGGACGGAGGGGTTGTTTTTGCCTACCACGTAGCAGACCCTGAAAGATATGGAGTCGTAGAATTTGATAAAGATCTTAAAGCTGTTTCCATTGAAGAGAAGCCTTTACATCCGAAGTCAAATTATGCAGTACCTGGTTTATATTTTTACGACAATAATGTAGTAGAAATTGCAAAAAACATCAAACCTTCTGCAAGAGGTGAGCTAGAAATCACAGATATTAATAATGTGTATTTAAAAAACGAAAAACTTGAAGTTGCCGTTCTGGACAGAGGTACTGCATGGCTGGACACCGGAACTTTTGACTCTCTTCATGATGCTTCTGAATTTGTAAGCGTTATTGAAAAAAGACAAGGCTTCAAAATCGGATGCATTGAAGAAATTGCTTTCAGAAATAAATTCATCAATGAAGAAAAACTACTGGAGACTGCCACTAAATATGGCAAAAGTGGTTATGGCGAATACCTGAAACAGCTCATCGGTAAATAATAATAAACTTTACATATTCTGCAAACTATTGGCCTTATGCCAATAGTTTTTGCTCATACCAACAAATATCAATATATTAGTTGTAATTTTTTAGTTTTATGAGAATAATAATTCACAAACTAAAAAAAACTGTAAGAATTAATTATCTATAAATTTGCAAAAAACTTACACAGATGAATGAACCACAACAGAAGTGGACTGAAACGATTGAATCCGATCACTCATTATTTGACTTGAAGCTGAAAGAAGTCTGGAGATACAAGGATCTTATCTACATGTTTGTAAAAAGAGATTTTGTGTCCAGCTTTAAACAGACGATACTAGGACCTATATGGTTTTTTATCAACCCCCTCTTGACAACTTTTGTATATCTTGTTATTTTTGGAAGAATTGCGAAATTATCTACAGATGATGCTCCTCCTCTTCTTTTTTATCTTGCCGGCGTTACCCTTTGGAATTACTTTTCCACCTGTCTTCTCGCCACTTCGACTACATTTTCCGGAAATGCAGGTATTTTCGGGAAGGTTTATTTTCCCAGACTGGTTACCCCTATATCAATAGTACTTTCCAATCTTATGCGATTTGGAGTACAGTTTCTTTTATTTCTTCTTGCCTGGGCTTATTATCTTGCTAAAGGAGATATACATCCAAACATCTGGGTACTTGCTACCCCTTTTCTTATTGTACTGATGGCGCTTTTTGCCTTAGGAGTCGGAATGATATTTTCTGCACTCACCACAAAATATAAGGATTTAAGTATGCTGCTTGTTTTCGGTATCAGTTTATATATGTATGCTACACCGGTAATATATCCGGTATCTTCACTGCGGGGATTCTTTAGAGAACTTGCTTACTATAACCCTCTGACTGGTATTTTTGAATGCTTTAAATATGCATGGCTTGGCGTAGGAGACTTTTCTCCTATAATGCTTGGAATCAGCACTGTTGTTATTCTTATTCTTTTAATGATAGGGGTTGTTGTTTTTAATAAAGTTGAAAAAACTTTTATGGACACGGTATAATATCCAGCCGTATTTTTTTATTAAATTTTAAAATCGAATTAGTAATATGCTGGCCTTAAAAGCAGAAAATATATCAAAACAATACCGCCTGGGACAGGTGGGTACAGGAACTTTATCTCACGACCTCAACAGATTCTGGCATAAAGTAAGAGGAAAAGAAGACCCTTATCTTAAAATAGGGGAAACCAATGACAGAACCATTAAAGGGGAATCTGAATATGTGTGGTCTCTTCGTGACATCAATTTTGAAATTGAGCAGGGTGATGCGGTAGGAATAATAGGAAGAAACGGTGCAGGAAAATCTACCTTACTAAAACTTTTAAGTAAAGTAACCAAACCAACAACAGGTAAAATCTATACCAACGGAAGGGTTGCTTCTTTATTGGAAGTAGGAACAGGCTTTCACCCGGAAATGACAGGTCGGGAAAATATATTCCTGAATGGTGCAATATTAGGAATGACCAGAAAAGAAATCAAACGTAAGTTTGATGAGATTGTAGACTTTTCAGGGGTAGAACGATATATTGACACCCCGGTAAAGAGATATTCTTCCGGAATGTATGTACGTCTGGCTTTCGCTGTAGCGGCTCATCTGGAGTCCGAAATTCTGATTGTAGATGAAGTACTTGCCGTAGGAGACTCTGAGTTTCAGAAGAAATGCCTTGGAAAAATGGGTGATGTTACAAAAGGACAGGGAAGAACAGTTCTTTTTGTGAGCCACAATATGGCCGCTATTAATGAGCTTTGCAACAGCGCTATTTTATTAGATAAAGGATCTGTAGAAATGCAGGGTGATAAAGATAAATGTATCATTGAATACCAACGTAAGAATTCTTACATTTCCCATTATGAAGCTTTGAAAAATGATTTTGAAGTAGGTAATGAAAGAATCAAGGTTCAGTCTTATTCTGCAACGCCTATTCATGGGAATGTACTGAATATTAATTCAGGAGTCAGAATAACGGTAGATTTTACAAGCAATATCCAAAATGCCGCTGTAGATCTTTCTTTCTATCTTAAAAACTCTCATGAAGTCATTGTCATGAGTAATGGTTTTATGATCAGTGAAAGCGGAGAGCGTGGAACCTATTCTATTAGCCTTGATATACCTTCTAATATATTGAATGAGGATTCTTATTATTTTGACATGTTCTGGGGGATCAACCGTTCTGAAATTGCATTCAGGACCCAGTCTTTTGGTTTTGAGATCAACGGAACAAGAAATCAATTTGGTGACATCAAAAAATCACCGGGGGTAATTTCACCAGCTATTGTTTCAGAAATCAAAAAGTTATAACTTTTCAGTACTCATCAATCAAAATAATTAATAATGCTTTTAAATATTATCTTTTCTTACAACCGTGCCATGCAGGTAGATTATCTGCTGAGTACTATTTTAAAGAAAATCAAAATAGATGATTATGAAACTGTTATCTTATACCACACCACTGGAAATCATCATTTAGGCTACAAAAAATTAATTGAGAAATATAAAGATTATCCTAAGATCAGTTTTGTAGAAAGAAAAGAAATATGGTTTGATACCTCTTTTTTTAAAACACTCACCAGCAGAAAAAATCTAAAATTTTTCCTGGAAAAAAATTTAAAAAACAAAAAAGGAGATAACTTCAAAGGACTTCTTCAAGGATTGCTCCGAAATACAGAACACGAGCTTATCATGTTCAATACAGATGACGGTGTCTTCTACAATGATGTATTTCTGGATGAAGAGATCCTCTCTGAATTCAAAAAAGATCCCGAAAATACATCATACAGAATGTATGTAGGTGATAATATAGAAGGTTTCCCTGATTATATTCAGAAAAAGAACAACCTTTACCAGTGGGACTATTATGCAGATAAGAAGATCACTCACTGGTCGTATCCATTCTCTGTTGACGGAACTATCTATAATACAAAGCATCTGCTGAAGGTTTTAGAAAAAATACCCTACCACAATCCCATTACTCTGGAAGAGAATGTGTTTCGACATGCATTAAGGCATAAGCTTTTCAGGAATGGGCTGAGCCCACTAAAAACAAAACTGGTGGGAACAACTTTAAACCGGGTTTCTGTAGAAACATTTAACCCAACCATCAATATCAGTGTGGATGAACTGAATGAAAAGTTTATTCAGGGATATACACTTCATCTCGAACTTCCCGACTATATTGATGTAGTCAATATAGTCCCTTTTGAAGTAAGTGTCATCAAAGACGGTAAAAAAGAATTGCTCTATTCTCTGGATGAGGATGGAAAAAAAGTACAAAATTCTTACGGAATTGAAGGGACTAAGAATGAATCCTAATATATAAATTGAATGATTATGACTCCCTATATTATAGATTTTTTAAAGATCGGATCTCCGGAATTAGGATATATTACCGTGGCTGAAGCCCAGAAAAATGTTCCTTTTGCAATCAATAGAGTATACTGGACCTATTTTACACCACAGGATGTGATTCGTGGAGGGCATGCTCATAAGAAATTACAACAGGTTATATTTGCTGTTTCCGGAACCATAGAGTTCAATACTCTTGATCTTGAAGGCAATGAAAATACATTTATTCTGGATTCCCCTTCTAAAGGTCTTTTTATTCCTGAACTCATATGGAGAGATATAAAGTTCAGCCACAATGCAGTGCTTCTATGTCTCGCTTCTGAACTTTATGACGAGCATGATTATTTCAGAGATTTCGAAGACTTTAAAAATTACAGAAAATGATACATCCCTTAGCTGACGTACAGTCTCAGAATATCGGAGAAGGAACTTATGTATGGCAGTTCTGTGTCATTTTGAAGGGTGCCAAAATTGGCAATGGATGTAATATTAATTGTCAGGTATTTATAGAAAACGATGTTATCATCGGGAATAATGTTACCATAAAGCCCGGTGTACAGGTCTGGGATGGCGTTCATCTGGAGGATGACGTATTCATTGGACCTAATGTAACCTTTACCAATGATCTTTTCCCAAAATCTAAAAATAAAGATTTTAAACTGGTAAAAACACTGGTAAAAAAAGGAGCTTCTATTGGTGCCAATGCTACCATTTTAGCAGGAATCACAATAGGTGAAAATGCATTAATCGGTGCAGGAAGCGTTGTTACCAAAGATATTCCTGATCATGAAATATGGGTGGGAAATCCTGCAAAATTTTTAAAGAAAAAACAATAATGATAAAATTCCTCGACTTACAAAAAATAAACCTCAACTATCAGCAGGAAATAGAAGACGCACTATTACAGACCTTCCGTTCAGGATGGTATCTTCTTGGTGAAAAAACCAAAGCTTTTGAGAAGAATTTAGCAGAATATATAGGCTCACGGTATTCTCTTGGGGTAGCTAATGGATTGGATGCTCTTCGTCTTATTTTCCGTGCATATATAGAGCTAGGAGTAATGGAACCCGGAGACGAGGTGATTGTTCCTGCAAATACTTATATCGCCTCAGTTCTTGCTTTATCTGATAATGGCTTAATTCCCGTTTTTGTAGAACCGGACATTAATACATATAATATTGATATTACAAAAATTGAAGAAAAGATCACTCCAAAAACAAAAGCAATCCTGATTGTACATCTTCAGGGCAGAATTGTTTTTTCTGAAGCCCTTAAAAATATTGCTCAAAAATATCATTTAAAAATTGTAGAAGACAACGCTCAGGCAATTGGGGCAGAGTGGCAAGGCACTAAGTCAGGAAATTTAGGAGATGCTGCAGGTTTTAGTTTTTACCCGGGTAAAAATCTGGGCGCTTTGGGAGATGCCGGAGCAGTGACAACCAATGACAAAGAGCTATTTGAGACGATCCGGGCATTAGGGAATTATGGTTCCAATCAAAAATATGTAAATATCTACAAGGGGCTGAACTCCAGGATAGATGAGATACAAGCTTCCGTTTTAGACGTCAAGTTAAAGTACATCAATCACGAAAATGAAGCTCGCCGTGAGGTTGCCAAGAAATTTATTTCCGGTATAACCAATCCCAAAATAGTACTTCCTGAAAATCCGGCTGACGAAAAGGAGCATGTATGGCACGTATTCGTAATCAGAACAGAAAACAGAGACGCTCTTCAGGCTTATCTTACAGAAAAGGGCGTGCAAACTATTATTCATTACCCTATTCCGCCTCATAAGCAGGAAGCCTACAAAGAATACAATCATCTGTCTTTTCCCGTTACCGAAAAAATGCATGAAGAAGTACTGAGTTTGCCAATTTCGTCTGTTTTGGAAGAGGAAGAAATTCAGAAGATTATCAAAATTATAAATGAGTTCTAAATGGAACAGCCATTAGTAACGGTCATCGTTGTATCTTATAACCACTCCCAATACATCCGGGAAAATCTGGATAGCATCAAAAACCAGACTTACGGTAATATCCAATTGATCGTAGGTGATGACGCTTCCCCTGACAATTCGGTTGAGGTCTTCGAACAATGGCTAAAAGACAATAGTTATCCTGCAGAAAAAAACTTTCATTCCGTCAATACAGGTTTGGCAACAATGCTTAATGAATGTATCTCCAATGCCCAGGGAAAATATATCAAAATCATTGCTGCCGATGACTTTCTGCATCCAGAAGCCATTGAAAAATCAGTTTCTTTACTTGAAAGCCTAGATGAGCAATACGGGATGGTCTTCAGCCACACTCATACGGTAGATGACAACAGTACAATAATAAAAGATATTGCAGATTATGATTCATTAGGAAATATAGATCCGCATGTTTTCAGAAAAGAACTCATCAAAGGAAACAGGATTGCAGCTTTAACGGTATTACTAAAAACAGAGGTCATAAAAGAAACCGGCAAATACGATTCAAAATTTATAGTAGAAGATTATTTCCGATGGCTTAAGATTAGCGAAAAATATCTTATCGCTTATATTCCTCAAAAGCTGGCCTATTACCGAATGCATCCTGAAAATATTTCAAAACTTAAGGCAGAAAAAATTCAGTTGGAAACAACTTTACTGCAAATGATGTATGATAAAGAAGGGATTATAAAAGACAGAATCAACGGGTATACCCATCGATATTTTCTTTCAGGAAAAAAAATGGATGAAGAATATATTGCAGCGTATCATTTATACCCATTCCGAAGAAAAAGACTTGATATGGCAATTCAAAACAACTTGCCTGCTCTACTGTATAAAATTCTGAATAAAATAGCCGAAATCAAGCTTTAATGAAATTCAGGAACAGATCATTTAAAAACAAGTAATGTATGATTATTGGTAATGGAATTCTGGCAAACGCCGTAAGATCTTATGACAGAGAAGATGTAATTTATTTTGCATCAGGAGTCTCCAATTCTTTGGAAAAAAATCCTGCAGAATTTGAAAGGGAGATCAATCTTTTACAATCCACAATAGAAAAATACCCTGATCATAAACTGGTCTATTTCTCTACATGCAGCATCTATGATCCTACTAAAACAGACAGCCCTTATGTAGCCCATAAAGTAAATGTTGAAAAGATCATTACTGAGCAATGTAAAAGCTTTATCATTTTCAGAGTAGGAAATGCCGTAGGCAGAGGAGGAAATCCCAATACATTAATCAATTTCCTTAAAAATTCAATTCTGTCCGAAAACCGATTTACCATCCATAGCAATGCCAGAAGAATTCTGATCGGGATAGATGATATTGCATTATTTGCAGATCGATATTTGGAAACCCTCAGCAACACAACCGTCAATCTTACGTATCCTTATCAATATTCCCTATCGGAGATCCTGTCTCACCTGGAAAACCACCTTGGTAAAACGGCAATCTATGATAATATTGACGAAGGCTCGTTTTATAATATCGAATTCAATACCCTTACAGAATCCTTTTTTAAAGGTATCTCTGCAGAAGAATATTTAAATAAGTTATTTAAAGCTTATTTATAATCATTAATCAACGACAAATCTGTTAGACTGAAATGAATTGAAGACAAACATACTTTATCATTTATAATCTCTCTGTCTGAAATAACCGGCAGAAATAAAAAATTTAATTTACATTTCCCTCACAATATAAAATATATAATACAAATGCATGAAACCACCGGAACCAAATTCCGCCCACAGAAAGAACCACTGACTCTGTTCTGCATTCAGAAATATATTGCGTTAATTTGCAATACTCACAGTTATCAAAGTTTTTTGAAAACTGTTTCAAATAACTTTACAGAAAATAAAAACGTATTGAATGGCTAATAAAGTTTCCATCATTGTTCCATGCTATAATCACGCAAAATACCTGGAAGAATGTATAGAGTCTGTTAAAAACCAGTCTTATTCCAATTGGGAATGCATTATCGTAGATGATGGTTCTACGGATGATACCGCTGTAGTATCCCGTAAGCTTGAAACTGAAAAAATCAGGTATGTGCATCAGGAAAACAGAGGTCTCTCCGGAGCAAGAAACACGGGAATAAGAAATGCCACCGGAGATTATATTCTACCATTGGATGCTGATGACACGCTGAATCCGCTGGCACTGGAAAAAATGATAGCTGTTTTTAACAAGGCCCCGGAAACGTTAATTGTATTCTCAGATACAGTGACTTTCGGGCATACCAGTAAAAAATCTAATCTACAGGAAAAGTTCACCCTTAAAGAATTGCTTTTAGGAAACAAAATGTATTGTACCTCTATGTTTGCAAAAAAATATTTTGAGGAAGGAATTATATACGATGAAAAATTAAGACATGGTTTCGAAGACTGGGAATTCTGGATTCAGCTTATATCTGCTCACAGAGAACAGCCTATCATTAAAATTGATTATCCGGTTTTCAATTACAGATCACATCCGGAAACTTCAATGATTAAAGAAATCACCGGAAATCAAGATAAAATAGAGTTCATTTATCATGCTGTATATGAAAAACACAAGACACTCTTTCATGAGTTTTTCCCAAGCTATATTACGCTCCTGAACAGGAAGACTTTCTATGAAAAAAAACTGGAGAATATATATAGCAGCAAACCATACAGAATATATAACTTTTTTAAAAATTTATTCAGATGAGTCAGTTTGTACATATTATAATGACAAGATTCAATGTTCCTACAAAAGGCTGGGACGAAACACGTTCTGGTTTTAAACCGCTTACAGAAGAGTGGCTGGATGACCGGTTCAAATTATTCAGAACCTATGTGCTTCCTTCTTATAAAAACCAGACTAACCAAAATTTTGAGTGGCTTACTTTCTTTGATGTGAATACTTCTGATAAATTTAGAAAAATCATTAAAGAGATTGAAGCGGAATATCCCACCTTCAAAGCTGTATTTGTAGAAGATTTTGATGTGATGAAAACTAAGGCAGTAGAGATCATTCCTCAGTTTTTCAAACCCGATACCCAATTTGTCATTACCAGTGAACTGGACAATGATGATATGCTTCACAAAGATTATGTAAAAACGGTACAGGAACATTTCAAACCGATTCATGATCTGGTTATAGATTTAAGGAGAGGATTCCAGCTTACCATGCTGCCAGGGCGTAAAGCTATTGTGAAGCTCTATAATGCAGCTGTCAATCCGTTTGTAAGTTTAGCTGAAAGTAAGGATAACTTTCAGACGGTCCTGAAAGAAAGGGCTCATAACTGCTTCCGTGATTATAAAAATTTCTCTACAGAAGACAGCAAAGAAATGTACATTCAGGTGGTTCATCAATATAACTTGATGAATGCGAGTTTCAAGCATAAAGCTGTTTCCGGAGTCGATTTTTCAGAATATGGAATGACAGAAAATACAACGTTTACCATAGACGGCTTTAAAACATTTAAGCATAATGTTTCCCGTATCCCTTTTGTAATGGGACTTATCTTTAGAAGAATCGTCGGAAAATAGTTTTGTCCTTTATTATTTAAATTAAAAAAACGATTGATAGAAATGAAAATTTCCGTAATCATTCCCGTGTACAATGCCGAAAAATATGTATCTCAGGCTGTAAAATCTGCGCTTCAGTTCGAAGAAGTATATGAAGTGATTCTGGTAGAAGATAAATCCCCGGACAATGCGCTGCAGGTATGCAGGGAACTTGCAGAGAACAACATCAGGGTAAAACTTTATCAGCATCCGGACCAGGGCAATCACGGTGCTGGGGCCAGCAGAAATCTGGGTATAGAAAAATCGGAAGGGGACTTCATCTCTTTTCTGGATGCGGATGATTATTATCTTCCCAATCGTTTCGATGCCGAAAAAGAGCTTTTTAAAAATAATGATGTAGACGGTGTCTATGGGGCAATTGGTGTTCATTACTACTCAGAGAAGGCCAAAGAACAATATTATAAAGTATTTGGTGATCGTCTCACCACGGTATACAAAGAGCATCCGCCCAAAAATGTATTTCCCGGGCAGCTCAATATGATAGGAACCTTCGGACTTTTCAGCATAGATGCGCTGACCATCAGGAAAAGTTCCTTGAAAAACATGGAATATTTCTTCAAAACCCACTTAAAACTTCATCAGGACACAGAATTTCTGTTCAGGCTCTCCTATTACCTGAATTTATATCCGGGCATCCTTGACAAGGCCGTAGCAGTAAGAGGTGTTCATGAAAATAACAGAATTACCAAAGTAGATAACAGGGAGATAAAACCTGCCTCAACAAGAGTTTTACTTTGGGCAGAAGTAAACAAATGGGCGGAAAATGAAAATACAATTCCTGCAGATATTAAACTGCACATCAAAAGAGTGTACAGAAGTTTTCAAATTGCCAATGCTCCTTTCCTTACAAAATGGGGAATGATTACCAAATACCTGTTGACAGATTACCGAAGCATAAGATCCGGACTTTATAATATCAATTTCAGGAAGGATTTATTCTGATCGCAGACTTAAACTAAACATCTAGCTTAAATGATTTTTATTGTTTTGAAAAGTGAATCTTTCTCAAAAGATTCCGCATAGGTTTTTCAATAAGCTGATAAAAAATGGCGGAACTCAGCAGCATTACCATAATGTAGATCACAAATACAATATCAATATTGAACGTATATTGCTGCCATTCTAAAAACTCCCTTACCAGATAAAGAACAGGAATGTGGGTGATGTAGATCCCATAACTTATTTCCCCCAGATATTCCATCGGCTTCAATGAAAAGAACCGGGTAATCCATCCGTTATTCGCAGAAATCATAAGGATGGCAGGTACAAAAAGTAATGCCATCAGACCATTATGATAGAAAAGCGGAACAAAGATTAAAGACACAAGGATCAATACAAAAATGGCGATAATATGACGATCATAATTTTTTTGTCTGAAGTTTTTTACAAAAAATATCCCTGCAAGATTTCCGATCAGAAACTCATTGAGATGCCAGAAAGGAAAATAATACAGAAATTCGTGGCTTGGAGTATGTGGTCCTTCATAAGCTCCATATACAGGATATAGGTTCGAAAACACCTGAGTAATCAACCATAAAGCAATGGAAATAACCCAGATCATTTTATTATTTCTGGAATAAAAATGATTATATAAAAGCGGAAAAAGCAGATAAAAGAAAAATTCTACAGAAATAGACCATCCCGGAAAATTCAGGATCATTGCCTCTCCCGGTATCCAGCTCTGAATACCCAGGCCATACAATACCACTTTATAGACATCGAACATCTGGGATCTTGTCAGAAAATACAGCAGAAGGCCAAGAACGTACAACGGATAAATTCTCGCAAATCTGTTCTTATAAAATTCCAGGTAGTCTATCTTATCCTTTTTATGATAAGCAATAATCATGATAAATCCTGAAAGAATAAAAAAATAGCTGACTCCCACATTAGCCTTCAGAAAAAGATTGGAAATATAATCTATCTTGTATAAAAACAGATCTTTATTGAAATGGGAGATGACAATTGCCATGGCGGCAACAAATCTGGTAAATGTAATCTGACCTATCTTCACAGAAACATAAAATGCTTTACTTTATCAAAATAAATATGCCCTCAATCTGCAGACCGTTTTATTTCATTTAAAGTGTTAATTTTAAGGCACAAAAATAAGATTAATTATTATATTTCTGTAAAACAAATTATATTTGTACAGTACAAATGTGAAAATAAATCCCAATATGCTTCATGAAATTCTAGCCAAACTTCAACGAAAAAGTCAGATTTCACTTCTCAGAAAGCACCCTAATGTTTCCGTTAAGGGTATAAAGCTTGGAACCAGCAACCATTTTATTCTTCATGAAGGTTTAAAAAAGGTCAGTATCGGAGAAGGAGTTAGTTTCAGAAATTATGTTCATGTTCTTGTACAGCAGAATGCCAGTCTGGAACTTGGAAATAACTTTTTCATGAATAATTTCTGCTCTATCAATTGTCTGGACAGTATTTCTATAGGAGACAATACGTTATTCGGGGAAAATGTAAAGCTATACGATCATAACCATGCTTATGAAACCCATCCTGAATTTAAGCTCCATCATTCCCAATTCACCACAGCACCTATCAAAATTGGAAAAAACTGCTGGCTGGGAAGCAATGTTACCGTGCTGAAAGGAGTAACTATAGGAGACAATTGCATTATAGGAGCCGGATGTACCATTTATAAAGACATACCCTCCAATACAACAGTAGTCAACCGTCAGGAATTAATATTCAAAGAACAACAATGAAGTTCTCTATTCTAATTGCCCATTATAATAACGCTCACTTCTTCAAAGATTGTTTTGAAAGCATATTGCAGCAAACCTATACAGATTGGGAAGCCGTCATTTTGGATGATGCTTCATCTGAAGAAGAAAAGAAAATGGTACAGGAAATCATTTCAAAAGATAAAAGATTTAAATTTTTTGAGAATGAAAAAAACTCCGGTGTAGGAGTGACCAAAAGTAAGCTGATCGAACTGGCAGAAGGAGACATCTGTGGTTTTCTGGATCCCGATGATGCCATTCATCCTACTGCTATTGAAAAATGCATCAATATCTTTCAGGCAAAAAAAGACACGGTCCTCACCTATTCCCGGTTCATGACCTGTGATAAAGACCTGAAACCTATTGCTCCCTTCAGATCTGCGATGCAGGTGCCGAACGGTGACCCTTATTTTTTCAATTTTCCTATTCAGATCGCTCATTTTGTGACCTTCAGAAAAGCTGTATATGAACAGACTGAGAAAATGAATCCTGATTTAAAGATTGGAGAAGACCAGGATCTGTATCTTAAAATGTATGAAAAAGGAAAAGTGCAGTTCATTGATGATACCAACTATCTTTACAGAACGCATCAGGGGGGAATTTCGCAGAATGACAACAAAAAGAAATCTCATGAATATTTTGCTCAGGTGATCTTCAATACCATGAAACGAAGAAAACTGATGAGCATCAACGGAAGACCGATTCCGGATCAATATCCTGGGGCAGAAGCAATATTCGACCTGCTTCAATATCAGCATTCACTGCCATTCCGGATTAAGAAAAAAATAAAAATTACGTTACAATCAATCTTCGGATAATGATAGAAAAAAAAATAAAAATTTTGTTCAGACACCGTTCCATGGAAATGGGTGGAGTAGAAAAAGTTCTGCTGGGGCTTCTCAACAATCTTGACAGGGACAAATTTGAAATAACGGTATGCCTCACGCTCAATCAGGGAAAATTACGTAATGAGCTTCCTCAACATGTCAGAAAGGTTTACCTTACCGATGGCAAAGAAGATTTTTCCAGCAATTCTTTATTACAGAAACTTCAGCTTGTTGCGAGAAGAATCAAGCTCAGAAAGCTGAAAAACAATCCGGTTATTGCAGACAGGATCATCAACGATACATTCGATATAGAGATCGGGATGGATTACAGAGATTATGATGCCATTCTCAACTCTACTCATAAAAATTCAAAAAAAATAGGCTGGTTCCATTCTGAGATCAATGTTCCTCAGTTTCAGCCTTTGGTTCCGGAAATATTAAGAAGCTTCCCACAGTTTGATCATATGGTGTACTGTTCCCACAAAATAAAGGATATGATGCACCAGTATTATCCTAAATTAAACTATCCGGCCGAAACAGTAATCATCAACCCTATTCCTATTGAGGAGATTAAAAAGAAAGCAGAAGAAAAACTTGAACATTTTCCGGAAGGACCTGTTTTTGTTTCTATCGGAAGACTTCACTCAAGAAAAGGGTATCATAAACTTATAGAAGCTCATAAAAGACTTATAAACGATGGATTCCACCATAGTATTGTGGTTATCGGCGATGGTGGTGAAATGGCCAATCTGAAAGCACAGGCAGCCAATAGCGGCGTAGAAAAAACATTTATTTTGGCTGGCAATCAGATGAATCCTTATCCATACATCAGAAAAGCAGACTATTTCGTACTTCCTTCCGAGTCTGAAGCGTGGCCTTTGGTTATTGCCGAAGCATTAATTCTTCAGAAACCGATTGTGGCTACTAATGTGGGGGACGTTGGCCTGATGATTAAAGATAGAGAAACAGGATACCTCATCAACTATGAGGTTGATGAGATGTATGAGGGAATGAAAGCTTTTCTTACAGATCCTGAACTGGTTCTCCATATCAGGGAGAATCTTAAAAATATTGAAAGCCAATTTGACAATCAAAAGATATTTGACAGTGTAGAAGAGATCATAGAAAATCTCCTTAAGAAATAAATTACTGTGCAGAATATCCGCCGTCGATGACAAGATTGGTACCGGTGACCCATCTTGCGGCTTCGGATAAAAGAAAAATACTGGCATTCGCTACGTCTTTAGGTTCTCCTATTCCCAGCGGATGCTTTTTGATGATCTCTGATGAAGCTTCTTCACCAATATCGTCAAACATTCTTTCCAGAATCGGGGTATTTACCATAGCCGGGCTAATGCTGTTGACACGGATATTACTCCTGGAAAGTTCCATAGCCAATGAACGGACTCCTGCAATCACAGCTCCTTTACTGGCAGAATAAGCTGCTTTTCCGGCCTCTCCTACCATCCCTGCAACGGATGAAATGAATACAAAACTTGAGGTTTCCTCTTTATACTTTTTTAGAGATAAAATCTTTGCGATTTCAAATCCTGCAATGACATTGATCTCAAATATATCATGGTACAGCTGAGGGCTGTGCTTTTTCAGCGGCAATGTTTTTTCAATGCCGGCACAGTGTATGAATCCTGAAATTTTACCTGAAACACTCACCTTCTCAGCAATCAATGCTTCCAGGTGTTCAGTATGGGTAATATCTTCAGCAATCACTTCAACTTTTGTTTCAGGGTTCAGAAGGGAGACCGTTTTCATCAGTTCTTCCTGGTTTCTCCCGACAAGGATCAGATTTGCTCCACTTTTGCTGCATTCTACAGAACAGCTTCTCCCGATCCCGGAAGAAGCCCCTGTAATAAGAATTGTTTTATTTTTTAATGAGAAAGCATCCATTAATCTTCGAAGTTTTCTTTCCCTATCACATTCATCAGATCTGAAACAGTTTCTATATCCTTGAAGTGTTTGGTATCAACCTTTTTATTAAAATTCTCGTCTACAAATGCAATTACGGAAAGTAAACTGATCGAATCATAGCTTTCTAAAGATTTCAGATTGGTTTCAACCGTAAGTGTTTCATCTTCTTCCAGTTCTTCCTGTAATTTTTCTAAAAAAACGGATGTTTTCATATTTTATAATTTTAAATGTTGTTTATGTTAAATTTCCATGATGGTAGCGCCCCAGGAATATCCTACTCCAAATCCGGCCATGAGAACTTTATCTCCTTCTTTCAGCATTCCTTTATCCATCATATTTTTCAGAGCAATAGGAATTGTTGCTGAAACCGTGTTGCCGGTAGTTTCCATATCAATATAGAATTTTTCTGCCGGAATCTTCGTTTTTTTTCTCAGATAGTTCAGCATAAAAGAATTGGCCTGATGAAACACAAAATGATCAATATCATCCATCGTCATCCCATTTACTTCGAGGGTTTCCCTTACCAGTCCCGGAATATTTTCAATCGTGAAATTGAAGATCTCCGGACCATTCATGTATATATTTTCAGGACTGAATTCATGGTCAGGATTCAGTTCAAAATCTTTTTTGAAAGCTCCCTTCTTTACGATAAGATTCTCTGCGCCGCTTCCGTCTGTCCCTAAACAGAACTGATAATCATTTCTTCCTTCCGCCTTTTCAACAATAGCCGAAGCGGATGCATCCCCGAATATGCTTCGGTTTCCTTTATCATCAGGATGAATATGTTTGGTATACGTTTCTGAAGTGACCAAAAGAATACTTTGAGCAATTCCAGCGGCTATCAAGCCTTTGGCAAAGGCCAACCCATAAACAAAACCTGAGCATCCAAGGTTAAAATCAATGGCTCCGATATTTTTCCTGAGCCCTAATCTGTCCTGCAAAATACAGGCCGTTGTAGGAAGGAAATATTCTGGGCTTTGTGTACAGAACAGAATAAAATCTACTTTGTTTCTGTCGTAGTTTTCAAAAATCTTTTCTGAAGACTGTACGGCCATATCCAGCACCGTTTCGTTATCGGAAGAAATATGACGCTGGCTGATGCCTACTTTCTCCTGAATTCTTTCGGAACTCCACTCCGGGAACTCTCTTTCCAGGTCTTCATTGGTAAGTACCTGCTGAGGAAGATAATATTCTATTTTTGAAATTTTCATCATATTAATAAATTCTCTTTCTTTGCAAAAGTAAAGAAAAACAAATTTACACTGTGATGATTTTTATATTTAGAATCCTATTAAAAATAGACTCCCTCTATCATTCTTTTTTGAATAGGGCCAGCCTTGAAGCTGCAAAATATAGAGGCATGAAAGTGGGCAAAGGCTTCAATATGCCGGATAAGATTTATTTCGGAACCGAACCTTACCTTATCGAGATCGGCGATTATGTCAATATTGCAGGCGGAGTAAGATTCGTCAACCATGGAGGAACTACTACTCTGCTGAGAAGACTTCCCGGATATGAAGATGCCAGAATCCTCGGAAGAATAAAAATAGGTAATAACTGTACAATCGGTCTGAACTGTGTGATCATGCAGGACGTACAGATCGGCAACAACTGTATTCTGGGAGCCAATTCTGTATTATCACAGTCTATGCCGGATAATACGGTTTTTATTGGAAACCCGGCTCAGTTCCTGTGTACCATTGAAGATTATGGAGATATTGTTCTGAAAAACAACCCTGAATATCCCCGCGAACTGGAAAAGGACAGAAAAAAACTGGATACCTATATCAAAGAAAATCTTCCCCACAAGTATAAAAAAGCGAGAAAAATTAAATAAATTTAATCTTGTAAAATTATAAAGGCAAAAAAACAGACAAATTGAAAAAGAAAAAACTCCTCATTCGTATAGGCTCCCTACGCCATGGCGGCGCTGAAAAAGTTTTAATCAACTTTCTGAAAAACCTTCCCTCTGATAAGTATGAAGTAGACCTTCTGGTAAATCTTTATTCAGGGTTATACATCAAGGAGGTTCCGTCCTGGGTCAATCTATACTATCTAACGAAAGGAGAAATGATCACCACCAACAGGCCTCAGGATATCCCCGTGAAAGCCTACCGGGTTCTTTATCAGAAAATGTTTCTTTGGTTTCCTTCCCTACTCTATAGCTTCGTTTTAAAAAACAAAAAATATGATGTAGAGATTGCAGCCATTCATGCCATGCACCAGGAGATTTTATCCAGCCCTCAGAAAGATTCGAAAAAGATCATCTGGGTACAGAACGACATTTTCAATCTGAAAGAATATACTCCCGAAGTGATCAGACAGTTTTTCAAATTCGACAGAATACTGGTTATTTCGAATAAGCTTCAGGAAGGCATGTACAACCTGGCAAAAAGTGAAGCGGAAAAACAATCGGTTGTCAAAATATATAATCCGATTGATAAGGCAGATACTTTAAAGAAAGCTGACGCTGTCGTTGATGATTATCCTTTCACAGAGGATCTTCCTACTTTTGTAACAGTAGGGACCGTTTATCCACAAAAAGGATATGACAGACTGTTGAATGTTCACAAAAAACTGATCGATGAAGGACTGAAACATCAGCTTCTGATCATTGGAGACGGCTATGATTTTAACAATATTCAGGACCAGCTTAATAAATTAGGACTTCAGGATACTGCCAAAATGCTTGGTTTCAGCAGCAACCCTTATCCTTATATGAAAAAAGCAGATTTTTACATTATGTCTTCACGACATGAAGGATTTCCTACAATCATAGCTGAGGCACTTATTCTCAATAAGCCTATTTCTGCAACGGATATTTCAGGAATCAGAGATCTTCTTCAGGATGGCAAGCTGGGAAATATCACCGCAAACTCTGAAGAAGGGATCTATGAAGGCATGAAAAAATTCCTTACGGATGCAACTATTTCTGAACAGTATAAAAAACAGATTGCAGAGACTGAACTTCCGTTCGTTTTAGAAAAGTCTGTGGAACATCTTCAGAAAATAATTGACGAAGTTTAAAAAATAACGACTATGGCTGATTACTCAATTATTCAGAAAGACTTTTACAGGGAAAGCGGAAAATGGCTTTCCACCGTTGAAATCTGGAAAAAATGCATTCATCCCAATCTCCATTTTGTCTATATTCTAAGGATGGCTCAGAAATATCAGAATAAACCTGTACTGAATACCTTCTGGCGTATTGTTTTAAGGCATTTTCAGATCAAATACGGATTTCAGATTTATCCTGAGACCCAAATCGGGGAAGGTTTTTATCTGGGACATTATGGAAGTCTGGTTATCAACCCGAAAACCATCATCGGAAAAAACTGTAATATTGCCCATGGCGTCACCATCGGCCAGCAAAACCGTGGGAAGAACGAAGGCTCTCCTGTCATAGGTGACGAGGTATGGATAGGGACCAATGCTGTTGTTGTAGGAGGAATAACCATCGGTAACAATGTATTGATTGTTCCCAATTCTTATGTCAATTTTGATGTGCCTCCCAACTCTGTAGTCATAGGGAATCCTGCCAAGATTATCCCTACCAGCAATGCTACCAAAGACTATATCAACCGTAAAGTATAGTGAATCCAACAGTTATCGTAAAAAATCTATTGCATGTATTGGTTATTTCGTGTACATTTGTAAAAATAGCATTATTTAATTATCATATATCGAGACAATAACCACAGCCTGTGTGAGATATAATCTTTTATCGACCCGGGTACTGTTCATGTTAGGATATAGACCATTTTATAACACTGTTTGTTCTGAAAAAAAATCACACAATATTAAAAACACAACCCCGAGCTTATTTATTAATTTAAAAAAATAATTTTTGATGAAAAAAACACTCCTCTTTGTCCCCACTTTCTTACCTGCAGTGTCATCTCTGTAAAAATATTTTCATTGTGAAAATACGTGCAGAAAGAAAATAACGATCTGCCATCAAGTTTTGACAACAATCTATCATCAGTTTCTTCTGTGAATTGGCATCTATACTATTTGATGAAATATCAATCTCTTTTGAGCAATATAGGATGAAAATGATCAGAAAACTCTTGAACCAGATTATATGTAAAAAAGTTTATCCTAACAGCAAAGACTCTATTAGCCATGCTCAAAAAGACAATTCCAATTCTTATCACCATTATCTATCTTACTGGCTTTCTGCTTTCCTTCCCTTATATATTTGATAATCTATTTGGGGCAGAGAAATTTGAAAGCATCAGAAATATTTTCGAATATGGAATCATGTTCTCTTCTTTTCTTGTTTTTAATGCTCTTCTCTTTAAAAATAAATATACCTCTGCCATTGCAGTTCTTCTGTGTTTATTCTTAAGCATTAACTTTCTTATATCCGTATCCTGTTATTTTATTTATCATTCGGGGTTCAATGTAGGAATGGCCATCAGCATACTGGAGTCGAATGTAAACGAAGCCATGAGTATGTCTTATATGTTTATTCTGCCGGGAATCCTGTGTATCATCTTTATGGGGATGTTGATTTATTCGGTCAATTCCCTGAAAAATACTGTTAAATTTGATTTTAAATATATCATTATCGCCTTACTATGGCTGATCATGCCCTTTGCTTTTCATCTTAAACATAAATATGTAAGCAATAAAGGCGGCGGAAAAATGATCAAAAGTGTGTATTACCATCTGTCAGATTTCAATACGGCACTGAAAATTCAGGAAGACATTAATCTTATCAAAAAAAATGTCCCGGTTTTCAATATCAAACAAGTACAGCCAGGGATAGAGAACGTAATTTTTATCATAGGAGAATCTGAAAGAAAACAGAACATGTCATTATATGGCTATTCTAAGAAAACAACTCCTTATACCGATCAGGAGGCCGGAAACATGATGATTTATGACAAAGCCGTTTCTCCTGCAGGGATTACGAACCTCAGTGTTCCGCTTATCCTTTCCAGCATACATCCGGACGAATTCAGGTATCATTATGATAAATTATCCTACAACATCATCAATCTTGCCAATCAGGCAGGTTATAATTCTTTCTGGATCAGTACACAGCAAAGTGCTAAAGGAATTACAGCAATCGCTTCAATGGCCAAAAATAAAAAATGGGTGAACGGCTATGATGAAGTGATTATTCCGGAACTAAAAAATGTTATTCAGAACAAGGATAACAAATTCATTGTCTTCCACATCATGGGAAGCCACCCCAATCCCTGCAACAGACTACCGGAAACATGGAAGTCCGGAGATCTGGATTGCTATGACAGTTCCATAAAATATACAGATTATGTCATGAGGGACATTTTCAGTACCCTTAAAAATACCAATTCAGTTGTGATCTATGCTTCAGATCATGGCCTTAAAATACAGGGAGATAAGTTACTGCATGTAGACTCCAAAGAATCTACTCAGGTTCCTTTCTTCGTATGGTATGGTGACAAAGTACCTGCTGCCTACAGAACTACAGGAAGAGATCCCAATCTGATCCAGACCACCTATATCTATCCACTGATCATGAAATATATGGGACTGGAAGCGCCTCAGCATTATAAAAACGAAGAAAATAAGTATTTAAATCTGGACATGAAAAGTATAGATTATGAAAAACTGACAGAATAACACCAGAATACCTGTACAGAAACGGCTTCCTATTATTCTCCCTCAATAACAGGAAAAATCAAATTTACTGAGCAGGTTAGGTACCATCACAAAACTAATATTGAAAACTTTTTAAACATAAAATATGAAAGGAAAATCGACGTACAAGATTTTTGCAGCAGTTCTCTGCCTTGCATCAGTTCACGCTTTCCCAAGGGGAATACCTACCCCCGGACTTCATGAGAAAGCAATTATTTCGAAACTTCACCAGCCTGTAACACCTTTTGTGTATGATCTGGACCCTCTGATCGTGATGAATCAGAATGTACAGGAAAAAGGACTGGTCATCATGAGTGGAAAACTCACTAAGCCTGTAACCAGCGATCACGTAAAATTATCTGTAAAGTACAAAGATGCTCAGGGAAATTGGGTCACGGGATGGTACAAAACATTATATTCTTATAACAAATATAATGAAGACTTAAAAGCCATTTTTGAGCTCCCTGCTTCAGCCCAAAGTGCTTACAACCTGAAAGTTGAACTGAGTTCAGACACCAATCTCACCAACTTCAGTAGTATCACCTGGGATAAAACGGTAAATCACTACAAATTTGGCGATTATAACAGCAGCAGCTGTGACTTGGATGAAAATGAATACACTATTCTTCTGACACCTAAAAAAGAAGGGACTCTGATTAAAGATGCCAACGGAAAAGTTACAGGTATTAAAGACAGAGTAACCTCTGCCCATGCCTTTAACAAGCTTGGAAATGTGATCATGAACAACAAAAAGGATGATGTAGTATTCTCTCCCAGAACTCCTGCTACCTTATTTGACACCAACGGAATCAAATCCGTAAAAATGATCAATCAGGGAGCAGTTAATGATACAATAGGTGCTACTCCGGAATTTATTTATCATGAAATGCCCGGCCATCCAATTCCTTACCTGTATACCTATAATGATCCGGTGTATATGTTTGCAGGAAAATTCTCCATCAGCGGAATGCTATTGAAATTCAGTCAATGGCCAGGCGAACCGAATGGCCCCGGGCATCATAATTTCAAAAATCCTAATCAGCTTCAAAGCAGGTATTTCAATCTATACAACACCTTAGCTGAAAAACTATCTGACTTCATTGCAGATCAGGAACCGGTTGTGATTGTATCCAGTTTATCCACAGGGTTCAGAGTATACAAGAGCAACGGACAATCTATCACCATAAAAAATGCAACGGGATACAGTAACTACGGAGCATTATTTTTTGGTTACGGAAATGATCAGGGCGGCGCACGAAGAGGACCCGGTTCTGAAAACTTAATCATTTCGAACACGCCTGAAATGACCTTATACGGTATGGGAGCTTTGAGAAATGATGCTACTGAAAGTATTCAGACAGTAAGATCAATGCCTGACATCGAGTCTGAAATTGCTAAATTTATCAACTATGTTGGTATTTTTGGGGATGTTAAGCTCAATGTTGAAGGTTGCGTGAATGCATGCTACACGTTGAAAAACGGCGTTGTTCCTGATAACAGTCCGGTAGACTGGACCAAGGCTCCAAACAGCTATATTTTTACCGGAAAAAATAAGAACGGCGGCAATGCAGATGGTCTTTATATCCCTGTGAAAAAGGCCTATGAAATGTGGTCTAAGGGAGGAGAATTCATGAAGGATGATAGTGGAAACTACACCAAAATTCCTGATGGAGGAATCGCTAAAGCAAACCTTTACTGGGAGGATGAACCAGGCCTGATAAAATCAGTTACTCTGGAAGGATCGGGTGAAACAGCCAAGATCAAGGTACTTGTCAATAAACTTAAAGAAGGAAATGCAGTGATTTCTTATCGTATAAATGATAAAATATACTGGACATGGCACGTTTGGGCTACTGATGACCCAACAAATGGAAGTACTTATCACCAAGGATTTGAAGCCGATAAAGAGAACCAACAGGTTACGGACTGGAGATGGATGGACAGAAACCTAGGAGCAACTAATGCCAACCTAGTAGGCAATGATTTCCACAAATCGGGAGGATTGCAGTACCAATGGGGAAGAAAGGATCCATTCCCATCTAATTACAAGGATCTTTCCGTATATACTATCAGAGGAGAAGTGGGGACATTGAAAGGTTCCGTTCCTTCAAAATACAGAGGAAATCTATATGCCGCTACTGACAATACCGGTTTTGACACTCCTAATGGAAACATCAGGTACTCCATCAATAATCCGATCAATCTAATCATCCCTCCTGTTTATGTATACAAAATTGGAGAAACTCCAACTAGTAATGGAGAAAATTATTTAATTCAAGGACCTGGTACAGATGACTGGGAAAGAAAAGAACAAACGACATGGTTCTCAAAAAATAAATATAAAATATTCGATAGCAGCAACCATTACGAAAATCAAACCTGGGACCTTTGGGGAGACACCCGAGGTGGAAAATGGGTAAACATGAATACTTCTAATGTAATCGTTGCTAAAGAAAGCAAGCAATACGCCATGAAATCTTCTTTTGATCCATGCCCATGTGGATGGAGGGTTCCTTCTTTCTATTCATCGGTAGATGCTGAACCTAAAACTAGCCCTTGGGGTAAAGCAGGAAGCATGAGTAATGTGGATATATCCCCTAATACAATAAGCCCACAATATCCAGGCATAAAGGTTTATCCTGGATATGGATTTGACTTAAGTAATGTGACGGATCGAAATCTAGGAATGTTACCTATCACTGGAAATTATGAATACTATCCTCAACCAATGACTTTAGCAAATCGTACCAGTGCACAGATTGATGCCTTAAGGGATGGCAACAAGCTATATAAACAGCCCTTCATAGGCTTCCAGGATCAGCATAGTGATGGAGCATTGCATGCCTCCACTTTCTTCTCGTCCATCAGTCCAGGAGAAACTCCTATTACAGGAACAAGAGGTCTTTTCCTTATATCAGATGCAGGAAATGTTCCCAACCACTCCAGCGTAGGATGGCATAATATCGCATACAACCGTATTCTTGAGGGAAACACCTATGAAACAAGGGCTGTACGTTGTATAAAAGACCCTAATAATGCTTATATGCCTACAGCATTTGAAACAGAATATGTTGCTTCATCTCCTGTACAATATTCTTTGGAAACTCTTAAAGAATGGACGAAAGATCCTAATAGCTACATAGAATATACCAACACTGCACTCAATGTACCAGCAGCTGATAAGGATATGGTTATTGATATTCCTCTAAGAAAGGCATATGCAATGCACAACCTCTATTTATCAGAAAACAATGAAATGCCAATAGGAAATATCAAATCAACTTCTGTACAATGGACGACGGATAAAAACTTGATTTCCGATATAAAAATCATTGGTGACAATGTAGAAAATTCAAAATTAAGAGTAACTCTCAACCCAGGTCGTACAGGTAATGCCGTGGTAGCTTTTCATTTAGGAAATACTGGCTGGACAAGCAGTGGAAATCCTGACCCAGTTCTTTGGAGCTGGCATATCTGGACTCCTAGCACTGCAATACAAGAAAGTCCTGAATTCACTACTGAATCTATAGCTAATGATGGGATAAAAATAGCTAATGAACAATTTGTAAATCCAGCAAATAGCTATTATGGAGTTCCATTGAAAACAATATTAATGGATAGAGACCTTGGAGCACAGATGCCATTCATCAACGAACATGTGGAAGCCTCTGCTGATACAGAAACTTCACCACTGGGATATCAAGCCTCTAATCCAACTTCTGTAAACAGTTTACGAGTAGAACAAATCAAGAATAGTGGTGGCCTGCATTTCCAATGGGGAAGAAAAGATCCAATTCCTGTATTCTATAATCCCGGAGGATTCTATAATTATCCACAAGTTTGGGTATCTGGAAGATTATCCAGACCTTTTAACACCTATAATGTATACAGGCAAAGTAATCTTGTAGGTGGAGTTATACAGTATAGCGCAGCTGACATTACCAATTCCAGCTATATAAGCAATTATACCAAGCCTTACAGTACTTACTCCAACAGCTCAAATGCTAATATATTATCTACAGATAACACTGCTTCAAAAATTAAAAAAGCACTCAAGTATTCTGTCAATAACCCATTTGTCTTCTTATATCAGACCGACACATCCAAGTTTGACTGGCTTTCCGATGAAAATGGACTATTTACAGAAAGATGGGGTCATGCAGGAACAAAATCGCCATATGACCCATGCCCTGCAGGCTGGAGAATACCTGATCTACAAGGGACAGGAGTTGACGGAGTGAACATCTTTGATGGTTACCTAAGTTATGCAAAAGGAAATTCCCCATGGTTCTATAATGCCAAATTTAATATCCTTCAGTCGAATGGAGGCTATAAAAGCTTCTACGGAATAGACCCGACCATTTCAAGCACATTATCAGGGGTACCAAGTTATGCGCCAAACAATAGGGTTCACTTCGAAAACTATAATATTAATAAAGGAAATTATATAGGCGGATATGCTCGATCTACCGGAGCGAAAACAAATATCAGATATGGATTTGTCTTCAATAAGCCTGGTTATAATATTGGTAACTTCGCAAACAATGGAATCAGAGGTTTTGCTGGAGGTAACAATATGGATGGCATCAATAGTGCAGACACCTCTTATGCGACCTTTTACAAATCAGGGATTTGGACTTCTTCCGCTCTAGGAAATGGATCAGGTAAAGCTGTGGGAATGTATTTCAATTCAGAAGGAGGGCAAACTACAACCACTTCTCCACTGAACGTAATCTATTATTTCACACCAACCTATGATTTTAATCCACAAGCTGGAATGTCTTGTCGATGTGCCAAGATACAATATGATGCCAACGGTAATGAAATAGGCAGATATGACCCTAACGCCATTGCAGTTCCTAAGGACGCTCTTAAAAAAGCATCGGCTCCTATGGAAAGAGCTAAAGTAGAGGAAATGGTCGTAAAAGATAAGCTGACCGTTTATCCGAATCCGGTAAAAAATATGCTTTACATCAAACCGAATGAGGTTAAAGAATATTATTATCAGATCTACAATATGTCTGGCCAGATGATCAAATCCGGTAAATTTGAAAATGAAAAGACTGATTTATCATCTTTACTATCCGGCATTTATTTAGTAAGAATCAACAATTCAGAAACATTGGTGAAGATTATTAAAGAATAACAATCTTTTCATCTTAACATGAAGTCGGCCCCGGTTAGGGGCCGACTTTCTTATATAATATTTTAATTTTCAATCTTCATATTCCTGTTAATACAATAGGCTACCAGTACATTAGGAATCCAACATAACCATGCTACCACAAGATAGGAATTAACAGGATCGTGTGTCAGGTCTTTCAATAAAAGAAACCACAATCTGAGGGTTACTGCAGCAAAAGTACAGGCATAGCTATAGACCATCAGTTGTTGATGAGGTATGATTTTCCCTTTTCTTATTTGTACCACTGCCAGGACAGTAGTCACCAGCCAGATCAAAGCTAAACAGACAAATCCCGTGGCAGAAATCAATCCTCCATTCGCATAAATTCCTATATATATTCCGGACACAGAACTTATGATGACAGCAATTGCATAGACTTTTCCAATACTTTTGTGCAGCCTGATATATTTATTACGGAATGAATTTCCAAACTGACGCCAGCCTGTAAGAAGAGCCAGCCCACCAAAAATAACATGCGCAAAAAATGCAGTCTTCCAAATCAGACTCTGAAGGAGCTCAGAAGATTTGGACCCCAGAAAGGTATGACGATGTTCCACAAAGACATAGATCAAAGGATATATTCCAATAAGCAAAGCAAAAGCACTCATGATCACAAATAACAGCTTTTTCATAGGTATCAATAAATTTGCTGTAAAAATGAGGATTACAGAAGTTCCAAATGTTCCAAAATGAAAGATGAAACCTATTTATAAATATTTAATAATCAGCATTTTGAATCACAGCTAATTATTCCATGTCAATACTTTCACTTTTTAAAAATTCTCTTGGAGAACAATTCATATACTTTTTAAAATTCCTGTTAAAAGATGTTTTGGAATTGAAACCACTTTCAAAGGCTAAAGAAAGAATGGTAAATTTCTGATTTTCCGGCAGACCTGCTATCCTCTTGAACTCTTCAATCCTTTGCCTGTTGACGTAGTCATAAAAGTTTTTCTGCTCCATTGTATTGATCGTCTGAGATAAGATATTGGGATGAACATCCAGAAGCTTTGCAACGTGATTCAGATTCAGTTCCGGATCTTTGTACAGTTTTTCGTGCTCCATACTATAGGTCAGCTTTTTATAAATCTCCTGTATGGCTTCGTCTCCGGGTGAGGTTTTCTGATATTTTATCACTTCGGCAATCTCATTCACCGTCTTTTCTTCAAGCGTTTCAGTTTCGGCAACAGCCAGATTCAGAATACCGACACGGCTGATCCCAAAATAAGCAGCCACCAGAATAAACAGAACAACCATAGAAAAAATCAAAATATCATTTCTTATGATGACAGCAATCCATATCAGTGCGATCCCGATAATGAGACAGTATAACCAGTTCATATTCATTTTCTCTGTATTGGAATACTGATCAGAAAGACCTTTCTTATATTTTCTGAGAGCCAAAAGGCTTAGTCCTACATACAGGATTCCGGAGAAGATCATCAGATATTTGAGGATATTGCTCAATGTTTTATACTCATCAGCCCCATTCTGATAAATCATTAATCTATCCCAGGGAGACTTCAGGAGCAAAAATTTAAGCAGAACAAGGAAAACTATAAAAACAGGAATCAAATGCAATAACCCAATCTTTGTGCTGGGGTTTCTTCCTGTCACACAAAGAACATAGAAATACAACATCGGCCCATGAATGAAAGGAAGAAGCACTTCATATCCCAGGAAATAAGGAAATTTCACATAGCTTCCGGAAAAAAACAGCATAAAAAAGCTGAGATGAATTCCAATGATCAGAAACCATCCTGCCAACAGATAATCCGCCATTATTTTCCTGCGTTTTCCCATAATCAGGAAGGCAGAAAAGCAGGCAATAAAAATTCCTGCTAAGTAAAATAAAGGTGACAAGCTCTGAAGATCAACATTCTGCATTTGAAATGACGGGCTTAAAATCCAGGTTTTAATTTATTCATTTTTACTGATACAAAACGACAGATTATCAACTATTTCCTGCCAATAGAATTTTATTCAAAAAAAATTAAGAATATTTTAATTCACAACCCTCAAATTATAATTTATACTTCGTAATTTTATCTTAGTTTTTAAACGTTTGGATTATCAGACAGAAGCAGCCTTTTGTAAAACAAAGTATACCGGTATATTAGACATGATTTTAAGCATATTTTAATATTAAACTTTGTTAAAACTGGTTGATTCTTCAGCAAAAAGTATATTTTTGCACAATTATTGATTCGGTCTATTGATTTTGAAAATAATTTAAACGAAATAAATAATTATAAACCTTTTAAAATTTAAAATTATGTCACAATCGTACGAAGTTATTTTTGAAAACAATAGAAAATGGGTAGAATCCAAAGTTGCAGAGGATCCGAATTTCTTCCACGAACTGGCAAAAACTCAGCATCCTGACTATCTTTACATCGGATGTTCAGACAGTAGAGCTACAGCTGAAGAGCTTATGGGAGCAAAACCGGGAGAAGTTTTCGTTCACAGAAACATTGCCAATGTTGTCAATACTCTAGATATGAGTTCCACAGCGGTTATCCAATACGCAGTAGAACATCTGAAAGTAAAGCACATTGTGGTATGTGGACATTACAACTGCGGTGGGGTAAAAGCAGCGATGACTCCTCAGGATTTAGGATTATTGAATCCGTGGCTGAGAAACATTCGTGATGTTTACAGATTGCACCAGACTGAACTTGATTCTATCGAAGACGAGGATAAACGTTATGACAGGCTTGTGGAACTTAATGTTCAGGAGCAATGCATCAACGTGATTAAAATGGCTTGTGTACAGGAAAGGTATATCCTTGAAGAACAACCTGTTGTACACGGCTGGGTATTTGACCTTAGAACAGGAAAGATCATTGATCTGGAAATTGATTTTGAGAAAATCTTGAAAGACATCCAGAAAATTTATAATCTTACAGGTTCTGACTGGGTAATGAGCAGAAAGGATAAATAGACTTTCTAAAAAGAATGTAAAATGAAATTCTGGAGTATTATTGTATTAACGTTTTTTCTGAATTTTACAGCGCTGCCAAGCATTGCTGCGGTTGCAGGCTGGGATATTCTGAGAACGAATATAATAGTCAATGAAGAAGAACCTCATTCTCACCCATCCTCATTCATTGTATACGAAAAAACAATCCCGAAACCTTTGGATGTATTCGATTATCTGAAGTTTTCCGAGCCTGATCCTCAGGCCGTATCTTTTGTGTTGGTAGATGATTCTCATCATCTGTCTCCTTTACTCACTATATTTTCTCCGCCTCCGGAAGCTTAATTTTAAGTATAATTAGATTATTTTTTGCGGTATTCATGCCATTTCCGGCACTGAATATCATGCATGTACTTTAAAATTAATTTTCCAATCTTTTATAATCGGTTATTGAAGGATCACCCGACTGGTTATAATATTTTTCAAGAAATCATGAAAAAAACATCACTATTAGGAGGAATCAAGGAGAATTTCCCTTCAGGGCTCGTTGTATTCTTAGTAGCACTCCCTTTGTGCTTAGGAATCGCATTAGCTTCCGGTGCTCCACCATTGTCCGGGATTATTGCCGGAATTGTGGGCGGACTGGTTGTAGGTTGTCTCAGTAATTCAAATATATCCGTCTCAGGACCTGCCGCAGGTCTTACCGCAATTGTTTTAACTGCCATTACGGATCTTGGTGCATTTGAACTTTTCCTTTGCGCCGGAATTATTGCAGGACTTCTTCAATTGATCCTGGGATTTGCAAGAGCAGGAAGTATTTCCAATTATTTCCCCAACAATGTTATTGAAGGAATGCTTGCCGCTATCGGTATCATTATTATTTTAAAACAAATTCCTCATGCATTGGGGTTCGATAAAGATTACGAAGGCAACCAGTCTCTTTTCAGCAACGGAATCAATTTTAATTATTTTACAGAACTCTTCGGAGCCATTCACCCTGGAGCTATCATCGTAACACTGGTGTCTGTAGGAATTCTGATTGCATGGGATAAAACGCCTGCCCTGAGAAGAATGAAAATGCTTCCGGGAGCGTTGGTAGCCGTAGTCATTGGTATACTTCTGAATGAAGCATTCAAACTATCAGGAAGCTCACTAGCCATTGGCAAAGAACACCTGGTAGCATTACCGGTGCCTCAATCCCTGGACGATCTCAAAAATCTGATTATAATGCCTGATTTCGGAGGGTTTACCAACCCTAAAGTATGGATCGTAGGAGCAACGATTGCCATTGTAGCATCTATTGAGACCCTGCTTTGCATCGAAGCCTCAGACAGATTAGATAAACAGAGAAGAATCACGGATACAAACCTTGAACTTAAGGCTCAGGGAATAGGAAACCTGATCAGCTCATTCATCGGAGGACTACCTATGACCTCAGTAGTGGTAAGAAGTTCGGCAAACGCCAATGCGGGAGCTACCTCTAAACTATCTGCCATGATTCATGGTGTATTGCTTTTAGTCTGTGTACTTTCCATTCCTTTTATCCTGAACCTGATCCCTCTGGCAACGCTTGCTGCCGTTTTGATTCTGGTAGGATATAAATTGGCTAAGCCTGCGACATTCAAACATTTCTGGCATCTTGGAAAATTCCAGTTCGTTCCTTTCGTAGCTACTGTTGTAGCCGTAGTAGCAACAGACTTATTAAAAGGTGTTGGAATTGGTCTTGCGATCTCTATCTTCTATATCCTTCAGGGAAATATGAAAAGAGCTTATTATCTGAGCAGAGAAAAACTGGATGATGCAGACGGAATTAAAATCAAGCTGGCTGAAGAAGTATCCTTCTTAAATAAAGCAGCCATCAAAAAAACACTTAAAAACATCAAGTCGAATTCTACCGTGATCATCGACGCCAGAGAAACATCCTATATTGCTACCGATGTACTGGAGATGATTCAGGATTTTGCCAACATCCGTGCAAAGGAAGAAGACATCAACGTAGAGCTTCTGGGCTTTAAAACTTCATACAGAGATTATGAAAGAAGTCAGGACTCTCACATTTTAATCACGCACAAAAGAGCCATGTAAGCTCTTAGCGTATCAATTATTTTTTTAACTTTAAAAATCAAAACAAGTAAATCATATGAAAGCACATACATACGAAACCCAATCGACCATTACTCCTGAAAAAGCATTAGACTTCTTAAAAGAAGGAAATCAAAGGTTCGTGAACAACCTTAAAGCTAACAGAGACCTTCTGGAGCAGGTAAACGCAACCCGTGAAGGACAATGGCCTTTTGCTGTGGTACTAAGCTGTATAGACAGCCGTACTTCTGCAGAGCTAATCTTTGACCAAGGACTGGGAGATGTTTTCAGTATCAGAATTGCCGGTAACTTTGTGAACCAGGACATTCTTGGGTCTATGGAATTCGGTTGTAACGTAGCAGGTTCCAAACTTATTGTTGTTTTAGGACACACCAAATGTGGAGCTTTAAAAGGCGGACTTGACGCTGCACAGATTGAAGGATTGGGAATGGATAACCTGAATCACCTGATCAATCATTTTAACCCGATCATCAATGACGTCATAGAGGAAAATGAAGAGCGTTCATCAAAAAACAGTTCATTATTGGAAAGGCTTAACCACCAGAACGTAAAAAGCGCGATTGAAGACATCCGTAAGCAGAGCTCAACCCTTAAAAAGCTTGAAGAAGAAGGTAAAATTAAGATTGTAGGCGCTAACTACGACGTTGAAACTGGCGCTGTAACTTGGTTATAAGACATTCATATTCTTATAAGCCTATTTAAAATATAATCTAATTCAGATAAATTGATTGGAAATTAATTATCTAAGTACATGAAAAGGCCATCGGGAATCCGATGGCCTTTATCTATATCAACGATAATCTTACATTTCAAGAATAGGAAACGATCTCCTATTTCACAGTTATTTTCCGTTGAACGCAGACATCGTATTATTGATTCCTGCAAAAACAAAAGAAAGGCTCGCTTTAGAAAAAGTTTCAATTCTCTCAGAAAGCTTTTCTGTTTCTTCCTCATTCCAGGTTCCCAATACATAATCTACCTGACGGCCCGCTGCAAAGTCTGCAGAGATCCCAAATCTGAGTCTCGCATAGTTTTGGGTCTGCAGCACTTCATTAATGTTTTTCAGACCATTGTGCCCCGCATCAGAACCCTTCCCCTTCATTCTTAATGTCCCGAACGGAAGTGCCAGATCATCCGTTACAATCAGAACATTCTCTAAAGGAATATTTTCTTTCTGCATCCAGTATTTCACTGCATTTCCGGAAAGATTCATATAGGTATCCGGTTTTAGGACAAAAACTTTTCGTCCTTTGTACTTTCCTTCTGCCAGCCAGCCGAAATTGGAACTGTTAAAAGGTACTTCAAGCACCTCAGCAATTTTTTCCGCTACTTTAAATCCTATATTATGTCGTGTATTTTCATATTCTGAGCCTTTATTTCCAAGCCCAACGATCAGATATTTCATCAGAAATTTTTTACAAAATTAAGAGATAAAAAATAAAAAACTCAACCTTATAAAGATTGAGTTTAAATATTGTTGAAAAATGATTCTATTGTGGTTTGTAAATATAGTTTACTCCATACCCTTTAGTCATATAAGTCTGCGGATCATACACATAATTGGTACTCTTTACAACCGGCGTAGGAATCACAGGAGTAAGATCTGTCAACGACCATCTCTTAGGGTTGTTCGGAGACAAGATAAGACTTTCTTTATCATTGATCACTGTAGACAATAGTCTTGAAATTTTATATACATGTGGCAATAACGTGAAAGGGCTTACCTGATCGTCATATGCATAGTAATCATAGCTGTATTTGTTGGTAACAGCTCCAAATGCATTTCCAGTCATTGTTCCGTAATGTCTTGTTACATTAGAAACATTATCTCCTGTATATTTATAAGCTGTTTTGGAATAATCGGTAAAACCGGTAGATCCAGGAACATCCGGACCGTTCTTCATAATAATAGAATCCAGTTTTCCTGTAGCCTTACTGTAAACAACTCTGTAAAGAGATTTTTCTTTTTTCAATAAGGTCTGTGGGCCAGGTTTTGTAGCTGGTGGCACTGGTGGTGGTCTTCTGAAGATCGTACGGTTCTCAGAAATCGTCTGCAATGTATTATTGGCATACGTAAATAACTGAGTATATGAAACACTGTCTTTATCCAGCTTTCCGTTTCCGTCAAGATCCAAAAATCCGTTAAAGTTGATTTGGCTTATTTTGTCGCCGCTGTACATCACATCTGTAATAGAGGCGCTGTCTGTGATCACTTTAGTCACCAGAAGCCCTCTGTAGTGATATTCTGCCAGGGTATCTTTGTCTGTAACTTCTCTGTAAAGCGCTCTGGGGCCGCTTAAACCTTCCGTACTGTTCAGATCCAATAAAGGATTCCCATCCTCATCTAATAAACTTTTGCAGGAATGGATTGAGGAAAAACCTGCGATTAATAAAATAAAGTAGAAAATTTGTTTCATTTCCCGGTAATTAATTATTTTTTTGACAAATATAATTTTTTTTTTGCTTAAAAATTATATTAATATTCACATTCTGATAAGATTAACAATTATAATCATCCTATAGATATTTATAGGTATAGGTCAAACTCTGATTTTCCCTGAAATTTGAATACTGATGATCATCAATATAAAACGAGCAAGCTATGTTCACTGAGAAAGAAATCGCCATAACAATAAGAGATCATGATGAATATCCTTTCTCATAAATATCATCTGCGTTACTCTTTGTCTGAGTTTTCCGGAGCAAAAACTTCTCCATCAGGCCAGGGATAAATACTGTAAAATACAGTGTGGTAATGCATGCTGCCAAAATTTTCAAAAGCAATCCCGGCAAGCATAAGAAAATAGTTTTATATCATACGCAATTTTTTGTTTAGTTGCCCAAATATAATTCAATTTTTGATAACATACTGTACTTTATTTAAATAAATTCACAAAAAATAGACTTATTAAACAAAGAAAATCTAAAAACATAACGTTTTCAGATTTCCAATTATTGTATGATCGTAAAAATTAATACGGTTGTAACACAGTCGTCGTAAGAACTGACTGAGACATATCTGCGTTCAGGAAGTCTGTATGCACTGCTCTCCCTATCCCAAGCGTTCCTCCGTTAAGATTTCTGTTATTACAGGCTACTTTCACTGTATAGTTATTTTTCTGACCAAGATTAGTCAATGTAGCATTCAGATTGAAAATCTTATATGCTCCTGTTTCTCCTAATATGACATCTGTTCTCACCGCTCGAAGCTGGTCATCCACAAATACTCCGCAGGCATATCCCGTGGAACCCGTCCCCAATTTCTGAGCAGTGGTCTGAAATGAAAAAGTCACCTTATTATTACCATTTGTTATCGAGAATGTATCTGTTGCTCCGGGAATAACAGTCCAACCATTAGCCGACAAAGCATCCCCATCACTATAAGGAGTAGTTAATCCGTCTCCTGTAAAACTAATTCCTGTTTTATCTTCTATAGTGTTCATTGAAAATACGGACATACTTCCTTGTCCATCTGCAATTTTTATATCTTTCCAGTCATTACTACCCAACGCTGCGTTGTTATGAAGGATATAACCCGCTGTTCCCGCAGACCCTTTCAACAGGTCAGTACCTCCTGTTCTCAATTCTTTTGCAATATTCAGATCTCCGTTGACGTCCAATGTATTCGTAGGACTAGGAGTATTGATTCCCACCTGAGCGTTTCCAAAAACGGCTAACACGATGGAGGTTATAAATAATATTTTCTTCATAATCCGCTTTAGTTAATAATAGAGTTAAACACCTCCGGAATTTCAAACACATCTGCTTTAAGGGATGATTGTGTAATAAAACCATTAAGGTTAGTAAATGCATTGGTACCAATGGTCAGTTTTCTGTTTATTTCGCCATAAGAAGCTAATCTTGTGCATCCTACACTTACCGTATGTTCTCCTTGGGAAAGGTTCTCTACAATTCCGATCTGAGTATGGGTAAAGAAAGTATAAGCAGCACTACTTGCTTTTATATTTCTTTGTCTCAGGTTAATCAGCAGATCATCTACAAAAATACCACATGCATAATCTATAGAGGTATCCGGGGACCCGTTTTTAGAAAAATCAGTCTGAACAACAGTCTCAAACTGAAAATATGCTTTACTTTGAGAACTGAATACTTTGATCTTCTGGGTAAGACCTGTTATTTTTTTGAAATTCGGCAGACTGCTGTAGCTCTTACCTTTTGTAAAGGTAGCTCCTCTAGAGGCCTGCCCCAAGCTGGATTCGTCTGCAGTAGTAAAAGTAAGACCTGTATTATCTGAAAGTGAATTATTATAAATCAGATAAAACTTATTCGGTTCATATTCCGGAATACGAAGTGATTTCCATACAGGAGCATATCCTTCACCACGGGAAACAAGCAACTGATCGTTATTCCCCTCAAAAGCATTTCCGGCAGCATCAAGAACTGCAATCTTACCTCTGAAACTCATATCTCCGTTCACGTCTAGCTGTGCCTTTGGAGAGTTTGTATTTATTCCTACCTGAGCCGACACTAGCAACCCTGTGGTAAGAAAAAGTGTTGATATAATTTTTTTCATCATTAGTTTTTATAAGTCACGTATTCGATTACATCTATTTTCATTGTAGACTCCAGGGTAAACGCGTTTGATGCTCCATTGGAAGACTGCACATCCCGTCCTATTGCGAATTGTGACTGTAAATTGGAAGTATTGATCTTTCGGCAGGCAATTTCAATTTTCTGAGGTCCTACGGGAACGTTCTGCTCAGTATAATTAAGGGTAAAGATATAATCCTGAATCCCTGCTTTTCCGCTGTTATTATTAGAAGAAATTCTATCCGGGCGTACCGCAACGAGTACATTGTTTCTGAAAACTCCACATGCAAACCTTATCGTCTCTGAAGTGGTAGCTGTAGGTGCTTTCATTTCAATTCCTGTCTGGAACTGATAAGTCAACCTGTTTTTCCCGTTTTTGATTGTAAAATTAGTAACAAGGCCGTCAATCTTCTTCCACTTCCCTTTGGCAGCATCCGTAATAAGATCCCCAACGCTGTTTTTATTAACCCCATCTCCATCAACACCATTGGATAATCCACTAAGACCTACCTGATCTGAAGACAAATATGAATTGATCAATTTATACTGTCCCTCTTCCATAAAAGGAATTGTTAATGATTTCCATACGGGAGGTAAACCTTCCCCCTGAGAAACCAACACTTGGCCATTCAACCCTGCTTTACCCACATCAGTTGAAGTTCCGCCTACTCTAAGCTCTTTTCGTAAAGTGGTCTTACCGTTTACATCAAGCGTCGTTTTTGGCTTTGAAGTACCTATTCCCACTTGTGCGTTGGCGTAGAATGAAAGAAAACCAGCCACGCAAGAATATATAATTTTTTTCATAATAAGGACGACAAAGGTACAAATTGAAGCCCATAAAATTCCAGTTATATATCTATAAACCCATAGAAATAAACATATTACAATCTAGAATTAATCACACATAAAAGTAGAATTATTTCTACATAACTCTAATTTTTACATCTAAAAAAAAATATATAGGATCCCAAACCCTTACTGGGCCGAGCATTACACAATATTTTTACTCAACTAAAAGTGATTTTACCCCTTACAAAAGAGCCTTAATTCTCTTTATAAGGAATATTTAAAGAAAAAAACCTGATAATAATCACAAAAAAATCGTGTAAAAAATTAATTTTTTACACGATTTTCTACAGTTTTATAGAAAATTTTACGATTTACAGAGACTATATTTTAATTATGTTCAATAATCGCTTTGAGCAGCAAATTAACCTCATCTACATTTTTCACTTTCTCTTTTCTCATCATAAGCTGATTTCCTTCTTTTCCTGATTTTTCTTTCAGTTGAGCTTCCGCAGGATTACGGGTTAAATAATTAATAATATGTCTGAATCTATCGGTCTGATAGAATTTATCCTGAGGATTACTTGGGAAATATCCTAAAAACACACCATTCTTCATTACGATCTTTTCAAAACCGATGTCAGCGGCCAGCCATTTTAAGGATACACTTTTCAATAAGTTAACTGCTTCTTTTGGCAGCGGACCAAAACGGTCAATCAATTCAAGTTCAAACTGATGAAGTTCCGCCTCATTATTGATTTCAGCAATCTTTTGATATAATAGCAGCCTTTCTTCCGTATTGGAGATATAGAAATCCGGCAGCATCAATTCCAGATCCGTATCGATATTAACATCTTTTACAGATTTGAAAAGTTTTTGTCTGTCTTCCTCATTTTCAAATAAATTCTCAAAATCAGCATCATCTTTCAATTCCTCGAGAGCCTCCTGCATCAGCTTCTGATAGGTTTCAAATCCCATATCATTAATAAATCCGCTTTGCTCAGCTCCCAACAAATCTCCTGCCCCACGTATTTCCAGGTCTTTCATGGCAATCTGGAATCCGCTCCCAAGATCTGAAAATTGTTCAATCGCTTCAAGACGCTTTCTGGCATCAGAAGTCATCATATCATAAGGAGGTGTAATCAGATAACAAAATGCTTTTCTATTGCTACGCCCTACTCTTCCCCGCATCTGGTGAAGATCGGCCATTCCGAATCTTTGAGCATCATTGATGAAAATAGTATTGGCATTGGGAACATCTACACCACTTTCTACGATGGTAGTAGAAACCAGCACATCATATTTTCCCTCCATGAAATCCAACACATTTTTTTCCAGCTGTTTTCCTTCCATTTGCCCATGCCCAGTAATCACTCTCGCATCCGGCACCAGACGCTGGATAAGCCCGGCAATATCTTTAAGGTTTTCAATCCTGTTATTGATAAAATACACCTGCCCGTCTCTTTGCAGCTCATAAGAAACCGCATCCCTCAAGACTTCCTCATTGAAACCAATCAACTGAGTATCTACCGGCTGTCTGTTCGGTGGTGGTGTTTTAATAACGGATAAATCTCTTGCAGCCATTAATGAGAACTGTAATGTCCTTGGAATTGGAGTGGCCGTCAATGTAAGTGTATCAACGTTATTTTTCAGAGTCTTCAGCTTATCTTTCACCGAAACTCCGAATTTGTGTTCTTCATCAATAATCAGCAATCCCAGATCTTTGAATTTTACGGAACTGCTTACCAACTGATGGGTACCGATAATAATATCTACTTTTCCATTTTTAAGATCCTCCAGGGTTTCCGATTTCTGTTTTGCCGTTCTGAAACGGTTGACATAGCCAACATTCACCGGGAAATCTTTAAGCCTTTCTTTAAAACTTCTGTAATGCTGGAAAGCAAGAATAGTCGTTGGCACCAGTACAGCCACCTGTTTTCCGTCTGTTGCTGCTTTAAATGCAGCACGGATAGCCACTTCCGTCTTTCCAAATCCTACATCTCCGCAAACCAGCCTGTCCATTACCGTATCGGCTTCCATATCCTTTTTTACATCCAGCGTTGCTTTTTCCTGATCCGGAGTATCTTCATAGATAAAGCTTGCCTCCAGCTCATTCTGCAAATAAGAATCCGGAGTATAGGCAAAACCTTTTGCTGTTTTCCGCTGAGCATATAATTGAATAAGGTCAAAAGCAATCTGTTTTACTTTAGCTTTGGTTTTCTGCTTCAACGACTTCCATGTTGGCGATCCCAGCTTGCTCAGAACGATCTCTCTTCCATCCGGACCGTTATATTTTGAAATCTTATGAAGTGAATGAATACTCACATACAGCAGATCTCCATTTTTATAAGTCAGTTTAAAGCATTCCTGAATCTTTCCATCATTATTGACCTTCACCAATCCCATAAACTTCCCGATTCCATGATCAATATGGGCAATATAATCCCCAATTTTCAGAGACATCAAATCCTTCAGGGTCAGCTGTTCCGATTTGGCAAAAGTATTTTTCGCTTTATATCTCTGGTAACGGTCAAAAATCTGGTGATCCGTATAAACCAGCAGCTTGTGTCCATTGTCTACAAAACCTTCATGAAGTTCAGATTTAAAGCTTTTAAAAGGAAGCTCATGTTCCAGTTCTTCAAAAATAGATTCCAGTCTTTCTTTCTGCTTCTCTGTTGAGAAAGAGATCCAGGTATCATATCCTGCATTTTGTTTTTCTTCAATATCTTCAATCAGCAGCTCAAAGTTTTTATGAAAGGAAGGCTGTGGCAGCTGCTCCATTTTAATCTCGGTAATTTCTTTCAATCCCTCGATCAAAGTTCCTGCAAAGTCAACTGTTTTGAATTTTTTATAGTCGAACAGAAATTCCTGATCAGAAATGAAAAGTTCTTGTGGCGTTCTGTGGGCAATATCTTTATTTAAAGTATCGTACTTCTCCAGAGATTTCTCGTAGAACGTTCTGATCTTCTGCATTCCCAACATTCCGTTTCTGGAAATCACATAACTTTCTTTAGGCAGCAGCTGTAAAAGAGAAACCATGCTTCCCGTCACCGAAAAATTCATATTGGAAACCAATTGAAATTCTTTTACCTTCTCTACCGAAAGCTGTGTTTCTATATCAAAAGTCTTAATGCTTTCTACTTCATTCCCAAAGAAAGTGATCCTGTAAGGTTTTTCGTAAGAATATGAAAACACATCTACAATCCCTCCCCTAACAGAAAATTCACCCGGTTCCGAAACGAAATCTGCCTGCTGGAAGTGGTAATGATTGAGCAGTTCATCTACAAAATCAAAATCCAGCTGATCACCTACTTTTATATGATGTGAAATCGCTTTAAAATCTTCTTTCTTCAGTACTTTCTCTGACAAAGCTCCGGCATAGGCAACAATCACCTTCGGAGATCTCCCGGAATTGATCTTATTCAGTACCTCAGTTCTTAAAACCAGATTGGCATTCTGCGTTTTTTCTACCTGATATGGTTCCAGATGCGTAGCCGGGAAATATAATACTTTATCTTTCCCCAGCAGATCTTCCATTTCTGTATTGGCATACAGTGCATCTTCTTTATCATCTACCAGATAAAGGATATTTTTCTTCTGAACCAAAAAAAGTTCAGCCACAAAAATGGAAACTGAAGATCCGGCACTTCCTTTTACAGTAATATGCTGACTGTCTTCTAACCGGGTAAAAATTTCTTTCCCAAATTCTTTTTGCAGAAGGTCAGGAAGAAACTTTTCGTTGATGGATTTTAACTGCATAAATAGTAATGGTATAAACGACAAAAGCGATTTCGGGAGTTTTCCGAAACCGTTTTATGCTACACAAAGGTACGGATATTTTTCTTCAGAGGAAAAAACTGAAAGAGTTGGAGATTTAAAATGAACAACTTAGCATTTAAAATCTTAATTTTTTACAAATTTATTTAAGAACCCGTTAAAAAAAATCTATTATTTCCGCATGGCATAGTGTTTGGGTTTCCTACTTTACCAAACATTTAAGAATAATATTATGAAAAAAGCAATTAAAATTTTAGGTTTTTTAATGCTGTTGATTACAGCATTTTCTTTTTCGTCGTGCAGCAGAGATGATGATCCTGTGAACAACGATTTTTTTGCAGGAACGTATAAAGGAAAAATTTCCTATAGTGATGGCGGCTCTACCAACATCAGTACTGATAACGGAAGTGTATTTGTAACAAAGATTGCCAGTGGCACCAAATATAATTTCGCATTCTCCAATAGTATTCCGGACCTTAACGGAATTGAGTTTGAGCAGAAAGGAGACCACAGTCTTGTTATGATCGGTTCTTCAGGGACTTCTTATATCAGAATTGATAACAATGAACTGAAAATCCTATTTATAAAAGACGGCAAAACATGGACCGCCAACTGTACACGTTAAACATTCTAATTCATATAATAAGTAAGCCTGTTTTCATTTTCGGAAGCAGGCTTTTTATATGAAGTACAGGTCTTTAATTTTTTTTTAAGCTGTAATAAACTTTAGTTAAGTTTAAAAATGTCGTTTTTCTAGCCTGCTTTTTGTATATCTTTATTCAACAAAAACAAACAGTAATCCCTATGAAAAAATTATTATCTGCAATGTCATTGATCTTAGGATTAGGACTTGCAACTGCCCAGCAGACTGCTCCCGCTACAAGCGCAAATCATGCACCTGTAAAAACTGCAACAAAAGCTACTAAACCTATGGAGGTAAAGGCGGCTAAACCTGCACCTGCAAAAACAGCCAAGCCGGCAGAGGTAAAACCAGCTCAACCTGCAGCCAAAATGAAAAAAGATGGCACTCCTGACAAAAGATATAAAGACAACAAACATCTGAAAAAAGACGGAACTCCGGATAAAAGATACAAGGAGAACAAATAAGCACAACATTAACATATAGTTGTTATTTTCATAATCAAATTTCGAAAAGCCGGTGAAACTTGTTTCATCGGTTTTTTTTATGTCAGGTTTCTAAAAATGGTTTCAGTTTATTTACTTATTTATAAATTTGAGCCATGTTAAACTTCTTCAAGAAAAATGCAGCGCTTATCTGGGCCAGGAAACACGTTCAGAAAGCAGAGGAATTCAAGAAAAACGCGGAAAAAGACCAGGAGAAATTATTACTTTCTCTTGTCAATACGGCTCAAAAGACTCTTTTCGGCCGGGAACACGATTTCGAAAACATCCGGTCTGTAAAGGATTTTCAGGATAGGGTTGCTGTATCGGACTATGAAGATCTGAAACCATATATTGAAAGGGTAAAGAAAGGACAGGCCAATATTCTCTGGACAGAAACCCCTGAGTATTTTGCCAAAACTTCAGGAACCACTTCCGGATCCAAATACATCCCGATTTCTAAAGAAGGAATGCCTTTTCAGATTGCCGGCGCTCAAAGTGCTCTGTTTCACTACATCAGCAAAAAAAACAATGCAGACTTCGTGAACGGAAAAATGATTTTTCTACAGGGAAGCCCTGAACTGGAAGAAGTTTTCGGAATAAAAACAGGAAGATTATCCGGCATTGTAGCCCATCATATCCCCAATTATCTTCAAAAAAACCGTTTACCAAGCTGGGAGACCAACATCATGGAAGACTGGGAAGCCAAAGTAGACAAAATCATTGAAGAAACTGAACGGGAAAATATGACTCTGATCTCGGGAATTCCACCATGGCTAATCATGTATTTTGAAAAGCTTACTGAAAAGCATGGTAAAAAAATCAAACAATTGTTTCCAAACCTGCAGCTTATTGTTACCGGAGGTGTGAATTATGAACCGTATCGTGACAAAATGGAAGATCTTCTTGGCGGCAGCGTAGACATTATCCAGACCTTTCCTGCTTCTGAAGGCTTTTTCGCTTTTCAGGATGATTATACCAAAGAAGGACTCTTATTATTGACCAATCATGGAATTTTTTACGAATTCATTCCACTGGAAGACTATGGGAAGCCTGGAGCCAGAAGATTAACTTTAAAGGAAATTGAGCTTAATAAAGATTATGCACTGATCCTTACTACCAATTCAGGGTTATGGGCCTATTCCATCGGGGATGTTGTGAGGTTTATCAGCAAAGATCCATACAGGGTCTTGGTAAGTGGCAGAACGAAACATTTCACTTCGGCTTTTGGGGAGCATGTGATCGCTTTTGAAGTGGAAGAAGCTATGAAGGCAACGCTTGAAAAGTATCCTGCACAGATTACGGAATTCCATCTTGCTCCACAGGTGAATCCTGAAGAAGGGCTCCCGTACCACGAATGGCTGATCGAATTTGAAAAGGAACCGGCAGATTCTGAATTATTCAGAAACGAGCTGGATCAGCAGCTCAGAGCCAGAAACACCTATTATGACGACCTGATCTCTGGAAATATTCTCCAGAAGCTGCAGATAATAAAACTAACGAAAAATGCGTTTCAGGAATATGCCAAGTCTCAAGGGAAACTGGGAGGACAAAATAAGATCCCAAGATTGGCCAATGACAGAAAAATTGCAGATTTGTTAGAAGTTTACAAACTTTAATCACATTTTTTCAATTCCAAAAACGTATATTCGAAAAAAATTATAAATTTGAAAAACTAAAAGAAAATAATGAAAGCACCTGTACTGTTGAAATCATCACTATTAACGTCTTTATTTGTTATTACCTCTTGTGCCACTACAAAATACAGCGAGGATGTTTCAAAAAACAATTACTCTAACTTGGAAGCCGGAAAAATGTATAAGGTTACCATGAGAGACGGATCACCAAAACAGAAAATATTCTTCCGAAACATTGTTGGAGACAACCTTGTAGGAACAGCAGGCAAGAAGGACAGTACAGAAGTAATCATTCCTAAATCTAAAGTAGCCGCTGTAAAAGACAGCAGAAAAGCAAGAATAGCTACCGGAGCCACGATCATTGGAGCTGCGGGTGTTGCTGCAATCGTGATCAGTTCATCAAGAGCTGACTAAAATAGATTTTATCTTTTAAGGTATATTTAATATATCTTTTAAAAATCAACATATGAATAGCCCTAAATAAATTTTTAGGGCTATTTTTGTTCATGATTTCCTTAACCCCGTTACAAACATTACAAAATGTTGAGTTCAGAAATCTTCTTACCGGGAGATTTTTTATTGTTTTAGCTTTCAGAATGCTGGCCACGTTATTAGGATGGTGGGTGTATCAATTGACAAAAGATCCTTTTTCGATAGGTCTTATCGGATTTTCAGAGGTAATTCCTGCTGTAAGCTGCGCATTGTATGCCGGACATGTCATTGATATGAACGAAAAAAAGAGACTACTGCTTATTTGCAATTACGCCTATATTTTCCTGATCGGGCTTCTTCTGATTCCCGCATTCCTGAATGTAGAAATGCATTTTACAGGATACCAGATTACATATTTCATTTATGGAGTTATATTTTTAACAGGGATTGCCAGAGCTTTTATCGGGCCTATTGTACCATCAATGATCCCTAAGATTGTAAAAAAAGAAAATCTTCCGAATGCTATTACCCTGAACCAGGCAACGTTCCTGATCTCTTCGGTATGCGGCCATGCCATAGGTGGTCTTCTTATCGGATATGTTGGGGTAAAATGGACATTAGTAGTGATTTTATCCTTAATATTTCTCGCTTCCTTGTTTTTCTGGCAGCTTAAGAAACAACATTCCGAGCATAAAAAGGAAATGGTAAATGTTGTGGAAAGTATGCGTGAAGGGATTTCTTATATTTTTAAAACCAAAGAGATTTTAGGAGCGCTGTGCCTTGATATGTTTGCTGTACTTTTCGGAGGAGCTGTTGCCATGATTCCGGTATTTGCTACGGATATTCTCAACTCGGGAGCCGAAGGATTCGGACTTCTGAATGCCGCCTCAGACATAGGAGCCATGTTCATCATCACCATTCTTTCTATTGTTCCGCTTAGAAAAAATCAGGGAAAAATACTTCTTGCCGTAGTGACCGGATTCGGACTCTGCATCATTGGATTCGGGCTTTCAAAATTATACTGGCTCTCTTTTATTTTCCTTGTCATGAGCGGAATGCTTGACGGAATTTCAGTCGTGATCAGAGGAACAATTGTACAGCTTAAAACTCCGGATCATATAAGAGGACGTGTTCTCAGCGTCAACTCGATCTTCATCATGTCCAGCAACGAAATGGGGCAATTTGAAAGCGGCGGAATGGCGAGACTCATGGGAGTAGTACCTTCTGTCGTATTTGGAGGATGCATGACTGTTCTCGTTGCGCTTCTTGTAGGAAGCACCAATCCTAAATTAAGAAAAATGCAATACTAAACCATTATATACCAAATACTTTCAAAAAGCACTATTGAAAGCAAAATTCGAAATACTTAAAATCAGGATAGAAAGCATTCTATCCTGATTTTAATTTTATATCAGTTTTTTAATTTTTTTTTCCTGTATTTCATTTAAAATATTCACCCAAACACCCTATCCATTTACAATACCATATAATTAGAGTTAAATAAAAAAATACCATATTAAAAAACAATTCAGTACTTTCATTAAATAGATCATAAAACATTCAATTTAACGTTAATAATTTCATATATTTGCTACAAATATCCCCTTTATGAATAAACTTTTATTTATTTTAAGCTTTTTCGTGACCGGTTTTTGGGCAAGTGCCCAGACTTTTTCAGATCAGGCTTTACAGCAGTCTGTACAGCAGTTCAACAATGCTAAAACAGACGGTGACTATGATACTCTTTTCAAGGTGTTTTCCGAAGCTAAAACTTCAGAAAAGTGGAAAGCTGATTATTATGCAGCAGTAGCTATGTACCTTAAGACTCAGTACTTATTACAGTACACGACAGACCGCCCCATGGCTGAGTCGAATAACCTTGCAAAAAAACTGGCTACCCAGGCACTTGCTTCTGACAAAAACAATGGAGAAATCAACACTCTTCTAGGACTTATTTATGCCCAAAGAATCAGAACGGTAACTTCTACGGATTATCAGAAGGATTTGAAAACAGCCAATGAGTATGCAACAAAAGCAGCTTCTCAGCTAAAGAACAATCCAAGGCTTACCTTTTTGAAAGCTGAAATAGCAGCCCTTTCCAGCAAGAAAGCTGAAGCCGTAGAGTTTCACTCGAAAGCCATAAATGAATTTAATGCTACTGATCTTTCATCCGGTTCTCCAAGCTGGGGAAAGCAATTAGTTAATCAATAAAAACGAAAGAATACACAATGGTTTTGTATAATGTATTCCAATAGTATATTCATTATACTTCAGGAAATCACAAACATGATCAGTATTCTTTCAGACATCATCGTTTTAACATATGTTTTTTAAATCTCCTCCTATGAAAAAAACACTACTTGTTTTTCTACTTATATTTTCGCATATTTTCTATGCCCAGTCCGACTGTGCAACGGCTATGGCTGTTTGTGGTAACTCAGACATTTCATATACTCCGAACGGCTACGGTAACACCCTGGAAAATATGGGCGGATGTCTATCTGACGAAAAATATTCAGTATGGTATACTTTCACCATTGCAACCGCAGGAACTCTTACTTTCGAGATCATCCCAAATGACCAGGTAAAAGATGACTATGATTTCTCAGTATATGGCCCTAATAAAACCTGTGCTAACAGAGGAACACCACTTCGAGGATCCTTTTCATCCAAAAAAGGAAATACTGGTCTAAACATGACCACTACCGTTCTATGCGACCCGGCTTCCGGAGACAAATGGGCGAAATATATTGATGTATTACCAGGTGAAACGTATTACCTTTGTGTAAACAACTGGAGTGAATCTGCGAACGGATTCAGACTGGCATGGGGCGGAACCGCTTCTCTATCTTCACCATTCACGGATCCTAACGTACAACCACACCCTTTCAACCCACCAGGGCAACCGGCGGCTAATCCACAGGACCCAAGAGAGGTAATCATCTGTTCAAATCCTGCTTCTTTTGACTTTTCATCATTATCAGCAGGGATAATTAATGGCAACCCTAACTTTACCGTTACTTATCATACAAGTCAGAATGATGCCTTAACATCCAACAACCCTATCACTGTTCCTCAAACAGTAACAACAACGGGTATTTATTATTACAGTATAAGCTACACCGACCCTACCAATCCTAATAACCCTATCAACAAGTGTAAACAGACGGGTAAATTCAAGTTTAAAGACGGAAAAATTAAAGCCACGAACGTTACATTAACGATGTGTAATAACAATAATGCAGGAACAGCAACCTACGATCTCAGCACAGCTGATATTATTGCAGACCCTACGGCTACCAAGAAGTTTTATTACACGCTTTATGATCTGAATAACGGAATCAATGAAATCACCAATATCTATCAGTTTGTTTCTGCTGAAGGAAAAATTTATGCAAAAGTAACTTCTCCTTTCGGATGTAGCGATATTGCAGAGATTACCCTAAAATTCTATGGACAGGTAATTGCAACAGACGCTGACATAAGAGCGTGCTTTATAGAATCTAATCCTTCTACAGGATTATTCAATCTTACCAATGCTGCTGTTACTTCACCAACGGCAACAACGACTAAAAGATATTTCCCTTCATTAACGGATGCTAAAGATGGCACCAATGAAATTTTAACTCCAAAAACATATATCGCTCCAACCGGTGTAGTATACGTAAGGGTAACCGACAATAGAGGATGTTATGTTATTGTAAAAATAAATCTAACAGTAATTGCTCCAGTAACATCAAGCGTTCTTGTAGACAAAATTATTTGTATAGAAGACACTACTACTCTGGATGCAGGACCAGGATTCAAGAGTTACGAATGGAGTACTGGAGCTACAACACAGTCTATTCAGAATGTAGGAGTAGGAACGTACTGGGTAAAACTAAAAACAGGAGAATGTGTTGCCACTCAGAAAGTAACAGTATATCCTTCTGAACAGCCTGTTGTAACGAACATCGACGTTACCAACACGACACTTACTGTAAACGTTATAGGAGGAACTCCTGATTACCAATACTCTTTAGACAAAATTATTTGGCAGCCTTCTAATGTATTCAATAATATCGCCAGAGGTACTTACAAAGTATATGTAAAAGATGCTTACGACTGCGAACCTATTGCAGTGACCGTAGTTGTTCCTAACCTGATCAACCTGATCACTCCAAATGGTGATGGCGTGAATGATGTGGTTGATTATTCCGCAATCGCAGACAAACAAAATCTGGTATTGACTATCTTTGACCGATATGGAACAAAAATCCACCAGGGAGACAAAACCAACGGTTATAAATGGGACGGAAAAATAGCCGGTAAAAACATACCAACAGGTACTTACTGGTATACCGTAACATGGAATGAGAATGATAAAAAGAATACTCCATTCAAATTCTCAGGTTGGATCGTTGTAAAAAACAGAGAATAACCTCTCATCATACTAAAAGCCGCTATTCAGCGGCTTTTTTCTTTTTAAAAATATAATGTCTATTGACGGGAGCCCAATTTTACATTCTATACAAACAATAAGAACTAAGACTATTTTTTTGTATCATTTTAAAAACCACCTCTATACGGGGTGTTTTTTTATCAACAACACCAACCTCCTGTTTACAGGACTTTCCGAAAGACTCCTAATAATTTGTTGAATACTATTTTTTAAATATTTTTTAAATAAACTATCTTTGCACCATGGCGCAGAAAGAAACATTATCATCCCTGACACACGGAAACTTTGCAAAAGAATTGTCTATTGCGGATGGAAAAATGCCTCCCAATGCAGTGGATTTCGAAAGGCTTGTAATCGGAACTTTTTTAATTGATAAAAAAGGTCTGGACCACTCTATTGACCTCCTTACTTCGGAAGTATTTTATGATCCCAGACACCAGATTATCTTTTCTACCATCTTAAAGCTTTATGAAGGTAACCATCCTGTAGATCTTATGACAATCATCCAGGAACTGAAAAAAGAAGATAAACTGAGTCAGGCTGGAGGTGATCATTATATCATTGACCTTACCATGGGAGTAAGTTCATCTGCCCACATTGAATATCATGTACGTGTCATTCTTGAAAAATATATTTTAAGAAGCCTGATTAATGTTTCTGCCAATGTAATCGATTCTTCGTATAAGGAATCGACAGATGTATTTGAACTATTGGATAAGGCAGAGCAATCTTTCTTCGAAATCACCAACGGAACGATTAAGAAGGGATTCGATACCGCCAACTCATTGGTAAAACAGGCCATCGATACGATTAAATCTCTAAAGGATAAGCAGGGACTTTCCGGGGTACCTTCAGGATTCAGAGATGTGGATAAGGAAACGGGAGGCTGGCAGAATTCCGACCTCATCATTATTGCAGCCCGTCCGGCGATGGGTAAAACAGCATTCCTTCTTTCCATGGCAAGAAATATTGCTGTGGGTCACAAAATCCCTATGGCTTTATTCTCTCTCGAGATGGCGTCTGTACAGCTTATCACCAGGATGATTGCTTCTGAAACAAGAATCTCGTCCGAAAAATTACGAAAAGGTACCTTGGACGACGAAGAATGGCAAAGACTTTTTTCCAACGTATCGGAATTAGAAAATGCTCCTTTATATATTGACGAAACACCTTCCCTTTCGATATTCGACTTCCGTGCCAAATGCCGAAGACTGGTAATGCAGCATGGGGTAAGACTGATCATGGTCGACTACCTTCAGCTGATGACAGCAGGTGGAGGCGGAAAAGGGGTTGGAAACCGTGAACAGGAGATCTCTATGATTTCACGTTCATTAAAAGCCATTGCTAAAGAACTTAACGTTCCGGTAATTGCTCTTTCCCAGCTTTCCAGAAGTGTGGAAACCCGTCCGGGAAAAAGACCTCAGTTGTCCGACCTTAGGGAATCCGGAGCGATTGAGCAGGATGCGGATATTGTATCTTTCATCTTCAGACCGGAATACTATAAAATTACTGTTTGGGATAATGACGAAGAAGGACAGGAAACTTCTACCGAAAACCAAGCCGAGCTCATCATTGCCAAGCACAGGAATGGTGCTACAGCTGACGTAAGATTATCTTTCTTGAAACACTTTGCAAAATTCGGGGATATTGAAGCCGCGTTGGATGGAGGTTCAGGAGGTGGTGGATACAACTTTGGTGAACCGAGCGGATTCGACAAGATCAAGACGACCATTCAGCCAGGTGCAGCATTTGACCTTCCGGACAGTTCAAAACTTTCAGGTTCATCCATGAATGATTTTGACGATGATGATGATTTTCCATTTTAAATTATGAGAGCGGAATTTTCTTAAAACCATAACTTCTTTTCATTTAAAATAAATAACACCCTTTTACCCAAACAGATTTGAGGATCAACATTTATACAGACGGAGCTTGCAGCGGAAATCCCGGAAAAGGCGGATATGGAATTCTCATGCGTGTTCCTGAAAAAAACTATCAGAAAACATTTTCCAAAGGCTTCCGAAAAACCACCAACAACAGGATGGAACTCCTAGCTGTCATTACGGCATTGGAAAAACTGAAATCTACAGACAATGAGATCCATGTCTATACAGACAGCAAATATGTATCTGACGCGATCAATCAAAAGTGGATCGCCGGATGGATCAAAAGAGGATGGAAAAATGTAAAGAACCCGGATCTTTGGAAAAAATTTGTTGAGCTATACAACAAACACACCCCTAAAATGCATTGGATAAAGGGACATGCAGGACATTTTGAAAACGAACTCTGTGACAAACTTGCCGTAGCTGCCGCTGCCTCTCCGGATCTTGAAATCGACAGCTATTTTGAAGGACTTGACAGCAATTCTCTTTTTTAATACTATTAACACAAACATACAATTCCACAAACTATATTCATTATTCTATCATAAGAAATATAATTATTTGAATAATAATTGAAATTTTTAGCAAAATTAACATTAAATACATATTTATTGATTGGGATTTAATATCTTTACTTATTAATCTAAGTCCCAGTTAAATGAATAAAAAATTACTGTTTTATTTTTCCGTTCTTTTATTGTGTATCGCGGGAAAGTCCTTTGCCCAGACTTATCAGCTTGCCGGAAACCCGGTAAACACCACCGGATGGACAATGGTGTCGCCCACACAAGTAAATACGGATTTTATTCAGCTCACCCCAGATACCAACAACCAATCGGGTTCCATCAGGCTGAATGACCCTATCAATTTAAAATATTGCGACAAATGGAGAGTTGAATTTGACTTCAGAATGGATTCCAACCAAACTTCCAATGGTGACGGTATTGCCTTCTGGTACCTGGCCAATCCACCAGTTGCGAGTGTACTCGGCTCAGGTCTTGGAGTTTCTCAAAATGCGGTTGGTTTTATTGTAGGATTCGATACCTATAACAATACTACTGCCGCCACCATGAGTAAGGTGCATGTGGCTTACGGACAGGTTCAGAACACAACAGACACCAACAATGTTGAGTTTTTCAATGTTCCCAACAGCTCATTCCATTCTCCTGATCTTAATACCACACAGCCTTTTCAGGGGACCACCTATAAACATGTAGAAGTTACGGCTCAGGTTGATCCTGCAGCGCCCACCAACTGGATTGTAAAAATTACTATTGACGGAAATCTCATCTGCAACCAGTCTTTTGCTCCTTCAGGAACCGCTGCTGCAATGACAGTAGGATATTTCGGATTTTCCGCATCTACAGGTGGAGCGAGATCAAGACACTCCATTAAAAATGTAAAAATTTATACGGATAAGGTTCCTATTTTAAAAGATTCGGCAACTCAATCTTTTTGCCCCAATCCATCTACCGGATATGGAAGTGTCAATCTGACGACATTTAATTCTCAGTTTGTAAGCAATACATCCGGCTATACTTTTACGTATTACCCTTTTGGAAGCTCCACACCTATTTCCAATCCTACAAATTATCAATTTAATGCCAACACAACGGTTACGGTAGTCGTCAAGGACAACGCAGGGGTTCTGTGTGATAATCCTGACGCCAAGATCCAGCTTGTTCTGGCTCCTTTTGTGGCACAAGACAAAACTCTGACAGAATGCAACAATAATAAAATAGGAACGGCAATATTCAATCTGAATGCCGCCAGTGTAACCACCGTTCCGGGAGTTGAAAAAAAATACTACAAAACACTTACTGATCTGAATGCAGGCACCAACGAAATTCTGAATCCAAACACCTACCTGTCTGCACCGGGAGTCGTGTATGTAAAAGTAACCACTCCACAGGGATGTACCGGCAATGCCAAAATCACACTGGCTTTTTATCCGGACACTTCCGTTAAGGAAGCAACTCTCAGATCTTGTTTTATTGAAAACAATATTACCAGCGCAGTATTTAATTTGACTACTGCTGATGTCACTTCTCTTACAGGAGCCACCAAAAAATATTATACGACCATTAACAATGCATTAGACGGAACCAATGAAATTGTCAACTTCCTGCAATACCTTTCAACAAGCACTTCTGTATATGCAAAAGTAACGGACACTAACGGATGTTTTGCCATTGCCAAAATCAACCTCATCGTTCTTCCACCTACTCCATCCTCTATTCTGAAAGATAAAACAATATGCATCGGAGACAAGACCGATCTTGATGCAGGACCTGGTTTTGATGGCTATGAATGGAGTACCGGAGCGACTACACCCTCTATTAAAGATGTAGGAGTTGGTTTATATTGGGTAAAGCTTAAAACAGGAAATTGTATTACTACTCAGACTGTAAAAGTAAATGCTTCACCTAACCCTGTGATCTCAAGCATTGATATTGACAACAATACCATTACAGTAAATGTATCCGGAGGAACTCCTCCTTACCAGTACTCTCTGGATGGTCACAACTGGCAGACTTCCAATATATTTACTGGCCTTGCAAGAGGAGAGGTCAGGGTTTTTGTAAAAGATTTTTACAACTGTCCTCCTGTTGAAGTTCAGATCACTGTCCCTAACCTGATCAATGCGATCACGCCTAATGGAGACAACGTGAATGACGTTATCGATTATTCTGCTTTAGCTTATAAGAAAAACCTGATATTCATTGTGTATGACCGATACGGGAACAAGCTTTATGAAGCGAACAGAATGAGAAACTTCATATGGGACGGGACCTCTTCAGGCAAAAAAGTACATACAGGAACTTATTGGTACACGATCTCATGGAATGAAGACAATAAAAACAATACCGAAACCAAATATTCTGGCTGGGTACTTGTAAAAAACAGAGAATAAACACTTTACACCAAAACTACCTCTTTACATGGGGTAGTTTTGATGTTAAAAACAAATATGTTTTTGATGGGATAAAAATAACTATCGCTTCCATCGATCATAGTTCATAAAAATAATTTCCACCAATTTATTATTAATCAAATATTTACAAATATAAAATGTAGTAACTCGTAAAATAATTAACATCACAATCAACCACTATGAAAAAACATATACTCATTTTTTTACTTGCTGTCCTACTCTGCTTACCCGGAAAATCATTTTCCCAAACCTATCAGCTCGCTGGAAATCCAGTCAACACAACAGGCTGGGATCTTGTTTCCGATGCTATAGTAAGTACAGACTTTATAAGACTTACCACAGATCAGACGAGCAGATACGGAGCCATAAAACTATCCACCCCTATCACTTTGAGCTATTGTGACAAATGGAAAGTGGAATTCGATTTCAGAATTGACGGAAACGGAACGACCCAATTCGGCAGAGGAGACGGCTTTACATTCTGGTACCTTGCCAATCCTCCAACAGGTTTCGTATCAGGAGGTGGATTAGGGATTCCTGCTAACGCCTCAGGATTAATGGTAGGATTTGATATTTTCAACAATACTACCGAAGGTCAGATGAGCAAAGTACACATCCTGTATGGTACCAACAATACAGCAGGAAACAATATTGAATTCAACAATACCCCGGGAAGTACATTCCATTCTCCGGACCTTAATTCTACTCAACCATTTGTTGGAGATACATTCAGACACGTAGAAGTAAATGGGGAAACCGATCTTTCTAACCCAACAAACTGGATCATCAAAGTAAAGATAGACGGAATATTGATCGTTGATCAATCTTTTGCCCCTTCTGGAGGCGCAGTGGGAATGTCTCAGGGATACTTTGGTTTTTCTGCAGCAACGGGAGGGGCCAGCGCAAGACACTCGATAAAGAATGCAAAGGTATTTGTAGACAAAGTTCCTATTTTAAATGCGACTATTACTCCGTTTGTGTGTACAAATCCTGCCACCGGAACCGGAGTTGTAGACCTTACTTCTTTTGCTTCTCAATTTGTTAATAATCCTGGAAATTATATCTTCACCTATTATGTATTGGGAAGCTCTACTCCTATTGCCAACCCAACAAGTTTTCAATATTCAGGAAATACCACCATCAAAGTAGTCATCAAAGATCCTACATCAACTCTTTGCGACAACGGCGACGGGATCATCAAGCTCAACCCTACTCCATTCGCAGCAACCAATGCAAGCCTCACCGCCTGTAATAACAACAATGCAGGAACGGGGACATTTGATCTTAATTCTGCTACTGTCACAACACTTACAGGGGTAACCAAAGAATTCTATCCTACTCTTTACGATCTGAACAACGGAACAAACCAGATCACGACCCCTTACAATTACGCATCGGGGGCAGCAACAATCTATGTAAAAGTTACAACTGCTCAGGGATGTGTAAGTACCGCAAAAATAACCCTGAACATTTATCCGGTAGTCACCGTCAATGACACCGAAATAAAATCCTGCTTTATTGAAAGCAATCCATCAGTAGCATCGTTTAATCTAACAGGAGCCGTTGTTTCCCAGAATGGAACCATTAAGAAATACTACCCTTCTTTAACTGACGCCATCAACGGAACTAACGAGATCTCTACTCCGGCAGCTTATATTGCTCCTAACGGGGTAGCTTATATAAAAGTATTCAACGGAAATAACTGTTATGCAATCGCAAAAGTTACTCTTACAGTAATCCAGCCGGTATTATCCAGAATACTTATCGATAAAACGATCTGTATAGAAAGTAAAACTACATTAGATGCAGGAGCCGGCTTCAAAAGCTACTTATGGAGTACCGGAGCCACAACTCAATCTATCCAAAATGTAGGAGTAGGAACCTATTGGGTAAAACTGAAGACCGGAGAATGTACAGCATTGCAGACCGTAACGGTATATCCTGCCGAAAATCCGGTAATAACCAATATTGACATATCAGGCAACACTGTAACAGTAAATGTCAACGGCGGAACTCCACCTTATCAGTATTCTATGGATAATGTAAACTGGCAGGACTCGAATACATTCACCAATGTAGCAAGAGGCGAAGCTAAAATATTTGTAAAAGACAGCTACAATTGTGCTCCTATCGAAATCAACATCACTGTTCCTAACCTGATCAATGTGATTACCCCGAATGATGATGGAATCAATGATTTTGTTGACTATTCTGCATTGGCCGGTAAAAAGAATCTTGAGATAGGAATCTTCGACAGGTATGGCTACAAAATATTCCAGGCAGATAAAAGCAATGGCTACAAATGGAAAGGAACTAACAATACCAACAGAAAAGTTCCTACAGGCAATTACTGGTATTCTGTTTCATGGAACGAGAATAACAGAAACAGCACCCCGATACAGTTCTCAGGCTGGATCGTTGTAAAGAACAGAGATTAACCATACATTCCATATTTCATTACAGAAATCACTTCGGCTGGCGGGGTGATTTTTTTGTATAATCCAGCCCGAGATATTTCATTTTAAAGGCTCTTTATTCATATTCAATGCTTAAATTTGTGCTATGAATTATTTGGAAGCTTTAAGCAGAAGATATTCTGTAAAGAAATTTAATCATCAAATTATTCCTCAGGAAACTCTTCATAATATTCTTGAGTCAGGAAAATTATCTGCCAGTTCACAGGGACTTCAGCCGTACAAAATTGTGATTGTTGAAAGTGAAGAAATGAAGCAGAAAATGATTCCTGCTTTTTATAACCCTTCTCAGGTATCCACTTGTTCCCATCTGATCGTTATCATCTCAAAGAAAACCATTGAGGAAAGCTATATTCGTGGGTATTTTAAGCATATTTCGGAAGTAAGAGAAGTTCCTCTTGAAACGCTGGACCCATTCAAAAACAGTATAAGCCAGCATATTCATCAAAAAACACAGGATGAGATTTTCAACTGGGCAGAAAAACAGTCTTATATCGTATTAGCCAATCTGATGTATGCTGCTGCCATAGAAAATATAGATTCATGCCCAATGGAAGGATTCAGGCAGGATGTCATAGAAGAGATTCTGAACATCAATCCCGAAACAGAAAAAGTAACCGTTACCCTCGCTTTAGGCTACCGCTCTGAGGAAGATCCCTTCCAGCACATGAAAAAAGTAAGAAAACCAAACGAAAAATTGTTTAAATTTATTTAATTAAACGATTGTACCTAAAGCAAGCATATGATAAAAGCGGATGTATTAGTAATTGGTTCCGGCATTTCCGGACTTTCCTATGCCATTAAAGTGTCTGAACAGCACCCTGATGCCAAAATCATCATTGTAACAAAATCTGATGAAGACGAAAGTAACACCAAATATGCTCAGGGCGGGCTCGCTGTAGTCACGGATTTCCAGAAAGACAATTTCGAAAAACATATCGAAGACACCATGCGTGCCGGAGATGGAGAAAACCAGCGTGACGTTGTAGAAATGGTGGTAAAAGAAGCTCCTGCAAGATTCAATGAGATTGTAGAATGGGGAGCCCAGTTCGATATGAAGAACGGTAAATTTGCTTTGGGAAGAGAAGGTGGCCATACAGAAAACAGGATCGTTCATCATAAAGACATCACCGGTTTTGAAATTGAAAGAGCTTTGCTTGAAACCGCCAACAGCAGTCCGAACATTGAAATTCTGGATCATCATTATGTGATCGATATTATCACCCAGCACCACGTTCCCGGCAAGGAACTGAACGAAGGGGACATCCACTGCTACGGAGCTTATATTCTGGATGAAAAATCCAAAACAATCAAAAAAATTACGTCTAAAATAACATTGGCAGCCACAGGAGGTGCCGGACATGTTTATAAAAATACAACCAACCCAACTATTGCCACAGGAGACGGAATTGCTTTCGTAGCCCGTGCCAAAGGAAAGGTTTCCAATATGCAGTATTACCAGTTTCACCCTACAGCTTTGTATAGCAAAATGGATGGTATGTTGTTTTTAATTTCAGAAGCGGTACGTGGAGACGGGGCGAAATTAAGAACCAAAAGAGGTGAAAAATTCATGCATAAGTATGATGAGCGTGAAGAACTTGCATCAAGAGATATTGTCGCAAGAGCGATAGACGCCGAAATGAAAATTACCGGTGATGAATTTGTAGGCTTAGATTGCAAGGAAATGAATCATGAAAAATTCCTGGAGCACTTCCCGAATATCTATAAAAAATGTAAAGACGAAGGTATTGATCCTTTCACCCAATTGATCCCTGTTGTTCCAGCATGCCATTACTTAATGGGAGGAATTGAAGTAGACAGAGACGGACAATCTTCTATTAAAAATCTTTTTGCCGTGGGTGAATGTACCAATTCCGGATTGCATGGTGCGAACAGACTTGCTTCAAACTCTTTGCTTGAAGGTCTGGTATTCGGTCACAATGCTGCTATGAAAACAGTAGAACTTCTGAACGAAAATAATTTCAATTTTGATGATCTGAAAGCCGTTCCGGAATGGAATGAAGAAGGAATGAAGATTATGGATGAAATGGTTATCGTCAGCTACCTGAGGAAACAGCTTCAGGAAATGATGAGTGATCTTGTAGGAATCGTAAGAAGCAACAGACGTCTGAATATGGCATTACAGAAACATCAGGAAATTGCAGCAGCCGTAAACGAGATCTATCACTACTCTATTCTTTCTCCACAGCTGTCAGAACTAAGAAACCTGACGACCGTGGCACACCTCATCATTACCCAATCTATGGAGATGACAGAAAATAAAGGAGCGTTTTACAATAAAGATTTAGCATAAAAGCTTTGATCTGAGGTTCTGATGAAGATTTCAAATGTAAATATCATTACAATGGTCAATGTGCTCTACTATTCAGGAAGGGTAATTATTCCTATTCTTGCATTAGTGGCACTCTTCATCATTTTGGGTCCCAGAACACATCCTAATAACTCCTGGGAAATAACATTACTGATTTTTGCGGCGGGCTTATCATTTGTAACAGGCTATCTTGGCACGATCGCATTAAAGAAATATGTAGTTTCCAAATCCAGATATCCCTTGATTTTAAGAATCATCTGCAATGTTTTGAGAATTTCAAGAAGCAGAATCACCAATAAACCGGTGGATCTGGATCTCGATCATTTTATTAAGGACAACAGTTTATCCTTGACTTATTATGATGTCAATAACCCTACCTACCCCATCCTGAGTTTCAATAAAAATAAAATCCGTTATTTTACCCAGGAATTTGACTGGGGAGATTTTAAATGGGATTTCTATACCAAAAGTGCCGGCAGAACCACCATAGAAGTTCTGGAATTCCGGGGCTTTAATCAGGAAAACACATCCATTAAAGATCAAATTGAATTTGAGAGAATCGAAGCCCGGAAACACGAGATCCTTATTATGTTCATTGTTCACGACCTATTATTTGGGAAAGGTTTATCCAGATACTATTAAAAATATAAAAAATGAAAAGACCAAGCTACGTAACTGATAAAGTATTAAAAACATTCATCAAAAATGCGCTGGAAGAAGATATTCAGGATGGAGATCACTCTACGCTTTCTACCATTCCGGAGGATCTTGAGCAAAGTGCCAAGCTTTTGGTAAAGCAGGACTGTATTCTTGCGGGTGTAGAGCTTGCTGAGATTATTTTCAAAACTTTTGATAAAAACTTAAAGATAGAAAGATTCCTGAAAGACGGTGACACGGCAAAAATCGGAGATATTGCTCTTATCGTAACCGGAAGTGCCAGATCTATTCTTTCTACAGAAAGACTTGTTCTCAACTGTATGCAGAGAATGAGCGGGATTGCGACTCTTACCCATGACTGGGATTCAAGATTGGTCGGTACAAAAACCAAACTATTAGATACAAGAAAAACAACCCCTAACTTCAGGGTATGTGAAAAATGGGCGGTAGCCATAGGGGGCGGAACCAACCACAGATATGGTCTTTATGATATGATCATGTTGAAAGATAACCATATTGACTACAACGGAAGCATTACCAACGCCGTGAAAATGGCAAAGGACTATGTTAAGAAGAACAAAAAAAAGTTAAAAATAGAAGTAGAAACCAGAAATCTGGAGGAAGTTCAGGAAGCCATCAACGCCAAAGTAGACAGAATTATGCTGGATAATATGGATGTAAAAACGATGAAGCAGGCCGTAGCGATGATCAACGGTTCATGCGAATCTGAAGCTTCAGGAGGAATCACCCGTGACATGCTGAAAGAAATTGCCTCTACAGGAGTGACCTACATCTCTGTGGGAGCCCTTACACACTCGGCTGAGAATATCGATTTGAGTCTCAAAGCAGTGAAATAGCATTATATTTTTAATAAAAACACCCCCACTTTGTTAAAAACTCAATAACATGACTTTTTTCATACAAAAATTCGTTTTTTCGCCATTTCACTGACAATCAAAAGATTAACGTTATTAAGACTGATTAAAAATTAACATTGAGTTAATAATAGTTAAAATATATTTTGCGAATTTTGCAGAAAATTAAATCTAATTATTACTAACGATTATGAAATTAATCAACAAAACGATGCTAACTGCAGTAATTACTTTATCTACAGCTAGTATCTATTATGCTCAACAAACTCAAGACACGGTTAAAGCTAAGTCTAAAGACATTGAAGAGGTAATCCTAAAAGGTGTAACTGATATCGCTAAAGATAGAAAGACACCAGTGGCAGTCTCTACAATCAAAGCAGCTCAAATCCTTGAAAGACAAGGAAACCAGGAGCTTGTTGAACTATTGAACACAACACCTTCTGTATATGCTACAAAAGGGGGGGGTGGTTTCGGAGATTCGCAAATTACTATGCGTGGTTTTGAATCCAGAAACATTGCAGTAATGGTAAACGGTATGCCTGTTAATGACATGGAAGGTGGTACTGTATACATGTCAAACTGGACTGGACTATCAGATGTAACAAGTACAATGCAGGTACAAAGAGGACTTGGTTCTTCTAAGTTAGCTATTGCTTCTGTTGGGGGTACAATGAACTTCCTTACTCGTTCTGCTGATATGAAACAAGGTGGAGCTATTAGATTGGGTATCGGTAATAACGATTTCTTAAAAACTTCATTTGCTTATAACACTGGTAAATCTGCAAACGGATGGGCTGCTTCATTCTTAATGGCAAGACAGGCTGGCGCTACATACGTACAAAATACAGATTACGAATCATATACTTATTTCTTTGCGTTAGGTTATCAGCCAAATAAGAAGCATAACTTACAGTTTATGATGACTTCTTCTCCACAGTGGCATGATCAGAGATCTTACGCACCAACTATCAACAACTACATCAAATACAACCCTGATCACGATGGAAGTCCTTACAGACCATACAACTCTGATTACGGATACTATACATCTCCGGATGGAAACAGAACAAACATAGCCAATGCTATGAACTACTATGCCAAGCCGGTAATGATGTTGAACTGGGACTGGACAATCAGTGACAAATCAACTTTAAGTACTGTTGCCTATATGTCTAATGGACGTGGTGGTGGAGCAAGAAACCTTGGTAAAGTTGGTGGAAAATCAATTACTGATCCATCTTTTATTGATGCAGAAGGTCACTATAACTTCAACTCAATTTTTGCAGCTAACGCTGCTGTAACTCCAACTGTAGGAGTTGCTGGAAACACATTGGTACGTACTTCAAGTGTGAACTCTCACAACTGGTATGGTATTTTGATGAACTTCCAACACAAAATCAACGATAACTGGAATTTCTCTGTTGGTACTGATGACAGATACTACTATGGATACCACTATCAGGTACTTTCTAATCTATATGGTGCTTCTGGTTACACAGATAATACCAACAAAAACTTACCAACGAATAATATCGTTCGTAATACTTACGACTACCAAAAGTTAACTTGGAATCCTTTCGGTGGTGCCAACGCTCCAATGGAAGACAGAGTTGCATTCAGTAATGATGGTGAAGTATTATGGTACAGTGGTTTCGGACAGGTAGAATATTCTACTGAAAAATTAACGGCTTATGTACAAGGTTCCGTTTCTAACCAGGGATACCAGAGAATCGATGATTTCGTAAAACCAGGAACTACACAACAAGGACAGCAGGTTGACAGAAAAACAGGATTCAAAAACCTTTTTGGTTATAACATTAAAGGGGGTGCCAACTATAATATTGATGCCAACAATAACGTATTTGCCAATATCGGATATTACAGCAAGCAACCTTTAATGAGTGCAGTATACCCAAGTAACCAGCAAGTAGTAAACCCTAGCTTAACAAACGAGAAAATCTTCTCTGTAGAATTAGGCTATGGATTCAAAACAGCTAACTTCAATGCAAAAGTTAACCTATATAGAACTGAGTGGAAAGACAGATGGTTCAGAAGATCAAGTGTAGACTTCGGAAACGGAATCAGAGGGTATTCTGAGATCAGTGGAATCACTCAGCTTCACCAGGGTGTAGAAGTTGAAGCAACTTACAGAGTAAACAGATTCTTAGAATTTCAGGGAATGTTCTCTTGGGGTGATTACCAATACAAAGGGAATGCAAGTGGGGCTAACTTCCAGGATGACAACACCCCTATCCTTACTGACGGATCTAACACCTCTACTCTTTATTTAGATAAAGTAAAAGTAGGTGGTACCAATAACAGTATCCCACAAACAACTTCTTCATTAGGATTTACAGTAACTCCGGTTACAGATCTTAGAATCTATGGTAACTGGCAGTATACAGGAAGAATCTATTCAGCAATGAATGTGAACGACTTCCTTAAACCAGGAAATGAAGCTCTGAAATTACCTGACTTTAACTTATTCAATATTGGTGCATCTTATAAACTTAAGCTAAAAAATCCAAACCAATATTTCACTCTTGGAGTTAACGTATACAACCTATTTGATGGAACTTACATTCAGGACGGTGTAACAAACATCAAGAAAAAAGAACTTGGAGACTTTAAAGATACTACAGTTGGTGGTAACGTAGTTACAGCACAGCAGCAGTATGACGCTTATCAGGCAACATTGTACAAAGGAATTGACCCTGCTAACAGAGTATTTTTCGGATTCGGAAGAACTTGGTCTACAACCTTATCATTCAACTTCTAATTATCATAATATTAGATATTCTCAATATCAATCCCGGCTTTGAGCCGGGATTTTTGTTATCTTTGTGTACAAAAAAATAGGATTATGGATTTTTACAACATTTTGCTGCATGCCCACAAAGGATTCGGGTATCTTGAACTTCTTTTGGTTGCATTATTTATCATTGCACTTCTGGCTACCATGTTTGGTTTCAGTGGAAAAGTGAATAAGTTTTTAAAGAAAACAACTTTATTCACAATGATCTTTTTCCACGTTCAGTTCTTATTAGGAATTATCATGCTGGTAACAACTTTTTCTAAAGGATTAAACATGGGGGAAGTAATGAAAAACGCAGCATTGAGATTTCAATATGTTGAACATCCATTCTCTATGCTTATCGCAGCAGTATTGATGACCATCATCAACAAAAAAGTAAAATCAAATGATACCATTTCCCTTGGGATTACCATTATGGGATTGATCGCGGTAGGTCTATTTGCTTTTGCTTTCCCTTGGACAAGAGTCTTCGGGACATAAAACAGAAAAAGAAATTATACATTATGCGTTATAATTTATAAATAGTTTAATCTTAAAATTTTTAATTAAATCAATGAAAGTAGCTGTAGTAGGTTCAACAGGAATGGTTGGACAAGTTATGCTGAAAGTTTTGGAGGAGAGAAACTTCCCTGTAACAGAATTAATTCCGGTAGCATCCGAAAAATCTGTAGGCAAGAAGGTGAAGTATAAACAGAAGGAATTTACGATTGTAAGCATGAAGGACGCTATAGCTGCCAAACCGGATATTGCGATCTTCTCTGCCGGAGGTTCTACGTCTCTTGAGTTTGCTCCATTATTTGCAGAAGCAGGAGTAACCGTAATCGATAATTCTTCTGCATGGAGAATGGATCCTGATAAAAAACTGGTAGTTCCGGAGATCAATGCTGATGTATTGACTAAAGAAGACAAGATCATTGCAAACCCGAATTGTTCTACCATTCAGTTGGTAATGGTTCTAGGACCATTGAACAAGAAATATGATTTAAAAAGAGTAATTGTTTCTACTTACCAATCTGTAACAGGAACCGGTAAAGCTGCAGTTGACCAATTAAATGGAGAAATCAGCGGTGATGATTCTGCTGCTAAAGTATATCCTTACCAGATCTTCAAAAATGCATTGCCACACTGTGATGTATTTGCTGATGATGACTACACAAAAGAAGAGATCAAGCTGATGAAGGAGCCTAAGAAAATTTTAGGAGATGATACCTTCAACTTAACAGCAACTGCTGTAAGGGTTCCGGTACAGGGAGGTCACTCTGAAAGTGTAAACATTGAATTTGAAAATGAATTCGAGCTGGATGAAGTAAGAAAAATCTTATCAGAAACTCCGGGAGTAGTCGTAATGGATGATGTGAAAAACAACCACTACCCTATGCCTCTGTATTCCGAAGGAAAAGATGAAGTTTTTGTAGGAAGAATCAGACGGGATCTGTCACAGCCCAAAACGCTCAACCTCTGGATCGTAGCAGACAACCTGAGGAAAGGAGCAGCAACCAACGCTGTACAAATCGCAGAATACCTTGTAGCAAACAACTTAGTATAAACTAACAAAATAAAAAAGAGTCTCAGAATTGAGATTCTTTTTTTTATCAAACTCAAATATGAATACCCGGAAAAACGCCCACAAAGATAAAATAGGATTCCAAAAGATCATCGCTATCTTTGGAATCATTCTATTCATCGGAAAGATTATTGCCTGGAAGCTTACCAATTCCGATGCTGTATTCTCCGATGCCATGGAAAGTATTGTGAATGTCATCAGTGCATTCATGGGACTTTATTCCCTTCATCTGGCTGCGAAACCTAAAGATGAAGACCATCCTTACGGCCACGGGAAAGTGGAATTTGTTACTTCTGGGATTGAAGGAGCCTTAATCGCTATTGCAGGGGTGATGATTATCTATGAGGGAATTCACAGTCTTATTGTGGGGAAAACCCTAAGCAAGATTGATCTCGGAATATGGATCATCGCAGCTACGGCGGTTGTCAATTATCTTCTCGGGTATATTTCTATCAGGAAAGGCGAAAGAGAAAATTCTCTGGTCCTTATCTCATCCGGAAAACATCTGCAATCCGACACCATCACCACTCTTGGTGTAGTAGCCAGTTTAGTGGTCGTTTATTTTACTAAAATCTATTGGCTGGATTCTGTAGTAGCCTTGATTTTCGGACTTTATATCATCTTTGTAGGCTATAAGATCATCCGTAAATCATTAAGTGGTATTATGGATGAACAGGACCCTGAAATCCTCAATCAGGTCATCAGAGTTCTGGAAGAAAACAGACATACGGAATGGATTGATGTACACAATATGAAAATCCAGCAGTTTGGGGCCAATCTTCACATTGATGCTCATATCACCCTTCCCTGGTATTATGACCTTCGTGATGCTCATGGTGAAATGGAAAAAGTAATTCTTCTTCTTGCCAAAAATATCAAGAGAAATATAGAATTCAATTTTCACATGGATGATTGCAAAACCATTTCATGCCCGGTGTGCCAGATCAAAAACTGTCCGGTCCGGGAAAAAGATTTCGTTAAACGTGTAGAATGGACTCCTGAAAATGTTACGAGTGTAGATAAACACACCGCTGAATAACAATGAAAATTATTGTAATCACGAATAATCTTTCAAAATTTGGATTTCCAGAACTTAAAACAAAAGCCTTACAGATTTTCTCTAAGGCTTTTATTTTTTATTTTAAGATTAGTGCTTTATCAAGCTCTATTAGATTATTTCCAGAGCTTTTCATCTTAGCTTGAAATTTCTTTACTATAACCGCGGGGCTCAAGGTAGAAACATTTCCTTTATCATCTCCCACTACATACTTCATTCCACTGCTTTTCATTTCATAAAAAGGATCATTATAATAATTTTCCATTATCTTTTGAAAATCAGCCCAACTGACCTGCTTTCCTTTTTGGGGAACAAAAAAATCACTGTTTTTCACATTTTTAAGCTGTATCAGATTAAAATCATAATCTAAATCCGAATCTGATATTTTAACGATTAAACCTGGTAGACCATTAAAAATATAAGGTCCTTCCTGTAGATTTATTGATTCTGTAAACCAGGCTACCCAACGTCTTCCTCCGTAATCTAATTCTGCTTTTTGGCAGTAAAGATCCCCAATTTTCTGCTTTTCGTCAACAATTTTCCAGTTCAGCTTATCTATAGCTATGAAAAATCGGGTTTTCATCATGGGAGTAATCATCACCTTTTGAATATCTCCTGTTTCTAAATTTTTTTTAGCAAATAATTCTGTAATGAAATATACATTTCTCCCTAATCCTAAATTCGTTTTTGTTATTAATGAGTCTGATCTCCTCTCCAGTTCTGATCTGAAAATAGACTGTTTTCCATAAATATCCAGATAAAATCGATTGACCGTTGTACTATCCTTATGATGATCTGGCTTAAATTTCAATTCATATAAACAAGTTATATTCTGGCTGTAAAACAAATTGACCATCAATATAAATACAATGATTCCTTTTCCCATGTATATAGAATTTTAATAATTTTTAATTCAGAATTCCACGCTGAACTTATCACAAACGTATGAATTAAATACCAAAACACAAGTGCCTCAAACCACTTAAAACCCAACCATTAAACACAAAAACAAATTCCGATAAAAAAATTATATAATACAAGTTTCTTAATGTAGAATATCCAGTATTTTTTATTGAAAACTGTTTTTTTGAAAAATCTTTTTCCTGTAATAAAACATAGGAACAATCAGCAGAATTATCAGCGGCTGAATCACAAACCGCCTCATATAAAAGGAAAAGAGGTATCCTATCTCAAATTTATTGTGAATACAGTATAAATAGATCGGAAACGCAATGGCAAAAACAATAACCATCATCACAGCTCCCTGGATCGTCCATTCTTTACTCTTAAATAAGCCGTATATGATCAGGCAGGAGCACAAAAGATTCAAGACAAACCTGAACAGATATCCTCCAATCAGCTTTCCCCACTCAAAAGGCGGAAAAGCGATATTCTGATTCGCTTCGTGGAAATAATTCAGAAAAGGATCATAGAAAAGCGTATCTTCAAAGATCCTGACACTTACCAGACCACAAATTCCTGCGATCACCAATAGCCCATTAAGAATTTTCATGTTGTAAAGCAAAAAATTTAATCCAGATCATCCAAAGCAAAACCACGCTTCCATAAATCACTGCAGGAAAAATATAATCATGAAATGTTTTACCATATTCCTTATAGTCTGCCATCACGATATTCAGCCCTGTAATCCTCAGAAGGTTCATGATGTAAAGTAAAACAAGCCCGGCTATTACAAAAAAGAATGTTTTTGACCCTTTGTAGAATGCGAAAACAAAAGATACAAACAGGATCATCACAGAAATGGCATTACACCCTTCCACCATTCTTGTTACATAATTATTTTCCACATAGAACCATACCTGTCCGTTCTTTACATCATTATAAAGTTTCGTTGGGTAGCCTATGCTATTTTGCAGGGAACTCACCTGATTGGCAATCCATCTTGAAAAAGGATCTAATCCCAGATCTTTCCCATTATTAAGATAAAACTGGTAAATCAGCAACAGCACCAGATAGATGATGATGAAACGAAGCAAAATTCCCAAAACCGGCTTAAAATCCTTAAACATAGTACAAAGATAAAAATTAGCCGTAAACTACACTGATTTTGAGTGAAGAAAGCTTCATTTTAAATCACAAACCTGAGGAGTAATCCATATAAAGAATGTTTTCCTATTTATTAACTGATTTCCCTCCCCAAAAACAGAAAGAGAATCTCTTTAGTATAGATTAAAACAGTTCATCCTCCCGCTTCTGTTCTGCATTTCTAAACAATAAAACGGTCCTGTTCCCAACTCATGTTAAATTAGTATATTTGTTTCCATATTATGACTTCTGAAAACGCAAAACGATTTTTTGAAAACCATTTAGGTAAGGAATCGACCGAATTCATCACACTGGCTCAAAGCGGCTCTGCGAGGGTAAATTTCCTTGCCTCTGCCGGTTCTGAAAAATACATTATCACTTACAATGAAAATATTCCCGAGAATGAAAGTTTTCTTTACTATTCCGGAGTGTTTTCTGATCTCAACCTCAATACCCCTCACATACTGGCTGTTTCTGATGACAGAAAGATGTATGTACAGGAATTTTTGGGGGCTCATACTCTTTCAGAGGTTATTGCTGAAGAAAAAGGCTCTCAGAAGGTAAGACTGCTGGTAAAACAAACTTTAGAGAAACTTTTCCAGCTCCAGACGAAGACTCTGGGGAAAATAGATTTTTCCAGAACATTTGAATATGAAGTTTATGATGAACTTCCTGTGATTCATGATCTTTATTATTTTAAAAATTTCGTTGCCGATGTTCTGGAACTTGAATACAACAAATCTACCTTACTGAAAGAATTCAAGCGAATTGTAACCCTTGTTGAAGGGCTGGAACCTAAGGGAATGATGATCCGGGATTTCCAGGCAAGAAACATTATGGTGAATGAAAAAAATGAAGTTTCATTTATCGATTATCAGTCGGCAATGGAAGGACCTTTGATGTATGATGTCATTTCTTTTCTTTTCCAGGCTAAGGCCAACTTTCCTGAATATTTTAAAAATGAAATGCTTGAGTACTACATCCAATTGTCTGATGATCAGAAAATCAGAAATAAACTAAAAGATTCGGTAAAGCCAATTCAGATGATGAGATTTCTCCAGGTACTGGGAGCCTATGGCTTCAGAGGTCTGATCCAGAGAAAACAGCACTTTATGGCAAGCCTTGAAAAAGGAATTCAGAATATCACAGATTTTGCGGCTTCATGGGAACAGATGAAAGACTATCCGGAGCTGAATAAAGTGGTCACACAACTGACTTCAGAAGAGACAAAATTTAAAATTGAACAAATATTAAATTTAAACCATTAAGATGCTTTAAGTTATTAAGAATATTAAGGGAATGACCAAAAAAGAGATCACACAACTTTCATATGAAATTACAGGCTTTGCTATTAAAGTCCATAAAATCCTTGGTCCCGGCCTTCTTGAAAGTATTTACGAAGAGTGTTTGAAAATAGAGCTTATTAAGAATGGTTATGATGTAAAACAACAATTAGTTGCTTCTATTGACTATGACGGAATTGAAATTGAAACAAAACTTATTGTAGATCTGCTTGTAAATGATACTATTATTATAGAATTGAAAGCTGTTGAAAAATTATTACCCATCCATGAAGCTCAATTACTTACTTATATGAAAGTTCTTAAAAAGCCACAAGGCTTACTTATTAACTTTTTCACAAATAATATTACAAAATCACTAAAACCTTTCATCAATGAATATTTTAGAGAACTCCCTGACTAAATTTTGATTTATCAAAATCTTAACTTACCTTAAAAACTTAAAATACCTTAAAGGTTCAAATAAAATAACTAACAATACAATGCTACACATCGACATACACAGTTTTTCGTACAAGAAAGGAGGAATTCCCAAAGACCCATCAGGAAACGGTGGAGGTTTTGCCTTTGATTGCAGAGGAATTTTAAATCCCGGAAGAATTGAAGAATATAAAAGCCAAACCGGAAATGACATTGGCGTTCAGGAATACCTTGAAACGAAAACTGAAATGCCTACATTTCTTGAATTGATAAAGTCTCTGGTATCCATCAATATTGAGGATTATCTGGCAAGAGGATTTGAACATTTACAGATCAATTTCGGATGTACGGGCGGCCAGCACAGATCAGTGTATTCTGCAATAAAAATCGCTGAATTCATTAAAGAAAAATATCCGGAAGGAACGGAAGTAAGCATCCATCACGATGAACAACCCCAACTCAACATCGGTAATCAGTAATGAGCGGTAAGTAATTCTTATACTTATTATATCATTCATTATGTATCACCTCTTATTTATCACCATATGAAGGCTCTAATTTTCGCAGCGGGAAAAGGCACCAGGCTTAAACCGTTTACAGATCATCATCCAAAAGCTCTGGCAAAAGTAAATGATGTTCCCCTTTTGGAAAGAAATATCAATTATCTGAAAAGCTTCGGAATAAAAGATTTTGTCATCAACATCCATCATTTTGGGGATCAGATCGTTGATTTTCTCAATAAAAATGATAATTTCGGATGTAAGATCGAGATCTCTGATGAAACCAATGAATTGCTGGAAACCGGCGGCGGCTTGATTTTTGCAAGAAAGTTTCTTGATCACGGAGAAGATTTTCTGATCATGAATGCTGATATTTTAACCAATATAAATATCAATGCTTTAGTAGAATATCATAAAAAGATAAAAGATTTTGCTACTTTAGCAGTTTCAGACAGAGAAAGTTCAAGAAAACTTCTTTTCAATGATGATAGTGTTTTGAGGGGCTGGCTGAATGTACAGACGGGAGAACAGCGACTGGCTGAGTTCAACAAGGGGTTTAAAGCTCTTGCATTCAGTGGTGTTCATTGTATCAATCCTGTGATCTTCGAAAAAATAAAAAGAACAGGCAAATTTTCTATTATGGAAGAGTATCTGGATCTGATGCAAACCGAGCATATTCACGGCTTTTTACATCAGGATATTCTTATAGATGTAGGGCGACCGGAATCTGTAATAGAAGCCGAAAAATATTTTAAATAATTTTTGCAATGGAAATTGATGGAACTAGGGATGAAAGTTTAGTAAATCCGGAACTTGACATTAACGAAACAAAACTGCACAACAGTTTCAGACAAAAAACATGGGATGAAACAATCACCAAAGACAGCTGGATGGTCTTCAAGGTCATGGCTGAATTTGTAGATGGCTACGAAAAACTGGCTAAGATCGGCCCATGTGTATCTATATTTGGCTCGGCACGGCTGAAACCGGAAAACAAATACTACGAAATGGCAGTGGAAATTGCTGAAAAGATCACCAAACTGGGCTTCGGAATCATTACCGGAGGCGGTCCCGGGATCATGGAAGCTGGAAATAAAGGCGCGTTCAATGCCAAAGGAAAATCTATAGGCCTTAACATCGACCTTCCTTTCGAACAGCATTTCAATCCTTACATCAACAAATCATACTCCATGAATTTCGATTACTTTTTCGTGAGAAAAGTAATGTTTGTAAAATATTCTCAGGGATTTGTAGTAATGCCCGGAGGCTTCGGAACGCTGGATGAGCTTACTGAAGCATTGACCCTTATTCAAACCAATAAAATCGGTAAATTTCCGATTGTATTAGTAGGAAGCGAATTTTGGGGAGGATTGCTGGATTGGTTCAAAGCAACCTTACTGAAAGAAGGAATGATTGCAGAAGACGACCTCGATCTTTATCGTGTGGTAGATACGGCTGATGAGGCTGTGGCTCATATTAAAGCTTTTTATGATAAGTATTCTGTGAATGTAAATTTCTAATTGGCATATTATTTGTGAACTATAACTAGCAAGCATGATTGTAAATCTATTAATTAAGATGAAAAAACTTTTATATATATCAGGAATTTTAACACTTTTTGTGTTAATGAGTTTTATGTATGTAGACTTTTTCTCTTCAATGACCAAAGTAGAGTATATTGATGGAAGCAAGACATTGAAGTTTACTACAAAAATGAATACAGCCCATATCTCTGATGCTATAAAGATCAACCCGAATACAGCCGGATTTGAAGCAGAAGTAAAAAAATATGTGAACAATAATTTTGATGTATTTGTAAATGGGGCTCCCAAGACGATTACTTTCACAGGAAGCCAGGTCAGCGGAGAAACTGTATGGGTGTATTTTGAAACCGGAGGCATTACGGACATCAACACCTTAAAGATTAAAAATACGATCCTTTTAAGCGCTTTTCCTAAGCAGATCAATCTGGTGAGTATCGGATACAAAGGCAACCAGAAAATGATGAATTTTCAACGGGGAAAAGAAGTGAACGAAGTATCTTTTTAACGGAGAATAATTTTAAAAATAATAAAACCACTGCTGATGCGGTGGTTTTTGTTTTTATTGATCTATTGGAAACCAAGCACTGCCGTTCTCACCGCATATTCAATATCGCTTTTATCATACTGGAAAGGCATTTTCTCTAGCGACCAACCATCACGATAACCTCCCTGGGTATATTCAATATGATATTTCGACAATGAGTCCGTCACATCAAACTTATCCAGTATGATATATCCGTTTCTAATATTGGTAGAATCATAAGCGACAAGGTATTTTCTTCCAAAAACAAATTCACCGTCTATATGTCCTTCTTTAAACCCGTTTTCATATAGAAATCTGTAATCATACCCGTTTCTAACTCCTCTATTGCCATAAAAATCAGATATAATTTTGACTACCGTATACTTGGTATTTTTAAGCATTTTTTCATTCGGCTCATTCCTGTTGTCATACCCTTTATAGACCATTGCTACAATAAGCCCGATAAACCCCATGATTAGCAGATAATGTTCTTCTTTAAGATTTCTCATAGTTATTTCGAAAGATATATATTTTTTCCTGACTGAACAATGATTATTTATAACAAAAAAAGTTGGCCCATATGAGCCAACTTTTTTGTTATAGTGAAATTAAGAATATCTGTTTAAGGATTACTCAATTTTGATGTTGTCAATCTGAACATCATAATTTCCTCCGGTACCTGTTTTGATAGCAAACATATCTTTTCCAGCTGTAACGTTTACATCAGGAAGACCTGTAAGAGTAAGCTCAACCAGTCTCCATTGTCCATTCGTGTTGATAGAACCTGTATATGAGTTGGCAGACTCTACTCCTAAAGTAGCACCTGTAGAGAATGTTCCTAAATTGAATACATAGAAACCTCCTCCAGCTTTATACACGTTGAAAGAAAGAGTTTTTCCTGTTGCAGTACCTTTGATACGCATTGTGATTCTCTTCGGAGTAGCTGGAATTCCTGTAGTAGCAATGGATGTAAATACATAATCATTGGCTGTAGGTATTCCTTTAAGCTGAAGTGAATTTGAATTGTTATATCCTAAACCAACTCCTTGTGTTGCATAAGGCTTAAGTCCGAAACTGTTTACACTTGATAAGAAAGATGCCCAATCTTCAAAATCAGATCCTGCAAAAAGATTTACTGCAGAAGCAGAAGGAGCTTCCGGCTCACCTGGGTTGAATCTTGGGTTAGGGAAGTTCAGGTCATAAAGATCTCTGATATAAGCCTGCTCCGTAAATGTTGGAGTCGTTGGGTTACTTGGGCTTGTATAACGGCTCAAAATAAGTACAATATCACCACTCTTTTCATATTTAGGAGCGATCGGAGACTTAGCAAATGTTGCAAAGTTACTGAAACGAAGGTCTAATCTTGCTGCTTTTTTATCTACGATATAACGATCACCAGTCCCATTATCATCAGCAAAGTTTTTAGTTAATTCAGCATCTTCAAACTGAACATTCTTAATTTTTACAAGCTGGTTGATGTGAGCACCATCTTTAAGAGCGTCTGCAACTGAGTTGAATTCTAATGGCTTCATAACAGCAACAATCGGCTTCTGCCCGTCACAAACTCTTGCTACATAATCAGAAACTTTATTTTGGCTGATTCTACCAATTACATAGTTCGGGTCATAAGATCCTACTTTAATATTTCCATTGGAAGCCTGAACAATAAGCCCTTTAAGGTTTATTCTCAGTAAAGCTCCTGTTGGGAAAGATAAATACTGGCTTCCAGCATCAATATCCAATTCGATACCTTGTGTAGGGTTTTCAGGCTTATCCTGAAGGAACATAATCTTATAGATGTTTCCTGATTCATCACTTGAAGACACATAAGCTTCAACGATGTAATCTTCTGTAATAATATCAGCTGCAGTAGGCTTAGCTTTAGCGATCGTTGCAAGATCTGATAATTTATGGTTTGCAGCAGCAAATCTGTTGGTACATTTGATTTCCGGAACATCGTAATCATCCGTCTTTACACAAGACGAAAATGTCAACATGGACAGGGCTGTGAATATAGCCGCTTTAAAATATATATTTTTCATTGTTTTCAATTTTTAAATTTATTTATTAGAATCTGAACTGAAGGTTAACAAAATAAGATCTTCCCTGGTTATACCAGTATTTAGGAGCAAATACCATATTACCGCTGTCATAATCTTTTGTATAATCATTATAATTAACGTTTCTGGTCTGCTCGAATCCTCCTGTGATATAGTTTCTGTTGTTAAGAAGGTTATTCACAGAACCTGATACCAATACATAGTACTTACCGATCATCCAAGATTTTCCAGCATTTACATTCAGGAAGAATGCACTAGGAAGTTTTGTAGGAGTAAGAACTCTTGCCAATTCTTCTGGTGATACTCCGTCATAAGGAACTCCAGGTGTAGTTGGATTGGTATAGAATCTAGCTGTTCTGGTTACCGGAGACGGATCTAAGAATGAGTGTCCGAAATAGTTCCAGGTTGCTCCCAACCACCAGTATTTAGGGCTGCTGTATCGAAGACCTAAAGTATATGCTTCCTGAGGAGTACCTCCCTGTCTGTAGTTTTTCAGAGTAGCCTCACCCATGTTGGTATAAGATCTTGATACGATATTTCCGTTACCGTCAAGTTCTCTGAAGGTTCCAACGGCATCAGATGCGAAATAAACCGTAGGGTTGTTGGTATAAGTATATTGACCTAGACTTAATAGTCCACTAGCCGTCAATGTAGGAGTCAGTTTTACCTGAGCACCAAGTTCCACACCCATATTTCTCTTGTTGGCACCAGCCAATACCTGAGTAATAAATGCACCATCCTGAACAGGAGCCTGACCACCGTTTTCGTCAAGAGTTGTCAATTTCACACCTTGTGCAAAATATCTCTGTACACTGGTTTCGTTTTGAGTATTTACAAGGTATCCTGTCAATCTAAGTTTAATGATTGGCGTTGAGATTACATAACTCAAATCATTAGCATCAATCACTACATTCTTGATTCCCGGAGTGGTAACACCACTTACTCTTGTATTGAAATAAATATCGTTCAGGAATGGAGATTGTGAGAAGTATGCCCCGTTATAAACAAGGAAGTTTCTACCGTTGATTCTATAAGTAACCTGACCTTTAACCCCAACATTCCAGAAGTTTTTGTCTTCACCCTTTCCGTAAGATGACTCATACAGATAGTGTTGGAACTTACCTTCTCTGTTGTTGTTTGTATATCCGAATAATCCGGAAACAAAAACATCAAATTTACCAGTAGAGAATTTGAACGCAGGATTTACTTTGAACTCCTGTCTTCTGAAAATATAATCATATCCGATTTTATCTCCTCTTCTTTTCGCTACATCAGCATCGCTTTCTCTGGTATTGAATTTACCCCAAGTGTTTCCACCAGTCAAATTATTGGCAAAAGGGTCCATGTTTAGAGCAAAATCAGCTCCTAACAAGTCATTTACCTCTCTGTACTGCTCAGATCTGTAATTCTGGTAAGATAAATTTAAAATAAAACGCGAAGTATCGCTGAAGTTATAAGTATAATGTGTTGCTACATTCAATACTTTATCATCTTTTACATCATCCACAAGGAAGTAAGCCGCTCTTTTTCCACCGAATTCCGGTCTGTAAAGGTTTTCACTTCTGTTGGCTGTATAAAGATTATCCCAGTTAATCTGAGTGTGAGCCTGGTCATTATTAGTCCACCAATTCGTAAGTAGGTCTAAATCTCCTTGTGAATTAGGATTATTTTTGAACCAGCTTGGCAGGTTACGGTAATAAGTAGGTGACGGGTTAGGTGCTCTGTACCAATCTAACCTTGAGCTGTATTCTTTACCAAACTGGTAAGAAACAGAGGTCCACAATTGAGAGTTCTTATTGATTTTCCAGAAGTCCTGTAATTGGAACATTGGCTGGAATCCTCTTTTTACCCTTTCATTTCTCTTATCTCCGTTTTGCCATCCCCAATATGAGTTGTAATGAACACCTCTGAAGTCATATACTTCCTGAGTACTCGGGCTGGAAGAACTTCTTGCATATTTAGAACCAATAGCATTGAATGTCATTGTGTGTCTATCGCTGAATTTCTTCTCAATTCCAAGGTATCCACTGTATGCATCGTATGCTGTACCATCCTGGATTCCTTCCTGAGCCCATCTTCTGGCGATCATCCCTGTAAATGCCCATCCGTTTTTATTCATTCCGGAAGAGAATCTGTAAGATAATCTGTTGGTATAATTTCTGTTCGTAAGAGAGTAAGTCAACTGACTTCCTTTTCTATACTCACTGGCTTTCGTATTTTTGTAAAATACACCAGTAGCTCCCCCGAAAGCATATTCGGAAGGGGCATGATTAGTAGCGATTTCCGGGTAACGGGTAATTTCGTTCAAACCGCCCCATGTGCTGAAGTCTACGTCTCCATTGTCTGCACCGGCCATAGAAACCCCGTTGATCATGTTTTCACCGGTTCTGCTGTCAATTCCTCTCGGACGGAACCAGTATGGTCCTAAATCAAAACTGGCAATTCTGTTGAAGACATCCTGTGAAGACTGAAGCAATCCTACTGTAGCAGTCTGCTGTGCACCTCCACTATCGCTTTCGCCGGAATCTTCAACGATAGCTAAACCCTGATCTGCACCATTCAATGCAGAATAAAGAGTGATTACTCCAAGATCTTTTCTTTTCTCATTAGTAGTTACGTCAAATTCAAAAATTTTAGTTTCAAAATTTGATTTTGTAACCATAATCTGATAATGTCCCGGCATCAAATCAGCAAACTGGAAGTAACCGATTTTGTCCGCCTTTACATCATTTCCTGCTCCTTTTAAATCCACATTTGCCTGCTCAACAGGTTTCCCGTCCGCATCCTTAAGATACGCAAACACAGTTGTCTGCGCAAAATAATAGGACGCAGGCAGCAAAGTGAATAAAGAGATTAATGATAGTTTTTTAATCATGAGTATATTTATTTTTTTAAATACTTTTCTTGTTAATTCTCAACAGTTTAAAAGTTGGGGGCACAAATTTAGTCAAATTTTGTAATTAACAACTTTTTTAACATTATTTTTTCTTAACATTGCAAACTTTTAAGAATCATTATATAAGAAATATTCAGATTACTGCATATAAATTTACAAATATTTAAAATGCAGTGAATTAAAATAAAAGTAAATTTGCAGATTAAATAACATTAATAATAACTCTAAAGAGGATGAAGAGATTTTCGAGTCTGTTTGCCATCATTATTTCAATTATGGCATTCTCACAACAACAGGGAAAACTGAGAAAAGTAGCTACAGTAGGTTTTTTGAATGTAGAAAACCTTTGGGATACGATTCGTTCAGCAGATTATATTGATGGAACCAAGGATATTAAGAATCCTGCCTTCCACAGAAGTATTCCTATTGATTCTATCAAATTTCTGGACGCTGAAAAATATGACGGACCATGGAGTGATGGTGCTTTAATTGGTAAAAAGGTAGTAAGAGAACAAAGTGGCTCTGAAGAATTTACACCAAAGAGTGCAAAAAACTATGGTACCAAAATATACAAAGCTAAACTGGCTAATGAAGCAAAAGTAATTTCTGAAATGGGAGCACAGTATACGAAGACAGCTCCTGCAGTAGTAGGTTTGATAGAAGTGGAAAACAGACAGGTTATCCAGGATCTTATCAATGAACCAGCTTTAAAGAAATACGATTACGGAATCATCCATTATAACTCTTATGATTACAGAGGAATTGACGTGGCGCTGATCTATCAGAAAAGAAGATTTACCCCTACCAATTCTTTAAAAAAGGAACTGGTGATCTACGGTGACAACGGAAGAAGAGAATACACGAGAGATATTCTTGTGGTGACAGGATTTTTAGATAATGAAAAAGTAGCGTTCTTTATGAACCACTGGCCTTCAAGAAGAGGAGGTGAAGCAATTTCTTTACCTAAAAGAAATGCAGCAGCAGCTTTATTGAAGCAACAGATGGACAGCGTAAGAGCTGCAGATCCAACAACAAAACTTTTTGCAATGGGTGACTTCAATGACGATCCTATCAGCCCAAGTTTAAAAAATCACCTGAAAGCTCAGGCTAGCCCTAAAGATTTAAGTGAAGAAACACCTTATCTTAACCTGATGTATCCTTTATATAAGAAAGGAGTAGCATCATTAGCTTACCAGGATGCTCCTAACTTATTTGACCAGATCATCGTTTCTAAGAACGTAGTTTCTGATCAGGTAACAAAAGAATACTCAATTTACAAAACAGAAATTTTTGCACCGGCTTATCTGGTGAATAAAGAAGGAAATTACAAAGGATACCCTTTCAGATCCTGGAACGGAGATCAGTTTACAGGCGGCTATAGTGACCACTTCCCCGCATTTGTAGTTCTCCAGAAAGAACCATAAAAAATTCAGGCACTCATTTTGAGTGCTTTTTTTATATCAATACCCGAAATCATGAAAAATATAGTTTTAATCATATTGATCGCATGTATTCATTTCAGTTGTTTTTCTCAGGATACAACAAAGAAAGGTAAAGAGCAACAGGAAATGAAACCTTCTAAAAATGAAGACGGAGAATGGGACCTTACTGTCATAGACACTCAGTTTGATTACTTTATGAGCGCTGTTGCCAAGCCTATCAGTCAGTATACAGAATCTTATCTGAAGACCAAAAATACATTTTTAGTTAACGAATGGAATAGCTATTATCGTTCAGGAAAATACCCGAACATCATAGAATCCGGCATCGATTATGATCCGAAAGAAAACTATGGGATCAAGTTTGAGTACAAACTATACCAGGTTTTCGTGTATGTAAACTGGAAGTACAAATTAAAGATGAATGGGCTATCCGGGAGCGATGCCATCCGGTAACATCACCTTACCAAAATAAAAAAGGTTCAGAATGTTCTGAACCTTTCATTTTTATAATAGCTGAAAATTATTTGTTGAATAATTCCTCTACTTTATCCCAGTTTACTACATCGAAGAATGCAGAAACATAGTCAGGTCTTCTGTTCTGGTAGTTCAAATAATAAGCATGCTCCCAAACGTCTAATCCTAAAACCGGAGTTCCTTTAACGTCTGCTACAGGCATTAATGGGTTGTCCTGGTTTGGAGTGGAAGATACAGATACAGAACCGTCAGCATTTTTTACCAACCAAGCCCATCCTGAACCGAATCTTGTTTTTGCAGCATCAGAAAAATCAGCTTTGAATTTTTCAAGACCACCGTAATTTTCGATAGCAGCTTTTACATTTCCTACAGGCTCTTTGCTTCCGCCCGGAGTCAAAATTTCCCAGAATAAAGAGTGGTTGAAGTGCCCTCCTCCGTTATTTCTTACCGCTGGCTTATCAGTTCCTGTCTGGCAGATCTCTTCAATCGTTTTTCCTGCTAAGTCAGTTCCTTCAATGGCTTTATTTAAATTGTCAATATATGCCTGGTGGTGCTTCGTATAGTGGATTTCCATAGTTCTTGCATCGATAGTAGGCTCTAATGCATCGTATGCATATCCTAATTTTGGTAATTCAAATGACATAATCTTTATTTTTAATGTTATACTTCAAAATTAGCCAATATTTAAGGTATTATCAAAGATTGGGGATTACTTTAATAAATCTTTAACATTGACATATTGATTTAGAATGAATTAAATTTTTATTTTTTATTTCTCAAAGAATTAAAATAAGCTTCAATATAAACTATCCTTAGATTTGCCTTTTACAATTTACCTCATGAAAACACCATTTTTAATCCTTTTATTAATTGGAAGCTGCTCATTACTCACCGGCCAGACCAAGGAGGAACTCAGGAAAAAGTATGAAAACAGTGACCTGCATCAGGAAACTGAAAAATCAATGCGATCAAAACAGTCCTATTCTGACAGCATCATTCTGCCTCCCCTACATTATACCAATACATTTTACGAACTGGAAAAAGATACGGATGACTTTCATTCCATTTCCATAGATATTGAAGTGGCCAATAAAATTCCGGAAAGCTACTACTTCTATATTTCCCCTTTCAACCTTGAATTCAATGGAATTCCGATCTATTCCGGAATACAGTCTAAAGGAGATGGTATCAGTTCAAAAACAGGAAAACAAGTAGATTATATACCCTTTAATGGTATTTTTTCCAGATGGTACGAACGGGATAAGCATGCATTAAAAACCAATGGGTACTATATCAGTTCAGACGGTGAAGGTGATTTTATCAGTGTAAGAAATCCTGTCGGATGGAATAAAGGTACCTACCGGCTTACGATCAAAAAAGACGGAAACATTCCAGGGAAACCACTTCCTTCCGGAACAGCTGCAAAAGGCACCTATTTTACGTGGGGAGAATATGAACATACCTGGCTTACAATGACCGTTGAAGATCTTAAATCTCACAAAAAGACAACGATTGGTTCCCTTGCTTTTCCCGGAAATACCATTAAAATGGGAAAACACATCACCTCTTTTTTAGAACAGTACAGGTATACTATTGATTTTGCTAATAAACCCCGCTTCAAAGAAGACAGTGATTATATCTATTATAAAGAGATTCCTTACATCAGGATCATTCAAAAAAATATCATGATCAATGGAAAACCGGTGAGTTTCAAAAAAGTAAAAACCATTCACAACAACACCCATCATCCGGATCAGGATTCCATTAAAGGAAAAATGCCTGTCCTTTCGACAGATCAGTTTGATTCAAAAACAAATGTGCTGACTCTGGAAACCGGAATTTTAAATCCTAATAAAAAATAAAAAAGCACGGAGACACTATGACCTCCGTGCTTTCTAATTAACAATAATTAAATTTATTTATTCATAGACATCAGGAATTCTTCGTTATTAAGAGTTCCTTTGATGTTTTTATTAACAAATTCCATAGCTTCAACAGGATTCATTTCAGAAAGGTATTTTCTGAAGATCCACATTCTCTGAGAAGTGACTTCATCCAGAAGAAGATCATCTCTACGCGTGCTTGAAGAAATCAGGTCAATAGCAGGATAAATTCTTCTGTTGGCAATCTTTCTGTCTAACTGAAGTTCCATGTTACCTGTACCTTTGAATTCTTCAAAGATAACTTCATCCATTTTAGATCCTGTATCAATTAATGCTGTAGCAATGATTGTCAGAGATCCTCCTCCTTCAATTTTTCTTGCCGCTCCGAAGAATCTTTTTGGCTTGTGAAGAGCATTGGCATCTACCCCACCGGAAAGTACTTTACCAGATGCAGGCGTTACGGTGTTGTAAGCTCTTGCTAATCTTGTAATAGAATCCAGTAAGATCACTACATCATGTCCGCATTCTACCATTCTTTGTGCTTTTGCAAGAACAAGGTTGGCTACTTTCACATGTTTTTCTGCTGCTTCATCAAATGTAGACGCAATAACTTCTGCATTTACACTTCTTTCCATATCGGTAACCTCTTCCGGACGTTCATCGATAAGAAGAACCATCATATATACTTCCGGGTGATTGGCCGCAATAGAGTTCGCAATATCTTTAAGCAACATTGTCTTACCTGTTTTAGGCTGTGCAACGATCATTGCTCTCTGTCCTTTTCCGATAGGCGCAAATAAATCTACAATTCTGGTAGAAATGGTAGAATTACTTCCTGCCAAATTGAATTTTTCTTCCGGGAAAAGCGGAGTAAGATATTCAAAAGCAACACGGTCTTTGATAAAGGCAAGATCACGTCCGTTTACTTCTGTTGGTTTTAACAATGAAAAGTATTTCTCTCCTTCTTTTGGAAGCCTTACAATTCCTTTCACTGTATCTCCGGTTTTCAACCCATAATTCCTGATCTGTGCTGTAGATACATACACATCATCCGGAGAAGAGATATAGCTGAAATCTGAGGAACGTAAGAATCCGTAGTTATCCGGTAAGATTTCCAAAACACCTTCAATACTTACCAATCCATCGAAATTGAATTCTTTTTTATGGTCGTTCTGCTCCTCTGCCTTTTCAGAATGTCTGTTTTGATTCTGATTTTGGTTTTGGTGCTGCTGATGTTGTTGGTTTTGATTTTTATGTTGGTTTCCACTGTTCTGTGGATGGTTGTGTCCTTTTTGAGGTCTGTTAGCCTGAGGTTGTTGTTGAGGAGTGTTAGGCTTTTCTTCAGCCTGAGCAGGCTCTTGAGATTCTGTGTTTTTTGGAGTTTCTGTTCTTTCCTGAGATACTTCTGCATTACCTGCATTGGTAGAAACTCTTTTTCTTTTCTTTTTTGCCTGAGCAGTTGCGGCTGATTCTTCTGTTACTGTTGCTACAGGGGTTTCAGCTTTTGTTTCTTCCGGTTTTATGCCTTCAGAAGCAGCTACCTTTTCTTCTACTATTTCCTCTGTTTTAGTTTCTACCGGAGCTTTTGCTGGTGCTTTTGGCTTGGCTGCTGTTTTTTTCGGAGCAGCTTTTTTTGCCGGGGCTTTAGCAGGTTTTTCTGCTGGAGCCTCTTCAGTATTTACACTGGTGGTTTCTGTGGCGTTGAAATAATCTTTTGCAACTTTAGGGTTAGAAGCCTGAAAGTCAAGAATAGCAAAGATCTTGTCATTTTCATTGCTGTTTCTTGCAACTTTAACGCCCAAATCTTTTAAGATTTTAGTCAGTTCCGTTACGGATTTTGACCTTAACGTTTCTATGTTAAACATATTTAATGTAAAAATGTAATTAATTGTGAGTAAGAAAAGTAAGTCCGGTGACTTTGGTTTTCAAGTACATTGTATAATGCAAATCTACACTTATTTTTGAATTGTGCAAAATTTATATTATTTTTGCCAAGAATTTAATATTCAATGCTACAGAGAATACAAACTATATGGACTTTATTAGCAGTTTTAGCTGCTGTTTTCCTTTTTATAACGGGACAGGATGTTGTCATTTCCGACGCAATTCCGGTACTTAATATCGGGTGCATCATACTTGTCATCACTGGTGCATTAAGTATTTTCAGTTTTAAAAACAGAAAAAGACAAATTTTGCTGAATACCATCAGCATCATTATAAACGCTTTGTTGATTGGTGTATTGGCGTACTGGTTACTAAACTTATCCGGAGGAATTCATTTTCCTGAGAAGGGTATTGAGCCGATTTTCCCATTGATTGCGGTAATCTGTCTGCTTATAGCAAACATTTACATCCGTAAAGATGAGAGGCTCGTGAAATCTGTAGACAGACTTCGATAGCCTTACAACGATTTTTTGAGTGAGAACAGCTTCTTTTTAGGAGCTGTTTTTTTTATCTTAAATGTTAAATAAGAAAGACCGTAACATCAGTCAGTTTTTCTATACATGGCTATCACAGACAATTAAAATTAATTTATGTAACTTCCTGCAACTTTTCAATGAAAGTAACGACAGATCTTATAACTTTAATAAAAGACAATGAAAAAGCTAACTTATCTTACTTTATCACTTTTCTCAATATTTACTTTTGCACAGGAAGTTTCAAAAGAAAGAGTAAAAACAGTAATTTCCACTCTTGCCTCAGACGAGATGAAAGGACGTGAGATCTGGACTCCCGAAAATGAAAATGCTGCGAACTATATCGCTTCTCTTTTCAAAGAAAATAAACTGGAGTACTGTACAGGAAATTCTTATCTGATACCTTTTGAATATAAAGGTAAAAAGGCTTACAACGTATGTGGTGTAAAAAAAGGAAAAGCGGATAAATATCTTGGTTTTTCCGGCCACTTCGACCACATAGGTACCAGTGATAAAAGCGGTGACAATATTTATAACGGAGCAGACGATGATGCCAGCGGCATTACCACTCTGGTAGGCATTGCTGACTATTTTAAAAACAAAAAACCTGAGTTTTCAATGGTTTTCATGGCCTTCAACGGTGAAGAAAAAGGAATGCTGGGATCAAAGGCAATATCAGAAGATAAAAGCCTGGATAAAATCTATAACAATATGACGGCTCTTTTCAATTTTGAAATGGTGGCCACAGAATCTCAATGGGGCAAAAACTCATTATACATGACCGGAGACGGATTCTCGGATCTGGATGAGCTCTTTAATCAGTATGCCGTAAATGGATTAAAGATCAATGCGGATCCTTATTCAAAGCAACAGCTTTTCTATCGTTCGGATAATGTAAGCTTTGTCAAGAAAAAAATCATTGCCCATTCTTTCTCAACTGTTGATATGACGAAAGCCAATCACTACCACCATGAAAATGACGACATCAACATCGTTGACGTTGACAATATGACCCAGATCATCAATAACTTCGGAAAGACTCTGGAAAAACTGAATCCGAAGAATTTTGCACCGAAATACAATGATCAGGTAAGGTTCTAATTCCTCCTTATTTATAAAATACCCGAAAGCTTTTTAAGTTATTTTAATGGCCACGAATGCACGAATTTTTATTAGTGCATTCGTGGCATCATTCTATTATTAAGGCAATATGCTGTAAAATCGTCTATAGAATATGCGCCGTGATAAAAAGAGATAAACCTTTTATCAATTTAACAATATATAATTTTCAGATGTCTTAGAATACATGAATTAGCCTTTATTCTTGCATTCGTGGCTCAAAAACAAATGAAAAGATCATCCGAAACAGCAGCTTATTATATCTTATTTTCTGTTATCCGGTCCTTTTTCAGTTTTTTCCTTTTCATTAAAAGATTTTTTGAGGAAACCCCGTCATTTTCCCATCACAGACTCCGTCCATTTTTTACAATATGAATTTAAAAGCCAGAGTTTTGTAACAAATACAGAGTTTTTAAAACATATCTATTAAAGTAAAACCGGATTAAGAACGTCTTATCTTTTAATTTTACGTAATTTTGCTATCCAATTTTTTCATTGAATGAACGAGTATAAGAAAATTCTGAGGTTCGCAAGACCCCATCAAAAATATATCTACGGAAGTTTATTTTTCAATATTTTGTATTCCGTATTTCAGATTGCATCTCTGGGAGCTATTCTTCCTGTGTTGGGAATGCTGTTTGGTACTATTAAACCGGAAAACTATGAAACTGCTCCCGTGTACTCAGGAGAAATCACAGATTTTTTCCCCTATATAAAAGAGTATGCCAACTATTATGTACAGACTTTAGTTGGACAATATGGGGCGCTTACAGTCCTTGCATGGCTTTGTGTTATTACAGCATTCATGTTTCTTTTAAGAAACGCCTTCCGATATTTCGGATCTTTCCTTCTGATCAATTACCGTGTAGGGGTTACAAAGGACCTTCGTGGTGCCATGTATAGAAAAATACTTTCTTTACCGGTTTCGTTTTTTACAGAAAGCCGTAAAGGAGATCTGATGTCCCGTATGTCTAATGATGTGGGAGAAGTGGAAGGAAACATTTTAGGAAGTCTGATCGAATTGATCAATGCTCCTTTCATGTTGATCAGTACTTTGGTAACGCTCTTCTTCCTGAGCCCGGAAATGACTCTGTTTTCTCTATTGGTACTTCCTGTAATGGGAACCATGATTGCTTTGGTAGGAAAAAGCCTTAAAAAAGATTCTCACGAAGCACAGAATGAAATGGGAACTATTTTTTCTATTGTAGATGAAACGCTGAAGTCTTCAAAGGTTATTAAAATCTTCAATGCTGAAAAAATTCTGGACAACAGATTCATGAAGTCTATGAACAAGTGGATCTCATGCTCAATCAGTCTGGGAAGAAAGAAAGAACTGGCATCGCCTATGAGTGAATTCCTGGGTTCTATTACTTTTTTGATCATTGCATGGTACGGTGGTAAACAAATCATTGTGGAGCACAGTATTTCTCCTGCAGACTTCCTTGTATTCCTGGGTATGTTCTTCCAGATTCTACCTCCGGCAAAGAGTTTATCAACTTCAATCTCCAATGTACAGAAAGGGGAAGCTTCCCTGAAAAGAGTTTTGGAAATTCTTGAAGCTGACGTAAAAATCGAAGAAATAGCAGAACCTGTTTCTATCTCTACTCTTCAGAACAATATTGAATTCAAAGACATCGGATTCTATTATGATAAAGCCAATCTGATCCTTAAAAACTTCAACTTAACGATTCCAAAAGGAAAAACCGTTGCTCTGGTTGGACAAAGTGGAAGTGGAAAAACAACGATTGCCAATCTTTTAGCAAGATTCTACGACGTTTCGGAAGGAGAAATCCTGATTGACGGAACGGATATTAAACATTTAAAATTAAAGGAATACCGCCAGCTTCTGGGAATGGTAACACAGGAATCCGTATTATTCAACGATTCGGTGTACAACAACATCCTGATGGGTAAACCTGATGCAACAAGAGAAGAAGTAATTGCTGCCGCTAAAATTGCCAATGCAGACGACTTTATCTCCAACCTTTCCGAAGGATATGACACCAACATCGGAGATGACGGAAATAAGCTTTCCGGAGGACAGAAACAAAGGGTTTCTATTGCCAGAGCGGTATTGAAGAACCCACCGATCATGATTCTGGATGAGGCCACCTCTGCACTGGATACAGAATCTGAAAGATTTGTACAGGATGCCCTGGAAAAAATGATGGAAAACAGAACCTCTCTCGTGATTGCCCACCGTCTTTCAACTATTCAGAAAGCAGACTGGATTGTAGTCATGGAAAAGGGTGATATTGTAGAGCAGGGAACACACCATGATCTCATTGCCAAAAAAGGGATGTACAACAAGCTTGTTGAGCTGCAAAATTTTGACTAAATCTTTTTTAATTTATTTTAAAATATGAACCCCATACAAGAGTATTTCTACAGAATCGAAGAGCCTGAAAGAAGTACTCTTCTTTTTTTGCGGGAAAAAATCCTGGCTTCCGACCCAGAAAACATCACGGAAACGTTAAGCTTCGGGCTTCCGTTTTTTAAGTATAAAAAGAAAATGCTGTGCTATTTTTATTACAGCAAAAAATACAAAAAACATTATCTGAGTTTTTATCACGGTGACAGGTTAGATTATCCGGAATTGATTCAGGATGGACGCAAGAAATTTAAAATCCTACTCATTGATGCTGAAAAGGATTTGCCTGTGGAGTTTATTCTGAAATTAACAGACGAGGTTAAAAAGTATATAAAATAATATGTTTATTTTCTAATCATATTTCACCGCCTGATCCAATTCAATCGGATTAATAGGTATTTCTGATATTTTTCCGCATATTCTCTGTCATTTGTTTCATATTCATTTCTATTCTTTCCCCTTTTTCAGTAGCTTTTACATACCCTATATTTCGGGTCTTAACTTTTGCATAAAGGTCTTTATAATAGCTGAGCTCCAATTGCTTTAATGTATCCCATGTAATTTCTTTTTTGGGGATTAAATGAGCTATTTGATGGGTATCTTTTTAAGTCAAAAAGTAATTTTTTAATAAAATTATTAAAACAATGATAATCAAATACATAAAATTAAAATCATTGATCTAAGCAAAAGAAATTCAATTTGAAACTACTCAATATTACTCGTGCGTAATTAAACTCAAAATGATTGATTAATGATTATCCAAAATAAAAAAAGAGAACCATAATGGCTCTCTTCTATATGTATTTAAAAACTATTCTCTAGTTTTGTTTCAGTTTGGCAATCACATCCAGACCTCCTTTCGTAATATCTCCGATCTTACAAATGATCTCAGTATCCAGAGGCAGGAAAACGTCCATTCTGGACCCGAATTTAATAAATCCGAACTCATGCCCAGCTTTTGCCTGATCTCCCTCATTACAGTAGAATACGATCCTTCTGGCTACATATCCTGCGATTTGTCTGAAAACCACTTTATGGTTAGTCAAAGTTTCTACGGCTACCGTTGTTCTTTCATTTTCTGTTGAAGACTTTTCATGCCATGCTACAAGATACTTACCAGGGTGATATTTTTTATAGATCACTTTTCCTGAAACCGGATAACGGCAGATGTGAACGTTCAGTGGAGACATGAAGATAGAAACCTGAATGGCTTTCCCTTTTATAAATTCATTTTCTTCCACTTCTTTGATCATTACCACTTTTCCGTCCACAGGAGCGATTACGTTTTCTTTGTGGTCAAGAATAGTACGGTTAGGCACTCTGAAAAACCAGAATATAAGACAGTAAATAACCAACAAAGGTACAATGATCAACAGGGACCATATTTTAAGGAAATAAATAGCTAACGCTCCTAATACCAGGAAAAGTATCGTTGCTACGGTAATTGTTCCTTTTGATTCTCTATGTAATTTCATGAGACTAAATAAATTTTTCTAAAATAAAGTACAAATATACGACAGGAACACAGATAATAAAACTATCCAGCCTGTCTAATACGCCACCATGCCCGGGAATGATGTTCCCACTGTCTTTTACGCCGAAATTTCTTTTCAGCTGGCTTTCCACCAAATCTCCCAGCGGAGCAAAAGCAGCCACCAAAAATCCTACAACCATCCAGTTTCCTCTGAGCTCTGGCTGATAATGTTCTATAAAATAAGACAGCACCAATGTTAAAACAACTCCTCCTATATAGCCTTCCCAGGTTTTTTTAGGAGAAATCTTAGGCGCCATTTTATGTTTTCCGAAAAATTTTCCTACCAGATAGGCAAAAGTATCACTACTCCAGATCAGGATAAACAGGAAAAGAACTTCCAGAGAGAAAGTATCATTATAGCTGGAAAACTTAGGCAGTCCTAAAGCAAAGCTGAAAGGCAATGCTACATAAATAACAGTGAAAATCAGTTTCCCACTGTCGAAATATAATTCATTAGGATATTTGAATAGGGTAACCACTGCAATTCCGATAAGCGCCAGGGCAAGAATCTCGCTCAGCCTGAAATCGAAAAAGAAATCGTGATGAAAGTATCGTTTGGAAAAAATATAGAATATAAAAATAACCAATGGATATACCACCCATTTTTCATATCCGTTTCCGAATTTCATGATCTTTACACACTCCCAGGTTCCTACGATAAGCAGCAAACTCATGAGTGCATGATAAAGATATTGTTGTTTGATAAGACCAGGAGCAATATTGTTGATCAGTTGAGCTCCCAGCGGAGTGGAACAAAGAATAATGATAGCTACATAGACTATACCTGAAAGGGTTCTTTGAATGAGATTTTTGTCCAAAATTTAAAATTTAGAAGTGGGTGCTTAATCTTCAAGCAGCAATAAAAACAGTTTTGTATTGGAATTGGAAGAACTGTCCATTTTAGACTGGCTTCCGCTGATGGAAGTAAGGTTCTTAATATTTCCGTTTCTTTTTATTTTCCCCATGGCATCATTCAGGTTATTCACGATCTGTGAAACATTGGCAATGATAATAATCCTATCCGGAAGCCTTGAAGAATGATAATGAAGAATATTGTTATGTGAAAGCATGATTCTGCCGTCATAGGCGATCAGATATTCACAGGTAATAAATGCTGCATCATTAGACGGTTCCAGCTCTGAAGTATAAGAAGTCTTCACAACATTCAAAAAGTTCTGAAGTTCTTTATCCCAACAGAAAAGGTTACCGATCCCTTCTATTTTGATAATTTGATTTAAAGTTTGTAGAGCTTCCGCTTCATCTGCACAATAATTAAAAAATCCCCCCGAATGCGTAAATAATTGCGCAAACTTATAGTCAAGATCCGCATTTTTCAGCGAATCCCCAAGCTTCTCCAGGCTCTGTTTTTCCTCTTCTTCAGGCTGGTTGGTAAGTTTGCTTACAATCCTCTTGAATAAATTCAACTTAATCTATTTTTAGTCAACTTTATACAAAAATAGAAAATAAATTACAATCGAGTCCAATATATCTGTTTAAATATGAAAAAACCTGACAATTTTGCGATTGTCAGGTTTTTATTGATCTTATATTTTTTAGCGTTTTAAAGCTGTGTAGGGCTTTCCGGCGCTTGTATTTCACTTTCTTCCTCTTTCTCTTTGATCAGAGGAACATCCAATACTTCCGGCTGATCCTTTTCAGGGATTGTATTGGTTACAGGTTTCTCTGTCAATTCAGGATCCCAAGCTCTTTTTCCGAAGATTTCTTCTAAGTCTTCACGGAAGATTACTTCTTTTTCCAAAAGTTTGCTAGCAAGAGCATCCAGCTTGTCTTTATTGTCAGCAAGGATTCTTATCGCTCTCTCATATTGGTTCTCAATGATTGATTTGATCTCTGCATCAATTTTCGTAGCCGTTTCTTCAGAATACGGTTTTCCGAAAGAGTATTCAGACTGTCCTGAGCTGTCATAATAAGAGATGTTTCCGATGTTCGGGCTCAATCCGTAGATTGTTACCATCGCCTGTGCTCTCTTCGTTACTGTTTCCAGGTCAGAAAGTGCTCCTGTGGAAATATTGTTGAAGATGACCTGTTCAGCGGCTCTACCTCCTAGCGTTGCACACATTTCGTCCAACATCTGCTCAGTAGTGGTAAGCTGTCTTTCTTCCGGAAGATACCATGCTGCTCCCAAAGAACGTCCTCTTGGAACAATTGTAACTTTTAAAAGTGGAGAGGCATGTTCTACCAACCATGAGATGGTAGCGTGTCCGGCTTCGTGGTAAGCTACTCTCCTTTTTTCGGAAGGTTTGATTGCTTTATTTTTCTTTTCAAGACCACCGATGATTCTGTCTACAGCGTCAAGGAAATCCTGTTTTGTTACTGAAGTATGATTATTTCTTGCTGCAATAAGCGCTGCTTCGTTACAAACATTCGCAATATCTGCTCCACTGAATCCAGGGGTCTGCTTAGCAAGGAATTCTCTGTCTACATCACCATCAAGCTTGATCTTTTTCAGGTGGACATCAAAAATCTGTCTTCTTTCGTGAAGCTCCGGAAGGTCTACATAGATTGAACGGTCAAAACGTCCTGCTCTCATCAAAGCTTTATCAAGAATATCCGCTCTGTTGGTTGCTGCCATTACGATAACGTTTGTATCTGTTCCGAAACCGTCCATTTCGGTAAGAAGCTGGTTCAATGTATTTTCTCTTTCATCGTTTCCGCCTGAGAAGTTGTTCTTTCCTCTTGCACGACCGATGGCATCGATCTCATCGATAAAGATAATCGCAGGAGATTTTGCTTTTGCCTGGGCAAAAAGGTCTCTTACTCTTGAAGCTCCTACCCCAACGAACATTTCTACGAAATCAGAACCTGACAATGAGAAGAACGGCACTTTAGCTTCACCGGCAACTGCTTTTGCCAACAAAGTTTTACCTGTTCCCGGAGGGCCTACTAAAAGAACTCCTTTAGGAATTTTACCTCCCAGTTTGGTATATTTTTCAGAGTTTTTCAAGAAATCCACAACTTCCTGTACCTCTTCTTTAGCACCTTCCAATCCTGCAACATCTTTAAATGTCACCTGAATTCTTTCTTTTTCGTCGAAAAGTTTCGCTTTAGATTTTCCGATAGAGAAGATTTGTCCACCAGGACCTCCGCCACCACCCATCTTTCTGAAAAGAAGGAAGTAGAATAATCCCAGAATGGCAATCCAGATCAGTGCAGATATTAAAATATCCGCGAAAGGACTTTTTCCGGTTCCATAATCTTTAGCTGTTTTAATAGCTGGATTCGTAGCTTTGATCTGTTCAAATTTCTGAAGGAAAAGCTGAAGGTCTCCGTACTTCACAGAATAATCTGCTTTAGGAGCCATTTCGAATGCTGAAAGAGGGTTATTCTCTTTGGCTGTTTTGTTTACCATCGCTGACTTTGCCTCTTTGGTAAGAAAAACATCAGCTTTCTCTATGTCTTTGTATATAATTATATTCTGGATTTTTCCCGCCTGCATTTCTCTGAAGAAACCATCTTCATCAATAGTTTTTGCTGTATCCCCTCCAAGGAAATTGGAGCCAAAGAATAGCAAAAGAGCTATGATTATAACAGGAAAGAACCAGTTGAATCCTTTATTATTCATTGATACTTTTTAAAATTTTATTATTCATTTTCAATTCTGGTAATGACTGCGTCACCCCAAAGCTCTTCTATGTCATAGTACTCACGTACCTGTTTCTGGAATATGTGAACAACCACTGAAACGTAGTCTACCAATACCCACATAGCATTTTCAGTACCTTCTACGTGCCAAGGTCTGTCCTGCAGTTCGTTTCTTACTTTCTTCTCAACACTTCCTGCCAATGCAGCCACCTGTGTATTTGAGTTTCCACTACATATCACGAACGTTTCTGCTACGGAGTTTTCAATGTTGGAAAGATCGAAGATCATAATGTCTTCTCCTTTTACATCCTGGATAGCTTCAACGATTTTATCTATTAACGCTTGTTTTTCTGCTGTTTTATTCATTAAAAAAATACTATAATCTGCAAATTTATTGTTTTTTCTTTACTTTAACCTTACTTTTACCCCCTTAATGTCTTAAAGTTTTCTTAAATGAGCCAACTCTTCTATCTGAAAGAATGTTCTTCTACTAATGACGAAATAGCAAAGTTTTTACTTTACGAAAATTCAGATTTTATAGGTTTGCATACTTTCAACCAGACTAAAGGCCGTGGTCAATATGGAAATGTATGGATTCCGACTGCCGGAAAAAATCTAGCCTATACGCTGGCAGTGAATACTCAAGACATTGGGTGTTCCGACTTTATATTCAATTATTATACCGCAATTCTTGTCCGGGATTTCCTTGCCAAATTGGCTGAATCAGAGGTAAAGATCAAATGGCCGAATGATATTATCCTTAAAGGTAAAAAAATCGTTGGAATTTTAATAGAAAAGAAAAAAATTAATCAAAATAATTATTTCATTATAGGAACCGGAATCAATATTCTTCAGGAAAAGTTTGATGAAATATCCAACGCAGGCTCGCTTCTGACCCAGACAGGCCAGGCATTTGATCTGGAAGAACTCTCATCCGGTCTGCATGATTTTTTGTCCGAACATTTGAAAAATATTCCTTCCGACCAGGAAATCCTGGACAGGTTCAACCAAGATCTTTTCAGAAAAGATCAAATCTCCGTCTTTGAAATTGAAAAAGAGCGACAAAATGGCATCATCCGAAAAGCAGACGACCAAGGTGAGCTCTGGATAGAACTGGAAAACGACGGACTGCGCCGTTTTTACCATAAAGAAGTGAAATTACTTTACTGATTGGCTCTTTTGATGTACAAATAAAGGGTAAGTGGCAAAAATACCAGATTAGGCAGCCACATAGCCAACGCCGGAGGTAAACTTTTGTTTTCTGAAACTACCTTTAAAGCCTCAAACGAGAACACGAAAAGAAAGGCCAGCGAGATCCCTATTGCCAGGTTTATCCCAAGCCCTCCCCTTTTCTTTTGAGAAGACAGTGAAAGTGCCAGGAAAGTAAGAATAATGATAGAAACGGGCATTGAAGTTCTTTGATGAAGTTCATTCAGGTAAGAATTCAGGTTGCTGTTTCCTCTTGCTTTTTCTCTTTCGATGAATTTTAAAAGTTCCGGTGTTGTTTTATTTTGTCCCAATAACTCATTAGGGAAAAGCTCTTCCGGCGAATGTCCATAGTTTTTCCTTAATTCAATTCCGCTATTGAGTTTTTCAGAATTATCTTTATTGATTGTTTTTTCGAAATAGTTATTTAAAACGAATTGTTTTTTTTCTTTATCCCAATATACATCACTGGCTTTCAGCTCATAGACCATCCTTCTGTCTTTATCAAACTTCTGATACACAAAGCTGGAACCTCTTTTTTCTCTTTTATTCCAAGAGTCAACGAAGATATATTCTGTTCTGCTCAGCTGTGAAGAGGCCGGCGCAGTCCCTAAGATCTTTTCTTTGTTGGCAGCATTATAAGTGTAAGCTTCCAGTTCATTTTTCTTAATATTGGCCCATGGAAGCACCATATGATACACCAACATAGACATGAGTGCAATCAGGATCGAAGTATACAGATAAGGCTTTGAAAACCTGTAAAAACTGGCTCCACTACTGATAATAGCAACAATCTCTGTATTGTTTGCCATCCGGGATGTAAAATAAATCACCGAAATAAATACCAGAATGGAGAGGAAGGTCACCACAAGATTAATGATCCAGAAAGGATAAAAATGGATCAGGAAATATACCAGATCCAGCTTCGGATCTATGGCTTTCGCATTTTCTATCCTTGGAATCTTTTGCTGAACATCAATTACAAGTACCACTATAGACAATAGTACCAACATGAAACTGAAAGTTCCAAGGTATTTTTTGATGATATATCTGTCTACAATTTTAAGCATAATCCTCTTATAGTCTTTGTCTAAGAACCGGTACTACAGAGTTTTTCCATTCATAGAAATCTCCTGCAATGATATGTTCTCTGGCTACTTTTACCAAATCAAGATAGAAAGCCAGGTTATGAATCGAAGCAATCTGTTTTGCCAGATATTCTTTAGATACGAACAGGTGACGAAGATACGCTTTTGAATATTCACGATCTACAAAACTGGTCCCGAACTCGTCCAAAGGTGAAAAATCACGCTTCCATTTTTCATTTTTAAGGTTCATCACCCCTTGCCATGTGAAAAGCATTGCATTTCTGGCATTTCTGGTAGGCATTACACAGTCCATCATGTCGATTCCCAAACCGATAGATTCCAGAATATTCCACGGAGTACCTACTCCCATCAGGTATCTTGGTTTTTCTTTCGGAAGGATGTCTGTCACTTCGTCAGTGATTCTGTACATTTCCTCTTCAGGTTCTCCAACGGAAAGTCCACCGATGGCGTTTCCTTCGGCTCCTGCTTCAGAAATCACTTCTGCAGAAATTTTTCTTAAATCTGAATATGTAGATCCCTGAACGATTGGGAAAAGTCTTTGCTTATGCCCGTATAATTCAGGATTATCATTCGTCCAGTCAATACATCTTTTCAACCAACGGTGCGTAAGCTCCATGGACGATTTTGCCTGGTTGTAGTCACAAGGATAAGGAGTACATTCGTCAAAAGCCATGAAAATGTCAGCTCCGATCTGTCTCTGGATCTCCATTGATCTTTCCGGAGAGAACATGTGATAGCTCCCGTCGATATGGGATTTGAATCTTGCTCCTTCTTCGGTCATCTTTCTGTTGCTCGCGAGTGAAAACACCTGAAAACCTCCTGAATCGGTAAGAATCGGAAGATCCCAGTTCATGAATTTGTGCAATCCGCCTGCATCCTGCATGGTTTCCATTCCCGGACGAAGGTAAAGATGGTAGGTATTTCCCAGAATGATCTGGGCTTTAATGTCTTCTTTTAATTCTCTCTGATGAACGGTCTTCACACTTGCCACAGTTCCTACAGGCATAAAAATAGGTGTCTGTATCTTCCCGTGGTCTGTAGTAATCTCCCCTGCTCTTGCTTTTCCCTCAGAGGTTTTTTCTATATTAAAAAATTTCATCTGTATACTTTATTTATTCACTGCATGACCAGTGATTCTTGTGGAACGGAACATAGTTTTTCACCATGATTATCTTACCATAGGTGGCACCACTCCATTCTGTTTTGCTTTTTCCTTTATGTATTGTTCTGCTTTGGGATCTTTTTTCAATAATATCTCCTGGGCATGGGTGGTGATCCCTTCCATTTTTTCTTTGATCACATAGTATTTGAAACTTTCTGCAAAGTCATTAGGTTTTACGTGATGAGAATTCAGAACAAATCGTGTACCGGCCTCCAGATTCTTGTCCTGATAGGTAAAGACAGCCTGGTCATTGATCGCAAGGTCTGCAATGATCTCTGCCATCACATCCTCGTCCACCAGATTTTTAGGCTGATCGATATAGTCACTGCACGAAAGCAATCCCAGTAAAACGAAAATAAAGATCAGTTTTTTCACCAGTTTATTTTTATATTTTGTAATGGTCTGATGCAGCTTTACATATAAATGTTCCTCTTTGTAGGAAGAATAGGCTATGCGCTGTTTCATAATCTGTTAATGATAGATTTCCATTTTAAATTTAAAACTCCAAACACGGCCTCATGAATAATGCCGCCGTTCATTTTACTCTCGCCTAAAATCCTGTTGGTAAATATGATCGGTACTTCTATAATCCTGAAACCTTTTTTATAGGCTCTGAATTTCATTTCGATCTGAAATCCGTAGCCTTTCAGTTTCACATTATCCAATCCTATTTCTTCCAGCACCTTTCTTGAAAAGCAAACAAATCCTGCAGTAGTGTCATGAATCGGAAGCCCTAATACGAATCTTACATATTTCGATGCAAAATAAGACAGCAATACTCTTCCCATAGGCCAATTGACCACATTCACTCCTTTTGAATATCTGGACCCGATCGCCATATCCCCTTCTTTGCAGGCTTCAAAGAGCTTGGGCAAATCATTCGGGTTGTGTGAAAAATCGGCATCCATTTCAAAAATGTAATCGTATTTGTTTTCGATCGCCCATTTGAATCCATGAATGTAAGCTTTCCCCAGCCCGTCCTTTATATGCCTTACTGACAGATGCAGGTAATGCGGGTATTTCTTCTGCAGTTCTCTTACAAGGTCTGCAGTACCATCCGGAGAAGAATCATCCACTACTAAAATATGAAAGTCGTCCTCCAATGCAAAAACTGCGGAAATAATATTTTCAATATTTTCCTTTTCGTTATAAGTCGGGATAATGACGAGTTTTTTCATTTCAGTTTGCAAAGATAGTTTATTTAACCTTTTTATTTTATACAAAATAATCTATAATTTTGCAAAAATATTTCTCAGGGATTAAGTATATGATGCTGAAACTTTTATTCAAAAGATCAGACTCATCTACGAAATCGAAAGAAGTAAAGTAAATGAACTGCATTTTCACAGCTCAGATGATAAAGAAATCTATGCCAGTCTGTGTTTTTTTGAAGTTAAATAAAATATAAAAAATAAATTTTGCCGGCACCATCAAACTATCTTAATCATGTAAGAATACCTGAGAACAACGACTGGGTAATCTTTATACTCGTAGGCTGTATATTTTTATATGTTTTTATGATGAACATTATAGAAAGAGATGCCAGCCTTAAGGATTTTCTGCTTCAGAAATATTTTGATGCGAGCAATAACCTGCCCAGCTGGATCATTACCTCCTGTGTAACGACCCTTACCCTATCTGTGCTGATCTCACAGTATATTCCTATAGTACCGAAATACATTGCCGATCTGCAGCTTTTCGGATACCAGCTGAATAAATTTGGATATACTTTGCTGGCGGTTCTGTTTTTTTATCTTACAAAATCTACTTTGGGCTTTTTATTCTATCAAAGTATAGGAGATGGAAGAAAATGGTCTATTTTTTATTTTACCTCCACCAAATTTTATTTTATTCTGTCTTTTTTGCTGATAATTCTGTGCGTAACCCATTATTACTTCCCAATAGACAGAAATAAAATGTTTTTATATTATTTCTTATTCTTCGCTTTTGTGTTCATTTTCAAAGTTTTTTTCTATTTATTTCACAAGAACAAGATTCTTCCGGAGAAATGGTATTATAAATTTTTGTATATTTGCACCCTCCAAATCGCACCATTATTATTGCTTTGGAAGCTGTTATTTTTTTAATAAATGTCAATGATGAGAATAAAGTCTATATTGGTTTCTCAACCAGCGCCTAGTGAGTCTTCTCCATATCTGGATATAGCGAAGAAGGAAAAAATAAAGATTGATTTCCGTCCATTTATCCACGTCGAAGGAGTTGACAATAAAGAGCTCAGAACACAGAAAATAGATCTGACGCAGTATACCGGTATTATTTTTACCAGTAAGAATGCGATTGACCATTACTTCAGACTAGCAGAGGAATTGCGTTTTGCTGTTCCGGATACAATGAGATACATCTGTCAGTCAGAAGCAATCGCTAACTATCTTCAAAAGCATATTGTGTACAGAAAAAGAAAAATCAGCTTTGGGGAGAAAAACTTCTCAGACCTGCTGCCTCTTTTCAAAAAATTCCCCACTGAAAAATATCTGTTGCCATCTTCAGATGTTCTAAGTCCGGATATTGTAAAAACCATGGATGCATCTAATGTAGACTGGACAAGAGCAATTATGTACCGCACGGTATGCAGTGATCTTACAGATATAACCATTAAAGATTATGATATGCTGATCTTCTTCAGCCCGCAAGGAATCAAATCTCTACAACAGAATTTCCCGGACTTCAAACAGGAGGAAACTAAGATTGGAGTTTTTGGAAACACCACTTTAGCTGCTGCAGAAGAAGCAGGATTAAATGTAGATTTAATGGCCCCTACGAAGGAAACTCCTTCTATGACAATGGCCCTTGAAAAATATATTAAGGCACTTCACAAGTAAGCCTTAATATAAATACAATATTAAAAGCCCCTTTCCATTTGGAAAAGAGGGCTTTTTTGCATACTTACCTTTAGCTCAGACATCTTCCATCTTTCCAAGCCAATTTCCTAAAACGAGCCTCTTCCGTCTCTCTTTTTAACAAGATAATGATGGAACCCTTTGACTTCTCTATAATTTTTTCCACTTTTCTCATTTATAAAGCTTATTATTTTCAAATAACTCGCCATTCTTTAAAACAACTTTACCCATTGAAAACCAATCAGTTAAATTATTTCAAATATTCTTTAAGACAGAATTAATTCATTACATTTAGTAAAAACAATTATTCGACCTATTTCTAATAACTAAAAAAACACCTATGAGAAAACTATTATTCTGTTTACTGTTATTAATGACATCCTTTATCTATGCTCAAAATGACAACTGTTCAGGAGCCATACCATTAACTGTAGGAACTGATTTTGCTTCAGGAGCACTTACTTCAGATAATACAGGCGCAACGACCGACGGTACTCTGCCTGCATGTAATGACGAAGCGGTAGAAAATGTCTGGTTTAAAGTGGTAGTACCACAAAGTGGGAATATTAAAATAGAAACCAGAGAAGCTCCCGGATCATTATTTGATGACTCAGTACTTACGGTTTACACCGGAACATGCAGTTCTCTAACTGAAATAGCCTGTAACGACGATAACGAAGTGGATTATTTTTCATTAATCACATTAACCGGTCTGCTCACTGGCACCACTCTTTACGTCTCTGTATGGAAATATGATACCGACACAGACAATGGAAACTTTCAAATTTCAGCGTATGAATTTACGCCTCCCACCAACAATGATTGCCCAGGTGCCATTCCTTTAACGTTAGGAAATGATTTCAGCTCCGGAGCAATTACTTCAAACAATACGGATGCAACTACGGACGGTCCGCTGCCTTCATGTAATCAGGATGCTATAGATAATGTCTGGTTCAAAGTTGTAGTTCCACCAAGCGGAAACCTTAAGTTAGAAACGCGGCAAGCTCCAGGATCTTCTTTTGATGACTCTGTACTTAGTGTTTATAGTGGAGTATGTGGTTCTTTAACTGCAATTGCATGTGATGAAGATAGTGGACAAGCCTTTTTCTCATTAATCTCACTAACCGGACAAACACCCGGTGCTGTGTTGTATGTATCCGTCTGTAAATACGACTCAACCACAGACAATGGAGAGTTCCAGATTTCAGCATATGATAGCACAACATTATCGACTCAAGAGACAAATGCCGACAACAAGAAGATCACAGTACATCCTAATCCTTTCAGTGATACCCTTACCCTCTCCGAAGTATCTGATGTAACATCAGTTTCTATTACGGATATTTCAGGCAGACTCATCAAAACCATTGAAAAACCATCTTCTTCTCTTCATCTGAAGGATTTAAAAGAAGGACTTTATTTCATCACTTTAAAAATGAAAGGCGCAAACGTAAAAACCATTAAAACTGTAAAAAAATAACTCTATCATCTAATATAAGTTACAAAGGCTATCAAAAATTTGATAGCCTTTCTTATATTTGAACAAGAATTAACATTGAATGCAACGTTTCTGTAAAAAGTACACGGAACGTCAAAAATTAAAATATAGATGAAAGCTCCACAGGCAAAAAAAATAGAAAAAATATTAGAAATCCACGGCGATACAAGAACCGATAATTATTTTTGGCTGAATGAAAGGGAAAACCCTGAAGTCATCAAATACATTGAGGAAGAAAATGCCTACGAAGAATTCATCATGAAAGATACCGAAGCTCTTCAGGAAGAGTTGTTCGAAGAAATGAAGGCCCGATATAAAAAAGATGATGAATCTCTGCCTTACATCTTTAATGAATATTGGTACATTGTAAGGTATGAAGAGGGGAAAGAATACCCAATCTTCACCAGAAAGTATAAAAGTCTGGACAACCCGGAAGAGATTGTACTTGATGTCAATATCTTAGCAGAAGGAGAGAACTTCTTTGAAGTGGGAAGCGTTGCCGTAAGCCCGAATAATGAACTGACTTCTTTTTCTTCAGATAATGTAGGAAGAAGAATTTACACCTTAAATTTCAAGAATTTAAAAACCGGAGAAATTCTTCCGGATACCATTCCAAATACAACGGGAAAAGCTGTCTGGGCTAATGATAATCAACATGTCTTCTACATCAGAAAAGACTCCAGCCTGCGTGCCTTCCAGGTGTACCGACACCAATTGGGAACGGATTCTTCTGAAGATGTTCTGATTTTTCATGAAGAGGATGATACTTTTGATGTGAATGTTTTTAAAACAAAATCATTACAATATATTTTCATTGCCAGCTCAAGTACTATTTCGGATGAACACCGATTCATCCCTTCTGATGATGTTTTTGCTGACTGGACCATCATACAACCGAGAATAGATGATCTTGAATATTCTGTAGAACATTATGAAGACGAATTCTACATCATTACCAATGCAGATGACGCCATCAACTTCAAAATCGTAAAAACTAAGATCAATAATTGTGGTATGGAGAACTGGGTTGATGTGATCCCACACCGTGCCGAGGTTTTACTGGAAGGATTTGAAATTTTCAAAGATTATCTCGTACTTGAGGAAAGAGAAAGAGGACTGCTTCAGATCAAAATAATTGACGAGAAAACTCAGGAGTCTCACTATCTTCCTTTTTCTGATCCTACCTATACGGCCTACATCGGTATCAACCTTGAGTTTGACACCGAAGTCTTACGCTATGGTTACACTTCGCTTACACAGCCAAGTTCAACCTATGAATACAATATGAAAGAAAAAACAACCAAGCTTCTGAAACAACAGGAAGTCTTGGGTGGAAAATTCTTCTCAGAAAACTATATTTCCGAAAGAATCTGGGCAGACTCCAGAGACGGAGAAACAAAAATCCCAATTTCCCTGGTTTATCACAAGGATACACAAAAATCTGCTGACACCCCACTTCTTCTGTATGGGTACGGAAGCTATGGTCATACTGTTGATGCCAGCTTTTCTAATGTAAGGTTATCTATCCTGGACAGAGGTTTTATTTATGCTATCGCTCATATCCGTGGTGGAGAATATCTGGGAAGAGAATGGTATGAAGACGGAAAAATGCTGTTTAAGAAAAATACTTTCTTCGACTTTATTGATGCAGGAAAATACTTAATCAAGGAAAACTACACTTCATCGAAACATATGTATGCAATGGGTGGAAGTGCCGGAGGATTACTGGTAGGGGCTGTTGTTAATTATGAACCACAATTATTCCACGGAATTGTAGCCCAGGTACCGTTTGTAGATGTGGTTACGACAATGCTTGATGATACCATTCCTTTAACGACCGGAGAATATGACGAATGGGGAAATCCAAACGACAAAGAATATTATCATTATATGAAAGACTACTCTCCTTATGATAATGTAGAAGCCAAAGACTATCCGCACATGCTGATCACCACAGGATTCCACGATTCTCAGGTTCAGTATTGGGAACCTGCAAAATGGACGGCAAAACTGAGAGCATTAAAAACAGATCATAATATTTTAGTTTTTAAAACAGATATGAGCTCAGGACACGGCGGAGCCAGCGGAAGATTTGAATCTTTGAAAGAAGACGCATTGGAATATGCTTTCCTTTTAAAGATAAATGAATAAAATTAAAGTCTGAAGAAGACTGATGAAATATTAAATCAATTTCATCTTATAAAAAACCTGGTGACGAATTAAAACGCTCACCCAATCAATTATAAAGTTATGATCAACGAGTCCGAATATTGGAAAAAAATAGAACAGTTCTTTGAAGACAACTTCCAGACCGAAAAGAACCCGCCCATTGAAACCCTGCTGTTTCTGATAGGCTTGCAGGAACTGGGAAGTGGTCAGCAGAAATATACGAAAGACGACAAAGTGAATCTTATTCACATAGCAGTCTGCAGATTGCTGGAACCATTTGGATATTACAAATTCACCCACTATGAAGATGGGTGGCCCCAGTTTGAAAAATTAGAAGACCTCCCGGAATTAAAGCCCAATGAGCAGACCTTACTCATGAAAAAGGCGATTATTCAGTATTTTCAGGAAGAAGAGCTGATTTGATCTGAAAATATGATAATTTAAAAATTCAACAATAAAACATTGTAAAAATTATCAATATCAACCAGAAAGCAACATTTCGATAACAAAATAGAGACAAGCCAAAACTTGTCTCTATTTTTTTTAAATAAAATAAACGCAATTATTAAAAATATAATCATAAAATAAAATTATAATTAAAATTTTAAACCAATCACAACCAAAGCATTATCAATTTATTTTATGAATGTCAAATGCAATACACATAATATTTTATATTTTGATTGGCTGATACCACATTAGATTTGTATTTTAGTCACACACAGACCACATTCTTTTGACCTGATACCAGGGTCAATTTCCCTCAGAATATTTTGGTCAATTTCTTCAGGCAGATCGTCTGAACAAAACGACACGATAAATGATAAACCCGTTCACCATACGAACCGGGAAGGATAAGAATTTGCATAAAACTTAACACAAAAAAACTAAAACTGAAAAAACTATGTATTTCGAAAAAGAATATTCTTCTGGATAAACAGATAAAAATTTAAATAGAAATCAGACCATGAAAAAAATCAACACTTCTTTGATGTTGCTCATTCTTAATTTGGCTTTTTCGCAAGTAGGTATTTCAAAAAATCAGACTGTCGAAATTCACAACAAGGCCATTTTACAGATCGATGGGAAATATGAAGGAAAAAGCTTCGGCATGATGCTTCCTGAAGTCTCTTCACCGGAAAATCTCCCGCTGTACAATTCACCTACAGACCCTGCCATGACAGGAATGATACTGTTCGAGAAAACACACGCCACCTTTTATTCTTACGACGGAGCAAAATGGAATAACGAACCTACCACTGCCGATTTTAAAATGAAACAAGCCCGGTTTTTATCTAAAGCAGATGAAGAATCGAGTGTAGTATGTGTCCTCCTTGGATGTGGCCGACATACAGGAATAGGCTTCAGTGCCCCTGTTGACGGATCACAATCCTACAATAATCTTAATATCACAAGAGAAGCTGCCATCGTTCCGGGAGGCGGTATCTATGGTGATAAAAGCTATGACAATGCCAAGTTTGTGATTAATGAACCGGGTGTTTATGAGATCTACCTGAATATTCCATCAAAAACCGGCGGAGCCGTCTCATTAACCAGCGGACCACAATACCAGCTGAGAGCTTATCTGAAACAGGATAACGGAACTTATAATGAAGTAAAGCTGACCACCTTCTTCCCTGATTATTATGGAATCCTGGGAATTGGCGGAGACACCAACACGGCTGCATTTACCACCACCAGAATTCGACTGAATCCGGGAGATTATATAGTCCCAAGGATACACTCTCCTCTGGCAACCGTCTCTTTAGTGGTTACTTTAACCGCTTCTGCTGATGCCAATACTGCAAAATACTATCCAAGAGAAATAATGTTTACCAAAGTAAGTGATTAAGATGATTAGAAAAACAATTACCCTCAAGCTCTTTATTTTAACAGCCATAGGCAGCCTGGGATCTGCTCAGGTAAAAATGGGCAATAATCCTGAAACAGTACATCCGAGAGCTGTTTTGCAGGTAGAGCACAATACCAAAGGAATCATGCTTCCCGTTGTGGAAAACCATACAGAACTTCCCAATTACAATGCAGCCCACCCTGATCTCTATGAAAATAAACCGGAAGACAACGGATTGTTATTTTACAGCAAAGAGATCAAAGATGTTGTGAAATATGACGGCTACAAATGGATTGCAGCAACAGAAAAAAGTATAAAAAACTACAAAAACCTGGCTATCCTGGGCTCTAACACTGCCGATCAGGCTGTGGCCAATGTTCTGGGAATTACAGGACGTCCTACCCTTCAGTTCAATGTTTTAAATGATATAGACAGAAATATCGTCAATAATTTAGGAGTTACCGTTAATGCTAACGGAGAAATCACCATTCCTTCTGACGGATTTTACAGGATCAATCCTTCAGTAAAAACAAGCAGTGCCGGAGGTCTTTCTGTGGGAAATGCCGCCACTATTATTTCCCTGCAGGCTCTTTATACACAGGCTTCAGGAGACGGATGGCAAAAAATTCATGAAAACAGTTTTCTATTGTCCGGATTGCTTGTCACTGCCGGAAGTGCTAATTCCGTCAACAGCTTTTCTACCACCAAATACCTGCATGCCGGGGATCAGATCCGTTTAAGAGGAGGAATACAGGCAGACACGGGGCTGAATGTAGGAGCCGGCGTAAATTTTAAAATGAATGATAAGGACACTTTTTTATATATAGAAAAACTAAACTGATATGATAAAGAAAATATACATCACAGCACTTTTAGTTTCTGCTACAATGGCTTTTTCTCAGGTAATCGTCAACAGTGATACCAACCCAAGTCCCAATTCCATATTCAGTGTTGTGAATAAAGAAGACAATGCGGCCAAATCCAGAGGAATGATGATTCCTCTGGTGAATAATGAATCTGAACTTCCTCTGTATGACGCCAGCCAGGCTGATCATTTCAATGATGACCCCAGTATGCAGGGGATGATTTTATACAGAAAAGACATCAAGCGAGTGGTGGTCTACGATGGTGAAAAATGGAAGCCTACTTTTTATGAAAGCGGAGGAAGAACCACCCGTGTCAGCATGAATCCGGCTACACCTGAAGCAGAATTTCCAACCGTAACATGTGTACTGATCGGGTGTGGAGAAAAAGATGTTGCTTTCGGAGCCTATGACAGTATTCAGGATGGAGACAAACTGGGTATTCTTGATCCTCAAGGTGCTGTGAATAGCAACTTCAACAATTTTACATTTAAAGAATCAGGCTTTTACAGGGTATTGGTCAGCTTAAAAGTAAAAACTTCCGGGATCCATGTAAGCCCGCCTACCTTATCTTTCAGAGCATTAAAAAATGGCAATGTATTGGCAAGAAATGACATTCCTTTGAATGAAGCGATCCTTATCACTGCCGGAGCCAACAGGGTTGGAACCATGGAATTCCTTTCTATGTTTGACAAAGGCGATAAACTCAAAGTTCAGATCTCAGCAGGAGTTTCCATTTTGACAGTAGCAGATACCTACAAAATAGTTCCTACCGACGGAACTTTTATCAGTATTGAAAAATTATAACAAGATCTGAAAAATAAACCCCGGGATTTTTCTACGAAAAATCCCGGGGTTTATGCATCATTAACCTCATTATCTTTTTATTTTCAAATCATTACCCTTTCAGGTTGGCGAGAATCTCTTCAAGCTGATTAAGCCCCATTGTAAAACCGCATTCAAATCCCATATCCATCATTTTTTGCATGATTTCCTGAGACTGATAGTGGATATTAATGGTTACTTTTATCCCTTCTTCCACACCGGTAAAACCAAACAGCCATTTGGATTGCGGAGCCCCTTCATCTACATTTCCGTTCTCATCACAGAATGCACTCATCCAGTCAAAACTTCTGTGCTCCATGATTTCACCATACTTGGCACGGGAATATCCTGCTTTTTCACCATTAGGCCCAATCATGGTATATAGCCAGACTCCATCTTCTTTAAAATCCTGTTTCAGCGTTTCACATCTCCAGGGTTTCGGGCCCCACCACTGATCCAATAATCCAGCCTGAGTAAAATAGTTCCATACTGTTGAAACATCAGCATCATAAATTTTCATGACATAAGCGCTGTTTGAGTCAAAATCTTTGTTGAAAATGATATTAGATTCCATAAATAATTATTTTTAATAAAGTTAAGTCTTTATTTATTGATCGGACTTTCCATATGACAAGTAAACAATAATTCATAAATAATTGTTAAAAAACACTCTTTTAAGAAAAAAAAAACAATTTTTTGGCTCGTTTTTTGTTTATGTAGTCTTAAAACAATTAATTTTAACATTCATTTTTCCAAAACATATATAATTAAATAATGAATAACAAATTCATCCCAATAATTTCAGTGTTTATGACGATCTCACTGATTGTCTTCGTGACGCTCCAATTTTATTGGTTGAAAGGCTATTACGGAGTACTGGAACAGGATTTTTCAAATAAAGTGTATGCGGTTTTGGAAAGTACTTCAAAAAGTATTGAAGAAATTGAGGTTGACAAATACCTGAATCAGGACTACAAGGATTTCAGAAAGAATATTATCGCAAACAGCAAACAGCCTTCGCTCACCACTATTCAGCAGGTGGAAGACTCCGGCAGCCAAAGACAGATCATTTATTCTAAAAACATTATCGAAAAAACACAACTCCCAATTTCTAAAAAAGGAGACTCTATAAAGCTGACCACTCTATATACAGACGAAGCAGCCTATAAAGTAAAACGGGATACCACCAACCGTGAACTTCTGACGACCGATATTAATCAGGATATTGAAACCGGTGACTACTCTATGAAGGAGTTTGTAAAGATCTATGGAAACAACCTTCCTATCACACAGAGAGTAGATCCTAAAACCCTTGATTCCGTCATTGCCAAAGAGCTCAAAATAAGAGGCATAACCGCCAAGTTCGGCTATGGAGTGGTTGATAAAAACAGCAAACTTACAAGCATTGCCAATAAGGCCTATAAAGAGAAAAAGGACAACAATACCTACAGCTACCCTCTTTTTACCGATAAAAAGAATACACTATACAGTCTTGCTCTGGTTTTCCCTAAGAAAGAATATTCCCTGGCCATGAATAACTGGCCGATGCTTTTAGGAACATTCCTTTCCCTGCTTACCATTCTGGGGATTTATATTATTTCCATCAATTATATGATGAGGCAAAAGAAACTTGCAGAAGTGAAAACAGACTTCATTAACAATATGTCTCATGAATTCAAGACTCCTTTGGCAACCATTTCAGTGGCAACGGATTCCTTAGCCAATGATAAGATTGCAACCAATCCTGATAAAGTAAAATATTATTCTGAACTGATCAAACAGGAGAATCTAAGGATGAAAAAACAGGTGGAGAATGTTCTGAACATGTCGAAACTTGAAAGAAATGAGGTTGAACTGTTCTTAAAAGAAGCCAATGTAAGAGAATTGATCAAGAAAACAACTGAGTCTTTCAACCTGATCGTTCAACAGCGAAACGGAACACTTACCCAGCAGTTCAATGCCACCCACTATAATTTTAAAATAGACGAATTCCACATTTCGAATATGCTGGTCAACTTACTGGATAATGCCAACAAATATTCTCCCGAAGCGCCGGAAATTCATGTGGAAACAAGAAATGAAGGCCATTGGTATGTGATTGAGATCTCCGACAAGGGAATGGGAATGGAGACTCAGAATAAAACCAAAATTTTCGAAAAATTCTTCAGGGAAGAAACCGGAAATATTCACAACGTAAAAGGGCAGGGACTAGGTCTTTCGTATGTAAAAAAGATTGTAGAACTCCACAAAGGACAGATCATCGTAGATTCTCATAAAGGAAAAGGAAGTACGTTTACGATCAAGCTGCCGATGGGATAAATGAGTGATCACCGAGAAAAAAAAGATTTCACATCAACGATCATTTATTAATTATAGAAGTAAAACCAAATATCAAAATATAGAAGATAGAGTGAGAAAGTTCATTCTTAATTGTTAATTATTAATTAGTAAAATTATGAGCAACAGAATATTATTAGTAGAGGACGATCAGAGTTTCGGAGCGGTGCTTAAAGATTATTTGACGATCAATAATTTTGAAGTGACTCTTGCCACTGATGGAGAGCAGGGTTTAAAAGAATTTACAGAAAATGAATTCGACATCTGCATATTTGACGTAATGATGCCTAAAAAAGACGGGTTTTCATTGGCTGAAGACGTAAAGAAAATTGATAAAAACACACCGATCATTTTCCTTACCGCAAGAAATATGAGGGAAGATATTCTGAAAGGATACCAACTGGGAGCTGATGATTATATCACCAAGCCTTTTGATACCGAACTTCTTTTATATAAGATCAAAGCGATTCTTCAGAGAAGCTCTACACTGGAAAACGAAGAACAGGAGCAGTTCAAGATCAGCAACATCTTCTTCGATTCTATGCTGAGACAACTGAAAGTAGGTGACAAAGAATACAAACTTTCTCCAAAAGAAAATGAATTATTAAAACTTCTTTGCATCCACAGAAACGATTTTATGCCAAGAGACCTTGCACTAAGAAAGATCTGGAAAAAAGAGAATTACTTTACCGCAAGAAGTATGGACGTTTATATTGCCAAGCTTCGTAAATTATTAAAAGATGACGAAGGATTGGAAATTATCAACGTTCACGGAGAAGGATTCAGGCTTTTAGTAAAAAATTAAGGCAAAAATCTTATTATAAATATAAAATTAGCAAAACAATTAAAAATGTTTTGCTAATTTTGTTTTATACCCATGAACATGAAGAATACATTTATAGGTTTTATTGCCGTATCAATTTTAGCGACATCCTGCAAAAAGGATGAAAAAGCCACTTATCTGAAAGAAGAAGCAGGAACTGCACAACCTAATGTGGCTCTTACCAGCGCTACTTCCAAAACCACACTGATGGATCAGGCTGGCGTTCAATCCTCTCCCAGCCCGGCTCCTATGGCCACAGCTCCAGGGATGAACCCTCCTCACGGACAGCCGGGTCACCGATGTGATATTCCTGTAGGACAACCGCTAAATGGTCAGCCAGCTGCTGCTCCGGCAACCCAAAACATCAATGTCGGTAACAACAATGTCGTTCAGATTGATCCGAATGCAGTATCTCCGGGGAAAATCACCATTGACAATAACGGAAAACAGGTTAAAACAGCTCCGGGCATGAACCCTCCACACGGGCAGCCGGGACACCGATGTGACATTCCGGTAGGACAACCTTTAAACAGTAAGCCGGTACCTGCTCAACAGCCTGCTCAGAATACGGTACAGGTAACTCCACCTCCTACCCCTGCCCCTGCATCACAGAATCTTGCAATGGGAGAAAAACCGAAAATAAACCCTGCGCATGGAGAGCCATGGCACAGCTGTTCTGTAAAAGTTGGTGATCCTTTGCCATAAATTTCTTATTTTTGCAGATATGAAGCTGTTTCACCTTCTTGCTATAGTATTTTGCCTGGGCGTCTTTTTGATTCCCAAGGATAATTTCTATGCGCAAGGAATGCAGGAAACATGCTGTAAATCAGAAGCTTCAAAAAAAAGCGACTGCTGCAAAAATCATTCTTCGAAAAAAGACGGCAAACATGACAAAACAAAATCATGCAGTGATGACTGCTGCTCATCATGTATTGCCTGCTACACTTTTATAGAAACCCCATTTTCAAAAAATCTGCGTCTGGAACTCTCTTATTACAAAGCGAATAAGAATGCTCAGTTTCAATACTCAGATCCACATCTTTCAGACCGTTTAAAGGAGATCTGGCAACCGCCTAAGATAGGTTAATTAAAACATGGTAAGTTCATTACACTTGTAGTGAACCGTTATTTAATTAATCTAAATTTTTAAACGAAATGAAATTATATATTTCCAGGTTGATACTTGGTACATTATTCTTATTTACACAATTTATAGCCGCTCAGAATCTTTCAAAAAACCAGTTCAAAGTAAAAGGGAACTGCGAAATGTGCAAAACCAGAATTGAAAGTGCCGCCAAAAAAGCAGGGGCAAAAACGGCTGTTTACTCTATTGATTTACAAACCCTCACTATAGAAACGGACAAGGTCTCTTCGGATGATATTCTGAAAAAAGTAGCGGAAGCTGGGCATGACAATGAAAAATTCAAAGCTTCTGATACCACTTATGAAGGACTTCCCGGATGTTGTCACTACGACAGGGATCTTCAGCCTTCACAGGCAGAAACCCATCATGAACATCATATGGATGCTAAGGTTTTCCCTAAAAAAGAAAACGAATTCTATGTAAGAGGAAACTGTGCTTCATGTAAAGCCAGAATTGAAAAAGCGGCAAAAGGAGCAGGTGCCGATACGGCAGAATGGAATGCAGAAAAACAGACGGTTGCTTTACATTTCGATGCATCGAAAACTTCATCTGATAAAATTTTAAAGGCTATTGCTGATGCGGGGCATGATAATGAAAAGTACAAAGCTTCCGATGCAGTTTACAACGGTCTTCCGGGATGCTGCTTATATGACAGGGATTTTACTTTCGGAGAACCTAATCCAAAGGTTCATTATGAAGAAGAAACAAAGCAAGATGATCATAAAGAACATCAGACCTCTACCTCTGCTTCTGACGACGCCCACACTACACACGAAAAAAATATTGAAGGCGTAGTTGTAACAGGTTCTAAAGCGGCAACAGCTTTAAGTAAAAAAGAAACCGGGCTTGTGTTTAATATTGATAAAAAAGAACTATTAAAAGCAGCCTGCTGTAATCTGTCTGAAAGTTTTGAAACCAACGCAACTGTTGACGTTTCTTTCAGCAATGCCGTTACAGGAACAAAACAGCTGAAAATGCTTGGCCTGGATCAGAAATATACGAGTCTGACGAAGGAACAGCTTCCTGAAATCAGAGGGCTGGCTTCAGCATATGGACTGAATTTTATTCCCGGAAGATGGATTGAAAGTATCCAACTGACTAAGGGTGGAAGTACGGTAACCAATGGGTATGAAAGTATTACCGGCCAGATCAATACCGAGCTTTTGAAAAATGCAAAAACTCCGGAAACTTCCCTGAATCTTTTTTCTGATTTCAACGGAAGGGCCGAAATTAATATTACCAATGTTTCTCCTATCAACGATAAATGGTCCCAGACTTTCCTTCTTCACGGAAACGGAACTTTCGGGAATACCGATATGAATCATGACGGTTTCCTTGACAGGCCGAAAGGAACTCAGATCAATGCAGCCTACTTACTGAATTATAATGATCTGGAAAAATCCGGATTCGGATCTCACTTCGGAATTAATTTTATCAGAGATGAGAGAACAGCAGGACAAATTGGTTTTGATAAAAAACTGTCTCAGGACAAACAGCCTGCCTATGGGGTAGGAATTGATATTTCAAGATTCCAGGTGTGGAATAAGACCGGTTATGTTTTTAAAGGAAAACCTTACCAAAGTATCGGTTGGATGAACCAATATGTGTATCACCAGCAGGATAGTTTCTTCGGGTTGAGAAATTATGCGGGACAACAGCATACCTATTATTCCAACTTAATTTTTGAGAGCATCATCGGAAATACCAACCATAAGTATAAAGCAGGAGCAAGCTTTTTATATGACGGTTATAAAGAAACGTATTTAACGGATGACTTCAGAAGAAATGAAATCGTTCCCGGAATTTTTGCCGAATATACCTTAACCGGTTTAAAATATACGTTGGTAGCAGGAACGAGAGTAGATTTCCATAATCTGGCAGGAACTCAATTTACGCCAAGGGTTAATTTTAAATATGATTTCACCCCGCAGACGATCTTAAGACTTTCTGCCGGAAGAGGTTTCAGAACAGCAAATGTATTTGCTGAAAGCCAGCAGTATTTTGCCTCAAACAGAGCCATTAATATTATTCCCAACAATGGAAATATTTATGGATTAAAGCCTGAAATTGCTTGGAACTATGGGGCTAGCTTACAACAGGAATTCAAACTATTCGGAAGAAAATCAAGCATTGTTGCCGACTTCTTCAGAACAGATTTCCAGGATCAGGTTCTGGTAGATTTAGACCGATCTCCTCAGCAGCTGACATTCTATAATCTGGATGGAAAATCATTTGCCAACTCTTTCCAGACCCAGTGGGATTTTATGCCTTTCAAAAACTTTGAGGTAAGAATGGCCTATAAATATTACGATGTACAGGCCGATTATATCGGAGGAAGAAGAGAAGTTCCTTTTATGGCTAAGCACAGAGGGTTTGTGAACCTGGCCTATTCTACCAATAAGAACAATAATGGTGGATTCTGGAGCTTCGACATCACTTTAAACTGGGTTGGAAAGCAGAGACTTCCTGATACATCCAGTAATCCAACGGAATTTCAGTTACCAACGTACTCCAATTCATATGCTGTATTGAATGCACAGGTTTCAAGAAATTTCAACAAAAAGATCAGAGCTTACGTAGGAGGTGAAAATCTTACTTCTTATTATCAGAAAAATGCAATTGTTGATTTCAGGAATCCTTTTGGAAATTATTTTGATGGCGGAATGGTTTATGCTCCGATCATGAAAGCCAATTTCTATGTGGGACTGGATGTGACATTTTAAAGAGGGAAGCTGGAAGAGTGAAGCTAGGAGCACTGACAACCAGCTGAAATCCTTAATTGGGTTACTGATAAAGAAAATATGAATACATAAACCTTACAGGCTTCAGAATCTGTAAGGTTTATTTTTTGTGGAATATTTTCTTTAACGCAAAGTTTTTTATTCTTTGTGCTCCATTTTTAAGGGTGCTAAGAAGTGCGACTTTGTGGCTGATGAAACTTTATGGGTATGCATTCGCTTAGAAAGAATCAATGAAGTTGACTCCTCTCTTTGCTCTCCTGAAATATTCGTTCGGAAAAATAGAGCTTTGCGTTTCGGAAAAACATTTTAGAATACAAAGATTTTATCTCCTATAAAATTGAATGCTGTTTTATAATCGCCACGAATGCACTAATAAAAATAAATTCGTGTATTTGTAGCATCTATAATTTTCTTGTGATCAAAAGGCAATCATTCAATTACTTTATATATTTTTTCAATACTCATCAACTTATAGCATTCTATTCGTGTATTCGTGGCGATTAAAATTTCCAGCAGATCCAGCCGATCTCACAGATTTTTCCATAAACATCAGCAAAATCAGCGATAGACAAAATAGCTCTTCACTTTTGACGCTATTTTTTCTAGCCTTACATATTAAAATTATATTATTCTATGTCGCTATGTGGTTTGAAAAATTTCACCCGCCATAGCGACATAGGTTTTTACTAAATACCCCTAACCTTCTTTATTTTTTCGGAATACATAAAAAAATTAAGCTTCAATTCAAAAAAATACTATATTTACACTTTATTATATGTATGAACATACTTAGTCAGGATTTTACAATTGATCATAACAGCAAACTCCCTCTGCATGTGCAGGTAGAGGAACTTTTCCGTAAACTTATCAAAATGGAGGTTTATAAAAAAGGTGCTTTATTGCCCAAAGAAGTAGATCTTGCCAATCTGTGGGGAGTTTCAAGAAATACGATCCGACAAGCAACTAATAAATTGGAGAATGAAGGACTGATCATCCGTAAAAAGGGGATCGGGACCCGTGTTGCTGAAAAGAAAAGTCTGGTCACAGGACTGGATCATTGGTACAGCTTTACAAGGGAAATGCAGGAAAAAGGAATTCACGTGATCAATCAATTGCTGAAGACAACTCTGGTAGTGCCCAATGAGGTAATCTGCAATTTCTTTCAGTGTACTCCTGATAAAAAGATATTCAAAATTTCCAAATTAAAAGGGGAAAGCTCAGGCGATCCGATCGTTTATTTTGAAAGTTATTTTCATCCCAGGATCGGAATTGATAAAGAGGATGATTTCAATATGCCGCTGTACAGTATGCTTCAGGAAAAACATGGGATCATTGTACACCGTTCCCGTGAAAACATCAGTGCATGCCAGGTTGGTAGTGTCATCGGAAAAAGGCTGAAAGTATCAGCATCTTTTCCAGTGTTGAAAAGGGAGCGTTTTGTCTATGATATTAACGGGAAGCCTGTAGAATATAATGTAGGTTATTACCGTTCGGATAAATTTACTTATACGATTGATATTAATAAATCTCCGGGAAATTAATCCTTTTTTTAACAATTAATATGTTCAAACATTCTAACATATAAATATAAAAACTAAGCTTATGTATAACAGGTATTTTCTTTTGCTGGTATCTTTCCTGATAAGCAATATCATCTACGGTCAGAAAAAAGCGCCTTATTTTGGAAACATACAGACCATTAATGGGTACAACCGTGAAATAAGCGGTGAAAACATTGATTATTTCTCAGCTTTCCCGGATCACGCTACCCGTGCACTACTTACCCGCACGACTGACGGCACAAAAACAATAGAATGGGAAACAGCTCCTGCACCACAAAAGAATACCGGGCCATATGTATACTTCAATTGGCTGGTTTCACATTCATCAGGGACCAGTGGCGGGCCAAGAAATTTTGATCTGTATATCAATGATCAGAAAGCATTAACCCTTACCACTTATCCGGCCAATCAACGTCCGGACTGGGTTTCCAAAGCTGCGGACAGTACTGCGTTTGTATTTCATCAAACCAAAATGGACGGCCTGAAAGATTCTTATGGAATCGCCTATTTACGCGTCCCTGCCAGTAAAATAACACCGGGAAAATCTCTCCGTTTAAAACTGGTCGGCCAGAAACAAAACAGCCGTGACTGGTTCATGACCTATAAATTTACTTTTGAAGAAAAAATAGATGCAGCCTCTACTCCATTTATTTTAAAAGATGGGAAACGCCTCATCACCCTTACTACTTTACATTTTGGACCCGATCAGAAAATAACAGCAACAATAGATGGTAAAGACACTCATTCTTTCACCATACCGGACGGAATAAAAACTTTTGATATTCCTGTTAACCTTTCCACTGAAGGCGGCCATGTAAAGCTGGTAGTCAGTTCAGGAAAAAAAGAATTGTTCCGTAAAAATATTGAAGCGGGAAAAGTTGTTCCCCGTACTTTATATTTCATCCATCATTCTCATACGGACGTAGGCTATTCTCACCTGCAGGCTGAAGTGGAAAAAATACATACTAAAAACATTTATGACGCTATCAAAATGATTAAGGAGACTAAAAACCTTCCTGAAGAAGCACGTTTCAAATGGAATGTAGAAGCACTATGGGATGTGGAGAATTTTATGAAAACAGCCACTGCAGAGGATAAAAAATCATTTGTAAATGCAGTAAACGAAGGAGGAATCGGTCTTTCTGCAATGTATGGTAATATTTTAACAGGCCTAAGCCAACCGGAAGAGCTCTTCCATTACACGGAATATGCCCAGAAACTTGAAAAGGAATATGGATTAAAGATCAACAGTGCGATGATGTCTGATGTACCGGGATTTGCATGGGCTTTAGTACCGGCACTTACTTCATCCGGAGTTAAATATTTTTCCAGCGGACCCAATTATTTGGGGAAAACCAATCCTTATCTGGGAGACCGTGTAGGGAATTTTGTAAAAAACTGGGGCGATAAACCTGTATGGTGGCAATCGCCATCCGGAAAGGAGAAAATATTATTCTGGACTGCAGGAAGAGGCTACTCATCATGGCATGGAGTACATCCGGGAGCTGTATTTGAAACAGGGCAGAAAAAAATTGCAGAATACCTGGAAGATCTTACCAAAACCAATTATCCGTATGACATGGTGCAGTGGCGCTATAATATTGTAGCGGACAATGGTCCTATAGATCCTTCCGTATCAAGATTTGTAGACGAATGGAATAAGAAATATATTTCCCCTAAGATTGTTCTGAGCACGAATGAAAAGATGTTTGAAGTATTCGAAAAGAAATATGGTGATCAGATCCCTATTGTAAAAGGAGATATAAGTCCTTATTGGGAAGATGGATCTATGTCCACCGCCAAAGAGGAAGGGATCAACCGAAACAGCAGCCTGAAACTTCAGCAGCTGACTACGCTTTACGCGATGCTAAATCCCGGTCAGTACAACAGCCAAAAGTTTTATGACGCATGGAGAAATGTTATTCTTTTTCATGAGCATACCTGGGGAGCATTCAACAGTATTACGGCTCCGGATCTTCCTTTTGTGGCAGACCAATGGAAGGTAAAAAGACAGTTTTCCCTCGACGGAAATTCTCTTTCAGAAAACCTGGAAAAAGAGCTCTTGCAGCCTCTCATCGATCCATCCTCCAAAACAATTGCGGTTTTCAATACCTCATCATGGACGAGAAGTGGAGTGGTAACCATTCCCGGAACGGCTTTGGGAAATGCTGTGAAGGATGCATCCGGCAATATAGTCCCTCTTCAGAAGCTTCAGGACGGAAGCATGGTGTTTTTGGCTAAAGATATTCCGGCATTAGGTACCGCAACCTTTACTATTATTAAAGGTAAAACACAAACACCTGGCACTTTTACTATTTCAGACAACGGAATCTCTAATGGAAAAGTGGCCCTGGCATGGGATCGAAAAACAGGAAGTATAACCCGTTTTGCAGATAATGGCTCGACCAATTATGCAGGAAGTTTTAATGATCAGGGATTAAACAGCTATTGGTATGTACCGGGATCTGATCCGAAAGAAGCGATGACCAATACTGATGTACAGGTAAAAATCCTGGAAAACGGTCCTGTAATAGCTAAAGTTTCCATTACCTCAGAAGCTCCCGGAGCCCATAAACTGGAAAGAATTATCACATTGACAGCAGGAAGTGATGAAGCCGCTCTGGAAAACATTGTGGATAAAAAACCTGTACAAACAAAAGAATCCGTTCATTTCGGATTTCCTTTTAATGCCGACTTTAAAAACATTACGATAGACGCAGGTTATGGAACGATGAAATACCTTACGGACCAGCTTCCCGGCTCCAATATGGATTACTGGTACAGCCGCCGATGGGTAGATGCTTCTTCCGGTCAGAAAGGAATGCAGTGGATGATGATTGAAACCCCATTAATTGAAGCTGCAGAGATGATTGATGAAAGAATGACCATCGACAACAGTCATAAAAAATGGAAAGATAAAGGAACTCCAGGAACTGCAAACTGGTTTAGCTATGCAATGAACAACTATTGGCATACCAACTATAAGGCAGATCAGGAAGGTCCGGTACATTACCGTTATACTCTTCGTCCTCATGCTGAATTTAATGCGGTAGAAAATGAAAAATCTGCGGCAGCTTTTACACAACCTCTTATTGCGATTCCTGTTAAAGAAAAAACATCAGCCGGGAAAAGTCTTTTCCGTATGAATAATGAGAATATTGTAGTGACAAGTGTTACTCCGCAAGAAGATAAAAGTCTCCTTATCAGGCTTTACAATCCTTCTGAAAATGAGCAGACCATTACTTTTATGTGGGAGCAGCTAAAGCCTTCAAAGATTATTGAACTTAAAACCGGAAAAGTATTGTCTCCTACCGAAAAGATTAGTTTATCCGGAATGGATGTCGTAGAAATCAGAATTGTTCTTTAAAATTATTCAAAATCAAAAAAGATGTCAAAGCCAGTCATTGCCATAGACATGGGAGGAACCAGAATTAAGATAGGAATCATCCAGAATGAAAGTATCCTGGCTTCCGAATCTATTGATGCTCATTCCGGACGCGGTCTCAGACAGAGACTCCCTTTTATACAGGAAACCGTAGAAGGTTTGTTACATCAGCAAGGCCTTTCAACAAACAATATTATGGGACTGGGTATAGCTTCCCCGGGTATTGTGGACAGTATTCAGAAAAGAATTCTTTCTATTGATAAAAAGTTCGGAGACGCTCCAGATATTGATCTGGAAGAATGGTGTTTGCAATCTTTTAACCTGCCTTTCACCATAGAAAATGATGCCCGTTCTGCATTACTTGGAGAATGGAAATACGGGAATGCAAAAAGCTATGAAAATGCAGTTCTTATGACATTGGGCACCGGAGTTGGAAGTGCTGCTGTTATGGAAGGACAATTGCTGAGAGGTAAACATTTTACAGCTGGTATATTAGGTGGGCATTCTGTGATCAACTATAAAGGAAATCTTTGTAACTGTGGGAATCAAGGTTGTGTAGAAACTGAAGCTTCTACCTGGAATCTCCCTGTCATAGCAAAAACAGATCATAATTTTACCCTAAGCGAGCTTTCCTCCTCTCCTGATTATGAGCTTGTTTTCAAACTGGCTGAAGAAGATGATGCAGCAGCCAAACATTTGCGGAATCGAAGCCTACAGGCATGGGCAGCGTGTGCGGTTAACCTTATTCATGCCTATGATCCGGAAATTCTTGTATTGACAGGCGGAATTATGGCCAGCAGTCCACAAATTTTGCCCTATATCAGACAACATATAGAAACTCACGCCTGGACGCCATGGGGAAAGGTACAGATCAAAGAAGGAGCATTCCCCGGTACTGCTGCTTTATTCGGAATCGCGCACCTTGTCAAAAATTAATAAAAAAAACGAATGAAATCAAATTTCAACAAATTCCCTGTTATCAAAATACAAAACCATACCTGCATAACGGGTTGGGACAATATCACAGAGGAAATAAAAAAAAATATACCCCGCCTCATTAGCATTGAATGCTATCCTGGTGTTTTCATCAAAGAGATCATAACTTCTGTACAGGAATTACTACATCCTGAATTGATCATTGATACCTCAGAGGCGATGAAACCGGAAAATGAAATTGCAGCAATGGTACAGCAATATGTTACGGATGATCCTGTATTTGGCTATATCACCCCATTGGAGCTGGAAGATTATTTTGATTCTTCCAAAATGGCTGCATTTCAACAACAGGCAGACAGCACTCAAGGCTGCACAGTGATTGTGGGCCCGGGTGCCACATTACTGGCCCGGAAGCCGGATCTTTCCCTTTATGCAGATATGCCCCGATGGGAAATACAGATGCGTTTCCGTAATAATACGGCCTGTAATCTGGGCAGAACCAATTATACAGATTCTTTTGCCTATCAGTACAAACATGCTTATTTTGTAGACTGGCGTGTTTGTGACCGTCATAAGAAAAGGATTCTGAAGACCTCTCATTTTGTTCTGGATACCACCAAACCTCAACAGCCTAAAATGATAAGCACCAATGCTTTTTTTGAAGCTCTTCAACAGACCGTCGCACAGCCTTTCCGGGTTGTTCCCTTTTTTGATCCGGGGCCATGGGGTGGTCAATGGCTGAAAGAAGTCTGCGATCTGGACAGAAATGTACCCAATTATGCATGGGGATTCGATTGTGTACCGGAAGAAAACAGTTTATTATTAGAATTTGGAGATCAGGTTGTAGAAATTCCATCAATCAATCTGGTATTTTTCCAGCCGGAAGCTTTGCTTGGAGATCAGGTCTATGATGGATTTGGGGATGAATTTCCCATCCGTTTTGATTTTCTGGATACCATGGAAGGAGGTAATTTAAGTTTACAGGTTCATCCTCTGAAAGAATATATCAAAGAAATGTTCGGAATGAATTATACGCAGGACGAAAGTTATTATATGCTGGATGCTAAAGACAATGCTTTTGTATATCTTGGTCTGAAAGAACATACTGATCCTGATACCATGATGAAGGACCTTGCCGCAGCTCAGAATGATAATATCCCTTTTGAAGCCGACAAATATGTACAAAAATGGCCGGTACGGAAGCATGATCATGTCTCTATTCCTGCCAGTACGGTACATTGTTCAGGCGCAGATTCTGTTGTATTGGAAATAAGCGCAACTCCTTATATCTTTACTTTTAAACTCTGGGATTGGGGAAGAATGGGACTGGACGGGAAACCCAGACCCATATCCCTGGAACATGGGAAGAATGTAATCCAATGGGATCGCACCTCTTCATGGACTGAGAAAAACATTCTTAATCTTACAGAACAGCTTGCTGAAGGAGAAGGCTGGCGTGAAGAACGTACGGGACTGGATGCCTGGTCATTTATTGAAACGCGCAGGCACTGGTTTACTCAAAAAGTAGAGCATCATACAGGAGGAGTGGTGAATGTTCTGAATCTTGTGGGCGGTCGTGAAGTAATCATTGAAAGTCCGGACAACAGCTTTGAGCCTTATATTATTCATTATGCAGAAACTTTTATTGTTCCCGCCCATGTCGGAGCCTATACCATTACCCCTCATGGAGAAAGTGCAGGTAAGGAATGTGCAACAATAAAAGCCAGTGTCCGAACGGAAATTATTGCAAGTAAAGTTTTAAAATAAACGTTATGTCAACAAAAACTAATTTCCATATTATTTATAAATCAACACTGGTCGCTTCTGTGGGCGGATTATTATTCGGATATGACACTGCGGTGATCTCGGGAGCAATCGGTTTTATGAAGATCTATTATCAGCTTTCCGATATAATGACCGGCTGGGTAGCTTCCTGTGCATTGTTGGGCTGTATCATCGGAGCGATGTATTCCGGGAAACTGAGCGATCAGGTTGGGCGGAAGAAAGTATTAATGCTTTCTGCACTTTTATTCACTATTTCTTCTGTGGGGACGGCACTGGCTCCCAACCTTTGGTTTTTTGTTGTATTCCGGATTATAGGAGGAATGGGAATCGGGATTGCGTCTATGTTGTCGCCCATGTATATTTCAGAAATGGCTCCGGCAGCGATAAGAGGGCGTCTTATTTCGATCTTTCAATTGGGCATTGTGATGGGTATTCTGGTTATTTATTTCGTTAATGCTTATATTGCTGGCATGCATAATGAACACTGGAATATTTCTACGGGATGGCGATGGATGTTCGGATCAGGTACTACCCCCTCCATTATCTTTATCCTTTTACTGCTCACTGTACCCGAAAGTCCACGCTGGCTGGCCCAACAGAAGCGAAATCCTGAAGCATTAGCTATTCTCACCCGGATCAATGGCCCATACGCCGCCCAGCAGGAGCTGGATTCAATCAATGATACTCTGAAAGATGAAAATCATGTTTCTCTTTCTGATATAAAAGAACCGAAACTCAAACGGGCGTTGGGAATCGGGATATTACTGGCCGTATTTTCACAGTTCACCGGCATCAATGCGATTATGTATTACGCACCGGAAATCTTTAAATCCACAGGCGTAGGATCTGATTCTGCTTTCATGCAGACTATCCTGGTAGGCGTTATAAATGTTATTTTCACTTTTGTAGCGATCCGGTATGTAGATCTGTGGGGACGTAAAAAATTGCTGTTGTTGGGTATTTCAGGAATGGCAGTCTGCCTGTTTATTGTCGGTCTTGCTTTTTATAGGCAGCAACAAGGATATATTGTATTGATTGCAATTCTGGGGTATATCGCCTGTTTTGCTATGTCATTAGGTCCGCTTACCTTTGTGGTGATCGCAGAAATATTTCCCACGAAAGTACGGGCAACAGCCATGTCGGTAGCTACATTTTTTCTCTGGACTGCTGTTTTTTTAGTATCACAGACTTTTCCTGTCTTGATAGGATCTGTAGGAAGTGCTTATACATTCTGGCTCTACATGATCATTGCTGTAGCTGCATTCCTGTTTATTCTCAAAAGAATTCCTGAAACCAAAGGAAAAACATTAGAGGAAATAGAAGAGACATGGGAAAACTAAACATCTGCTCTTCTAAATCAAACACTTTTGTCTTGAACTATTGAGTGTCTATGATTTTTTTTAACGCAAAGTTTTTAGCACTATATTCATATTCTTAAGGATGCAAAGAATGGAATTCTTTCTAAGCGAATGCCTATCCACAAAGCTTCTTCAGCGATAAAGTCGCCCTTCTTTGCTCCCTAGAATAAAACATTCAAACAAGCTTTCTTTGCGTTTTTTTTAAATACTTTATTTCATACAACAAAAATGTACTACTTCCCAATTTTTGAACTTAATCCTCCATTTTCCTTTCTGAAAATAAAAATCCCCTTTTAGCTGATCATGGCTAAAAGGGGATCTGTTTTTATATTGACTTTGACTTATCTTCCGAAGTCATCCTGTACTCTTACAATATCATCTTCGTCTGAAGGATTGGATGCATCCGTGTGCTGCCAGATTTCTGCTACGATTCCCCAGCCTGCAAGACCGATCAATCTGTGTCTCTCGCCCTGCTGAAGTTTTACCTGATCTTTCGGATTGTATTCCGCCAGTTCTCCTTCATCATCCGTATTGCTTCTTTTGATACCTACCGTTCCTTCCACTACCTGCCAGATCTCAGCTCTTCTGTGGTGATACTGCCAGCTTAGTCTTGCTTCCGGAGCTACAATAAGAATCTTCGGGCTCAGCTTCCCTCCTATTCTCAGGTTTTCCACGTCGATTCCGTCAAAATACTGGTTCGCAAAATCCTGTGCCTGGTTTTCATCAATCACAAAAAAACCTCCCCAAGGTCTTGTTTCATCTTTTGCTGCGATCGTGAATCCCTGGGTCTGCAACATCTTCTCTACTCTATCGAATATTTCTTTTTTTTCTGTACTCATACAGTTTGTATTTCTGAATTAAAATTTATTATCTGATTATTCTTTTGACATTGAATATGGAAAATCTTTTTCCTGTGAACCTCTTTCCTTATTCGGTTTGCCGTCCATTTTAAAATCTAAAACGGCTCCTTTGATAAGCTCCTGGTGACTCAGCCAGTTTTTGGAGTAAGATTGCTGGTTTACGTTTAATGATTTTACGTATACATTGTCTGCACTGTTTTCCGGTGCTTTTATTTCAATTTTCTTCCCGTTTTCAAGATGAATGGTTGCTTCTTTAAATAATGGCGCTCCCAACACATACTGATCGGTGGCAGGCGTTACGGGGTAAAATCCTAACGCTGAGAAAATATACCAGGCAGAAGTCTGTCCGTTATCCTCGTCACCGCAATAGCCGTCAGGAGTAGCATGATACAATTTATCCATTACCTGCCTTGCCCAATATTGCGTTTTATAAGGTGCCCCGGCATAGTTATACAGATAGATCATATGTTGGATCGGCTGATTTCCGTGAGCATACTGCCCCATATTCATGATCTGCATTTCTCTGATCTCATGAATCACGCCTCCGTAATAGCTGTCATCAAAAACCGGTGGCAGTGAAAATACCTCATCCAATTTTGCTTCAAATTTCTTCTTCCCGCCCATCAGTTCTGCAAGACCATTTATATCCTGGAAAACCGACCATGTGTAATGCCAGCTGTTTCCTTCGGTAAAAGCATCTCCCCATTTGAAAGGATTGAAAGGCTTCTGGAAACTTCCGTCTTTATTTTTACCACGCATCAGACCTGTTTCTTTATCAAACAGATTTTTGTAATTATACGCTCTTTTTTTGTAAATATCAAGTTCTGAAGCAGGTTTTCCCAATGCTTTCCCCAGTTGATAAATAGAGAAGTCATCATAGGCATATTCTAATGTTCTCGCTGCATTTTCATCAATTTTCACATCGTAAGGAACATACCCTAGCTTATTGTAATATTCTACTCCTGCACGGCCTACCGCTTCAATCGGTCCTTCGTTGTTGGCTCCGTGTTTTACGGCTTGCCAAAGAGTTTCCACATCATATCCTCTAAGTCCTTTTATGTAGGCATCTGCCACTACGGATGCCGAGTTGTTTCCGATCATAATATCAGAATAGCCCGGGCTGCTCCATTCCGGTAAGAAACCACCTTCTTTGTAAGCATTGGCAAGTCCTTCCTGCATTTCAACGTTGATCGATGGATAAACAAGGTTCAGGAACGGGTACAGTGCACGGAAAGTATCCCAGAAACCTGTTCCGGCAAACATTCTTCCGTCTGCAATTTTACCGTTGTAAGGGCTCCAGTGTTTTATTTTGTTCTGAGCATCAATTTCGTATAATTTCTGCGGGAAAAATAAAGTCCTGTATAAAGAGGAATAAAAGGTACGCATCTGCTGGTCTGTGCCTCCTTTTACTTCCAGTTTTCCTAATGTTTTGTTCCAGATATTTTTAGCATCTGTTTTTACCTGATCAAAATTTCTGTTTCCGATCTCTCTTTTAAGGTTCAGCTCTGCCTGTTCAAAGCTGATGAATGAAGAGGCTACTTTTGCATACACCGCTTCTTTATTTTTAAGCTTAAAACCAACCACAGCTCCGGCATGATCACTTGTGATTTCCAATTGGCCATTCACCAGCTTATCATCCTTCCAGGTCTTTGTCAGTTCAAAATCTTTGTCAAACTGAATGACAAAATAGTTTTTAAAGTTCTCATATTTCCCGGTAGAATATCTTGTGGTATATCCGAGGATTTTTCTTTCTTTAGGAAGTATTTTTACATAAGAACCTTTGTTTAAAGCATCAATCACTACATAGGCACTATCAGTTTTCGGAAAATCAAATTTAAAGAAAGAGGCTCTTTCTGTAGGTGTAAATTCTGTAGTTACATTAATATCAGCCAGGTATACGCTATAAAAATAAGGGGTAGAAACCTCAGCTTTATGACTGAACCAGCTTGCCCTGTCATCTTCCTTAAATTTTACTTTTCCTACTCCCGGCATGATGGCAAATGCGCCGTAATCATTCATCCAGGGAGAAGGCTGGTGAGTTTGCTTGAATCCTTTTATCTTGTCTGCGTCATAGGTATACGCCCATCCGTCACCCATCTTTCCGGTCTGCGGGGTCCAGATATTCATTCCCCATGGAAGCCCAACTGCCGGATAAGTATTCCCGTTCGACAGCGAGGGTTTTGACTGGGTTCCCATCAACGGATTCACATAATCCACCGGTGATACACTCTGCCCGAAAGCCCAGGCCTGTACGACAAGAAAAAAAGTAGAAAATAGAGACTTCATTGTATCGTTTCGTTTATTAATTTTATATAAGCTTTTTTAATGCATAGCTGGCGGCTCCCAAAATGGCGGCATCTTCAAAGATGGCAGAGATTTTAACCGGCAAGTTAATATTATTCTTTGTTAAATTCTGAATAAATCTTGCTTCAAAATGCGGATAGGCTTTCGCAATATTTCCTCCTATAACTAAAACTTCCGGTTTATAGTGGTCTACATATTTCACAATAAATTCAGCAAATGAATCGGCATATTCATCAAATATCCGGGCCTGTATTTCAGCAGGTTTGTCCAGCAGATCTTTGGTTCCGGAAATCTGCTCACCCGTAAGCTCCTGATAGCGATTCACGAACCAGCGTGTTGCCAGATAGTCTTCACAAATAGAGTCTTTAAAAGGGGAATCCCAAAGGTCTTCATCAGTTGCCAGTTCACCATCATAGAAAGTAGTTCCCAATCCGGTGCCCAGCGTCACTCCGAAAATCTTTTTAAACCCCTGAACACAGCCGCCGAATACTTCTCCTTCCATAAAGGCTGCCGCATCATTTACAAAATGAATCTGATCCGTAGAAACCGATAATCTTTTTGCCAGTTCTTCTTTGATATTCACCTTGTATATATCAAGGAATTTTCCGTGGAGCATCAGAGATATTCCATTCTCATAATCGAAAGGGCCAGGCATTGCAATCCCTATCAGAAGATCTTCTTTAGCCAGATCATGGGCCGCTTTACCGATTGCCGAAATCCAGACAGAGAAAATCGTTTCTTTATCATCAAATGAATTGACATGTTCCCGTACATACGTTGAAGAAATGATTTCCCGTTTTTCAGGATCTACCTGAGCCATTGTAATATGCGAACCTCCAATATCTATTCCTACTATATTTTGCATGAGCTTTTTACTTTAAATTTTATTTCAAACCGTTTGATGACCGGAAAAACAGGCCAACCAATGAAATCATTCGTTTGCCTGTTTTCAGTCTGAGATTGTATCTTTTGCAGATCAAAATTCTGCGATCTTATTATTTATTTTACAATAATTTTTCCGGATGATATGATCTTATTACCTGCTGCTGTAATTTTGTAAAGATAAGTACCACTGGTTAAATCCTGCGTATTCACTACGTTATTATTTTTATTAATATTCTGTTTTTTGGACAATTTTCCTGAAACATCGTACACTGAAATTTCACTTGCCGAGCGGTCGTCAATTCTGAAATGAATGTCGCTTCCTCTTTTAACAGGGTTAGGATAAACGTGGCTCTCCTTTACAAGCTCAGTATCTTTTACTGATAAAGAAGTCTGGCAAGGCACCTCTATTTTCCAGTTGGTATCCGTCATGCTTACCAGTGTTGCAAAATGGGTATTCGGCGTAGCATCTAAAGCTCCGTTGCCGCTTCCTTCATCCATTTTCCAGTTGGCTTCAAGATTAGAGGCATTCGGGGTTACATTACATTTATTATCGAGGATTTCCTGTGCGGTCAGTGCTCTTTTCCATACTCTGAACTCATCCAGAGAACCATTAAGGGTACGGGAATTATCATAGTTTCTTGCTAAATAAAGAATACCATTCGCCGTAAAGTTTCCGGTAGCCGGAGTACTTGCATCAAGGCTTCCGTTGACATAAAGCTTCATTGCAGTTCCGTCGTACGTTGCTGCCACATGGTACCAGGTATTCGGGTTGAACGCCGTATTGGTATTAAGCTTCACCTGAGAAGATCCGAAACTCAACGTAAACTGAAGTTTATTGTTTGCCAGGTTTCCGTCACCAAATCTCAATATTGCAGAATTACTGTCTCCTACTTCAATACCGATGATTGATGAAATATAAGGGAAGTTACCTTTAAATGCGTTCACTTTCACCCAGCCTTCAAAGGTAAGCGCATTCCCATTGAGGTTAAACTGTCCTGCATTCAGATATTGTGTACTTCCGTTGAAAGACAGGGATCTTGGACCAGGACTGGTAACAGGAGCAAAACCGCTGTTAAAGGCTCCCTCTCCTGAATAGGTGCTTGTAGTTCCTCCGGTACATGACGCCTGTATTTTCCATACATAATTGGTATTGGGGGTCAGGTTCTGAAGTGAATAGGTATTGGTCGTGATATTCTGAATTTCATTCCAGGTCGTTGCAGCCGTCGTTTTGTACTGCAGTGTATAAGAAGTAGCTGTTCCGGCATCCCATGATAGCTGGGTGGAATTTCCAAGATAGCTTCCCGATGTCAGCCCTGAAGGCGTGGAACATCCGTTTCCTGAATTAAATCTCGGAGCAAATAAGTAAGTACTTGTCAGTGTAGGAGAGCAGTTGGACTGTATTCTCCAGTCATAATCTGTGTTCATTGTCAGATTGTTAACGACCACATTATTTCCTGAGTAATTACTTGCTACATTCGTCCAGGTTGTTGCATTGGCTGGTTTGTAATCAATATTATAAGTCTGGGATGCATTGGAAGTCCAGTTCAGTTTAGCGGATGTTCCCGTTACATTCGATACATCCAATCCTAAAGGCGGATCACAGCTCTGTCCTTGCGACCACGAATATAATTGGCCGCTTAAGAGTGTGTTTTCGTTATAAAGAATATTCGATCCTGTGCTCAGGTAATTCGCAACATTGGTTCCACCAAGGTCATACCACATGAATACCCCATACCCGTCATTTTTGGTACTGGTAGCAAGGTTGGAAAGTGTAGAGGCCGAAGTTGATCCCGAATTGCTGTTCTGTATCCATATTGCCGAAGCAGAAAGCTTTGTTTTTGTAAGCGGTGGAACATTGGGAGCACTGTATGTTCCGTACATTGCATTCCAGCTGTAATCGATATAATTTCCGGCCTGATCTCCATTATAGCTTTGTCTTGTTGTTGCCGGACCATAATAATAGAAGGTAACCAGTTTATCAGGCATTGCAGCCTTAAGTTCCTGTACAAGCATAACAAAAGAGCTGTTATTGGGCTGTCCAGTTCCGTTATTTCCGTAGCCTGCATATTCATCATCCAGATCTACTCCATCCAGTCCGTAAGTATAAACAGTATTGGCAACCTGTAAGGCAAAATCTTTTGCCGCCTCACGATTAGGGAAATTGGAAATTCCGGCCCCCTGATGATTCCCAAGAATGTCCAGCAATACCTTGATTCCTTTCTGTTGTAAAGGCTTTACATAGGTATTGACATCATTGAGTACTTTGGTAACATTGTTATTGCTTGAAATATAAGCTCTGCTTTTTGAAACATCATAATTGATATTTGCAGCAAAGATAATCGCCACATCAAAAAGCTGTCTGTTGGTATTCTGCAAAGTATAAGACCCTGCATTCAGCATGTTGTTGTTATTTACTTCAACATAGCATACTCCCAAAGGATTAAGCTGCTGGGCTTTGAACAACGGGGTTCCCTGAAGCATCAGAGCGATAAAGGGAATAAAAAAGGATTTTTTTTTCATATATATTAATTTTTATAAATAGAAAAACCACCGGGCCGAAACCCGGTGACTGATTGGTTATTTTACAATTAATTTCTCTGTGTGTTTCAGACTTCCGTCCTGGGATTCAAACTGAACAATGTAGTTTCCTGATGAAAGTGCAGATACATTATACTGATAATTTCCGGCCTTCATGGTCTGGCTGTCTACCATTCTTCCGTTAAAATCATAAACCGTTAATTTTCCTCTGCTGTATACGTCCGGAACAGAAACCGTCAGTGATGAAGATTTGCTGGCAGGATTCGGGTACATTTTTATCTGATTCTCCCCATTAGTCTCCGCCGAACTGATTGCTTTCTGAGTTGCACCATTTTTTGCAAGTTTGGAAGTACCTGTTGTACATGGTACGTCTGTTCCCCAATTGGAAGCATCCACTCCGGTTAAAGTCAATGTTACTCCATTTCCTGAAGTATCCTGAACGGATGAACCGCTTCCTTCGTTAAACTTCCAGTAAGCGGCAAGCGATGTTGCCGGAACAGATACATTACACATATTCTGGCTGATCTCAGTCTGGTTTAATACACGTTTCCAAACTCTTACCTCATCTACTTTACCATTAAAGTTTCTGGATGTATTGTATAAGTATCCCACATTGAATGCTCCGTTTGAACTTACACTTCCTGTCTGTGATTTACTGGCATCCAGCACCCCATTAATATAAATTTTCATAGAAGCTCCATCATAGGTTGCCGCCACATGATACCAGGTATTGGCATTCAATGCGGTAGTGGAAGCCAGTTTCTGCTGCACATTATTGATACTTAATACAAACTGGACTTTATTGTTCGCTACATTGGCATCTCCCAGTCGTAAAAATGCCGAATTACTGTCGCTTACCTCTGTTCCCATAATGGAAGAAATATATGGAGAGGCCGATTTGAAAGAGGAAGGTTTGATCCAGCCTTCAAAAGATAATGCAGAACCACCCAGATTAAGGTTTCCGGCTGCTCCTGATTCTGTACTTCCGTCTAATGACAGGGCATAAGAACCTGTAGGATTGGTTGTTCCTGAACCACTGTTAAATCTTGGAGCAAACATATAGGTGCTTTTTACACTGCAATTGGTTCTGATTCTCCAGTCGTAATCGGTATTGGCGGCTAGTCCTGTTACGGTAACCGATGTTGCATTCAAAGCTGTTGCAGCACTGGTCCATGTTGCGGAAGAAGCCGGTTTATAGTCAATATCGTAGGTACTTGTTCCTACAGCTGACCAGTTCAGCTTAGCACTTGTTCCTGTAAGATTGTTGGTAAATAATCCGATAGGGGCATCACAATTTGTACCCTGAGTCCACGATTGTAAAGTTCCGCTTAAAACTGTTGGCTGGCCGTATAACGTTTGCGTACCCGCTGAAAGCTGTGCTGTTTCGTTGGTACCATGAAGATCATACCACATGAAAACTCCATATCCCCCGTTTTTGGTTTGAGTGGCTAAACTTGTTGTAGTGGAATTGGAGGTATTTCCCATCCAGACCGCTGCGGGAGAGATCTGTGCTTTGGTAAGCGGAGGTACATTCGGAGCGGAGAATGTTCCATACATGGCATTCCAGCTGTAGTTGACATAGTCTCCCACTCTGGATCCGTTCCATGAAAGCCTTGAAGCGGCATCACCGTAATAATAAAATGAAATGATCTTATCCGGAAGCAATGCTTTTAATTCCTGAACAAGCATGACAAAAGAGCTGTCATTAGGTTGCCCTGTCCCATTCTTTCCGTATTCAGAGTATTCGTCATCAAAATCAATTCCATCCAGGCCGTAGGTGTTGACGGTATTCGCAAGCTGCTGGGCAAAATCTCTTGCTGCTTCACGGGTAGGAAAATTACAGATTCCTGCTCCTTGGTGGTTTCCCAGAATGGTCAGTACCACTTTCATTCCTTTTTGCTGAAGAGGCTTTATATAAGTATCGGCATTCGTAAGGACCTTGGTCACATTGTTGTTGGAATACAGATACGCTCTGCCACGGCTTGTATCGTAATTGATATTCGCAGCAAAAATATTGACAACATTAAACAGGTAACTGTTCGATGTCTGCAGTTTGTACGCTCCTGCATTCAGGAGATTGTTGTTATTCACTTCCACATAGCATATTCCTGTAGGACTAAGCTGTTGGGCATTGAGCAGAGAACCCGACTGAAGCATTACAGCAGCCAGTGCGGCAAAGATGGATTTTTTTTTCATTGTATAATCTTTTTAAGGTGTTGTTTGGTGTCTGAATTTTATATAGCATTCCCCCGGTATCTTCTTTTCAGGAAAATACCTCGGATGAATACACGATATAAAAAGGTGGGCTATGTCAGTAGCTCAGGATTTTCGTTAAAGGTTTTCCACAATAACTCACCAAATAACGTATTGGCCCATGCAAACCATTCTCTGGTGAACTTTTTGTCGTTGTCTTTATGGAAGGATTCATGCATAAAGCCTGTCCCGCCGTGCGTTTTCTGTAAGGTATTGATACACCATCTGATCTCACTTTTATCTTTGGTAGTGAGCGCTTTCATAATGATACTCATTGGCCAGATCATATCCAGTCCGATATGCGGACCTCCTATTCCTTCTGCCAGCTTACCTTTGAAAAAGAAAGGGTTGTTTTCCGACCATACAAATTTTCTTGTATTCAGATAAACAGGGTCGTCAGCTTTCACCGCATCCAGGTAAGGTAATCCCAGCAAGCTTGGGCAGTTCGCATCATCCATCAGGTTATAGCTTCCGAAGCCATTTACTTCAAAAGCGTATATCTTCCCAAATTCAGGATGATTATAAATTCCGTATTTTTTAATGGCAGCATCCACTTCATCAGCAAGGCTGGTAAGCTGTTGAGCCAAAGCTTTTTCATTTTTGATCTGGGAAACCATTTCAGCAGCCTGACGCAAACTTACCACGGCAAACAGATTCGATGGGATCAGGAATCCGTAAATGGTCGCATCATCACTCGGACGGAACATAGAGCTGATCAATCCCACAGGCTTTGTCGGATAGCCGTACCCTCCCATAGGAACTCCATCTGTAGCCCACGCTGTTGTACGCTCGAATTTGTAAGGCCCAAGATCTTTCTTTCGCTGCTGTTCTGTGAAAGTCTGTAAGGTCAGTTTAATTCCTTTTAACCAATTGGCATCAAAAGGTTTTGTATCTCCGGTTGTTTTCCAGAAATGATAAGCCAGACGGATCGGATAACATAATGAGTCGATCTCCCACTTTCTCTCGTGGGTACCCGGTTTCATATCCGTATGATCATATTCTTGCCACTTGCTGATCTTTTTGTCGTCATTATAAAAAGCATTGGCATAAGGATCTTTAAGAATAAATGTTGTCTGTTTATGGATCACTCCTGAAATCAGTTTGTGAAGCTTCTCATCTTTTTTGGAGAACTGCAGGTAAGGAAATACCTGTGCAGAGCTGTCACGAAGCCACATCGCATCAATATCTCCTGTGATGACATAGGTGTCAGGTGTTCCGTTGGCTTCGCTATAGAAAACGGTAGTATCTAATGTATTCGGAAAGCAGTTTTCAAAGAGCCATGATAGTTCTTTATTGTTGACTTTCTTCTTAAAAGCTGCGATGGCATTTTCTACAGATTCACTGGTAAAATGTCTTTTCTCTTTAGGAACACGAACCACAGGAAAATCCCCGCTGATCAGAGTTTTAGCAAAAACATTTTGGGTAAACAGTAATCCGGCTCCTGCCAATGCACTTGTTTTAATAAAATTTCTCCTTTCCATTGATACTATTATTTCGTTTTATTTTTATTCTTTTATTTTACAGGCTTACTTCCCATTACAAATCTCAGTTCGCCACCATTCATGATGTCGCTGTGGTTCAGTTCCCAGCTTTTGTACTCTTTCCCGTTCAGGAACATTTTCTGTACATAGATATTTTTATCTGAAATTTTATCGGCAATCACTGTGAAAGTTTTTCCGTTTTCCAGCTGTAATGAAGCTTTCGGAAATTGGGGCGCTCCGATAGCATATACTGGTTTCCCCGGTGTTACCGGATAGAATCCTAATGAAGAGAAAATATACCATGCTGACATTTGTCCGCAGTCTTCGTTGTTGACAATTCCGTCAGGCTTTGCAGCGTACATATTGTCTCTGATATATTTTACCATTTTCTGGGTTTTGTATGGACTTCCTACATAATTGTACAGATATGGAACATGATGTCCCGGTTCGTCTCCAAATCCAAGAGAACCGATAAATCCTGAAATATCAACATGCTGCTCGCCCTGCATATTCAATGCTTCAGTGAACGTTTTATCCAGCTTTTCTTCAAATCCTTTTTTTCCACCGTACAGATTCATCATTTCATCAATCTGATGGGGAACAAAGAAATCATAGGCCCAGATATTACCGGAAACCCAATGTGGCTGTAGCTTTTTCCAGTCATTGAGAGGGAAATCCGCTAAGAATTTTCCGTCTTTCTGTCTTGGCCAGAAATGATTATTCTCTTTGTTGAAGGTATTCAGGAAGTTCATAGAACGTTTTTTATACACTTCCGCCTCGTCTTTTTTTCCTAATTTTTCGGCAAGCTGCTGAATACACCAGTCATCATAAGCATATTCCAGAGTTGCAGAAACAGAAGCTCCGTTTTCTGATGGCGAGTATCCTAATTTAATATAATCATTAAGGCCGCCACCGCCATCACTGCTGCTCATTTTATCTGTAAGGGAAGCATCTTTCATTGCTGCAAAAGCTTTTTCTGCATCAATTCCCGGCACTCCTTTGGAAATAGCGTCCCAGATGACCGATACACTGTGGTATCCCAGCATACAGAAGTTATCATATCCGCAAAGCTCCCAGATCGGCATATGATCCTTACGGTCCGTATACCTGCTAATCAAAGAATTGGCGAATTCCTTAGTATGTTTCTGATCCATAATGGTCAATAACGGATGTGTCGCTCTGAAACCATCCCAATACGAATAAGTACTGTAGTTGGTAAACCATTTGGTATTCATATTTTCCTGAGCGGCAACATAATCCCCGTTCACATCCATATAAAGATTAGGTGCAATGAAGGTGTGATACACTCCTGTGTAGAAAATCTTTCTCTGATTATCTCTACCTCCTGTTACCTGGAATCTTCCGATAAGGTCCCGCCATGTTTTTTGAGCAGTTTCCCTAGCTTGAGCAAAGTCTACATTTTTAGCTTCTGTATCGAAGTTTTCCTGTGCATTTTCTGTGCTTACCGGAGATAAAGATACTTTTACCTCAACGCTTTCATTAGCTTCCGTTGCAAATCTTACAAAGGCTTTTGCATCTTTGGCCAACGCAATTTTTTCATTGTTTTTTATTTTTCCTTTAGCATACACCCCATAGGATTTAAATGGTTTGGAAAATTCCATTACAAAATAAGCAAATCGTTTTCCGCCCCAGCCGTTGCTGTAACAATAGCCTTTTATCTTATTATTCCCTTCTATGCTGACCAACGTGTGGTAAATATTTCCGAAAATCTTATTCGTAGGATCAATAATGATATTGGCTTCGTCAGTTTTCGGGAAGGTATATTTATGGAATCCTACTCTCGGAGAAGCGGTAAGTTCCGCTTTCACGCCATAGCTGTCAAGCATTACCGAATAATATCCCGGAGATGCAGTCTCTTTATCATGACTGAACGTTGAACGATAGCCCGTTTCCGGTTTATCTTCCTGCCCCGGAACCATTTTCACCTGGCCTACCGTTGGCATTACCAGAATATCCCCAAGATCTGCCCAACCTGTTCCGCTAAGGTGATTGTGGCTGAATCCCATGATCGTTTTGCTGCTGTAATGGTAGCCGGAACACCAGTCCCAGTCACCACTTTTAGTGTTCTGATCAGGGCTTAGCTGAATCATTCCAAACGGTGTGGTTGCACCCGGAAAGGTATGGCCATGGCCGCCTGTTCCGATAAACGGATCTACCCAGGAAAGAACATCATTCTTATTTTGCTGAGCATGAGACAGAGAAACCAGGGTGGTAAAAAAGCAGATAAGCAGTTCTTTTTTCATGATAAAGAGAGGTATGGAAGATTTTTTGTTTAAAAATAGGAAAACCATTATAAAACTCCCAAATAATGGGGAAATTAAGATGATTAACCTATTTCCTAAACTTTATTATTACTAGATTAAATTGAATTCTTTTTCATAAAATCAATGATTTCTGAGATATATCCAAATGCAATGGCAACCACGGTATCCGCAGCACCATAATATACGGTAACTTTGTCGCCTTCCGTAAGGGCTGCACAAGGGAAAACCACATTCGGTACATCTCCTGTCAGCTCATACAATTCTGCCGGAGCCAGCAGGTAAGCTTTCGTTCTGTACAATACTTTTGTAGGGTCTTCAAGGTCCAGCAAAGCAGCTCCCATAGAATATCTGAATCCTCTGCAGGTATTGATTACTCCATGATAAAAAAGCAGCCATCCTTCTTCCGTTTTAATAGGAACAGGTCCCCCTCCGATTTTGGTACACTGCCATGCACTGTCTTCAAAAGGCGTTACTTTCATTACACAACGATGCTCACCCCAGTATTTCATATCAGGACTATAGCTGATATAAATATCTCCGAAAGGGGTATGTCCGTTATCACTCGGACGGCTCAACATGGCATATTTACCATTGATTTTTTCAGGGAAAAGAACTCCGTTTCTGTTGAAAGGAAGGAATGCATTTTCGCACTGGAAAAATTCTTTAAAGTCAAAAGTATATCCGATCCCTATAGTCGGTCCGTTATATCCATTACACCATGTAATCCAGTAGCGGTCTTCGATGAAGGTTACACGGGGATCATATTTGTAATCAGATTCGATCATCTCGGTATTGCCAGCCTTCATATCAATAGGATCATGATTAATGTTCCAATTGATTCCATCTTTACTGAAACCTGCAAAAATATTCATCTGCACGGCTTTATTATCACAACGGAATACTCCTGCGAACCCATCTTCAAAAGGAATTACCGCACTGTTGAATATACTGTTGGATGTAGGTATTGCGTATCTGTCAATGATCGGGTTTTCGGAAAACCTCCACATAATATCATTACAACCTTCCGGGCGATCCTGCCATGGGATCATTACTGATTGAGCTGTCATAAAGTAGTTTTTACTTTTTATTTTTAATTGTTTTATTTAGTATTTAAACCTAACGGATTTTTAAAACCTGTTAGGTTTAGACTGAGTGCCTGTTTAATTATATTCTTCTTTATTTTCTGAATACGGGAAAGGAACGAATAAGGTCACGAGGAATGCAGGAATGGTAGCTACCAATACCCAGATAAAGAATATTTTATACCCTACCCAGTCACTGATCATTCCGCTGAACATGCCGGGAATCATCACCCCCAGGTTCATAATTCCTGTCGCAAAAGCATAGTGGGCTGTTTTATGTTTTCCGGGAGCGATCTGCTGCATCATATACAGCATCAGCCCAACAAAACCGAAACCATAGCCAAAATATTCTACTACAACAGCAATCCCTACAGGCAGAAGATCTGCCGGCTGGTAATGAGCCAGTAATGCATAGACCACAAATGGAATGTTAAAGGCGCAACACAGCCATATCAGCGATTTTTTCAATCCTCTGGCTGAGATAAAATATCCCGCCAGGACAGATCCTAAAATGAATGCTGCAGACCCATAAGTTCCGTAGATCAATCCTATATCGGATGTTGATAATCCTAATCCTCCTGAAGCTCTTGGAGCTTTAAAAAACAGAGGAGCAATTTTAATAGCAAAACCTTCTGCAAAGCGGTACAGAATAATGAAAAGCACCGACCACAGAATGCTCTTTTTGGTAAAGAAAGAGGTAATGACTTCCAACAGTTCTTTACGTACGTTCCCAGCTGTTTTCTCCTGTTTCGGAACCTCATCTTTCTCTTCTTTCGGAAGGATGAAATAATGATAGACCGCCAGAGCAAAAAACAACAAGGCATAGATCACCATAATGATCATCCAGGCATGGGTAACGCCTTTTGTTTTTTCCAGAACTCCTGCACAATAGACCAGTGCACCGCTGCTGATAATCTTTGCCAGATTGTAAAAAGCGCCCTGCCAGCCGATGTATCTCGCCTGTTCTTTATTGGTAAGAAGCCCAATATATGTTCCGTCTGCCACCACATCATGGGTAGCTCCGCAAAATGCCACTACGGCAAAAAGCGCTATACTGTATTTGAAAAAGTCATGCATAGGCAGACTTAATGCCACTAAAGCAAACAGAATTCCTATGGCAAACTGGGTAAAAACAACAAAGAATTTTTTGGTTTTATAGATCTCCAGGAAAGGACTCCAGAGAGGCTTCAAAGTCCAGGAGAACATGATAAGGGCCGTCCAGAAAGTAATCTGTGAATCTGAAACACCCATATCCTTATACATGATTCCAGAGACTGCATTAATGGTCACAAAGGGAACTCCCATTGCAAAATATAATGTAGATATCCAAAGAATTGGCTGAATCCGACGTACTCCGGAGTTGTTGTTTCCCATATTTAAAAAAATAAGTTTCTAAAGAAAAAGAGAACATCTCAAAATTTCATCCGGGAATAAACGAAACTATAAATAAATTGTAGGAGATTTTACACTCCTGTCCCTATGAACACATCAGATCAAATCTGACTTTTGAGATGTCTCTGTAATATATTAAAAAATGTTTGGCTTATTATTTTTTATCCCACCATAATTTGGTTCCTCCGGTATCTGGACCGTTAAGCGTTTGTACTGCCTGCTGGTAATTGTACAATGAAGTTTTAGTATCAATAGTGAAAGGAATTCTTCGGATCATTGCTTCTGTACTGATCAAGCCACCACTATCATTTTTTCTTATCTTGAAAAGAATAGGATAGCCTGTTCTTCTTTGCTCTGCCCATGCTTCAGGACCATTCGGATAAAGTGAAAGCCATTTTTGAGTAATGATTCTTTCTAATTTTCTTTCGTTGGTATCGCTGTTATTCCATGCAATGGTAACTGTACTTAGCTGAGGATTTCCAGCCAGGACATTATTCTCTGCATTCTTAGGATCTACATAAGGAGCCTCCGTAGAAGTGTTGTCAGCAAGATAAGCAGCAACACTAGTACTTTTTCCCCATTCACCGAAAGATTGTTGAACTCCGGTTGTATAATTGGTCTGAATATCACCTGCCCCAGAATACCCTCTTAAGGCAGCCTCTGCTTTCAGGAACCATGTTTCTGCAGCAGTAAATAATTTCATTTTACCATCAGTACCGGAAAAATAATCACCTGCAGCTGATTTTGCTTGTGGCTGTGAAAATGCTCCATAGGTTGATTTTCCATTTAGTAAATCAATTCCCTGACGGACTCCTATATATTTTCCCTGAACATCTGCATCTTTTGCAGGAATAGCATATGCAGGAAGCCTTGGGTCGTTGTATCCGTTCATATAAGCCATCAACGGTGCCCCTATCAAACAGTCTCCCCACGAATAGATGATAAAACTCAATTCAGACTGTCCTACGCTAATCAAAGCATTATCAGCATTGTCAGTAATTAATCCTGCAGATGATGCCAAAGCCTCTTCTGCATATTGTTTTGATTTGGCAGGATCAGCATAGCTCATTCTCATGGCCAACCTCAGTTTCAGTGAATTAGCCAATTTTGCCCATTGTGCCATATTTCCGCCGTAAACTAAGTCAGCATTTTTCAACGAAGCTTTATCTTCTACATTCTGATTTGCAGAGGTAGCAAGTACTTTTTGCAAATCAGTAATAGCAGAAGTAAGATCAGCTATAAAATAATTATAAGCATCCTGCTGCGAATCAAAATCAGTTGTTCCGTTAGGATTCGGTTTTTCATATTTACTATAGACTACAGGTCCGTGGCTATCAGAAACTCTTGCCGCTGTTATCACTTTCAGGATTTTTTTAACAGCAAATGTTCCTGTAAAATCTACCCCCAGATAATTCCCTTTAGCAGCATTATCAATAATGAGAGAATAGTTGAAAATATCCTGTTGTCTTGCTATAATTCTGTTATTCCACCCATCCATCATAGAGTAAGTAAGATTATTTACTCCTCCATTAAACTGTGTGGCTGTACTGAACATCCCACTATACATATCTGCACTGAGGTTAGGATACAGCTGATAGTCTGCCTGCAATCCTCTCTGCATAGATTTCAAAGGATTAACAATAGCGATAAAGTCTGCGTAAAAATTTTCAGGTCCACCTAGTTTTTCCTGATTAAACTGTTCAAAGTCATTAGTACAACCTGAAGAAGAAAGCAGTACCACAGCTCCGAATACTAATGTTTTAATATGATTGATTTTCATTTTAGTAATTGTAAAAGTTAGAAGTTTGCTTTTAATGATAATCCAATAGATCGGGTAACCGGAAGTCCAAATGAATCTACCCCTACCCCTCCAGGTGTATTCCCCGACACCTGTTCAGGATCAAACGGTGCTTTTTTATAGAAGAAAAACAGATTGGTCCCTACTAAGCTCACAGTTGCATTTTTCACATATTTTGAATTGATATCAAAAGTATATGAAACAGAAGCTTGACGCAAACGCACCGTTGTAGCACTATACAGATAAGCTTCGTCAATTCCTTTTCCATAGCCTTCTGTAGTCCCTACTGCTTTATAATAGTCCTGAGGATTTGTCAATCCGGTATAAGCCTGTCCTGCATTTGGAGTTCCTGGTGCATACACTGCATTTGGAACAGATACCCCTCCTCTATCTCTTGCATCAGCTGTTGCCTGACTTACTCCATACAGGTCATTTGCTTTTTCAGTAAGAGAAAGCACTTTTCCTCCAAATTTACCATCAACAAGGAAAGATAGTCCTAGTTTACCAATATTAAAGGAGTTATTGAAACCTAAAATAAATTTAGGGTTCGGATTACCCAGATAAGTAGGAATATTATCTGCTAATGGTATTCCTTTTTCATTTACTAAAATATGCCCTTGGTCATCTCTCTTAAATTTTATTCCATAAAGATCTCCAAATGATCCTCCCAATTTAAGCCTTGTATAGTCTCCCCCTCCTGCTAGCGAGAAAAGCTGCTCTTCCGGTATAGGAAGTCTGCTTGGGAATAATTCAACAATCTTATTTTTATTTGCAGAGGCATTCACTGTAGTTGTCCATCCGAATTTCTCTGACGCAAAGACTTTATAAGACAGTGAAGATTCAAAACCGATATTTCGGATTTTTCCGGCATTAACGTAATACCATCCTGGCTTTAACCCTCCAAAATAGGAATCAATTTTTGTTTCCAGTAATTGGTTACTCGTATTGGAGTTGTAATATGTTATATCGAAATTTAATCTGTTATTCAACATTCTTAGCTCAGTCCCAACTTCAAATGTTCTATTAAATTCCGGTTTTGGAAACAATTCTTTATAGTCAGGGTCTATGATAAAATTACTCCTAGGATATACAAGTGTTCCGGCATCTACTTCATACACATAACCTTTATTATATTCGATCATTGCATTCGTAATGTTGGTAGGCAGCCCCAATCCAACTGTTGCATAAGACCCTCTTACTTTCCAGAAATTAATAGCTTCCGGAAGTTTGAAAACAGAAGACAATATGGCATTTACACCTACAGACTCATAGTCAAACCCTGTTCTCCCGGTTAAAGCTAAACTGGAATCCCAGTCGTTTCTGAAAGTCATATCCACATAAAACATATTCTTATACCCTATGGAAGCACTTGCAAATACAGACTGTACTTGCTTTTTCATATTCGTATAGGTGTTATGGTATCCATCTCCCGGTGCTCTGTTTATATTCCACTGAAGGTTATTCAGTGTAAAAAGGTTGGGGTTTGCCAGATAAGCGTTATCAATCTGGGTTATTTTATTTCTTGTTGTATTGATACTTCCCCCTACTGTAAAATCTAAAGAAATAGATTCACTTATTTTAGGGCTACCAATAAGTAAAGCATCGCCATAAGTGGAAGAATTTTCATAGGTGTTCTTAAGGATTCTACCATTAACACCATTAGCCGCTAAACTCGGTGCTGAAAAAGCAGATATATCACGTTGGCTATCTGAGATATTCCAGCTATAGTTCCCTCTTACCCTAGCAGACAACCATGGATTAATCTGATAAGAAAGGGCAAGGGCTCCATATATATTTTTATTGGACACTGTAACCGGATTTCGGTTTAAGATCCAGTAAGGGTTCTGTGTAACAGGATTACCTTTGAAGCTTCCATCCGAGTTTACTTCCCACCAGTTTTGAGCTGGTAAAAATCGGGTTTTATCTAAATACGAATAACTATTGGGACCATATTGATCAAAATCGACTCCTCTTGGCAACCAATACAAACTGGTTAAAGGAGAAAAAGAGGCTCCCGGAGTCTGTCTGTTTTTACTTTCCTGTAGAGAACCAATAAGGTTAGCATCTAAAGTTAATTTATCATCCAGAAATTTGCTTGAATTTCTGAAAGAAATATTATACTGGTCAAAGTAAGAAATTGGAACTACTCCTTTATTGGTGGTATTTCCAATAGAAAAATAATTGGTTGATTTATCATTTCCTGACTGAAATGAAAGACTGTTTACCCAAGTCGTACCTGTTTGCAGAAAATCTTTAAGATAATCTTTAGAAGAGCCTTTTGCTCCCCAGCTATATATAGACTGGCCTGGAGCCTGTCCAGCTACATTAGGATCATAAGACAAATAGCTGTGTTGTAGCTTTGGAAGACTATATGCTCTCTCTGTTGTAAGACTGGAGCTGAAAGTAATCATACTTTTACCTGCACGTCCTTTTTTAGTAGTAACCAAAATAGCTCCGTTCCCTCCAGCCGAACCATACAATGCAGAAGCGGAAGCCCCTTTCAAAAAGTTAATGCTTTCAATATCATCCGGATTGATAGAACTCAATACATCTCCGGGATCCGGCATATTTGAATACTGTCCTATATCTGCTGACTTTCCCGTTCCGTTGATAATAGGAATTCCATCGATCACATACAGTGGCTGGGTATTACTTACTGATTTATTCCCCCTCATAATTATCCTTACGGAGCTTCCTACACCATTGGTTCTGTTGATCTGTACATTGGAAACTTTTCCGTTGATCGAATTTAAAAGATTGGGAGTTTTCACTTCTGTAAGCTCATCCCCACCAATCTGCTGGCTGGAGTATGTAAGGGAGCGAGCCTGCCTTTTGATCCCCAAAGAGGTGACTACGACCTCCTGAATGTTGGTTGTCTTCGTAGTGTCGGCCGCTTTTTTCTCCTGTGCAGTCGCAGAAAGTGAAAAAACAAACAGAACCGGTATAACTGCTTTTCTCATAAGGTTTAGATTAGTTAGATTTAATTGAGAATCAATGACATTACTTTATATTTTCAATACACAGAGTTTATTGTTTTTTCAGCAATATTTTGCTGCTTATGTATTAAATTATTTAAAGTTTTGTTAAAATTTAATTCACATTAACAAATCTAAATTTTGTAACCAGTCTGATATAATACTATTTTATCATAAAACGATATTATTTTTTCAGCCTTTTAATCCAACAATATACAACACACTATTTATCAACGAAATATATCGATTTAAAACATTTAAAAAAAAGGGGATTTATCTTCCAATTCTGTTAAAAAAGAATAAGAAGTATTGTTCAGAATTTATTTTTATAACAATAAAGAAAGGTTGAAGTATAATTACTCAATCTTTTTCACTCCCTTGAACTGTTCTCTGAATTCTGTAGGAGTGGTTTTCTTGATCGATTTAAAAACTTTGTTGAAATTGGCAATATTGTTGAAACCCGCTTCAAAAGCAATTTCAAAGATCGTAAGATTCTTTTCCATCAGCCAGCGGGCGGCATAGCTGATTCTTATTTCGTTAAGATAATTGATAAAGGTTTTGCCCGTCCTTTTCTTAATAAACCTGTTGAAAGTTACATTGCTCATATTCACCAGTGAAGCCACTTTATCCAGCGTAATTTTATTTTCAAAATTCTTATGTACAAAATCATGTACAGCCTTCATTTTATCATTGTCAGCAAAGGTTTCAAGCTCTATACTATAGGATGACAAAAGCGTTTTATCTTCTGCAATGGCCAGTTCGTTCAGAATTTTCATGATCTCGATGAAGGATTCAAAACTGTTCATCTTCGACAGATTAAGAAACGAATCTTTTAGTTTTTCAGCAGTCTCTGTAGAAAAAAGAATTCCCCGGATAGAGTCCTTCATCAGGTTACTGATGGGTTTCAGGATATTTTTCTGCATCATCGACTGGGTAAAGAAATCCTGATTAAACTGTATCGTAATCTCATGCGTCTTTCTGTTCTTACATCTGTAATTGGCCCAGCAATGCGGAAGATTGGGTCCTACCAGCACAAGCTCAATATTTCCGATCTCTCCTGTATGGTCCCCGATCATTCTGCGGTATCCTTTTCCTTTGTACACAAAGTTGATTTCAATTTCGGGGTGATAGTGATACGGAAAATCAAACGAAGCTTTGATCCTGTCGAATACCAGAAAACTGTCTTCAGGAGATAGTGGAGTTATTTCTCTGAGAATATTTTCTAGTTCACTCATACAGGCATTTTTGGAAGAAAGGTTAATAATAGGGTTAGCAGTACAAATATTTGTAAAATTGATGAAATAATATCAATGTAAAAACATATTTTCAATTTATTTTACATCAATTCAATGGGATATCCATCAGAAATTGATGGTTACATTAATTTAATCTGTTTGAAATCATGCTTTTTTGTATCTTTAAATTAAAGTTAAAGGATGCCACAACCACTTATTTTTGAAGATCAGTACAAAAGACTCGGACTGGATTTCTTTTCAGAAGAAAATCTGGATAGCTTCAATAATCATCAGTTTAAAGCAGATATTAAAGTGTTTTTTGTTCCTTCAGGATATGAGCTTACCGTAGATTTTAAACAGTATAAAACAGAGAAACCATCCCTGTTTTTTCTTACCAACCAGCATCTGAATATAGAAAAAGGGGGAAAAGAGTCTACGCTTCTTTATTATAACCGTGATTTCTACTGTATTCAGATTCATGATAAAGAGGTCGCATGCGATGGACTTCTCTTCCACAATGTATTTGAAATTCCTTTTGTAGAGCTTGATGCCAACGAAGCATTACTTATTAAAAGTTTATTTCAGAATATTAAAGATGAACTTGAAGAAAAGGATTCTTCCGCAGAAGAAATGATAAGAACTTATGTAAAACAGATCATCATCCGGGCGACCAGAAAATGGAGAAAACAGAATCTGGAGAATGATACCGTCAGAATACCCAGCAACGAACTTGATATTTTCAGGGATTTCAGCAGGCATCTGGAAATTCATTTCAGAGAGAAACACCATGTAGCAGAGTATGCAGAATTGCTTCACCTCGCTCCCAAAACCTTAACGCATAAATTTAAAAGTTTAAATCTGGACTCTCCCAATCAGTTCATTATCAACCGAATTTTACTGGAGGCTAAAAGGCTTCTCTTTTATACCGATAAACCCGTCAAAGAAATTGCTTACGATCTTGGATATGAAGATCCGGCATATTTTAACCGGCTTTTTACCAACAAAACGGGAAGCACTCCCGCTCATTTTAAGAAAAATTACTTCTCGGGAAAAAAGTACAATATTTAAGTCATTTTATCTATTGAATAAGCTTTCTCACTGATCTATCTTTGTATCATCAACATCAAACAATATTAAAAAAAAAAAACAAACATTATGAGACGTAACGCAACAGCCGTTTGGAACGGTACTATTAAAGAAGGTAAAGGACATTTGACTACACAGAGTACAACGCTGAACAACACGCAATATTCTTTCAACAGCCGTTTTGCTGACGGCGTGGGGACCAACCCTGAAGAATTGCTGGCAGCAGCGCATGCGGGATGTTTCACAATGAAACTGGATGCAGAACTTTCTCAGGCAGGTTACAACCCTGAAGAATTAAAGACTACTTCTGTCATCACCCTTGACCCAAACATTGGAAAAATCACAAAATCTGAGCTGACTTTAACCGCTAAAGTTCCGGGAATCTCTGAAGAAGAATTTCAAAAATATGCTAAGATTGCAGAAGAAGGATGCCCGGTAAGTGCTGCATTCAACTTTGAGATCACTTTGAATGCTACTCTGGAGAAATAAAATGAATGATTAAATCTGAGCATAATAGAGCTCAGATTTAATTTTCAAATAAAATATACCAATTGGTATATTTTTGTATATTTGCATCAGCAATAAACACTTAAAATGTCAAAGGCCGAAAAAACCAAACAGTTTATCATTGAAAAAACAGCCACCTTATTCAATACCAAAGGCTATATATCAACTTCATTGTCTGATATTACTCAAGCAACAGGATTGACAAAGGGCAGTATCTACGGAAATTTTGAAAACAAAGACCAGGTAGCAATAGAAGTATACAAGTACAATGCAGGATTGTTGAGCCAAATCATGAGCCGTTCCTTTGGAGACCAATACCCGTCTTCCATAGATAAGCTTCACGCTTTTGTAGATTTTTACAGAAAAAACTGGCGTTCGGTCTTTTCAAATGGAGGCTGTCCGCTGATGAATGCAGCAACAGAAGCTGATGACTCCTTCCCTGTTCTTAAAAAGCAGGTAAAAATATCTTTTGAAATATGGACTGCCAAAATAACGGCAGTTATCCAAAAAGGAAAGGAAAATGAAGAACTGAACAGCAAGATCAATGCGGAAGAATATGCATCACTTTTCATCATGCTGATAGAAGGCGGAATCTTACTTTCAAAGACCATGGATGATGAAAAATTCCTGAATCAGGCTTTAGACAAGGTCAGGAAAATGATTGACATTGAATTAACTATTCTTCCATCATAAATTTCATAATATGGAAACAAAAAGAGTGGCAATTATAGGATACAACAGAATCCCGTTTGCCAGAATGAACACCGCTTATACAGAGCAGGGAAACCAGGATCTTTTACTGGCTGCCCTTAACGGACTGATAGACCGCTGTCATCTGAAAGGAAAACGACTTGGTGAAGTTGCCGGAGGCGCTGTCATCAAGCATATTTCCGAAAGCAACCTCATCAGAGAAACCGTAATGAATACTTCACTTGATCCGGCTACTCCGGCTTGTGATCTTCAGCAGGCCTGTGATACAGGAATTGAAGCGGCTATTTATATCGGAAATAAAATTGCGCTGGGACAGATTGAAAGTGGCATCGCCTGTGGGGTGGAAGCCATGAGTAACATCCCGTTTGAATCTTCACCCCGATTGAGAAAAGCTCTTTTAAAAGCGAATAAAGAGAAATCAGCTTTTGAAAAACTGAAGCAATTATTAAGTCCAAAATTAAAAGACTGGATGCCCATTCCTTACAGAGGACAGGAACCGAAAACAGGACTGGTAATGGGTGAACATACGGAAATCACCGCAAAATATTACAACATTCCAAGAGCAGAACAGGACGAACTGGCATTCAGAAGTCATCAGAATATGGCCAAAGCTTATGATGAAGGCTTTTTTGATGATATGATAACGCCAGCTTTTGGATTGGATAAGGATAATAACCTGCGCAGAGATACCAGTTTAGAAAAATTATCGCAGCTGAAGCCTGCTTTTGATAAACAAAACGGAACTTTAACTGCCGGAAACTCTACGCCTTTCACGGATGGAGCCTCAGCGGTTCTGCTGGCCAGTGAAGAATGGGCAAAAGCTAATGATCTTCCTGTATTGGCTTATATCACGTTTTCAGAGCTGTCAGGGATAGAATATGTTGAAAATAAACAAAACTTACTTCTCGCTCCGGTTTTTGCCGCAGAAAGAATGCTGAAAAAAGCAGGTATGAATCTGGAAGACTTTGATTATTATGAAATCCATGAAGCTTTTGCCGCACAGGTGTTAGCTACCATTAAAATTTGGGAGAATGATGATCTTGCTAAAAAATTCGGGCTTGAAAAGGCATTGGGAAAAATAGACAGAAGTAAATTGAATGTGAAAGGCGGAAGCCTGGCTGCTGCCCATCCGTTTGCAGCAACAGGAGGAAGAATTATCGCAACCTTAGCAAAACTGCTTCATGAAAAAGGCAGCGGAAAAGGATTTATTTCGATCTGTGCAGCCCGTGGACAAGGTGTAACCATGATTTTAGAAAAGCAATAGTATCAGGAAAAAATAGCTTCAAAAAGTAAAATCTTTTATTATGCGTCAAATAATATGATTGATTATTCGTCTACAGCGAAAGAAAATTGATAATATTGCAGACGAAAATTCAGATGATCAAAGAAAGGAGCAAAATGAAGCATGGGTAAACTGCGTTTATCTCATGAAAGTCTAATCGATTTAAAATTAGTAAGTACACTATGAAGAGAGTTGTCATTACAGGATTGGGTGCAGTGACGCCTTTGGGAAACAATGTTGAAGATTTTTGGCAAAACAGCATTAAAGGCACCAGCGGTGCAGGATTAATCACCCATTTCGATACAGAAAAATTTAAGGTACACTTTGCCTGCGAGGTCAAAAATTTTGATCCCAAAGTATATCTGAATCATAATGAAATTAAAAGAAGTGATCTGTTCACACAATATGCCATGTATGCATCGGCAGAAGCTATTCAGGATTCCGGACTGGAGCTTGAAACTATGGATCCGTTTGATACCGGAGTCATCTGGGGAACAGGACAAGGCGGAATGTGGACTTTTGAAAAGGAAGTAATGGACTTCGCACAGGGCGATGGCACACCACGTTTTAATCCGTTCTTTGTTCCTAAGTTTATTGCCAACATGGCTTCCGGAATGATTTCCATGAAATACGGACTTCAGGGAATCAACTATACTACGGTTTCAGCTTGTGCAACAGGAAATACGGCATTGATGGATGCGTTCAATTATATTCGTCTCGGAAAGGCAAAAGTAATCATCAGCGGTGGTTCTGAAGCAGCGATTACTCCGGCTTCCATCGGAGGTTTCTCTATTATGAAGGCGATGTCTACCAGAAATGATGATTTTGCCACTGCCAGCCGTCCTTACGACGCGGAAAGAGATGGATTTGTAATGGGTGAAGGAGCAGGTGCTTTGGTATTGGAAGAATATGAGCATGCCGTTGCCAGAGGAGCAAAAATTTATGCAGAGGTTGCAGGAGCAGCCATGACCGCAGATGCTTATCACATGACTGCACCACACCCTGAAGGTATTGGCGCCATCAAAGCAATGCAATTGGCAGTGAAAGAAGCCGGAGCCAATATGGAAGACATTGATTATATCAACCCACATGCTACGTCAACACCGTTGGGAGATTTGGTTGAATTGAAGGCCATCAATAATGCATTTAAAGGAAGTAAAAACCTTGACATCAGTGCTACCAAGTCTATGACCGGGCATTTATTAGGGGCAGCCGGAGCTGTTGAAGCGATCCTTTCCATTAAAGCAATTCAAAACAGTATTATTCCGCCTACGATCAATCTTCACCGTATTGATGAAAACATTCCTAAGGATATTAATATTGTTTTCGGAGAAGCAAAAGAGAAAGAAATCAATTTTGCGTTGAGTAATGCCTTTGGATTCGGAGGGCACAATGCAACTGTTGTATTCAAGAAATTTTCTCAATTAAAATAGATTTTCCGCAGATTTTATATCTGAAATTGAATGATAGATTCTTCCTTAGTCAGAGACATTCAATTCTGAAAATTTTTAATGAAAATATTTACAATCCTTGTGTTTTTAAAGCACAGGGATTTTTTATCTATAAAAGTTTTTGTAAGTTAGACCCATGGCAAAATATTTCATGAAGAAACTTTTCTATTCATTATTAATTCTCATTTCGAATTTTCTTTATTCTCAGAATAATTTTGAAATTGACCTCAGTTCAGATTCATACATTAATGATAGCCTCATGTTGGGAGCTCCGGTAATCAGAAACGGATTTGGAGATCTTTACAGATTCAAAATACAAACGAACAACAATATTTCTGATTTTGGAAAAAAGATTAGGATGAGTCATTCTATTTATTATTTTAAAATTCAAAAGAAAAATATTGCCAGTGGTATTATAGAGTATCCTCAGCCTGTAACGTTTGGTTATATAGGAAAGAAGGGCGAGCCGATTTACAATACAAAAATATTTTTCTTGGAAAAAGGAAAATATAAAATTGACTTACCTCAAAATATCAGCAATTTAGAACTGAATATTGACTCCCCTACCAACAAAGAATATAGAGCTTTACAAAAATCATTGGGTCAGTTCTATATAAAATCAAAAAATTCTGATCAACCAGACAGTCTGATAAACATGAGCAAGAAACAGGAATTTTTAGGAGAATATATCAGGAAGAACCCCAATTCGTATGTGGCATTATGGGAGATTGTGAATGATTATACTCTTGATGATTATCACCCTGCTTATTTGAAAAACTTAAATCTATTTTCAGCAAAATTTAAACAAAACAAACTCTACAAAGGTGTTGAAACTCGCTTAAAGGCAGAACAATCTACATCCATCGGACAAAAAATACCTGACATTTATTTTGATAAGCTAAATAAACTGACTTCGGAAGACTTTAAAAAATATAAATTAACCTTTATTGATTATTGGTCAACAACCTGTGTTCCCTGCATAAAAGGTATGCCTGAAATTGTGAATTTGTATAATGAATATAAAGATCAAAATGTAAACTTCATTACGATTACAGACGAACAAAAACCCAATAGAATAGAGGTTGCCAAGAATATTTTAAAGAAAAACAATGCCAATTGGATGAATTTCTTTGATACAAACAAAGACTTTCAAAAGAAAGTGAATGCTACAAGCTATCCTCTTCACTTTATCATTGACGAAAACGGAAAAATAGTTGCCCGAATCAGCAATAGTATTGAGGGGGCAAGAACTGTTATTAAAGAATATTTACAATAATTTTTCTAAGAAAAAAGCAGTCAAAACTGACTGCTTTTAATCTTATACTTTCAACCATTCTGAGGAAGAAAGGTAATTCTGATCAGGATAATAGATGAAAAGTAAATTTCTTCCTTTTATCGTATTGATCATTGATTGTGACAATTCTCTGGGTACTGCGGGACATCCCCAGCTTCTCCCGATTCTCTTGTGCATTTCTGCAAACGAATCGCTTACGTAATCTGCTCCGTGCATTACAATAGCTCTTCTATAGGCTGCATCATTGAATCCTTTATCCATTCCCAGTAATCTCAATGAGTATCCGTTATCTCCCTGATACGTTGCATCCGTGATATAAAATCCTAAGCTGCTCTGTCGCGAACTTTCCGTGTTAGAAAAATTCGTGGCAAATTCTTCGCCTGTATTTTTACCGTGGGCAACCAATGAGTTGAACAGTACTTTTTTGTCATTAAGATCAATGATCCAAAGTCTTTTGGTGTTGGAAGACATAGAAAAATCGCAGATAGTCAATAAATGCGAATCCTGAGCAAGCAATCCTGCTTTCTTTAAGTTTTCATAACCTGTCAACGCCTTCGAGAATACTTCATAGTTCAGTTCATGTTCCGGATCAAATGCAATCGATTGGTATAATGCTTCTGATGAAGAAACAGCCGATGTATTCTTCTCAGATTTCGTGTCGTCAGCTACAGTTACTTTTTCAGTCTTTGCTGTCTTGAAATTTTCATTCTTTTCCGCCCCTCTTGGAGAAATGTAGAATGAGGTCGTAACCATGTAAACAAGGCCTATTACGCTATAAAATCCTTTCATTCAATAATATATAATTCCAAATTAGTGGGGCAAAATTATAAAAACATCATTACGCACAGGGTAAAAATGAAAAAAGTTTAACGCTATTTAAGAAACTTTAACGTCCTGATTCTGTGAATTAAAAGCTTATTTCTGGGCATCCGGAACAAACTCCAGACTGATAGAATTCATGCAATATCTTAGCCCTGTAGGCTTCGGACCGTCATCGAAAACATGCCCCAGATGGGAATCACATCTTTTGCAAAGAACTTCTACTCTCTCCATTCCATAGGTGGTATCTCTTTTGTAGTAAACGCCTTCTTTATCAGCCTCAAAAAAACTTGGCCACCCACAGCTGCTTGCAAATTTTGAAGTAGAACGGAACAGGTGGTTTCCACAAACGGCACAATAATAATCTCCTATCTCATCAAATTCATTGTATTTTCCGGTAAATGCTCTTTCTGTTGCCGCTTCCCTAGAAATAGCATACAAATCCGGAGCAAGGATTTTTTTCCATTCTTCATTGGAAATATTGAGTTTGGCAGTGTCTGTTCTGGAATAGTATGGATTGTTTTTTGCTTCTGTATTTTCCATAGAAGAGGTTTTAATGGGTTGATATTTCTGCGTACATGAATGCAGAACAATTAATATAATGACTGAAATTAAAAATTTCATCGTAAATTTTAACTTTTAAAGTGTAATAAACTTTCTATACGTCTTATCTGAAAAGCTTTATTAACATTAAACGGTTTCATAACCAAATTTACTAAATTTGAGAATATGAATGACGAAGCAAAAAGAAAACAGCTCAGAAAATACAAAGCGTTTGCTACAGGGTTATTTGTCCTGATGGCCGTTATTTTCATTGTTACGACCATTTTACAGAAATCTAATACTTCCCATTGGATTGGCTATGTGCGTGCTTTTTCAGAAGCAGCTATGGTGGGTGCTTTGGCCGACTGGTTTGCAGTAACTGCCCTATTTCGCCATCCTCTCGGACTTCCAATTCCCCACACCAACCTGATTGAAAACAGCAAACAGAGATTGGGAGATAATCTGGGTAGTTTTGTGGTCAGCAATTTTCTTTCGCCTCAGAATATACGGCCCTATATTCAAAAGCTTAAGGTTTCTAATTTCGTAGGAGAATGGCTGGGGAAAGAGAAAAACCAGGATATTCTGATCAAAAATTTATCGGATATTGTTCTGGACATCCTGAATAAGCTTGACGATTCTACCGTAAGCCAGTTTATCAGCAAAAAAGTTTCCGAAATGACCGGTGATATAAAACTCAATAAAGTGGTAGGAAACGGGATCGGCTACATTCTGGAAAAGAATGATCACCAGAGAATCATTACCAATCTGTCTAAACAGATTAAAGAATACATTATTGAAAATGATGAGATGATCCAGGACCGGGTAAAGAAAGGCAGTTATTCTTTTATTCCATCGTTTGTCGATAATAAAATTGCGGATAAAATTGCAGACGGTCTTTCAGATTTTTTCAAAGAAATAGAAGAAAACCCACAACATGAGGTCAGAACTTTGATTACTCAGAAAATCCATGAATTCTCTGTAGACCTGAAGGAAGATCCGAAATGGGATGAAGAATTTAAAACTATCAAAAACGGACTCCTGAAAAATGAAAAACTGGAAGAATATTCCAATGACATCTGGGTTTCTATCAAAAAAACATTGATGAAAGAATTGCAGGAAGATCATTCTGCATTGAAAAACTATCTTTCTAAAAATCTGAATGAGTTTGCCCAGAACTTAAAAACCGATGAAAATCTTCAGAATAAAATAGACCATTGGGTACGGGTAACGGCATACAAATACATTTTAAGAAATACCCATCAGTTTGGAAATCTGATCAGCAATACGGTCGGAAACTGGCAAGGCAAGGAACTAAGTGAAAAATTAGAGTTGGAAGTAGGAAAAGATCTCCAGTTTATCCGGGTCAACGGAACACTGGTAGGAGGGCTGGTAGGGCTCATTATTTATACCATTGCCCACTTCTTTCTTTAAAAACGAACACCCCTCACAACCATGAAAAAAATTTTCACATTATTCTTTTTACTTTCATTCAACTTTTTCCTCTGTCAGGAAGTTCAATTAAAGAAAGTAACAGATTCTTCACAAACCTTTATCGGGGAGATCGGAGGATTTCCCATCACGATCCATTTAAATTATACAGGTGTTGTAGACTGTAATCAGTATCAGCACTATGTTGATGGATGGTACTATTATGATAAATACAAAAAGAAAATTCCACTCACCGGAATTTATAATTATTATGGCAACCTTTCCTTATACAATTTCGGAAACAAGCAAAAACAGAAATCCAAAAACCTGAAAGAGCAGATCACTACCCTGCAGAAACTAGAAAAAACACATGAGATCGCTCAGAAACTAGCCCCTCAGGAATCTATTATATTTGAAAAGCCCAGTCTGAATAAAAAACATATTCCCGGCCATTTTTACCGGGATAAAAAAGTTTTGCCTATAAAACTGTTTACCGGTGATGTCATCATTTACCGTTTCAACAATTACCTGTTCTTACCCAATAACAAAAAGATCAATACTTACGACTTTATTAACAAAGCCGGGGGCAATGAACTGATTTCTTATTCTTCAGGAGAAACCGGAAATCGGGTGCTGCTTTATTTCGAACAAACTTCAAATTTTAACGCCTGCGGACAATGTGGAGCGAGCGACGGAGAAAAAGGTTATAGAGTCCTTTATTTTACCAAAGACTGGAATTATAAAAAATATGAAGAATTTCTGACTGAAAGCTGTTGGGAAAGTATTTATGGTACTACAGAAACAAAATCTAAAGACAGAGATACCATACAGTATAAAGTAGAAAAATCCGATTCGAAACCGGCATATACTTTTATGGTAGATATAAAAAATGCGTCCGTTATAAAATCAAAATGAAAGAGAGTCCATTACTGAACTCTCTTTTTTCTTTTATCTTGGTAATCTGCTTGCTCTTTTCAGAAGCTCTTGATTGATTTCGTTGATCAGTTCCGGACCTTCATAGATAAATCCGGTGTACAGCTGAATCAGACTTGCTCCGGCATCCAGTTTTTCCATAGCATCTCTTGCTGAGTGAATTCCTCCTACCCCGATGATCGGGAAAGCTCTGTTGCTCTTTTCGGAAAGATATTTGATCATTTTTGTACTTCTCTCACGAATCGGTTTCCCACTTAAACCTCCGTTTCCTATTTGTTCAAGGACTTCTGGTGAAGTCTTCAGACCTTCTCTGTTGACAGAAGTGTTGGAAACTACGATACCATCAATTTTCGTTTCTGCAATCAGATCAATGATTTCGTCTAATTGAGTGTTATTAAGATCCGGTGCAATTTTCAGTAATACAGGCTTCTGTACAGCTTTTGTCTGGTTGATTTTCTTTACTTCAGTAATCAGTTCACGCAGGTATTCCACATCTTCAAGCTTGGCGTGGCTTCCTACATTCGGGCAGCTTACATTCAGTACAAAGTAATCTACGTGTGGATGAAGGCCTTCAAAACAATCCAGATAATCCTGGGTATAATTTTCGGGCTTTGTATCTGTATTTTTCCCGATGTTTCCACCGATGATAATTTTTCCTTTATTGGATTTCAGCTTTTCAATAGCAGCATTCAGCCCCTCATTATTGAATCCCATTCTGTTGATGATTCCGCCATCTTCAATAAGACGAAACAGTCTTTTCTTAGGATTTCCTGCCTGAGCTCTTGGAGTTACCGTCCCTATTTCTACAAATCCGAAACCTAAGTCTCCCAATTCGTTGAACAAGACAGCATTTTTGTCAAAACCGGCAGCCAGTCCTACAGGATTTTTAAATTTTAATCCGAAAACTTCTCTTTCCAGACGTTTGTCTTCAACAGGTTTTGGGAAAAATAATTTGGTAAGAAATCCAAAATTTTTGAGCATTGAAAAAGTAAAGTGATGTACTTCTTCAGGATCAAATTTGAAAAGAATCGGACGAATGAGCGATTTGTACATTGAAAAAAAGTTTTACAAAATTACTCATTTTAAAATTAATCTCTCGTGAACCTATGATATTTTATCGAAATGCTTGATATATAGTATCTATAAGCCAGGAAGAATTTGTATACGCTGCAAACGAATGAGCTATTTCAACGCCATGATCGCAGAGAAATATGACCATCCTGAAAATATCTTTGTTCGCAAGGGCGTTTCACTAAGCAAAGGGCGCGCTATCATCTTTGTCAAGGTTTAAAACTCTGGCAAGTATGATGGTCTTTCGGCCGTCAATTATGAGTACACACTCAGATCAAATTTCAGAATATCTCCTACTCTTTTAAACTCATCATCTATCGTTGCATTTATCGTAATTCTTTCGTTAGAAACAGGGTGATTGAAAATCAACTGATGTGCATGGAGCGTCATTTTATTGATGCCAAATGTTTGAAGCCACAACTTATTCTGTTTATTACAACCATGTTTTCTGCAACCTAAAATAGGGTGCAGAATATGTTTAAAATGCTTTCTCAATTGATGAAAACGTCCCGTTTCAGGAATCGCCTCCACTAAGCAATATCTCGAAGTCTGATGTTTTAAAAAAGGTAAATCAATTTCCGAAGTCTGCAAACGGCGATAGTTTGTAATGGCATTTTGCTTCACTTCATTTTCATTGATCAAATCATAATCGATGGTTTCTTCTTCTTTTGCCCAACCCCGAAGAATTGCCAGATATTTCTTCTCCACTTCACGCGATGCAAACTGCTCGCTCATGATTCTAAGGGTATCTTTATCTAAAGTAAACAGAAGAACTCCTGAAGTTTTTCGGTCTAAACGATGTACAGGATATACTTTTTGCCCAATTTGTTTCTTCAACTCCTGAATAGCATAAGTATCGGCTTCTCCGGCATAAAAAGATTTATGAACCAACAGTCCGCTGGGTTTGTTGATCGCAATAATATGCTCGTCACGATAAAGAATTTCTAACATGAGGCAAAAGTAAAGATTTTCTGCTGATTCTTGTTTAGGTGATAAAAATGGATGATGTTTATTCTAAATCTAACAGGTTTTAAAAACCTGTTAGATTTGTAGAGGCACAGAGGTCAATAGCCCTGATTGAGTGGTATGTCTGAGCTCTTTTCTGTGAATCTGGCGGCGGCAAAGCCGCCGCCAGATTCACAGAAAAAGCGAGTAACGAAAGCAGGTTCCCGGCTCCTTACTATAGAAAGATTAAAGTTCAAATAAAATTTTTATCTTAGTATAAGGTTCTATATTAATCGAAAAATAATGACAGACTATTTTGGTTTTTTTGTAAAAGTAATGGTGATCTCTATCATAATAGGGGTTGCCACAATTATTTTTATTCCCTTAAAAAAATACCGGATAGCAAAGATATTATTGCTGATTCTTGCCGGCATTCTATTTATCATTGGAGCAGGAGGATGCTTTTTAATGTCCGTATCTAATGTAGGTTCTTACAGGTATTAATATTTTCCCAATAAAAAACATTATTTTTGCACATCAGACATAAAAAAATTATGGCAAAGCAAGAAGATGTTTTCAAGAAAGTAATTTCTCACGCTAAAGAATATGGGTTTATTTTCCCTTCCAGTGAGATCTATGATGGTTTATCCGCTGTTTATGATTATGGACAGAACGGGGCCGAACTAAAAAATAATATCAAACAATACTGGTGGAAAGCTATGGTACAGCTTAACGAGAATATTGTGGGTATTGATTCGGCAATTCTGATGCACCCAACGACATGGAAGGCATCAGGCCACGTAGACGCTTTCAATGATCCATTGATTGACAATAAAGATTCTAAAAAACGTTTCAGAGCAGACGTTTTGGTAGAAGACTATTGTGCTAAAATTGAAGATAAAGAGAACAAAGAGATCGAAAAAGCGGCGAAGAGATTCGGTGAGGCTTTCGATAAAGATCAGTTTGTAGCAACGAATCCAAAAATCCTTGAATACAGAGCAAAAAGAGAAGCTATTCTTTCAAGACTGGCCAAGTCTTTAGAGAATGAAGATCTTGCTGATGTAAAAGCTTTGATTGAAGAACTTGAAATTGCTGATCCTGATACAGGTTCTAAAAACTGGACAGAGGTAAGACAATTCAACCTGATGTTTGGAACTAAACTGGGAGCTTCTGCTGATAGTGCAATGGATCTTTACCTTAGACCGGAAACGGCTCAGGGAATCTTTGTAAACTTCTTAAATGTACAAAAAACTTCTCGTCACAGGCTTCCTTTCGGGATTGCACAGATCGGTAAGGCATTCAGAAATGAAATTGTTGCAAGACAGTTTATCTTCAGAATGCGTGAATTCGAACAGATGGAAATGCAGTTTTTCGTTGCTCCGGGAACGGAACTTGAGTTCTACGAGCAATGGAAACAAAAGCGTCTGAGCTGGCACAGAGCTTTAGGTTTGGGAAATGAGAACTACAGATTCCACGATCATGAAAAATTGGCTCACTATGCGAATGCTGCAGCTGATATTGAATTCAACTTCCCATTCGGATTTAAAGAATTGGAGGGTATTCACTCCAGAACAGATTTCGATTTAAAAGCTCACGAAGAGCATTCAGGAAGAAAGCTTCAATTCTTCGATCCTGAAAGAAATGAAAATTATGTTCCGTATGTAGTAGAAACTTCAGTAGGTTTAGACAGATTATTCCTTTCTATCTTCTCACATTGTTTAAGAGACGAAGTATTGGAAGACGGTTCAGAAAGAACGGTATTATCTTTACCTCCGGCATTGGCTCCAATTAAAGCTGCGATCCTTCCATTGATGAAAAAAGATGGTTTAGCAGAGTATGCAGAGAAGATCTTCAACGACCTGAAATACGATTTCAACTTATTCTACGAGGAAAAAGATGCGATTGGAAAACGTTACAGAAGACAGGATGCTATTGGTACTCCTTACTGTATCACCGTTGACCATGATTCTCTTACTGACCACACAGTAACCATCAGAGACAGAGACACGATGCAGCAGGAAAGAGTTCCTGTTTCAGAGTTGAGAAGAATCATCGATGAAAAGACCAACTTCAGAAATCTACTTTCTAAAATATAATGCAAAAAGCCCTGAAAAATTCAGGGCTTTTTTATTTTTTATCGATTATATATAAATATAGTATAGAAATTATTATTTTTAGCAAAATTTAAAAACTAAAATAATAATAACCATGAAAAAAATATTTATTGCCTCGTTGGCGATGGCAATGATCGTAAGTTGTGTATCCAATGATAATCCTGCAGACCACAGAGACAATACTAAAAAAAACAACGGTTCTACCCATCTTCTCAAAAAAGCGACCCTACTTGTACAAGGCGATCCGCCTTATGTGGTAGATTTCAAATATAACGGAGACAAAATAACAGAGTCTTATAGTGCAATGGATGATGAAAAAATCATTTTCACCTATAATGGAGATTATATTGCCAAAACGGAGGAATATCTGGGTGGTGTGCTGACCGTTACAAGAGAGTTCTCTTATTCTAATGGAAAACTTATTGCAGAAAAGGTAACCGACAAGAAGAAAGGAACCCTTGTTTACACTCAGAATTACCAGTACGTGAGTGATACTCATATCAAATTTAATGAATATAGAGATGCAACGTATAATCCAGCAACAGGAACTTATTCCAATCTTTTATTTGCCCAGGTGGATGCATATTTAACCAATAATGGGAATGTTGCTTCAGCCAATTACACTTATGAAGGAACAACCTATAATATTACCAATTCTTATGATAATTCCAACCATCCGATGAAAGGGGCAAAAGGGTATATACAGATCAATATGCTTAATACGAATGATGGTCAGATCTCCTATAATAATTTATTAAACCAGACAGAAAAATATTCAGGGACAACGAATGGGATCAACAAACTTACCGCAGTTCATACGATCGGGAGTGATAACTATCCTACCAAGACTGTTCAGACTTATGATATTTCATCTTATGGAACGAGTACCAATACGGCACTTTACGAGTATTATTAGCCATAATCTTATTTTAAAAATCAAGCCTTGAATTTCGATTCAGGGCTTTTTTATTTTAATTGTCCCGTCCTAAAATAAGTTGACAACTAATCGACTTATTTATGAAACATCAAGAATTAAAAAGAGAAAAACGCACACAAAGAGACTACAGTATCGCCTTTAAATT
>LAZY01000032.1 GCA_001013295.1 Chryseobacterium indologenes | reverse complement strand
CAAAATGTCAAAAGCAGCCTAAAACAGACTGCTTTTTTGACTTATATCTTCTTTTTTCCAAGATATTTTTTTAAAAATCAAAATATCGAAATCTTTTTTCTATGAAATACAAGAAAGAGACTGTCCTTTTGAGACAGCCTCTCCTATTGAATTTAAATGCCCGTATTTTATTTTATAGATACTATGTTTATTTTATAGACACGATGCTTTGCTTCCAGCTTCTAACTTCCTGCATAGCATTTCATCTTTAATTATTGATTTGCCATCGTTACGTAAATCAATCTTCCTCCTTCTTCCGCAGAAAGCAATATTTTTTTATCATTCGTAAGTTCCACCATAGAACCCGGCGGAATATCTTTCTGTTCTGTAATATCTTTCATCCCCTGCTGCCCCTGATTCACCAGAACCCATTTCCCCTGATGGAAGGTGAAATATCCTACAGGCATTTTATCCTGCATCGTCAGATTCTCATTTCGGATGACTTTTCTGGAAACATGCCATTTGAACAGATATTGATTATGATAGACCATCAGTCTGTGATTTTCGGGTTTCCATACCTCATCATCAAATTTAAAATACAGGTCTAAAACCGGCAATGTTCCCTGATGAGGTGTTCCGCAGAACGGACATTTTGGATTGCTTGTATTGTCAAAAATATACCATTTTTCTGTACATTCCGAGTTATGACAAGGCTGTATAAGATCTACGGTTTTCAGCAAAGCGGTTTCCCATTCGTTGGCAGTTGGGCGTCTGATCGGATCATGCAGCCCTTCAATAAAAGCTTTTCTGAACAATTCTGAAATATAAGGACCTGTTACCAAATAGGAAATCTTTTGAGGATCACCCCAGAAGGCATCCCATTTTCTTAGGTGATCAGCTTTTACCTGGTTGGAAGGGTCTTTCGGATGTTCTACAAACAATGCTTTTTCCCCCATTGAGATGATTTCATCTTTTTCGGAATCCAGATCCCAGATCTTTCCGCCCCGCAAAGGATGTCTTCTCAGCAGATACATATAAATCAGAACGGCAAGCGCATGGAGATCGGTTTTTTGGTTCGGTAAATGTCTGCCAGGATCTTTAAGGCTTAAATGCTGTGTTTTTAAAACCTCAGGAGCAATAAAATCGGCAGTTCCGATAACCTCAGGCTGAAATAATTTTGGAACGACAAGACCGTCTATATCAATGATACAGGCTGATTTTGTCACCGGATCCACCAGAATATTATTGTAAGAAAGATCCGAATGGGCCAGCCCCATCTGATGCAGCTTCTTGACCCCCCGGCTGATATTGATCGCAATCTGGAAATAGCTCAACCAGTCTCCCAATTCAGACTGATCCAGCCTCAACGGATACTGTGGGTTTCTGAACATGGGAGCGGTAAACCACTTCCCCACTTTATCCTGACCCTGGATATTATCTGAACCGATATAGCCTCTGGCAAAGAAGAATTTCTGATGATAGACAGGAACCACAATTCCGGTGAGCTTACCTTTTTCTACAATATCATGAGGCCATCTGAATATTTCATTCAGAAAGTATTCTGAAGCATTCCCGTTCTGTATATTTTGCAGATAGGTGGAAACAATCCTCATGATCCGCTCCTTCTGTCCTTCATCTAACGGATTCCGGTAAAAAGCAACTACATAATCTCTCTCAGGAGAAAAGTAAACATCTTTTACTCCACCCTGAATCGGGTTTTCATCAACATATTCATAGGATTTGGCCGTATCCAGAACGGAAACAACCTTAACAGTATTTTTCATGGTATTAATAGATTATGGCCAGTGTACGGTCGTCATGGTTTCCTCTGCTCCAGAAATCGGTCCATACAGAGAGCTGTACATCAATATCGGTATCGTTTATAAAGTCTACTTTCGCAGAATCATGATTGTTTCCGGCCAGATCATCAAAAAATGTTTTCCAGCTTTCCATATTTTCCAGTTTGTTTTCTGTACTGAATTTAGGATCATAAATACCGTCAGTCATCAGCACGAGATAGGAGAAATCATTTACACAGGCAATTCCAAAGCGGGTACTGATCTGATCATTAAAAATTTCTTTCATGGTAATAAAACGGGTGCCTCCGCTGAATTCTCCGACATCCATTCTATTCAGAAGCTTTACTTCAGAAAAATCAGTATTGATCAGATTGACCGGACAGTCTCCTACTCCAAAAGTAAGCAAAACATATCCAAAGCTGAGTTTTTTAACCAAAGCAAAAATAAGTGTCGCATTCAGATCATTGATCACAATTGAATTTTCTGCTGCGGTTTTATTCAATGTTTCATAGGTATATAAAACACCTTGGTATAAAAGTCTGATAATCTTTTGATGGGCTTCTGAAACAGCCTCCTGAGAATATTCTCCTTTATAAAGGATTCTGACATTATTTTCTATTTCTTCCAATACTTCTTTTGAATCGAAGAATGCATTTATAGAAACCGTTGCCAGCCTGGAACCTTCTCTTGCCAATTGAGCCGAGCCGGCTCCATCAGATACAGAAATCATGCTCCAACCCGCCGGAAGTTCACTGACTGCAAAATCATCTTCCCTGAATTTACCTTCGTGTGCATGAGAACGACCTCTTTTGGAAGTCACTACAATTTTTTTATCTGAAAAGCGTCCTTTATATGAAACTTCATCCTGTTTATAAAAGAGATCATTTTCATCACTCGGAATATTTTTCCATAGATCTTTAGGATCTGCATTCACAAAAAGATCTACTTTTTTGACATCCACATTCTTTTCATCACCGATATGGTAAAACTCAATCTCCAGATGATAGACATTATTGACCGTGGGAGTTCCTGAAATCTTATTCTGATCAAAACTAAGCCCGGTTTCTTTAAGGTTTCCAATTTTAAGAATCCTTATATTCGGGAATTCCGTCATATCAAAACTGAACTCATAGAACTTATTGGAATGGGCATTTTTCAACACCCAATGGACTTCTTTAAATTCTTCTTTTTCTTTATAAATAACAGATTGATCCATCGTTTTTTTGGGAGCTCCGAAATAAAATGAAGGTATTTTCATAGGCCGCTTATTTATCCCAGTGTTCTGTTGATGTCATATCCTTCGCTGGAGAAACCGTAATAATCTGATGTACCACACCACGGACATCTGTTGTAGCCTTCTCCGCCCAGACAGTGAATACCACCGCAAGAACACGTTGCCAGCGCAATAGGATTGGCACAATGAGGACACGAAGTCCCTCCCTGAAGCTCTTCTATCGAAATTTTAAGATTCGTCTTCTGCGAAGATGAAAGTCTGTAATAGGCTTTTTCATCGATTTTATAGGCTCCATCCAGTCTGTAATAACGGGTTGACATTCCCGGAATACTCGATTCTGCAAATGTTTTTTTAAATTTCATCAGATACAGCTTTTCCGTTTCTGAACATTTACCGTTCAGCACCACAAAATTGTTATCCGGAAATTTCTGCTCCATTTCAGGGTCTACTTTTTCCAGAATAAGAGAATCAATCTTAGATAGGTTGATCCCTTCTTTTTTCGCTTCGGTAACACTCTGGCTGGTTGTTTTAATAGAATCAGTTACCCATTTGAAAAACTCTTTATAAGAATTTTCATCAGTATTGTTGAACAATAAAACATGATCAGCCAACGATCCCAGAAGTTTGTAATTGGTATTTTCCCCTATGGAAACGGCAATGGTATTGGATTTTCCGTTGTATTTAGTATTCCATCTTTCAATAGCCTTGGTAGCATCATCCGTTGGAACGCCATCAGTAAACAGGAAAACAATAGGTTTCCAGTCTCCTTTTCTATCATAGGTTGTTTTCACAATATCCCTGTCTATGCAATCCATCACTTTGATCAGCCCCTGAGACAGCGATGTACCACTCCCGATCGGAATCTTCGGCGGATAAAAACTGATAATATCCTGAAGCGGGGTAATCACTTCAGCTTCTCCGGCAAAACCCACTACGGAAATATAGACCGTTTCCAGGGAATACGGATCTTTTTTTAATTCTCTGATAATATTGGCAATCCCTTCCTGTACCTGCTCGATAGGATCACCTACCATAGATTCAGAAATATCTACTAAAAAATAAATGGGTAGTCTTCTCATGGTAAAGACAGTTTTTTAAATAATAATATTAAGCTCCGATGGTGGCGGAGGAAGTGCTACATTTTCTCCCGTATTCTGTGAATGCCCTCCCTGTGTAATGGAAGAACTCACCCACCTGAAAAAGGAAGAAAGCGTAATGGCATCTGTAGTGTCAAGTTTCACGACATGATCCGTCAGCTCTTTAAGAAACTGTTCATCCGCTTTTGGCCCTGCTGCACAGCCTACAATGGCTCCAAATTCCAGTCCTCTGATCACAGGGATCATCTGCCGGTATTTCTGAATATCCGAAGGCTTTCCGTCTGTAAATATGAAAAGTAACGGCTGCCAGTCTCCTTTCGAGTCCACAGATTCTTTTATAAGATCTCTCTGAACAAGCTCCGAAACCATTTCTAACGCTGCTCCCGTATGGGTAGGCCCACTATCCGGACAGGTAATTTCCATAGGATAAAAGCTCGCCAGATCAATCAATGGAATGATATTTTTAACTTCTCTATCGAAGGTGATAACGCTCAGATGAAGGCTGTCCATTGCCTGCGGGTCTGCCCGGAGCATACTGATCAGCCCGTTGAAACCATTGTTCAGCGCCTGGATCGGCTCTCCGTTCATAGAGCCTGAAGTATCTAATAAAAAATAGGCTAATAATCTTCTGGTCATTATAAGACAAGTATTAATTCTGAAGCCGGCGGAGGAAGTCGAAGACTTCCAAGCCGGCTTGTATGATGTTTTAAAAGAAATATAAAATCTAGTTCGAGTAAGCGTATTGCTGTCTCAGAATATCGATAAAATTATCGGTATGGTGTGGCTCTCCTACTGCACGGAACTTCCAGTCACCATTGTGACGATAAGCTTCGGCAAAAACCATGGCACACATTCCGTTCATACTTGAGTCCCCCGAAAGACTGTATTTGGTGATTTCTTTTCCACTAGCATCTACAGCACGGATAAACGCATTTTCAATCATCCCAAAATGCTGATTATTGCTTCGCCCCTGATAGATCGTTACCAGAAATACAATCTTCTGATAACTTTGATCCAACTGATCCAGCTTTACAATGATTTGCTCATCATCTCCATCTCCTGCACCGGTTCTATTATCACCCGTAAGCCACACATTTCCGCTTGGATGTTGCATAGAATTAAAGAAAACCACATCTCCCTGATAAAGCCCTATCTGTCTTCCATCGTTAGTCTGTACAGTTTTTCCAAGGTTGGCTACTTTTCCGTTACCATCCAAAAGAAAAGCGACTGCATCAAGATCATATTCCGCTTCTTTATTAAATAGCTTTCCAAAGAAACCACCTTGTTTCCTTACATCCCATCCTAAGCCTATCGTTACTTTTGAAAGATCATAGACGCTTTCTCCACGGTCATTCTTTCTTAAATCAATCGTCTGACCTTTCTGTAAATTAATTGCCATAGCTATTATTTTGTGTGTTTGATTATTATTTAATGATTTGTCCTTTATAATATTTTTCAAGGAAGAAGCCTAAATCAGCTCTGTACCCTATTCCTGAAGCTTCAAATTTCCAACTTCCGTTTCTTTTATAAAGTCTCCCGAACTCTACTCCTGTTTCAATAGAGAAATCCTCATCCAGCTCATATTTTGCAATTTCCTGGTTAGAATGGTTATCTACCACTCGGATGTAGGAATTTCTTACCTGTCCGAAATTCTGTCTTCTTCTTTCAAAATCTTCTATAGTGACAACAAAAAGGATTTCTTCTACTCTTGAATCTACTTTATCAAGATCTATAATGATCGCTTCATCATCATCTCCATCACTGTTTTTACCATTCGGATCATCTCCAGTATGAGTAAGAGCTCCATCCGGAGAATGAAGGTTATTATAAAAAACAAAATATTCCTCGCTTACTAATTTTCTGTCCGCATCAATCATGATTGCAGAAGCATCCAGGTCAAAATCATAGCCTGTTCCTTCATTAGGGTCCCAGCCAAGTCCAATCGTCATTTTCGTCAATCCTATCTCGATCTTTTGCCCTTTCTGTAGATTAATTGCCATAGTGTTTTATATTATGAATTATTTTTTGCATTAAGATAGATGTGATTTACGAATTGACCAAATTTATTTATGAAAAATAATCACCACAGTAGAATTAAAGCCGTTTTTATTTGAAATCCATTTATTTTTTTAATAGCTAAACTTCAAAGACACAAAAACTGTCAACTTTTACATTGTTGTATTCGCTGAATAATACTTAAAAATAGCCTGAACGATCAATAAAAAAAGGTCCAATTGAAAAATTGAACCTTATATTATATAAAAGACGTTTAAAATCTTAGTCTTTAAAATCCTTATCCAAAACAGCGGTATTTCTCGCTTTTGCCAGCATAGGAATAGAAATAAGCCCCATCACCAGCATAATCATAATCTGCAATGGCAAAGAGATAAAGGAATAGGTAAGCCCCATTTCACCACCCATATCAGCACTTTTTCCCATTGAAATAAAAAGCGCCATAAAACCGAACTTCATTGCCAGATTATAAGCTCCGATACCTCCACTGGCAGGAATAATCATTCCCAATGTTCCCACTACAATAATAAAAAAACCATCTGCAAAAGTAAATCCTGAGGTTTCTGGAAGTGAAAAACATACGAGATAAGCAGCAAAATAATAGCAAATCCAGATTCCTAATGTATAAAGCATGAATTTTCCTTTTTCTTTTAATTTAAATATAGTTCCTAGTCCCTGAAAAATCCCGTCAATGAAATTAACAATCTTTCCCAAAAATGGAACTCCAGAAAGCTTTTTCTTAAATACAAAAAACAGAATGGTGCCCGCTACCAGAATCAAAAGAATCAGTATGATCTTGTTGGAATTGATATTAATCCCTGAATTTTTATAAAAAGACAGAATTGCATCATACTTAAAAAGCAATGTAAGTCCCAAAAATCCCATCATACATAACAAATCCACTACTCTTTCCAGAATAATCGTTCCAAAAGACTTGTCTACCGGTACTTTTTCTACACCATATAAAGCAGTAGCTCTTGCCAGCTCTCCACTTCTCGGAATGGTAAGATTCATCAAATACCCGAATGATATAGACCAAAGAGCATTGGAATTAGAAATACGGTGTCCCATTGGTTCCAGCATTAGATTCCAACGAATAGCCCTGAACCAGTACGCCAGAAGTCCAAACACAGAGGCAAACAATACCCAAAGATAGTTCGCCTTTGCCAATGATTGCTGAATCACTTTAAAATCAAGCCCTCTAAGAGCCAGCCATAAAAAAAAGCCTGCAAAAGCAAGCGATATTACTATTGTAAGTATTGATTTTAATGGACTTTTTGATGTTTTCTCCATGAACTACGTAAGCAAATTGGTTTTTTCGTCCGGGAAAACGATCTTCGGCTGGAAGTCTTTCGCTTCTTCAGGGGTCATCTGCGCATAAGCAATAATAATGATAATATCATCTTTCTGTACTTTTCTCGCTGCAGGTCCGTTCAGACATACTTCTCCAGATTTTCTTTTTCCTTTGATGACGTAAGTATCAAAACGCTCTCCGTTATTCACATTCACGATATAAACCCTTTCTCCCACTACCAATCCGGCAGCTTCAATAAGATCTTCATCTATCGTTATACTTCCTATATAATTAAGGTCAGAGGCTGTAACTCTCACCCTGTGGATCTTAGACTTGAAAACTTCTATTAACATGGTGCAAATTTATTAATAAAAATTAATAAAACAGGCCTTTATTACGATTTAAAAACTCCCACAAACACAGGGGTTTAATTTCACAAAACATAAGAAATATGAATTTTACTTATAAAGTTAATAATCATATGCTTAAAAAAATCAATACTTTATACACAATTTAGGATTTAATAAATACAGGAAATAATATTAAGTTTTTGCTAAAGTCAATAAACATAAGCATTTGGCATGATTTTAGTAGCCCGTAACGTAGATTTTTCGTGAAAAACCGAATTATCATATTTTAACTATTTTCACTGAAAAGCAAAAAAATTATATAAGTTTTAATAAAAAAATTGCACAATTAGAAAATAGTATTATATTTGCTATAATTACGAACTAACTTTAATATTAAAAATTATGAACAAGTCTGAATTAATCGACGCAATCGCAAAAGATGCAGGTATCACTAAAGTTGCAGCAAAAGCTGCTTTAGAATCTTTCATTTCTAACGTAACTTCTACTTTAAAGAAAAAAGACGGAAAAGTTTCTTTAGTAGGTTTCGGTACTTTCTCAGTAGCTGAGAGAGCAGCTAGACAAGGGATCAACCCTGCAACTAAAAAACCGATCAAAATCGCTGCTAAAAAAGTTGCTAAATTTAAAGCTGGAGCTGATTTATCAAATGCAGTTTCTGGTGCTAAGAAAAAATAATCATTCAGATTACAAAAATTCAAAGGCTGTTTCTTCGGAAGCAGCTTTTTTTTATCCAATAATGATAGAAAATTAAACCGTTAAGATGTTTTTTAAGCGGTTAAGAATATTAAGTTTTAGTTTACGATCTAATAAAGCGGAAAAATATCCATTCAATGGAAATGGGCTTTAGCCCGCTCAAAAAATAACCATAAACACCAATGGCTTTAGCCAAAACTTATACAATACAAATATTCTATCATCTATCTTTTTAAAGCATAGGTTTCGGCTAAAGCCTTTATCATGACACATAATGAAATAAGCGGGCTAAAGCCCGCTCCTATTGATATAAAAATCTTATTTTAATTTTGTCCTTGAAAATTCCTATTGGTATTTTCAAGGGACAATTCTACATCAAAAGATACCCACCCTAACTTCTAACCTCTCATTAAGGAGCTAGTCTGGAAATCTTCCAATCCAGATCATCCAAGGTATAGATAATCCTATCATGAAGTCGGTTAGGTCTTCCCTGCCAGAATTCAATTTCATAAGGCCTTGCGAGATACCCTCCCCAGTTGGAGGGTCTTGGAACTTCCGTATTCTCGTATTCTTTTTCCAGTTCTTTCAACTTTTCTTCCAGAAACTCTCGATTCGGAATTACCTGGCTTTGTGGCGAAACTACAGCTCCCAGCTGGCTACCTTTCGGTCTTGAATGAAAATAGCCGTCACTTAAATTTTCAGCTACTTTTTCCAGATCTGCTTTGATGATGATCTGTCTTTCCAGGTTAGGCCAAAAAAAATGCAGACAGGCTTTATGGTTGCTTTCTATTGCTTTTCCTTTTCTGCTGCTGTAGTTGGTATAAAAAATAAATCCTTCATGGGTATAGGCTTTCAAAAGTACCATTCTTATCCTCGGACAACCATCTTCCTCCACGGTAGAAACCGCCATAGCATTGGCTTCGGAGATCATTGCACTCTCACTTGCCTCCAAAAACCAGTCTCTGAACTGCTCAATTGGATTTTGTTTTACCTCACTTTCAATAAGTTGGGATTTCTCGTACACTTTTCTTTTGTCGTGCAGGTTTTCCATAAATATTTTTTATTAAATTTGAGTATGAATCACTCATACAAAGGTAAAATATTAATCTCGACACCTGACATTTCCGGCGATATTTTTTCCAGATCTGTAGTATTGGTTATTGAACATAACGAAAGCGGTGCATTTGGTTTGATATTGAATAAAAAGAACAGCCAGATGAGTAGTAAATTCAAAGATTTTTTTGATTTCAAAATCGAAGTATATGATGGGGGACCTGTAGAAAACGATAAGGTATTTTTTATCGTAAAAGGAGAAAAGGTCACTGAAATTTATACTGAAATCACCGATGAGTACTATCTTACAGAAGATATTGAACGCATCATCAATGCTGTTTTAAGTAATGATCTGGATATTCACAATATAAAAATATTTTCCGGGTATTCCGGATGGTCGCCTAATCAACTGGATACTGAAGTTCAGAGAAAAATGTGGACGGTAGTGGACGTTTACAATCTCGACTATACGCTTCCGAATGATCAGACTCTTTGGAAATCTATCATGCAGAATCTGGGTGGAGAATTTCTTCTTTGGGCCAATTCTCCTGAGGATATTTCACTGAATTAAAACCTATCACTCTGTATAGCAGTAAGATAATTAACAAACTTTAAGATTTCATTAACCAATTTTAAAGAAAGTTTTTCCGTTCTTTGAAAAAACAAAAACCACTGAAATGAAAGGAATATCACTACTTACTTTATCAGTCTTTTCTGCTGCCTTTTTATCATTCACTCCTGTCAACAAAAAATACATTGTCATTGATGCCGGCCACGGTGGAAATGACAAAGGAGCTACGCATGGTCAGTTTACAGAAAAAGAGATTTCTTTAAAGATTGCAAAGGAAATTCAGAAGATCAATGAGAGTCAGGATAAATATGAAGTTATCTTAACGAGAGATACAGACAGCTACCCTACACTTCCGGAAAGAACGGAGCAGATCAATAAGCTGAATCCTGAAATGGTTATATCATTACATGCCAGCACTTCAGCGCAAGAGGAAACTCCTCAGAGCGGGGTTGAAATTTATGCTCAGAATTCTGAAGCATCAAAGGAACTTGCGGGAAAAATTTATAAAAAATTCAACGCCCATAAAATAAAAGAAGAAAGTAATTACCGTATTCTAAGGGAGACTAAGGCACCTGCAGTATTGGTAGAAATTGGGTTCATCAACAATACCAAAGACAGGAATTATATGACCAGTGAGAAAGGTCAAAAAGAAATCGCACAGAAATTCATTGAAATCATCAACGAATATTAAATAAAGAAACAATTTCTGATTTATTCAGAATAAAACCCGGTAAAGGACTTTTGGAACTTCGTTGTTTACCGGGTTTGTCAATTTTATTGATCAAAACTTTTTTTCCAGCCTTCCACCAGTTCCAGGAAGCGGGTATTTTCAAAAGTTTTATTTCTTATTTTTCCTACAGAGAAGATCCCTTTTTCCTCAGAGATCATTAAAATCTCTTCTGCTTTCTGTGATTCAAAGGCAATGATTTCATGCTCCTGAATATCAGCGAGATTATTTTTATGTAAAAACGTAACAAAATTTTCCATCAAAGGAGAAATGTAAGCACCTTCGGTCTGTTTCGGAACTTTAATGACATCTCCTTCCAGGAACAGAAGATTACCTGAAGTAGTACGGGCAATTCTTTTATTTGGATTCAGCAGAATCACATCATCAAGATCATTTTCCTGGGCATAAATCCCTCCATAAATATTTTCCGGACAATGTACTCTGATATTGCTCAGGAGATTATTATTAACATTGATTTCTTTGATAAGATCCAGTTCCTGCGGTCTCTGGTAAACAGCTAATACATCATCCATTTCTGTCACTTCATAAAAGTAAGATACAGACGATTTAGCCAGGGTTGATCCGTCATTATTTCTAAACACCTGGAAATTGATAATTCCGTTCTGTATTCCCTCTCCTTCAATGATTTCTTTCTGAAATAAGGTCTGAAAAAACTCCAGTGTATAGCTCAGAGGAATATTCATTCTCATCTTTCTCATGGAAGCCATCAGGAAGAAATAGCATTCTTCATCCATGATCAACCTACCTTTTCTTACAAAGAAAGAAACCTTCACCGAGTCGCCCAAAAGAAAGGCTCTGTTCTTAACATTCAACCCGTCTGATGTAAAATATTGATTTTCCAATTTTTGATGTGATTTATTTACAAAAAAATAATGAACGATAAATCGTTCATCAGTTTTATCATTTAATACAGCCCAGCATTATGCCGCACCTAATTTAATTCTGAGGTTTTCAATAAGATTTTCCCAATACATTGCGTTTTCTTCTTCATCTCCATCTTCACAGAAATCTGTAATGTTAAGAGATAAATCTTCTGTAATATCATCTATTACGATAGTCATTTCAAAGAAATTCTTAGTTCCTTCATCTTCTTCCCATCTGAAACGCACGAAACCTTCAGGCTTATATCTGATCAAAGTGGCCTTTTCGGCAGGGCCTCCACCCCAGCTAAAAAAGAAATCATCGCCTTTCTCTGTTACCTCATCCGCAAACCATTCAGACAACCCCTCTGCAGTAGCCAGATATTCGTATAAAATCTCTGATAAACAGTGCATTGGAAATTCGTAATGGACTTTATGTTTCGCCATATAATCTTTGTTTTATCGTCCCGCAATATATAAATTAATTTTTTTATTACACAAAAAAGCAATTACTTTTTTATAGAATCTGTATGATATTTATCACAGATTTCAAATCTGTATTATGTTAAGTCTACTTATCCAAAACTGCCATGTAAAGCATAAAAAAATCTCTCCTTTCGGGAGAGATTTTATATCTAATTTTCGTTCAGTACATCCAGAATAATCTGACTTCCTTTTCTGATTTCATCCAAAGACAATGTAAGCGGTGGGGAAATTCTCAGGTATTCGTTTCTGTACAATTGCCAGAAAACAATAAGTCCTCTTTCCATACATTTTTTAGCAACATCCAGGGTGTATTCCGGAGTTCCAAGATTCACGGCAAGCATCAATCCTTTTCCGTTGATATTTTTAATTTTCGGATGTACAAGAAGCTCTCTGAACAACTTTTCTTTTTCTTCCACTTCATTCATCAGGCCGCTGTCTAAAACTTCCTTTAAAGTAGCGTAGCTGGCTGCAGCAATCAATGGGTTTCCACCAAAGGTAGTAATATGTCCCAGTTTAGGAGAATGAGACAAGGTTTCCATTATTTTTCGGGAACTCATAAAAGCTCCTACAGGAACTCCGCCGCCCATTCCTTTACCCATAACCAAAATATCGGGAACAATCCCGAAATGTTCGAATGAGAACAATTTTCCTGTTCTCCCGAATCCGGGCTGAATTTCATCAAGAATCAAAAGAGCCCCTACCTCTTCACATCTTTTTTTCAGTTTGATCAGATAATCCTGATCAGGAACCAGAAATCCTGCTGCCCCCTGAATGGTCTCGAGAATGACACAAGCTGTTTTCTCTGTTATTTTATCAAAATCCTTTTCATTATTGAATTCAATGAAAGAAACCATTGGTAGTAAAGGGCGAAATTCTCTTTTATGATTTTCGCTTCCGGAAACGCTTAAGGCTCCGTGGGTATTTCCGTGGTAAGAATTTTTGAAAGATACAATTTCTTCTCTTCCCGTATATCTTTTGGCAAGCTTCAGACTTCCGTCAATCGCTTCTGCTCCACTGTTGACAAGATAAGTGATTTCCAAGGGCTCTGGAGTAGCTTCAGCAAGCAGTTTACACAATGCAACAGGTTTCTCCTGTGCATATTCTCCATACACCATTACATGAAGGTATTTGTCTGCCTGCTCTTTGATTGCATTGACAATTTTAGGATGTGAGTGTCCCAGCGTGTTGGCAGAAACTCCTGCTACAAAATCAAGATATTTCTTTCCATCTGTACCATAGATATAGTTTCCTTCTGCTTTTTCAACTTCAAAACCTGCGGCAAATTTTGTGGTTTGTGCCTGATATATAAAAAAATCTTTATGCATTTCCATCGTCTCAAAAATTTCAGCAAAGCTATAAAAGATTCATTAAACGCTAAAATTAATCCATAAAAAAAGACCAGTGCTTACTGGTCTTTTGTATTATTTTCTTGTTCTTTTTGGCTTTTTAGCTTCTTCTTTGGCTCTTTCGTCATCTATAGCTTTCTGGGCTTTATCGAAGAGTTCGTTATCGGCTGTATACTGTATTTCTTCGTTATTTGGGCTGTCTACCAGAATATCCTGCCATTTCCTGATCCGGTCTTTGGTATTCCAGTTAAAATCCGGAAACTTTCTTTTCGCAGGTTCTATCATACTCATAGGATAAGTATCTGAAGCGGCCCCGATACTGCATGAAATGATCTGTAAGGTTCTTTCTTCGAACAAAGCTCCTATAATTCCGCAGGAAGAAAGTGTAATTCCTATTCTTTCAGGCTTTTTAGTTTCCTTATCGTTATCATCCACATAGGCAATAGCCTGTGCATTCCCTACAACTCTGACTTCTTTAATGTCGTTCTTTTCATAGTAGACCGTCATGAACTTCCCTTTTACCTGGTTGAATTCATCTTTTAACGTCAATGAATCTACCTTGCTGATCGCCAGAGCATTTCCGATCACTTTCAGGGAGTCTATATTTTCGTTTTTGGTATTAAAATACGCTTCTACTTTATCTCCTGTTACCTGTTTTTCTCCGCTCCATAAAATCGGTTTGGTGTACATATGCATAATTCCATCCGTTTCATTGAAGGTAATGGAATCTGCTCTTCCTTGTGCATTGGATTTATAAATTCTAGCTTTTCTATAGGCTCTTAAGAAGCTTTTCTTCACTTTTATATCAAGAGAATCGGGTCTTTGATAAGAGATAATTTTTTCTGCTGCAAAATAGGAGGTGTCTTTTTCCATGATTTTAACAGCATAAGGATTTTTCGTCATCATCGAAGAATCTTTTTTCTCAAAGATCTCTCCATAGCCACCTTTGATATATCTTCTTTCTTTGGGATCATCAAGGGTTACATTTCCTGTTGCTTTACCAAATCCTGTAATCTGGTTAAAGTACATGTCATCACCGGTAAGAATCTTATCATTATAAAAGATCTTGGAATTCTTATTCAGGAAAGCTTCTTTGGTTTCCATTCTGTAAGTTCCTCTTTCGGTGTAGACTCTGTTTTTAGGATTAGCACGATTGGTAATCGTTGTAGGTCCAAAAAATTCAGCGACTTTGGTATTCTGATTCTGTTTTATATTAACTCCTTCAATGATATACTGGGCATTGTCTATTTTAACGTTGCCAACGAAATCGATCATTTTTGTATTCAGAAAGTAGGTTGCCGCCTTGGTATACATCACATTTCCCTGGCTGTCGGTAATGGTTCCACCGGTGTTGAAGTAAGCCTGACTCGCCAGTCTGTCGTAATACAGAATATCTGTTTTGATGGTTTGTTTAGGATCGGTAAGGACAACATTTTTTCTGGCTACACCTTTCTGAGTGTTACCGTCGTACTCCATTTCTCCAGCAGTGATGACAGAGCCATCAGCATTTTGAAGTCTTGTATTGCCTACAGCCTTTACAAAGTTTTCTTCGCTGTATATGATGACTTCGTCTGCTGTAAGAACAGAGCCTTGATGCTCGATCTGAACATTTCCAATGAAGTATTGATTCCCGTTATATTTTTCAGGGTTTTTCTTGATCTCATCTGCGTGGATGATCTTTATCTTATCTTCAGGTTTTACCTGCTTGGGCTGTACCGTTGAAGAAGGCTGTAAATAAGGATCTCTCTTCACGGGAGTTTTATCCTGCGCAAAACCGAGCGCAGAGATCAAGATGAACAGAAAAAGGATTTTTCTCATTAATTAGTCATTCTTAGTGCCATAGAAATATAGCGAATGAGAATCAATTTTTACGCCAAATGCTTCTTCAATGGCTTCTTTGATTCCTTGAATTCTTGGGTCGCAGAATTCAATAATTTCTTCAATTTCTTTATCAGAGTCTTTTTTGTAGATCACCAGATGGTCATGCTGTTTGTCAAAATAAGACTTCTCATAAGAAGAAGAGGTCAATGTTTTTTCTCCGAACTGATGCTTACGGATCAATCCTGCATCAAGGAAAATTTCGATAGTGTTGTAAATCGTTGCTTTGGAAACATGATATTTCTTCTGCATCATCAGAAGATACAGATCATCAACATTGAAGTGATGATCCATATTATAAATTTCTTCTAATATCGTATACCTTTCAGGCGTGTTTCTGAACCCTTTTTCTAATAAGTAGTTCCTTAAAACATCCTTGATCAAAGCTATATTTTTTTCTTTTTGTACTGTATCCATTAAAAAAATTATCTACAAATTTATTGAATTTTATTTAAATAGATAGTATGGTTGAATACCCAACAGATTATGAGTTGTGACGGAAGTATCCTGACTGCTCGATCTTATTGTCGTAAACTGTAAGCTCCGTGATCGGTGCAGATTCCACTTCCACGTTGTGAGAAGAGACTCCCCAGGCCTTAAAGTCATCACTTCCGATATACTTCACAAAGTTGTAAATATTAAGGGTAATCTTCTGTTTAACAGTCAGAAGTATATCGTTGATATAGGTGTTATCTATGATCACATACTTCAGATCCGGCGGTATATCATGTGCTCTCAGAGACGGATGACTGCTTCTTGAAGGAATAGTACCGTCTGCCATTAAATCTTTCAATACCATATTGAAATAATCATTAATTCTTCGGTCTACTTTAAATCCTAAAAGGAAATTGATCTTATAAACTGTTCCCGGAAGAATTTCGTCTACGGTATATTTGAATGTATATGGGTCTTCCTGGTTGACAATACTTAAAATAAAGTAATGATCAGCTCTTTTCGGCTGTTTTTTGATGATGGAATAGATGATTTTTGATTCTACTTCATCATTTCTTTTGGCTCTACTCAGATAAGCAAGGTTGGTTGCATATTTTGGAATGGTCTCATCCAGCTTCATATCTTTAAGAATAGAGATGTATTTCTCAATTTTTACAAACTGGATGAATCTTGTTTTGATGAGTCTTCCGTTATACCATGCATACATAGAAACACCGATAGAACCAGCCAATACTACTGTAATCCATCCACCTTCCATGAATTTAATAATGTTTGCACTGAAGAAACCTAATTCTATCGCCATATACACTAAGGCAAAAAGAAGGATAAGCACTTTGCTTACTCTGTGTTTCAGCAACCAGAAAACCAACAGAACTGTCGTCATCAACATCGTTACGGTAATGGAAAGTCCATATGCAGCTTCCATTTTTCCGGATTCTTTGAAGTGCAGCACTACGATAATACAAAGGATCAAAAGTCCCCAGTTAATTCTTGGAATATACATCTGCCCTTTTACCCCGGAAGGATAATCAATTTTCTGATTAGGCCATAAGTTGAGCGACATCGCTTCTGAGAAGATCGTAAAAGAACCTGTAATCAAAGCCTGGCTGGCAATAATGGCAGCTGCCGTAGCTAAAATTACTCCCGGAATAATCATCCATTCTTCCATAATTCCGAAGAAAGGGTTTACTACCGAAAATCCAGGTTTGTTGTAATTGGTCAAAAGCCATGCTCCCTGTCCAAGATAGTTTAGGATAAGCATTATTTTAACGAATGCCCAGCTTACTCTGATGTTTTTGGCACCACAGTGTCCTAAGTCAGAATAAAGAGCTTCTGCTCCCGTTGTACAAAGAAAGACAGCTCCCAGAATAACTATTGCACTCGGCGAGTTGACAATCAGTTTGTAAGCATAATAAGGGTTGAAAGATCTTAAAATCTCAAAGTTTTCGCTTAAATGCATTACTCCCAGACCTCCTAATACCAAGAACCAAACCACCATCACCGGACCAAAAAACTTCCCGATAAAGCTGGTTCCGAATTGCTGTACCACAAAAATGGCAATCAGAATACCAATGGTAATAGGAACAACGGGGGTATGAGGGTTATAAATTTCAAGACCTTCAATGGCCGACATTACGGTAAGTGATGGTGTAATCACCCCGTCTGCAATAAGGGCTGCAGCACCAACAATTGCAATGAGATACAACCATCCTTTCTTAAGGTTTCTCACCAATGAAAACAAAGCAAGAATACCTCCTTCCCCTTTGTTATCTGCTCTTAAAGCAATGATCACATATTTGATTGTCGTCTGAAGAGTAAGGGTCCAAATAATACAGGAAAGAGCTCCTTCGATGTATTCATTGAAAGGCATATTGCTCCCTTGGGATCTTGCATTCACAATTGCTTTCATTACGTAAAGCGGAGAGGTACCAATATCTCCAAAAACAATTCCTAGAGACACTAAAACTCCAATAAAGGAAAGTTTCTTTATGTCGAAGTGGTAGCCATCTTCTGTAACTTCTGCCATATCAGCTTAATTTATTTTAAAGGCGCAAATTTATACTAATTTTATGACGTCAAGAATTTTTCTTCATGAATATAATAAATGAAAAAACTTCCTTTCGGAAGTTTTTTTCTATAACTATTTTACGTACATCGCTTTTTTGATTTCCTCTTTTACTTTTTCAAGTTTAGGGAACCATTCTGCAAATAATGCTGCAGAGTAAGGTGCAGGTGCATCAGGAGTAGTAATTCTCTTGATAGGAGCATCTAAATAATCAAATGCTTTTTGCTGTACCATATAAGTAATTTCTGAAGAGATTGAACCAAATGGCCAAGCTTCTTCTAAAATAACCAATCTGTTTGTTTTCTTTACAGAAGCTAAAATGGTATCGAAATCTAAAGGACGAACTGTTCTAAGATCGATCACTTCTACAGAGATCCCTTCTTTTGCCATATCTTCAGCAGCCTGTAAAGCCAGCTTCATGATTTTCCCGAAAGAAACTAAAGTAACATCTGTACCTTCTCTCTTAATATCTGCTTTCCCTATTGGTAAGTAGTATTCTTCTTCAGGAATTTCCATTTTATCACCATACATCTGCTCAGATTCCATGAAAATAACCGGGTCATTATCTTGGATTGCTGTTTTCAATAACCCTTTTGCATCGTATGGGTTGGAAGGTACCACTACTTTAAGTCCCGGACAGTTGGCAAACCAACCTTCAAAAGCCTGGGAGTGAGTAGCTCCTAACTGACCTGCAGAAGCAGTAGGTCCACGGAAAACGATTGGGCAGTTCCATTGTCCACCACTCATCTGACGGATCTTCGCCGCATTGTTGATGATCTGATCAATTCCTACCAATGAGAAATTGAAGGTCATAAATTCTACAATGGGTCTGTTACCATTCATTGCAGCTCCTACAGAGATTCCTGTAAATCCAAGTTCTGCAATCGGGGTATCGATTACTCTTTTTGGACCAAATTCATCCAGCATTCCTTTTGAAGCTTTATATGCACCATTATATTCTGCAACTTCCTCCCCCATCAGGTAGATGGATTCGTCTTTACGCATTTCCTCGCTCATTGCCTGTGCAATTACCTCACGAAAAGTATATTCTGCCATATTTTCTTGAAAAATTTAGACTACAAAAATAGTATTTTTTTATTATACACATCATAAAAAAGGCATCTCATTTGAATGGAACGTCTTAATATTAACAATAATTAAAAAGATTTTTTTTTCGGAAAAAGGGGCTGGAAGCTGGAAGAAGGAGGCTGGATGTTATTTTTAGCCGTATAATCACTACCTATCACCATTTAAAAAAACAAGAAATTGTTCTTCATGCTTCTCATCACTTTCCTCTCCGGGGTCTCTGTCTCATTTCTTACGTTCCTTTTTCTTCCTGAAGGCTCAGTTCTTTATAGTTCTTCCTAAGATCCTGTAAAACTTTCCCGTAGGTTCTTTTGTAGATCACATACAGAATGTAAAGGCCAATCAGTACAAAAATTCCGAAAACAATATAATTTGCTGTGCCAGGCATCATTGTATCGGGATTGGTAGGTAAAGCCTCTGTATGATGTGTACTGTTCCAGCCATCTCTGGATCCTGCCATAAAATCTCTCGTATTATGATCAAAATGAATGACACCGTCGATAATAACCAGCACCAGCGATATAAATGCATATCCTAAAATCAGTCTCCTCAAGGTCAAAATACTTTTCATTAATGAAACGCTATCCTGTCCGGTTTTCATTCTGCAGAACAAAAAGATGATCAATCCTGTAAAAGCTGCAAACATCGCTACTCTTACATAAGGAAACTGATCGTCCAGATACCCATATAAAGTCCACAATACAACTTCAATGAAGCCTATCAGTAATAATGTTCTGGTGATGGAAACAGACTTATGTTTTATCATACTATAGATTTCATTTTCAGAATATTCTTTAAAATCATCGGATTCTTTATTCCAGTCTTTCTTCAGTAATTCTAGCTCGTCCATATTATTTGGTATTGATTCTGGTTTTTAAATTATTTTTCGCTCTGTTCATTTTCACTCTTGCATTTCCCTCTGTAATTCCAAGGATCTCCCCTATTTCTTTATAAGGTTTATCTTCCAGATACATCATGATCAGCGCCTTTTCCACATCAGACAGTTCATAAATTGCCTGATACATCTTTTTAAGCTTATATTCATCATCTTCATAAGCTTCATATTCTAAGGTAATAGAGGAAAGATCAATTTCAGCGGCCTGCATTTGTTTTTTCTGAGGTTTTCTGAATAAAGTAATGGCTGTATTCAATGCCACACGGTACATCCATGTAGAAAACTTGGATTCTCCTTTAAATCCGGGAAAGGATCTCCATAACTGAATGGTGATTTCCTGAAAAAGATCCTTATGATCTTCCGCATTGTCCGTGTATATTTTGCATATTTTGTGAATCAGCCTTTGATTCGGCTTAAAAAATTCAACAAATGTTTTCTCCTGTTCCGTGCTCATATTCTATAAGTGGAGAGATTTTATTTTCGTTACAGTATTTTTCAAAAAAAACGACATTTCATTGCTGAAATGCCGTCTTAAAATTCTATTTAAACTGTTATTAATTAACTTTCTCCCAAACCTGAGTTCTTCCTAATAAAGATAATCCCAGATACCCTCTTACATTCAGCTTATCACCGCTTCTTGTAATGGTACACTTGTATGTTTTCCCTGTTTTAGGATCCGTGATAGTTCCTCCTGTGAATTCATCCTTCTCTTTTGACAATCCTCTGATGATTTCCAATCCTAAAATCGGTTTTCCTTTTCTGTCATCTTTACACGCTGTACAGTTAGGATCAGCAGGCTTGATCAGCAACTGAGAAACTTTTCCATAATATTTTCCATCTGATTTTTTGTATACTTCCACAATAGATTTCGCCTGTTTTGTTTCATCATCTATTGTTTTCCACTTTCCTTCAATCTGTGCAAACGAGAGTACACTGAACAGCGAAAGTGCGAATGTTAACATTAATTTTTTCATATTTCTTATAGTTTTAATTTTAATACAATATTCTTATCTATAGTATTGATAAAAATATAAATTAATTTTCAACGAACAAAAACTTTTGTTATACAAAGCATAAAGAGATAAAAAAGAACAAAATCGCAAAAAGGCGAAATGGCTAAAGAGCAACAGTTCTCTGTTCTCCCAACTTTTTACCTTTTTTGCGATTTTTCCTTTTTACTGTTTAACCTTTCAGCCTAATACAGCTTTCTGTTGATCACTCTATCCATATAGTCCTGATACCAAGCTTTGGCAGTTTGTTTTCCCTGTTCTACTTCCGGAGTTTTAAGCTCTCCCATCAGGTTTTTTTCCATTCCAAGATCAGACTTGTCATATACTCCAATGATCTCTTTTCCGTCGAAACGATAAATATAGTTTCCGATCATAAACTGTTCTGTACTTCCGTCTGAGTTGACTACAATGAACGGATATTTTTTATCACTTACCAAACTTCGTCCCCAGCTTCTAATAGGCTTATTGTAACCGATCAGGTCTGCCAGTGTAGGGTAAATATCTGCCTGTTGCGCTATTTCAGGATTGACCCCTTTAAGCTGATAAGCAGGATTTGGAGAATAGAATATTAATGGAACAGCATAACGGTTCATCGCTCGCTCATATTCCGGGTAATATACCTGATTGGTATGATCTCCGGTGAAAACGAAGATCGTATTATTGAACCAAGGCTGCTTTTTCGCTGTTTCAAAATATTGTTTGATTGCATAATCCGTATACTGGATTGGCTCATGCATTTCTATCTTTCCTTTTTTGAATTTCCCGTTATACTTAGCCGGGATTTTAAAAGGGTGATGTGATGAAGCCGTAAAAACAGTGGTCATGAATGGTTGTTTCTTTCCTACATTTTTAGCAAAATACTGCAGAAACGGCTCATCCCAGATGGCCCACATCCCATCAAAATCTTCGTCGTGATTGTATTCTGTCTTTCCGAAATAATGTTTAAATCCTAAAATATTTCCAAATCCAAGGAATCCCATTGAACCATTCGGGGCCCCATGATAAAAAGAGGTATCATATCCCAGATCATTACAAACGGAAACGATAGACTGTATTTTCTGATTGGAATACGGTGATCCGGTAAACGCATCGGTAAGACTCGGAATTCCGGCCAGAACGCTGCTCATTCCATGAATAGACTGTCTCCCGTTGGCAAAGGTATTCGGGAAAATAAGACTTTGGCTGGCCAGACTATCTATAAAAGGAGTATAGGAAACATAATCCTTAATATTTTTATCCTTATTGAAAGCTCCCGAATATTCTCTTCCGAAAGATTCTACAATGAAAATAACGATATTCGGACGGTTTTCTACTTTGCGGTCGTATACTTTATAAGGCTGTACATTTTCTGTAATGTATTTTTCATCCACAAAATGAACTTCTTTAAAGTTATTGGTATTTAATGTACGGAAAAATGAAAAAGTACTGTTCAGAACCATATTACCCTGTAGTGGGTTGGTCACAAAACGCGTGGCATCTACCATATTGATAGGTCTTGTACTGTGTTTAAAATCTCCACGAATTCCTCCAACAACCAATACGGTCGTAACGCATAAAGTAAGCACCGAGTACAGAAAATAAGGAAGCAGGTTGGCAGGTTTTTCTTCCTTTACTTTCACTTTTTTATAAAGGAAAACCCATACGATCATCAACACCACATACCAAACCAGCACAAATGGATGCTGGCCTATTGAAATCATCAGTGTTTTGGAAACATTGGATTCATGCTCAGCTACCTGAAATACGGCCGATGTAAGCCTGGCCTGTGAAAATTTGTAGTAGATAAAATCCCCAAAATTCATAGCGTAGGCTACTCCATTGGTAATGAAGTACACCCAGAACAGAACTTTCTGGTATCCTTTTTTGGTATTGATCACCAAAGGCACAAGGCTTAGCAGGATAAATAACGCATTGACATACAGGATTGCCGTCGTATCGAAAGCTGTACCGTGGTAGGCAAGCTTGAAATACTCTGAAACAGAGTCCACTTTGATCAGGTCTTTATTAAAATACCAGAATAAAAGCCTCGCCATCTGATAAAAAACATATGCTAAAAAAATTCTGTACAGCAATGCCAGAACTTCCTGTTTTCTAAATCCTTTTAAAAATTTCATGTGGCAAATTTACATCAAAATCACTTTAATCCATTTTTTAGTTCAGATTATTTCGAGTTAGAATTTTTAAAAACTGTAATTTTGTGGTTATGGATTTTATAAAGAATAATCTGGCCAATGCCCTGACCCTCGCTAATTTATTTGCGGGCTGTGTAGGTGCCATACATCTTATTTTAGGAGATTATCAGACGACAGCAATCTGTCTTATTCTCTCTTCAATTTTCGATTTTTTTGACGGTTTTGTCGCCAGAGCCGTAAAATCAAACTCAAATCTTGGCCTTCAGCTTGATTCTCTTGCAGATATGGTCAGTTTCGGATTGATTCCCGGGCTTACAATGTATAAAGCTCTGGAGCCGTTCGGAACAGAATTGCTAGGACTTCAGCTTCCCTTCGAAATCAAATATTTCGGATTGCTGGTAACCATATTTTCCTGCTTAAGACTTGCGATCTTCAACCTTGATGAGGAGCAACGCTATTATTTCAAAGGGTTGAATACCCCTACCAACACCGTTTTATTATTCGGATTATATTATGCTTTTAAGGAAACCGGAACATTCAGCTTTTTATTCAACAACGAATTGCTGTTGGTTCTACTTACGATCCTTACCTCATGGCTTCTGATCAGCCCGATCAAAATGATGGCCATGAAATTTAAATCCAAACAATTAAAAGATAATTATCCTAAAGTAGTCCTACTCGTGGGTGGTATTGCTATTCTTGCGATATTTCAGATTGTAGGAATTCCGATGCTTGTTATTTATTATATATTGGTGTCACTGATTTTTCAGGGGCAGCTAAAATAGAGACTACAGAACTTATATGAGATGATTCCACAATGGTAGAATCTCATTTTCAAACGAATATATTTCAAATTATTGATCAACATGAATTTAAAACTCCATAAACCCCTTTGTATTTTTGACCTTGAAACCACAGGAACGAATATCGGAAAAGACAGAATCGTTGAGATCTGTATTTTAAAGGTAAATCCTGATGCTTCCAGAGAAAGTAAAACATGGCGTATCAATCCGGAAATGCCAATCCCAAGAGAAAGCAGCGAAATCCATGGAATCTATGACGAAGATGTAAAGGATGCTCCTACATTCAGAGATATTGCTCCAAAAGTAATGGAAATGATTTCCGGTACTGATCTGGGAGGTTTTAATTCCAACAGATTTGATGTTCCTCTTTTAGCAGAAGAATTATTAAGAGTAGGAATGGATTTTGATCTTAGCAAGTTTAAACTGGTAGATGCACAGACTATTTTCCATAAAAAAGAACCTAGAAATCTGGGAGCTGCTTATCAGTTTTATTGTGGAAAAACGTTGGAAAATGCACACTCTGCAGAGGCGGATGTGATGGCAACTTTTGAAGTACTGGATGCTCAGGTTGGAAAATATGATGATATACCAAATGAGGTAGCACCGTTAAGTGAATTTACATTCCATAATAAAAATGCTGATCTTGCCGGATTCATCGGGTATAATGATAAGCAGGAAGAGGTTTTCAACTTTGGAAAATATAAAGGCCAGGGAGTAAAAGCGGTATTCCAGAAAGATCTTGGGTATTTCGGATGGCTTCAGAATGCTGATTTCCCTTTGTATACGAAGAAAGTATTTACGAAAATTCAATTATCAAGCAGATTTTAATAAGATGTCTGATCTGATCCGTTTTAAATTTTATGAAACAGCCCTTGAAGCGAACAGGGACAAACAGATACTGGCAGAAAACGGCATCAACAGTTTCATTGCAAACGAGCAGCTTATCCAGTCAGACTGGTTGCTTTCACAAGCGGTAGGTGGCATCCAGCTTCAGGTTTTTGAAGATGATCTGGAAAAGGCCAAACAGGTCTTACGAGATTATAAAGACAATGAACAATACTCTTTGGAAGTAGAACATACGATTAAAGACCCAGAGTTTGATTTTGTATGCCCGAAATGTGGTTCCAATCACATCTACAGGGATGACAGGGCAACCAGTTTTTTTGGAATTTCATTTTTAACGAGTCATAAATTCGTTTGCTATTATTGTGGAAATGAATTCACGCATTAATACAGGATACATATTTACATGAATAAAAAGATTGCTTCATTCCTCACAATAACGCAATCTGAAAATAAATAAAGAATTATGAAGATCATTTGCATAGGAAGAAACTACAGCGAACACGCTAAAGAATTGGGAAACGAAATTCCTGAGAAACCTGTTATTTTTATCAAACCTGATACAGCGGTATTAAAAGGAAATGATTTTTATCTTCCGGAATTTTCGAATGATATTCACTATGAACTGGAAGTGGTTTTGAAAATTTCAAAAGGAGGAAAATACATCCAGAAGGAAACAGCGCATAAACATTATGAAGAACTAAGCCTTGGGATTGATTTTACGGCAAGAGATCTTCAGAGTGAACTGAAGTCAAAAGGTCTTCCATGGGAACTGGCCAAAGGTTTTGACGGTTCTGCAGTGGTGGGAAACTTCTTTAAAAAAGAAAATTACAACCTTGAACACCTGTCTTTTTCTCTTTTACAGAATAAAGAAAAGGTTCAGGACGGAAATACAAAGGACATGCTTTTCCATTTTGATGATATTATCGCTTTTGTGTCTCAATATTTTACTTTAAGGGTAGGTGACCTGATCTTTACAGGGACTCCAAAAGGGGTTGGAAAAGTGGAAGAAAATGATATTCTTGAAGCTTATCTGGAGGAAGAAAAAATCCTTGACATCCGAATATTATAAGTATTTAACATAGAAGTCTGGCAAATTTTTCATATCTTTAGGTAACAAAATGAAAGGTTATGATCAATATTGTATTACCCGTAGATTTTGGGGACAAGACGGACCAATTGGTGGACGGTGCCATAAAATTTGCAAAACAGCTTAACGGTAGAATTTACCTGATCCATGTAGCCCCTTCAGACATTGGCTTTGCGATCGGTGATATGGGATTTCAGTATTTTCCGGAAGTGGAAGCTAATGAAATAAGAGAAGAGCTCGTTCAGCTGAATAAGATCGAACAACGAATTATCGCTCACGATATTGATTGTGAACATCTTTTGAAACAAGGTATCGCCAAAGATATTATCCTGGAACATGCGAAAGCAAAAAATGCGGATTATATCGTCATGGGATCACATGGCAGAAGCGGAATTTATGATGTATTTGTAGGAAGCCTTACCAAAGGAATTACAAAAAGTTCAAAAATTCCTGTACTGGTGCTTCCCATCCACGACTAAACAAAGAAAATTTTAATCGTTAGTAATAAAAAAACCGATCAAATAAATTATTTGATCGGTTTTTTACTATATAACCAATTAATTAACCTTCTTTTTTGTAGATATTCGGATCATAGTAAGGATGCTTACCTTCCGTTGGAGAATAATAGTCTTTATCTTTGTCACCACCTAGTGTAACCACTAGTACGTAGCACCAATAAGTGAACAATACACAGCAAACTATAAATAGAATCCAGTTTAAAACATTACCGAAAGCATCAAAGAAACCGAAAGACCATTTGAAAACTTTGCTTAAGAATAGAAAGAAAGACGTCATTATTTTCCTTTTTTAAATTAACTTTGTACAAATTTATAAAAAATGTTTAAATTACTTTCAAAAGAAAGCAATATTTTTTCAATTCCTGTTTATATTGGTTGTCTTCTTTTAGTAGTCGTAATATTTAACATACTGAATTTCAATACATACGAAGCTATTGTTGCCGGAATTACTTTTCTGGGAATTGCTCTCGGATATTTTTGTTTTCACAGTATTGCCCTCAATTATCAGACGCATCTTCCTTTATTTTTATATACATTTTTTATTTTCGGATTGTATCCGGGAAATTTAGATATAGGAATCGCTGTTTCACTGCTTACCAACTCTTTTCTGATTCTTCTCCTGACGAGCGCAGATGAGGATATAAGAAAGAAATCCTATGTCCTGGTAGGGGCAATCGTGGCATTGAATTTCATATTCCTCCCCACCACATGGCCAATGGCTGTTTTTGTGATCATTCACGTTATTGCGACCTCTGCCAAAATAGGGTTAAACCTTTTCAGATTCCTGCTGGGAATGATTCTGATCACGTTCAGCTATTTCTCCGTCATGTATTTCGTTCAGTTTACTTCATGGAATATCGATTATTTCCCGTTCGGGAAAATGAAGCCGGTAAAGGATTATATGGAACTGCTTCCTTTGATTCCGGTGGTCCTGATGCTTATCTATGCTGTATATGACCATTTTCAAAATTATAACAAGAAAAGCCCGATAAGCAGATATAAGTATACATTCCTGCTGGTTTTTTCTTTGGCCCAGCTTATTACGATCATTCTCTATATGAATATGAGCTATGAATATCTGCTGCTTCTGGCATTTCCTTCAAGCATTATTCTGAGCAGAATGTTGAGATTTTTACCCAAATACTGGATGCAGGAAGCCAGTTTGTGGTTGATTATTATTAGTTTACTGACCTTTAAGGCAGGTACAGTTTTTGATTTATTTTAAAAAATTATGATTCAGATAGACGATAAATTGATTTCTGAGGAGATCTTTTCCGAAGAATTTGTTTGCAACCTTACCAAGTGTAAAGGTGCATGTTGTGTGGAAGGAGATGTAGGAGCTCCATTGGATAAAAACGAGCTTGAAATATTGGACGGTATTTTTGACAAAATAAAACCTTATCTTACTCAGGAAGGTATTAAAGCTCTTGAAGAACAAGGGACATGGACTACTGATCCACACGACGGAATGTATGTTACTCCAATGGTGGAGAACCGTGAATGTGCATATGTAACATTCGATGAAAAAGGAATTACCAAATGTGGTATTGAAAAAGCGTACGAGGATGGTGCTGTAGACTGGCAGAAACCTATTTCCTGCCACCTCTATCCTATTCGTGTGACAGAATATTCTGCATTCACTGCTTTGAACTATCATGAGTGGAATGTATGCAGCGATGCCTGTACTCTTGGAAAAGAGCTTCAGGTGCCTGTTTATAAATTCCTGAAAACTCCATTGATCAGAAAATACGGGGAAGAATTCTACACTATTCTAAGCGGAGCCGCTGATGAATGGAAAAAAGAATATGGTTCTTAACTCATAGGATTTGAATGTAAATAACAAAAACCGCAGACTGGTCTGCGGTTTTTTTATTATTAATTGTAAAGCGATTATTGTTATTGTCTTACAACAGTAGCTCCTGTCACTTCTGCTTTAGCATCTGCTTTTTTAGCATTTTCCCAACCGTCTTCCGGCATCAGTGTTGCTACAATTCTTCCTTTGGTAAGGTATTTTTTAGCAACATCCTGAAGATCTTTCACAGTAAGCGCTTTTACTTTATCCTGATAGTTCAGAATATCATATTTATCGCTTCCATCCAACTGATTTCTCGCAATACCGCTCATCCAAAACATATTATCTTTAAGGTCAGTTTTGTTGTCGTTGTATTCTGCTTCTTTGTACTTATCAAGATCTTTCTGCTCAGGTCCTTTATCGATCAGTTTCTGAAGTTCAGCGATGGCACTTTTTGTAAGTTTGTCAGCATTCTCAGGACCACAAGGGAAACTGATGCTGAAATTGTAAGCACTGTAAGGAATTCTATTCATTCCTCCTCTTGCCCCACCACCGTAGATTCCACTTTCATCTTCTCTCAGTTTTTCGATCACCTTGATGGTTGCCACTTCTCCAAGAGCAGCTAAAGCCAATGCTTCTTTTTCGTTATAAGGAGTTTCTCCGGCATAGGAAATGGTTACCATACTCTTAGGATCTTTTCCTTTTTTATACACTTTGGTATAATCTCCGGTCATCTGTCTGTAGCCTGTATCTTTGAACGTAGATGTTTTTCCTGTTGAAGGAAGGCTTGCAATATACTGCAGTACCTGATCTTTCAATTTAGCCTCGTCAATATTTCCTACAAAATAGAAGTGGAAGTTTCCTGCGTTGGCAAATTTCTCTTTATAGATGTCATATGCTTTTTTATAATCTGTATTCGCCCAATCTTTCTCCATAGGGAACAGACCAATAAATCTAGGATTCTTCTGGTTCATGAATTTCGCATGCTCATTGGAGAAGTAAGCCTGTGGATTAGACAACAGGTTATTCAACATTGCAGACTGCTTTTCTTTATAAGCATTGAAGGATGCAGGATTATAATTCAGCCCTGTAAAGTAAGCATACGTAAGCTCCATTGCTATTCCCAGATCTTTCTGAGTAGTCTTACCTGAAATCCCTTCAAAGTAAGGTCCAACCATAGGATTTACATTCACCTGCTTACCTGCAAGATAATTGGTAAGATCTGATTTGGAGAATCCTCCTACGCCGGCTTCAGTTAAGGCACCAAAGGCAAATTGTGTCTTATTGAAATCAGCATCCGGAATAATGGAGTTTCCTCCCATACTTCTTGCTGTGAATACGATTTCATCATCTTTGAAATCTGTTTTCTTGAAGGTTACTTTAGCCCCGTTGCTTAGCGTCCATGTTGTTGTTCCCAGCTTCGCATCAGTTTCTGTTTTAGCAATTTTTCCTTCAGATTTGAAAGGTTTTACTAAGTTTTTGATAGCCGCTTTCTCCTCGTAAGGCTTCAGATCAGCCATTTTCACAGCCTCAAATGTATTCAGTACCATTGCTTCTGTAGGCATGGTTACATTATCTTTTTTAGGTCCTGTTATCACGATTACTCTGCTGTCATCTTTCACCATTTTCTTGATGATTTCATTGGTCTGTGCAAGGGTAACGGTTGGTAAGAAAGATTTGGCATCTTCATATTCCCAGGTAATTCCCGGAATCGGTTCTTTCTCCAGGAAGTTTCTTACATATTCGTCCACGAGCATGTCACTTTCCGTTTTATCTCTGTTGTTGTAAGACATTTCAACATTGGAAAGTACCTGAGCTTTTGCTCTGTCTAATTCTGATTGGGTAAATCCAAATCTTTTTGCTCTTTCTACTTCTTCCAATAACACCTTCAGTGCATTCAGCTGATTTCCTTCTTTCACCATGGCAAATCCCTGGAAAGCTTCTTTGCTTCTTGCATAGGTTCCACCATGATATACTGATCCGAAAGTAAAAGGAGGATTCGTAGAATTGATCAGTTCTCTCAATCTGTTATTCAACATGGTTGTTGAAAGATTTTCTACCATACTTTGGTTATATTGCTCAACCGTTACATCCGGAGTGTACGCTTCAGCATCTTTCATGATGAACTGTACTCTGGAACTCGTAGCATCAGGATCTGTTTCGATGGCTACCAGTGTTTCTTTATGGTTCGGAAGGTCAAAAGTTTTTCTTTCTCTCGGTTTTGCCGGGTTTTTATATTTGCTGAAATTGTCTTTAATTTTCTTTTCAACTTCATCTACATTAATGTCTCCTACCACCACAATTGCCATAAGATCCGGTCTGTACCAGTCCTGATGGAATTTTCTGATCACATCCGGTTTAAAGTTTTCCAAAACTTCTTTTTTACCGATCGGAAGTCTTTCTGCATATTGAGATTTGTATAATAATTTCGGAAGGTATTTATCCGCCATTCTTTTATCGGCTCCCAATCCCAGTCTTAGTTCTTCCAATACCACTCCTCTTTCTTTATTGATCTGTTCGTCAGAAAGTGTAGCATTGAAAGCCCAGTCTTCCATTACTTTCAGTCCGGCATCCAGGTTGCCCGGTTTGTCTAATGGAACGGGAAGCATATAAACTGTTTCGTCAAAGCTGGTGTAAGCATTAAGGTGCTGACCAAACTTCACCCCGATAGACTGTAAAAAGTCTACTAATTTATTATCTGGAAAATTTTTGGTTCCGTTGAAATTCATGTGCTCCATAAAGTGAGCCAATCCTCTCTGATTTTCATCTTCAAGAATAGATCCGGCATTGATGGCCAGACGGAAATCTACTTTCTTCTCAGGTAATGTGTTTTTTTTGATGTAGTACTTCATCCCATTGGACAAAGTACCAATTCTTACAGAAGCATCCACCGGAATATTCTGCCCAAAGGCATTTGAAGACATCAGAAAGATGACCGCAAATGAAGACAATACTTTTTTCATGTTATTTGATTTTATTTACACGCTAAAAGTATCAATTATTCACAAACTGAAGAAATCGTAAAATACATATTATAGTTAAATTTGAGTTAAAATTATCTATATACTAAAAAAACCGGGTAAAACCCGGTTTTAATATCATTAAAAAAGTATTTCTTACTTGAAATCAGCATCAGTAACCCCTGAATTGATCACAACTTTTGTGGTTTTGATGTTTATCGTCTGTGGACCTGCTTCAACCTCCATTTCAGCAGGAAGCTGTACTCCATCTACTGTCATATAGCTTTTTATAGTAGCGTTGCCTTCTTTTGCCGCAGTTTTATACAAAAGACCGGTTGAAGGATCAAAATAGAACTTCCCTTTATCTGAGGTAAGTACATTATAATCTTTTCCATCCAGTTTTTCTACGGATACCTCCTTAAAGTTAGCCGCATCAAAAGCTAAAGCATCTACTGGCTTTCCTTTCTTCATTTCGCTGATCTTATCTGCAGGAATATCCATTTTGGTTCCCATCTGATCGAAATATCCTTTCTCGCCATCAAAGAACTGGATCATTTCTTTCCCCATCACAGATTGTACAGATTTGAATTTATTTCCTAATTTCTTTGTAACCGATTTAATTTCCATTCCCTGTACACTTACAGTGTTTTCTATGATAATGGATTTTATTGCTTCTAATTTCTCTTTCCCGCCTGATGCTTTGAAGTAATTATCAATAACATCTTTAGGAGTAAGTTTTGTTGCCACAGCTGTCGTTGTAGCAGAAGCAGCCGCCTTTTTCTGAGCCACTGCCGGTACTGAAAACAGCACTGCACAGAAAAAAGGAATGATTATTTTTTTCATATTTATTATATAAAGTTTAAGGGGTAAATATAGGAATATAATTATATATGATGAATGATAAATAATGAGGGATGCGTGATATTCCCTTGTTTACGGCAGAAGGATATTTTATTTATTAACTCTTTTTTAGAAACACTATCCATCTTCGCCGGATACGGAAATAAAAAAAACCGTCAAAAAATTGACGGTTTTCAAATATTTATATCGTTGTATAATTATTTTTTAAGCTCTTCTAAAAATTCGTCGTGAGAAATTTTAGTTTCTTTTTTGCTTGCTTTTTCAAGAATTACATCTTTCAATTTAGCCATAGCAACTTCAGAAGAAATTTGTCTTACCTGCTCCTGGTCTTTCAACATTTCAACAGCATATTTCTGGATTTCTTCATCACCTAAGTGATGGATTCCGTAGATAGCCAATTGATTTTTCACTAATTGCTCAGCTTGTGCCAATACATCAGCGTAGTCAAGGTTGATTTCGTTATCAGTCATCAATTTACCTTCGATGATCTGGTATCTCAACTGGTTTTTCTCAGCTTCAAGGATTTCTTTAGCCTGCTCTTCAGACTGGATGTTCTGGTTAGAGAACATTAACCATTTTACCAAGAAAGTTTCAGGAAGTGCTACTTCTTCTTTTTCAGTAACCTGCTCCAATACTTTATTCACGAAGTGAACGTCAGCATTCTGTTGGAAATACTCGTCTAATTCAGCTTTCACTTTATCTTTAAGCTCTTCTTCAGAAGTAATGTTTCCTTCTCCGTAAACTTTGTCGAATAGTTCCTGGTTAAGCTCAGCAAGGTTCAATGAATAGAAGTCTTTTACTTTTACTTCTACCTCATTGTGGTGTAGGTGCTCTACTTCTTCTTTGCTGAATCCTAATTCTTTAGCTAATTCTTCATCACCTGCAAGAGTTTCTTTCGTTACTTTTACAGATCCGTCCATTTTAAGACCTTTTACCAATTTGAAAGCTTCTTTGTTTTCAGCTGTAATGGTAATGTTCTTTGGATGGTGGTGGTGCTCTCCTTCAGCATCTTCTTCTACAACCTGAGAAACCTCTAAAGCAATGTAAGAATCTTTAGTGATTTTATCCTGAGGAACCTGCTCAGCAAAACGCTTCTGCATGTTCTCAATGCTCTTTCCGATTTCTTTGTCAGAAGCTTCTACTTTATAGTGAGGCGCTTCATATTTAGCTAAATCTATAGTGAATGCAGGCTCGTATCCTACTTCGAAAGCAACTTCCAACTGATCAGCATTGTAATCGAACTCGTTTACTGGCTGAGGAATAGGCTGACCAACTAATCTTAGTTTGTTTTCGTTCACATAGTTGTTCAAAGCATCAGAAACCTGTCTGTTGATTTCTTCAAATGCAATACCTGCTTCATATTGTTTTTTAACCATACTCAAAGGCACTTTCCCTTTTCTGAATCCAGGAACTTGCGCATTTTTAGCATAATTAATCAATTGCTTCTCTACTTTTTCTTTGTAGTCAGATTTTTCCAATGTCACTGTAAGCAATGCACTTACATCATCATGGTTTTGTGCGGTAACCTTCATTATTGATTAAAATTTTAGGTTGCAAAAATATGAATTTTTTATGAAAATCACCCACTTAAAATCAACTAATACAGCCAAATATTGTTAAATAAAAAACCACCGGAAATTCCGGTGGTCCCAAACAAGATTAATTATTCCTAATTACTTAGGTTAAATTTAGCTTCTGCATCGGTTTCTCCGCCTACTACACTTCCCCATGCTGTACCTGATTTTGCATCATTTACACTCTGTGGAGCGTGGATAAGATCCAGTTTCAATATAGGAGCGGTACCATTGACCGCTTTTACAACAGTCCATTTTGTTCTCAATCCCACTCTTTTTCCATCATTTCTAAGATCACCACCATCTAATCTTTCTAATGTAATATTCGATTGTGGGAAGTCAAATATTAAAAAGTGTTCATTTTTAGCCTTAAGAATTTCATCGGTAGCGTCTTCGTTTCCATTTTTAAAAGTGGCAACCACAGTATAAGATTTACCGTCCTTTAAAGGGATTGTAGGCTGTCCGCCTGCACCGATACTATAATTATAAGGAATTGTATTGGTAGTACCGTCTTCTGTTACCAATAAAACAATATTCGTCAGTTCTTCCTGCGGAATATCATCTTCCTGTGCAGAACCATCTCTCTGACAAGAAATGGCTGTAATGGAAAGAAATAAAACAGCTAATAATTTGATAATATTTTGAGTATTGAATAGTTTTTTCATTTTAAAAAATTTAAGATTGTAAAATTTTGTTTGAATTGTTTGTATCAACTTTAGAAACGGTATCTAAAGTTTAAAATAAAGTTTCTTCCTGCCTCATCTGAAAAGAACCTCATACGGTTGAGATAATCTCTGTATGAAACATTAAAAATGTTGTTTACAATAAGACCTGCAGAAAGATTTTTACTGATGTTGACTCCCGTACGGATATTCCACAGCGAGTACCCACCCGGTGGCGTACTGAAGTCCACGGTTTTTGTTACTTCCTCTCCACCTTCATAAATAGAAATCGTAGCATTATGAACCGGGAATCTGTTCTGCTTTAAAAAAGTCTGGTTTTCAAGAGTGAAGTAAAAGTTACTCCAGTTCTCTTTATTAAACTGCAATGCGTTGGAGAAATTAGGAGGCATCATTAATATCAATGGCTCGTTATGGGTATCGTCCTGCCCATACACATAACTTCCTTTTCCTACATAGGTCAGATTATCCGTCAATTTCCAGTTGATGTCCAGGTCTACCCCATACATTTTGGCATCGATCTGCTGATATTCCCACACCGGAAATACTCCTCTGATCGTATTCTGTATACCAGTCGGAATCTCGTTGATGAAATTCTTGGTAATAAAGAAATACGGATTTACGGAAACATTAAGCCCTTTCAAAATATTGAATTTAGCATCAGCTGTTAAATTAAACTGGTGCCCCTCTTCATTTTTCAGGCTCATATCTCCAATTTCAATAACTGCTGCAGAATGATGCAGACCATCTGAAAATAATTCTGCAATATTAGGTGTTCGCCCTACTTTTGCGTAATTAAACTTCAGGTCAAAATTGGCATCCGGACGGTATTCCAGTCCTGCATTGAACGAAATATTCTGATAGTTCAGCTTAGGACGGGTCAGGACTCTGTTCTGATTGGTTTTCACATAAAATTCAGGGTAGGAATCTGCGTAGCGGTTCTCCCAATCATTGCTATCATACCATTTGGTAACATCGTAGCGATTGAAATCATATCTCGCACCGGCCTCTACATTAAAATCATGTGAAATTTTGTATTTGAAAATAGAATACACCCCGGCTGAATATTTATCATAATTAGGAATCAAACGTCTGGCCTTGGTTGCAGGATCCGAATAATTATTCTGGAAACCTGCATCTATACCCGTTTCCAGGGACCATTTTCCTCTTTCGAGCAAATCATTAATATTAAACTGATGGGTCATCAATGCCAGATCTAAAGACGGAATATCATTCAGATCACCTCTTCTTATGTCATATTCCTGTCTGTGATTGTACTGATAACTGTATGTTGCTGAAATTTTCCCAATATTTTCAAATCTTTTGAATGCTGAAATTTTAGCGATATGATGATCAATAACCTGTCTAGGATTATCGATATTATAACTAAAATCTCCGGTATAGGCAGGAATTTTTCTGGTCATTGCATTGTAGAAATCTTCATTATTTCCTACGTGTGAGCCTCTGTAAATGCCAATATTCTGGCGTGTCATATAATAATCAAAAGAAATTCCTTTCTCATAACTGTTATTCTGAACCGTAAAATTGAAGGAAGAAAAATCCATTCCGGTGTTCATCAGGTTGTAATCAGGTGTGTGCTGATCTCCTAATTTTTTAATGCTTCCTCCGGATTTCACTGCCCATCCGTTTTTCCAGGTCTTGGCCACATCTACATCCAGTCCCAATCCTCTTCCGTTAGAAATTCCTGAAAGGTTTACAGAACCTTTTATCGTATCTTTTTTAGGGAAAATCTCAGGTTCCATTACTACGACACCACCAATTGCATCGCTCCCATATTTCAGAGCGGATGCCCCTTTGATCACATCAATATGCTGAAAATTGTTAATATCCACATTCGGAGCATGTTCTACTCCCCATTCCTGTTCAGCAAGTCGTACTCCATTATTCAGAATGTTGATACGGCTTCCATACAACCCATGAATAACCGGTTTTGAAATATTGTTCCCGGTTTTCAGAGCGGTCACTCCCGAAATCTTTGATAACAGATTTCCCAGGTTGTCTGTAGAATTTTTCTCTATTTCAGATTTCCCCAGTGTTTTCACAATAAGTGATCCGTTATTCTTGTGGTTTCCGTGAATGGTCACCGTTTCGATGTCTTTTACGTGATGCTCAAGGGTTATCGTTATATGCAAATCCTGATCAACTCCTATATTTTCAGTATAATCATTGCAATCAGGATGTTTGGCAATGAGTGTATACTTCCCTGCAGGGATCTTATCAAAAGAAAATGCTCCTTTTTTATCTGTTTTTGCTGTAAACCCTCCGATTTTCACCACCGCATTTTCCAGCATGGTTTTATCGTGAAAATCCTGAACGGTTCCTTGTACGGTGTAAGTTTTCTGTGCACTCGTCAATACTGATCCACAAAAGATCAGCAGCAGGCAATATATCAATTTCATTGTAAATAGATTGATTGCGTACCCTGTTGATGGGGTACATTTTTCGTTAAAATTTATGGATAGGGTTTGTTTTAATTGTAGAATGTATCATGTACAATGTATTATGTACAATGTAAAAAGTAAAATGTATTAATGGTAAGAGGATAGAGGCTGGAGATTAGATACTGGTAATTGGATATTTTTAAAATATCAATTTACGACAATCTTAAGCCTTAGTTTAAATCGTAAGCATTCAACATTGAACTTTAAAGTACAGAACTTTAAACCCTAGAGAGTCTATGAATTAGGAAAGTGCGGGTGGTCCCCGAAGCTGAAATGTGAATTTGGTCTGAGACCAGATTTTCTCCTGGATGGCGATGATTTGTTTTACCTCCTGAGTATAGTGCTCAAAGGTAAAACTGAATTCTTCAGGAGCTAGTGTATGTCCGGTAGCCAAAAAGTGGCATGCCAGACAGTCGCCGGCTTTCTCTTTAGCAGCGGCCTTCGTCACGGTGTTTTCTGTTTTCTTAAGGTTGAACCCTCTGAAACTGTCTACAGAATCGTGATGGTGAAAGCTCTGAGAAAGCAGGGCGAGGAAGTATACCCCAAACAATAGCTTGGAGATAAAACTCTTCAGGTTTCTGCTTTCTTTAAAAATCATGCTCCAAAATTATGAAAATATTTTAATACTGGATGTTAATTTTTAGTATAATATGAACGAAAAGACGGAAAAATAAAAAGGTTGGTATTCTTATAAACGAATATCTGTTTATAAAAACACCAACCTTAAACTTTAAATTCTAAGCGTTAAGTACTGAAAATTAATCCAGTTGAGTACCCAAATACTCCCACTCCTGTAAAGCGTTGTCAAGCTCTTCTTTAGCTTTGTTATATTTTTCCAACGTATCGTCAGAAGGATTTTCTTTGGTAAAAGAGGCTTCCATTTCTTCTATCTTGGTTTCAAGTTCTGAAATTTTCTCTTCAACCTTCTTGATTTTATTCTGAATATTTTTCTGCTCTTTGCTTACGATATTAGAAGCCTGGCTGTTGCTGACAACAGGTTTTTCTTCTTTCTTAGGCTCTACTTTTACCTCTTCATTGTGAAGTTTGGCTTTTTCTGCAGAAATCTCTCTGATCGTTTCTTTTTGTCTGTACTCAAGATATTCATTGATGTCCCCAAGGAATTCTTTCATTTTCCCGTCACGGAATTCATAGATCTTATCACAAAGTCCCTGAAGGAATTCTCTGTCGTGAGAAATGACAATTAAAGTCCCTTCAAAGTTCTGCAGTGCCAGCTTGATGATCTCCTTAGACTGAATATCCAAGTGGTTGGTAGGTTCGTCCATGATCAGAGTATTGAAAGGACGAAGCAATAGTTTACAAAGAGCCAGACGGTTTCTCTCCCCTCCGGAAAGTACTTTTGTTTTTTTGGAAACGGCATCTCCCTGGAATAGGAAAGATCCTAATAAATCTCTTACTCTTGGTCTGGTTTCTTCAGTAGCCGCATCTTCAGCTTCTTCCAGAACCGTTTTATTAGGTGTTAAAACCTCTTCCTGATTCTGTGCGAAATATCCGATGTTCACGTTATGCCCAAGATTCCAGTTTCCTGAATAATCTTTAATATCTCCTGCCAGAATTTTTGCCAGGGTTGTTTTCCCCTGCCCGTTCTGTCCTAAAAGTGCGATTCTGTCTCCCCTCTGAACGATGAAATCTACATCGTCAAAGATCTGTTTCTGTCCATAAGCTTTTCCTAAATTCTCAGCCTCAAAAATCACTTTTCCAGGAACCATAGACTGCACGAAACGGATATTGAATTTGGAAACGTCTTCGTTATCTACTTCAATACGTTCTATTTTGTCCAGCTTTTTGATCAATGACTGAGCAAAGGACGCTTTGGTAGCGCTGGCACGGAATTTATTGATGTTGTCTTCCATCTGCTTGATCTCCGCATCCTGATTCTTTTTAGCCTGAATCAGTTTTTCACGGCGATCTTCACGCATCACAAGATATTTGGTATAGTTCGCTTTATAGTCGTCTACTTTTTTATTGTTTATGTCAAAGGTTCTGTTACAAACCGCTGTCATAAACTGCTTATCGTGACTTACCAGAACGATGGCTCCCGGATAATCTTTAAGGAAATTCTCCAGCCAGATGATAGATTCCATATCAAGGTGGTTGGTAGGCTCATCGAGAAGCATGATGTCATTTTTTTGAAGAAGCAGCTTTGCCAGTTCAATTCTCATTCTCCATCCTCCTGAAAATTCATCGGTGATCTTCTGGAAATCATCAGCTTTAAATCCTAAACCGAACAATACTTTCTCCATGTCTCCTTCAAGATTGTAGGCATCATGGTTCATCAAAAGGTCATTCAGTTCTGTCATCTTGTTGATCAGATCTGTATAAGAATCGCTTTCGTAGTCGGTTCTTGTTGCCATCTGATGATTCACCTCTTCAAGCTCATTTTTCCATGCATTGATCTGCTCAAAGGCCTGCATAGTTTCATTCCAAACCGTTCTTCCTTTCACAAAATCAAGATCCTGCTTCAGGAATCCGATGGTAATGCTTCCTTCTGTAATGACCTCTCCTTCATAGAAGTTAATTTCTCCGGAAAGCATTTTCAATAAAGTGGATTTTCCCGCTCCATTTTTACCTACCAGACCTACTTTATCATCCTTTTTAATGGTGAAATTGACGTTTTGAAATAAATAATTTCCTGAATGATGTAATCCTAAACTTTGAACCGAAAGCATTTTTTTAATTAATTGTTAGTAATGAGTATGAATTTTCGGGTGCAAAAATACGGAAAAAGAAATGAAAAGCAGAATTTGGGTCCAATACATGTTTTATATGGCATATAATGGATCAAGCACAAAAACTGGGAGATCATATTCTTTATGTTTATGAAATTCAATTGACGCAAAGATTTTTAGCATCCTATCTCATATTCTTAAGAAAGTAAAGAATGGAATCAATTTCATTGATTCTTCTATGCGAATGCATATCCATGAAGCTTCTTCACCGACAAATTCGCTCTTTTTTGCTTCCTAAAATAAAACAGTCAAATGAACTTTCTTTGCGTTTTTTAAAATACATTGTTCCATTCAGCAAAAATAGCCTATGTTTTGTACTGTTCCTGCAATTTTTGAATCTGATCCCGTTTAATTCTTCAGAATCAAAACTGATTATGATTCAGACATGAAATCAAAAAAAGAGACCATCTCTAAGACGGTCTCTAACCTAAATTTAAAACTCAAGTGCTTGCACTATTTATTCATTTCATTTAACCTGGCTACAGGTGCTTTTACGATAGAGCGGATCCAAATATCATTATTGGGTACGCTGGTTCCGTAAAGATAATCTGCTACAAAACTGTCTTCGGGCAGATGAAGCTCTACGGAAAGCCTCGCCTGGCTATTCTGATCTGTCGTGGTATTGCTGGAAACATTCAGACCACTATTGATAAGCTCTGCATTCACCTCCCATTCTGTCCTCTCCTGAAATCCCTTTCTGTATAAACCGAAATTGGCTGAAATATGGGTATAATCTGCCAACCATCCGAAATCATATACCGGTTTTCTGTCTGTTGAAAGGTCTTTCAAATATTCTTTTAGCTTTATGGCAAAACGGTTCAGTAAAAAATGTCTGTTATAATCCATTCCAAAGTATACATCACTCTCTTGGCTGAAAACGGATGATATAATATTGGTTTCTTCCAGCATCAGTTTTCCATATACTTTCGACAAATCATTATATACTCTCTCCCGGCGCATGTATGCCTGTGAGAATAGATCTCTTGTCTCCACCTGATAACCGGAAAGCAGGGCATCCCAGATTTTATGTCCATCTGCATTGGTTTTTGTATTCCTGATCTCTGAAATATACTCTTCTAAGTCTTCTGTATTGACAAAATCTGTAGAAATATAGACCGATTGCGGCCCTTCAAGGTAACCTCCGCCTATATCTGCATGGGCACCCGGAACAAAAATTTCTTTCCATACCGATGAATAGGTTTCTAATTTCTGATCCCGCATCGTTTTTGAATTTTCAAAAAACCCTGTAAGCGGAAAAAAGAATCTTCCTTCAGTCATGGCACAGATATGCAGCGCATTTTCTACTTCGGCAGACAGATTCAGATCATATTTATTAAAAGGTTTTGACTCTACTGTATCGAAAGCTCCTAAGAATCTGATTCTACAATTTTTAAAGGAAGAATAATAGGATAATATCTGGTTACAGAAAGTTCTCGCCAGCATGCCTCCTCTTCCGAATCCATAGATATAAAAATGATATTCTGCGTCTTCATCCGTGAGTATTTCCTGCACAAAATCATTTGCTTTCTGAAGTTTATCATCCGAAGAATATCCTATTCCATAAGGTGGATTGGCACAGGTTGCCATAGCAAAATTACTGTCCTCATCTCCTATTACCGTTCCTATTCCTTCGATATATATTTTTTTATTTCCATTGAATAAACTGTAAAGTTTATAAATATTGGTAAAGGCACCGAAATAACTTTCATTATTATTCAGCGGCTTATCCGGGGAAAGTGCATTGACTCCATTATTACCTGTGCCATCAAAGAAAATCCCGACGGAAATCACTCTGCTATCATTCATGCTTTGTTTATTTATCTTACAGATTCTATCTGTATATTATTTTCATCCAAAATCTCCAGAAGAGACATTTCAAAATAACAGAAGAAAAATAAATTAATATAGAGTGGAAAGTACCAAATAAAAAATTCCGTATTTCTACGGAATCATATTATATTTTTTCTAGTGAATAGATATTGTTTACAATGGCATAAATGACAATTCCCACTGTATTTTTAGCGCCGATCTTCTCAAGAATCCGCTGTCTGTGACTTTCTACGGTTCTGGGACTGATAAAGAGTTTTTCACCAATTTCATTGTTAGTAAATTCCTGGCAGATCAGCTTTACGACATCTTTTTCTCGCTCAGACAATTCATCTTCTGTTTCAAAAAGAGAATTTTTCTTAGCGGTACTGTTCATATAGCTAAACAGCATCTGATGATCTTCTGCCGTGAAGAAAACTCCGTTTTTATTCACCATTGTGATGGCATCTATAAATGTTTTCTTATTGGAGTTTTTAGGAAGAAATGCTGAAACGCCCAGCTTGACCATATATCCGAGAATAGAAGTTTTGTAATGGGAAGAAAGGATGATAATTTTGAGTTCGGGATATTTTTCTTTGAGAATTTCTACCAGTTCAAAACCATTCATAGGTTTCATCTGAACATCTACAAGGGCAAGATCCGGAAAGTCTTCTTTTGAAAATTTCCCCAGGTTTTCTATAAAATCAGGTCCGTTGTCAGCAGTAAGGCAGACCGATATGTTCTTTTCATTAGACAGCAGCATTTTTACCCCCTCAAGGATCAGCTGTTCATCATCGATCAGGGCTATTTTGATTTGGGAACTCATGATGTTTTGGAATTTTAATAATTAGACGACTTCCTTTATGTAAAAAAGTTTTTTTCCATTTATGGGTAGCATTCATTGACTTGATCCGGGATTCAATATTCTTGATTCCCATTCCTTTTTTTACCTGTTCATAATCAAATCCCTGTCCGTTATCCGAAATAACGACCGCCATGTTTTCAGGATAATCCTTGATGTAGATCCAAAGGTCTGTTGCAGTGGAATGCTTGATCACATTGGTTGTAAATTCCTGAATGATCCTGTACAGCTGTACTTCCACAAAAAGATCTTTTTTTTCATATCCTGGCATCACCTGCAGGGAAATATTGATTTTGTGGGAGAGGTTGGTAATCAGTTCCTCTACATACAGAACCAGTCCTACCGATTCCAGATTTACGGGATATAATGAATGAGAAATACTTCTGGCAGCATCAATCAGGGAAGACATCTGGCTGTAAATATTTTTTTTGATCAGTTCATCTCCCTGGGTATCAAGATTATTCAGCCATAGAGATAAAATATTGAGTCGGTTTCCTATATCATCATGAATCATGACAGCTATCTTCTTCCGCTCTTCCTCCTGAGCTTTAATATTTTCCAGGACCAGTTTTTTCTGGTGCAGGACTTCTGCTTCGTGCTGTACATTCTTTTCTTTAATGATTCTGGTGATAAAGGCTTTGTATGCAAGCAGAATAAAAGATACTATAATTGCTATGGTAACAATTATAAGAATCAACAGGTTGATATTTAAAGTTACTTCTTTAATCTGATAAAGGTATATAAAAATGAACAGTATAAAATGCTTGAAAGAATATTATTGGCACTGAAAAGTGTGTAATAATCGTTTTCCGAAAGATTGGCAATCTGATGCTGAATGATAAAAATAAACACCGAAACGGAATAATAGAAAAAAATACAGGCATCTACCAAAAGGAAGTGACCCTGAACGGAAGCATTCTTAATCTCACGAATCAGTACATATCCGGAAAGGCAAATGATGATGATATTGGAAACTACTTTTGCTATATCTGCATTAGACGGCCAGTCAAAGCCATATTTAGAAACCATAAATCCGGCTGCAGCTGCTGCTACGAATCCCCGGATATAGGCAGGCCAATCCAGTTTCCTGATAAATAAACCGGTCAGCAGAAAAAACTCCCCGGCAATATAGACGGGATAAAGGAATGAAGTATCATTGAGTCTGAAAATATAAGGCAATACAAAATTGATCAACTCAATAAAAAAAAGAAAAGCAATACAATAAAAATATTGCTTTTCTTTACGATCTAATATGCGGTATTTAGCTGCTCCCAGCACTATAACTGATAGAAGCAGCCCATAGTTCAGGAATAAAATTGCTTTATAAAGTTCAGCCATTCCTTACTTTAATAATTTAAAATTCACAACCTACTCCATCATCCGGAAGACGACAGATTGGTGGGCATGGTTTTGCCCAGTCATAGGTATTTGAAATCGTTTGTGCACGGCCTGCATTCTGAAGATTTTCACGGAAAGAGATAAAGATCAACGTAACAAGCATTTTTCCATAAATATCGTTGTACTTAAGTCCAAAAGAACATACAATATCCGTTAATCCTTCATCGGAAAGGCAAAGGTCAGCAGTAGGAACATAGAATTTTCTAAAGATTCCTGATCCTTTTTCAATTCCACATTCTCTGTAGAACCAATCCATTCCTTCAAGCCTCCATTTTTCGATAGCTTCCAAAGCTTTATCCTGCTCCAGAACCGGTTTATCAGATATAGGGAATGCCATGTCTGCATCTCTTCCTACAGGTGCAAGATCTTTAGAAAGAACTGCATTTTTAACGATGGTATATTCCTGGATTTCCTGAAGCATTACATCTCTTGTAAGCCCGGAAAGGAAACTTATTGGATATTCTCTTTCCTCTATTCTCTTCCCTGAAGCATCCATCGGATACAGAATCAGAATAAGCTGCTCTTTGTATAATCCTACTCCGGCACAGAATTCCGGTGATTTACTACCGATATTTCTCATCCAGTCAAGATTTTCTTTGGAAAGATTAAAAACGTAATTGGTAGGAATTCTTTTTTTTATTTCATAGAAGGAAGATCTGCAATTTGTCCATTGGTCCATTGCGAATTTACATTCCTCATAAGAAAGCGTTGAAATCTGAAGGTCTACTGTTGTCATATAGCATGGTTTTTAGCTGCATAAAATTATGTAAACTAAACATGCTGTGCAAGTATGATTTTTAATTAATAATTTTTCACTGTAATATGATAACAGCTCTGCTGCTTCTCTTTAATGTAATAAATTCTACCAGCATCAGCATAATGCTTTAAAACTTTCTCCAAAGCAATTTCCATTTTCGGATTGTACTTAAGAACATTGTTGAATCTTATATAAGAAATATCAAAAGAATTACCGTAATTGTGTGAACTTATTCCCAATGAAGCATTAGAATTTACTCTTCTCAGCCTGCATTGGTCCTCAAGGGTTCTGGTAATGGATGAAACGGTAAATGTTCCGCCCTTGGTATCTTTGCTGAATTTAGAACCTATTTTCTCCAGAGTTGTCTTAGCCTTGGAAACCATATACGCCCTGCTGTAGTCAAGCCGCTGTACCTGATACCCTTTTCCGGACTTTTTTATTTTGTGAAATTTTCCGTTGTTGATGTATTTCTGTACAGATTTAGAATCTTTCAGCAGCTGTATTCCGAAACTTTTCGAGGCATCAAGATGGGATTTGTAAAGCGCAGTAGGCTCCACTTTTAGAACAGTCGTAAGATCATAACAGGGGAAAGTTTTCTTTGCCGCCTGCGAATAATGTAAACTATAAATAAAAGGTACGAAGACCACACAAAGAAACTTTCTCATTAACCATCCTTTTAAATTCAAAATGAATAATAAACCAATTATATTATTTTTAAAATGGCTCATCATACTATCTGATTACAACCCAAACAAACATTAAACCAAATTGTTGAATTTATAACTTTTTGTTCCCTCATTTTTGAAATATTTTTTCAGATTTAACTTTTTATTTTAAGATATAAACTCTACATTTGAGATACATTTTTAAAATAAACAACATGATAAAAAAACTTTTTGCTGAATTTTTTGGCACATTTTGGCTTGTTTTCGGAGGTTGCGGCAGCGCTGTTTTTGCAGCCGGTGTTCCTGATATTGGGATCGGACTTTTAGGGGTTGCTTTCGCTTTTGGTCTTACCGTTCTTACGATGGCTTATGCTGTAGGTCATATTTCCGGCGGACATTTCAATCCGGCAGTTTCTTTCGGGCTTCTGGCAGGCGGAAGGTTTTCTGCAAAAGATCTTATCCCTTATATTGTAGCCCAGTGTTTGGGAGCTATTGTAGCAGCAGCATCTCTGTATACCATCCTTAATGGTGCGGGAGCTGTAGATTTTTCAGCACCGGGGGCTTTTGCCACTAACTTTTATGGTGAAGCAGTATATAACGGAAAGGCTTTCAGTATGGGAGCAGCATTCCTGGCTGAGTTTTTATTAACAGCGTTTTTCCTTATTGTGATTATGGGAGCTACAGACAGATGGGCGAACGGTAAATTTGCCGGGATTGCTATTGGTCTTGCCCTTACCCTGATTCACCTGATTTCTATTCCTATTACCAATACTTCTGTGAACCCTGCAAGATCTCTTTCTCAAGCTGTTTTCGTAGGAGGAAATGCAATGTCACAGCTGTGGCTGTTTTGGGTAGCACCTATCTTGGGAGGAATTGTGGGTGGACTGATCTACAAATTCTTACTTCAGAGAGATGCTGATGAAATCGTAGATTAATTTTAAAAAATCATCAATACCATATAATCCTGCCGACTGGCGGGATTTTTTGTTTGGTTTGGTATTGGTTTTCTCACCTCGACGATTATAATGGTATACAAAAAAATATGCTGAGAAATTAAAACCCATCTGCTTCCAGCCACAATAACATTACAAATAAAAAATTCTTAAAAATTTGTGCATTCGTGGCAATCTTAATATAAAGCTTTAGATGTTTTTTTGCCACGAATGCACGAATAATATTCTTTATGGATAAAATTAAATGTGTTTGTGGCAAAAAGAATAATCTTATTTTTTTTGGAATTGCCTCTATTTTGTTTTTTTGATCTCGAAAGGATTTCTGAAAATAAGTTCTTCGTGTTTTCCTTTGATCTCCATTTTACGCTGCAGCAGATTAAGTGCCATTTTCCGGATAAAAAGATCTTTATCATTCAGTTTCCAATAGGAATCTTCATGGAGTTTTTTCGGTGGACGGATCAGGTAGAATTCGGTTTCCCAGGTGTCTACATTATGATAGAATTCTATGATTCCGCAATGCTCAGGAATAAGTGAAGCCTCCACCATTCCCATCGGAAGCAAAAAACTAAAGGCATTGCAGATATAATCACCGCAGGAAATTTTATCATGCTTCAGGTATTTTTCCCCGGTATCTTTATTGAGGTACGATTTCTTAAAATCATTCTTAAAATCACTTTTCGAAAATTTGATCTCAATCTCATGACTGAATCCTTCTGCATCTATGATCAGAATATCCGCCTCCCAGTCTGCCTGAAAATAATTGGTCAGAACGAGTTCTTTTTCAAAATCGCAATGGGTGTGAATATAAGCGTGAACAAGTTCTTCTATTTTAATCATGATCTGAATGGGTTATAGATGAAAAGATAATAGACGAAGAGATGAGAGACATGGGCTCTGAATCTTATGTCATGGTCTTCCGAACAATAACTTTTAGCTGACCAGCAAACTGCAGCCGCGGATGTCGGAATGATCGATTCTTCCCAATACCTGAAATTTATCTCCGATTATTTTTCCCAGATCCTGAGTGGCAATAAAGGAACAAGAATGGGTGTTGGCAAGGTCAATGATATTAATAGCTCCGGTTCTCCCCTCTTTTTCATAAGCCAGAGGATCTTCTGCATTCCGGATCATAATTCTCATCCAGTTCGGGCATTCATATTCATTATTTCCAAGAGAATAGGCCTGTGACAACAGTTCTGTCATCGAATATTCCGAATAGATCTTATCGGTCTTAAAGCCTTCCTGTAAAATCTTCAGTAATTCGTCTTTCGTCATTTCCTCTTTACGGCCTTTCATCCCTCCGGTTTCGATAACGATTAAGTTTTCAAGAAAATTCAGAGATTTCCCGTTTTGTTCGGAATGGCAGTAATCTAAAAAGTCAAGCAGTGCAAATGAAACTCCGAAGAGAATCACTTTTTTATATTCTAATGTATTCAAAAGGTCAAAAAGATCGGAATGGTTGTAAAGGAAATATCCGTTCTCCGGTCTGGCAGATTTCTTCATCAGATAGTCTACCATATGAATCAGTGAGGAGTTTTGCCTTTCAAGATAACTTGGCAGCAGTCCCAGGAAAATAAATTCCTCAGGCTTCCCGATGTATTGCTCAAAACTTTTATAAATACTTTCCTCATACAATTCCGGATCGGCAATATAATGTTTTGAAAGGTTCATCTGCGTAGTTCCGGAACTCTGAAAAAACAGATCTGCCGTCACATTGCGGTCAAGAATCTGATGATTTTTAAACATTTCTATCGGGAGAAAAGGTATTTTGTCCAAATGATTCACTTCATCAGGATTGACCTTCAAAAAATCAACAAACTTCCTGTATACCTCAACATTTTCATACTGATAACGAAATGTTTTCAAAGATGCTTTCAGGAAATCTTCTTCTGTCTGTATGTTGAATATATTTTTAAGTTCCATTTTTTACGATCCCTTACCTGCTCATTATAAAGCAATTATAAGGATAAAATAATTTTATTTAATAATTTTTTAATATAGAGACCCTACTTTGGTAAACTTCTTGCAAGTTCTAAAGTGGAATATGGATTAAAAACAAGAATAGATCTCAGTCTATTCGAAAGATTACCTCTCTCAGGGGTAATTTTTTTGTTTATTTTTCAAACGTTTTCAGTTCAAAATCCTTTTCAAAAACGCCGTAGGTGAAGTAAGAAATCCAGTCACCCAAATTGACATATTTTGCCTTCTGTTCCAGATCCAGCACCATAGGAAGATGTCTGTGCCCATAGATGAAGTAGTCGATCTTCTCTGTCTTGAGTTTCTCTTTGGAATAGATGATCAGAAACTCTTTATCTTCTCCTAAAAATGCTTTATCTTCTTCTCCTGAGATCATTTTATTCTTCTGGGAAAGATACAATGCTATTTTCATGGCAATATCAGGATGAAGCCATTTGAAAAACCATTGTGCCACAGGGTTTGTGAAGAGTTTTTTCATCCTCTTATATCCTTTATCTCCAGGTCCCAATCCATCTCCGTGGGCCAGTAAAAACTGCTTACCTCCCATTTCGAAGTATTGTTTCTGATAAAAAACGGTACACCCGATTTCGTCTTCCAGATAATCTTTCATCCACAAATCGTGGTTTCCTACAAAGAAGTAAATATGAATTCCTCTGTCTTTCAGTTCCGCAATTTTCCCCAGAACACGTACATAGCCTTTGGGAACAACATGTTTCCATTCATGCCAGAAATCGAAAAGATCGCCCATTAAAAACAAAACCTGGGCATCTTCCTTGATCTCATCCATCCAACGTATAAACTTCTCTTCACGTACCCGGCTCTCTTTAGGAGTAGGAGCACCAAAATGCTGATCTGAAGCGAAATATACTTTCTTCCCGGGTTCTAAATTGATTGTTGTTTTTAACACCGTCTGAGTTTTGTTGGATAAAATTATTGATTATCTTCTGCAAACCATTCTCCGTAAGAGTTTTCCGTCTCATGAAGTTTAAGATAAGCCAGAGAAATACCTTCAGGAAGTCTTGATTTTATTTTGGCAGCAATTGCATACAGCATATTTTCACAGGTCGGCTGGAAGCTGCAGTAGATTACTTTGTGTCCTTTCTGCTCAAGGTCATCCCCCAATTCTTTGTGTGGAGACAGCGCATTTACGAGAACCGCATGATCCCAGACGTCTACGATTTCAGATTTTACGATACTTTTAATATCTCCGAAATCAACCACCATTCCATTTTTAGGATTTTCAATATCATTAATCGGTTTTCCTTTCACTGTTACAAACAGCTTATAGGAATGTCCATGCATATTTTTACATTTCCCGTCATAATTATAAAGTACGTGAGCGGTTTCGAATGTAAAAATTTTTGTAATACGTATCATACTCAATGAATAAGTTTTAAATTACTGATTTTCATCTTTCTATAAATAAAAAATCACAGAAAGGTCAAAAAAAGTGATCAACCTGATGAAAAACTGTAAAATTTATGTTCAAAGTTAAGATAAAAAGAGCAACAAATAAAATGCTCCCAAAAGTTAGACCACTTTTGAGAGCATTTTATATTTTCCGGCGGGTTTATTTCTTATGATATTAAAATCTAATGATCAATTTTAAAGGTTAAATTATTATCCTTTGTTCCGTCCACATTCATTGCATGATAAGGTACGGAAAGCCATCCGCCTTTATTCATTACGAACTTAAAGGTATAGGTCTTTCCTTTTTCAAATTTTGATTTAGGTACTGCCAGCTCAAAGGTTTTGTTTTTTTTCAGACTCAGCCTGTAAGCCTGATCTTCGGGGTTCCAGTCATTAAATGAACCGGTCACTGAAACATTGCGAATCCATTTTGCACCCGAGTTTTCAGGATATGGATAAGAGAAAATGATATGATCTTTATCGGTTCTGTAACCGTAGGTTTTCTTTTGAAGTCCCGGATGGGCAAAGGGTTCTGACCTTGTATATTCTTCCGCTGCCATATAAGGATTCAGCAAACGTTTATCCATTAGTCCTGCTATATGATTGACCAACAGATAATGAATTGGAAAATTTTTATACCCATTCGACATAAAAATAATCGCCATATCCTGATCCGGATATATTCTGTACGCGCTTACATTTCCACCGGAAAAACCATAGAACTTTGTTCCGTTCACTTCAGTAATATCCCAACCATTTCCGAAAAGAATATCTTTGTTCTTAAAATCAAAAGGCTTCCACATCATTTTTGTGGTTTCCGGCTTTAGAAAATCATTTTTACTCAAATGGATGCCCCATTGTAAAAAGGCAGGTAATGTAATGGCCAGGCCATTGGCCGGGTGAGCTCTTCTCCCTTCTACAAAAGTAGATTTATCATATTTGTCCGTATCCTTATTGTAAATATATTTTACAATTCTGTTCGGAATATCTTCAATGGAATTGGATGAAAATACCACCTGATTTTGGGCATCTGAAAACTGATTTTTCACAATATAGTCCTCAAATTTTTCACCTGTTATTTTTTCAATGATCATGGCAATCAACAGATAATTGGTCTGATTATACCGATAATCGCTCCCTGTTTCAAAATCCATTTTTTCTTTTGACAGTCTGGCAATGACTGCTGCATTGGTATCATCTACGGAAATATCACTGAAGCGAATCCAATCCGGAATGCCTGAGGAATGGCTTAAAATATTTTTAATCTGAACGTTTTGCCACGCTTCAGGTAAATTGTCCAGATATTTTGAAATTTTATCATCCAGCGCTATTTTCCCCTGCTCGATGAGTTGAAAAAGGCTAACATTCGTCATCAGTTTCGTGGTAGAATATACTCTGAACATGGAATTGGCATCCACTTTTTTATTATTCTCCAACGTTTCTGTTCCGTAATATTTCTGGAATGTTATTTTATTATTTTTCACAATTCCAACGGCCATACCAGGAATTTGATTGACCTGAATCGCCTGCTTGATATAGTTATCAATATTCTTTGCCTGTTCTGCTGTCTGACTATATCCCAGAAGAGATAAGCTCAAAAATAAAGTGGCTAAAACTGATCTTTTCATTTTCTAATCGGTTTGTGGTTCTTTATTAAGACACCTGTTAGTACTAAAATATTACATATCATTCAGATTTTGTCAGATAAAATAAAATGCAAAACAGATTCCTTGCTGGAATCTGTTTTTATTTTTTCATAAATTTCACAGGTTACACAGATTTTAATAAAAAAGACCTGCTCATTTTATTACTGATAAAGTTTGGGTTCTGTAATTCCTTTTTTCACAAAAGACTCTTTATTCATTTCAAAATGCATCATCGTCATTTGATTGTAGTATTCCTTAAAGCCTGGTAATCCGTACTCTAGGCGTAGTTTATCAACATTCACACTGTCTTTCAAACCATTTTTGGGAACTGCCTGCTCAGCTTTATTATAGGTTACCTGTGTTCCGAATCGTTGCTTTTGATTGGAGTTGATGGCCACTCTATCTTCCAGCATAGCATATTCATTTTTGTGGGCATTATCCTTTTTGATCTCTTTTTTCATTGCGGCAAGCATTTCTTTTTGAAATTCGACATCATTATCGGCATGTTGTATAGAGATCCAGAATTTGGTAGTATTTTCTTTTCCCACCTGCTTAAAGCCTAAGTAGCCATATTGAATATATAGCTTTTTGATTTTGTCCTGGTTATCTTTCCCAACACTGTCTCTTTTGGCTTCAAATATTTTCCAGGCCTTCTCTTCACCATATTTTTCTCTCATTTCCTTAGGCGGTATTCTTGCATATTGCTGATCAATATTCCGGATATAGTCTAATTCTGAAATAATCTTTCCGCGCTCTGAATCTGAAAGAGGTTTGTGGGAGCTACAACTTATAGCAATAAGTATTATCCCTGATAAAAGTATTTTTTTCATAGACTTATTATTAGATGAAGAAATGTTTACAAAATAAAAAATTCTAATTATTAACCAGCTGCCAGATGTTCTGAAGCATTGGTATTTTTCATAAAGATCATTCCATCGAAACACTCATTAAGCTTTATCGGTTCTGTAATGGTATACTGCTCTGCCTCCGGAATGACGGGCCCATATCCTATAAACCTCATCTTTAAGGCATTTTGATACAATGCATCTTTATTTGTTCTGAAGTTTACAAAATAATTTTTGTATTCTTTATTGCTTAGTTTTTCTTCCCAGCTGTTTTTCATTTGTGCAGGTAATGTATAGGACTTATACTCATTCTTTTTTACAGCCCGCGGGTCTTTTGTGGCACTGTAAGTTCCAAATCCTGTGAATGTTGCCAACGCATAATAGCCTTCTCCATATTTTTTCTTAATGTATCCGCCCATTCCGTCTACTAAGATCGGTTTCAGAGCAATATGTCCGTTATGGGCGAACACTATCATTTTTTTATTATAGCCGGACTGAATTTTTGCAATCATTTCCGCCATGATATAATCTCTTGAAACATCATAATTTTTCTTACTGGCCTCGTACATGGTTTCGAATCCTAATTTAAGATTATCAAGAGCTAGTCTGCTCTTCACCTCTATTTTTCCATTATAGATACTGTCCATTTTTTTTGCCAGAAGATAACCTTCCTTACCATTTTTAATGACTGCATTCATATCCAGTCTGAAAGAAGGATCATTCTGCTTTTCCCACATCTCATCCTGGAAATTTGCTTTTTTATCAAGCTCAGCAACCAGCTCTGAATATTCTTTTTCTGCAATACTGCCTTTTTTAAGAATTGTCACATTATTGGCTAAAGCATTGGTATCAAAGCCGGAGATAATCACTTTGTCTTTATGGTTTTTATTGTATGCTTTAATCCAGGTCAAAAGATCTGCAATTTCTTTCGTTTGCCAGATAGAAGTCATGTAACTTTTTAATATGGTATTTACATCCTTATCTGAATTAAGAGCCTCATTCAAAAGAGCTGCATCTCCATAAGCACTCTCGAACGCCACAATTTTAAAGTCATTTTTATCAATAAGCCTTTTTGAAATTTCACTTCTGATCTCATTGAATTCTTTTGTTCCGTGTGTTCCCTCACCAAGCCCTACAATAAGCTGCTCTTTCAATTGGTCACTGATATTTTTTACAGCTTTGGCCTTATTTTTAGCATCAGCAAACTGATCAGGAATTAGAATTTCCTGTTTTGAATTTTGTGAAAATACTACTGATGAAGTTAATAGTATGTTCAATAGAAAGAATTTCCTTAGCATCATTAATACATTTATGTTATACATTTCCCCTCTTACAAATCATATCAAAACGTCAGAAACGGGTTATTTTAATGACTGCAATCTAGAAAAAAATAATACAAATTCTGAACGGATAGCCTTCATTAACCTATTATTAACCTACCTTTTATTCCTATTTTTTTAAGAATAAAAATGGACCGTCTTTCAACTGTTTCATTATTTGTTATTACCGGTGTATGATCCTGTTGTTTTCACTAAAGACAATGCTCAATGCGAGAGGTTACAGTTCATTGATAAAAACTAAATCTCTAAGATTGTAATGGGTTTGTTTCAAAACCTAATTCTTCCAGATAGATCAGCCCGTTTTGTTTTTCTATGGTATTTGTTCCGGACCAACCATTCTCCTGTCCTTGTAAAATAAGCTTCCTGATGAGTCCGGGTTTATTAAGATTGACTTCAGTTTCAACATGGTTCATTTTATTCATCAGCATAATCCCAAAATTTAAACGTGATCCTATATAATAATCATTTAGGGTCAGGAATTCAATAACCAGAGGGGGCTTCTTGAAGCCACTCAAAAATACTTTTACGGACGTCGTATTCATACCTGTTCCTGCATGAAACCGGACTGTGACAAAATACAGGTATTCCAGATTATTGATCACTATTTTTCTTAGCTTATTCTTCATTTTCAATCATCTTTTACATATGTGTATTCTTCCATATCATGAACCGTTATTATTTCACCGTCTTATCAAATTTCTTAACTACTTTGTATTTACGATCCATCATCACAATATCATAGTTGCCTTTATTGAGAATCAAAAAACGAGTGTCTTTAGAATCATTAAGTTCAATAATATCGGCAGGAATTCCCTCCCGTTCAAATTCTCCTTTTCTGTACGCCATCACCAGAACCGGATATTCCGGAACTTGGGAAGCCGGAACTTCATACCATTTTCTATTTTCAGTCAGCATCCAGCCGGGTCTTCCTTTTTTATATTGTGTAATGGGATGGATAATTTTAATATCGGTAAACAGTTCTTTATCTTCTCCATTGTATACAACCTGATCTTTATCTTTTAAAATCACCGGAACAGTATTCTTTACTAATCGTAACAACGGCTCGTTATATTTTGGAAGACCTTTTTCTGAAAACTGAGTCTGGTCTATCGTCAGAGGATTTAATCCGGTAAGGTCCATCAGCCGCCCTGCCATCGTTTTCTCCCAGCTTTTGTGTACTCCTTTATACGCATGCTGATAGCCGCAATAGATCAGATATTTCCCTTCTTTATTCTTCTGCATGAATTCGTAAATATTTTTTGCTTCCCCTATCTCTCTTTCTTTTCCATTTCCTTCTGCGTCGTATGGGAAAAGTTTAAATCCGATTTTCAGAGCCTGATAAAGGAAATTCCCAAATTCTGGTTCCTTCGAATAAAACCCGCTATTTAGATTGGCAAATTTTGTAGTATTTAAAGAATCATTGGCCAGAGTTTCCACACCAAGGTATCTGTATCCTCTATCATACAACCCTTGAAGCAAAGAAGAAGCAAAAGCCCGGTGGCTGGCATTATGATGGGCTTCGTTGATGATAATCATTTCTTCACGGGACGCTCTGTCCATAATATAATCTCTGGCATTGACAGTCGTTAATTTTGAGAATCTCAGACTGTCAGGAGTGCTGAGTTTTTTAGTTCTGCCCATGACGGTATCCCACATTTCCAAAGCTGGCTTATATTTTCCACTTATGGAATAATACGTTGCTCCCATCTGACTTTTCCAGGATGCTGATTGGGTAGAGTCTTCCAGTATTGTCTTTTTAACGTCATCAGAAAACAAGTAATGGTTTTCCTGGCAATATCCTGATATACTAAGAAGCAATAAGCTTATCGAATAAAATAATTTCATGTTATCGTTTTTGTTTTTGGCGAAAAGTTTAAAAATAAAAAAAATCAATGAATGACTACTCATTGATTTCAATTTTATGAAGTCTAGATCAGCTTTTCCAGCCAATTTCCTTCTAAGCGTTTGATTTTTTTGTTCTCCGGATCGAACAGAATCCAGAGTGTTGCAGAGTCTACCACAAGCTCGTCATGACAGTAAAATTCTACTTTTCTTGGCTGTTTAGCGCCTTCAGGGGCTATCGGATAGGTTCTGACAGTGATCACATCATTCACGTAAACCTGTTTTTTGTATTGTATATGATGGTCCAGTAGCATCCATGCATCGTTTACATAGTCTGTCTTATGTTTTAAAAGATCCCAGTGCTCTGCCGCTATTTCTTCTACCCAGTGTACATACTGTACATTGTTGACATGATTGTTTCCATCAATATGTTCTTCCGTTACTTTTATCTGTTTTTCATGCACTAAATTCATCCGTCTGAAAGTTTACTCAAATGTATCATTTAAAAATAAAATTTTCCGCATTCTTTCAAGACAAAGATGTGGCCATCTATAAAAAAAACGGAATCAGATACTGATCCGATTCCGTCTATATTCAATGTTGAAATGATTATTTACCTTTAGCTTTTGCAGGGGTAGCTGTAGCTCCTAGTTTGGTTTTCACCTGAGCCGTTATATCTTCACTTCCATCCGTGTAAACAAGGTTGTTAGCATCCTGTGATGAAGTATCAAAAACATAATTCAATCCTCTTTCTTTTGCTACGGCAGCAATTGCTCCTTTTACTTTTTGCTGTAAAGGTGTGTACAATTCAGTTTGCTTGGCACCAATTTCTTTAGCAGCCTGTGCTCTTGTCTCTTCTATTTTTTTACCCAGAGCTTCCAATTCTGTCTGTGCTGCCATCAGTTCTTTTGTCACAGTTTCTTTATTAGCCTGGCTTAATGTTTTTTCTTTGTCCTGTGCTGCTTTCAGCTTTGTCTGGTATTCAGAGATCAGTTTTTCAACTTCAGTCTGCTTAGTTTTAGTCAGATTGTCAATAGCTGCAGCTGCTGTTTTTACTTCAGATAAATTAGCAAAGACATCATCGGAGTTTACGTTCCCAATTTTCTGCTGAGCATTCGCAGCATTAGCCGTCAATGTTAATCCGGCTGTAATAAAAAATACTTTAATTAAATTCATTTTTAATATAATTTTCAAAAACGTTTGTTTTTGCCGTCAAATATAACACAAATTTTCATCAAATCTCTATCGACTTTTTAAGCCTGATGACGAGGGATAAATACGGGATTATTTTCCTTGAATTAAGCGGAAATTTTTGTCATTTTCAAAATGCAGACGGTCACATGATCTAAAAAGCTGCCGGATGTAAAATATGAACATCGTTTGATATGCCCCCATATTTAAAATTATTCGTGCATCCGCGGCAAAATAATAATCTCAATTCAGGCCTCTTTTCCGTATACTAATATTGCCAAGGATACACGAATAAAATTGTTGTGTATAATTTTGCGAGAGTTTCGCTGCAAAAAAACCTTTCTCTGTTTTGGAGAAAGGTTTAACATCAAAAAAATATGGAAAAAATGACTAATGGAACTGTGCCGTTTCTGTAGAATCTTTCATAGCTACGGTGGCAGAAGAGCCGTTCGTTACAATATTCTGAACTTCATCAAAATATCCTGTCCCAACAAAAGATTGGTGCTTCACCGCTCTGAAGCCTTTCTGCTGTAAAGCAAATTCACGCTCCTGCAATTCGGAATATCCTGCCATTCCTCTTTCTTTGTAAGCCAGGGCCAATTCAAACATGGCTGTATTCAATGCATGGAATCCTGCCAATGTGATAAACTGGAATTTATACCCCATTTTTGCAAGTTCTTCACGGAAAGTGGACATTTCTTCAACACTTAATCTCGCAGCCCAGTTGAATGAAGGGGAACAGTTGTAGGCCAGCATTTTTCCAGGGAATTTCGCATGAATACCTTCAGCAAATTTCCTTGCCTGCTCAAGGTCCGGGTTTGAAGTTTCCATCCAGATCAAATCTGCATAAGGGGCATAGGATAAACCTCTGTCGATCCCCTGCTCTACTCCGTTTCTTACTACATAAAATCCTTCAGAAGTCCTTTCTCCGGTTACAAATTTTTTATCTCTATCATCAATATCTGAAGTCAGCAGATCTGCGGCATCTGCATCTGTTCGTGCAATAATAAGACTTGGAACCCCCAATACATCAGCTGCCAGACGTGCTGCAACTAATTTATTGACAGCCTCCTGAGTAGGAACCAGTACTTTCCCTCCCAAATGCCCGCATTTTTTAGCAGAAGAAAGCTGATCTTCAAAATGTACCGCAGCAGCTCCTGCTTCGATCATCTGTTTCATCAGTTCGAAAGCATTAAGATTGCCGCCAAAACCTGCTTCGGCATCTGCAATAATCGGTACCAGATATTCTTTATCCCCGTTTCCGCTCACCGACTGCACCTGATCTGCTCTTAATAAAGCATTATTGATCTTTTTCACCACAGACGGCACTGAATTGGCCGGGTATAATGACTGATCGGGATACATTTCTCCTGATAAATTGGCATCTGCCGCCACCTGCCATCCTGAAAGATAGATTGCTTCAAGTCCTGCATCCACTTCCTGAACAGCCTGATTACCCGTCAATGCTCCAAGTCCTGCCACATAATCCTGGGTATTCAATTTTTCCCAGAATTTTTTAGACATTTCAGTCGCAATGGTATAATCTATTTTGTAAGAACCGCGGAGTTTTAAAACTTCTTCTGCTGTATAAGGTCTTTTTACCCCATTCCAGCGCGGGTTGGTCAGCCAATCTTGCTCTAAAGCCTGGATCTGTTCTTGTTTTGTTTTCATAATATTTGGATTTTGTTTGATTAGGTTTGAAAGTAATTTTGTTGCTGGATGCTGGTTCTATTATTACTTGTTACTTGTTGATTTGGTTTTCAACCAGCAACTATAAAACCAGCAACCAACATTTTCACTAGATAAAAGGGTATGCTTTTAAGGTTAAAAATTCTTCAAAGTTTTCAGAGAAGATCAGTTCATTGAAAAGTTCTTTGGCCAGATTGAATTTTCCCTTTTTAAAGCGATCTTCGCCTACATATTTTTCAATATGGTCCATTTCTTCGGTTTCCCATTGAAGGACCATACTTCTTGTCAAGGTTCTGTCATCACTCAGAACGGCTTCATTTTTCAGCCATTGCCAGATCTGGGTTCTTGATATTTCTGCAGTAGCCGCATCTTCCATCAGATTATAAATGGCTGCCGCTCCCACTCCCATCAGCCAGCTTTCAAGATAAAGGATTCCGACATTGATATTTTTCCGAACTCCTTTTTCCGTAATTTCACCCTTTGGAATTTCCAACAGATCGCTTTCTGTAATGTGGTATTCCACTTTTTTATCGATCTGGTTTTTGGAAGGCATATACTGGTCAAAAATTTCTTTTGCCACTGAAACTAATGCCGGATGCGCTACCCAGGTTCCGTCGTGACCATTTTTCACTTCTCTTTCTTTATCGCTTCTTACTTTTTCGAAAGCTGTATTATTGGCTTCATCATCATTCTTTACAGGAATCTGAGCTGCCATACCTCCAATAGCATGAACATTTCTTTTGTGGCATATCTCAATGACTCTTTTTGAATAAGCACTCATAAACGGAGACGTCATCGTCACCTGGTCTCTGTCCGGAACAATAAACTCCGGCAGGTTTCTGAATTTTTTGATAAAAGAGAAAATATAATCCCATCTTCCACAGTTCAGTCCGGCGCTGTGATCTTTTAATTCAAATAAAATTTCATCGATCTGAAATGAAGCCGTGATGGTTTCGATTAACACTGTTGCTTTAATGGTTCCTTCCGGTATACCGAAATATTTCTGGGCGAAGACAAATACTTCGTTCCACCAGCGGGCTTCTTTATAATGTTCTAATTTGGGAAGATAAAAATAAGGACCGCTCCCGTTTTCCAGAAGCTTTTGGGCATTTCTGAAAAAATAAATTCCAAAATCGGTAAGTGATCCGGATGCCTCTTCTCCAGAGATCTCAATATGTTTTTCAGGTAAATGAAGTCCTCTTGGCCGAACAAGTAAAACTGCCGTTTTTTCATTAAGGGTATAAGCTTTCCCTTTTTCGTTGACAAAATCAATGTTTCTGCTGATCGCATCGGAAAGATTGATCTGTCCTTCCATACAATTACCCCAGGTCGGAGCACTGCTGTCTTCAAAATCGGCCATAAACGTAAAAGCCCCCGAATTCAATGCATTAATGATCATTTTTCGGTCAACAGGTCCGGTAATTTCAACTCTTCTGTCCAGCAAATCTTCCGGTAGAGAAGCACAAACCCAGTCTGCCTTTCTGATTTCTTCAGTCTCTTGTAAAAACTTAGGAAGAATTCCTCTGTCAAATTCCTGCTGCGTTTTTTTCCTTTCTGCTAAAAGCGTCAGTCTTTTGGAATTAAAGTTCTGATGCAGGGCTACAAGAAAATCAATCAAATCCGGAGTAAAAATTTCTTCAAACTGCTTCTGAGTCTTTATTTTTAATTGCGTCTTGGTTTCCATAACATATTGATTTTGTGATTTGATGTTACAAACATAAACAAAAATTTTCACAAATAGCGAACGTTCGCTAAATTTATTTAAAAATTATTATGCGAATAATCGCATCTAATTATTTATATTTGAAGTAATGAATTCAGAAAGCGATTTTATCAAAACAGTTTTCGGGTTGAAACTGAAACAGCAAAGGCAGAAGAAAAACTGGTCTCTACAGGATCTTGCTGTAAAAACCGGGTTATCAAAATCTTACCTTAACGAAATTGAAAACGGAAAAAAATATCCGAAGCATGACAAAATCATCCAGCTTTCGGATGCATTGAACTGTACTTTTGATGATCTGGTTTCTACTAAACTTGATAAAAGTCTGGCTCCTTTCAACGAAATTCTGCAGTCAGATTTTTTTAAAGAAATTCCACTGGAACTTTTCGGAATCAATAAAAATAACCTCATCAGCATCATCAGTGATGCTCCTAAAAAGGTTACCGCTTTTATCAATGCGCTGATTGAGATCTCCCAGAATTATAACCTGGGAAAGGAAAGGTTTTATTTTGCCGTTCTACGGTCATTCCAGGAGCTGTATGATAATTATTTCCCGGAAATTGAAGAAAAAGTCAGCCAGTTTATTCAGGAAAATCAATTACAGATTGATAAAAATTTAAAATCTGATATTCTGGAGCTTATTCTTACGGAAAAATTCGGTTATACGATTCAGTCTGAAGATTTTGAAATTTACGGAACACTGGATAATCTACGTTCATTACTTATTCCTGAAAAGAACCTGCTTCTTCTGAATAAAAAACTTGAGAAGGACCAGAAAACATTCATTCTGGCAAAAGAGATCGGGTTTAAAGTTTTGGATTTAAAGATCCGTCCCAATACGTATTCATGGCTTGACTTTGGGAGTTTTGAGGAAATTCTGAACAATTTTTATGCATCCTATTTTGCAGGAGCACTATTAATTTCAAAAGAACCTGTCATTGAAAAAACTTCAGAATTTTTCCATCAAAACAACTGGGAGCCTCAGAGTTTCGCAAGCCTGATCAACAGTTTCACCCATTCTCCGGAGACCTTTTACTATCGTCTTACGAATATTCTTTCGGCAGAGATGGGAATCAAAGACCTGTTTTATTTGTGTCTCGTAAAAAAGAAAAATTCAGATAAAATTCAGATTTTAAAGGAACTTCACCTCAACCACCAACAGGCTCCTCATGCCAACGCCACCAACGAACATTACTGCAGAAGATGGATTGCTGTGAAAAATCTTGACCATTTAAAAGAAAATGAAACACTGACGGATGCCCAGATTTCCCATTATAAAGACCAGGGAATAAGCTATCTGGTGATTTCTACCTCACAAAAGAATCCTTTTTCTGATGGGAGCAACAGAAGCTACTGTCTTGGTATTTTACTGAATCCCCAGACCATCAAAAAAATCAGCTTTATCAAATCCACTTCTTTAAAAACCATCAATGTAGGAGTTACCTGCGAATCCTGCAGCATAGCTGACTGTGAAGTAAGACAGGCTCCTCCTGTACGGTTGGAGAAAGAGCATTTTAACCTGAGTATGAAAAGTTCTATTGAGAAGATAAAGAGAGGGGTTGAGTGAGAGGGTGTGAGAGTGGGAGTGTGAGAGGGTAAAGGGAGAGTTTTCGGAGTTTAAAAATGATGATTATTATACATTGATTGGGTGAAAACTATTTCATAACTTCGTAAAAAACACATCCATGATACTAGACCTTTTTTTCCCCAACCGTTGTATTGAATGCAGCAGGATTATCGATCCTGATCTTCTGGTTTGCGACCTTTGCTTCAATCAAATTCATTTCACTCATTATGATTATTTTGAAAATACTCCGATCAAAGAAAAATGTGGCCTCTTCTTCCCTATTGAAAACGCTTTCGCGTTAATCCAGTTTGAAAAAGAGAACCTGAGCAGGAAAATTATTCATGAGCTGAAATACAGAAGCAGGGAAAAAGCCGGAAAAATTCTGGCAGAATGGACGACTGAACGTCTGGATTTTAAAAATGCAAAACCGGACCTTATGGCAAGTGTTCCTCTTCACCCGAAGAAATTAAAAGAAAGAGGATATAATCAGCTTCATCTATTTACGGAAACATTATCTGCATTTTATGAAATTCCTTTTGACCACCAACTTCTCAAAAGAAATCATTATTCAAAAGCACAGGCCCTGAAAGATAAAAAACACAGACTGGAAGCCGTGAATACATTTTCCGTCACCCAAACTTTTACCGGAAAGCATATCCTACTGATTGATGACGTTTTTACCACAGGGAATACCATTTCCTCTGTTGCCTGGGAAATCCTGAATTCCGGAGACAATAAAGTAAGCGTGCTGGTTATGGCAATGGATGTGTAAGTTTTAGGTTCAAGGTTCAAGGTTTAAAGTTTAAAGTTGTTTGAAAATACATTTATTCTACACTCAAAACTGATTTTCGGGTTCCGATTCTTTTTCCTAATTTTCCGGAAAACTTAAACCACAATGCCCAATCTGATCTTATTACATGGCGCTTTAGGTCACAGCGATATTTTCAAGCCTTATTTAGAAACGTTATCCTCCTATTTTGTTATTCATACGCCTTTGCTTTCCGGACACGGAGATACTGAACTTCCGGCAGAAGGAATCAGCATAGAGAAATATACTCAGGAACTGGCAACGTACTGTAAAGACAACAATTTAACTGATGTATTTATTTTTGGACACAGCATGGGTGGATATGTTGCGCTTTGCTATGCCATGACAAACCCGGGGAATGTAAACTCCATCATTACTCTGGGAACAAAATTTGACTGGACCGAGGAACAGGCTGTGAAAGAAAGTAAAATGCTGAATCCTGATATGATCCTTGAAAAAGTTCCCCAATATGCTCAGCTTCTTGAAGCTCAACATGGTTCAAAATGGAAACAACTTCTTCCAGCCATTGCAGATCTGATGGTGAATCTGGGTAAAAATCCTCCTCTGAAAAATGACATTACCACCATTAACATCCCTGTTCAGATTATGGTAGGTGATAAAGACAATATGGTAACGCTTGAGGAAAGTAAAAATGTCTACAGGAATCTGCCTAATGCAAAACTGGCCGTACTTCCGGATACTAAACATCCTATGGATAAGGTACGACCAGGTTTATTGTTGAATTTAATGAAAGATTTCTGGAATCTTTCTTAATTTATCTCTGAAGTTTTTCTCCGTAGCTTAAATCTCCGGCATCTCCCAATCCCGGGGTGATATATCCTTTTGAGGTCAATTGTTCATCGATAGCTCCAACCCAGATGTGAGCATCAGGATAAGCGTTCTGAACAGTTTCAACTCCTTGTCTTGAAGCAATCGCTGCTACGATATGAAGCTGGGTTGGATTTCCATTGGTCAGCAAATCTTTAATAGCCTCAATCAGGGAAGCTCCTGTTGCCAACATAGGATCTGCCACAATCAGTGGTCTTCCTTCGATGCTGGGACATGTCAGATAATCCTGTTTGATAGAAAAATAGTCATTGGCATCGTGCTTTCTGTAAGCTGCCACAAAACCACAGTCTGCTCTGTCCAGATAGTTCAAAATCCCTTCAAACAATGGAACACCGGCTCTTAAAATGGTTGTAATAACCGGCTGCACAGCGATTTCTCTACTTTTTATGGTATCTAAAGGAGTCTGAATTTCAACGTCTCTATACTCTAATCCTTTACTGATTTCAAAAGCTGCAATTTCCCCGATTCTTTCCATATTTCTACGGAATCTCATACGGTCATGCTGCACTTCGACGTTTCGAAGTTCATTGATCCATTCATTGACAAGAGAAAAGTTTTGAGATAATACGGTAAGCATGAAAATTTTATTTTTTTTTAATTTCAGTTAAATTGATATTAATTCTGCAAAATTACAACTAAAAAACGAATTGAAATATCGGGCGTGAATAGAAATAAAGTATATTTATAAAATATTCCCGATCAATAGATATTACAATTTTTTAATGATGAAAAGCCTGATTTTAGGAAAAATCAGTCCGGAGTTTATCCAAGAAGAAACTCTGCCTGAGCTACTGGTTCCCACTTTTGAAAAATATAAGGATAAAACAGCCTTTATATTTAAAGATAAAAAAATATCCTACGCTGAATTAGACAGCTGGAGCAATGCTATTGCTTTACAACTTCAAAATCAAGGTGTACAGCCTGGTGACCGTGTCGGAGTCTGGTATCCGAGAAGTCTTGAGCTTCCTGTTGCCATACTCGGTATTTTAAAGGCAGGTGCTGCCTATATCCCGTTGGACCGGGAAATGCCGGAAGACAGGATCAAAAAGGTATTTACAGATATTAATGTAAAAACTTATTTTTCCGATACGGATGCTCAGATTCACTGTCAGCCAATACCAATTGCTCCCCAACCTGAGAAGGTAATCCCTGCACCTGCTGTACATTACAGTCCGGACAATTGGGCGTATGTATTATTCACTTCCGGAAGTACGGGAAATCCTAAAGGGATTCCTATTTCTCACAGAAATATATGTCACCTCATCCGTTCTGAACAGGATTTTATACAGATACAAGATACAGATACTGTCTATCAGGGATTTTCTGTTTCTTTCGATATGTGGTGTGAGGAAGTCTGGATCAGTCTGTTTGCCGGAGCCACCATATGGATTGCTGATGCTACCACTGTAAAGGCAATAGATGAACTTAGTGACGTCTTAACAAAAAATAAAATTACGGTCCTTCATGCCGTTCCTAGTATTCTGGCCATCATTGATGAAGTTCCTTATATCAGGTTCATCAATACGGGTGGTGAAGCCTGTACGAAACAGGTACAGGAGAAATGGGCAAAGCCTTACAGAATATTCATCAACAGCTACGGACCAACGGAAACTACCGTTTCTTCCAATATGGCGAAGCTGAACAGCCAGCAGGAGCTTACCATTGGTCCTCCGCTTCCCAATTATCATATTGCTGTCGTTGATGAAAGCATGAATATTGTTCCTCGGGGAGAACGTGGGGAAATGATTATTTCCGGCCCCGGAGTGAGTAACGGATATTTTAATCTTCCGGAACTTACTGAACAGAAGTTTTTACAGAATCCTTTTCCTGAGCTACCGGGAAGTACCATTTATAAAACCGGAGACGCCGTTATCATTCGTGAAGACGGATTCATTGATTTCCAGGGAAGAATAGATGATCAGATCAAACTACGGGGCTACAGAATCGAGCTCGGAGAGATTGAAACCCGCCTTAACCAGCTTCAGGATGTTTCATCTGCGGCTGTAGCGGTAAAAGAAGACTCCAACGAACAGGGACAGCTTGTAGGCTATGTGGTAATGAGTAATGAGTCTTCATTTGATGAAAATGAAATGCGGAAGGAGCTTGCCAAATTTCTGGCCCCTTACATGGTTCCGATCTCCATTGTTCTCATGAAGGAAATGCCAAGGATGCCGAGTGGTAAAATTGACAGAAAGCGTCTTCCTGTTCCGGAAAGTTTTACGGTTCATGAGAAAAATGAAGAGATTCATATTAATCCTGAAGCTTCGGTAGAAGAAAAACTGCTTCAAACTCTGAAATGGGTATTTCCGGGAAAAGAAATCAATCTGGATCAGGATTTTTTTACAGATCTTGGCGGACATTCTCTTCTGGCGGCTACACTGGTTTCACATCTTCGCCAAAAAGCGGGATTCCCGACGGCTTCATTAAAGGAAATTTATGAAAACCGTCCTTTGTCGGCTTATTCGGAATGTCTTAAAACCAAGCACAGCCAGGCAGCAGTGCATCAGGAACCTTTTCAAAGGGTTTCAACATTACAGTATATTGCCTGTAATATTGCCCAGACCATCAGCTTACTGGTTATTTTTGGATTGCTAAGTATTCAGATATTTTTTCCTTATCTAAGCTATTATTATTTCCAGCTCAACGGATACGGACTGCATTATGCATTATTAAGTGCTTTTTTGCTTTACACATTAATTCCGCCGGTATATTCGATCATTATTGTTCTGACCAAATGGCTGGTGATAGGCAAAATAAAAGAAGGAGATTACCCGTTGTGGGGATGGTATTATTTCAGATGGTGGCTATGGAAAACGGTGAAAAGATTAATGCCTTCTGAATTTATTGTAGAAACACCTTTGTATCCGAAATATTTAAAGTTGCTTGGGGTAAAAGTTCATCCGAGTGCTCAATTGAGCTTACTGCCTATTGCAGCGGAAGACCTTGTTACAATTGATGAAAATGTAAACTCAAGTTCCGGCTGTAGTATTGACAATGCTTCGGTGGAAAACGGTGTTTTAAGAATCAGAAAAGTACATATTAAAGCTCATGCTTATCTCGGATCGTCAGTTATTGTATGTGGAGATACGGTTATTGAAAAATTCGGTGAACTTCAGGATTTAAGCTGTCTTAATGAGGGTGGCAGAATCGGGTTTGGGGAAGTATGGAATGGCAGCCCGGCAGAAAAGGTAAGAGTGAAAGAGGGCGAAGAAATCGAAGCTCCTCAACTGGCTTCCACAGCAAAAAGAAACCGGTTTGCATTTCTGTATGCATGCTCACTGTTTTTCTTCCCGTTACTTATCGTTTTGCCTTTAGCTCCTACCCTGTACACTTTATATTATCTGGATGATCGTTCCGCGGATTACAATTTTTACTATCTGTGGCAGGCTCCTATTCTGTCTACCGTATACATTTTACTGTTTATTGCAGTAGTCAGTATCCTGACAAGAATTTTACAATATAATATGAAACCTGGTGTTTATTCCGTGTACAGTTTTATGTATTACAAAAAATGGATTAAAGATCAGATTTTCAACTTATCGCTAATCATTGTACATCCTCTTTTTGCTTCAATTTATATCAGTAAATTTTACAGAATGATGGGGGCTAAAGTGGGTAAAAATTCAGAAATATCAACAGCCAGCGATGTTTCTCACCACCTTTTGGAAATTGGTGAAGGCTCATTCATTGCGGATGCGGTTATTCTTGGAGAGCATGATGTGAGAAATGAAAAATTAATTTTATCTAAAACAACCATCGGAAACAACAGTTTTGTAGGAAACAGCGGTCTTATTCCACAAGGGTATGAACTGAAAGACAATATGCTGATCGGTGTACTGAGTAAAGCTCCTACGGAAGAACAGCTGAAAAATTCCACTGAAAAGGACTGGTTCGGATCTCCGCCGATAGGACTTCCTGCCAGACAGAAATCTGATGTTTTCCAGGATCATCTTACGTACAATCCTCCATTTCGTCTTAAACTGGCGAGAGCTATTGTGGAAGGGATCAGGATTATTCTTCCACAAACTGTCGTGATTATCTGTAGTGTATTGTTCATCGCTTATACCAGTACCTACCTGGAAGGAAAAATTATTTATCTTTTATTATTTGCGCCTTTCTATTATCTAGGAATTGTGGCTTTACCTTCATTTTTCTTCACGGTATTGCTCAAATGGATTTTTGTTGGAAAATACAAGAAAACAGAAATGCCGATGTACAGTATGAAAGTCTGGCTGAGCGAAGGCATCACAACGATCTACGAAGCCCTTCCGGTGCAGTTTTTCCTGGATTTCCTGCGTGGAACGTTCTGGTTACCATTCTTCATGAGATTTTTAGGGGTCAAAATCGGGAAAAAAGTTTGGCTTAACACTACTGATATTACAGAATTTGATATGGTTTCTATTGGAGATGAAACGATGCTGAACGAAGACTGCGGACCTCAGACTCATCTTTTTGAGGACAGAATTATGAAGATCGGAAGTGTAAAAATCGGAAGTCAGACCACCATCAATTCAAGAACCATTATTTTATATGATAGTGAAATCGGAAACAATGTTAATATTGATCCGCTTTCTCTGGTGATGAAAGGAGAAGTTCTTTCTGATGATACTTCCTGGTATGGAAGCCCGTTGAGAGGGAAGTAATTGGGAGGGAAGATGGAGGATCGAAGCTGGAAGTAATTAAGGTTAATAAAATAATATACGTTGTTCATTCAAATTATTTTGTTTCAGATAACAGCTATTATATAAATGTACCATAGAAACTTCCATCCTCCCTCTTACAGCTTCCGGCAAATAATATAAAAACATCATTATGAATTACTCTATCAAAAAAATAAAAATCGCTGAAAACCTGCCCATCGTTGATGAACTGGTAGGCGAACTTCATGTTTCGGAAAAAGAAATGAATGATAAGACTGCCGACTGGAGCCAGATCAGAGACAATTATCTCCGTTTCATGGCAGAATGTGAAGAAGAGAATGACGGAACATTCCTTATTGCAGAAATTGACGGAAAAGCTATAGGTTTTATATTCGGATATATTGATGAAAAGGATGACAGTAATTTTGAACTTGGGGAAAATGATGACCTGTATGTTTCGGAAGGTTATGTAAAAAAAGAATACAGAAAACAGGGAATCTATTCTGCGCTCAATACAACATTTGAAGAGGCTTATTCAGATTATAAAATTCGTAAAATATACCGCTATACTCTTTTCAATAATGATACAATGCAGCGATGGCTGGCTTCACAGGGGTACAGGCCTGTAAGACTGGTGTATGAGAAATGGTTATGAGAAAAAGGCAGGAAGCATGGAGAGGGAAGCTGGAAGTTCTTCCTCTGTAGTAAAGATATTGTGATCACTTGTTTTTTAAAAACTATTTAAAATAAAAAATCCGGTAAGCAAGCTTACCGGATTTTCTGTGAACATTGTTCTTATTATTTTTGTCTGAAATACACTTCGATTGGAACTCCGGTAAATCCGAATTCTTTTCTCAGCTGGTTTTCAGTAAATCTCTTATATGGCTCCTTCACATACTGTGGCAGGTTGCAGAAAAATACAAACTGTGGTGATGGCGTAGGAAGCTGTACACAATATTTGATTTTGATATACTTTCCTTTCAATGCCGGTGGTGGTGTATTTTCGAAGATCGGAAGCATTACTTCGTTCAGTTTTGATGTTTTGATCTTCTTTTTACGATCGTCATAAACCTGCATTGCCACCTCTACTGCTTTCAGAATTCTCTGCTTCGTCAAAGCTGAAACGAATAAGATTGGAATATCCTGGAACTGACCGATCTTATCTTTGATTGATTTTTCGAAGTCACGCATGGTATTGGTCTGCTTATCTTCGATCAGATCCCACTTGTTGACAAGAATGACAATTCCTTTTCTGTTTTTCTGTGCCAATCCGAAAATGTTCATATCCTGAGACTCCCATCCCTGTGTAGCATCTACCATGATGATCACCACGTCAGAATATTCGATAGAACGGATTGATCTCATTACGGAATAGAATTCAAGGTCTTCATTTACTTTAGACTTTCTTCTCATTCCCGCGGTATCTACCAATACAAACTCATGTCCGAATTTGTTGTATAAGGTCTGGATACTGTCTCTTGTAGTTCCTGCAATATCGGTTACAATATTTCTTTCTACATCCAATAAGGCATTGGTCATTGTAGATTTTCCTACGTTTGGACGTCCTGCGATCGTAATCTTAGGCAGTCCTTCGAAAGGGTCTTTATATTCTGTAGTAGGGAAATCTTTAACTATATCATCCAAAAGATCTCCTGTTCCTGAACCGGTTGCAGAAGAAAGTGTATAATATTTATCGATTCCTAACTGATAAAATTCTGTTGCTGGAAGTTCTTCTTTTGAAGAATCCACTTTGTTGATAACGATATAAATCGGTTTGTTGGATCTTCTCAGAAGTCTGTAAATTTCGTAATCGGTATCGGTAAGTCCCTCTTCTACGTTCATCATAAAGATAATAGAGGTAGCTTCGTCTACCGCCAGCTGTACCTGCTTACGGATCTCTTCTTCAAAGATATCGTCTGTACCTACATCATACCCTCCGGTATCAATTACGGTAAAGTCTACTCCATTCCAGTCAGATTTTCCGTAGTGACGGTCTCTGGTAACACCGGCTGTAGAATCTACAATAGCTTCTCTTCTTTCTAATAAACGGTTAAAAAGTGTGGATTTTCCTACGTTGGGACGTCCAACGATTGCGACAATATTTGACATAAAAAATGTTTAATAATCCTTTTGCTGCGCTCAGGATGTGTTATTAATGGGTTACTCCAACTTTTGGAGCCCAATTTTTTGCAAAGATAAGGTTTTATTATTTAACTAAGATTTTAAGGCAGAAAGCCGAAAGATATAGACAGGAAGCTGCTATTCTACGGATAATTTCTGATCCATATTTCGATGAAAACGGGTTGAATATTCCCTGACCAAGGCATTTTGCAGTTAAATGCAATATATTTTGAAAAAAATCTTAAAAAATAATTCTTTGGCTATCAATAAGTAAAGCCCATTACACCTCTATTATGTTCATTAATCTTTAATTTTGATTTTCATATTTAAAATAAATTTTCTAATTTCGCAGCATCAAAACAGACCCATGGTGTAGCGGTAACACTACTGATTTTGGTTCAGTCATCTGGGGTTCGAATCCCTGTGGGTCTACAAACCACTCTTTTTTAAGGGTGGTTTTTTTGTTTTTATTACTTTGTTTTATTCGAATTGTAATTTTCTATAATAAATTCCAGTTTTCGAAACGCAGGAATATCGTTTGTGTTGATGAATATAATTGTTTTCAGGTTAAAATAAAAACCACTGCAATCTTACAGTGGTTTTACTTTATTCGAACATAAGTGTCGTGTTTGTATCAGCGAGGGATTTTCAATAAACTGTCAGTCTAATGAGGATCCCAATAATTAACAGTAGCTATTATAAATAGAATCAGACAATATTTGTTAATTTCATTTTCTTCTAAAAAAGTTAGAACCATACTATTATTGATGGAATCCGGCACCTCTTTGATATAACCTACTATTCTATCATTAGCTTTAAATTCTGAATTTAAAAGCCCAATTACTTGACCTTTAAATTTAAGTATAAGGTTATCCATTAATAGACAAAATGTCAATCCTTTATCTCTAAATTCAAATTGTTTATTTAAATTATTTAAAAGAATCTTTGTTTTAATAAAAACTAATAGCACATCTGTTTTTTGAAAAATCAATAATAAGTTATCGTTACCATCATACACTAGATATTTTCTCTTAAAAAAATAATTCTTGCAAAATGTTTTAAAAATAATATTACCTGAACCATCTACTAAGTCAGTAGAATTTTTAGAAAAAACTATTTTATATTCCATAATTAATCATTTTGTCCAGTAAAGCCGGTTTGCAATTTAATATCAATTCCCAAGAGAGCCTTACCTACAATTCCTAAATCTAAACATGCTGAACAACTTTCTTTATTACTAGCTCTAGCTCTTGTTTTAACACCTACATTTAAAGCATCAAGGAATCCTCCCTTTTTTGGTGACCAATGTGAAGCTCCAGGTCCTAAATTTGCCTCATATTCAAGATGACCATTATCGGAATAATACTCAAAAAGATCTCCTGCTGGTGGTACTGCGGAATCCGTAACGTAGTCAAATTTACCTCCAGCACTTAACTTGTTTGATAGAGCTTTTAATGAACCTCCCACAAAGTTGTGACCTTTTCCATCACCCCATTTGGCAAAAAAACCACTATTTTCAGTTTCACGGTTACTCCATCCAATCTTACCAATATCAGTAGTCATAACACCTGCTTCTGCTGCTGCTCCAACCAGACTTTGGATTTTTCCACCAAATTGAAGTCCCAAGCTCCCCGTAACTTCGATCTTAAAGACGAAACTACCTCCCTTTCTAATAGAGTTATTATAAACACTTGTAAAATTTACTTCATTACCCTTTGATGAATTTAGCCTATTATAATAATATTGCTTTCTTCGGCTATCATACTTAATCTCACTACTTCCCCCTCCGTTCCAAGTCCGATGCCACCAAGCACCAAATCTTGTTTCAAATCTACCATCTGGATCAATAAATATCATAGGATTATCATAAGCATAACGATATGGAGACCATGCTCTATTTTTCTCTGTCAAAGGATCTACAACGCCCCATCTTCCAATATCCGCCATATACATTCTCGCCCCATAGTCATAATACCCTGTCTCCTGCAATTCTTTCCCATTGTACTTATACTTATAGGAAGAAGTTCCCGGAGTGGAATTATATCCTGAATGGTTCAATCCAAACGGATAATAATTATTTTCTTCTAAAATCTGTGCTCCTGCTCCGTTTTTGGTATAGCTTAATCTTATATTTCCTAAATGATCGGTATAGTTATACACATATCTGTTATCTGTAAAACTATAATAGCCTTCACTTGTCGGTATAAACTGCAACACTCCATCTTTATACTGAAAACCATCAAGATAATCATTCACAATCATTTGACCGAATTCTCTTAAAAATTGAATTGAACTTAGTTTAGTTCCATCTGCAGAGTAAAAATACTTAAAATATTCATGTTTTTTTTCCAATGACTCGGGTAAATTCATGTGGTTATACGCAATCCCATCAATAAAATGTGCTCCATCCATAATCATATTACCATTTTTATCATATACCATAGCATCTCCTCCGTCAAGTCCCAAAGAGTTTCCACTTGAATCCCAAATATCTACAAGCTGATTACCTTCATAGGTATATTTTATGTCGTCAATTTTAAGAGCTGAGTTACCATCAGACCCACCAAACCTTAATAGCGTCTGAATATTTCCGTTAAGATCATAGGTTGCACTTTCATTGTAAGCATTGGTTTCTACAACCCCCGCATCTGGTTTCTGATACTTCGCAAGTGCCATTCTGTTGAGCTTGTCGTAAGTATATCCATATCTTCTGCGAACTCCATCGTTAGCTGTTTTCCAATCTACCTCAGCGATATTACCATTGTATCTGGCTATTGAGGAAGAAGCCTCAGGAGTCTGATATTTTAATTTATATCCAAATAAATCACTTCCCAGAGCAACAGGATCATTGATCTGTGAGATCCAGCCTCTGATATTATACTTATAGTCTACAGTCTGAATAGGTGTGATAAGGTCTGTCCCTCCCACTTTCTTAGACTCTAACTGAGAAATTTCGTTGTATTTATTCTGAACTAAAATTTCCTCAGCTCCATTACCTACCTGATGTTTACGTACTAATAATCTATTCTGAGAATCATAAGTAAAATTTTCGGTAATGGTCTTTTCAGAATCTGTAGGCATTCTTTTGTGTCTTGTAATCACATTCTGAGGCTCACCTGCAAAATTCAGTTTAGATTCTACTTTGGTATAGCCTCCATAATGATTAACCGAATGGGTACCAATAACTCTTCCTTTTTTATCATAATAAGTATAATTTTTGGTCCATTTATCATTATCTGTCCAGAAATCATCTCCAACATTTTTGACTATGTTCAAGATAAGTAATCCTTTTGTGCTTTTCCCATCAACCGCAACATCGGATAAAGTAGATTCTCCCTGAATACCGGATGGAAATGGCGGATTGAAATCATACCCCGGGTAAGCGTCATAATAATTGACACTCAATAATTTGAAATTCGTAGTAGGATATGCAGTATTATTGGTATAAAAGACTGTCATCCCACTATTACTCCAACCTGAGGTAGTTCTTACTTCATAGTTAGATCCCTTGCTTTCTATGGCATTCACTTGCTGAAGTCTTCCTGGAGCACTGTTTAATATCCCTGCATAAACAGGTCTTGAAAACTGATCATATTTAGTAAAAAGCCACTGCCCTTTTGCTCTTAGGTTGGCATCCTGAGTCAAAACCAACCGATCCTGTCTGTCATAGACCATATACTCCCAGTCTTTACCCGGAAGCTTCTTTTCTACCAATCTTCCTCTCCCATCATATCGATATTGATAATACAAACTCTCTACAGTGGCAGGTTCCACAGTGGGAGCAGATGCCAGTGGCGGAATGACAAAGGCTAATTGATCATATTCATTATAAACATAATAGGTATCTGCATTTTCCGTAGGGCTCAGTACTTTTCTTACCAAAAGGGTTTGTCCTTTAGTATTTTTAAACTCAATGGTTTTGTTTCCGTCTTCATCAGTAACCGTATTCTTGTATAATTGTGCAGCCTGGAAATACTGAAGCAGCTTTACTGAGGTTTCTGTCCTTTCCTCAACCCATGTTGTAGAGACTTCATACTTTCTTACGTAGTCTTCCCCAATATTCGCCTCATATCCAAAGCTAACAGGTTTGGCACTCCAGTCATTCCCAACCTGAATTTGTTGTTTAATCCGATCTAAAGGAGAATTTTCTATTATTTTTTCTGAATAGATCTTTTCTCCACCATAGAATGTCGAAGCACTTCCTATTGGGTTGGGAATAATTCCTCCGTTCAGGGTGCCTCCCTGAGGAATAGGAAGATAATCTTTAGCCTGTCTTCCATAGGAATCATATTCAACCGGAGTCACCACATCATTCCCAAGAGGAGAATATTTTACTCCTACAGTCTGTTTAAGCCTACCCAATCCATCAAAATACTGAACGGTCTCAGAGTTTTTAACAGGTTGACCTGCGGCGTCATAATCCAAATATGTTTTAGCCTGGATATAGTTTTCTGTGGAAGTAAGCTGGGCGTTTATTGTTCCTGACATCAACAATATGCTTACGGGAATAATTATCTTTTTCATCGTTATTAGTTTTTGTGTTTGTATTTAAACTCTTTCAATACCTTATTGTTGACATCTACTATTTTCTCCAATCGGTTGGCGGCATCATAAAAATACCTTTCTCTGATTCCTGATGGAGGGGTAATAGTCGTCACACCCACCAAGGGATCGTGGGTATAGGTTGTAATTTGAGTTCCCTGTAAAAAAGGATTCTGACGGATATTATCCAAAGCATTAATTAATACATCTTCAGTATTGCGGTCAATATCCAGGTCTGACTTTTTGCATATTTCCAGGTTGTAGTAATTCACTGCATTATCGTCCATCCCTAAAAGATCCATAAAGCTTAAATAGGAAACCCCTTCCACTTTCAAAATGGGTAATGCCTGGTTATAGCCATAGATTATGGTTACAGGAACGCCTGCTTTAGTCGTATACTGCACCAGATTTCCTTTGGTATCATAATGATCATAGGTCACTTCCTTATCATATACCTCATTAGGAGTATTGATCAACCGAATAGGGACAGACTCCTGCTGTGAAGGCAGTAACTTATCATACCCAAACCAATATCTGTTAAAACTTAGCTTTGTTTTTGAAACCGGAAGATTATTGTTATACCTTGTTGTAACAAGTGGAATTCCAACTATATTTTGGGTAACATAGTCATTGCTTGTTCCATATAATTCTTTTGCATACTGATAGGAAGCCTCTGAGGTTCCGGTACTACTTGAAGAGACTCTTTCCCTTGAAATATTATTGTCATAGGTATGGTCATAAAAATATTCATTCACAGTATTAACAGACTGAGTATTGAAGAAATTGGTGGTAGTTGTCTTAGTAAGATTATTGGGAAAGAAAAAATCTTTATAGTACAACACTTCTGCTTCACCTGTTTCAACATAGAACAAATTATATTTATTGACCGGAAGTTTTTTGTTATCCGAATACTTATATTCCTTACTCACTATCGTTGCCCCATTCTCATTAAAATCCAATTCACGGATAATTTTTCCTCTTAGAGAGCTTCTGTCCTGATATTTTCTCTTCATATTGACGATATTATCTGGCAAAAGGTCAGTAATTCCAAAGCTAGCTCTGTTTCGATAGACTAATGTATCAGGATTGGTGACCTGGTCAGAAAACAAATATTTCTTCTGTAAAAGCCCGTTTTTCAATACAGACACTTCAGAATAATTAATTGGTGAGCCACTCATTGAGCCGGGAATGATATTATTGGAAACACTCTTTTGAACCATTGCATATTGAGTATTGTTACCGGATTTCACAAAATTTGAATATCTTATCACTCTATTGCTGATGCCTGATGAAGTAGTTCCTGTAGGATAGTTATTCCTGTATTTGTATTCTGTTTCAATGGTTTTAGTTCCATCAAAATCCAATACCTTGGCAATTCTAGCCCCTCCTACGGTTCCATTTTGAGTTTTCAGTTCGTCAAAAAAGTTAGAATTGGGAGTTCTGTCCAGCTTTTTAGAATAATCATGTGGTTCGTAGATAAATTCTGAATATCCGCCTGTAGGGTAAGTAACTCTGGATAATAATGTCCGCTGAACTGAAGTTGTAGATGGCTCTCTTGAAGTTCCCGTTATAATATATTCTCCTGTATTGGGATTAATTTTATAATCAGGAATCAGTGGGTTAGAAAATTCAGCTTTATTATTCCAATAGCCCCAGTGGTCAACAGAAGTGGTGGTTTCATGAGCTAAACTTGCAAATTTATCGTAATAATCGAACTTATATTTCAGATCATTAAGTGTTACTTCATCCAGGAAGAAATATTCATTATTACGGTAGTAAGTAAATCCAATTTTTTTGACCAATACATCATTTACCCCATTGTAAAGAAATACATTTTCTAAACTAAAAGATTTGTAATATTTATTGAATACATTACCCAATGCAGGATTACTAAAAGAACTTCCTTCATTTTGTTTATAGGAAAACTCTGCAACTTTCTTCCCATTGATCATAACTTTTGAGGGATAAACTTTTTTCAGCAAGTTAAAATGGTAGCTTAAAGCCGGATTGGAAGCACTGCTGCTCACTCCCGAAAAGATCCCATCGTTGATCACATTTACATATGCCATAGAACTTGCATTGACGTAGCTATGCTGCTCAAAGAAGACTTCAGATCCGGGCAGACGATAGGTAGGAGGAAAAAAGCTGTTTTGACAGAACCCGTCACTTACCCCAATAGATCCTACATCCTGAAATTTAAGATAGGAAATGGTCATATTGCTTCCTTCAGCAAATTCAACCTTACTCAGATACCATGCATTAATGTAATAATTCTGTCCATTCACACTCGATCCAGGGGAGTCTCTACTCGTTCCTAATGGATAATTGACTTCTATATTTTCTTCCGGTCCGCCGAAATAATACTTATTCCCCTTTCCATCTGTCATCACGATTTCACTGCTATTAAAATCATGGCATCCTATTTTAGGACTCTTTTGATTCTGGAATCCTGTAATATCTATTTTCAGGTTAGGATCATTGGAAGCAAAAACAGGATTCTTTTCAGCATCAATGTAGAAATACCCGGAAATCCCCATGAAATTGAATGAAAACTTATCCGGTCCCAATTCAAAACCTGTACTTCCACCTGATTTAAAATTTCCAAAATCATCTACATCTGTATTATTGTCAAACAAAGTTGTTTTAGATATATTGGTATTTCTGATTCCTACCAAAAGACCATTTATTTCTCTATTATTTTCCACCGCAAATTGAGGTTCATCATCAGGAAGGTGATTAACTTCTCTTGTTATCATCCCGCCAACATCCAGCATCCAGTTTAGTCCTACATAATTTGATCTTTTGGTTGGGATAAATCCTGAAGAGTTGTATGATAAGTTCATGGTAAAACTTTTATCTGATGCCCCAATAGGCGCCTGAAATAAAGGGATATTCATATCCACTCCCCCTACATTCATATTAACAGGAATGTTTCCGTATCTCTCCATCTCATAACTTTGAGGAGATTTTATATTGATCTTTTGTGCATTATATAGAGAACAATATAATACAGCCATGAGTATTGTATATCTTTTCATTAGTTTTTAATTAGTTTGGCATTTGCTGTTTTATTATTATCCGTTTTGATGGTCACCAAATAAGCGCCCTGTACTAAAGACTGGGTGTTAATCTTCGTAACATTATTCTTTGTTTTCAGGCTCTGAAGCTGTCTTCCGCTCATATCATACAAGAGAATATCCGCTTCTTTAAATTCAAAACCTATTTCTACATAGGCATAATCAGATACAGGGTTCGGATAAATCTTGATGTCTTGTTTTTCGATCAGCTGATTAACTTGCTTGTCTCCTAGCTTTACAATCTTCCAGTTTTCTTTTCCAAGTTCTGTTGCACTCGTTCCGGCTAAAATGATAGAGCCATCTCTATTTAACTTTAGATCTGAAAGCCTTTCTTCTCTCTGTCTTGATTCTCCTGTTACGTGTTTTCTCCACTGCTCATTGCCATTCTGATCCAGATACAGCATCCAAAACGTTTCATCATCTTTTTCTATTCTTCCTTCGGCCTGAGTATAGCCCCCTAAAAGAATTCCTTTGGAAGATTTATCGTCTGAGGAATGAATCACACTCATTCCCATCAGAACATCACGGTTCTTGAAATTGTAGGATTTCTGCCATTGTTCTTCTCCTCTTTCATTCAGGGAAATCAGCCAAAGATCTGTCCCTTCTTCAATACCTACCGTTTTGTTGCCCGATCTTTCTGATCTGGATTCTCCACCAATAATATATCCGTTTGAAGCCAAGGCTAAAGTCCTGATATGATCATCGCCTTTTCCACCGTAATTCTTTTCCCATTCTACTTTTCCGTTTTTGTCTAATTTGACAATCCAGTAGTCACCTTCACCGAAGTTGCTGCTTTGTTTAGAGGTAGTAGGTAGCAGGTTGCGGGTGGCAGTACTTTCAGACGAAAGTTTAGTTTCAGGATTTCTTACTCCGGAACCTGCATCACGGACCTCGGAACTTCTTGAATAAATTCCTAATAATGCTCCACCATCTTTCGTTGGAATCATTTTTTCAACTTCATCGAGACCTTTCCCTCCTAAAATAAGTTGTGAAAGCTCTTTTCCCTCTTTATCCAGTTTGGTAATCCAGACATCTTTGGAACCATAGCCCTTGGAAGAGTTTTGTACATTTCCAGCCACAAAAAATCCTAAATCGGTCGTTTGAATCACAGATCTTGCTTCTTCATCGGAAGAAGTTCCTAAAGTTTTCTGCCATAATTCATCACCAAATTCATTGATCCTGATCAGCCAGATGTCTGAACCTCCTTTAGAATCTTCTTTTTTATCCAATCCCTTTCCGGAATAAGAGGTTCCTGCCAAAAGGAATCCGCCATCCTGAGTGGTAACTGTTGCCGATAAATAGTCATGATTCTGCCCTGAGAAATACTTTTCCCAGACTTCATCACCTTGCTGATTGAGTTTTACCAGATGGAAATCGTAGCCATTGTTTTGCTTACTGCCTGAAGCCTGTTGTTTATCGCTTTGAATAGAGCTTCCGGTGATAAGATACTGCTGATCAATGGTGGTGGTAATCTGGCTTAGAAAATCCTGAGTAGAGGATTTGATGTCTTTCTGCCACACTACTTCCTGAGCGGACACGCCAAAGACTGCGCATAAGGTATATGCACCGAGATAAAGTTTTTTCATTCTCGTATTCCTTTTGAGTTAGTAATTAGTCCACGTTGATAAACGCTTTACGAAACTAGCATTTCTTATAAAATCAGAGGTCAATATTAACGGGATTTAATGTAAAATTCACATAAGTGTGTATTTTACATTTTTAATTCAGAACGAATTTTTTGATGGAAAAATGAGCATTATTTTAAAGCCTTATAAGAATGAAATACCCATCATTCACTCATAAAATATAAAACAGCCATAGTAACATTTTACTCTCCATTTTTATATATTTATTTTCTGAAAACATTATAAGCATGAATACGGAAAACCTCATCAATAAAGTCGTTTCAATTACATTAAAGAGCAAAGCATATTTTCAGGGGATCGTCATTGATATTTCAGATGACTGGTGTTATTTAAAATACATTCCTGTTGACTATATGACAGATGGTTATGTAATCATCAACAAAAGATATATAGCTGGCATCGAGATCACTGAAGAAGAGCAGTTTAAGGAGCGGATATTACAACTAAAAGGAGTTATTTCGGTGAAAAGTCCAATACTGACTCTTGATGACAATGAAAAACTGTTGGCTGATTTACAATCTAAAATCGGAATTATCAGAGTTGAGATCAAGGATCATCACATGGCTTTTATTGGTAAGATCAATAGCATTAGAAAACATTCTTTCAGGGTCCACCTGTTTAGCCCAAGTGCAGTCTGGCTGCAATTGGAAACTTTTTTATATAAAGAAATAAGAGCAATTTATTTTGAAGAGGATTATATCAATTCTTTAAAGTTGATACTCCCACCTTACCCTTCCGATACTGAATAAATAGAATAATACTAATTGTTTTTCAGAAACAAAAAAAGACAGCACCACTGCTGTCTTTTACTATTTCAAATTACTTTTTATTACATCAGATCAAACCTGTCCAGATTCATCACCTTCGTCCATGCTGCGACAAAGTCATTCACAAATTTACCTTGTGCATCTGCACTTCCATACACCTCAGCCACTGCTCTCAATTCAGAATTGGATCCGAAAACAAGGTCGGCACGGGTGGCCGTCCATTTTGGCTGTCCGGATGAACGATCACTTCCCATATACAATTCTTTATCATCCGACATAGCTTTCCATTGGGTTGCCATATCAAGAAGATTTACAAAGAAATCATTGGTAAGTGTTCCCGGACGGCTGGTAAATACTCCATGTTTAGACCCGTCAAAATTGGTATCTAAAGCACGCATTCCCCCTACCAGAACTGTCAGTTCCGGTGCAGTAAGCGTCAATAACTGAGCTTTATCAATTAATAAAGATTCTGTAGATACGGTATATTTTCTTTTCAGATAATTACGGAATCCGTCAGCAGCAGGTTCAAGATACCCCATAGATTCTACATCTGTCTGTTCCTGAGTGGCATCCATTCTTCCCGGAGCAAAAGAAACTTTCACTTCATGACCAGCATTTTTTGCGGCAGCTTCTACGGCTGCATTTCCTGCTAACACAATCATATCTGCTAATGATATTTTCTTACCTCCATTGTGAGCATCGTTGAATTCTTTCTGAATTCCTTCCAATACTCCCAGTACTTTATTCAGTTGTGAAGGATTATTCACTTCCCAGTTTCTTTGAGGTTCCAGTCTGATTCTTGCTCCATTGGCACCACCACGTTTATCACTTCCTCTGAAAGTAGAAGCTGAAGCCCAGGCTGTAGATACCAACTCGGAAATGCTCAGTCCGGAATTTAAAATTTTAGATTTAAGACCTTCAACATCTGCTGCATCAACCAATTCATGATTCACTGCAGGAATCGGATCCTGCCAAAGCAGCTCTTCCTGCGGTACATCCGGTCCAAGGTAACGGGAACGAGGTCCCATATCCCTGTGAGTCAGTTTAAACCAGGCTCTTGAAAAAGCATCGGCAAAGGCATCAGGATTTTCGTAGAAGTGTCTTGAAATTTTTTCGTAAACAGGATCCAGTCTCAATGAAAGGTCTGTTGTAAGCATGGTTGGTTTATGTTTTTTAGAAGAATCAAATGCATCGGGAATGATGTCTGCTCCGTCTTTTGCTACCCATTGATGAGCTCCGGCAGGGCTTTTTGTAAGCTCCCATTCGTTTTCAAAAAGATTTTTAAAGAAATAATTACTCCATTGCGTAGGAGTTTCTGTCCAGGTTACTTCAAGACCGCTGGAAATAGCATCTCTTCCGCTTCCTGATTTATAGGTACTTGCCCATCCTAAACCTTGTTGTTCAATGCCTGCCCCTTCCGGTTCTTTACCAACATGATCTGCCGGTCCTGCCCCGTGAGTTTTACCAAAAGTATGTCCTCCTGCAATCAATGCAACCGTTTCTTCGTCATTCATGGCCATACGTCCGAATGTGTCACGAATATCTTTGGCAGCTGCAATAGGATCAGGATTTCCATCAGGTCCTTCAGGGTTTACATAGATCAATCCCATTTGTACTGCAGCCAATGGATTTTCAAGATTTCTTGAATGAATATCACCATCTGCATTATCATCTGTAGGAAGCACTGCCGAATGCCCCTCTACAGCTCCTTCTGAACCGTGAGCATAACGCACATCACCTCCCAGCCATGTTTTTTCCGATCCCCAATATACATCGGAATCCGGTTCCCAGACATCTGCACGTCCACCTGCAAATCCAAATGTTTTAAAGCCCATTGATTCAAGAGCTACATTTCCGGTAAGAATCAGAAGGTCAGCCCATGAAATATTTCTTCCGTATTTTTGTTTGATTGGCCATAGTAATCTTCTTGCTTTATCAAGGCTTACATTATCCGGCCAGCTGTTGAGCGGTGCAAAGCGCTGCTGTCCTGCTCCTGCTCCCCCTCTTCCGTCTCCTACACGATAAGTTCCGGCACTATGCCATGCCATACGGATAAACAAAGGTCCGTAATGGCCAAAGTCAGCCGGCCACCAATCCTGAGAATCAGTCATTAATGCATGAAGGTCTTTTTTTACCGCTTCAAGATCAAGGCTTTCAAAAGCTTTGGCATAGTCAAAATCTTTATCCATAGGATCAGACAGTGACGAATGCTGGCGCAGAAGATCTACTCTGAGCTGATAAGGAAACCAATCTGAATTCTGAGTTCCCCCTCCCGCTACATTATTCTTCTTCATTGTTCCGTTGTGAAACGGGCATTTGCTGATGTCATTCAAATCTTTTTCCATTGTCGTTTATTTTATTATTGATTAATACAGTTTCAATTCTCTGTTGTAAGAACATCACAAACCTACAACGTTTACTTAATAAATACAATCTATTAATTTTTATTTCAACGATAGTCAAAAACTATAAATAGATATTTTCGACAGCATCACGGCTAAGACATAATTGTGGTATTAAGTTAGTCATTTTTTAAATCCATTCAGCCAACTTGGCTCTATTTAGAATAACTCAAGGTAAGAATAGGCTGGAAGTTGGAAGTCTATTTCAGACGGAAAATAAGTTTAAGACATTTTAAAGCAAAAGAAGAAGAAAGAATTTTCTATTAATAAGGTTTTTCTTGTTTAAAAACAGGTCAACTCATAGAATATTTTAAGCCTGTATTGAAGTACTTTTCTCTTCCAATTCTTCCTTACTTCATCAAAAAAAATTTAACTATCTTTATCCTAAGAAACATGAACATCTATGAAAAAAGTACTGGTTATCATTCTCGTAGCATTCATTATCATTCAGTTTTTTCCTATCGACAAAACCAATCCTCTTCCTACACCGGGAATGGATTTTCTGAAGATTAAAAACACTCCGGAAAAAACAGCAAAAATCATCAGAACTTCATGCTACGACTGCCATTCCAACGAAACAAAATATCCGTGGTATACCAATATTTCTCCAGCTTCATGGTGGGTAAAAAATCATATTGATGAAGGCAGGAAACATCTTAATTTTTCTACCTTTGCAGTATATGAACCTAAAAGACAGATTCATAAGTTGGATGAATGTATAGAAATGGTTGAAAAAAAAGAAATGCCTCTCGAGTCTTATTATCTGGGACATCAAAACGCCAAACTCTCTGATGAGCAGCGTGCGGATCTTGTTCAATATTTCAAAAGGGTAAAAGAAGATACTGAAAGGGGAATTATGTTTAATAAATAAAAGTCATGGAGAACTGGGAGAACAAACATATTGTATTTTTTGACGGAGATTGCGGTGTCTGTAATTTCTGGGTTCAGTGGATTCTGGAAAGAGACAGGAAAGATCAATTCATGTTTGCCTCATTACAATCGGAATTCGGGCAGCAGTTTCTTTCTGAAAGGGGGCTGAATACAAAAGAGTTCAATACCATGTATCTTTGGAAACCGAAAAAATATTACTTAATAAAATCGCGGGCAGTACTGACGATTGCCAATTTATTGGGCGGAATTTACAAACTTTCTTTTATTGGAAAAGCTTTCCCAACTTTTCTGAATGATAAAGTATATGATATGATTTCCAGAAACCGGATGAAACTGGCCAATCAGAAATGCTATCTGCCGGATCAGCATCAGAAGAAGAAATTTATCCAGGTTTGAAAAAATTTCATTCGTGAGACAAGTAGATAAATACTTGCCATAAAAAGATAAAGACTGCTCCAATAATGAAGCAGTCTTTTTTGTACCTTTATATTTTAACTTTAAATGATTATTTATTGATTCAGTGACCAAACAGAATAAGAATTCGGAGCACATTGAATCTTCACCCATTTATCGGCCTGGGTGGTAGGATACCAACTTGAACTGCCTGTAAAATCTTTAACCTGCTGACTTGCCCAATTAGTCTGAATCCATCTTTCCTGCCAGCTTGAGGAAGTATTGATATAAACAACCAGTCCGGGATTTCCGTTGTAGCCGTTACGTCTTGCAATGTATTCATCATTATCGGTATATAAAATAGATGTTGTTCCCGTAGCTTTATTATTATGAATCCATATCAGATTATTCAGTCTTTCCTTATTCAGCCATTCTTCATAATCCCGGTAAAAAATCGTAGGATAGCCTTCATGGGTTAAAATATAAGCATAGGCCGGCATTTTGTTGTAGATAATATCCGTGTCATGATTAGCAACAAAGGTTACCGCTTTGTAAGGATTTCTTTTCCACATCATATCATCATTCAGGGCGTTTAGATTTCCATTGTCAAAAGCTTCATCCATTTTATAGTAAGCGGCAAAATCAAAGACGGAGCTGTTCGCATTATTCGCCCACCATTCTAATGTATTCACGTTAGAATCCCATAATTCCCCAACAGAGAATCCTCCTACTTTAGAATTCCAGGTATTAACCACCCACGGACCGAAACCTTTCACATAATCGAACCTCCAGCCATCGAATTTCATCACATTTTTATAATATTTGGCGACAGAATCATCTCTTCCCCACAGCCAGTCCTGTACATAAGGGTTAGCATGACACAGATCCGGAAAACCGCCAAAGGAACCTTCGTCATTATTTCCGTACGCATTTTTATAGAAATCGTTGTAGCTTCTTTTAAATTTACCAGAGGCTACTCCTGAAAAATTGGTCCATGTATTAGTTCCGGTAAAAGGATTGGCCTCAGACTGTCCGCCACTGTTGTGATTGATCACAATATCTGCATATACCTGCATATTTTCTGTGTGGGCTTTGGTAATCAGTGCTTCCAGTTCTGCTCTCGATCCGAAACGGGTTTCCACACTTCCATTCTGGTTATAATCTCCAAAATCATAATAATCGGTAGGGTCATACCCCATAGAATAAGCACCATTCTGAGCTTTTGAAGCTGGAGGAAGCCATACAGCACCAATTCCGGCATTAGACCAGGCCGTCAGTTTATCTTTCACCGTGTTCCACCAGTTTCCTCCATCCGGAACATCCCAGTAGAACCCCTGCATAAGAACTCCACCACCTGGGCCGGCTACAAATTTACCTTGTACAGCCCCGGAACCTTTTCCGGTACTGAAAGGTCTGCCGTCATGATTGGTAACGTTTACAATCTTGTTGTGCACTTCTTCTTTTTGAGAAGGCTCAGTAATCATTTCATCATTATTGCGGCATGAGCTTACAAGCGCTAAAGCCAGCAGGGAAAGGAAAAAATATGTTTTTTTCATCGTAACACTTAATTATGAATTCATTAACCAAGTTACATTTTTATTAAAAACAAATTCAATTTAACGGGAAATATTTTCATTCTAAATAATGAATCATGAAGAAATTCATTTGAAATTTTCATTAAAAAATCATAAATTTTTAAGATTCCCGAAACAATTTTTCTTTTAATCCATATATTTGCATACTATGGAATACAATACCCAAAAAACTCAGCTTCATATGCCGGAATACGGCAGAATTATACAACAGTTGGTTGAGCGCTGCAAAGAACTTCCTACCAAAGAGGAAAGGAACGAAATGGCTATGGCAATCATCGATTTTATGGGTCAGAGAAACCCACAACTTCGCGACGAAGAAAATTATAAACATAAACTTTGGGATCATCTTTATATTCTGGCCAATCATGACCTAGATGTAGATTCTCCTTATCCTTTCCCTACCATGGAACAATTGGCAGAAAAGCCAAAAAGAATGGAATATCCAAAACTTCAGGGTGACTTTAAGTTTTACGGAAAAAGTATTCTTCAATTGATCGAAAAAGCAATTGAACTTGAAACGGGTGACGAAAAAGAAGCCCTTATCGAAGTGATTGCCAACAATATGAAGAAATCCTATAATGTCTATAATAAAGAACATGTGACGGATGATGTTATTTTCCGCCACCTGAAGGAACTGTCTGAAAACAGGTTGGATCTTACAGGAATAGATTCTCTTGAGAAAAGTAAAATCTATTACACAAGTAACAACAACAACCGAAATAACAACAATAACAACAGGAACAACAGCAATAATAAAAATAATAACAATAACCAGCCTAACAAAAGAAGGCATAATAACAATCATAAAAACAGAAAATAATGAGTGGAACATTTCAAATAAGAGGAGGAAAAAGACTGCAGGGTGAAATAACTCCACAAGGAGCCAAAAATGAGGCTCTACAGATTTTATGTGCGGTGCTGTTGACCGACGAAGAAGTAAGAATTAAAAATATCCCGGATATTCATGACGTGAACAGACTGATTGAAATCCTTGGAGATTTTGGAGTAAAAGTTACTAAAAACGGTCATGGAGACTATACTTTCAAGGCTGATAAAGTAAACTTTGATTATATAAAATCCAACGAATTTAAAAAAGACGGGGCCAAGCTTCGTGGATCAATCATGTTGATGGGGCCAATGTTAGCCCGTTATGGTGAAGCCTATATGCCGACTCCGGGTGGTGACAAGATCGGAAGAAGAAGATTGGATACACACTTCCAGGGATTGGTTGAACTTGGTGCTGAATTCCACTATGATGAGGAAGAATATTTCTACTCTCTAAAAGCAAAAGAACTTACAGGAAAATTCATCCTATTGGAAGAGGCTTCTGTAACCGGAACAGCTAATATTGTAATGGCTGCTGTTTTAGCAAAAGGAAAAACAAGAATTTATAACGCTGCCTGCGAACCTTACCTTCAGCAATTATGTAAAATGCTGAACAGAATGGGAGCTAATATTTCAGGAATCGGATCTAACCTGCTTACGATTGAAGGAGTAGATTATCTTAGAGGAACGGAACACACAATGCTTCCGGATATGGTGGAAATCGGATCATGGATCGGTCTTGCGGCTATGACGAAATCTGAAATTACCATCAAAAATGTAAACTGGAACCAACTTGGCGTTATCCCAAATACTTTCAGAAAATTAGGAATTCAGCTTGAGCAAAGCGGTGATGACATTTATATTCCAGCTCAGGAACATTATAAAATCCAGAAATTTATTGATGGATCTATCCTTACGATTTCGGATGCACCATGGCCTGGATTCACTCCGGACTTATTATCAATTATCTTAGTAGTAGCCACTCAGGCAAAAGGAAGTATTCTTGTTCATCAGAAAATGTTTGAATCAAGATTATTCTTCGTTGATAAACTGATCGATATGGGAGCTCAGATCATTTTATGTGATCCACACAGAGCAACAGTAATCGGATTGAATCAGGAAGCTCCGTTAAGAGGAACAACCATGGTTTCCCCGGACATCAGAGCCGGAAATGCCCTTTTGATTGCAGCCCTTTCCGCAGAAGGAAAATCAATTATCCACAATATCGAACAGATCGACAGAGGATATGAAAATATCGACGGAAGACTGAAAGCCATTGGTGCTGATATTGAAAGAATTTAAAATTATTTTTATTACTATAGAGCGCTCAGAGAGATCTGGGCGCTTTTTTTGACCACCCGTCAAATTCTCGCCCTTCAATTATCATTATTATCTGAATTGGAAACTTTCTAATGAATTCCCCCTCTTTACTCTTCATTCTTTATTCTAAAATATCCGTATAACCTCCACAAGCATTAAAAATAAAAAGTGCCCGATAAAAGAACCGGACACTTTGGTAATTAAAACTATATGAATCTCACTTAAAAATAGGATCTACAAGTATATTCCACTGCAGTATTGATAAGTTTATTTTTATTCAGATAGAACTCAAGTTGCTGATAATCTTCTGAATTGACATTAATATACAACTGTATTGTACCAAAACTATATCCGTTTACATATTCCACATTGGCTGACAACACTCTATGACATATCCCCATCTGATTATAAATGGTATTCATTAAATGCTCAAATTTCATTTTGCCATTCAATTCTATTTCCAGTAATAATTCTTTTTTAGGCAGGTTCAGTTTATTTTGAAAAACCTGCAGACTAGGGTTAGGTGTAATCATCGTTAAACATTTTGGGTTAAATACGCTCAGATCATATTGCGCTCTGCATTTAAATCTGTGACAAAAATATAAAAAAATATTAGTCTACCAAATTAGTAGACTAATATTTTTTAAAATTTAACAAAAAAAAAGCTTTTTCAGCTTCTCTTTATCTTTACAACGCTCCTATTCTTTCCAATTTATCTGAGCCTGCCAGCCCGTTAGGATTACATCCCGGTTCTCCTTCGGGTACTTTTAAATTTTTCTTTTTATAAAATTCTTCCCAGAATGTATTGGTTTTTCCGGTTTTAGGATCAATAAATGTCATGGGTTCTAATTTGAATATATAATTTTCTCTGAAAGCTCTTTCGATAAAGTCTGAGCAGTAATAAGAATTTTCATCCAGGATATAATTGAAATTATAAGGTTTACCAAGCATTGAATTAGCTTTTTCAAGAGCTTGCGGAATTGCTCTCTGATATTCCGTCTTTAAGCGATATATGATAACTTTCTGCCCGTCTGTTTCCTGATCTTTGATAAAATCCTTCAAAGTCTGCTTTTGAGAACCTCCCTTTGGTGCTGCATGCAATACAAACATCCTATTCCCTTCTTTTTCCAGAATACCAATATGATCAAAAGAAGCTGTTTTCTGCCTTTGGGTTACATTATTGATAGCCCCGGAAAGTCCTGTTTCTTTTGCTGTTACAAAAAGTAGATCCCCGTTTTTAAGTGAAGACGTCTGAGAAGAAGCACAACCTGTCAGCAACAGGATGAAAAGGGACAGTATTCCCACCAGACTATTCTTTTTAATTCTTTCTTTTAATGATTTTTTAAATTCTGACATCCAATTATTGTTTCGGCCCAAAATTACAAAATAGAATTCATTACATTTGTGAAGAGTATTGAGCTATTCTGCAGATCACCCAAACATTCCAACATTCTTATGCCACATATTTTATTAGTTGAAGACGACGACAGGCTTTCCCAACTTATCACAAAAGGGCTTCAGGAATCTGAATTTGAAGTGACCACTGCATATGATGGAATGACAGGTTTGAAATTGGCACTGCAAAACAATTTTGACCTGGTGGTAACTGATATTATACTCCCTAAAAAAAGCGGTCTCGAATTCTGTAACGAAATAAAGACATTAAAACCCAATCTTCCGGTAGTCATGCTTACTGCGCTGGGAACTACCGATGATAAACTGGAAGGATTTGATGCCGGAGCCGATGATTATATGACCAAACCTTTTGAAATGCGTGAATTGGCAGCAAGAATCAAGGTCTTACTGAAGCGTTTTTCACAACAGAAACAACAGAAAGTTTTTGTCTTAAAATATGAAGGCATTGAAATGAACCTGGAGCAGAAAACAGTCAGCCGGGATCATACTCCTATCAAATTGACTCCAAAAGAATTCAACCTCTTGAAATTCATGCTCGAAAATTCTGAAAGGGTTCTTTCCCGCAGCGAAATTGCAGAAAAAGTATGGGAAACCCACTTTGATACAGGGACTAATTTCATAGACGTATACATCAATTATCTGCGAAAGAAAATTGATAGGGATTTTGACAGCAAGCTTATTCATACTAAAGCAGGAATGGGGTTCATCCTCAAAAAGGACTATGAATCCGGACTTATACAATAAATCATTGGATGAATTAAAAATAGACGGATGAAAATAAGAACCAGGCTCACACTGCTTTTTACGTTAATCACGGCAATGCTTTTAGGCGTTTACAGTTTCTCCATTTATTATTCATCAAAAGAAGCAAGAGAAACCTCTTTTTACGGTGAGCTGCAAAATGAAGCCATAGCCAAGGCAGATCTCTATTTCCAAAGTTCACTTCCTGAACAGGAAATGCATAAACTTTATAAAAATAACAACAGAACCCTGAATGAAGTGCAGGTTGCCATCTACAATGCCGATCATCAGCTCATTTACCATGATGATGCCAAGGTAGATTATGTAAAAGAAACTCCTGAAATGCTTTCCAGTATCTTTCAGAAAAAGAAAATCAGCTTCTTTCTGGATAATCTACAGGTCGTAGGAATGGTGTACCACTATAATGGAAAATCCTACGCTGTAACTGCCGCCTCGTATGATAAATACGGGTATGAATATCTTTCTCATCTGCTGACCATCAGTATTGCATCTTTTATCAGTATTCTAATTCTTATTTATCTGGCAGGAATCTTTCTTTCTAAAAAAGCCCTGAGCCCGCTCAGTGAAATGGTAGATCAGATCAAGAAAATCACAGCTGGGAAATTACAGCTACGCCTCAAAACAACCGGAGAAAAGGATGAACTCGGTGAGCTTGCCCAAAACTTTAATGGAATGCTGGAACGTCTGGAAAATTCATTTGACTCTCAAAAACATTTTGTCTCCAATATTTCTCATGAACTCCGGACGCCTTTATCAGCAATTATCACAGAACTTGAACTCGCTTCTGAAAAAGAACTGACCAGAGAGCAGTACCAACAAACCATCAGTTATGCCCTGGATGATGCAAAAAACATGGTCAAATTATCCAACAGCCTGATGGATCTTGCCAAAGCAAGCTATGACCCCAATGAAATCAGCTTTTCTGAAGTAAGGCTTGACGAGGTGCTTCTGGAATCCTATACTAAGATTATCCGGGAAAATTCCGGCTATAAAGTTTTGCTGAATATTGAAGATACGATAGATGAGCATCAGCTGACCATCCAGGGAAATGAGTACCTGCTACAGGTTGCTTTTAATAATCTTATTGATAACGCCTGCAAATATTCGCCGGAGCATGTATGTTCTATTGACGTAAAAGTGAATGCCAAAAAGCTGTACATCAATTTTTCAAATACAGGAATCACTATCTCTCAGGAAGATTTACAGCATATTTTTGAGCCTTTTTACAGAAGTGAAAACTCAAGAAAAGAGAAGGGATACGGTATTGGACTTTTCCTTACAAAAAAAATCATTCTTCTTCACAATGCCATTATTACCGTAACATCGGAAGATAATGCAACTATTTTTACAGTAATATTTGACCTTGAAAACCTCACTTAATTTTTTGAATCAAGCCTTTTTTAACCATTAAGGAATATTAAGTGGTTAAGAGTATCAAGAAAATATCTGAAGATATTTATTAAGGAGAATGCTTCATTCAAATTTATTTGAACCTTAATTTATCTTAAAATCTAAACATCTCTTAATGGTTTTAAAAACTTCTTTTTAAGCAACAGAACCTTTGTTGAAAACAGTCGTTCCAATACTGGCTGCTATTACACAGGAAATAGAAATCCATTGCAGGAATGTTAATTCTTCTGCCAGAAATACCAATCCGGAAAGAGCTGCAAACGCAGGTTCCAGGCTCATCAGAATACTGAATGTTTTGGCAGGAAGCCTTTTCAACGCCATCATTTCTAAAGAAAACGGCAATGCACTTGACAAAATTGCAACTCCCAGACCTTTCACAAAAATTGCCGGAGTGAGATTAAATACTGCTCCATCCCATATTGTAAAAGGGATAATCACCAGGCTGGCGAATAGCATCCCTGTGGTAACCGCGTCTTTACCATCCATTATTTTGGAAACCTTTCCGCCCATTACAATATAAATCGCCCAGAATATCCCTGCCAGAAAAGCCAGACCCAACCCTACAAGGTCAACATGATCACTTTTCCACGGTACAATCAGTAAAATTCCAACACAGGCCAGTAACGCCCAGACTACATCCAATAATTTACGGGAAAGAGCCAACGCAAGAAATAAAGGGCCTGCAAACTCTACTGTAACCGCCAATCCTAATGGAATTCTTTGAATCGCCATATAAAAAATAAGATTCATCGCTGCCAGACCTATACCGTATAGGGCACAGTATTTCCATTTTTGTGCGGTAAACTGTGAAAATTTCGGACGGTTGATCACCGTAAGCAAAATAGCTGATAATACAATCCTCAAAGTAACGGTTCCGATAGGTCCTATCAGAGGAAAGAGCTGCTTCGCAATAGAAGCACCTCCCTGAACACAGATAATGGCTAAAAGCGTTGCAGGTATCGCTATGTTTGAATTTTTCATTTCTAAAATCTTATCTTGTTATCAACCATTTTTGGAAAGGAATTTCCGGACTTAAGCGAACTTTGTATTATAAATTACCGCTGAAAATTTGCAATTTATAAGAGTTTGCCCGCAAATGTATTGAAATTTTGATTTCCAGAATGGATACAGATTCCTGTTTATTTTTCCAAATTCATGGGTACTGTACAAAATTACTTTCTTTCTAATAGTTTTCTAATAATATTCTAAAGCTTTTCTAACGGCTTCTCTCTGATAGCAGGATTACCTTTGCAGCAGATAAAAATCACTATGGATACTGATTCATCACATCATCGAAAAAGCAACTAAGTATTCAGCAGTATACCTTTCTGTATACCGGCTGAATGCTCTAAAACAGAAAGGTTATGACCACATTAGAATTTACACTTCGTCTCTTCACAGCATTTGCCCTGGGCGCCAGTATCGGTTTTGAACGACAATGGCGTCAGAAAAGTGCAGGCCTTCGTACCAATACACTTGTATGTCTGGGCTCTGCAGCATTCGTTCTTCTGTCTATCAGGATCGGCGGTGATGCTACAGGCAGAATCGCTTCTTATATCGTAAGCGGTATCGGCTTTCTGGGAGGTGGCGTCATTATGAAGGACGGTCTTACCGTTCGGGGGCTCAATACAGCAGCTACCATCTGGTGTTCTGCATCTGTAGGTGCACTCTCTGCACTGGGTCTTCCTTTTGAAGCGGCTATTACCAGTGGTTTTATTATTCTCACTCATCTTATTCTCCGTCCATTGGGAGTAAAACTTGGAAACAATATCAGCAGCAGAAATGATTACACCGAATATTTGATCAGCATCAAATGCAAAAGCGAGGTAGAAAATCACGTCCGGGTACAGCTGATGCAGTCTCTGAGTGGAAATGATAAAGTGCTCTTAAAATCCCTTACCAGCGACGACAACGGAGTTCCCGAGAATGCTATCATCACAGCAGAAGTTCATGCTTCTACCCCACAGGACAGCTTCATGGAAAAAACAGCCAGCAGACTTACAATTGAAGATAAAGTCATCAAAGTAAGCTGGGAAATTATAGGAACAGAAAACGATTTATAACATTTGAACAACAGCTGAAGCTATGTTAAAAAAATCTTCAAACAAAAATCTCAATTCAGCGGCTCTTGTAAAACTGAAAGAAGCTGCAGGTGAGAACGAAAAAATGATTTATGCTATGCTGGAAACTTCGGAAGAAGGACTCAGTGAAAATACGGTAAGAGACCGTTTGAAAATTTATGGAAGAAATGAAATTGCAACCCAGAAAGCCCCCTCATGGCTGAAACAGTTTGCCCATTCTTTCTTTAATCCTTTCAATTATATTCTGGCCTGTATCGCTGTGATTTCATTATTCATTGATGTTATTCTTGCGCCTGCAGAAGAAAAGGATCTCAGTACCAGCATCATTATTTCGGTCATGCTTCTGTTTAGCACAACTTTACGTTTTATTCAGGAGTTCCGAAGCAATAAGGCTGCTGAAGCTTTAAAGAAAATGGTAAAAACAAGCTGTCTTACCAAAAGAAAATTTAAAGACAGTGAAGAAATAGAGATCACGGAAATTGTTCCCGGAGACCTTGTTATCCTTTCCGCAGGAGATATGGTTCCTGCCGATTGCAGAATTCTGAAAAGCAAGGACCTTTTCATCAGTGAATCTATTCTTACAGGAGAAGCATTACCTGTAGAGAAAAATGCATTTCCCATCCGTGATGCCAAAGATAAAAACCCACTCACCCTCCAGAATATATGTTTCATGGGGACCAATGTGGTAAGCGGCTCTGCAACAGTATTAGTTGCCAATACCGGGATTTTCACTTATTTCGGAAGCATCAGCAGAAGCCTGGTTTCCAAAAGACCTGAAACGGCTTTCGACATCGGAGTGAACAAGGTAAGCTTTCTTCTTATCAGATTTATGCTGGTGATGACCCCAATTATTTTCCTGATCAACGGACTGGTAAAAGGTGACTGGATGCAGGCTTTATTATTTGCGATCGCTGTAGCCGTAGGACTTACGCCTGAAATGCTTCCTATGATTGTTACGGCAAACCTTGCCAAAGGAGCCGTTAATATGAGCAAAAAGAAAGTGATCGTAAAACGACTGAATGCCATTCAGAATATCGGAGCGATGGATGTACTCTGCACAGATAAAACAGGAACACTGACCCTTGATAAAATCGTTTTGGAAACCCACTTCAACGTTCGTGGACTTGAAGATGATGAAGTGTTGAAATGGGCTTACCTCAACAGTTTCCACCAGACAGGTCTTAAAAATCTGTTGGATCAGGCGGTTCTGGACCATGCCGAAGTTCATAATTTAATGAAAGCAGACGAGCTTTATCTGAAGGTAGACGAGATCCCTTTTGATTTTGAAAGAAGAAGAATGTCCGTAGTCCTGAATACCTCCAAAGGAAAACATCTGATGATTTCCAAAGGCGCAGTAGAAGAAATGCTTTCACTATGCCACTATGCACTGGACCCGGGAGAAGATCATAGTCTTCACATCGAAAATGACAACATTGTTCCATTAGACGATCTGATGAAAGAACAGATTATCAGAATGTCTGAAAAGCTCAATGCAGAAGGATTACGGGTATTATTAGTGGCTATCCGGGAATTTGATGGAAATCACCCGCTGAATTATTCTGTCGCAGATGAAAACCAGCTCACCCTTACCGGCTTTATAGGATTTCTTGATCCTGCCAAACCATCAGCTGAGCCCAGCATCAAAGCTTTGCATAAACTAGGTGTAGAGGTAAAAGTAGTAACGGGAGATAATGATATTGTGGCTAAAAAAATATGTCATGACGTGGGTATTCCGATCAATACAATTATGCTCGGTGATGAACTTGAAAATCTAACGGATGAAGAACTCAGCAAAGACATGGATCTGTATTCCGTTTTTGCCAAAGTGAGCCCGTTACAGAAGCAGCGTATTGTAAAAATATTGAGATCTAAAGGTCATACTGTAGGATTCATGGGCGACGGAATTAATGATGCGGCAGCCATCAAAGAAGCAGATGTGGGAATTTCTGTAGATACAGGAGCTGATATTGCCAAAGAAAGTGCAGACATCATCCTTCTCGAAAAAGACTTAATGGTACTTCGAAGCGGAGTCATCTACGGCAGAAGAACCTTCGGAAATATCATCAAATATATCAAAATGACGGCCAGCAGCAATTTCGGGAATATGTTCAGTATGATCGGAGCGAGTGCATTACTTCCGTTTCTACCCATGCTTCCGTTACAGATTCTTACCCAGAATTTATTGTATGATGTATCACAATCATCCATTCCCTGGGATACCATGGATAAAGATTTTTTGGAAAAACCGAAAAAATGGGAAGCCGGCAGCATTAAAAAATTTATGCTGTATATAGGACCATTGAGTTCCATTTTCGACTATGTAACGTTTGCTGTCATGTTCTTTATTTTTAAAGCCAATACTCCGGAGCACCAGAGCTTGTTTCAGACCGGATGGTTTGTGGAGGGATTACTTTCCCAGACCCTGATTGTTCATATTATCAGAACAAAAAAAATTCCGTTTATCCAGAGCTGGGCAGCGGCTCCGGTAGTTGCATTAACCAGTTTAATCATGCTGGCCGGGATAATGATCCCTTTCACCCCTTTGGCTGAATATCTGAAAATGCAGGCATTACCTTTAAGCTATTTCCCTTATCTGGTTGCCATCCTCACAGGATACTGCATTCTTACCCAATCGGTAAAACATTGGTTCATCAACAAATTTGGGCAATGGCTGTAGCATAGAAGCACTTATGTTTATTGAGCAGGATCAGGATCAGAATTGGATACTGCAAATACAATTTTAAAGCCCAAACTCAGCCGAAACAAAAACTAGAATTAAATAATTGGTTACAAACAACTTATATGAGAAAAACAGTATTAACGATCGTACTTTTGACATTGGTTATTTCCTGTAAAAACCCCAAGAGTGAAGCCTCCCAGGATCAGGACCTTCTGATAAAAGGAAACAACGTCATCGTTCCGGAAAACAACCCTGTTTTCAAAAAAATCAAAACCGAAACGGTTACCGAGCAGGAACACAGTGATGGCGTTGTTTCTGCCGGAACAATCCAGGCAATCCCCAATCATTATGCAGAAATTGCCAGTCCGTTTTCAGGAAGAATCACCCAATCGTTTATCCGGCTCGGGCAAAATGTTTCAGCAAACAGTCCCCTTTTTGAAATCCTTTCCTCTGATTACTTTTCGGTTCAGAAAGATTATACGGATGCCCTGAATGATGTACAGCTGGCAGAGAAAAACTACAAACGCCAGCAGGATCTGGTAAAACATGGTGTAGGTATTCAGAAAGAACTGGATGAGGCGGAAACCGATTTTAAAAATAAAAAAACCTCATTGTCTAATGCTTCTTCAGCTTTAAAGGTATACAACAGTAAAGGCGGCGGCATAGGAAGTCCGCTTATTGTAAGAGCTCCGATCAGCGGAGAAATTATTTCCAACAAAATTGTGAACGGCCAATTCCTGAAAAGTGATGCAGAGCCAGTCATCATTATTGCAGAATTATCAAAAGTATGGATCTCCGGAGATGTAAAGGAAAAAGACATCCGTTTTGTGAATATCGGTGATAACGTATCGGTAAAAGTAAGCGCTTATCCGGACCGGAATATTACCGGGAAAGTATATCATATCAATGAAGTTGTTGATGAAAGTACCCGAAGTATAAAAGTCCTTATCGAATGTGACAATCCCGACAGAAGGCTTAAACCCGGAATGTATGCTACGGTCAACTTCTCCACAACTCCTGAAAAAACAATCATGATTCCTGTTAGCGCTCTGATGCAGAACGATAGCTCACAATATGTATGGGTAAAAACGGGCAAGAATCAATTTGCCAAACGTTCAGTTACCACAGGAGAAACAGATCAGAAAACAACAAGGGTGCTTTCAGGCTTGAAAGCTGGGGAAACCATTATGACTGAAGGTGGAATTTATATGCTGGATGCAAAATAAGGTTGAATGTATAATGAAAACGCATAAAGTATACGGAAATTCCAAACAGCTATACTTTATATGACACTTTATATCAATAAATAACTATGAAGCAATTACTTACACTCTCTATACAGAAGAGATGGCTGATGCTGGCCCTCTTCCTCTTACTAGGATTCTTCGGGTATTATTCCTGGACCAAACTATCGGTAGAAGCTTATCCTGATATTGCCGACGTTACCTCACAGGTTGTTACGCAGGTGCCGGGGCTGGCAGCCGAAGAAGTGGAACAACAGATCACCATTCCATTGGAACGCTCCCTGAACGGGCTTCCGGGAATGCATGTGATGCGAAGCAAAAGTACTTTCGGTCTCTCCATTATCACCATCGTTTTTGATGATGGAATAGATGATTACTGGGCCAGGCAGCGTATCCAGGAAAGACTGTCTGATGTGACACTTCCTTATGGTGCACAACCGGGGCTTGATCCCCTTACCTCTCCTATCGGCGAAGTATACCGATACATTATTGAAAGCAACAATCACAGCCTACGGGAGCTTACGGATTTGCAGAAATTTGTCATTATCCCTCGCATCAAACAGGTTTCAGGAATTGCAGATGTTACCAACTTTGGAGGAATTACCACTCAGTTTCAGATTGAGCTTGAGCCTCATAAGCTTGAGCAATATGGACTTTCCTTATCTGAAGTTACCGAAACGATTTCCAAAAATAACGTCAGTGCCGGAGGAAGTATGCTGCCCCGGGGAAATCTGGCTTATGTAATCCGTGGAATAGGTCTTGTAAAAGATTTAAATGATCTGGGGAAAATTGTCGTAAAAACTGAAAACGGGGTGCCTGTTTTTCTGAATGATGTAGGAACATTAAAATACGGAAATCTGGAAAGAAAAGGAATTCTGGGATATACCGACAGGAAACGTAATTACCCTGAAAGTGTAGAAGGAATCGTACTCTTGCTGAGAGGACAAAACCCATCACAGGTATTGGAAGGTGTTCATCAGGCTATCGACGAACTGAATAATGAAACGCTTC
>LAZY01000031.1 GCA_001013295.1 Chryseobacterium indologenes | reverse complement strand
GGGCGGCCTTCGGCCGCCCCGAAACTGTCTTAATCACTCAACAAGATAATTATGGTTTCCCGTAATTATAAAATTTCAAAAATTTTTAGTTTTGAACAACTTTAAAACAATAAATATGAAGTTACAATCCAATTTAGTTCTATTTGCACTTACATTCATCACTTTTAGTTGCAACAATGGAAAAAAAGAGGAAAAAGCAGAAAATACAATAACATTAAATCAAACAAAGATTGAATCAAATTTAGAAAAGTTAAAAACAGAAGCTTCAAGGCTCAGAGGTGGAGGGTCTGTGAAAAATGTTGAATTGACAGATGGGAAAGCTAATATTACCTATGTAAAAAGCTATTCTGAATATAAAGAACTAAATCCACAGTCTAATGTAACAGAAGAATACTTAAAAGAATATTGGTCAAGTGGAAATGCTATTCAGAAAACATTAGTGGAAAGCTCTGTAAAGCTCATGAAAAATCTTGATTTTATCAACGAAGTAGAAATTACGATTCCGTTTGAAAACAAAATTTATAACATCGATGTCAAAAAAGAAGAATTAGAAAAATTTATAGGAAAAGATTTTTCAGAAATATCCAATACCTGGACGGAGAGTTTTATTGATCCATATGTTTATAATAAAAAAGGAAGACAAGAATTTTATAATAAGTTTAATAATAAAAAAATAGAAGTTCCCTTGAATTAAAAAACTACCAAAAAAACATAACAGGCTGTTTCAAATTGAAACAGCCTATTATTATATATTTTAACCCCTGCTTAAAAGCGGATCAATAATTAGAATTTCAAATCTCCATTCACCTCTCTTACTGCGTTTGCAGCTTCAGCGAATTTCAATTGCTCTTCAGCAGTTAATGTTACGTTTACGATCTGCTCTACTCCGTTTGCTCCGATGATAGCAGGAACTCCTAAGCAGATGTCGTTCTGACCGTACTCACCTTCAAGCATCAAAGAACAAGGAATCATTTTCTTCTGGTCGCATGCAATTGCCTGAACCATTACAGAAACTGCTGCACCTGGAGCATACCAGGCAGAAGTTCCTAATAATTTAGTAAGAGTAGCTCCTCCTACTTTAGTTTCTTCGATTACATATTTCTGTTGCTCATCGCTTAAGAATTCAGTTACAGGAACACCATTTCTTGTCGCTTTGCTCAATAATGGAAGCATACCTGTATCACTGTGAGCAGCGATTACCATACCGTCAACATCAGAAATTGGAGCTTCTAATGCTTCAGCCAATCTGTATTTGAATCTTGCAGAGTCTAGTGCACCACCCATTCCGATGATCTTGTGCTTAGGAAGACCTGAAGTTTTGTGTACCAGGTAAGCCATAGTATCCATTGGGTTAGAAACCACGATGATGATTACCTCTGGAGAATGTTTTACTAAGTTTTCAGTAACTTCTTTTACGATACCAGCGTTGATACCGATCAATTCTTCTCTTGTCATTCCAGGTTTTCTTGGAATTCCTGAAGTGATTACGGCTACATGAGAACCTGCAGTTTTGCTGTAATCTCCTGTTGTTCCGGTAATTTTTGTATCAAATCCGTTAAGAGATGCTGTCTGCATCAAATCCATTGCTTTCCCTTCAGCAAACCCTTCTTTAATGTCTACCAAAACTACTTCTGAACAGAAGTTCTTCATTGCGATGTATTCTGCACAGCTTGCTCCTACAGCGCCTGCACCTACTACAGTTACTTTCATATTGTTACTTTTTAAAAATTATTTTTGTTAGTTAAGTTTAAATTTGAAACTCCCCAAATTTAACAATTCCTGAAAAAATGCGCAATTTTTCAGAAATTTAATTAGGATTAAAAGAAATTAGTTGACGTTCAGTAAAAACGTATATAGTTTTTTCGCTCCGGAAAGCACCTCATTGTAGTTTTCTTCAGGCACTTCAGTATCCAGAACCTCTTTAAAGTTCTTCCACATTGGTCCTGTATTCTCCTGATAACATCCGAAAAAATTAAAGGTTACCTCATCAAATCCCTCCGTTTTGGAAAGCTGCTTCGCAATAACATTTCCACCAAGGGTAGATCCTTCGATCACGTACATTGCTCCCAATGCTTCATGTTCATTGTCAAACTTAAGATGATGAGAAGCAGTCTGGTTTTCTATAGAAAGACTTTTCAGGTCTTTTTCAATAAGGGAAAGCTTCTTTCTCTCATCAAGCTGAAGTTTTTCTGTATACTTCTCAGAAAGGCTGCTGAAAATTTGATCTTCACTGTGGAGAAGCATCAGGTAATTGGTATGAATGATTTTTTTATAATCTTCTAAAGTGAAAGTTTTATTGAAAATCTTTTCAGAATTAAAAAGTTTTTCTGCTGCATCGTGATAGTCTGCCGTGTTTTGCTTAAGATATTCTGATACCATAATAACGTTTTAAAAGTTTCTCAAATGTAAGGCTTTTTGAACGTTAAAATGAAAGAAGTACCATCTTTATTGCTCTCATAATCTACATTTCCACCTATCCTTTTCATGATACGGTGCACAATAGACAATCCCACTCCATTCCCTTTGAACTTCTTGGCATTATCCATCCTGTTGAAGATTTTAAACATCTTATGTTTCTCCTCTTCCGGAATACCGATTCCGTTATCTGAGATACGGTAAATAATAGTCTGCCCATCTTCCGTTCCTTCAATTTCCACTTTAGGAAGATCTTTGTGGGAAGAATATTTCACAGCATTGTTGATGATATTTAAAAATACCTGATGAAACATTGTTTTATCTGCCAGTACATCCGGACATTCCCTGATGATGATCTCACTGGCCGGGCTGCCATAGGTCATTCTTGCATTTTCAGAGATTTTCTGAATAGTGTGAGCGGTTTTCAGACTTTCAAGCTGTACTTCACTATGTTTGGCGCGGCTGAGCTGCAATACATCCTGCATCATTTCAGCCATATTATCAATTTCTTCAATGATGGTCTTAATCTTGGTTTTACTTTTTTCTGAATCCCCGTTAAGATTCCCCAAAAGCATTTGTGCATTCAGCTTCATCACCGTCAAAGGAGTTCCCAGATCATGAGAAATGGTGTAAGAAAAACTGTCCAGTTCTTCGTTTACTTTTTTAAGCTCATCATTAAGCCCTTTGATTGCATTGTAATTTTTATGTGAAGTTTCTAAAATCAGATCCCGTATAGCATGCACAGCGCTGATGTTTCTGGAATTCCATCTTTTAGAATGTCCTTTAATGTTTTCTGTAAAAATATGGAAGGAAGTTCTTGGGGAGACAATCTGCTTTTCTTCTCCGTTTTGAGAAAATATCTCCACTTTTTTCTCCGGATTACCCGCCCAATTGATATGTTCATCAAATTCCTTCCGGAACCAGATCAGCATTTCATTTTTATCCCTTTCAATAAAGTAGATCATGATTCCGGCTGCTTTGTCAGACAAGTTCAGTTTTTCTCCGTATTCCTTCAGAAAATTACGGCTTACATACACAGGATCTTTTGTATTGTTCAGCGCCCATACAGCAATTCTAACAATACTTTCAGAATCAGGGGTATTTCCGGCGGTTACAATCCCTTTATCAGAAACAATAGCCAAACCGTCAGCTTCCGGTAAATTTTTAATTTCCGTTTTACTTTCAATAAGAGAATCAAATAAATGATTGTGTTTTAAAAACTCTGTTTTCAGTTGAGATAATTTCTCATTGAGTTCCAGACGATAATTCAGTTCACTTTTTGATTTAAATGAAGAATAGGCATTCGCAGCCAGAGTGGTAAAAATTCCGGCCTGTACCCTGTCCTCAAGATCAATATGCTTGGGCTCTACATTCTGACAGGTAACCAAGCCCCAAAGATGATCGTCAATAATAATAGAAACACTGAAACTTGAAGCTGCTCCTGAATTTTTAAGATACTGACCATGAATAGGTGACATTCCTCTGGATGCGGAGAAGGTAAGATCAATATTTTCCTTCTTTTTACTTATAATCGGTACATCATCGGCATAAACATTACTGAAGATTCTTTTTCTTTTTTTAAGATAAAGCTCGCGGGCCTGTTTCGGAATATCAGATTCAGGATAGTGGAGCCCCAGGAAACTTTCCATATCCTCATTTTTGCGTTCAGCAATAACTTTTCCGGAACCATCCATCATAAATTTATACACCATCATCCGGTCGTAGTTCACCACCTTTGAAAGCGTTTCCAGAAGATGATTCCAAAGTTCCTGCCCGTTATCAATGATATAAAAATTATCATATTTATTAGAAATCCTTTTGTCCGGATTGATCACCACGGCTTCAAATTCCAGAAAAATATAGGATCCGCTGCTGAACACAGAAAAATGATAGTCTTTATCATCAATAAAGATTTTATCAAAATACGTTTCGTTTTTACGTCTGGTAAACCGGTCTAAAGAGGTGTAGATCTCTGAATCGATAATACTTTGAAAACTCGTGGGAAAATCGGTAAGTTTCCTCCCGAATAATTCATCTGAACTTTCAATTTTAAATATATCCGAAATATTCCTGCTAAAAAAAGTAATGGTACGGGATTCTGCATCAATGCCAATCAAATAACCAAAACTTTGTATAGAGCCTGGAATATGGATAGGTTCTTCATGACATTCTACAAAATTCATATATCTCTTCAGTCTATCAATCAAATATAACGTTTTTTTGAACAGCATTCTACGTTTGTGGTACTTATTTTAAAACTGTCGTCAATGAGCATTGAGAGACTGCTATAAGGCATTGACCAACAGAAAACCACATTAAAAAATTTTCTTTTTTTAGCTCTTTTTGATAGGATATCTCTAAAATTTACAAAAAAAAATCCAATAATCAAATACTTCCTCCTGCAACCATGATTCATCACATGAATTGCACATTATCAGTTAAAATAATTATGTTATCTAAACAAATTTCGCTAAATTTATATCACCAAATAATGAATATGAGAAGAATTCCATTGAATTATTCACAATAATTTCAATACAAATTTTAAATTCAAATAATACTATTATGAAAAAGTTCCCATTAATTTTATTTTCTTTGATTCTATCCATAGGATTATGGAATCCGTCAGAAGCATGTACAAGAGTGGTGTACAAAGGTCCACAGAATAATATTATCACAGCGCGCTCTATGGACTGGCGTGATGAGATCCCGGCCAACCTCTGGGTATTCCCGAAAGGAATAGACCGTACCGGCCAAACCGGACCCAAATCTGTAAAATGGACCTCCAAATATGGCAGCCTTATCAGCTCTTCATGGGACATTGCTTCAGCAGATGGGATGAACGAAAAAGGACTGGTTGCTAATCTGCTTTGGCTGGGCGAATCTCAATATCCGAAATTTGACCCAAAAGGAAGTAAAAAAGGACTTGCCATCTCGTTATGGGCACAGTATTATCTGGATAATTTTGCCACGGTAAAAGAAGCCGTAGAATTTTCCAGAAAAGAACCATTCGTTGTGGTAAGCGATTATATTCCGGGAACAGAGAGATTCACCACCGTTCACCTTTCTATTTCTGATGCTTCGGGAGATAATGCCGTATTTGAATATATCAATGGTAAGCTGGTAATCCACCACGATCCATCTTATACGGTAATGACCAACTCTCCTATCTTCGAAGAGCAGCTCGCCCTTAACAATTACTGGAAAGGTATTCCGGGAACGGTTATGCTTCCGGGAACAAACCGTGCCGCAGACCGCTTTGTAAGAGCATCCTACTACATCAATGCAATTCCTCAGACTGCCGATACCCGCACTGCTGTTGCCAGTGTTTTCAGTGTAATCAGAAACTGTTCTGTACCTTACGGAATCTCTTCAGCTACAGAACCTAATATTTCCTCTACAAGATGGCGTTCTGTTTCAGATCAGAAAAACCTGGTCTATTATTTTGAAACAGTATTCACACCGAATACATTCTGGGTTGATCTTAAAGATTTTGACCTGAGTAATAAAGGTAAAGTAATGAAACTGGATCTGAGTAACAACCGCACTTATAACGGTAAATCAAACGCCGATTTTAAAGAATCTGCACCGTTTGCATTCTTAGGATTGAACTAAGTATTCTTCAACGATACAGACAGTAAAACTTAATCCCCATCATCTCCATTCTGCACATGACCAGATTGAGTACACTGAATGATCATTTAAATTGAATACATAAGCATTCCCCTCTTCCGGAGGGATGTCAAATCAAAAATTTGACGGATGGTTAAATGTCTCAATACCTTAAGTAATTCAAAAACAAAAAACAAACAAAAGATATGGCCTTTTTTTCAATCAAAAAGAAAAGCCTGGTCCTCTGTATGCTGGCCTGCGGGTTATCAGCCAATGCACAGATCCAGGATTCTCTCAAAGCCCAACCTCCTCAACAGCAGGAAGACAATGTAAAGTATCCGCAACTGCAGATTAAAGGCCTTTTTCAGGCACGTTACCTGGTAGGGATGTCCAAAGATGTAGATGTCAACGGGCTTCATCATACCGATGGCTCCGGGACGGATAATAATTTCATGCTTAAGTACATGAGAGTTCAGGTACGGGCACAGATCAGTAAACGTACGGAAGTTGTTGTTCTGGCCAACCTTGCCGACTTTAAAAATGATCCCAAAAGCAGAGTTCTTGAAAATGCTTATCTGAAGTATACTTTCAATCCAAAATTAGCCATTACCGTAGGACAGTTCAGACCATGGTTCGGTATTGAAGAGACTTACCCTATTGATATAATTAAATCTTTAGACTGGTCTAATCAATATACAGAATTTGGTAAGCTGGGTTGGACGAGTTTCCAGATCGGGATGTCTGCAACCGGTCAGCTTCAACTGGGAGAAATACCGTTCCAATACGCAGTTTCTGTAGTGAACGGAAATGGTAAAAACCAGATCAATGATAATGACAATGGAAAGCAATATTCTAGCCGTCTGGTTTTCGGATTATCTCAGAAATACAATTTCAATGTTGGTTTAAACGGAGGGATCGGAGAAGTATTCAGTAAAAAGGTATATGCCGTGGGAGTAGACCTTAGCTCACTGGTCAAATTTGACCCAAAATGGAGCCTGGATATGCAACTGGAAGCCAAACAGGCAACCAATCATGTACTCTACAATTCCATCGCTCCTGAATTACGGCCTGAGAACCCGGATCAATACCTGGTACGTGGCGTCTATTTTCTTCCGAACGTAAGATATGAGATCAACCACAAAAACCTCAGCGCTTTTGAACTATCCTGCCGATATGAGTACCTCGACACCAATTTCAGATTGGCCTCCAACCCAAGACAGACGATCACTCCAATGTTCGGACTTGAATTTCTGAAAAATTACGGAGCAAGAATTCAGCTGGGTGTACAGTTTGACCGTTACAAACATCAGGTAGAAAACACATCACAATACAACAACAATCTATTCATTGTCCAGGTACAGAGTAGGTTCTAACCTTTAAATAGTTATTATCATGAAAGAAATAAATATTAAAAACGTAGCGATCACCTTTGTTGTTGCGTTGATCATATGGTTCATTCCTGCTCCGGAGGGAGTAGCCGAGAATGCCTGGCATCTGTTTGCCATCTTTGCGGCAACTATTTTAGGAATTATTCTTAAAGCGGCACCTATGGGAACCATGTGTATGATGGCCATTGGTTTTACAGCGCTTACGCAGGTAGTGGCTCCCGGTGATGCCGGAAAATCAATAACCAAAGCGCTTTCCGGTTTTGGAGATAAAGTAATCTGGCTGATCGGGATTTCCTTCTTTATTGCCAGAGGGTTTATCAAAACAGGATTGGGAAACCGTATAGCTTTTTTATTCATCAGGGTTTTCGGGAAAAGTTCATTAGGACTGGCTTACGGGCTTGGACTAGCCGATGTTTGTCTGGCCCCTGCTATTCCAAGTAATACGGCAAGAGGAGGCGGAATCATCTACCCTATCATGAAATCTATGGCCATCAGTTTCGATTCCGTTCCGGAAAAACCTGAAACCCACAGAAAACTAGGTTCATTCCTAACATTGAACAGTTATTATATGAACCTTATCGCTTCTTCCATGTTCCTTACCGGGACTGCGAGTAACCCGATGTGTCAGAAATTCGCTGCCAATCTTGGAATTGATATTACCTGGATGTCATGGGCTGCTGCCGGATTTTTACCTGGTGTCGTAGCTTTCTTTATTGTCCCTTTGGTATTGTATAAACTCTATCCGCCTGAATTGAAAAAAACCGGTGATGCTCCGAAAATGGCAGCTCAGAAATTAAAAGAAATGGGACCAATTTCCAGAAACGAATGGCTGATGCTATTAGCTTTCTTCATTCTTTTATTCCTTTGGATCTTTGGTGGAGCACTTTCTATTGATGCTACTACAACAGCTTTTATCGGATTAACCTTATTACTGTTGACTTCAGTATTAACCTGGGAAGATGTAAAAGGGGAAAAAGGAGCATGGGATACCATCGTTTGGTTCGCCGTTCTGGTGATGATGGCAAGCTCTCTGAATGAATTGGGTTTCATTGGCTGGTTCAGTAATCTTATTAAAGTACAGATCGGAGGTCTGAGCTGGCAGGTAGCCTTCCCGGTTATTATTGTTGTCTATTTCTTCAGCCACTATATTTTTGCCAGTGCTACCGCTCACGTAGCTGCCATGTATGCCGCATTATTGGGTGTAGGGGTTTCTTTGGGAATTCCGCCTATGCTGCTGGCAATGATGCTTGGTTTCATGGGTTCAATTTATGGAGTACTTACTCATTACGGACATGGTCCGGCTCCAGTATTCTTCGGAAGTGGTTATGTCGACCTGAAAGTCTGGTGGCTCAGAGGTCTTGAAATAGGAATTGTTCTGCTGATCATCTACATGGTCGTAGGAGGATTGTGGATGAAAGTTTTAGGATATTATTAATTATTAAATCAAACATATGTTATCAACATTGTCAAGAAAAATGCTGATGTGTCTCACGGGACTCTTTTTAGGATTCTTCCTGTTGATCCACTTCCTCGGAAATCTTCAGCTTTTTCTTCCCCAGGAGCAGGCTCACCTGCAGTTTAATGCCTACTCGCATTTTTTATCAGGAAATATCATCATCAAAATAGTTTCTTATGTTCTGTATGCAAGTATTATTCTGCATGCTGTAGATGGTTTAATCATTACTTTAAAAAACAGAAAATCCGGAGGCGGTTATCAGACTGACCGACGTGGAAGAGCCAGTAAATGGGCTTCCAGAAATATGGGAATCCTCGGGACATTGGTTCTGATCTTTCTGGTGATCCATTTTCAAAATTTCTGGTATATCTACAAATTCGGGAATCCGCCGTTGGATGAAAACGGAAATAAGGATCTGTACATTCTGGTGGTAACCGTATTCAAAGAATGGTGGTACGTTGTTATTTATGTACTTTCAATGGTTGCACTCTGCTATCACCTGATTCACGGATTATACAGTGCAGTCAGAACACTTGGCCTATACCATCCTAAGTTCGTTAAATGGTTTAAAATCATCGGAACCGCCTATTCCATCATTATCAGTTTAGGCTTTGCCCTGATGCCGATTTATGTATTCTTCACCTATCATTAAAACAGACCTATCATGATTTTAGATTCAAAAATACCACAAGGTCCATTGGAACACAAATGGGCTCAATATAAAAAGAAAGCTAAACTCGTCAATCCGGCCAACCGCAAAAAGCTGGATGTGATCGTTGTAGGAACGGGTCTGGCCGGAAGCTCTATTGCGGCCTCTTTAGGAGAAATGGGCTATAATGTAAAGGCGTTCTGCTTCCAGGATAGTCCGAGAAGAGCACACTCCGTTGCGGCACAGGGAGGAGTAAATGCTGCGAAAAATTATAAAAATGATGGTGACAGCGTTTACAGAATGTTTGTAGACACCCTGAAAGGTGGTGACTTCAGAGCCCGTGAAGCCAATGTTTATCGTATGGCAGAATGTTCTCTGAACCTCATCGATCAGGCCGTGGCACAGGGAGTTCCGTTTGGACGTGAATACGGAGGCTACCTTAACAACCGCTCATTTGGAGGTGTTCAGGTGAGCCGGACGTTTTATGCCAGAGGGCAGACAGGACAGCAGTTGCTTCTTGGTGCTTACCAGGCTTTAATGAGACAGGTCGGAAAAGGTTCTGTACAATTGTTTTCAAGACATGAAATGCTTGATCTAGTCACTGTTGACGGCAAAGCCAGAGGAATTATCGTAAGGAATTTAGACACAGGAGAAATTGAAAGACATGCTGCACATGCTGTCATACTGGCAACAGGTGGCTATGGAAAAATCTATTACCTTTCTACTCTAGCCATGGGATGTAATGGTTCTGCGATCTGGAGAGCCCATAAAAAAGGAGCTTTAATGGCTTCTCCAAGCTGGATTCAGGTACACCCTACTTCTCTCCCACAGTCCGGAGGGTATCAGTCTAAACTTACTTTGATGTCTGAATCGTTGCGTAATGACGGACGAATATGGGTTCCTTTAAAACCGGATGAAAACCGGGCACCGAATGATATTCCGGAAAATGAAAGAGATTATTACCTGGAAAGAAGATACCCTGCTTTCGGAAACCTTGCACCAAGAGATATTTCATCCCGCGCCGCAAAGGAAAGAATTGATGCCGGCTTCGGAATCGGGCCTTTGAAAAATGCAGTCTATCTTGATTTTTCCAAAGCGATAAAAGAACAGGGAAAGGATAAGATAAAGGAGAAATATGGAAACCTATTCGATATGTATCTTAAGATTACCGGCTATGATGCCTATAAAGAACCGATGATGATCTCCCCCTCTGCCCATTTCTCGATGGGTGGCCTTTGGGTAGATTATGAACTGATGACTACCGTTCCGGGGCTCTTTGCTTTAGGGGAAGCTAATTTTGCCGATCACGGGGCCAACCGACTGGGAGCAAACTCTCTTCTACAGGCTTCTGTAGACGGATATTTCATCGCTCCTTATACCATTGCCAATTATCTGGCGGATGAAATTCATACCGGAAAAATTTCACTGGATACTGCTGAATTTGAGCAGGCGGAAAATGCCGTTAAAAAACAGATTCAGGATTTAATGAATATCAAAGGAACCAAAACCGTGGACCATTTTCATAAAACGCTGGGGAAACTATTGTATGACTATTGTGGTCTGGCCAGAAATGAAGAAGGATTAAAGTATGCGATTCAGGAAATCAGGAAACTGAAAGAGGAATTCTACAGAGACGTAAGGGTTTCCGGGCAGGGAGATAAAATGAATGCTGAACTGGAAAAAGCAGGCCGTGTTGCCGATTATTTCGAAATCGGAGAACTGATGTGCTATGATGCCCTAACCCGTAACGAATCCTGTGGTGCTCACTTCAGAGAAGAATTCCAGACTCCTGATGGAGAAGCAATGAGAAATGATGCTGAATACCAATTCATCTCCGCATGGGCATGGACCGGTGAAAATGGAGAACCTGAGCTGATCAAGGAGCCTCTGATCTTCGAAGAAATTCAGCCAACGGTAAGAAGTTACAAATAAAAAACAGAAAAATTATGGATTTACACCTTAAGATATGGAGACAGAAAGATAAAGACAGCGAAGGAAAACTGGTCAGCTACGACCTGAAAGAATTGAATTCTCATATGTCTTTCTTAGAAATGCTGGATACTTTAAACGAAAAGCTGATCACCGAAGGCGATGAACCTGTAGAATTCGATCACGACTGCCGTGAAGGAATCTGTGGTCAATGTGGAATGATGATCAACGGTATTGCGCATGGTCCTTTAAAAAATACGACAACCTGCCAGCTTCACTTAAGATCTTTTAAAGATGGGGAAACAATTTTGATAGAACCTTTCCGGGCAGAAGCCTTTCCCGTAAAAAAAGACTTAAAAGTAGACCGTTCCGCCTTTGACAGAATTATATCTTCAGGAGGTTTTGTATCGGTGAATACCGGCCAGGCTCCTGATGCAACGGCTATTCCGGTGACTCACCAAACAGCTGAAGAAGCTTTTGATTCTGCTGCATGTATCGGATGTGGAGCTTGTGTGGCTACGTGTAAAAACGGAAGTGCCGCTTTATTTACTTCTGCTAAAATTACACACATGGCATTACTTCCGCAAGGTAAGGAAGAAAGAAGCAAACGTGTTCTGGATATGGTTTCCCAAATGGACACCGAATTATTCGGGCACTGCTCCAATACGGAAGCCTGTGAAGTAGAATGTCCTCAGGGAATTTCAGTACTCAATATCGCCAGAATGAATTTTGAGTATAACAGAGCTTTATTTTTCAGAAAGAAAAATTAAATGAGACGAAAGTCGAAATGATACTATTTAAAAGGACGAATTTGCTTATTGACAAATTCGTCCTTTTTGTTTTTCTGTAAAATTTACATTCCTATGCATCTATCATCGCTACTACTCTCGCCGGAGCTGCAGATCCTCCGACAATTTTAAGAGGAAATACACAGATCTTAAATCCGGACGGAGGCAATGCTCCAAGATTGGTAAGCTGCTCGATATGTAAATATTCTTTTTCTATTCCTACACGATGGCCTTCCCAGAAATATTCGGGGTCATTCAGTTCTTTGGCTTTTTTCGCCATATATTTTAAAGGAAGATCCCAGCCCCATTGGTCTATTCCCATTACTTTTACACCCTGATCAATCAGCCATTCAGTTGCTTCTTTGCTCATTCCGGTTCCTTTTTCTACAAAGTCTGCAGTTCCCATCAGTTTATCGCGATCGGTTCGGATTAAAACAATATTTCCTTCCCGGATTGTAATTCCGTTTTTATTGAGATCTTTTTTCAGATCATCTACAGTAATTGCCACAAAATCCTCTTTATGGCTGCAATCTATCACAATACCGTCTCCATAACACCATTCCAGCGGGATCTGATCAATCGTTTTGGCAGGTTTCCCTTCTACAACGGGTCCATAATGCCATGGTGCATCAATGTGTGTGGTTGCATGAAGTCCCATGTTCTTTATGGTATCATCTGCCCATCCCGTCCAGTTTTTAGGAAAAAGCCTTGAAGGAAGTCTTAATGCCAACCTAATCAACCAGTGTGATTTACGGTGTGCTTTATGCTTTATTTTCACCCGCATGAACCATGGGTCTCCTGCATTGTACTGAATGGGTTTGGTTAAATCGACAAGTGTTGTTTTCATAGGATTGAGCTAAAGAAACAAAGATAATGAATAAGGCAAAAGTAATTTTAGCATTTTTTACTCTCTATCATATTTCGTTTTTGCTCTAAAACCCTCTGGGAATCATAACCTTCTTCGGATCATTCTCATCATACATGATTTCTACGGTTCCTTTTTTAGGGACGGAAGACAGGTTCAGGCGGCTGACAATTTTCTTATACACCGTAATATGTTCGGTTCCTCTAAAATCTTTAAAACCAAGCTGAAACATAATTTGAGGCTGATCATTTACGGTGAGCCCCGTCTCACTTACGCTGATGATGTTGGCTTCTGCATTTCTTCCTGAAAAAAGGATGCGTTCCTCTTTTGTATTTTTAAAAAACCTTCCGAAAATCAGCTGAAAAACCAATACATAAATAATCGTCATAACACCACTGAAAATAATGGGGTGCATGAATGTCAGGAACCTCCAACCGAAATCAAAGGATTCTCTCCAATAGAAATAAGAATATAACCCGATGACATAAGCAATCAATACTACCAGAAATACGATCCTTATCATCATTCCTGAGGTATTGAATCCTACTTTCTGATCACTTAAAATAAAGAAGGGTTCCTGTGATATTTTAGGATTCAGCAGTACTTTTACTGTGTTTCCTACATCAAATCTTTTTTCGTACGGTTTAGAATCATGAAACATCATTTTATTTTCTATTACCGTATTGCTTAGATTAGGAAAAGAAAGCCTAACCTCAATGAGATTCGTGTTTTTTTCAGGAATGTATTTGATAAGTCTATAATTAATAATTTGGGCGTCTCTTGGAACTCCCTTCTGTAAAATGGACTGAATAGTATTCTTCTCTTTAAAAGCTTTAATGAAAAGCTTATTGATAAAGAAAATAATCACATATCCCCATATTAACAAAGAAAAACCGAGATACCCATAGCTCACCGCTAATGAATTTCTCGGTTCTGCTGCCAGCTCCTCATTCAGCATATACAATAAGATTGGAAAAGGAGCGCAGAAAAAAATGAAAAAAGCTCCCCAGAAAATAATCAGAAATTTCATAGCCTCTATTTTGTAATCAGCAATAAAGTTATGATATTATTATGGAAGGGAGATTTCTTTTTTACACTTCTTTTTCGAAATAAAGTCTATAGTATTTTCCTTTATCATCCTCACCCATTTCCAGTTTCTGTCTGTCTCCGTGGATGTAGATGTGGAAGTTTTTATCGAGTTTGATGATACTTTTAAAGTGTCTCTGAGTCTTTTTTACCGCCGCTTCATTGATCGGGAATTCTTCTGCAATATTCACCTGCATGTCCTGTTCGTAATCGGTTTTAAAGTTCACAAAACTTTCGATTACATGCTCGTCTCCCAATACTTCATTCGCAAATTCATCCAGTTTAAATTCTTCTTTTTCTTTGAAGAAGTTGATCGATTTATTAAGGAAATCCGCCTGGTCAGCTTTGGATACTTCAAATTCCTGTGGAAGCTGCTTCGTGATATAATCTTTGTATACCATCAAAGCTTCCTGCGTGTGAAAATATTCATCATCACGCTGCTTTACTTTTAAGAAATCTTCAAACCAGTAATACATATCTCCGTTCTTGTTATTATCCACTACGGAAAGTACATACCCTGTATCTTTATTGTTGTTGTAGATCAGAGCAGCCTTATCAATTTTAGACAATCCGATCCCCTGATCTTTTTCAATATCAAATGTCTCTTCTGTAGGGTTTATTTTCAGGAAAGATTCTCTTTTTTCAGTTTTAAAGATCCCGATCTTGTCTACTTTATCAGGACGGTCACTTTCATCTTCGAAAAGAACAATAAAAAGCTCTCCACTCTGAACTCTAGGGTTTTCAGCCGCTTCGAAAAGGTGCTTGGCGATATTTTCAGATTCCCAGATAAATTTGGATTTATCATCAAAAATTTCAGATACCGCACTGTAAACCGGATTGTTCACCAGATAGGTATCACTATAAAAATGAAAGGTTTCTTCTGATTTGAATGATCCTAGGAAGTAATCCTCAAGCAATTCTGCCATTCCTTCTTCCAGCTTCAGTTCCTCCTGGGAAAGCGTTAAGGAATCTCCGTTGATTTTATTTCCGACTCTGTGTACTATTATTTTTGAAAACATTTTTCTGAATATTTGGACTGCAAAGATATTCATTCTATCCTTCACATGAAACTGAAAAATAGGATTGATCTTGTTCCGGGCGATACTGTATTTTTAAACCACAAAAGACACAAAAGCTTTTATTTAAAACACTTGAGTTTACTTTAGAAAGTTGAATATTATACTCCCTGAAAAGTTCACTAAAGATGAAAATCTAAGATTTTCAAAACTTAGGTGTACTTACTATCCATAAAGTTAGTCACTTAAAAATAACTTAAGTGTTACCACTCTTTTGTGACTTTTGTGGTTTATATCAGAACTGTTAATTGTGCTAAAAGATTTCAGTTTCTTCCAATTTGATAAAACCCTTATCATTTTGAAATGGATTTGCTTACCTCATTTTTCAAAAACACAAACATAAAAATCTAATTATCAACTTTTTAATTGAAATTAATTTTCAATGGAATACCATTTGGCATCATCATTTGAAAACATAGAAATATGGACTTAAAAACATTAAACAGAATTGATAAGTTGCGACGACTAAAAAGCAGAGGTCCTAAAACCCCTACCTGGCTAAAACCTTATCACATGCTTTTCATCGCCTTTTTAACCGTTTTCATCTTTGGAGCCATTATAAAACTCCTTGAGCACAATCCCAATTAAACCCCAATAATATGAACTATTTGCAAGCCGTACAGGAAATCACAGAGGTGGTTCCCGATTTTGGAAATGAAGTAAAAGAAATCAAAATTCAAAACTCATACAGCATTATCCGGACATTCACAGAACGCATCAAAAATATGATCAGACAGAATGACAGAAATCTGTTGTTCAGAAGTTTACAGAAAATGGACAAAATCTACAATGACGGAGATTCTGTCTTAAAAAATGCAATTGAGACCACTTTTATCTATTCTCTGGACAATTTTACAGCTTTTTGCAGCAGGGATGACAGAAAAATGATCTTCAGCCACATTTCACCAGACCTTCAGAAGGTATATTCAAGACAAATTTACAGCCACGGCTTATAAAGCTTTTGTTACATTTTTTATATGTTTCATTACAAAGTGTTTAAATTAAACATAAATTAAAATAACTCACAATCAATAGATTATGAAAAATAAAATCAGAAAAATTTCAGACTGGAAAACCTGGAAAACCACGACTAACAGACACAATACAGAGATATTACTCACTCACATCGCTGTGATCGTAGGGGTATTTATTTTTGCGGCCTGTCTTTAAATTTTGGTATACATTTCGCTGCAATACTAAGTGTTTGAAAAATTCTTAATTATGAAGAAAGTCCAAATGCAAACTATTAATCAAAAAATAGCTGTTGATTATTTGAAATTTTTCTATCCGCCACTTCGCCATGAGATCACACAGTTGTCTGTACAGGACAATTTCGCCGGGATCATGCAGGCTACGGTCAATTATCTGAAGAATCTGCTTCAGGAATCAAAGATCAGTATTATTGCCCATCACATCAAACTGATGGATCTGATCTATAAAAAAGGGAATTCCTATGTAAGAACCATTATTGAAAACATTTTTGTAAGATCTTTTGAAAGCTTTAAAAAGCATGCGAAGATTCAACATTGGAAACTCCTTTACCAATATATGCCTGTAAGCTTCCAGATCATTTATAATGAGCAGCAGAAGCAGGATCAAATGTATTTTGGAAAATAGTTTATTGTATAAACTTCCCAAAAAGCAAAAAAGGCTCACTTACAGTGTCAGCCTTGGAAAAATTATTGAATATTGTAAGGCTGAAAAGCCGGAAAACTATTAAAAAAGTAAAAGGGCAGATTGGCAAATAAGCTAGTTTGCTCTTTTTTTTGGCTTCCTTACATTGTAACAAGCAGGTTTTCTGAAATTAGAAGTAAAAGCTATGAGGATGATTTTTCAACGCAAAGTTCACATTGAAATAGTACTTCATTTTAGCAAGCAAAGAAGGGCGACTCTGTCGCTATAAAGCTTTATGAATATATATTCTCATTTAGAAAGAACCCATTTGATTCCTACTTTTATTTTTATAAAATTCAGAATAATCAAACTGGTATTCAATTATTTCTCCAAAATTTTAAGATCATAGGCTTTAGTATATTTATAAAAAAATCTCAAAAATGAATTCACTTTTGAGATTTTGTATTGGATCGCTATAAAAAATTATTTTTTCATAAATACTTTCTGAATGGTTTCGCTTTCTTCTTTACTCAGTTTTGAAGATTTGCCCAATTTGGCAATAAAAGCGGTGACTTCTTCCTGGGTAGCCGGTGAGCCAAGGTTTTGTCCCTGATCATCAAAAGAATCAGCAATGACTTCTCCTTTTGGATTTAAAACCAGCCAGAAAGGAAGTCCGGCATTCTCTCCTTTATATTTATTCATCAACTCCTGTCCGCCAGGATTTTCAAGGCTTTTCTTTTCTCCTCTCTCCTGAACGTCGATATAAGCTGTGACAAATCTTTTATTAAAAATAGGTTTGGTTTCAGGAAGATCCATATTTTTCTCCATCATTTTACACCATTTGCACCATGACGCATGGAATACCAGTAAAACATTTTTCTTCCCTGTTTTAGCTTCTGTAAAGGCTTTATTTAATACAACATCTGCTTTTTCCTGTGCTATGCTTAGCTGAAACAGCAACAGGGCAACAACGACAATAATTTTAGAATATTTCATTTAAATTTTACTTTAATTTTATACGAATGTAGGTATTTTACCCTAAAATCATTCATTAATTTTAATTACTTTTAAATATTGAATATCCCCAACTTCTCATAAGCAAAAGAAATGGTTGAAATCACACAATATTCTGATCAGACCCTTCATTCTGCTCCCAGACGGATCATCAGATACACTTTATTCTGGTGCAGCAGCGGAAGTGCTGAAATTCTGATCGATGAAAATATTTTCAGTCTGAAAACCGGACAGACTGTGACGATTACTTCAGGACAGTTTCATCAGTTGAGATCCGTTGAAGGGAAACTTACCGCTCTTGATTTTACGTTCGATTTTTTCTGTAAAAGTGACAGTGATATTGAGCTGATCTTCCATAACGGATTGTTTTGCCATTTTGGGATGAACGAAATGATTACGGTTCAACATCCTGAATTTTTTACACAGATCCTGAACCGGATTGAAAAAGAAATTCAGGAAAAACCTTACCAATATCTGATCTCTACTCATTCTCTTGTTGAGCTGCTGTTAGTAGAAATCAACCGCAGTAAAATTGCAAACGGTGATGAAATCTGGAAACCTGATGCTTTATTTTTAAAATTCCTTGAAAGTGTACGGGATCATTTTGACAAAACCTATCAGGTCTCCCAGTTTGCGGATCTTCTTGGGACTACTGAAGCTAAACTGAATGAAGTTTCGAAACTGCATACGAATAAAACCGCTCAGAATGTGATCTATAGTCTTACCGTTTCGGAAGCAAAAAGGCTCTTGCTTTATGAAAAACTTACGGTAAAAGAAATTGCCTACCAGCTGGGCTTCAATGATCCTTTTTATTTTTCCAACTTCTTTAAAAAACATACCACTCAGTCTCCGAAAGATTACCAGAAAACAGTAAAAATCTGAGTATAAATCAGATAATCCAGAGTATCGGATAACTTGCCACTACCAAAAAACAGACAGATGTCCGATTTTAATTTTATGGACTAATCGGAATTTAAACTTTCCGCAGAGTCAATATTACATGCTTTTCCTGAAATTGTCTATTCTTTAAGAGTCTGCTTTCGCTGAACTTTGTCCTGTTAATCAATCTAAAAAATGATCAGTATGAAAGTTCAACAGGATATAGCTGTTTTTGTATTAAGAATAGCATTAGCAGCCGGATTTTTATCTGCAGTAGCCAGCAGGCTGAATCTTTGGGGCATCCATTCTTCCGGCTGGAAAAACTTTGTACGGTATACGTCAGAAACTAATTCGTTCTTCCCCCAGTCATGGGCTTCTTCTATTGCGGTGGCATCAACCTTTGCCGAATGTTCTGCCGGAATTTTGCTTCTTATAGGATACCAAGTGAGAAGAGCAGCATGGTGTTCCTCAGTACTCACGTTTTTATTTGCCATTGCCATGAGTATTTCTTTTGGAATTAAAGAACCGTTGGATTATTCGGTTTTCGTATTCAGCGCGGGAGCATTTTTATTGAGTACTTTTTCTGATTACCGATGGACTTTAGAACAACTTTTACATACAAACAATTAAAATATTTATCATGAACACAAACATCCACGATTATATCGTAAAAACAGAGCAAAAAGAATGGCAGCCTTTAATTGAGAAGGGAATTCACTATGAAGGTATTTTTGTAAAATCATTAAAATTTGATCCTGAACAAAAGCGTTCCACCACAATACTTTTAAAATTTGAACCCGGTGCAAGTTATCCTTATCATAATCATCCTGCAGGCGAAGAACTGTTTATCATGGAAGGAGAGGCAGCTATTGCAGGAGCCCATTTGGAGAAAGGAGATTATTTGTACACTCCACCAGGCTTCAAACATGCTGTAAAGTCTGAGAGCGGTTGTCTGATTCTATTCGTTATCCCGGAAGAGGTGGAGATTCTTTAGAAATAACTTAGTCAATATTTTTAAGCCGCAGTCTGATCGATTCTTACTGCGGTTTTATTACAAAAACAGATCATTTAATCTGACTTGGGTATCCAGGTAATTCCGGTGGACGCATTTTGTGAGTATCGGTGTTCAGGCTTTTTAGGAAAGCTACAATATCAAAAACTTCGTCGTCAGTCAGGTGAAGCTTGGTAATCATTCCTGATTTATGAGGGAATTTAGGGTCATTGAGCTGATCTCCTTTTGGGGTTTCATTCACCATTCCGGCATTGTACATCATAACGACATTGGTCAACTCAGGAAAAAGTCCGTTGTGCATATAAGGTTTATTCTGAGCAACCTCCCGCAATGTTGGCGTTTTGAATTTCCCTACATCTTCATTTTTATGAGTTATCAGGTTTCTGCCCAGGTCCTCATATTTTGACCCATAGTAAGTAATTCCCAGATTATGAAATTTCTGATCAGAAAAATAGGCTGTATTATGACAATTGATACAATTTGCTCTGGTTCGGAACAGGTGAAGTCCGTTAACTTCAGCATCTGATAATGCATTTTTATTTCCTGAAATAAATTGGTCAAATTTCGATGGTGGGCTTATCAAAGAACGTTCGAATACTGCAATGGCTTTCGAAATCTTATCTTCTATGACCTCTCCGTTTCCAAAAGCTTTCACAAAAAATGGTTTATATTCTTTGATTGCTCTGATGTTCTTTGCAGCAAGTGACATATGAAGGTTCATTTCTACCGGATTCTCTATCGGGATTTTTACCTGCTCTTCCAGTGTTGCAGCACGACCATCCCAAAAGAAAGTCTTAGCATATCCAATATTCAGTAAGGTAGGTGCATTTCTGGTTCCTGCCTGCCCTTCATGTCCTAAAGAAACACTCTTTCCGTCAGACCATCCGGCTTCAGCATTGTGGCAGCTGGCACACGAAATCTGTCCGCTTTTGGAAAGTCTGGGATCAAAAAAAAGCATTTTTCCCAACTCCATTTTATCTTCGGAATAGGGATTATCTTCAGGGAACTTCATTTCAGGCAAAACTCCAATATCCTGAAAACCTTCTTTTGCTTCATCGAATAAATGAGGTGCTGGCCACCTTGATTGGTCTCCGCTGCTATATAAGGTTCGCAATTCTTCTACAGTATATCCTCTAGAATCATTAGAAGAATAGCTCAGTAAACATATTATCCCGGCCATTGCCAGTACAGCAATATATCTGTCTTTCATTTATTTTTTAGGTCATGAGTAGTTGAAAGATAAAAGTGATTGAAACGTAAAACCTACTTTTATAAGAGCTGTCACTAAGGTACTGTTTCTATACCTGAAAGTTTCAGACCTTCTTTTTCTTCTTTCAGCCAGAAGATAAACTGTACTCCTTCATGTCCATCCCCAAGCTCATTAGGCCTATCAATGGTGTAGAGTACAATATAATCTCTGCCAACTGCTTTATCAACGGAAAATTTTATTTCGTTCCGCTTCAGTCTTTCCAGAAGATCTTTATTAAAAACAGGGATTAAATATCTGGCATAAAAGGTTTTTTGATCAACAATCGGTGGTTTTTCCGAGGTGGCATCAAAACACACATAACAGTATAATTTTGGAGTGGTCAGCTTTTTTAAAGCTTCAACATCTCTTTTCTCAATGAGTGTGATCAGGTTCCGGGTAAATTCTTCGGACTGCATTTTTATTTCCTGTTTCGATTCAGGTGTTTTTTGTCCATACAGAGCAAAGTGGATACATAACGTAAATAATAGCGACAGGTGTTTCATTTAATATGATGGTTTTAGTATTAAAAAGAAAACATTCCATTAAATTTTCACATTGATAATCAACAAGAAAGATACAAAATTCCTTTTATTATTTATTTTAATTTTTAGACGGTCACCTTTCCGTAAGCTAGTTTTATGGTACTGATCATATCAACAGGCCTACCTGGCTTAAATAAATTTGTCTCTCTTCCAGGCGACTGATTTTAAATGTTCAGATTCTTTTCTCATTGGCTAATAAGCTTTGTTTCCTTTAATGATTAAAGCATGTTTAGTCTTTATCGAAGGGCAACATCGTCCGTCCTCTTCTGTATACTCCAGTTTTTCAACAATGATTTTTCCATTTTTGATGGTATCAAAAGCAAAAAGATAATCCGGTTCATATCCCGCAATCACCTTCACTTTATGTCCGTCATTTTTGTACAGCGACAACCCCTGCCCTATGATTGCATTTCCCCCTTCGGGAGCAATATCCCAATAGATAGCTACATCTTCTATTCCATCTCCTGTAAAATCTCCTACATGAGGGTCCTGAAGGTCAATCACTCCATCGTAGGTCTTGAGGATTTTAGGTAAGTAATCGTCAAATTGTTTCATGGCCAATTTTACGGCCTCTTCCTTTGAAATCCTGCCTTTGGAGGATTCTGACTCCTGAGATCCTGATTTATTTTCTTTAGATAAAGACGTCTCATTTTTCTGTTCATCTTTTGCATGTGCTTTATCCTCTGACTTGTTACAACCTGTCAGCACTCCTGCCAAGCATAGTATACCGATGATCCTTTTCATATATTCTGTATTTATGATGATAAAACTGCAGTGATAAATATACCGCAATAAGATAAAATGTCGCTATTTAATTCGATATATTTTGAAAATTCCTTCATTAATTTCCAGAATATAATTTTGTTGATTATTCAGAGAATCTGTCACAGTAATTTCAGAAGTATTTTTTTTAATTTCCGCAGAATAATTGGTCTTTAATATAACTTTCATTTCAGTATTCCCTTTTGCAGCCCCAAAAACTACAGGAAAACGATCTTTCCAGATCATATCACCGCTTATATTTTTAACAGAAACTATTTTCCCGCTTTTTCCTCTATTTCCGATAATAATTTTCCCACTATTATGCTGCATTTCCTGCTGGGTATCATAAAAAGTGTTCCCAAAATCGAAATAAGGAACATTCACTTCATACACGTTGTTCAATTTATATTTTATTCCATTATTAAAAAGATCCTGTGCACGGGTCCCCTGAAGCTTTTCTATCTTATTTTGCGGAAATATATTTTCCAAACTCATGCGGGATATGGAATACACCTGAGCCGTATCTTTCTTACGATCATAATCCATTTTCACTCCCCAAAAATCATTGCTAAAGCCTTCCATCAGCTTTATCTCTTTTACTTTTACAACATCTCCATTTATTTCTTCTACTTTTAAGCCTAAAACATTATTATCAGGAGCATAATCAATAGCCTGAACTACATAAAGCTGGTTGGTATTCATATTCATTCTGCTGTTAGTATACCATTGCTCATCGTATCCTTCTTCTTTCTCTGAATATTTTGAATATTGGTAATCACTTACTGCATCCTTCATGAAATAATTATAGGAAACGACAGGAACAACAAAAGCTAAAATCCATAAAAAGTTCTTTGAATGTATTCCTTCCGTTTCTTCTTTTATAACGTAGGTTTCGGACAGAGAATCATGCCATCCATTTTTGCTAAAGAAAGAGAGCGCATCAAAAGGAATACTTCTATAGAGACTTCTTTTAAAAATAGTTTTAAATCCTGGCTGGTTATTATGCTTATCCACCACTCTTGACTCTGTTAAAAATTTTGCAGGAGTTGATCCAAAATAAAATTCAAAGACAGGATAAAAAATTAATCTGATCATAACAATGATAATTGCTAAACCAAAATAGTTATTAAAATAATCTTGGAAAATGTGATTGCCTTGTAAAGAATAGGAAAACACCAATACAAAATTGGTAAATACCCCAACGATTACCATTCCGTCAATCAACAAATGGAATCCTCTTTGCCATTGAACAGTATATTGTAATCCCTTATTGGAAATTGCCACTTTTCTTTCATTTTCCTGTCTGATCTTTTTAAGAACAAGAAAACTCATTATGATATACAACACTGGAGTTAATACATTTATCATTGAAATCATCGGCGTGGGCTTGGTCTCCAAAGCACTTCCTGACAGAGGATTAAAAGAAAAATATACCCCTTTAAAAATTCCAAAAAATGCCAGCATAATATTGTTTATCAGTATTACTGAAAAAACAAACCCAAGCAATCTGTTTTCTTTTCCTTTGGTTTTCAGGTAAAAAACAGTTCCCAGAAACAGAACAAAATAAATAATGATTTCCCACACATTAAAAGGCCCTTCTAAATGCATTACCTGTAAAGATAAAGGCTTCACCAGATAAATATAAGAAATCCAGCTGCTTATTATTGTATTAGTATAAAAATTATAAAAAATAATACTGGTAAGTATTCCTAATAAAAGAGTCAGTAAAGAAGAATAAGCAATGAATTTGCTTTTAGGATCATTCATGGTCTACAAAATAGTTTTACAAATAAACAATAAAAAAAGGAAATTGTTCTGCTACCATTCCTCAAATCTATAGAGATTTTATCAAAAAAATCTTCAAAATAAGATTTATACTCCGAATTGTCTCAGATGATGATCCATATGTTTGTCTGTTGCATGAATTGCAGTGAAGAAGCATTTCACAGACCGTCATACTTCCCCATTGAGACTGATGGATCGCTGATAAATTCTGAACTCTTGCAATAATGAAATCTGCAGTTTCCCGGTTTAAATGATTTTTTTTCATGATGATATGGTTACAATGAAGTTGTTTAAAGTTATAGGGAAAAAAGTTTAAACAACTTCATTGGTAATTTCTTTATTTTGAGCCACCATTCAATAGTTTTGAATTTGTTGATTTATTGATGAATATCAAATAATCAAAAGAGTCAGCAACATTTGTTTTTTTAAATTCATTTTTTTCTGTTCCTGATCCTGTTTTGCGAAATAGAATATCTTCCAATATCCAATGGCCAAGTTTGTTACCGTCTTTTTTGATTGCTTTTAGATCCAAAATAAAAATTGGAATATCGAGTGAATTAAGCTTATATTCTAATGTTTCTGGACCTGCTTTTTGTGAATTATAGGTCCCTAGCTTCCCATCAATACTTGCAGAATAGGTACCTTCGTAAAAAGCAAAGCCAAAATTTACATAGTCTTTATTATCCATTTCATTGATCCAATATCCCATTCTATCTGAATTTAATTTTGCAATGTGATAATTATGAGCCGAGACAATTACTTTAGAGTTCAAATAGTTTTCTTTTAACCATTTAATATTCTCTGCCATGAATTGGTCCCTCCTAATAAAATTGAGTTGAATATATTGTCTGATAATATCCACATTTTGCAGGAAGCGTGATTTTTCTTCCGGATTTTTTATGGAGTCACATTTTTGCTTTATTAAAAACAAATACTCAGATACAATGTTCTGACCTTTTTGAGAATAAGTTCTAAATCCTCTGTTATTTTCTTTTAAAGCGCTTTCCAGGTCATTAATATCTTGCTCCGGCCAGTTATTTTCTTGATATTCTTTTCTTATTTGCTCTATCGCACCTTTTGCATATTGCATATCGAAGCCTTCAAAAAAAACTTTTGATTGATGCTCTTCATTGTATTTTTTTAACCATTCAACAAACGTTAAAGTTTCTTCGGTTTGCCACAGCCAAAAATACATTCCCTTCAAAATATCTTTAGGAGCTCCTTTTCCTTCCTGAATATATTGATTCATTAAAAAACTTTCCGGCATATTGGCCTCAAGCGAAAAGACATTGAAATTTTTATGAGCGATCAAATATTCACTTATTCTATATTTCATTTGATACACTTCACTAGAGCCGTGAGTAGCCTCCCCTAATCCTACTATTGCAGAATTTCCAATGAGTTTGTTTAAGATTTGTAAATCACTATTATCTTTTTCTTCAGGATTGAGAGTTCGTATTGGATATATAAATTTTGAAATATATTCTTTCTCTTCAGAATTTAAGTCATGTTTTGATTGCGCATTGATCGTTATAAAAAATACAATCAAAATAAAAGATAATTTTAATTTCATCTGCAGCTTATAATTAAATATTTGATCTGTTGTTTATAGTGCAAATGTAGATAACTTTTTTGATCATATTAATCCGTATATTCTCTTAGCTGGCTCATTATGCCGATGCAAACAGCAAATTAAAAACAGCAAAAGTAGAATCTGCGAATATCAAAAAAACAAAAACCGCCCTAGATAGCTATCTAAGGCGGTTTTATATATTTTATTAATGATTATTAATCAATAATTATTTTACTTCTTCGAAGTCTGCATCCTGTACATCCTCAGCTCCGGCGTTTCCACCAGGATTTTGAGCACCTGCACCTGCATCAGCCCCTGGCTGTTGACCTGCTGCATATAATTCTTCAGAAGCTGCCATCCATGCTGCATCTAAAGCTTCAGTTTTAGCTTTTACATCATCAGCATTTTTAGCTTCGAAAGCAGTTTTTAATTCTGCGTGAGCTGCTTCAATCGCTGCTTTTTTGTCAGCAGAAAGTTTTTCACCGAATTCTTTCAATTGCTTTTCAGTCTGGAAGATCAATCCGTCAGCTTTGTTGAAGATCTCAACTTCTTCTTTTCTCTTAGCATCAGCTGCAGAGTTTTCCTGAGCTTCTTTTTTCATTCTTTCGATTTCTTCATCAGAAAGACCTGAAGAAGCCTGAATTTTGATAGACTGCTCTTTACCAGTTCCTTTATCTTTAGCAGATACACTTAAGATACCGTTTGCGTCGATGTCGAAAGTTACTTCGATCTGAGGAACTCCTCTTGGCGCTGGTGGAATATCTGTAAGGTCGAATCTACCGATTTCTTTGTTATCGTTGAACATTGATCTTTCACCTTGTCCTACTCTGATACTTACCGCTGGCTGGTTGTCAGAAGCTGTAGAGAATACTTCAGATTTTTTAGTTGGGATCGTAGTGTTCGCTTCAATCAATTTAGTGAATACAGAACCCATTGTTTCGATACCTAAAGAAAGTGGCGTAACGTCAAGAAGTAATACGTCTTTTACATCTCCTGTTAATACACCTCCCTGGATTGCTGCACCAATAGCTACAACCTCATCCGGGTTTACTCCTTTAGATGGTTTTTTACCGAAGAATTTTTCTACTTCTTCCTGGATGATCGGGATTCTTGTAGAACCTCCTACCAAGATTACTTCGTCAATATCAGAAGTTGATAAACCAGCATCTTTTAATGCTTTAGCAACCGGCTCCATAGATCTTCTTACAAGATCAGCAGATAATTGCTCGAATTTAGCTTTAGTTAAAGTCTTCACTAAGTGCTTAGGACCTGTAGCTGTAGCTGTGATATAAGGTAAGTTGATCTCAGTCTGTGGAGAAGAAGATAACTCGATTTTAGCTTTTTCAGCAGCTTCTTTCAATCTCTGAAGAGCGATAGCATCTGATTTTAAATCTACACCTTCTTCAGCTTTGAATTCGTCAGCCATCCAGTTGATGATCACATCATCGAAGTCATCACCTCCTAAGTGAGTATCACCGTTTGTAGATAATACTTCAAATACACCATCTCCTAAATCAAGGATAGAAATATCGAAAGTACCACCACCAAGGTCATACACAGCAATTTTCTGATCTTTATGGTTCTTATCAAGACCGTAAGCTAACGCTGCAGCTGTAGGCTCGTTGATAATTCTTTCTACTTTAAGACCAGCGATTTCACCAGCTTCTTTAGTAGCTTGTCTTTGTGCATCGTTGAAGTATGCAGGAACAGTGATTACCGCTCTTGTTACTTCTTGCCCAAGGTAATCTTCAGCAGTTTTCTTCATTTTCTGAAGAGTCATTGCAGAAATTTCCTGTGGTGTATATTCTCTATCGTCGATTTTTACTTTTACAGTATCGTTTGGTCCAGCAACTACTTTATAAGGTACTCTTGTGATTTCAGAAGCATCATCTTTAAAGTGAGTTCCGATAAATCTTTTGATAGAGTAAACAGTCTTTGTTGGATTCGTTACAGCCTGTCTTTTTGCAGGATCACCTACTTTTCTCTCTCCGTCTTCTGTAAATGCTACAATAGAAGGAGTAGTTCTTTTACCTTCTGCGTTAGGAATTACAACAGGGTCTTTACCCTCCATTACAGCAACACAAGAGTTGGTTGTTCCTAAGTCAATTCCAATTATTTTACTCATAATATTTTATATTTTTTCTAATTTTTAATTTAATTTACACTCTCAATTTCTCAATATCTATACCATTCAAAGAATTATGACAAAATGACACAATAAAAATATAAACCCCGATTTACTCGGGTTTTTGCAGTATTAATATGGAAATTTTTTCCATGTCTATTGATCAAAATGTACTGGATAATCTTAATTTTGACCGGTATCGGAAAATATTATTTCTATCTACCAATCTGTCTTGTCGTGCTTCCAGTATAATTACAGACTTCTGTCTGACCACGCCACTTTTGCAGATCACATCAATGCTGTATCCCGTAAAATATTCTCCATGCTGTGAAAGGATTTTGACTGTATTAAATATGTAAAAAACTACTGATTATCAACATAATCAATATGTTTCAATTCATTTAATTCACGATCTTTTAAAAATTAATCAAAGTTTAATCTAAGAAATAGAGCCGGAAACAGTACGAATTATTATTTTTGATAAAATATACACATTTAGAATGTCATTACACTTTAATCCACGAGATATTACATGGCTTGCCTTTAATGAAAGGGTTTTACAGGAGGCCATGGACGAAAAAGTTCCTTTACATTTAAGAATACGTTTCCTCGGAATTTTCTCCAACAATCTGGATGAATTTTTCAGAGTACGTGTTGCCGGATTAAAGCGTGCCATGGACTTTAAAGAAAAAGTCATTGCGGAGTCTTTTTACCAACCTCCTTCCAAGATTCTTCAGCGAATCAACGAAGTTGTGATGAGACAGCAGCTGAACTTTGATAAAACCTGGAAAAAAATCCAGACAGAAATGGCGGACCACAAGGTTTTCATCAAAAATTCAAAAAACCTGACCGCAATACAGAAAGAATTTGTAAGACAATACTTTGACGAAGTTGTGGAATCTAATGTGATCCCCATCCTGCTTCATGAAAATACTCCGATGCCTTACCTGAGAGATAAAAGTCTCTATCTGGGAGTGGCTATGAGAAAGAAAGACTGGCAGTATTCCAGCAATTATGCCATTATTGAAATTCCATCCCGATTTGTAGGAAGATTTGTATTGCTGCCTACGGAAGATCCGGAAGAAAAAAATGTAATGCTGCTGGAAGATGTGATTACCTTCAACCTTCCGCACATTTTCTCTTACTTCGGATATGACGAATTTGCGGCTAATGCTTTTAAAGTAACTAAAGATGCCGAACTGGATCTGGATAATGACATCAGAACCAACTTTGCAGAAAAGATAGAAAAAGGGCTTAAAAACAGAAGAAAAGGAAAACCTACCCGTTTCGTATTTGATAAAGATATGGATAAGGCTCTTCTGGAACTTCTCATCAGAAAGCTGAATTTGACTAAAAAAGACAGCATCATCCCGGGAGGAAAAATTCATAATTTCAAGCATTTTATGGACTTTCCAGATGTTTTTGAAACCTACGACAGACCTGTAGAAAGAACCTCATTTACCCATCAGGCCTTTGAACATGGGGAAAGAGTTACCGATGTGATTATGAAGGAAGACGTACTCCTTACCTTCCCTTATCATAAGTACAATCCGGTGATTGACCTTCTGCGTGAAGCGGCTATGGATCCGGATGTAAAATCGATACAGATCACTGCTTATCGTTTGGCAAGCAACTCGAAGATCATCAATGCACTGATCTATGCTGCCAGAAACGGAAAAGAAGTTACTGTCATGCTGGAACTTCAGGCAAGATTTGATGAAGAATCCAATCTGGAATGGAAAGATATGCTGGAACCCGAAGGAATCACGGTACTTGTAGGTCTTCCCAACAAAAAGGTACATGCCAAGCTTTGTGTAATCAAAAAAAGAGCCCATAACAAGACTATTCAGTATGGTTTTGTAAGTACCGGGAATTTCAATGAAAAGACGGCAAGAATTTATGGAGATCATTTACTTCTGACTTCTGACCGTGGCATTATGGCAGATATTAATAAAGTATTCAATGTACTGAAGAAGCCGAAGGATGATTATCTTCCTGTTTTGAAAACCTGTAAAAACTTACTAGTTTGTCCTCAGTTTATGCGTGAAAAGATTGTTCACCATATTGATAAGGAAATTGAAGAAGCTAAGGCTGGAAGAAAAGCTGAAATCATCGTTAAAGTGAATTCACTAAGTGACAGATTATTAATTGAAAAATTATATGATGCCGCAACGGTAGGGGTAACCATCAGACTGATTGTGAGAGGAATCTATTGTGCTGTCAATCAAAAAGAATTCAAAGAGAAAATTAAGGCCATCAGTATTGTAGACGAATATCTGGAACATGCCAGAGTGATGTATTTTTACAATAAAGGGGCAGAAGATCTATATATTTCTTCTGCCGACTGGATGACGAGAAACCTGGATTACAGAATAGAAGCAGCTGCCAAGATCACAGATAAAAACCTAAAAAAAGAAATGAAAGATATTCTGGATATTCAGCTTAGGGATAACGTCAAGGCAAGAATCTTAGACAAAAAGCTGAGCAATGAATATATAAAGAATGACAAAAAAGAATGCCGCTCACAGATAGAAACCTATAAATATTTAAAAGCTAAAACCAATAAAAAATGATATTTTTTAAATCATGAAAACTCTTTTCCTTTTTCTGATTCCGACTGTTTTTGTCACTGCTCAGCAAAAAGCTGTTGCTCCTTTTTCTATTGAGGACTATAAAAACATGAAGAATGAGTATTTAAAAATTACTGCAGAGAAAAAGGATCAGTTGCTTTATTTAAAAAACACCTATTATTCTACACAAAAACTAGATAGCCTTTTAGTGATCAAAGATCAGATAAAAAGACAATACTGGATCGATAATGGTAAAAAAGCTGAAGAAATTACCAAAGAAAATCTTCAGATGCTCAATGATGAATTTCTTTTACCGCAATCAATTTTAAAAATAAAAAATAATGGTAATATATTTTATCTAATTGATAATGAACCACCTTAAATTTTTATTGAAACCAAAGATAAAAAATCAATTCAATTCATTTTTGGTGACAGCGATTATACGGAACGTATTCAGGATTATCATTCAAAACTGAGAACTGAAAATTATTACTACCTAAATCATCAGCTGAAAAAAACCAGTACTGTATTTGATAATGTTCGGAATATTGGGGTCGTTCTGGAATATGACAGTTTAGGAAAACTGACAAACAAGGTCGATTGGATAAAAGACTTTCCAATTCCACAAAAACAAATTGAAAGTATTGCCCAAAAAGAAGCTCTGAGCTTTTTATCCAATACCTATAAAGATAATCCTGAATTGATCAGCTTATTTACAAAAACAGATATAAGGGTCAGCAAGATTTTGTATTACTGGAAACAGCCTGCATGGTCCTTTGAATGCAGATCTGTAAAAGGTGTCATAGATGCTAAAACAGGAAAACTCATACAAATAAGACAAGAATTACTAGACGGATGAAAGTTTATATGAAAATATTTATCTTTTGGGAGATTATTTTTTCCACTATGCTTTCTGCACAGAGTGAAAAGCATATGGAAGAAGAAAAATTCTTTGTGAACCGTACGGCTATAAGTAAAAAATATGGCACAGCGGATGCTTCCGGACATTGGGTTTTGAATCCTGACCATATCGAAAAGATTTTTGATTATGAACTTAACCTTAAAGATAGCATTACTGTCTTTCACCAAAGTAAAGTTTACAAAAACTCAAATATTTTTCTTGGCAATAAATACGGGCTTAAATCCAGCCAGGGAAAAATCCTCGTTCCTGCTATGTATGATTATCTGATCTGTCAGAAAGGGACATGTGCTGCTTCTGTGGATAACAAAACTTATATTATCGATTATCAGAATAATAAGAAGACGGAGGCTTTTGAAGGCTATGTAAAATATTACGTAGATTCTTTGATCATTTTGGAACAAAAACAGAATCATCATTATGTAAAGAATTTAAGATCCGGAAAACTGGACGGTCCTTTTTATTATGCAAAAATACTTGAGGGGAAAAATATCTATTATACCAGTACCGGGAATAAGAGCTCATTTCATAGGCTCAATGGAGAATCAATCCTGTCGTCTGATGATATTTATTATATGTATGGCGACAATTTTTTTGCTGATGATGTCTATATTGCCTATCAGCATCCAAGAATTTTTTTCAAAAACTTACAGGGTAAAATATTTGCCAACTTTGATAATATTGAAACAGGAAACGGAGAATTCTTCGAGATCTGTCAGCGCACCCAAAGAAGTGGTGATAACCACTCCTGCAACAGAAAAATAAAATATACCATTTTTGATATTCTGAATGGTTTGGGAGAAATCTATCGTGTAAACGGTAATTACTACAATATTAATATCAATTACCCGGAAAGCAGTTATGACCCTGAAAATGTCCCACCGGTAAATATCATACAAAAAAATAAGGAGTACGCCTTTGCCAACACAAAAGGTAATATTATCAGTCCATCTTATTCGTTGTTGACACCGTCTTTTGCCAACAACGAAGACACTTTTTATTTCGAAAAAAAGGAAGATGGAAAAACCATCAGTGGAATCATAGAAAATGGTGCAGAAATCTTAAAAACAGATGCCAGGGTTATAGATTTCCATGGAAACCAGATGTTGGTATTCGACAAAAGCCAAAATCATTACAAAATCATTTCTAAAGACGGCGAAATAATTCTTAAGGATGTTCCAGTACCATTAAAATTTGTCGGGACACCTTTTGAATCAAAAACATATACATTCACAGCCAGTCATTTATTTTTTACGGCAGACAATCAGGGAAAAATAAAACAAACTCAGTTTCAACAGCTCAGCAATTTCTACAAGGGCTATGCTTTTGCCTCACAAAAACCGGGAGAAATCTTGATCATCAATGAAAAACTGAAAGTGGTGAAAAAGCTTCCCAATCTGAAATTTATAGATGACAGAAGAGAAATAGATTCAAACGGAAACTTAGTCTTTCAAAATCCCGAAAATTCTGCTCATGAATTCCTCATCAACTACAAAGGTGAAGTCATTTTAGGTAATAACAATACAAGGATTAACCGCATAAATGATTATCTTTATCGTCTCAATAATACATTTGTAGATAAGGATGGAAAACCATTCTATGATTACGGAGAAAACCAGCAAAACACCAAAATTTTCAGAAGGAAAAATTATTTTTATATTATGGTAAATCTCAGAGACAGAGCTCCTGATTTCTATTTTTTTGATAATTTTGGAAATTTTTTAGGTAAAGATTTACCTTTATATAAACAACCTATAAAATAGCGTTAAAAATATGAAGATCGCAGCGATAGACATAGGGAGTAATGCAGCCCGCCTTCTCATCAATGAAGTAAAGATCAACAATAAAAAACCGGAATTCATCAAACTGAACCTCCTGAGAATCCCTCTGAGACTAGGAATGGATGTATTCACCATCGGGAAAATAGGTCCGGAAAGAGAAAAAATGGTCATCGATTCTATGAAGATTTTCAGTGACCTGATGAAGATCTATAACGTAGACCATTACAGAGCCTGTGCCACCAGTGCCATGCGTGACGCAGCCAATGGAAACGAGATCATCAGCCAGGTAAAGGAAACATCCGGAATCAATATCGAAATCATTTCAGGAGACGAAGAAGCAACTCTGATCTATGAAAATCATGTAGCAGAAGGGCTCGACAAAGATTTTGCCTACCTTTATATCGATGTGGGAGGAGGTTCTACCGAGCTTACTTTCTACGAAAATGGCAAAATGGTATACGAAAGATCCTTCAATATCGGGACCATCCGTCTCCTCAACAATCTGGTGACTACGGACAACTGGAAGGAAATGAAAGAAGAGATCAGAAAAAATATTAACAGCAAAAAGCCAATTGTAGCCATCGGTTCCGGCGGAAACATCAATAAGGTGTTCTCTATGAGCAAGACCAAAGACGGTAAACCTATGTCCCTGTCTCACCTTAAGAAAGTCTATAAAGAATTCAATGACCTTTCTGTAGAAGAGAGAATGACGAAATACAGCCTCAGAGAGGACAGAGCCGACGTATTGGTGCATGCCCTTAATATTTTCAACAATATCATGTCATGGTCGGATATTAACCGCATCTTTGTGCCGAAAATCTCTGTAGCAGACGGATTGATTCAAAATATTTACAGCCAGTTACAACACAAAAAATAGTTGTAAAAAATAAGATATTCAAAAAAAGAAAACCGGGCAAACTTTGCCCGGTTTTCTTTTTTTGAATTCTTTGTTGTTAGGTTTTGGCTAAAGCCAATGGAATATATTTATAAAGAAAGCGGGCTAAAGCCCGCTCCTATTGATATTGATATGCATAATAGTTGTTTAAGGACAAAATCTTTTATCTTTTATCTTTTATCTTTTATCTTTTATCTTTTATCTTTTATCTTTTATCTTTTATCTTTTATCTTTTATCTTTTATCTTTTATCTTTTATCTTTTATCTTTTTTAAAGTAATTCCCCTACTTCATCCGTCATGCAACTATCAATAGCAAAACAATGGACTCAATCAAAATAATTCTTACCGGCGCTACTGGGATGGTAGGCGAAGGTGTTTTAATGGAATGCCTTGAAAATCCCAATGTTTCAGAAATTCTTAGTATCAGCAGAAAACCGTCAGGAAAAAAGCATCCAAAGCTGAAAGAATATTTGGTGTCTGACTTTTTGTCAATCGATCGTAATGATGAAAATCTGAAAGGATATGATACCTGCTTCTTCTGTGCCGGAATCAGCAGTCTAGGGATGAATGAAGAAGATTATACCAAAATTACCTACGATACCACTATACATTTTGCAGAAGCGGTACTGAACCAAAATCCGGATATGGTTTTCAATTATGTTTCGGGAGCAAGTACAGACAGTACAGAGAGTGGAAAGCTGATGTGGGCAAGGGTAAAAGGAAGAACAGAAAATGCATTGAAAAAGATGAACTTCAAAGGAGCCTACAATTTCAGACCCGGATTTATGAAACCTGTTGACGGCCAATTGAATGTAAAATGGTTTTTCAAACCTTTTATTTGGATTTTTCCTGTTTTTTTACCAACAAAATCATTAACTTTACACGAAGTAGGAAGAGCAATGATCAATGTCACATACAAAGGATATCCTACAGCAACTTTAGAAATCAGAGATATTAAAAATTTAGCGATATGAGAGACATGTTAAAAAGGATAGTTTTGGTTATTTTTGTACTCTTGCTTCTGACGGCCATTTCAGGATATTTTTATATGCAGAAACATCCGATGGAAGGAAAGTCAGACAATATCATCTTAAACTTTTCCGGCAAGTCTGGAAAATAACGACCTCCTTCAACTTTATTTCGCTCAACAATTATTTCATCTTTTATCAGAAACAAACCTATTTTTTAAACATTTCTTAAAATCCCATTAAAATAGTTGCGAAACATAAAGTTCATTTTTGTATTTATCTAATTGAAATACAAAATGATCAACAACTACCTATTAAAAGGGTCTGTCATTGCCGCATTCTTTTTTCAGAGCGGGCTTTTCGGGCAGACACTTATTCATTACTGGAATTTTAACAACAACTCTTCTGCTGCTACCGTCACTACGCCATCCTCAACCATGGTAAATGGTTCTCTGGCAGCAATAGCAGGAGGTACAAGTGTAATTGATTTTGCTGGTGGTACCGGACAGAATTTTGATTTGCAAAATTTAAATGCCAGAAATGGTGATGCACCCGGAACCCATTTAAGATTTAATAATCCAATCGGAGGAGGTTTACAGTTTAATCTTCCAACAACAGGTTACCAGAATGTCATTGTAAAATTTTCTACCCGAAGATCAGGACAGGGAGCCGGAACTCAGGTATGGTCTTATTCAACAGACGGAACCACTTTTGCGCAGTATCAGACAGTGAGTCCTCAGGATGCCAATCCACAGCTGATTACTTTTGATTTTTCGGCTGTTCAGGGGGCTTCCAATAATCCGAATTTTAAATTAAAAGTTGAATTCACTGCTGCCGGAGGTGGAACAGGAGGCAACAACCGTTTTGATAATTTCACAGTAGATGCCACCCCTTCAGGAGGAGCAGACACTACTCCACCGACGGTCACCTACCAGCCTGTCAACAACACCAATAATGCATTATCGTCTATAAAGCCTACCATTGCCTTTAATGAAAACGTAAGACTGACAGATAATTCTGCAATCAATGATTCTAATGCACAAAACCTTGTAGAATTCCGCCTTGGAAACGCTACGGGTACTCCTGTTCCTTTCACCACGACTTTCAGCAATAACACTATCACGGTAATCCCTTCTTCCAACTTAATTCCTGGTCAGACCTATTATGTGACCCTTAAGCCCAATACCGTGGAAGACTTCAGTGATAATGGAGTATCTGCCATTACATCCACAACTTTCACTACTGCAGGAACCACCATCGCTTTAGAGAAAAACTTTATAAAGGTGGATGAAAATGCAGGAACCGTTGCCTTAAAGCTTAATATCACCAATCCTTCAACAGCTGCCGTTGATCTTGTGGTAAAACCTGCTCCGTTCAGTACAGCTGACAGCAACGATTTTACATTGGCCAATCAGACCATTACGATTACCCCTTCCACAACCAGCTACACAGTGAACATTCCTATTATTGATGACACTCTGGAAGAACAACAGGCTGAATATTTCGTGGTAAGCCTTGAAAACCCGACCGGAGCAACAATTTCCGGGGACAATTCTACCACAGTTTATATTGTAGACAATGACAAACAGGCTCCGGTTCCTTCTCAGCAGATTCAGCTTAATTACATCGGAAGTTTTGATCCTTCGGGAACGAATAACAGCTCTACCGAAATTGTAGTTCACGATCCTTCAACACAGCGTTTATTCACGATCAGTTCCATTACGGATGTTTTTGATATTATTGATTTTAGTACACCTACCACCCCTTCTGTTGTCAAAACAGTAGATATGACCCCTTATGGAGGAATCACAAGCATCGCTGTGAAAAACGGAATCATTGCAGCAGCCTCTCCAAACATCACCCCTCAGCAAAATGGATCTGTAGTATTCTTCGACATCAACGGAAATTTCCTAAAACAAGTCACCGTAGGAGCTCTACCGGATATGATCACTTTCTCTCCTGACGGAACAAAAGTGGTTACCGCTAACGAAGGCGAGCCTAATGATGCCTATACCGTAGATCCTGAAGGTACCATCAGTATCATCGACATATCAGGAGGAATCGGAAATCTTACACAAACCAATGTCACGACCCTTAATTTTAATAATTTTGATAATCAGGTTGCTGCATTAACTGCTACAGGATTACGTAAGGTAAGAACCAATAACACACTTTCTCAGGATCTGGAGCCAGAATATGTGACCATCAGTGCAGACAGCCAGAAAGCATGGGTAACGCTTCAGGAAAATAACGCAATCGCTGAGGTTAATCTTGCTACCAAAACCATTACAGGAATCTGGGGATTGGGTAAAAAAGATATGAGTCTTCCGGGCAACGGCTTCGATGCTTCAGACAATAACGGTGAAGTTTTAATTGCCAACTGGCCGGTAAAAGCCTATTATGTTCCGGATGCTGTACAGAATTACAAAGTCGGAAACACCCAATATATTGTCACCGCTAATGAAGGTGATGAAAAGGATCTTTCAGGATATAGCGAAAGAACGACTGTAGGAGCCAATACTTATATTTTAGATCCGGCTGTTTTCCCTAATTCAGCTGTTCTAAAGGCCTCTCACAATCTGGGAAGATTCAGGGTTTCATCTGCTACAGGAAATACGGACGGTGATTCAGATTTTGAAGAAATGGCAGCATTAGGTGCCCGTTCTTTCTCCATTTTCAATGCAGATACCAAACAGATCGTTTATGACAGTGGAGATCAGTTTGAAAGGTATATTGCAGCGAATCATCCTTTATTATTCAACGTTGATAATGAATCCAATATCGTTAAAAGCAGAAGCCGTGCAAAAGGCCCGGAACCTGAAGGAGTAGCTCTGGGAAGCATCAACGGACAGACGTACGCTTTCATTACATTGGAAAGAACCGGAGGGGTTATGGTTTATAATATCACAGATCCTAATCATCCTACTTTCACGGATTACAAACATTCCCGTTCTACTTCAGCATATGGCGGAGACAATGGTCCTGAAGGAATCATCTACATTGCTCCTGAAAATACAACGACCAATAAAGGCTATGTCATTATCGCCAATGAGATCAGCGGAACACTGTCTATGTACGAAATAGCTATGCCAGCTACCTTAGGAACTGTTGAAACAAAATCAGAAACAGCCACCTTCAATGTATTCCCGAATCCTGTTCATAAAGGAAATACTCTTTATTTCAACAGAAAACAGGATTATGAATTATATGACATGTCCGGAAAGCTGATCGGAAAAGAGAAAAATGCTTTAACAATCAATACTTCGAACCTTTCTGCAGGAGTTTATCTTGTAAAAACCTCTGAAGGCCATCTGAAGAGAGTGATTGTAAAGTAAGATTATTTTATCATTTAATTTTTTTAGCTCCGGAAAATATCCGGGGCTTTTTTGTTATAAAAATAACTTCACCCATCTCATCAGAAATAAAAAAAAGCACCGATCATCCAGGAAATTATTGAAAATATTATGGTGTAAAACCCAACATTTAAGATGATTTAACTTTTGGTTTACAAAACTTAATTTATTTTATCTCTATATTTACCCCAACAAAAACCAAATTCACAATGAAAAATATTAAGACGATAGGCATTCTTGCCCTTCTGTTAGCCGGAACAGGCACTGCATTTTCTCAATCCAGAAAGACAGAATCTACAAAAGGAGTAGAACAAACTGATGGCAAAACAATACAGGTAGATGGCATAGGGCATAAACTCAATTATACCCTTAACGGCGGAACAGTAGAAGTTTCGGGAGGTGATAACACCGTAACCATCAAAGGAAGTGCAAGGAAGATTTCCGTTTCAGGAACAGGCAACAAAGTATACATTGACAAGGTAGATAAAGTAGTCATAGAAGGTGGAGGTAATACTGTATATTACAGAACTTCAGGAACAAAATCTGGAAAACCGGATGCTTCACTTACGGGAGTAGGCAATAAAGTCGCTAAACAATAAAATTTAATTAAATACCATGGCTTAGATAATCATCTGAGCCTTTTTTAATACTCTATTTTTCAGTTAAAATTCAAAATTCTTATTTCCTTTTAAATATAAACTTCCGCCATAATTCTATAACACCATGAGTGAGATTCAATCTAATTTTATCCCACGAAATGAAAAGGGTTTTTCACATACTGTTTCTTCTCCTTTATATAGTAGTTTCTTCGGGATTTACTACCAGTAAACATGTCTGTAAAGGAAATGCAAGTGAGATTCATGTAGGCCTGAAAAAACTGTCTGATCTGGACTGTCCGAAATGCAGTGCCAACAAAGAAAAAAACCATAGCAAATGCTGTAAACTGGAAGTCAAAAAAATCTGTAAAGAAGATAACCTTCCCCATTCTTACAAAATTTCTCCGGTAAAATTTCTGTCAGCGTCCATTCCGTATTACAACTTAGGGACGGTATTTGACAATACTGCTGAATTTACATCTGAAAATCATTCTTTCTATTTTGATCCTTCAAAATACCATCTCAATTACCCTTCCCTTTTTATCCTTCACTGCGTTTATAGAATTTAGAATTCTGTTGAATCAAATCATGATCCCTTTGGGGACCCCTATTTTTCAATATTAATTCTAAATATATTCTATGAATTTATCATTCAGAGCACTCATCTTATGGCTGGGGTGCCCTGCCCTGTCCTTTGCTCAACTGACCAGTTTAGAGGACGTATTACTGAGAGCAGAAAAAAACTACCAGTCCATCAAAAAAAAGGAAATCTATATCAAAGCCTCCCAGGAAAGGCTTCAGCATCAAAAGACCTATTATCTTCCGGAAGTTACCTTAATGGCTCAGCAGAGTTTCGGAACCATCAATGCACAGAATGGTTCTATGTACAGTCAGGGCGGATTAGGAGTAGCTTCTACCTCCATGCCTCTGGCAGAACAAAACTGGAATGCAGCATTTGGAAGCCTGTACCTTGCTAATATCAACTGGAATCTCTATACTTTCGGAAAGCTTAAGTCCAGAGAAAGTATAGATATTGCCGATACGGAAGTCCAGAAAGCCGATCTGAATCAGGAGATTTTTCAGCACCAGATAAAAACTGCGGCAGCTTATTTCAATCTTCTTGTCAGTCAGCGTCTGGAAAATGTTCAGCAAGAAAATTATAAACGTTCCGAGGTCATATACACCATTGCCCGGGCAAGAGCAGAAAGCGGATTAATTCCTGAAGTAGATGCTTCCCTTGCAAAGGCTGAAATGTCCGGTGCACAAACAGCAACGATCAATGCCAATGATCATGTACTGGAATACAATAAAAAGTTAGCAGATCTCCTGGCAGATAACTTTACAGATTATGAGCTTGATCATTATTTCAGTAAAAATATACCTTCTCTGGTGCAGGAAACCTCATCTGTTGACCATCATCCAAGCACCATTTTTATTGCTCAAAAAATCAATAAAAGCAGAAAACAGGAAATTCATTTAAATACATTGAAGCTGCCTTCAGTTTCTCTTTTTGGAGTATTTCAGGGGCGTGGTTCCGGTTTTGACTGGAATTATGTTCAGGACAATGCTGCTTTTTCACAGTCTTATCTAAAGGGAGTTGGCGTTGACAGAATGAATTATATCGTTGGACTCAACATCAGTTGGAATCTCACTGATTTTTACAGAACCGGCTTTAAGGTCAATGAACAGAAACTGATCACAAAAGCCTTAGATTTTGATTATCAGCAACTGCAACAGGAACTGAACAACCAGCAAAGCCTTTCTGAATCGAAGTACAAAAATGCCCTGGCAAAAGTAGATGAATCTAAAATACAGATGCAGGCTGCCATGGATGTCTTTCATCAGCAAAAAGCATTGTATGAGAACGGATTGACGACTATTGTAGACTTTACCCAGGCTCTGTACCTTCTGAACCGTGCTGAAATCAATTATGAAATTGCACAGAACAATTCCTGGCAGGCCGTTATCCTTATCGCTGCATCAAAAGGCGACATCTCAGTGATCACCAAAGCAATAACCCACTAACCCAAAATTAAAACATGAATATTATAAAGTTTGCACTGCGCAGACCAATATCGGTAATGGTATTGGTATTGGGTCTGCTGTTCTTTGGAATCAAGGCAGCGAAGGACGTCAAAGTAGACATTCTTCCGGAAATGAATCTTCCGGTAGTCTATGTCGCTCATTCTTTCAATGGGTATACGCCCCAGCAGATGGAAGGCTATTTTACGAAAATGTACGTGAATATGCTTTTATTTACCAACGGAATCAAAAGTATCAAGTCTAAAAATACCCAGGGACTGACCCTGATGAAAGTGAATTTCTATGAAGGTACCAATATGGGAGAAGCCATTGCACAGATCAATGCCCTTTCTACCCGTTCACAGGTCTTTTTACCTCCGGGAGCACCGCCACCGTTTATTATCAGGTTTGATTCTTCTTCACAACCTGTAGGACAGCTGGTTTTCAGAAGTAGTACCAAGACCAATAATGAACTTCAGGATATTGCCAACTTCAATGCACGTCCTTTTTTAATTGCTATTCCCGGATTGACCACTGCACCACCCTTTGGAGGAAGTCCCCGTACCATTGAGGTCAATGTGGATCCTCTGAAACTCCGTGTCCATCATCTGTCTCCGGAACAGGTTGTAGAAGCCATAAGCCGTAACAACATCACTTCACCTTCAGGAAATGTATACATTGGAGAAACCAATTATCTTACCCCTACTAACAATACAGTAAAAAGGATAGAAGAACTGGGAGATATTCCTCTCTTTAAAGGAACTACAGATAATGTTTATATCAGAGATGTAGCCACCGTAAAAGACGGAGCAGATATTGCCACAGGATATGCTCTGATAGACGGGAAGCGATCTGTTTACATCAACATTGCCAAAGCCAGCAATGCGTCTACCCTGGAAGTTGTGAATAAACTGAAAGAATCTTTACCGAAGATCCAGCGAAATATGCCTGATGATGTAAAAATCTCCTATGAATTTGACCAGTCAGTTTATATTTCAAATGCTTTAAAAAGTTTAGTGATAGAGGGAATTCTTGGAGCTCTTCTTACCGGATTGATGGTGATGTTATTTTTAAATGACCGCCGTGCTGCACTGATTGTCATCATGACGATTCCCATATCTATTATTTCCGGAGTATTATTCCTGAAATTATTCGGGCAGTCGATCAATATCATGTCTTTATCAGGACTTGCCTTAGCCATCGGAATCCTGGTGGATGAAAGTACGGTAACCATCGAAAATATACACCAGCATTTTGCAATGGGTAAAACCCGGGCGCAGGCAATCTGGGATGCCTGTCAGGAAATTGCTTTTCCTAAACTGCTGATCATGCTTTGTATTCTGGCGGTATTTGCTCCGGCCTTTATGATGAGTGGGATTCCGGGATCATTATTTATGCCATTGGCTATGGCGATCGGTTTCTCAATGATCGTTTCTTTTATCCTGTCCCAAACCTTTGTTCCGGTGATGGCCAACTGGATGATGAAGCATGATCCTAAAACCTGTGAAAATCATAAACCCAATTGGTTTACCAGATTCCGTGACCGTTTTACTGGATTTTTATCATCATTGATGAAACGTCGGAAAATAATCGTGAGTGTAAGTCTTGCAGCTATTCTATGCATTGGAGCCGGATTGTATCAGATCACAGGAAAGGATGTACTTCCTTCCGTCAACTCACGCCAGTTTCAGGTACGTATAAAAGCTGCTGAAGGAACCCGGATTGAAGTTACGGAGATCAAAGTGAAAAAATTTCTGGAGCATCTGAAACATAAGGTAGGAAAAGACAACATTGCCATTTCTTCTGTATTTATTGGACAGCACCCGTCCACCTTCGCAGTAAGTCCCATTTATCTGTACAATGCAGGACCACATGAGGCCTTGATGCAGGTTGCCTTGAAAGAATTTAACGGAAATTCTGACGAGTTCAAAGATGAGCTGCGAAAGTATTACAAAGAAAAAATGCCGGATCTTCAGATTTCTTTTGAACCTATTGAGCTGACAGAAAAAATTCTAAGTCAAGGGGCCAACAACCCAGTAGAAATAAGAATTTCCGGAATGATGAAAAAAATGAACCGTATGTATGCTGAAAAGCTTCTCACCAAGCTGAAAGAAATAGAATATATGCGTGATCAGCAAATTCCTCAGTCGATGAACTACCCGGCCTTGCAGATCAATATAGACAGAACCCGGGCCGCTCAATTAGGACTGGATACTCAGGATATTGCAAAATCGTTGGTAACAGCTACGGCCTCTACCCGATATACCAATAAAAACTTCTGGGTAGGAGGAATGATGGGAATTGCCTATGATGTACAGGTTCAGACCCCGCAAAACATCCTGAATTCTAAAGAGGAACTGGCCAATCTTCCGTTATCTAAAAATTCTGACAGACCTGTTTTAGGAGATGTTGCCACTATTACTCCTACAAAAGAATTGGGAGAAAGCTACAACCTGGGAACCATGGGATATACTACCGTAACCGCAAATATCCATAAAACCGACCTTGAACAGGCTTCAAAAGATGTAAAAAAAGCAATTGAGTCATTGGGTGAACTTCCCAAGGGAATCAATATTGAGGTTTCCGGAATGGCTCCTGTACTGGACGAAACCCTTAGCAGTCTTTCTTCAGGATTATTGATTGCGGCGGCAGTAATCTTTCTGATGCTTGCTGCTACGTTCCAATCTTTCAGGGTCTCTCTGGTTATTCTTACAACGGTTCCGTTTGTGATCGCAGGATCTTTGGCATTATTAAAGATCACTGGTTCTACCTTAAATCTGCAATCGTATATGGGACTGATCATGTCTGTAGGGGTTTCTATTGCCAATGCGGTATTATTGATCAGCAATGCAGAGACCATCAGAAAATCAACAGGAAATGCATTGGATGCTGCTATTGAAGCCGCCAGACTGCGTATCCGCCCCATTATTATGACCACTCTGGCAATGGCAGCCGGAATGCTTCCTATGGCCATAGGCTTCGGAGAAGGCGGGGACCAGGTATCTCCATTGGGCCGGGCAGTGATCGGAGGACTTATTTTTTCTACATTCTCCGTATTGATCATCCTTCCTCTTGTTTTCGGATGGATGCAAAACAGTGCCAGCATTATTTCTCCTTCATTAGACCCTGAAGATGAAGAAAGTATTCATTATTCTAATCCCAACCTCTAATTTTTATATTCCATGAAACATATTGTATATACAGCCCTTGCTCTAAGTCTTATCATTATTCCCGCTTCCTGTAAAGAAAAAACAGCGCCTCAGAAAGAAGCAGCACCTATGATGATGCCTGCTATGGAAACCGTAATCATCAAAAAAAGTAATCCAAAAGTAGATCTTAAGCTTCCCGGTGAACTGGTTCCGGATCAGGAAACGGCTTTATTTGCCAAAGTACAGAGCTATGTAAAGAAGATCAACGTGGATATTGGCTCACACGTGAGTGCCGGGCAGGTTCTTATGGTTCTTGAAGCACCGGAAATTCAGTCTCAGGCAGCCAATGCCAAAGCTAAATGGCAGGCACAAGAAGCCATCTATGCGGCTACCAAATCAAATTATGAAAGGGTATACAAAGCCAACGAAACTAAAGGGGCAATTGCCAGAGATGCTCTGGATCAGATTACCGCCCGAAAGCTTTCTGATCAGGCTCAGCTCAATGCTGCAAAGTCTGCTTACCATGAAGTTCAGGACATCAATCGTTATCTGGTCATCCGTGCCCCTTTCAGTGGGGTAATTACTGAGAGAAACGTAGATACCGGTGCTTATGTAGGTCCTATGGGAGGAACTCCGCTGATGGTCATCCAGAATACCTCAAAACTACGCCTCAGCTTATCTGTTCCGGAAGCCAGTGTTCCTTACCTGAATGTGGGAGATACCATTTCATTTAAAGTCAATGCCTTGCCTGAAAAAAGTTTTAAAGCAAGGATTTCCAGAAAGTCAGGTTCTTTGGATCTTAAACTTCGTTCGGAAAAAATAGAAGCTGATTTCATCAACCATTCCAGAGAACTAAAACCTTTTATGGTAGCAGAATCTATGATCCCTTTACAAAATAAGGAAGCTACCTTCTTTATCCCAAGATCTGCTCTGGTAGAAAGTAATATGGGAATTTATATCATCAGAAAAGAAAATGGCAAAGCAAAATTTGTCCCGGTAAAAAAAGGAAGAATCCTGAACGATACCATTGAAGTTTTTGGGGATCTTTCTGAAGGGGATCAGATCATCAAAAAAGGGAATGAGGAAATTGTAGAAGGAAGTTTAATTAAATAATATAAAAAATGACAACATTAATCAAAAGCATGTTCATTATAATCTGCATTGCCATTACTTTATCTGCATGCAGCAATGAAAAACCGAAAAAAAGTAATTCGGAACCTGCCATGGCTCAAAAGATGCAGCCTGTATCTTCCGGAAAATATGCCAAAGGAGACCAGGTTCCGAATGAAATGGTCTGCATGGTCAACAATGCCTATATGGGAAAAAAGCAAATAGAAGTACCCCATGATGGCAAGGTTTATTATGGATGCTGTGAAATGTGTGTAGAACGTATTCCAAAAGATAAAAAAGTGAGAGAAGCTGTAGATCCTTATACAGGTAAAACAGTAGATAAAGCCAGTGCTTATATTGTGATGATCAGTAATGAAGGGGAAGTGGCTTATTTTGAAAATGAAGAGAATTATAAAAAGTTTTTAGCTCAGAATTCATAGTTATATTTTTCTAATATTGTTTTAATTATCAAGACCTAACAGGGCTCAATACCCTGTTAGGTTTATTTTTTACTCATCATTATATCTTTTGCAGCAGATCAGATAACAATATTTCTGATGAGGTAAAGATTTTGAAACAAAAAGACAGACCTTTATAAAAAAGTCTGTCTAAAAAAATATCTCAGTAGTAGCTTTTACTCTACGTTCACTACTTTTTCGATTTCCGGTGCATGTTGCTTGATTGTATTTTCAACGCCCAATTTCAGGGTTGAAAAATTCAATGAGCATCCTGAACAGTTTCCCAAAAGTTTTACAAAAACCTGGTTATCTTTCACATCAATAAGCTCAATATCACCTCCGTCTTTATTCAAAAACGGCCTGATGCTTTCCAGAGCTTCCATTACTCTTGTTACTGTATCTTCGTGCGTTATGTTTGTTTCCATATTTTTTCAGTTCAATTCGGTTTTTTCAAATGTTAATTGAAAATTATTATTACTTTGCTTTTGGTGAGCATCCGGCCATTGTGGAAATCTTTACCGCTTCAGTAGGAGGCAGGCTTTTATTTCTTTCCACCAAGCTTTCTACCATTTTTCTTGCAGTTTCTGTATAGATCTCTTCAATTTTAGAACCTTCCTGCAGTGCAGCCGGTCTTCCTACGTCTCCAGCTTCTCTGATGCTCTGGATCAAAGGAATTTCTCCTAATACCGGAATTCCAAGATCTTCTGCCAGATATTGAGCTCCCTGGTTTCCAAAGATATAATATTTATTGTCAGGAAGTTCTTCCGGTGTAAAATACGCCATATTTTCGATCAATCCAAGAACCGGAATATTGATGCTTTCCATCTGGAACATGGCAATCCCTTTTCTTACGTCTGCCAAGGCTACGTGCTGAGGGGTACTTACGATCACCGCTCCTGTTACCGGAACTTCCTGGATGATAGATAAGTGAATGTCACCTGTTCCCGGCGGAAGGTCGATCAATAAGAAATCCAATTCGCCCCATGCTGCATCTCTGATCATCTGGTTCAATGCTTTGGAAGCCATTGGCCCTCTCCATACTACAGCCTGGTTTGCTCCTGAGAAATATCCTATTGAAAGCATTTTCACACCATAGTTTTCTACAGGTTTCATCATGTTCTTCCCGTTCACTTCTACAGAGATCGGCTTTTGACCCTCGGTATCAAACATTGTAGGGACAGACGGTCCGTAAATATCGGCATCCAATAATCCTACTTTAAAGCCCATTTTTGCCAACGTTACTGCCATATTTGCAGAAACTGTAGACTTTCCTACTCCTCCTTTACCGGAAGCAATAGCGATAATATTTTGAATTCCGGGAATCTGTTTTCCTTTGATCTGACTTTGCTGAATTTCACTAGGCTCCGGAGAAACGATCTTAAGTTTTAAATGAATATCTTCTCCAAACTCACTGGCAAAAGCCTGTTTCATTGCAGCTTCCAGCTTTTTCTTTTCGTGCATTGCAGGCGAATGAGCAGTCATGTCAATATAAACATCATTACCCATAATCTGAAGATTATTCACCAAATCGTCTACTTCTATTTCTTTAAGGAAATCTTGAACCTTTTCTTTCGTCAACATATAAATATAAATTGTTTACAAATTTACGGATTTTTTACCTATTTAGAATAAGTAAACACAATCATAGATAAATTCTTTTGTAAACTCAGGCCTTCAGCATTTTATCCTTCGGAAATTATGAGCTGAAACGGTCTATCAACGGGTATTTTTTTTATCTCCTTTTATACTTTTTAAAATCCCGAAAACTGCATTTTACAGCATGATATTGGGTTGAAACCGGAATTATAATTGTATGGTTATTTTATCGATAATTTTTACATTTTTGTCCGGATCTGTTTTGAAATGGTCTCTTATAAATCTTTTGGGATCTTTTCCAAGCATCTCTTTCTGAATATCCCTGGCCTGTTTCTTTTTTAATAGCTTCATCCACGGGTAGCTCCTTTTTATTTTCACAACATAGATGACAATTTCAGTGTCGGTTATTTTAAATTTCAGAAAGTTTTTGTTTCCTGTATTGATTTTTCCTGATGAAATCTCAGTAATATACAGTTTAAACAAGTGATACCCTAAAAATATATAGCATCCAAAAAGTATGGATTGTAAGATTGCAGAAGTGATCCACTGAAAAACAAAATAGTTATATCCTTCCGGAACTTTTAAAAAGTCTTTGATGACCTGTACATCAATGTATGGAAGATAATTATCCCTGAAATAATAAGGTGCCTCCATCGGAAATCTCCACATTATAAATAATTGAAGAGCAAATGAAGATAAAAACAAAACTCCTCGCAGCATAATACTAATCCATTTTTCTTTGGTTGAACATTCTGTATTCGTCACCTTTGTTATGATGAACAAAAACAGAGCAGGAATTAAAAATAAGATCAGTCCTTTCAAGATAGAATCTGAACAGCAATAGATATAGGTAACGATTAATGAAAAAGCCAATAACAAGAAAGTGAATTCATAGTTAATGATAAAGAAAATAAGGCTCCAGAGTGTTTTTATATTTGATTTCTTTTTAGATGGATAAATACCTTTCAGTTCATATTTGAGTGATGTAGTGGTTGAATTCTGTAAAATTGGAAGCGCAATTTCATCTTCTAAAAAATCCGTAATATGCCCAAAAGCTCCACCACCTCCGGAAGTAATATAATGTTTGATCTCCTGATTGTACCCGGGCGTTTTTTCATCCAGTTTATAATGGGAATAATGATGAATATCTCCTGTAAGCACTACGTCAAAAATAATCTCAGACTTCACACTGTCTATTTCCAGATCTTTAACTGCTTTTTTCAGATTCCAGACAATATACTCCAGGCTATCCATTCTCTGCCTTCTCTGATGCCTGTCCTGTATGTCATAATGATACCAGTAAGGTTCTGCGATAAGCATGATGATGTGATTTCTGGTATTTTTTCTCGATATTTTCTCAACATATTCTTTAAAAAAAGACATTTGAGGAATATCAATATCCCCCAGCAACTGGTTATCAACCCCCAATAGATGTACATTTTTCCTCAGTGAATAGGCGAAATAACTTCTATTCTGCACCGTCCGGTAATTTCCGATTTTACTTTTCTGGCACATCAGCCTGAAGAAAGCACTCAACCCATCATACCAATCATGATTTCCCGGAGTTGCAATGAGTGTAGGACCGGATGTTTCTCCCTTGTCCGGCGCGACCAACCTCAACGGCCCCTTGAAACGGTCTCTGTAATTGATTTCTGAACCTACAGGATAGACCAAATCTCCCCCTACCACCAAAACGGAACCTTTTTTCAGTTTGATTTCTACTTCTGCTTCAGCATCTCTGTCAAATTCATTTTTAAAAGAATAGGTATAAAGATCTCTTGTTAAATGATAAAAAACAGTGGTAGTCGCATCAAAGCCGTCTCCGGTATCTGCAATGAAGTCGAACCAGAATTCATCCTCAGATCGGTTACAATCATTCTCGATCAATTCCTCACCGGAATCTTTTCCTAATGCGGTCTGCATTTCTCTTTTATCAATAATAGAAAGAATATCTGAAGAAAGAGAAACCATTTTAAAGCTATTGACAAGCCCGGTAAAATCAAACCATTTTACAGGTTTTCTGGGAGTAAAATAATAGTAGTATTCTTTATCAGGATTTTTGAGTACTTTTATTTTTTTAGGCCAATACAGATAATCTTTAAAATACAATACCACGAAAATAAGCGCTCCCAATACTAAAAGGTAAAAAAGTTTTGTTTCCATGATCTATTACTTTTGTGTCGGTTTACCTAATGTTCTTACATTAAAAAGTTTTTTAAGCATATCAAACCAGAAATTGGACCCCAGACTTATAGCAAAAGCAGTGAGCAAAAAGCCAACTACCTTTTCTAAGGTTACTTTACATTGCTCTTCGGTATTTTCCCAGCCCAACAGATTGTGAGATTCGCTGAGTAAACGTTTATACTCTTCGCCTATTTCTGTATGGAGTGTAATAGTGGAATATGTACCTGCAGGAGGATTCTTTTGTACATATCCGGAAGCAGATTGTACCAGTTCTTTTCTTAGCTGCTCATCTTTATTCAGCATTTTAATCATCCGTAATGTATCTCCATTTACCGCTACGCTTACAGCCAGACCCAATACCAGTAATATATACTGTACTTTTCTGGAATACCACGTATTGGCACGTTCCATACATTCATCAAACCAATGGATGATTTCTTGTTTGAAATGGGTAATATCCCCGTTGGACTTTTGTATTAAAAATCTAAGATGTGACCTGGTCTCGTCTGAAAAAGAAGACTGCTCTATTTTCTCTGCGATCTCAGGAAGTGAATCTGAAAACTTCTGGTCATTTACAAATGCTAAAAAGGTCATATAAAAATCTTCACTTTTTATATAGCTTGGCAGTTTTTTATATTTATCAGAAAGCAAACTATCCAGCCAGGCCCATGTTGACACATCATCTCCTAGAAAAAGAATCAGAGGCTGCTTATAGAATTCATCAATTTTCTCAGGATTCTGGCTCTTATCAAAAAGCATTTTCCCGATGGTACTTTTCAACATTTCTCCCCGCATGCGTAAAAATGTTGAAATCATCTCCATGACCGTCATTGCGAAAATACTAAGCAGCAGATAGACAAAAACAAGTCCAATCGCTATCTCAATCAATTGAAGATTCATGATGGTAGGTTTTATTAGTTTCCAATCAAATTTAACCAATTAATCATTCATTCTATATACCTCTTTTGTAGTATTTTACTCAACAACAAAAATTATTTACCTCTCTGTATTTTATAGAAAATAATTAGATTTGTTATCATAAATTTATATATAAAAATCCTTTCCAATATCACCAAAATCACTGTCATGAATTCTACTTCTTATCCTTCGAAATATGCTGCTCCAAAAGGATTATTTACGGTTGGAAAAACCAGATTCAAATGGTATGATCTCGCGACTGATCTTACTGAAATTTCCCAACGGGATATTGACAATGCCCGGACCTGCATAGAAAAAGCCGCTGAACATTTTCAGGATATTGATGATCTCGGATTCGTCATTATGCATCGGTGTGGTGAGAACTACCTTCTTCTCGTCTGTACCTGGAGAAGTGAAAATGAGCTTTGGGAAAGCGTTTACTACGACGGATCAGGAAATTTTGAAGTATGGGATAGAAATAAAACCCACTTCCCTACCTATTGTGTATGGGAAATGGGAATTGTATATCATGAATCTCAGGCCTGGAAAAAATACCTGGGAACGACAAAGGAAGAAAGTGATCAGAAGAATTATCTGAATGATCTTTTTGAAGGTGAGGTTTAGATGGAAAGATGATGGAAGATGGAAGTCATTGTGATGATCAATATCCAAAGGTCTGTTTCTCTTAGATATTAACTAATAATCAGCTCTTCATAAGAACTGTTCTTCCCTCTTCCTGCCTCCAACTTCCCGCATTAGTTCGCTCTGTTCTTCTCATCAAATTTCACATTACGATCTGCTCCTTTTACTTTTTTATTCCCAAAAGTGTAGGTAGCAGAAAGATTAAGCCTTCTTGCATCATAATAGTTATTGAAGTAATGCGTTCCTGTGGTATAGTAGATTGCTCCTTTACTTTTGGATTCTTTGAAAATATCAGAAACAAATACATTGATCTGCAGATTTTTGTCCATCAGATTCATCTTTAATCCGGTGGTGAAATTTCCCAGATAGTCCCATCGTACATTTCCCGAGTTTGAAGGAAGACGCATCCAGTAATTCAGAATCAGCTGAACCGTCTTTGTTTTATTTAGAGACAGGTTGTTCTGAAAATTAAATTCATACCCGCTTCCTTTTCGGGATGCTGCATCGGTAGCAAAAACTTGGGTTTCCATATACGATACATCTCCTGAATAATTGGCTTCCCAGAATTTGAAAAAAGTATCTGAATAATTCAGCGAAAGCCCCATACTGTTGACATTATAGAAATTGGCAAAAGTACTGGTTCTGTTTTCTCCTTCAAGACTGACAATCTGAGCAGATCCATTCAACTTTCTCTGGAAATAAGCAGATGCCGATAATTTTCCTTTATAAACATAAGAGAACTCAAAGTTATGATTAATAGAAGGCTGTAAAAAAGGATTTCCGGTAAAATAAGAATTAATATTAATATACCATCGATACGGATTTATAGCACGAAATCCGGGTCTGTCGATCCTTTTTGAATAATTGAGACTGAAGGTATGGTTTTCATTACTTTTATAGGAAATGTATGCCGTAGGAAAAAATTTTCCGTAAGAATTTTCGGTCTGTTGTCCTGAAGTCAGAGAAGTTCCGTTCACGGTAGAATATTCATAGCGTAATCCCGCTTTTGCAGACCATTTTTCGTTGAAAGATTTTTCAAAACTGACATAGGCGGCGTAATTCTTTTCATTATATCTGAAAGCATTACTTTTTTCGGGATCTGTAATATAATTTCCATTTTCCAGGTTCTGGTAAGAGATCTCCGAGTCATTATCAAAATTGGTAAACTTCACCCCTGTTTCTGTTTTAGCCCATTGGAAAGGTAACGTAAGATCTGCCTGACCGGAATAGATTTTATAATCCACCGTTGAAGGCGACTTTACAATAGACCGGTCACCTGAGTTTTCTGTGGTTGTAAAATCGATGGTCGTCTTTGGAATATTTGAGAAATAGTTCCCTGTAATGCTCAGTTTATGATCCAGTTTCCCGAATTTCACATCATAATAGGCACTTATCGTCTGTTGAGTATTATTGCCTCTATGCGCTGCAGAAGTTGATAAGGTATTGGTATAAATATCATTCTGAAAATAATCTGAAGTATTCACAACATCCATATTGGAATGTCCGGAACCATAATCATAGATTAGCCCGATATTGGATTTAGGAGCCAATTGATAATCAAGGCTTAGATTAGCACCCAGCCCATCTCCGAAATCTCTTCTGTTATCATTACTTTTAAGGCCATTTACTCCTTCTATTCTATAATTTTCATAAGAATGTTTTTCATATTTATATTGTCTCAGCTTCAGTGAAGACCGTAATTTTTCATTTTGATAATTGATCGTTGCATTATTGGAAGTTCCTGTGTAGGTCTGCTGCTGGAGCGAGGTGGTAAGGCTTCCGCTCCATCCAAGGTTTTGATTTTTCTTCAATACAATATTGATCAGTCCACTGTTTCCCTGTGCTTCGTATTTTGCGGGCGGTGTAGTAATTACTTCTATTTTTTCAATATTTTCAGAGCGAAGACTTTTCAGATAAGTGATCAGTTCACTGCCTGAAAGATTCAGCATTCTTTCGTTGACCATGACAGCCACTCCACTTTTCCCTGCAATTGAAACTCCGGAATTTTCATCTACCTTGATCAATGGTGTCGTTCCCAAAGCATCTGCTCCATCCATCCCCTGAGAGGCAATAGAATTGGCTACATTAAAAATTAACCGATCAGCTTTTCTTTCGATCAGCTTTTTCTTAGCGGTAAGAGTAACCCCTTCAATCTGTTTTTCTTTTTTCTTTTCTATCAAAAAGTCCTGTTTCACTTCTCCTTTTACCTCAACATCTATTGCAGATATTTCCGTTCCGTCATGAATGAGTTTTATATGGTAATTCCCGTTCTCAGAAAGTTTCAGGGAGTAATTTCCTTTTTCATCTGAAATGGCTGTCTGCTTCTTCTGATCTTTTACAGCAACCACCTCAGCATAAGGAACAGCATTTCCGGTTTGGGTAATCTTACCGGTAATACTTTGGGAAAATGCTACTACCGGCAGCAACGTAATTATAGAAAGTAATGTCTTCTTCATGAATTGTAATAGTTTTCTATAAGACAAGTTATAGAGCAGGTTTATTACATTGACGATAAGACTTCAATATTTATTGGTGAGAGTATGTAAATCTGGTTTTCTAAGTGAAACACGAATATCAGTTGGTTATAATGTTGATTACAACCTAGTCCCTTAGCAATATTGATCACTCGGGAAAGAATAGCGATTCTATTAAAACAGTAGTGTAAGCTTCCCAAGTCCGGCATGTATTGTCTCCAGCCATAATCAAACATTCCGGTTTCCTGAAGCTCTTTGCCATTGTACTTATAGCTATTAAGACTTCCGAATTTAGAGATATTTAATCCGTTTCCTCCGGTATGGCTTAGTCCGACGGATAATAATTATTGGTATCTATAATTTCAAGAACGCCTGCGCTGTCTTTTGCAAAGTTGACCCTGGCATTGCCTAAGTGATCTTTGTACTGGTAAATATAAAGATTCTCTTAGATTGAAAATGATAAAAACCACTGCAATAGCAATGGTTTTTATCTCTAACCACGTCAAGGATTCTTGCGGTAACAGGGACTTATTATCATTTTATTATATGTACAGGGGAAGATTATACCAACGGAAGATATTTCAATAATAGAACATAAAACTTATTACTCTATTATATTTTATGATTGATAATATAAATAGAATGAGAAAATAAAATTGGCAACTATTAAAAGTGTCGTAAAAAATACAATCCAACTACCATGATTATTTCTGTTTTTATCAATTTTATCAAATTCATAAATAATATTTTCCCATTGTTTTTTACTATGGAAAATAAAATAATCAAATATTGTTAAAACAAGAATAATTATCACCCAAACACTATTTGAAAATATTCCAGAATCAGAATGAAAAAATATATTATAATAATTTGCAAAAGAAAAAATTATAAATATTTCTATAGTAATTAGTACTAAACTTGTTTTAAAATCACTCATAAACTCCCCTCCCAACTCTTTCGAAGTATATTCTATTGATTTATAAATCTTATAGAAATAATAATAATATGCCTTTTTTATCATGATCAAAATTTTATGCACCATTAGGAGCCATTGTTCCCCAGTCTATATGATAATTACCTTTAGTTTCTGCTGCTTCAAAATCATTATGAACACCATTCCAGCCATTAGGATATAAGGCATCAATACCAAAATAAAAAAGGCTATAAACTGCACCAGCAGCACCTCCCCATACACCAATAGCTCCAACAATTGTATTAATGCCTGCCTTTGCTGGCTGCACTGCATTAGGTGAGGTAGGATCGTTTTTATAGATTTGCATACCTTTAATATCCATTGCCACGCCTAATCCGAAAGAAAATTTACCCGCCATATTTCCAATTTTACTTATCGCTGTAGTTTTTGTATATGCATTTTTAATAAAAACATTACCATTAGCATTTGGACGATATATTTTAATAGACGACCCCGTAGTTGTAATCCTAGCCTGTCCTGCAAAATTTTCTAAACTTGCTGCAGCTGCTGCTATGCCCAAATTTGCCCTTCCACCAAAACCATACCATTCTAGGGTATTGTCTGGTTGGTAAGGGTGAAAATTATAATAAGACTGTCTGATCACCGGAATTTCCGAATAAGGTCTTAGCATTAGCATATCTAATGTTCCAATTCCAGTTACCTTATCATTAGGATCTTTATAATTTGTCCACCATTTCAGGGTACCCTTTTGGTTGACCATTCCTGCTGTCCCCTTATTTGCAAATGCGGTCATTATATCAACATATGCTTTTGTTTGTCCGAAGGGAGTGTAATTTCCGCCACCAGTATCATAAGCACTTATTCCCAAATAATTAGTGGCACCCTGAGCTTTAACAGTTGAACTCAAAAAACCATAAGTTTGCCCGGAAGTATCTACAATATTTCCAGCATCATTGATCCATCTTCCGTCGGGATCTGTCTTTGAAATCGGATTGTTGGCCACATAAGCATAGGGGCTTGTAGAAAGGTAACTTTCTGCCAGTTGGTCCAGTCCATTCCATCTTCCCAAGTCCGGCATATATTGCCTCCAGCCGTAATCAAACATTCCGGTTTCCTGAAGTTCTTTGCCATTATATTTATAGCTATTAAGACTGCCGAATTTAGAGATATTTAATCCGTTTCCTCCGGTATGGCTTAATCCGAACGGATAATAGTTGTTGGTATCTATGATTTCAAGAGCGCCTGCGCTGTTTTTTCCAAAGTTAACCCTGGCATTTCCCAGATGATCTCTGTACTGGTAAATATAGCGGTTTTCTGCGAAACTATAAAAGCCTTCAGCCGTGGCTACAAAATCTAATTTCCATTCAGGCGTAACAGGAATAGTAGGATCAAAAATATTTTTATAAGCCTGAACTTCATAGGCATTCTCTGTCCTGCATTCCAAACAAGTATCACCTCCACCATCAAAATAACTGTACTGAAAACCATCTAAGTAGTCTGTCGTCCGGTAGCTTGTCAATCCTCTTGGCGGCCTGCTGGAATACGTTTTGCGAAGCTTGGTTCCATCAGCACTGTAAAGGTAGTTCACGGAGCTATACAACAGCCTTCCGAAACTGTTTTGTTGCATCGTGAACTCATTGGAAAGATTCAGATAATTGTACGCCATAGACTGAATTCCTTTATCCAACATGTCTTTCATATTTCCGTTCAGGTCATAAGAAATAACATTGTTGCCCCCTTCATATCCTGTATCGTTTAATGCGTTTTCAGTAACTTTCGTTAAGCGGTTTCCGGTATAGTCATATACAAGATCATCTATCTGGGTGGCCGTTGTTCCTGTTACCGGAAATGCATTCCTTTTTAAAGTTGCAATGTTTCCATTAAGATCATAAGTCAGATATTCGTTATAATAGTTGTTGAAAGGAGTGGTTGCATTCGGTTCAGAGTATACAGCATCTTTTAATCTGTTCAGTCCGTCATAGGAATAATTATAACGCTTCATCACATTTTCCGATGCGTTGCGCCAATCTACTTCAGTAATGCTGCCATTAAATTTCCCCGGTGCTACATTAAAATTAACAGGGTTGGCATACTTCAGCTCGTAACCGAAAAGTTTTCCATTAAGGTTAGACGGGTCATTGATCCTGGTAAGCCAACCTTTGATATTGTAGGTATAATCAATACTCTGTAAAGGCTGTGCCGCATTGGTTCCGCCCAGCTTTTTGCTTTTTACCTGCGAAAGCTCGTCATACTCATACTGTGCAAGAATTTCTTCGGGCTGATTATCCACCTGATGCTTATGTACCAGTAATCTGTTTTGGTTGTCATAGGTGAAAGTTTGCGTAATGGTTCTTTCCGCATCTGTAGCAAGCCTTTTGTGGTAGGTTTTACTTTGCTTCGTAATCCCCGCAAAATCAAGAACAGACTCGGTTCGGGTATAACCACCCAAATGATTGATGGTGTGAATCCCTATCGCTCTTCCATTCTGATCATAATAGGTATAATTCTTTGTCCAGTTATCATCTTCAATATTTTTCACCAGGCTCATTACGGGAAATCCCTTCGTTGTTTTTCCATCGACTGGTACTTCTTTTAACACGGGTTCACCCAAAATGGCAGATGGAAACGCAGGGTTAAAGCTGTAGGCCGGATAGGTGTCATAATAGTTGACAGATAATAGTTTCACCCAATTTACATTAGGATACGTTCCATTAGGGTCATAATAAACATCCATTCCTTCTCTGTTGAAGAAAACGGCATCGGTTCGTTTTGCATTATTACCGGAAAAACCATCAGCCAGCATCTGTTCCGTACTTCGATCTCCTCCGGTAGCTATTCCGGTAAAAACGACTCTTCCAAGCCGGTCATATTTGGTGTACAGCCATTGTCCTTTTCCCTTTAGTACAGTGTCCTGAGTCGCCACCAAGCGATTTTTCTTGTCGTAGACCATATATTCCCAGCCCTTTCCGGGAATCTTTTTCTCGACCTGGCGACCCCATCTGTCATAACGGTACTGATAACAAAGATCATTCAGAAGCTCATCTGTAATAGGCTTGTGAAGGGTATTTGGTGGAAGTACAAATACCAATTGTCCGTATTCATTGTAAACATAGTAGGTATCTATTTGCTGGCTTGCACTCAGCATTTTCCTGCTTAATACTGTCTGCCCTTTTAAATTTTTAAATTCAACGATTTTATTTCCGTCTTCATCTGTTACGGTGCTTTTGTACAATTTATTGGGTGCGTATGCCTGTTCAGTTGGTAAACTCAAAATATTTTTGGTAATGCCATTTTCCCAATTTGTAGTAACCGTATAATTGTAAACCTCACCGGCAATATTGGCATCAGAATCCAGTGCAATTGGTTTTGTATTCCATGCGGTTCCTATAGAAGTTTGTTTCAAAACTCTGCTTAGGGGAGAATTTTCCAGTATACTTTCTGCATAGATTTTTTCATTACCATAAATAGTGGATGCATTGCCCAGCGGAGTGGTATAGATCTGACCGTTTTGTGTTCCGGATTGCGGAACAGGCAGATAACTTTTGGTCTGTCTTCCGGTAGCATCATATTCAATATGGGATACCACATCTTTTCCCAAAGGCGTTACTTTTATAGCGATTTCCTGTTTTGGACGTCCAAGACCGTCAAAATATTGAACAGACTTTACCTGCCTTACGGCATCATTACTTACCATTGTGGGTTCAAGGTAAGTTCTGGTAAATACATAATTTTCTGTGCCGGTTTGTGCATGTAAGATGGCGGCCAAAAGCAGCAGTGTTGATATAATTATTTTATTCATCCGTTTAGTTTTTATAGTTGTATTTGTATTCTTTCAGAATCCTTCCTTTCATATCCACCACTTTTTCAAGTCGGTTCTGAATATCATATTTATAGATCTCACGGATTCCATTGGGTGGGGTAATCGTCGTCGCTCCAATCAATGGGTCATAGGTATAGGTCGTGATCTGAAAATCCTTCAGTTGGCTGTTATTTCTAAATGCATCCAGCGCTATAAGAAGCTGTGATTCTTTGGATGGGTCTGCTGCATCAGCATCAGAAGCGTTTACAATAACCTGCGCCAATGCGGACACCTGTGCATAAGTGGCACTTTCTACTGTTGCAATAGGCAGGGATTTGTTATAACCGTATATCGTAGTAGCCACATCTCCATCGGCAGTGGTATATTGAATTACATTGCCTCTTTCATCATATAAATCAATGGTTGCTGTTTTTTGTGCTGTATTCCCAATATTGGAAGTAGTGACAGAGGTAGGAAGGGTTGAAGCGGCATTGCTGAATTTTGTTTCGCTACGAGAAACCAGATTTCCATTTATTTTACTTTCTGCTGCAACCGCAGTGTTGAGTATATGAGCTGCGGAAAGATTAGCATATCCTGTTTCAGGATAAGTAATGAGCTTTTCCTCAATACGGCCGTCCACATTCTTCTTCGTTAGCTTGGGCAGAAAATTAAAAGGTGTATATTCTGTTTCTGAACTTTCCTGAACATTTCTTCCGTTTTCAAAATAGGCGGTGGAAGTATTTGCTGTTTTTTTCAGCCATGATAATTTTGAATACGTATTTTCAAAAAGCAGATGATCAGCAGCTCCGGGAAGGGTTTCAAAAGTATACGATGACTCTTCAGATACCAACAGTTTATTCTGGTCATTATAGATTTCTTTTTTATCCAGTAACCCTCCGCTGGTAAAAGCATAATAGGGCCAGTATTCTTTATTGACACCATAGGGCTCTTTCGGGTAGTCATCCGGGGTTTTATAATAGTATTTTGTATAGCCGTTATTACTTTGAGAATTGGTTATTTTGACATTTTTATACAAAACAGTATGATCGCCCCCCGGGGCCATTCCTGGTTGATATGGATAGCCGGATGAGTTATTATGATCCAGGAAATTGTCATAGGCGAATTGAGTGGTGCTTACAGGTGTGGGATCTGATAGGCTGTTATAATGTTTAATGCTTCCGATTCTTACCCCCTTGGTATAGGTGGTATTATTTAATGGAAGTGGGAGATGTGCTATTTCCATCAGTTGTGCAGAGCCTTTTCCTCCGGTTCCTGTAACCTGTAAAGTATAAGTTCCGGGTGATAGATCAAATTCCCTTGTATGGGTGCCAAGGCCACAAGTAGCATAAGTTCCCACAACATAATCTACATACGCAGGGGTATCAGGATCCCAATGCGGCTGAAGCGGATAATATTCATCCGCAGCAAACGAAATAAATACTTTTTTATTTTTGCTTCCTGTAACGGTAAAACTATAATTTGTGGTTTGGTTGGTATCAAAATGTATTTCGGCAAATGCTTTTAAGTATTGTACTTCCGGATCTACAAAACCATCCCCATACAAAATCGTATTGAGGTAACTGGGGTCAGCCCTGTTGAAATAAATCCGGTGTGGCTCAAAATTATATTCCACAACACCTCCGGTAGGGTTAATAATCTTCTTTAAAACCCCTGAATTATCTATCCGTAATTTATCGGAATACTTCGGGCATAAAGATGTCATATCAAAATCCGGATACGTAACAGAAGGGGTCTGAATAGTAGTCAGGATATTACTATATTCAAATGCGGTCGTTTCTACAGCAGCCAGGTTTCTGTCCAGTTTTTTAAGCTTCTTTAATATTCTTTTAGCACCTAAATTATAATACCACTGATCATATTCAAAAGCATACCCTGAAATGATGTGTCCGTAGCTATCCTTTAAAACAATCTTTTCTACTGAATATGGGTCATTCATTGTGTTTTCCAGTGCAGGATCATAGATATAGCTAAATTCTATTTTCCCGATTCCAGGGGAAGTGATCGTTTTCAGTTTACAGGTTTCGTAGGATATTCTGGGAGGATTACTATTGCTTTTATACTTTATATCTTTCTGATAAGAAAAATTAGCTACTTCTTTATTATCAGCATCTTTGATCTGGGTCAAAAAGAATGCAGACCTGTACACTCTTCCTTCAAGCACAAGCTCAAGATCCTGATTGCTCCTGCTATAATCATTAAAAATATATTGTATCCCATTAGGATCAGTTATAGTAAAAGATTTTATAATAAGTGTGGCCGTATTATTTTCAGGAACATAAGAGATCTTTAGTTTATTGGTTGATAAATTAACGAGTTCAAATGTATTATTGGCCACATTTCTTATAAACCGCATCTTACCTGACGCACCGGGAAGATTATAATAATAAATATCATTGAATTCATTTTTCTGATATTTAGGATTGCTTGTATCATCATACAATTCATCAAAACCATCGACAAGGTTTCTTGAAATAACACTTCCTGCAAACAGGGACCAGCCGATTCCTGACTGACTGGCTGGTTCCAACGGATCTACGTTCAAAGGATTATAGGAAAGTCCTGTACTGAGGTTTACATTAGTACTAGATGCCGGTAATGTGAGTAGCGGAATAGAAATATCCGGAATACCTGTAGCATTAGACATAGAGGAATTGACATACGCAGATAATGAAGAAACCGAGGGTACCGGTCTATCGAAATTTCCAAAATTTATTTCTGATGCCTGGGCTATTAAAATATAAGGGCCAAAAATTACCCCTAACATTATTTTGTTAAGTATTTTCATCGTGTTTATTTTTTAATCAATTTAGCATTCGCTGTTTTATTATTATCCGTTTTGATCGTCACCAGATAAGCTCCCTGCACCAAAGACTGGGTATTAATCTTGGTCACATTATTCTTCGTCTTCAAACCCTGAAGCTGTCTCCCACTCATATCATACAAAAGAATATCTGCTTCCTTAAATTCAAAACCGATTTCTACGTAAGCATAATCGGATACCGGATTCGGATAAATCTTGATGTCTTGCTTCTCAATCAGTTGTTTTACTTGTTTATCTCCAAGTTTTACGATCTTCCAGTTTTCCTTTCCAAGTTCTGTTGCACTGGTGCCTGCTAAAATGATAGAACCGTCTCTATTCAGTCTCAAATCTGAAAGCCTTTCTTCTCTTTGTCTGGATTCTCCTTCCACATATTTTCTCCACTGTTCATTGCCATTCTGATCCAGATACAGCATCCAGAAGGTTTCATCATCTTTTTCTATCCTTCCTTCGGCCTGAGTATAGCCCCCTAAAAGAATTCCCTTGGAAGATTTATCATCTGCTGAATGAATCACACTCATTCCCATCAGGACATCTCGGTTTTTGAAATTGTAAGATTTTTGCCACTGTTCATCTCCTCTTTCATTCAGGGAAATCAGCCAAAGATCTGTTCCTTCTTCAATGCCTACCGTTTTGTTGCCTGATCTTTCTGATCTGGACTCTCCACCAATAATATATCCGTTTGAAGTCAAGGCTAAAGTTCTGATATGATCATCTCCTTTTCCGCCATAGTTCTTCTCCCATTCTACTTTACCGTTTTTGTCTAATTTGACAATCCAATAGTCGCCTTCACCGAAGTTGCTGCTTTGTTTGGAGGTAGCAGTGCTTCCGGTTGAGGATTTACTTTCAGGGGTTCTTACTCCTGAACCCGTCTCACGAACCTCGGAACTTCGAGAATAAATTCCAAGTAATGCTCCACCATCTTTCGTGGGAATCATTTTTTCAACTTCGTCAAGACCTTTTCCGCCTAAAATAAGTTGCAAGACTTCTTTTCCGTCTTTATCCAGTTTGGTAATCCAGACATCTTTGGAACCATAGCCTTTTGATGCATTCTGTACATTTCCGGCCACAAAAAATCCTAAATCTGTGGTTTGAATGACTGATCTTGCCTCTTCATCAGAAGAAGTTCCCAAAGTTTTCTGCCATAATTCATCCCCAAATTCATTGATTCTGATCAGCCAGATGTCTGAACCACCTTTGGAATCCTCTTTTTTATCCAGACCTTTTCCGGAATAAGAAGTTCCAGCCAGAAGGAATCCGCCATCCTGAGTGGTAACTGTTGCTGATAAATAATCATGATTCTGCCCTGAAAAATACTTTTCCCAGACTTCATCTCCTTGTTGATTAAGTTTTACCAAATGAAAATCGTAGCCGTTGTTTTGCTTACTGCCTGAAGCCTGTTGCTTATCATTCTGAATAGAACTTCCTGTGATCAGATATTGCTGATCGATTGTGGTGGTAACCTGGCTTAGAAAATCCTGTGTAGAGGATTTGATGTCTTTCTGCCATACCACTTCCTGGGCAGATAAGCCCAAGACTGTGCATAAAGTGAATGCACCCATGTAGAGTTTTTTCATTAATTATGTTTTTAAATATTGGAATTTAATACTTTAAGAAATTATCAGTCAATGCTTCAGCACTGATTACTGAATCCCGATATTAACATCATTGATTTTATAGAATAATTTGAACAGTCAATTTTATTCTGATGATTTTAATTCAAAAAAAGTATCTGGTATTTTGTCTTAAGTAGATTGAAAGAGATCTGAAGTGATCCTCCAAAACGGTGTATCCCCATGATTGTTTATGATTGAGTAGTTAAGTTTAATAGTTTTTTGCAAATTTAATCTTTTTTAATATCAGCAAATCATATGAATGCGATTTAAAATTCATTTTAAATATACTTTACCTTCATTAAGCAAAGGTATTTCAGGAAAACGACAGAACCTGTCGTAAAATATTAAATTCCAAACAGGTGGAATAATTCTAAGGTGGGTCTGAACCATGTGCTTCAAACTATAATATTCATCACTCAATACATTCAGACCGGTGAACTTTGACATTTTTCAATATATTCGCTATTTATAAAGTCAGACTATGAAAAAAGGAATCCTTGTATTTTCTTTATTGATCACCCAGATTGTTTCCGCTCAGAACTATTCGCAATATGTCAACCCATTGATAGGAACCGGAGGGCACGGACATACTTTTCCCGGAGCTATAGTTCCATTCGGGATGGTGCAGCTTTCTCCCGATACCAGAATAGATGGAAGCTGGGATGGGTGCAGTGGTTACCATTATTCGGACTCGGTGATCTATGGTTTTTCGCATACCCATCTGAACGGAACGGGAGTTTCGGATTATGGAGATATTATGCTGATGCCTGGTATGGGAAATCCAAGTTTGAGCAATAAAGATTATTCTTCAAAGTTTTCGCATAAAAATGAAAAGGCCGCAGCAGGGCTATATGCTGTTAAATTAGATAAACACAATATTGATGTTCGTCTTACCAGTACCAAAAGAGTGGGGTATCACGAATACAGATTCAATACAGCCGGGAATGCCAATATTATTCTGGATTTGAATCACAGAGACAAACTGCTGGAAGGTGAGGTAAAGATCATTGATGACAAAACCATTGAAGTTTTCAGGAGAAGTGAAGCCTGGGCAACCAACCAATATGTTTATGCCAGAATTGAATTTTCAAAACCGATGAAAATTTCGAAAAAGGAAGTCAATGGAAAGCAGGAAGATCAACTTTTTACAGGAACAAGGCTTGCTTTGGCATTTTCGGCCGACGTTAAAAAAGGAGAAAAAATTAATGTAAAAGTTTCCCTTTCTCCAACCGGCTATGAAGGAGCTGAAAAAAATATGGCTACTGAGGGAACATCTAACGATTTTGACGCTGTAAAAAAGCTGGCCGAAGCTAACTGGGACAAAGAACTTTCCAAAATTGAAGTGAAATCTGATGACAAAAACAAATTGTCTGTTTTCTATACGGCACTATACCATGTTTTTACCCAGCCGAACATCAATATGGATGTGGACGGAAAATACAGAGGTCGGGATAATAAGCTCTACACCGCCAACGGATTTGATTATTATACGGTATTCTCCCTTTGGGATACTTTCAGAGGAGCACATCCTTTAATGACTTTAATCGACAGAAAAAGGACTGCTGATTTTATCAATACCTTCATCAGGCAATATGAGCAGGGCGGAAAACTTCCGGTGTGGGAACTGGCCTCCAATGAAACGGAATGTATGATCGGTTACCATGCAGTCTCTGTAATTGCAGATGCTATGGCCAAAGGAATCAAAGGATTCGATTATGAAAAAGCCTATCAGGCTTCCAAAAATTCTGCGATGTTGGATATTTTCGGGTTGAATGCCTACAAACAAAATAATTATATCAGCATCGATGATGAACATGAAAGTGTTTCCAAGACCGTGGAATATGCCTATGATGACTGGTGTATTGCCCAAATGGCTAAAATTTTAGGCAAAAAAGAAGATTATCAGTATTTCATGAAACGTTCTCAGAACTGGAAAAATCTTTACAATCCGAAAACAGGTTTTATACAGCCCAGAAAGAATGGTAACTGGTATGAGCCTTTCGATCCGAGAGAAGTGAATAACAACTATACGGAAGGAAATTCCTGGCACTACTCCTACTCTGTACAGCAGGATATTCCGGGACTGATTGCGGCTCATGGCGGAAAAGATAAATTTGAGCAATTCATTGATGCCATTTTTGCTGCTCCGGACAAAACCACAGGCAGGGAGCAGGTAGATATTACCGGATTGATGGGACAATATGCTCAGGGAAATGAACCCAGCCATCATATCGCTTACCTTTATAATTTCGTAGATAAACCGGAGAAAACAGATGCTAAAATCAAATATATTCTGGATAATTTCTACAAAAATACGCCGGATGGTCTGATCGGAAACGAAGACTGCGGACAGATGAGTGCATGGTATGTTTTGAGCGCTATGGGAATTTATTCTGTAACGCCGGGATTACCGGAATGGGAAACGACAACTCCTTATTTTGATGAAATTAAAATCCATCTTGAAGATGGTACTACAAGAACCATTACTAAAAATACAGGGAAAGCAGAGCTTAAAAAACTGGGATTTGAGAATATAAACCCCGGTAAAGATTTTAAATATTCTCAGCTTACCACTGCTCCCGTTATTGCTGCAGACCGGATTTTTGATTTTAATACAAAAGTTGAAATCACTCCATTGAACCCCGGAGATAAGGTTTATTATATGACCATAGATGAAAGTGACCGTAATAAACGAAAAACTTTTACCGCTTATAAAGGAGCTTTCTCTATCAGCAAAACCACCCAGATTCAGGCTTATTCGGAAAGAAACGGTGAAAAAAGTTCGGTAACCACAGCTCATTTCAACAGAAGACCTAATTATTGGGACATTAATATCCTTTCCAAAGCAACTCCTCAGTACACCGCTACCGGAAAACTGGCTCTTATCGACGGAATCCGAGGGGATGTCAACTGGAGGAAAGGTGAATGGCATGGCTATCAGGGACAGAATTTTGAAGCCATCATCGATTTTAAATCTCCACAGCAGATCACTCAATTATCCTCTACGTATCTTCAGGACAGCAAAGCATGGATTCTGATGCCTAAAAAAGTGGAATATTATGCCTCTATGAATGGTAAAGACTTTATCCTTCTGAAAACAATCGACAACGATATTGATCCCAAAGACGAAAAGGTACAGATCAAAGAGTTCTCTGCTGAAATTCTTCCTACCGAAGCTCAATACATCAAAGTAAAAGCCTACTATTTCGGGAAACTTCCGGAATGGCATCAGGGAGCCGGAGGAGAAGCTTATATTTTTATTGATGAGATTACTGCAAAATAATATAACTATAACACAAAAATACACATGAAAAAATTATCATTATTTCTTTTTTTACTTTTAACTATTGTAAAAATATCTGCCTGTAGCTGCATAGGCCTGACGCTATCACAAGCATATCAGAACTCCGATGTAATAGGGGTTATTAAGATCCTAAAAGTATACGGCCAGGATAAACAGCGCAGAATGTATAAAGCTGATGTTGAATTCGAAACCATATATAAGGGCAAGGCATTCAAAACCATTATGGTGAGCGGGAGAATTGGAAAACCCAACTCTGCAGCATGTGAAATAGATATAAAGCCTAAAGAAAGATACCTGATCTATTTAGATAAATCCGGTAACGATTATTTCGTATCCTATTGTACATCAAAGTCCAAATTATCCAATAATGTAGCGGATGATGATAAATCCTTTTTTGAGGATCTGGATAAGACTTTTTCCTATATAGAAGCCAATAAGTCTAAGTTTAACGGTCTGCAGTTTGCTGATTCTTATATAATAGATCCCCCGGGTTATAGATCCAGTTTTTATAAAATCAGTGATTTCAATCCTAAGCAACCCTTTGCAATCTATAAAATAAAGGTGAATAAGTCGTCCGAAATACAGGAAGCCACTCCCATTATAGGTTTTGGCAGTGAAGATGAAAGGATTGGAGATATTCTGAAAACGACATTTAAGGCTAATATATATGAGAATTTAGAGTCTGAAACAAAAGAATTTCTATTGTTTCTCTGCTACGATAAAGAAAGTACAGAAGGCCCTGAAACCGGAGTATTGTATTCTAATTAGTCCTAAAAACAAACCCTTCTTCAGATATTGAGGAAGGGTTGTTTTTTTATATTAATTTATTCTTTCTGACCATTGCAGGACTTCCGGAAGTTCCTTATCAGAAAACTCAATATGGATGACTCTTCTTTTCTTTCCGTTGGTCGTCCGATTGGAACCATGAAGGATCAGGGGTTTCATGATCATAATGCCTCCTCTTTCCACATTACAGATATGTTCTGTTTCTACGGCCCAGTCAATTGTTTCTGGTCTGTAAATACCCTTTGCATGAGACTTAGGAACTACTTTTAATGCACCGTTATTTTCATCCGTATCATCCAGATGGATTCTGATGGTATAGATATTTTCCAGTACCTCCAATGGGGGCTGAACGGCAAACTGGTTTAGCTTTGTAGTCCAGGGCCCGAAATCTGGTAATTCCAGTTTTTTATCCACAGAAATCGTCAGATCCTGATGATAGGCCACATACCAATTGGATGTTTCCGGTTTGTCAAAATAAATGCTTTTTACCACAAAATATTTCGCTCCGAAAATCTCTCTGATTATTTGCTGAACAGAATCATTAAAGATGAGGTCTCTGATCTCCGGTACTTCCTTTAAAAACTGTCTTATAGCAAACAGCTCTTGTGATTTTCTGAAGTTTTCCTTTGAAGTATCAATACGATCCAAAACACTGATGATCTGCTCAACCTCCTTATCTGAAAAGACCTTATTGATAACAGTAAAGAGGCTGTCTCAAAAGAGATAGCCTTTTTTATGCAAAAAGGAAAGCTTTCGCTTTCCTAATAGTTGCAAATTAATTAATTTGCTGTGTGTTAACTTCTTCAAAAGTAG
>LAZY01000030.1 GCA_001013295.1 Chryseobacterium indologenes | reverse complement strand
AAGCCTTAATATGGAAACTCCAGATAAAGTGCATAAAAAATCCGAAGAAATAAAATATCTCTCCGGATTAAATATTGTTTAATTTATGTCAACCTATTTTAGGACGACTCAGACGATTTGATTATAAATTGAATGAAACACCAAGGCTTCCGTTATTACCCACCTCTGCGAAGACTCCTATTTTGTCTGTAAAGAAGTAGCGTGCCCCGATATGAGCGCCTATTCCGAAGTCCTTACCAAGAACTCCAAGATCTACCCCTGGGTAAATATCCAATTTTGGAGGAAGATTCAGAGCGTCCTGCAGGTGAAAATTCAGCCTTCCGAAAACAAAAACACGATTATCCTTATCATTGTTTTTATAATTGTCAAAATAGCCATTGATACCGGCTCCCACTGAGATAAGTTTGTTGATTCCGTAATCATAAGTTCCTGTGATACCAGTTCCATATCCCCAGGCACTCAGACCCAATTGTACTTTATGATCTCCTTTCCCGGTATAGGCCTGAGCATTGGCCATCGTTCCAAAAAAGAATATCATCACCATAAAAACCAATTTCTTCATAAATTTTTTAATTTTTAATGATTTTAATAAAAATTATCTCCATCAAAAATGAAACCGAAACAAGATCAACCCTTCGAAAATAAAAGACTTTAATAGTTTTTAAGAAATTTGAATCTCTGCACCTTAGCTCAGAATTCGTCGACATTCTTTATCCATTCTTTCACTTAGGTTTTTCTTTGGTAATGATAAAAGCCGTATTTTTATACATCGGATTATTGAAATAACTTTAAAAAAGAAAAAAATGAAAATTGCAGGACTTAATTTGGATATTATCTGGAAAAATAAGACTGAAAATTTTAACATCATAGAAAAAGAATTCCATAAGGTAGAAGCTGATCTTTTCCTTCTTCCGGAGATGTTTTCAACAGGTTTCTGTATGGATGCTGCCGAAGTTTCAGACAGAAATGAAGAATCACTGGAGTTTTTGAAAAAACTTTCAAAAGAAAAAAATGCAGCTTTTTGCGGAAGCGCTCCCGTAGAAGAAAATGGGAACTTTTACAACAGAATGTATTTTGTACAACCGGAGGGTAAAACCGATTTTTATGACAAGAGACACCTGTTTTCCTTTTCAGGAGAAGATAAAGTATACACCCCGGGAAAAGACAGAATAATCGTTGAATATCAGGGAATCCGATTCCTGCTTCAGGTTTGCTATGATCTTCGTTTTCCTGTTTTTGCAAGAAATAATGATGATTACGATGCCATATTATATGTTGCCAATTGGCCCGAGAAAAGAGTGGGAGCGTGGGAACATCTTTTAAAAGCACGGGCAATCGAAAATCTTTCTTATGTTTTCGGATTAAACAGAATAGGTACGGATGGGAATAATCTGCTGTATCAGGAGAGTTCTCACTGTTTCTTTGCAGACGGGAAGGAAATTTCTCAAAAAGAGGGCAATATCATCACAGCAGAATTGGATTTGGATGAGCTGAGAGATTTTAGAAACCACTTCCAGTTTCTGAATGACAGAGATCATTTCTCCATCGATTTATAAACATAGACTAAAAATAAAGGCTGAGCTTCATTGAAACCCAGCCTTTATTTTAGCTTAAATATATTGCTGTAGAAGTTGTGTCAGAGTGTTGACATCATGCACACCGCTTTCCTTCCAAAGAAGCTCTCCGTTTTTGAAGACTGCTAAGGTAGGAACTCCCCTTACCCCATATTGGGCTGCCAGGGCAGGATACTGATCTACATCCACCTTGATGATTCTTGCTCCTTCGCCAATATTTTCTTTTACGGTATTTAGAACCGAAGATTGTACTTTGCATGGCTGGCACCATGTGGCAAAAAAGTCAATAAGTACGGGCCTTTCGGAGTTGATGATTTCCTGAAATTTCTGTGACATAGTTTTGTTTTTTATTCATTTATTTTCGGCTGGCTTCCTCCTGGATTGCTTTTACGTTTTTCCAGCTGGTCCCGTCATAAGCTTCTACACCATTTTTTTTCAATATTTCCATCGCCTGGTCAGCCTGAATTCCCTTGTTGCAGAAAACAACTACTTTTTTTCCTTTTAACGATTCAATATTGTTCTGAATATCGGCCAAAGGAATGTTGATCGCATTTTTTGCCGTTCCTGCAGCATACTGTCCCGGGATTCTGACGTCTACCAAAGTGACATCAGAGCTGGTGACCACCTCTTTGATGTTGGTTTTTGGAATGCCTGCTACATGAGATGTGTTACAGGCACTTAACGTAAAAACCAATGCCAGAAACATTCCGGAAATTGAAATCTTCATAGCCTTATGATGTTTTGGATTGGCAGACAAAATCTGTTGTCGGGAATTTTTCTGTTTTTTTGATGCCGTTAAAACCGCCTTCAATTTCAGTGAAGTTTCTGATTCCGTGTGCGTTCAGGATACTTGCGGCAATCATACTTCTGTAGCCTCCTGCACAGTGAAGGAAGAAATGTTCTTTGTCATCAATACTTCGTACCCAGTCATTGATCGCATCCAATGGCCTGTTGTAAGCATTATCAATATGTTCTGCAGAATATTCAGTGAGTTTTCTGACATCAATTATTGTTGAGTCTTCTGTAAACTGTTCAGCAAATTCAGCCGGAGAAATTCTTTTAACTTCGTCAGTTTCTTTACCTGAATTTTTCCACGCTTCAAAACCTCCTTTTAAATAGCCTACTACATGATCAAAACCTACTCTGCTGAGTCTTGTAATAACTTCTTCCTCAGTTCCTTCATCGGTTACCAATAATATAGGATGCTTCACGTCTACGATCATAGCGCCCACCCAAGGGGCAAAGTCTCCTTTTAGTCCTATATTGATAGCGTTCGGAACAAATCCTTTATGAAAATCTGCTGCACCTCTGGTATCTAAAATTAATGCTCCTGTCTCTTCAGCTAATGCTTCAAAATCTTCAGGAGCTACCGGGTTTAGGCCTTTGTTCATTACCACATCCAGACTCTCATAGCCACCTTTGTTCATAGCTACATTCATTCCGAAATATTGAGGTGGAGCAGTAAGGCCATCCAGTACTTCTTTAATGAAAGAAGCTTTGTCAGGCTGATTAAGTGCATAATTGGTTCTTTTCTGATTTCCAAGAATGTCCACAGTTTCCTTCTGCATATTCTTTCCACATGCTGAGCCGGCACCGTGAGCCGGATATACCGTAATGCTGTCATCCAGCGGCATAATTTTGTTCTGAAGGCTGTCATACAGAATCCCTGCAAGATCTTCCTGAGTAAGGTTGGTTGCTTTCTGAGCAAGATCCGGTCTTCCTACATCTCCTAAAAACAGGGTGTCTCCTGTAAAAATAGCAGTCTCAACACCGTTTTCGTCAATTAAAAGGTAGGTGCTGCTTTCCATGGTGTGACCGGGAGTATGCAGAACCTTTATTTTTATTTTTCCAATTTCAAAGATCTGCTGATCTTCTGCAATGATGGCCTCAAATTCCGGTGCTGCAGTAGGTCCGTATACAATAGGTGCGCCGGTTTTTTTGCTTAGATCCAGGTGTCCTGAAACGAAATCTGCGTGAAAGTGAGTTTCAAAAATATATTTTAAAGTGACATGGTCTTTTTCCAGACGATCCAGATAAGGTTTTACTTCTCTCAGCGGATCAATAATAGCCGCTTCGTTCTCTGATACAATATAATAGGCGCCCTGAGCCAGACAGCCCGTATATATTTGTTCAATTTTCATTGGGGTCTTTTTTTTAATGAGTTAAAGATACAAAGTATTAGATAAATTCTAAATGAAATGTTAAATCCCATTGATAGTTTCTTTCAATACTATGTTAAACGTATGTTTAATGTTCTTTATTTTTTCAGCAAAAAGAATGCCTTACATAATGGTAATTGGCAAATGCTGCTTTTTATCATGTTCTCCTTGCCAAGCCAATCGGTAAAGTCTTTATTTACTCCAGTCTATAGAATATTTTATAGAATAGCTCATTGGTGTTTTCTGAAATGTCTTTATCTATTTTGAACTGAATATAATCGTCCTTTTTGGAAAAGCCTTCTTCATAGTTGATCAGTCCGTTATATTTGTCATAAATATGATCTTTAATCCTGTCATTGTCAGCAATTCTGAGCATTTCTGTAAAATATTTTTTAGTATCATCATGCATCGGCCAGTCTTTTTCGTGGGTTTTATAAAACTCCAGCATTTTTTCGATAGCGTAAACTTCCGATTCAATCTTCATGTCATTAAAACCGGTTAAAAGCTCTCTCTTTTCTAAGTTTTTACCTAGCCATTCAATTTTGGACTGCGCAGCTGCAATCGTTGAATTCATCATCATTGAGTCTCTTTTTACAACCGGCGACAGAATAATGTCCGGCATTTTTTCGATAGGAAGTGGTCTTTTTATAGCAATAATCAGGAGTTCAAAATAGTTTTCTATCTTATCTTTTAATTCAGCCAATTGATCTTTGGTCATATCATCACTTGATACCCGTATTTTAAAACTCCATCCACCACATTCATAAATTGAAAGAAGCGATTGCTTTGCCGTATATTTTGTGCCTCTAAAAAAATCCGGAGAACCCATTGAATGATCAAATATGGAGTAGATGTAATGTATTTTTACTTGATCATTGGATATGCTTCCAAATGAAGGTTTCAGATCGGTCCCTTTATTTGAGTTCTGATTAAGGGCATATTCATACGCTGAAAAAGAATCCCTGAGAATTTGGTTGTCAATTGATTTTTTTGGATAGATGTACAGGGTGATGGCAGTCCGGTTTTTTTTGTCCTTTTGCTGAACGTAGCCTATCGCTAAATGATTATTCTGAAGGTCATAGGAATAGACTGATTCTCTTTGGAATCCGGACCATAAAGCAGGGAAAACAACAGACGTAGAAGGGTGTGTAAAATCTTCTTTTACCTTTAAATCTGTAGGCCTTTTCCGTTGCTGAGAAAATAGAATTAGAGATAAAAGCAAAAAAATAAGGAATAATTTTTTTTTAAATAGAATCATATAAGAGTAGATATGGCATTATTTTTAATGACTAAGGTAAACATTAATCGATTAAAGCTAAAAATAAAACTTAACGGTTTAATATTACTTTAATGATTAGATATTTTACAAAAACTTTTATATTTATAAGTTAAAAAAAGCGATCAGATGGCAGACAAAGCACAATTTATTGAAGAATTAAATGCGAGATACACCCCAAAGGGAGAACATATTATATTAGGAAAAGGAATGCTGGATGGGGAAGTGGTACCTGAAGTGAGTGTAACCATTCCTTTGAAAACGATCAACCGTCATGGCCTTATTGCCGGAGCAACCGGAACAGGAAAAACGAAAACCCTGCAGGTATTTGCAGAGCAGCTTTCTCATGCAGGGATTCCCTCTCTTGTATTGGATATTAAAGGAGATTTCTCCGGAATTGCAGAACCGGGGCAGATGAATTCGATCATTGAAGAGCGATATGCCAAAACACAGCTGCCTTATACTCCACAAGGATTTCCGGTAGAGTTGATGACCATTTCAGGAGGGAAAGGAGTAAAACTAAGAGCTACGGTTACAGAGTTCGGACCTGTGTTGCTAAGTAAAATTCTTGAACTGAATGATACCCAGCAAAGTATCATGTCTATTGTCTTCAAATACTGTGACGATAAAGGGTTGCCGTTGATCGATCTGAAAGATCTGAAAAAGGTATTACAATATGTTACTGATAACGCTCAGGGTAAAGCCGAACTTGCAGCCAATTACGGATCGATAGCACCGGCTTCTTTAGGAGCAATCTTGAGATCTATCGTGGCTTTGGAGCAACAGGGAGCAACGGATTTCTTCGGTGAATTAAGCTTTGATGTACAGGATCTTCTACAGACAAGAGATGGAAAAGGAGTGGTAAACATCCTGAGAGTAGCAGAGATTCAGAATAAGCCACAGCTGTTTTCTACCTTTATGCTTTCGCTCTTTGCCGAAATTTATATGACTTTCCCTGAAGAAGGAGATAGCGGAAGGCCAAAACTGGTTCTGTTTATTGATGAAGCTCATCTGATTTTTGATGAAGCTTCAAAAGCCCTTCTTTCACAGATCGAAACGATGGTAAAGCTGATCCGTTCCAAAGGAGTAGGGATCTATTTTATTACTCAGATTCCAGGGGATGTTCCTGAAAATGTATTGTCTCAGCTAGGATTGAAAATACAGCATGCCTTGAGAGGATTTACCGCAAAAGATAAAAAAGAAATCTCCAAAGCAGTTGAAAATTACCCTACTACAGAATATTATAACGCTTCAAGTCTGATCCAGAATCTGGGAATTGGAGAGGCTTTTGTCACTGCACTGGATGAAAAAGGAATTCCTACACCATTGGTGCATACTTACCTGATCTCTCCGGAATCAAGAATGGATGTTTTGAATGAAGCAGAAATAGCAGAGCTGACAGGAAGATCTCCTATGGTGGCCAAATATGAACAGGCGATAGATGGCGAATCTGCTTATGAAATGCTGACCAGCAGAATGGAGCAGGCTGCTCAGAATCCTACTTCTACCCAAAGATCAAGACCGATAAAAGAAGAACCGGGAATGTTTGAGCAGGTATTGCAAAGCTCGGCAGGAAGAACTTTTACCAACACATTAATGAGAGAAGGCGCAAAAGCTATTCTTGGAATGTTGGGATTGGGAGGCCGAAAAAGATAATGATGAATATATAATCTACTGTAACCTGCTATGTTTTGACATATTTTTTGTTACTTTAGCAGGTTATACTTTACAAATGGGGAAAGTTTTGCCAGACATGGCAGAAAAAAGTAAAGATAGAATTAAATAAATAAAAAAGCAGTTAACGGGAAAATCAATGTATTCAATTATAGACATAGAAAGTAATGGTGCAGGTTATAGAAATGAGTGCATTATCGATATTGCCATCTACAGGTATGATGGTCAGAAAATTACAGATCAGTTTATCTCACTGGTAAACCCGGAAGGAGATATTACTCCTTTTGTTCAGAAGCTGACCAGTATCACTCCCAAAATGGTAAAAACTGCCCCGAAATTTCATGAAATAGCTAAAAGAGTCATTGAGATTACGCAAAATACAACGTTGGTAGGGCACAATATCGATTTCGATTACAGAATGCTTCGCCAATCGTTCAAAAGACTTGGTTATGATTTTAAAATCAATACTTTAGATACCATTCCGTTAGCGAAGAAGTTGATTCCGGATGAAGTCAGTTATTCTCTTGGCAAGCTGGTAAAATCATTAGGAATTCCTTTGACCAATCACCATAGGGCAGAAGGAGATGCAAGAGCGACATTAGAGCTTTTCAAACTGCTGATCTCGAAAGATACCGAAAACGAGATCATCCAGAAGCAGCATGAGGAATCTAATGCAAAAACCTATATCAATAAGATCAAAGAACTCACGCAGGATCTGCCTAACGAAAAAGGATTTGTCTATTTCCAGGATGAAGTCGGCAGGATTATATTCTCAGATTATGTTCAGGATGTTAATAAATTTTCAAAAAAAGTTTTTAATTCCAAATCAAAAAAATGGGAACCGATCCAGAAAGGCGTTGAACAGATCAATTTTGAACTTACCGGAACGGATATTATTGCCAAGCTGATTCTGAACTCTAAAAATATTAAAAAGAAAGAGGTTTTACCTTTTGGCCTTTATTTCAGAAACAATAAATATGTTGTTGAAAAAAATAAACTGAATAAAACAGAAAAACCTGTACTGAAATTCAGATCCTTTACCCAGGGAACAAAAGCGGTTCAGTTTTTGGGTGCTCAGGAAGAGTACAATGACTTTGCCGTTCTGAAACAAAAGATAGAGTTCAGAAAAAGAAATGAGCTTTGGCTGGGAACAGGAAGAAAATTGGGAGAAAAACTGTTTCTGATTATTGAAAACGGAAAAGTAGTGTCCTTTGGTTTTTATGAACTGTTTACCCAGATTCAGACGCTGAGTAAGCTGGCTAAACTGAAAATAGACCTTCCGCTGTCTTCCACAGATTTGAATAATGAATTGCAGCTGGCTCTTTTACGTGGTGATTTTGAGACGTTACCGTTGCCGAAATAATAAAGGAATTCAGACCTTATATGTTCTCAGGAAGAAGATGGTTTTCAAATCAATTTTCTCGAAATAAAAAATAAATAGTATTTTTGTAAAAAAATAAGTAGAAGCAATGCAAAATTTTAAACAAAATAAAACTGGAAAAAAGGGAGCTGTAAAGTTCTCTAAGGTTTGGAATATTTAAAAGACTTGTCTTGCATAAAAAATAATCAATGTGGCAGGCTCTTTTACGAAGAATCTGCCTTTTTTTATGTTAAAATGAAATTATGAATTCAAAAGAATTATTAAAGATTGCCAATGAGTTTGGCACACCCGTGTACGTTTATGATGCTGAGTCTATCAAAGTTCAATACGAGAAACTTACATCTTCTTTTTTAAAACATACGAAGTTCTTCTATGCAGCGAAGGCATTGACGAACATCAATATCCTTAAGTATGTCAAGAACCTGGGTGCTTCTTTGGATTGTGTATCTATTAATGAAGTTAAACTTGGATTAAAAGCAGGTTTTTCGAAAGAAAAAATATTGTTTACACCCAATTGTGTTGACTTGGCAGAAATAGAAGAGGCAATGACTTTCGGAGTTCATATTAACATTGATAACATTTCTATTCTTGAACAGTTCGGGAATAAATACGGAAATACATACCCTATTTTAGTAAGAATCAACCCACATATTTTTGCCGGAGGTAACTATAAAATTTCAACGGGGCATATCGACAGTAAGTTCGGTATCTCCATTCACCAGGTGCGCCACATCGAAAGAGTGATGAAAAGTACCAACCTGAATGTAGAAGGACTTCACATGCATACAGGAAGTGAAATCAAAGATCCGGATGTATTCCTTCAGGCTCTTGAGATTATGCTGGAACTTTCCGAGCATTTCCCGAACCTGAAATACCTGGATATGGGAAGTGGTTTCAAAATTCCTTATCAGGACAGCGAAGAAGAAACAGATGTAAGAACATTAGGGAAAAAAGTAGAAAAAGTAATTTCTGAGTTCTCAAAATCTACAGGGAAAAAATTCGAATTATGGTTTGAGCCAGGGAAATTCCTGGTAGGGAAAAGTGGTTACCTTTTAGTAAAAGCTAATGTGATCAAGCAGACTACCGCTACAGTATTTGTAGGTGTGAACTCAGGGTTCAACCATCTGATTCGTCCGATGTTTTATGATTCTTACCATATGATTGAAAACTTGTCTAATCCTAAAGGAGCAGAAAGAATTTATACTGTAGTAGGAAATATTTGTGAGACAGATACCTTTGCGTGGGACAGAAAACTGAATGAAGTAAGAGAAGGTGATATTCTGGCGTTCCACAATGCCGGAGCTTATGGTTTTGAAATGAGTTCCAACTTCAATTCAAGACTGAAGCCTGCAGAAGTTTTATTCCTGGATGGAAAAGCTCACCTGATCCGTAAGAGAGACGAATTTGAAGACTTATTGAGAAACCAGATCGAAGTGGTAATGTAAGTCAATAGACAATAGAAGAATCGGCTGCCCTTTGGGCAGCCGATTCTTTTTTAATACTAGTAGCAACAAATGCTCACTTATTGTTTTTCACATTGAAAGATTCTTGTGAATTCTATATATTAAACCTGTTAGGTTTTAACAGTAATGTCATATTAGAAATCCGATTTAATTAGCTAAATTTGATAGAGATAGGAGCATTTGTATTCCTGCCGAACACCAGTATTCATAACAAACAACCACCAAATAGAATAATTATGGCGAAAAACATAGCAGAGCAAATTGTTGAAATGCTCGAAAATGCCAATGTGAAAAGAATTTACGCAGTAACGGGAGATAGTCTCAATCATCTTAATATTGCGGTCAAAAAAAGCAGTATCCAATGGATTCATGTAAGGCATGAAGAAGTTGGGGCTTATGCCGCTGCCGCAGAAGCAGAGCTGGATGGGCTGGCCGTATGTGCAGGCAGTTGTGGTCCGGGACATGTTCATCTGATCAATGGGGTTTATGAAGCGCACCGATCTCATGTTCCTATGCTGGTGATTGCCTCTACAATTCCCAGTGATGAAATGGGAATGGACTACTTCCAGGAAACCAATACCATAAAACTGTTTGATGATTGTAGTTATTATAATCAGATGATTACCCGTCCGGAGCAGGTGCAGAGAACCGTTCAGACGGCCCTTCAACATGCTATATCTAAAAAAGGAGTGGCTGTAATCGGCCTTCCGGGAGATGTTTCTGAGCTGGAAGCAGAGGAAACGACTACTTCCACACAAATCTTTAAAACCAATCCCGTTATAAGACCTTCAGATGATGAGCTTCGAAGTCTTGCAGGCCTTGTAAATGAAAGTAAGAAGGTAACCCTTTACTGTGGAATAGGAGCTGCTGAGGCGAGTGCTGAAGTGATCACACTGGCTCAACTTTTAAAAGCACCCGTAGGCTATTCGTTCCGTGGAAAAATGGATATTCAACCTAATAATCCTAATGAAGTAGGACTCACCGGGCTATTGGGACTTCCATCAGCCTATCATGCGATGCATGAAGCAGATCTGGTTATTCTTTTAGGGACAGATTTTCCGTATCAGAAATTCATGCCGGTAAAAAATAAGATTGTACAGATCGATGAAAGTGCAGAGAGATTAGGGAGAAGAGCGAAACTGGAATTGGGACTTACAGGAGATGTCCGGGAAACAATTAAAGCGTTACTTCCTCTTCTGAAAGAAAAAACAGATGCTCATTTTCTTAATGAACAATTGGCTTTTTATGATAAAGTGAAAGAAAACCAGTTGGAGTATGTAAAAGATTTTGGAAAAGAGAATGCGATTCAGCCTGAATATGTAGCCCATACTTTAGATCGTCTGGCCGAAAAGGATGCTATTTTTACTGTAGATACCGGAATGTGTTGTGTTTGGGGAGCCAGATTTATTACAGGAACCGGTAAAAGAAAAATGTTAGGATCATTTAATCATGGATCGATGGCCAATGCAATGCCAATGGCTATCGGAGCAGCGTTGTCGCATCCGGAAAGACAGGTGATTGCTATGTGTGGAGATGGTGGACTCTCTATGTTATTGGGAGATATGGCTACTATTTTTCAGTATAAATTACCAATAAAGCTGATAGTTTTTAATAACAGGACTCTGGGAATGGTAAAGCTGGAAATGGAGGTTGGCGGAATGCCCGATAATGAAACGAATATGATTAATCCGGATTTTGCAATGGTGGCCCATGCAATGGGGTATCCGGGGAGAAATGTTCATCTGCCCGAAGAGGTGGAAGGAGCAATCAAGGAATGTCTCGAGCACAAAGGGCCTTACCTTTTGAATATATTCACCAATCCTAATGCTCTGGCACTTCCTCCCAAAATTGAATTTGATCAGATTATGGGGATGACAAAGTCGATGGCACAACTCATGCTTGGCGGAAAAATGGATGAGGTATTTGAAACGGTAAAAAGCAATTATAAACATATCAAAAGGCTTTTATAGATGGAATAAATAAGGATAATGGGCTGTTTTTATAAAGAGCCTTACATAACTTCACATTTTGTGTGAAGTTTTTCTTTTTTATACATCAGGTAAATATTTACCTTTGCTTAATATTTAACTTATAATAAAATAAATTATGAAAACGATACTCTTATTTTTGGCTCTTTGCGTAGCAAATTTTTCATTTGCTCAGGATCAGGAAGAACGAGATGACTCTTTTATCAATGAAAACAATAAGAATATTTTAAAAATCGATATTAAAGAGCCGTTTATGCAGGTTGCTGTTAAATGTAATGACTTTAAACCGGCAGCTTATGAAGGTGGAGTTGCTGCTTATAAAAATATCCTGAACAAATATATGTATGCTTACCTTAACTCGGATTTTTATTCGTTGGCAGGAGACTTTACATTTACTCTAGTCCTTGATGCCAAAGGAAAAGTCATTGATATGAAAGGAATGCCTAAGGTCGCGAACAGTGGTGTTTTCTTTGACGATATGCAATATGTTGTAAGAAGAATCAAGAAAAACTGGACGCCCGCATCATGTGGTGGAAAACCTGTAGCTTCACAGATAAAAATGAATATAAACTTTTCTTCCGTATCAGTGGATATGTAAGATCTTTAACTTTAACCATGAGAAAATATCTTTTAATTTTACCTTTACTGATACTAAGCAGTAAAGCATTTTCGCAGGCCACAACAGCCCAATACGAATACCAAGGCAGCGCAAATTTCCAAAAAGCAGAATTTCCCGGTGGGGAAGAAGCATTCAGAAAAGAATTTCTGAACATGGTTCATGCTTATATTGATATGGCTTTATATGCAATCCAGGGTGAAGTGACCTTCATTTTTAATATTAATTCAAAAGGTAAAATTGATAAACTGGATGTACTTCCTAAATTCAAAAACAATGAAATGTTCGTTGATGATATGAAGTATGCCCTTAAAAAAGTAAAAGGGAAATGGAGTCCTGCAACAAAAGGTGGTGTTCCGGTGGATTCTAAGGCTATCATGAAAATCAGGTTTAATAATAATACTTATGATCATGATTAAAAGTTATCTTCATATATACACCGAATGATTGGAGATTTTTCTAATACATATAGTATTTAATAGAGTTTATAATTTTGTTAAAATAATCTCCTGACATTCTGTCACAATATTTTGTATCTTTGCAGACTCATTTGTTCGTGATCTCCAATTACGAACCCAAAATTGATTGCCGTGCAGGAAAAATATATAGACGAAACCAAACAGGGCGAAGCCTTTGCTATTGCTGAAAGACCGGAAAATTCTAAAAAACTGTTTTTAGAAAGCTATGGGTGTCAGATGAATTTCTCTGACTCTGAAATTGTTGCATCCATTCTTAACGAACAGGGATATAATACAACGATGAAAGTAGAAGAAGCTGACCTTATCCTGTTGAATACATGTTCCATTCGTGAAAAAGCTGAGCAGACGGTAAGAATGCGTCTTTCCCAGTTTAAAAATCTAAAGAAGGAAAAACCTAATATGACGGTGGGGGTTCTGGGATGCATGGCGGAAAGGCTAAAAACAAAATTCCTGGAAGAAGAGCAATTGGTTGACCTTGTGGTAGGACCGGATGCTTACAGAGACTTACCAAACCTTTTGAAAGAAACAGATGACGGTAGAGATGCTATCAACGTTATTCTTTCCAAAGAAGAGACTTATGCTGATATTAATCCTGTACGTTTAGGAGGAAACGGAGTTACGGCCTTTGTAACCATTACCAGAGGTTGTGATAATATGTGCACATTCTGTGTGGTTCCGTTTACCAGAGGAAGAGAAAGAAGCCGTGATCCACATTCCATCATTGAAGAATGTAAAGATCTTGCGAATAGCGGATATAAAGAAATTACCCTTTTAGGACAGAATGTAGATTCTTACCTGTGGTATGGAGGAGGTCCTAAAAAAGACTTTGCAAAAGCTTCTGAAATGCAGAAAGCTACAGCAGTAGATTTTGCTCACCTGCTTGATCTTGTAGCAAAAGCAGTTCCTGAAATGAGAATCAGATTTTCCACTTCCAACCCTCAGGACATGAGCCTGGAGGTATTCAAAATGATGGCAAAACATGATAATATCTGTAAATATGTACACCTTCCTGTACAAAGTGGAAGCAATAATATGCTTGAAGCGATGAACAGACAGCATACCCGTGAAGAATATCTTGAGCTGATCAAAAAGGCAAAAGAAATTGTTCCGGAAGTAGCTTTCTCTCAGGATATGATCGTAGGATTCTGCAATGAAACAGAAGAAGATCACCAGGATACATTAAGCCTGATGAGAGAAGTAGAATATGACTACGGTTATATGTTTGCTTATTCCGAGAGACCGGGGACACCTGCTCACAAGAAAATGGAAGACAATATTCCGGCTGATGTGAAGCAGAGACGTCTTGCTGAGGTGATTGCCCTTCAGGGAGAACTTTCCAGAATGAGAATGAAATCTTATGTAGGAAAGAGGCATCAGATCCTGATCGAGGGAACTTCCAAGAAAAACGAAAATCAGTGGAAGGGAAGGAATTCTCAGAATGCCGTATGTGTTTTTGATAAACTTGAAGGCCAGAAAATAGGTGACATTGTGGACGTTTTTGTCTATGACAATACTCAGGGCACACTTTTAGGTAGGATTACAGAATAATAAGTTTTGATAAGAGCGGTTTACCTGTTGGTTTTGTTTTCCTTTAATCTGGTGTCTTGCCAGACAGAGAAGAACATCAGCAAGTATCCGGATACTGTAGGAGATATATCCTTTGATGAAAAACTGGATGAAGCTGATTTTAAAAAATGTGGAGCAGGAAAGGATAGTCCTTTTAGCTTTCAATATTATCAGGGAGCAAAGGAATTTGAGTATAAAGGAGAAAAGATCGCCATTATAGAAAAACTTAAAAAAGAAAATATATTCTCAGAAAAAAAGATCAATGGTTATATTACCGTTAGATTTTTAGTAAATTGTGAAGGAAAGACAGGCCGGTTCAGACTAAAGCATTTGAATTCAGATTTGAAAGAGATGCGCCTGGATGAAGAGCTGGAAAATAAGCTGTTAAAGTTCACAAAATCACTGGATGGCTGGATGCCGAAAGAGATAAAAGGTTTAAAAGTAGATTATTATCAGTATTTAACCTATAAAATTGAAAATGGAAAAGTTTCAGAGGTATTACCTTAGCTTTTTGTTGCTTATCGTTTACACCAATACTATTGCACAGGTCAACTGTAATGCAGTAGAGGGTGAGAACTGCAAAAAAGCTTGTGAGTTATACAACTGGGCTTCAGATTTACAAGGTTCCGCAGAGTCACAGGAAGGCTTTGATAAAGCGATTGAGCTATGTCCGGATTTCTCCAGTGCTTATATGGAGAAGGCGGTTCCCTACCTTAAAAACGGAGACTTTTCTACCTGGAAGATTCTGATTGATAAGGCTGTTGCTTTAGATCCTAAAATGCATCTTGGCTACAGGGGCTGGTGCAAATTCCAGTTTCTGAGGGATTATAGCGGTGCTATTCAGGATCTGGAAACGCTTAAACAATATTATCCTAAAGATTTAGGAAGATCCTTAAACGGAGATTACCATCTGGAGGTCGTAAAAGCGATGTCATATAGTGCTTTAGGACAGAAAGAAAAAGCGGCAGGAATTATTGAAAGACTTCTGGTTACAAGAGGCTATGTAAAAGGGTTGTTTGATCATTACCAACTGGGGGTAACCTATTTTGAGTTGGGAAGATATGACAAAGCCCTGGAAAATTTTGAAAAACAAAGCAAAGAATACGACTTTGCCGAGAACATATACTTTAAAAGTAAAGTTTCTAAAATCAGAAACAAAGATTATTTGGATTTGAAAATGTTAGCATTAAAAACGTATGATGAAGGAAAGGTGATGAAGGACGTTTACACTCATCATTTCAACAAAGTCTACAGAAAGCAGATCGCTGAACTGTAGAAGATTAACATTAGATCAATAATCAAAAATTTACTTATGAGCAACGAGTTACAAAACATAAAAAACCGCTTTGGAATTATCGGGAATTTTCCGGCACTCAACAGAGCCCTGGAAAAATCAATCCAGGTAGCCCCCACAGACATTTCCGTACTGGTTATCGGAGAAAGTGGAGTAGGAAAAGAATTTATTCCGAAGATTATCCATTCAGAATCCCGAAGAAAGCACCAGCCGTATATTGTGGTCAACTGTGGAGCAATCCCTGAAGGAACGATTGACTCCGAATTATTCGGACACGAGAAAGGAGCTTTTACAGGAGCTACAGCGACCAGAAAAGGATACTTTGAGGTAGCAGACGGAGGAACTATTTTTCTGGATGAGGTAGGAGAACTGCCATTGCAGACACAGGTTCGTCTTTTAAGAGTTCTTGAAAGCGGAGAATTTATGAAAGTAGGTTCATCCCAGGTCCAGAAGACCAATGTAAGAATTGTAGCAGCTACCAATGTCAACATGATGAAGGCGATTCATGACGGAAGATTCCGTGAGGATCTGTATTATCGTCTGAATACCGTTCAGATCGATATGCCGCCTTTAAGAGAGAGAAAAGGAGACATTCATTTGCTGTTCAGAAAATTTGCAATAGATTTTGCAGAAAAATACAGAATGCCGGAGCTCGAGCTGGAGCCAAGTGCAGTTCATTATATCGAAAATTATGCCTTCCCGGGGAATGTCCGCCAATTGAGAAATCTGGTTGAGCAGATGACCGTTGTGGAAAGAAACAGAAATATTACAGCCGAGAAACTGGCTGAGTACATCCCAATGGAAACCCACCTGCCGATGGTGGTAAATACACCAAGTACACCCAAGCAGAATGATTTCGGAAGCGAAAGAGAGATTATGTATAAAATTCTCTTCGATATGCGGAATGATATTAATGATTTAAAATCCTTAACTTCGGAATTGATCAAAAACAGAGGTACCGGTGACTTGAGCAGTCATGAGAAAAACCTGATTAACAGGATTTATACTCCGGAAAGTCAACCGCAGGTAAATTCAGGCTCTTTGCTGTATTTTGAGAACAATAACGATTCACCGGCTGTTCAGACTCCAACAATCATTTCAGCTCCGGAAGACAGCTATGAAGATATTGAGGATATTGAAGTGGAAGAAAACAGACCTGAGTCTCTTTCTCTTCAGAATAATGAAAAAGACCTGATTATCAAGGCGCTGGATAAGCACAAAGGACGTAGGAACAGAGCTGCTGATGAATTGGGAATTTCACAGAGAACCTTATACCGAAAAATAAAACAGTATAATCTGGAAGATTAATGTCCTGACCTTTAAAGGATTTCGGGATTTAAGTAAGATGCGAAATAAATAAGAAAAATGAATAGTAAGATCAAAAATATTAATCTGAGACAGTATATGCTGGTTGGGGTACTTTTAGCCCTGCTGGGAACTTTACATTCATGCTATAGCTTTACGGCGGGATCATCCCTGAAAGGCGAAAAGACGATTCAGATCAATGAATTTCCTAATAATGCCCCTCTTGTAAACCCTGCCTTATCACAACAGTTCTCCACAGATGTTCAGAACAGATTCTTACAGAGAACAACGTTGAAGGGAACTAAAGAAAATCCTGATATTCTGATAGAAGGAGAGATTACAGATTATTCAATCACTCCTACCACGATCAGTTCAAACACCCAGACGAATCCTTCAGGTGGTGTTATACAGCAGGCTCAGAATAAATTGACCATCACGGTGAAAGTGCATTGTGAAAATAAAGTACAGCCGGATAAAAGTTTTGACAGAACGTATACTGATGAAGCAGCTTTCAACAGCAATTTATCACAGAGTGATATTGAAACCTCACAGGTGAAAATTGTTACCGATAGGATTATTAATAAGATGTTTAATGACATTGTAGCGAATTGGTAAGATGAATCCGAGAGTTTTAGAATTAATAAAAAATCCGAAAAATATTCAGTTGGAAGATCTTGGTCTTCTGAAAGAGGAGATTCATGCCTTTCCTTATATTCAAAATATCAGGGCACTTCATCTGTATGGAGTACACCTGTATGAAAAAGAAAATTATCAGAAAGAGCTTTCTACCACTGCGGCTTATACCACAGACAAAAAGATTCTTTATCAGCTGATCAACGGTAAGATCCGACAGGAAAAACCTGTTGTAGAAGCAAATTCTTCCAAAACGCTTGAAAAAGCAGCTCAATTGGCTTATAAAAACAAAGCCTTTCCAATTCAGAGAGAAGTAGATTCTGCTGAAAAGAATGCAGAGGAGGAAGCATGTGTATTACCAACCTCACAGGAGATCAAGCATATCTATATAAACGGAGAGCGTAACAGAATTCTGTTTGAGGGTGAGGAAAACTTCCTGAACGAAGACAATTCTGAAACAATCGATCTTGAGTCCACATTAGAATCAGGAACGCTGGTAACACAAAAAGCTGAACTCGTGGCAAATTCTGCCCAAAATGAACAGGAGAACGAGCAGACGGAAATTCAGGAAAATGCGGGAGAAAACTTTAGCTCTGAAACCGTAATTAACGAAGATAAAATTTCATCTGAATCTGAAGAAGCAAAAGTTGAAGAAGAAGACCATGTTAGCTTTGAGGAGACGGAACCTATACTGCCGGAGGTAAGTGTTGAAGAGAATACAGCTGAAGAGAAAATAGAAGCAGAACCTGTCCTGAGTACAGAAGAAGAACAAACGGAAACAGAAGAAAACGCAGGAGAAAACTTTAGTGCTGAAACGGTAATTAATGAAGATAAAATTTCATCGGAATCTGAAGAAGTAAAAGTTGAAGACGAAGATGATGTAAGCTTCCAGGAAATAGAACCTATATCTGAGGAGGTTAATATTGAAGAAACAGCTTCAGAACCAATAGACGTTGAAAAAACTACTGAAAATAAGGTAGATTCAGTGGAAGAAACAGAAGCCCCTGAAGTTGAATCTGATGCTGAAGTAAGTTTTCATGGAACAGAGGCCTTCCTGCCAGATGTAAAAATAAAGACCAATAACGAAGAAATTACAGAAGCTGCTGAAATTACCTCCCCGAATGTCAATAAACATGAGGAGGAAATGAGACGACTGATTGAGGAGGTGGAGAAAAAGATGAAGGAGACCAAAGCTGTTCCTCAACAGGAAAAAGAGGAAACAGAACAGGTTCCGGATCATGAAATCAGCTTTGCAGAAACACAGAATTTCCATTTCTGGTCTACCAGTGAAGACTCTCCGGCATCTGAAGAAGCAAAAGATCAACAGGTTCAGGAAGAAAATATTGAGGTTGAGGGTCAGTTAGCTATAGAAAATTCTGAAGAAGAAATTGCAGAACCGGAAACCCCTGAAGTTGAATCTGCATGGAAGCCAATGAGCGTAGAGGCTCATGTACCCGATTCTTTACTCAACAAATCACCTGAAATAACGCCCGTAGCAAAAGTTTCAGAAGAAGAAATCCCTGCTATTACTGAAGAAGTAAATACAGACCCTAAAAAGGCAGAAAACGAACCGGAAACTGCTCCGGAAGAAGAGTTGTCCGTTGTAGAAGAAATAACCGAAGAGGAAGAATTGCCTCAGAATACAGAAGATATTACAGAACATACTGATGTTCCTGTTGTAAAAGACGAAGAAGTTCCGGTAATGAATGTCTCATTCTTTGGAACCGATATTTCGAGTCTCAGCGTTGAACAAAGACAACAGGCTGATCAAGAAAAAGAATCTTCAGAAGAAAAGCCTGTTCAGGAATCTGTTATGAAGAATGAAGCTCCGTCTGTCGCTGACAGTAATGTTCCCGGGTTTATCAATACATGGCAAAGCTGGCTGAAAATCGGCAGAACAGAAGAAGTTGAAAAAGAAAAAGAGGTGATTAAAGAAAAAGCTATTGAAACTTTTATCGAAAATAACCCTAAGATCAGTCAGTTAAAAGAAGAAAGTTCCTATGTGGTGAAAGAGAAAAATGATGATATTTCCCACTTGATGACAGAAACTCTTGCCAATCTTTATTTCGAACAGAAACTTTATACCAAAGCCATCAAAGCATTTGAAATACTGATCAAAAAGAATCCTAAGAAGAAAGAATATTTCGAATCAAAAATTCAGGATATTAGAGATTTCAGAAGTAAAAACTAAATAAAAAGGTACAGTTCAGACACTGTACCTTTTTTATATTTACCTTTAGGAGGAGCTTTTATTACGCCTTAATTTTTGCCATGCTTTCCGTCCATAGACAACGATCAGAACCATTAAAATAATCGCGGCTATTGCAGCAAAAACAGGAGCTGCCATGGCAAGAACAGACATGATCCCTGCGCCAGCCGTTTCGGTAGTTCCTACTACAGAATTTCCCAGTCCTCCCGTTGTGGCGGTAGAAGCTGCCCGGATTCCCGCAAAACCTGTACTGATAGTGGCTGCCGTTCCTCCGCCTGCAATTAATGCCAATGCCCACTGAGGAAAAGTCCCCAACTCGGCAAACTGGCTGGCAAATAATATGGACCCTGCCACAGTGGCTAAAGGAATAGAGGCCGTATCCAGTAAATGATCTATAAAGGGAATATAATAGGCAAGAATCTCTGCTACCGTTGCTATTCCCGTTGTTATCAGCGTAGGTAATCCCGAAAGCCATTCAAAACTTTCATTCATAGGAATCCAGTGAAAATAAGAAGCCAGGCTTACGATAAACATAGGAAGAAAGACCCGGAAACCTGTTGCAGCGGCTAATCCGATACCGATAAATGCACTGAGCACATAGGAAAAATAGGGAATATGATCTAACATGTTAATTTTCAGATTTATTGTTTTCATTAAAATTACAAAAACTATCCGAAAACTGAATAGAAACTTCAATCAGCAAAAAAAATCCTGCATAAAAGATCCTCAGCAGATGATCTGAGGTGGGCGGAAGACAAAGAATAACCTTATTTCTTTTGCGCTTCACAAAGCTTTTTAAACTGTGCTTCCACATCCTGATACTTTGGCGGCATTTCAGAAGAAACCCAAAACAGCATAGCCATTGTCTTCTCTCCAAAAGCCTCCTTAAACAAAGCTTTATTCAAACGGTAACATTCTCTCAAAAGTCTTTTTATACGATTTCTGTGTACCGCTTTCTTGAAATACCTTTTAGAAACAGAAACCCCGAATCTACCGGCTTCTATTGGAATATTAGGCTTGTCTTTCAGGATGATGATCCGCAGATTTCCAGAAGTCCTCCATTTACCCTTATCAAAAAGTAAACTGATCTCTGTATTTTTTTTGAGCTTTTCCGCTCTGGAGTATTGAGAATTCTGCATTAATCTTTTTTCACTAAATAATTGATCACTTCAGCAGCAGCATACAATCCGAAAATAGCCGGAATAAAGCTGATCGTGCCATAGAATGATTTCTTGAAGTTGCTTCCGTCAGTCATTTTAAGACTTTCTTCCTTCTGAATCTCATTAGAGAATACACAGCGGATGCCCTTGTTGATTTTTTCCTTTTTTAATCTTTTTCTGACCTGTTTGGCAAGGAAACAATTGTGGGTTTTGCTTATATCTCTTACCATCACCATGCTCGGGTCGGCTTTTCCTCCGGCACCCATTGAGCTTACGATTTTTATTTTTCTCCTTCTGGCTGCTTTGATCAGGCAGATCTTTGGAGTTACACTATCGATACAGTCCAGCACATAATCAAACTTTCCGGAATCAAGCACTTCATCCATTCTTTCCGGATTCAGGAATTCGTTGATTTTGATCAAATTAAGCTGTGGATTAATGTCCAGAAGTCTTTCTGCTACTACTTCTACCTTATGCTTTCCCACAGTAGAATGCAAAGCGGGAAGCTGTCTGTTGATATTGGTAATATCTACCGTGTCACCATCCACAATCGTCATATTTCCTACTCCGGCTCTGGCAAGGAATTCTGCAGCAAAAGAACCTACTCCGCCTAAGCCTACAACCAGCACATTCGCTTTGATCAGCTTTTCCAATCCATCTTCTTTGATCAAAAGTTCCGTTCTCTCCAGCCAGTATTTATCCATTTTTTATCGTGTGTAAGTTTTCTAAAATGTGTTCATTGAGTCGTTCCAAAGAAATTTCTTTTATTTCCGAAACTTTGAGGTACAAATCTTCGATCTTAAAGTCTTCATTGTCCGTTTCTAAAAAGATTTTGTCTAATGGAGTATTTTTTACAACATCCTGCAAAGATAGATTATACAAAACAGCTTTTCCAAAACTCAGATAAAAATTATTGGCAAGAAGATCCGTCGCAATCTGTTGTTTCTTATTAAAACCATGAATAATCATGGGCTGTTCGGCCTTCTTTTTAAAAGAAATCACTTCATAAAATTTTCTTACACAATGAACGATAATGGGTTTTTTCACCTCATTGGCAATATGGATCTGTTTTAAAAAGACTTCCTCCTGAATTTTCTGATCAATAGGAACAATAGAATCCAGCCCGCATTCGCCGATAGCAAAACAGCTTTTAAACATCATACTTCTCATCCACGAAAACTGTTGCTCTATATTGCTTACATCAATATCGTTGGGGTGAATTCCTATAGAATACGGGAAGTCAGGCGGAATTCCTTTGCCGAGATTATAAATTCCGTTTCTGATGTATTTCTTATGGTGGTGAAAATCAAAAAAATCCATGTTCAAAAATACTATTTTCCAGAATTAATTTAAAATTATTAAACGATCGTTTATAAATGTGTTAAAAATTTCTTAACTTTACTCAAAGTACACTTCATGAAAAAAAAATTTACAGAAAAACAGATTCACATATTGGATATTGCGGAAGAACTGATCGCAAAAAAAGGATATGAAGGAACTTCTGTAAGGGATATATGTTCCAAGGCAAATATTAATGTTGCCATGATCTCTTATTACTTTGGTTCTAAAGAGAAAATGATGTCTTATCTCTATCAGTACAGAGTATTGAAGACAAGGGAGAATTTTTCGGAATTTGCAGATACCATCAAAGAAGGAAAGCCTGAAATGCAGATGCGTGAAATGATCAAATACATCGTTTCTCAACTCTTCAAATACAATTATTTTCATGGGTTTGTCACCCAGGAACTCCGCCACACAGAAAATCTGAAAGACGAGTTACTTGATTTCTACCAGCTGTTTGTTAAAAAGCTTGACGAAGTGATCAAAAAAGGAGTTGCTTCAGGAGTTTTTACGTTTACTCCCAAACCTGAGGATATTCTTACCATGATTATAGGTTCCACTTTATTTGTGATCAGGAATAAAAATTTCTACGAGCTGTATGTTCCGAGTAAAAATGAGGAAACCTATACCAAAGAAGCTGAGAAAAAGGTGAGAATGAATCTTTTATTAAGTGTTTTTGCGATTTTGGGATACGCTGCAGACTAAAATTACGTTAAATATTCATAAAAAAAAATCTATTGACAAAAAAGTTATATTTTTGCAAATTAGTAAATCGGCTGTATAATCCGAAAACTGTTGAATTTTTTATATGAAAAAATATATTTTAGGTCTTTTCGCTGTAGCGGTGATTTCATCTTGTGTAAGCCAGCAGGAAAGAGCAATGAGAAGTGCAGACAAAGAATTTATCTTGAAAGTAGCTAATGAAAACTTTGCTAAGAAAAAGTGGAAGAATGCATTGGCTCTTTACGACAGACTTGCTAACCTTGTAGCAGGAACAGATGATTTCCCGAACGTGGGCTTCAATACTGCCTATGCCAACTATTATGACAAAAGTTATAAACTGGCAGGTCATCAGTTTAAAAATTTTGCAGTCAGCTTCCCAAAAGATCCTAGAGCAGAAGAAGCAGCATACATGTCTGCACTTTGCTATTATGAAGGATCTATGGATTACAACCTGGATCAGTCCAGTACAGAATTGGCGATCAATGAGCTTCAGGAATTCCTGACCAATTACCCGAATTCTGAAAGATCTAAGAATATTACCCAGCTTATTGACGAACTGGCTTATAAACTGGAGTTTAAAGCATATGAAAACGGACGTCAGTACTTTAATATGGGGGAATATAAAGCAGCAAGTGTTGCTTTGGAGAATGTACTGGAAGACTTTCCAAGTACAAAACTTCGTCCGAAAATTTATGATTACATCATGAAGGCCCGTTATGAATTGGCATTAAAATCCATTTATACCCTTAAAGAAGAGCGTATCGAAAGTGCCCTTACTTATACAAGAGTAGTAGAAAAAGAGCTTCCGAACACAGAATATTCAAAAACAGCAGTTGAACTTAGAGGAAAACTGGAGAAAGAAAAACAACACTTTGCTGTCGTGAAAAAAGAAACAGAAGCTAAGATTGCTGCTCTGAACGCAAAACAGAAAAAAGAAGCAGATAAGCTGGCCAGCCAGAATAAAACAGAACAGCAGATCAAAGATCAGATCAGTAACGAAAAGCAGGCAAAGCAGATGCAGAGGGACAGTGCAGCACTTAATACCCCTCCTCCGGCTGCGACTTTCAAAATTAAAAGATAATTCGTAAATTTGCCATCTTAAAATAAAAATAATTTTCTCAAAATGAGTGTAAAAGATACAAAAGCAGAAGTAAATACTATTACTTACGATAAAGATAAGATTGAAGATAAAGTAGGTTCAATCTATGAAGCTATTGTTATCATGGGAAAGAGAGCAGAGCAGATCAATGCGGAGATCCGTACGGAACTTCACAACAAATTGGATGAATTTGCCGTTCACAATTCTACATTAGAAGAGGTTTTCGAAAACAGAGAGCAGATTGAGATCTCTAAACATTACGAAAAGCTTCCAAAGCCAACTTCAATTGCTATTGAAGAGTGGTTAAACGAAGATATCTATTTCAGAAAAACAGAAGACAGAAAATAATCATCTGTGTTTTTTATAATCAAAGGTCATAAAGGAATTGAGTTCTTTTATGACCTTTGCTGTTTTAAAGCCTGATTGTGGGAAAAAATAAGTATTTTAGTGTTTCAAAAAATTAAAACTAAATGAGTGTTTCCGGTAAAAAAATACTGATCGCCGTTTCTGGAGGAATTGCAGCTTATAAAATTCATTTTCTCATTAGAGATTTTGTGAAAAAAGGAGCTGAAGTACAAGTGATTATGACGCCCGATTCAGAACATTTTGTAACGAAACTGAGTTTGTCGACATTATCTAAAAAACCGGTCTATTCAGACTTTTATGGGGATAACGGAAGCTGGAACAGTCATGTAGAACTGGCATTATGGGCGGATGTGATGATTGTGGCTCCCTGTACGGCCAATACATTATCTAAAATGGTTCACGGAGGATGTGATAATCTTTTGATCGCCACCTATATGTCTGCCAAATGTCCTGTGTTCATTGCCCCGGCGATGGATCTTGATATGTATGCACACCCTTCCACAAAAAACAATCTGAAACTTGCAGAAAGCTTCGGGCATATCATTATTCCGGCTGAAAACGGAGAACTTGCAAGTGGGCTGATCGGCCAGGGAAGAATGGCAGAGCCGGCAACCATTCTGAGTACTGTTGAAGAATTTTTTACAGAAAATGACCATACAAAAAGCTTTGAAGGAAAAACAGTTTTGATTACCGCAGGCCCTACCTATGAAGCTATTGATCCCGTAAGATTCATCGGAAATCATTCTTCCGGCAAGATGGGGTTCTCCCTTGCTGAGGAAGCTTCCAGAAGAGGTGCGAGAGTGATTCTTATTTCCGGGCCAAGTGCCCAGACGATAAGTGATCCGAATGTGGAACTGCATAAAGTAACTTCTGCCAAAGAAATGCTGGCAAAAGTTTTCGAATTTTATGACAGAATCGATATAGGAATTGCAAGTGCTGCAGTGGCAGACTACGCTCCAAAAGAAGTAGCCAAAGAAAAGATCAAGAAGAATGACGAAAACCTTACCATTGAACTGGTAAAAAACCCGGATATTCTCAAAACGATGGGCGAGAAGAAAACCCATCAGTTTCTGGTAGGTTTCGCTTTGGAAACTCAGAACGAAGAACAAAATGCCAAAGGAAAACTGGAGAAGAAAAATCTGGATATGATTGTCCTGAATTCTTTGCGTGATGAAGGTGCCGGCTTTAAAAATGATACCAACAAGATCAAAATATTTACCAAGACGGAAAAGAAAGAATTTGATCTTAAATCAAAAGGTGAGGTCGCAAGAGATATTCTCAATTTTGTTGAGTCTCAACTTTTAAAATAATTTTAATAAATTTCCGTTCTCAATTTTTTATAGGCAATGCAATCGTCAGAACTTAGAAAGATAAATAGCTATGAAGAGGATACGATTACATAGGACAGTTAAAAAGCAATAAGTATCTCCATATGAAAAAAATTATCAGTTTATTTTTTCTGCTATTATTATATACTCAAGGTTTTTCCCAGGAATTACTGGCGACGGTTCAGGTCAATTCCCAGCAGATAGGAGGAAGTAACCAGCAGGCTTTTAAATCATTGGAGAAAAGTCTTCGGGATTTTATCAATAATACAAGCTGGACAGGGAAAAAGCTTCAGAACTTTGAAAAGATCAAATGCGGATTTGCAATTGTGATTTCAGAAAGAGACGTTAATAAATTCAAAGGATCAATTGTTGTGCAGGCTGTACGCCCTGTTTACAATACAACATACGAAACCCCTTTGCTGAACCTTCAGGATCAGAGATTTGCTTTCGAATATATTGAGAATGAAAACCTTATTTTCAATGAAAGACAATTCTCAGGCAAGAACCTTACAGATGTGATCAGTTTCTATATCTATCTTATTTTGGGATATGACGCAGACAGTTTCCAGTCTATGGGCGGAACCCAATGGTTCTCAAAAGCACAGCAAATTGCTCAGAACTCTCAAAACAGAAACTATGAAGGCTGGAACACCATCAATGAACCAAGAAGCCGTACCATCCTGATCAACGAAATTATCAACCCGAACTGGAGCCAGTTGCGTTCCACAATTTATACCTATCACAGGGCCGGATTAGATAACCTTTTCAATCAGGATCAGACTGCCGGGAAAAAAGTGATTTTTGATGCTCTGATGCAGTTAAAAATGTATGAGAATACATTCCAGCAAGCGTATTTCTTCAATCTTTTTATGGATACCAAAAGTGATGAGATCTTCAATATCTTCAATTCCGGAAATAACGGTGGGCTTATGCTCAATGATTTGAAGCAGACCATGATTCTCCTTTCTCCGAAAAATATTGACAATAAATGGAATAAATGGAAGGTCTAGGGTGAGCAATCCCCTGGGGTAAATATTTTTGGCTTTTTTATTCACATTTGATATTATTTTCTATATTTGTTACTATAGTATTTATAAATTATCACCAAATATTAAATAATATGAAATCAAAGATCAAAGCACAAAAGCTTACCAGAGACCAACAGAAAAATATTTTAGGGAGTGGCCCTATCTCTTACGGATGCAGTGGATGCTGCTTATGGGGAACCCAGGATGGCGTAAGAACATGTATGGGATATTATCCTCCTAACAGAGATTGCCGTTGTATGGTATAAGAATTTTGTATTGAGATAAATTACCCTATAAAATTGATCTCAATTCAATATAAGATAAAGCCGGATGAAGGTAGTAATTACTCTCAGTGGCTATAAATTTTAAAAGTAACCCTTATGGCTTTCAATAGCTGTAAGGGTTATTTTTTTGATCTTCTATCAGTCTGATATGCTGAACTTAACCATAAACATAATCGTCACCTTAGGATCTTTCACTTTTAGAATCAGCGTGATGGCAGGCTCAGTAAGGGGATTTAAAAATTTCAGGCGATTGCCTTATCTTAGCTATTGAATACTCACATCTAAAGTTCTATATTTGCATTAAAAGTAACCCGTCATTTATCAATGCTTTCGAGAATTTACATTAAAAATTTTGCCTTGATTGATACCCTTGAAGTATCATTGAAGAATGGTTTACAGGTCATTACCGGTGAAACAGGAGCAGGAAAATCAATCATTTTAGGAGCGCTTCGTCTTATTCTGGGCGAAAGAGCTGATGTGAAATCCATTGCCAAAGCAGAAGACAAAAGTGTGGTGGAAACTGAGTTTGAACTTAACAACCAGTTTAAGAAATTTTTCATTGAAAACGATCTGGATTACGAACTTCAGACCATTATAAGACGGGAAATCCTTCCTTCAGGAAAATCCAGGGCATTTATCAATGATATTCCGGTGACATTGGATGTTCTCAGAGAACTCTCTTCTCAGTTGATTGATATTCATTCCCAGTTTGAAACTTCAAATCTTTTTACGTCAGAATACCAGTTTAAAATTATAGACGGCCTTTCTGAGAATAAAAAAATCATTGAAGAATACCAGCAGGAATTTTCTGACTTCCAGAGCCTGAAAATGCTATTGAAAAAATTGAAAACCCAGCTTTCAGAAGCCAATAAAGAAAGCGACTACAAAGAGTTTTTACTCAATGAGCTGGAAGAGCTGAAGCTGGATGATGTAGATTATGAAGATATTCAGAATCAGCTTTCCATTCAGGAAAATGCAGGAATGATCTCTGAAAATGTAGGACAGATCTTATCCCGCTTTCATCAGGAGGAAATAGGTATTTTGTCATTTTTTAATGAGGCAAAGGCTAAACTTTCGAAAATTTCCGGTGTTTCTTCAAGTTTTGCAGAGCTTGATGGAAGACTGGAAACCTCTTTCGTAGAGCTAAAAGATATTATCTCTGAGCTGGAGCATGAAGCGGAGAGAGTGGAGATCAATCCGGAAAACCTGATCTACCTTACAGAGCTTAATAATAAAATCAATGCCTTATTCCTTAAGCATAATGTATCAGACCTTGATGAACTGATTGAGATCAGAAACCAATTGGCGGGAGACCAGAGAGGAGCTTCTGAACTGGAAGCTCAGATCACGGAAACAGAAGAAAATATCGCTTTAAAGGAAAAGACCCTTCATGGTCTTGCAGAGAAACTGTCAAAGAACCGGAAAAAGAATGTTCCTGTTTTTGTAAAGAAAGCAGAAGGACTTCTTAAAAAACTGGGACTTGAAAAAGCAAAAGTAGACATAGAGCTGCAGGATGCTCAGGAATTTAACCCGTTTGGAAAAGAAAATATTCAGTTATTATTCCAGGCCAATTCCGGCTTCCCGTTGAAACCAATTCAGACAGCTATTTCCGGAGGTGAAAGATCAAGAGTAATGCTTGCTGTGAAGAAGATTATTGCAGAAAGCGATGAACTTCCAACCCTGATTTTAGACGAAATTGATACCGGAGTTTCCGGTAAAGTCGCTGAAGAAATCGGAAACCTGATGCGTGAAATGTCCGAAGATATGCAGCTGATCGTTATTTCTCACCTGGCACAGGTTGCCGCTAAAGGAAATGACAATTACAAAGTAGTCAAGCAGGATATTTCAGGAAGAACTCAATCGACCATCATCCCTCTGAGCGATACAGAAAAACTGAATGAGATTGCGCAGCTCCTTTCCGGAAGCAAAATTACAGAGGCTGCACTAGCGCAGGCAAAAGAATTGATTGGTTGATAAAAGTATCCTGAAAAAATGGGAAACTTATTTATAAAAAATAGATAAAAATCTTTCTTCGTTAGCTGTTTATTGTTCGATAAAATATTTTACATAGAATATCGTAACATTTTTAGTGTTTTACTTACTAATGTAAAAAAAACTAAAATATGTTTCTGAAGTTCCTTCGGCTTGAAATCAAAAGCTTTTTCCGGGGCAGTTCTGTAGGGATCAATCTTGTCATGAAAATTTTCCGCTTCATAGGAATTTTCTATTTGATAGGATGCCTTGTGGGTGGTGCTTTTATTGCCTTTTTCTATTTACAGGAAGAGCTGCATGAAAATCCTTTAAAGATGGTCTCCAAATTTATGATCGTGGTCTGGATTATTGATCTTGCCTTAAAGTACCTTTGGCAGGATATTCCTACTCAAAATATCAAGCCGTTTCTCACCATGAATATCAGAAAGAATACGCTGGTCAATTATATGCTGGTTAAAACTTTTCTTTCGGCATTCAGTTGGCTGAGCTCACTGTTTATTATCACTTTTTCCTTCATAGCTCTATTTAATGGATATAGTATTTTTGGGGTATTGGCTTGGCTGGCAGGGATCATTTCATTACTGTATCTGAATAATTTTATCAATATTTTCTTTAATGGTAAAGAAACTTTAGTGATTATCGTAGGAATATGCTTTGGGGCTGTGGGAGCTTTAGGGTATTACAATATTATACCGGTGCTTTCGTATTTTGAATCCGCTTTTTTCAGTCTTTATGAGAAACCTTACTTTGCACTGATCCCGATTGCTTTATTTGCAGGATTATGGGCACTGTGCTTCAGATACCTAAGACAGGAGTTTTATCTTGACCAGGGGCTTGAAGCCAAAAAAACTGTTGGAAAAACTGAAAATATTGCTTTTTTAAATAAGTACGGAGCCATCGGAACATTTATCAATAACGATATTAAAATGCTGAGACGGAATAAGGTAACCAAAAACATCCTGTTGGGAAGCTTTATGTTTCTTTTTTACGGATTGCTGATGTTCACCTCTCCGCTCTATAAAACACCTGCGATAATAATGGCTATGGGGCTTTTTGTTACAGGGGGTTTCCAGTTCCTTTTTGGACAGCGGGTACCTGCATTCGACAGCTCATATTATCCTTTGATGATGACCCTGAACGTTCCTTACAAAGAATACCTGAAAGCAAAATGGTGGCTGATGAATATTGTAACAGGGGCGTCGATGATCATTGCTTTGTTTTATGCTTATTTTGGCTGGGAACTGTATGTCACATTTTTGGCTGCAGGACTTTATAATATTGGAGTGAATTCCCAATTTACATTATGGTCGGGAGCCTTCAATAAAACCCAGATCGATCTTAATTCAAGAGAAAAAAGACTTGGGCAGAAAGGAAGCTTCAATATGGTTGCAATGTTTCTGCTGATCCCTAAAATGTTACTTCCTATGGCAGTTTTTGCTTTGGCAAAACATTTTTTCGGAATTACTACCGCTGTGGTAAGTATTGCCATTATAGGATTTATAGGGTTTATATTGAGAGAGAAAATCTTCGATATTATCGTAAAACATTATAAAAAAGAAAAATACAGCACATTGGATGCTTTTAAAAATAAAGAATAAGCCATGATCAGTATAAATAATCTATCCAAAACATACGGAACTGCTACAGTTCTGAATATTGAACACCTTGAAATTCCTAATGGTGAAACATTTGGCCTTGTAGGAAATAACGGAGCCGGGAAAACCACCCTTTTCAGTCTGATGCTGGATCTGATTCAGGCAACGACTGGTTTTGTAAGTATTGACGGTATCAAAGTCAGCGAATCTGAAGCCTGGAAGAATAAGGTTTCAGCTTTTGTGGATGATACCTTTCTTATCGGTTACCTGACTCCGGAAGAGTATTTTTATTTCATCGGTGAATTGCGGGGGCAGAATAAGGCGTCTGTAGATGAATTTATAAAACCTTTTCATGATTTTTTCAACGGAGAGATCCTTAAGTCCGGAAAATATATCCGTGACCTCTCAAAGGGCAACCAGAAAAAAGTGGGTATCGTAGGAGCCATCATCGGAAATCCTGAAATTATCATTCTTGATGAACCTTTTGCTAACCTTGACCCTTCTACACAGATCAAACTTAAAAACCTTATCAGAGAACTGTCTAAGCAGGACGGGGTAACCTTCCTTATATCCAGCCACGATCTTTCACACACCACCGAGGTTTGTAACAGGATTGTAGTCGTAAACAAAGGGCAGCTCGTAAAAGATATTCGGACCAATCCGGAAACTTTGAAAGACCTGGAGCAGTATTTTGCAGATCAGGTTTCAGTTTCAGACATCGGATAGATCAGAAAATATCAAGGGTAGAAAAGCTATGTTTTTCTGCCTTTTTTGATGAATCAACAGACTTAAGAATAAAAAATATTTTTTTTGTGTAACCTTTCTCAGTTTTCATTGTCTTTAAGATAGAAACAGCATTAGAATGAAACTTTTGTTCGGAAATAAAAAAGAAGATTTGCTTAGCCGTCTGAAGAAACAGGATCCGGCAGCACAGAAGCTTTTCTATGAGCAGAATGTGAAAAAATTTCTGAGTGTAAGCAAAAGCTATGTCAGTGATTTGTATCAGGCGGAAGACTGCCTCATTAAAGCATTCTGTAAAATCTTTAAGCACATAGAAAGCTTCAGGGGAGAATCGAATCTGGAGAGTTGGGCAAGACGAATCGTCGTTAACGAATGCCTGAATTTTATTAAAAGCCATAAAACGGTTTTCTATCTGGATGAGATCAACCAATCTTTTCATGAGGATCTTCATCAAACGGACATTGATTTCGATTTTAATGCACAGGAACTTTTGGATCAGCTTCCGGATGCTTACAGGATGGTTTTCAACCTCTATGTTCTGGAAGAATATTCCCATCAGGAAATTGCGGATACCTTACAGATCTCCATTGCTGTGAGCAAAACACAATTGTTCAGAGCAAAAGAAAAACTAAGAAAGATTTACTTTCAACAACAAAAAAAAGTGAAAAATGAACAAGTCTAAAGATCATCTCGAATTCCAGATAAAAAAACAGATCAGAGAGAGAGAAGTTACCCCATCCCGTGATCTGTGGACTGAAATTGAGTTTCAGAATGCAATGAATAGCCAGCCAAAATCAAAAATAAACTGGTTTTTGGTCGCTGCATGCCTGTTTCTGACGGTAAGTTTGAGTACCGTTCTGTTTTTTCTTCAGAAGCCTTCAGAAAATCAACCGCAGATCGTAAAAGAGGCTGTGCCCTCAAATGATGACCAGAATAGAGTAGCCCCGGAACAACAAAATATCCCCTTGGTGGCTCAGGATAAAGAAAAAAAGAATAAAAAGGAAATTACTGCTCAGCATAAAGAAGATCAACTTTCCGCATTGGCAGTAGATGAAAAGAAACTGATACTGAAAGAAGCTGCTTCTAACAAAAAAACGGAGCTTATTCAGATCTCAGATCCGAAAATCATCGCAAAAGCAGATTCCTCAAAAATTCCGGTGAAAAAGAAAAAATATGTAGATCCTTCTACATTACTGTTCTCAGTAGAACATAAAGATGTGATTGAAAAAACAAAAGATGGAAGCAATGTGGCTACCATAGAACTCAACAGGAAATAATTCATAAAATTTAAAAAATTAATACTATGATCAAGAAATTTGTCATGATGGGATTGGTATGTCTTTTTTCGTCTTCATTTTACGGACAAAAAGGATTGAACATCAATTTAGCATCAAAAAAAGATACAGAAGTAAGCCCTATCGTAAAAGATAAAATAGAAGAATATGCTACGCAGATCAATGCTATTATTCAGGAGGAAAAGAAACTGATGGAAACCGAGTTGCTGGCACTCCAGACCAAGAATCTGGATAAAACCGATTTTGATAAAGAAAAAGCGCAGATCGCTGACCGTTACTCGGAGAAGATCGATAAAAGAATTGAAGAATTAGGATTTGACCTGGATGGAGTTATTCAGAAACAGGTAAGGTATTCGCTTCTCAATACTGATGCTGCCTCTAAAGAAGAATTGAAGGAGAAGTTGTTGAAAAAATTTCGACCTGCTCGAAGCATTACGGGATACTTCTCTTACGGGATCATGACGCTGACGAACGATCTTTCGGATAATGCGCTGGATAAAAATATCGGCTATTCCAATAATCTTGAATTCGGGTTAAAACTGAATTATCAGCTTAGCAGAACCAGTCCTTGGGCGATTACTTCCGGTCTGGGATTTTCATGGAGAACCGTCCGTTTGGATAATAATATGTTCTTTACGAAGAATGCCAATAACGAAGTGTACCTGGAGAAGGCAGGCGGAGATTTAAGTAAAAGTAAACTAAGAACAGGCTATATTATCGTTCCATTAGGAGTGCAGTATAATTTTTCCAAACTTAAAAATGCCGGAATGGATGTTCAGTACAGAAGATTTTACAATGGATTCAAAATAGGAGCGAATGTTTACGGAGGAGCCAGAATGTCTACCAACAACATTATTGACGGTAATGATGGGGAACTTAGAAACAGAGAAAATTATCAGGTAAATCCTTATATCTATGGAGCTCAGTTGACGTTTTCTTACAACAGTATAAGTGTATTTGTAAAAAAAGATTTCAGTAACTTCTTTAAAGACAGTGCTTTTAAAAATGATAAGGCCCTGATATTCGGGATTGCCATTGGATTAGAATAATTGACATTCATATTAACATTCACAGAAAACTCCGGGGAAATCTTTCTCCGGAGTTTTTATTTAAAATCTATGAATAAAATTGGATGTTCTTATTTCAGGCTTCCCACCATATCTTCAGGCTTCACCCATTCATCAAATTGCTCAGCAGTGACAAGGCCAAGGTTGATGGCTTCTTCTTTAAGTGTTGTGCCGTTTTTGTGTGCCGTTTTAGCAATTTTTGCGGCATTTTCATACCCGATATGAGTATTTAAAGCCGTTACCAGCATTAAAGATTTATCTACAAGCTCTTTAATTCTCTCGTGATTAGGCTCAATACCTACCGCACAGTGATCATTAAATGAAATACAAGCATCAGCAATCAGTTGAGCGGACTGTAAGAAGTTGTAAGCCATGACCGGTTTAAAGACATTCAACTCATAATTTCCCTGAGTTCCAGCAAAGGAAATTGTAGTATCATTGCCTAAGACCTGTGCACAAACCATTGTCATCGCCTCATTTTGTGTAGGGTTTACTTTCCCTGGCATAATAGATGATCCCGGTTCATTCTCAGGAATATGAATCTCTCCGATTCCTGATCTTGGTCCGGATGCAAGTAACCTTACATCCTGAGCAATTTTATATAAAGATACTGCTAGCTGCTTCAGTGCACCATGACTTTCTACAATGGCATCATGAGCGGCCAGGGCTTCGAATTTATTTTCGGCTGTAATGAAAGGGAGATTGGTAAACTTAGCTATATATTCGGCAACCTTTACATCATAGCCGTTGGGCGTATTCAGACCGGTTCCCACAGCCGTTCCGCCCAAAGCAAGCTCGGAAAGATGAGGTAAAGTATTTTTCAAAGCTCTTAATCCAAATTCAAGTTGTGCCACATATCCTGAAAATTCCTGTCCCAACGTAAGAGGAGTGGCGTCCATAAGGTGAGTTCTCCCGATTTTTACAACATCTTTAAAGGCCTGAGACTTCCCGGCCAGAGTATTTTTTAATTTTTCAACCGCAGGAATGGTCACTTCCACTACCTTTTTATAAGCAGCAATGTGCATGGCGGTAGGGTAGGTATCGTTGGATGACTGAGATTTGTTGACATCGTCATTCGGGTGAATCTCTGATTTTTCTCCTAAAGTTCCCCCGTTATTTACATGAGCTTTGTTTGATATTACTTCATTGACATTCATATTGGATTGAGTACCGGAACCTGTCTGCCAGATAACCAAAGGAAACTGATCGTTCAGCTTTCCCTCAAGAATCTCTTCACAAACCTTGGCAATCATATCTCTTTTTTCAGACGGAAGTACTCCCAGATCCGTATTGGTATATGCAGCTGCCTTTTTCAGGTAGGCAAAAGCTTCAATGATTTCATGAGGCATTGAACCTTCCGGTCCGATTTTGAAATTGTTTCTTGAGCGTTCCGTCTGTGCACCCCAAAGCTTGTCTGCAGGGACCTGCACTTCTCCCATGGTGTCTTTTTCTATTCTGTAATTCATTGTGATTGAAATTTTTATAAAGTTACTGATAACCGAAGAATTTCACAATTTATAATCATTATAAATATCAATGGAAATGACTGATTTTACTCATATTTTTTTAAAGGAAGCCGTATTTTTGTACAAACAAAAAATTGAATGGAATTTAGATATCAGGATCCGTATCCAATTCAGAAAGATGATACGGTGTACAAAAAGCTTACATCAGATTATGTAAAGGTTGAAAAACTGGGGGACAGAGAAATTTTAACTGTTGACCCGAAAGGATTGGAATTATTGGCTGAGGAAGCTATGGCAGACGTTTCATTCATGTTACGTTCCTCTCATTTGGAGAGCCTTAAAAGAATCATCGATGATCCGGAAGCTACGGACAATGACAGATTCGTGGCTTACAACCTTTTACAGAATGCTGCTGTTGCTGCGGAAGGAGCTCTTCCTTCTTGCCAGGATACAGGGACGGCAATTGTAATGGGTAAAAAAGGAGAAAATGTATATACGGGAGTAGATGACGGGGAGTACCTGAGCAAAGGAATCTACAATACTTACCAGAAAAGAAACTTAAGATATTCTCAGGTCGTTCCTTTAACGATGTTTGATGAGAAGAATTCAGGATCAAACCTTCCGGCACAGATTGATATTTATGCTAAAAAAGGAGATTATTATGAATTCCTTTTCCTGACGAAAGGAGGTGGATCTGCGAATAAAACATTCTTATACCAAAAGACAAAATCTTTACTGAACGAAAAATCTCTTGAAGAATTTATCAAAGAAAAGATTTCAGATCTTGGAACTGCGGCTTGCCCGCCATACCACTTGGCTTTGGTAATCGGAGGAACTTCTGCAGAAGCAAACCTTGCGGCTGTAAAGAAAGCTTCGGCGAAATATTATGATAATCTTCCTACAGAAGGAAACGAGGGCGGACAGGCATTCAGAGACCTTGAGTGGGAAGCTAAAGTTCAGAAAATCTGCCAGGAAAGTGCTATTGGAGCACAGTTTGGAGGGAAATATCTTACGCATGATGTAAGAGTGATCAGACTTCCGAGACACGCCGCTTCTTGTCCGGTAGGAATGGGCGTTTCCTGTTCAGCAGACAGAAATATCAAAGGAAAAATTACAAAAGAGGGGATTTTCCTCGAGCAACTGGAGCAGGATCCGAAAAGATTCTTACCAGATACACCTCCACACCTTGAAGAAGCAATCGAAGTTGATTTGAATAAGCCAATGCCTGAAATTCTGGCTGAGCTTTCAAAATATCCGATCAAAACAAGATTAAAACTAAACGGAACATTGATCGTAGCAAGAGATATTGCTCACGCTAAGATCAAAGAGATCATCGACAGCGGGAAACCAATGCCGGAATATTTCAAAAATCACCCGATCTATTATGCCGGACCGGCAAAAACTCCGGAAGGAATGGCTTCAGGAAGTTTCGGACCTACTACGGCTGGAAGAATGGATGTTTATGTTGACGAATTCCAGAGCCACGGCGGAAGTATGATCATGCTGGCAAAAGGAAATAGAAGTAAAGATGTTACCGATGCCTGCAAAAAATATGGTGGTTTCTACCTGGGATCTATCGGAGGACCGGCAGCGATTCTTGCCAAAGACAATATCGTTTCTGTAGACGTTGTAGACTTCCCGGAACTGGGGATGGAAGCAGTAAGAAAAATCGAAGTAAAAGACTTCCCGGCATTCATCATTACCGATGATAAAGGGAACGATTTCTTTGCAAACCTTGCTCATTAATTAGTTTAAAATCAAAATAAATAAAAAAATAGAACGCTGATCTTTTGTGTAAAAAAGAAAAAAGTTCTATTTTTGCCTAAAATCTTTAAGAGAATGATAACGATATTATCAGCATTTTGGCCGTTCTACCAGTTCCTATGGACTGTATTCTTCATTACTATGTTCTTAGTAGGGTTCTGGTGTATTTTCATGTTCTTCGGATTAGTAATCCCAATGTGGCTAACTGAAGGTTTGAAAGAGTATTTCGGAAAAGTAAAACCTTTCGACCCTGAAGATATCAGAAGAAAGCTTATTACTGAGCAGGAAGGTGTAGAAACTATCTATAACCAGCCTAAAGGGAACGGGCCTTTCATTCACGATCACGGACATCATCATTAATTGATTGTCATTGCTTTTTCACTTGAATTCTGAAAAAGTAATATCAAAGCAAAACAACATATATAAACCGCTTAAGCAATTAGGCGGTTTTTCTATTTATTATTCCGGAGGTGTTCAGGAGAAATTCCGAACCTCTTTTTAAAAGCTCTTGTGAAATTCTGGAGGTACTCATATCCGCACTCAATGGCGATTTCTTTGATCATGATTTCCTTATCAGCGATCAGTTTTTTAGCTTTCAGCATCCGGAGTTCAGCAATATAATGAGCTATAGTTGTATGATACTGAGCCTTGAACTCTTTTCTTATGGTATTTTGATTCATCCCGATAAGCTTTCCGATCTCTTCAGCCTTTATATTCCTGTGGTAATTTTCATCGATGAACTTTCGGATCATTTCAGGTGTTTTGGGAATGGATTCCAGAGTCTCTTGTTCATTGAACTGCTCAAGAATAAGAATGAGGAGCTTGCTGATCTTAGCTTCTATAAATAATTTCTGCAGAATTCCTTTCTTGGTAGAGTTGACAATCTCATTAAGGATCATGTGCATTTCAACTGTCATATCCGGAGGAGTTTCCTTATGGAGAAATACAAAATGATTATCAACCATATTCCTCATAATTTCTGCATTTTCCTGATTCGATTCAGGGCTGAGAAGTTGCGAAATATAACGAAAGCTGAGCTGAATGTGTAAGTATTTAAGAGATTCTCCACCTTCTGTCCATAGTTCTGAATTTTTTTTCTCCGGAGAATAATAAAGGATATACTGGTTTTTTCTGAACAGAAATTTTGGGTGAGAGTCAAAAGCTTCCAGATAAATGTCTGAACTTAATAAAAAGAGGAGATTAAAACCGGCTTTATTTTCAGGTATATAAATTTCTGAAATGGATTCATTTCCTGAATCATTCTGCACAATTTCAATTTCTTCAGCACTGAAAACTATCCTTTCGGTTGGTTGCTTCCTCATACAACATATTTTAACAGACCATTCCCATTCCAAGCCTCTTTCTTGAAACAGGATAACTAAAAGTTGGGAAATGATAACCCAGGATTAATTAGGAACGGTACTTTTGCGCAAAATTAAATTAAATTTAGAATAAATAAAAATAATATTGATATGATTGAAGATTTATCTCTTGCTATCCGAAAACTAAGTGCCGGAATCATACTGACACTTATGGCAGGAGCTCCTTTGCAGGCGCAGGGAACAGGTACTCCACAAAGCTGCACAGATCCGGGAAGCAATACTGGGGATACCGGATGCGTCAGCTTTATGTATCAGGGGCAGCAGGTAACCTATACCACGGTGAGAGCAAAAGATGGAAATATATGGCTTCAGCAGAATCTTGGAAGTTCGCATGTTGCAACAGGGGTAGAGGATGAAAACTCTTATGGAGATTTTTTCCAGTGGGGAAGATGGGATGACGGCCATCAGCTGAAAAACTCTCCTTTGGTATCTGCTCCGCAAGTGAACACTCCGGATGGGTTGACAGGGATACATTCATTTATCGTAGGTTCACCGAGCTGGTGGGAAACCAATAATACGACAGATGCCTGGACAGGAAAAAATGTAACTGAAATTACGGAAGCAGTAGGAGTAGATCCATGTAAAGCAATCGGAGCGGATTGGAGAATGCCATCTCAACCGGAATGGAAAACAATTACCAGTGTTGAAAATATTACGAGCCCGGGGAAAGCATACGGAAGTAATTTAAAACTTCCGGCGGCAGGTTCCCGAAGCCATATAGACGGTACTTTTAGCTTTACAGGAAAAAGAGGATATTACTGGAGCTCAGATCCCACAGGAATTGGAGGGAAATATCTTTACATAGGAGCAACCGTTTCAAATCCTTCTGCAGGAGCGCCAAAAGGACAGGGGACATCGGTAAGGTGTATAAAACCTGCGGCTTCATTAGGGACTTCAGAAGTAAGATTAAACCTCCAGGGAGTAGGTATTTATCCCAATCCTGTAAAAGATGTTCTTACCATTAAAGCAGATTCTCCTGTTGAAACTGTAAATATTTTTAATGCAACAGGACAAAAGATGAAAATTCAGTTTTCGAATAACCGGGTTGATATAAGCGGATTTCCTTCCGGATTATATATGATGGAATTAACATTTAAAAACGGGCAATCCGTTTCTAAAAAGATTATAAAAGACTGATCCTTTTTAAGGGCAGCAACCAATATATTGACCAAATTTTCGTTCATTATAAAAAATATAGTTCATTACAATTACTTTTATTGGAAGGCTCATGAAATTTTCATGGGTCTTTTTTTTGAATAATGAAGGATTTGCTGAGGAGAGAATAAAAATGACTGTCAAAAAAGAAAATTAATACTATATTCGATAAAAATAAAGATATGAAAAAGTTTTATTTTGTTGTTTTTCTTCTCATTACCATCGGGGCTTTTGGGCAGATTAATTATACCATTACCCCTTCTCCTTTTAATGAAACTGATGCGATTACGCTCACGGTGCCCGGAGATCAGATCGATGAAACGGCCTGGGGCGTATCCAACAATTCAATTTATATCTGGTCATGGTCTTTTGATACCAACTATCAGAATAGTCAGGATTGTCCTACCAACGGGAGCTGGAATAATTCCAACGATCTGAATAAGCTGACGTATAATGCAGGAACAGATACGTATTCTCTGACATTGACTCCAACTGCGTTTTTCGGAAGAACAGGAATCGGGCGCTTCGGGTTTCTATTAAAAGATAAAACCGGAAGTCATCAGACTTCACCCGATATTTTTGTGAATGTCGGTATTTTAAATCTGAACTTAACGAATCCTCTGGCCAATAGTCTTACTTCAGTTCCGGCAGGAAACTCAATCAATATTACTGCTTCTACCAATGTAAATGCAACCTTTCAGTTAAAAGCCAACGGAATAGTTGTGAATTCAACATCCGTTCCTTCACAGTCTTTTAGCTATAATTATACTGTCTCTCAGGATGCCAATATGGAACTTATTGCCAGTCAGGGCTCGAATTCCAAAAGTACATCATTCATTTTACAGATTCCCAGGAATGTAACTTCTGCGGCTGTTCCGAACTGGATCAGACAGGGAATCAATTATCATCCTACAGATCAGACGAGAGCAGGCCTTGCCTTATATGCGCCGGGAAAAAACTTTGTACATGTGATCGGAAGTTTTAATAACTGGACGGTAGATGATGCTTATCTGATGAAAAGAGATACAGCTAATCCCGATCTTTACTGGATAGAGCTAACCGGACTCACTCCGCAGCAACTGTATTCATTTCAATACAGAACAAACGATTTAAGAAAAGTGGCAGATCCTTATTCTCCACAGATCTTGTCGTCCTATGACGATCAATGGATTTCACCTTCTACTTATCCAAATTTACCTGCGTTTCCTTCTGGACAGGCCTTTGAAGTTTCAACATTGAAAACCGGGCAAACTCCCTACAACTGGCAGGTGACCAATTTCCAGAGACCGGCAAAAGAAGACCTTATTGTCTATGAATTATTACTGAGAGACTTTACACAGGAAAAAAACTGGCAGTCCCTGATCAATAAGATTTCCTATTTGAAAAACCTAAAGATCAATGCTATCGAGCTGCTTCCCATCATGGAATTTGAAGGAAACCTTTCCTGGGGATACAATACCTCTTTCCATTATGCATTGGATAAAGCCTATGGAACTCCTGAAAAATTTAAAGAATTTGTCGATCTCTGCCATCAGAACGGGATTGCAGTCATTCTTGATGTAGCATTCAACCATGCGACAGGACGTTCTCCTTTGGTAAGGCTTTGGAATATCGATCCGGATGGGGACGGTTATGGAGATGTAGCTGCAGATAACCCTTACTTCAACCAGGTTCCGAAACATTCCTATAATGTGTTCAATGATTTCAATCATTCCAGTCCTTCAACGCAATATTACGTTGAAAGATGTCTTCAACAATGGTTATCAGAATATCGTATCGATGGATTCCGTTGGGATCTGACAAAAGGATTTACCCAAAGCTGTTCCGAAAACGATGAAACATGTACCAATGCTTATCAGCAGGACCGGGTAGATATTCTGAAACATTATGCAGACAGACAATGGGTGCTTGATCCCAGTTCCTATATGATTTTTGAACATCTTGGTACCGATGCGGAAGAGCAGCAGTGGGCTAATTACCGGGTAGCAGAAGGAAAAGGAGTAATGCTTTGGAATAAACAGACTGAGCCTTATAATCAAAATACGATGGGCTATAAGGAAAACAGTAATTATGACCGGATGAATCATAGCCTTCATGGTTTTACGGATATGCGTGCCGTAGGATATGGGGAAAGTCATGATGAAGAAAGACTGATGTTTAAAAATCTTGCCTATGGAGCTACCAACGGAAGCTACAATGTAAAAAATCTGAATACCGCTCTTGAAAGAATGAAAACTTTCGGAGCCACATTCTTTACCATTCCCGGGCCGAAGATGATCTGGCAGTTTGGAGAATTAGGGTATGAATTCAGCATTAACAGATGTGCAGACGGAACCATCAACAACGGATGCAGAACAGATGAGAAACCTATAGCCTTTACACTGGGATATGATGCGGACATCAACAGGAAGGCAGTTTATGATACCTGGGCGAAGATCATCAATATCAGGAATACTCACCAGGTTTTTAAATCCAAAACGTACAGCATAGAGTCAAACAATCTTGCAAATGATCCGGATGGACTGATTACAAGAATTTATGTGTATGATAATACGCTGAATGGAATGAAAAATGTAGTGGTTCTGGCCAATTATTCCACTTCAGCACAGAATGTGGTCCCTTATTTTCCTTATGCCGGACAATGGCAGAATCTGATGGATGATACGGTTTCAAATATAACTTCTACAACTGCGCCGATTACCCTGCAACCCGGTGAGTTCAGGATTTTCGGAAATTATGCGGGATCTTTATCAACCACAGATGTGAATGCTGCTAATAAGCTATCACTTCAGATTGCAGATAATCCGGTAAAAAATGGACAAGCAAAATTAATCTTTAACAAAGCAAAAAACGGGGAAATCATTATTTCTGAAATGAGTGGTAAAAAACTGAATACCTTCAAACTGGATAAAGAAAGCGGTACCTATGAGTTGAACGTAAAATATCCTGCAGGAACCTATCTTGTTCAGCTGAAATCAGATACGGGAACTGCTGTTCAGAAGATGATCATTCAGTAAAACTAAAACTGACATCATAAAAAAAATGAAAAGGCAAATTCGCGGATTAGCAAATTTGCCTTTTTTGCATATTAAAAAAAATACTCTACCTTTGCAGTAGATTTATCAAGAAAGGTGGAGGGATTTGGCCCTGCGAAACCTTAGCAACCTGCACGATTCCAGAAGTGTAAAGGTGCTAATTCCAACCCAATGGGGGAGATAAGCGAAATCAATATTCTTATATGAATTCCATTTCTTGAAGTCTTGTGTAATCTGCGGATTGATCCGCTGGAATGTATTATTAACTGGCAAGAAAAAAATGAAAAAATTAAGTACAGCCGTACTATTACTTGGGACAATTTTGATTGCGGCCCAGGAGCAGGAGGAAAAAGGAAAACAGATCGAAGATATTATCATCGTAGGTAACCGTAACGCGAAAAGAACAAAGTTGGAAACACCGGTTCCTGTAGACGTGATCAATATTGAAAAATTACAGAAGTCTTCACCTCAGATGACCGTTCAGGATTTGCTGAACTATGTCATTCCGTCGTTCAATTCCGTAAGGCAGTCTGCATCAGACGGAACAGAGCATATTGATCCTGTTACTTTAAGAGGGATGGGACCGGACCAGGTTTTGGTATTGGTGAATGGAAAGAGAAGACATACAACTTCTCTGGTCAACTATCAGAATACCGTGGGGAATGGTTCTGTAGGAACAGACATGAGCACAATTCCTGTTATTGCTATTGAAAAGATAGAAGTTTTAAGAGATGGGGCGGCTGCCCAATATGGTTCTGATGCCATTGCCGGAGTCATCAATATTATCCTTAAAAAAGATATAGGAGCGTCTGCAAGCGTCACGTATGGATTGAGCGGAAGAAATGATGGGGAAACCTACCAGGCCGGAGTCAACTACGGAACTTCTCTGGGGAAAAAAGACAGCTATATCAATCTTTCATTGCAACTTAGCCATAGAGGAAAAACAACAAGAACCCAAAATCATGATCTGGATATTTTCGGAGATCATTTTGCATATGAATTTGCTCCCAATTTTGCTGATGCAAAAAAAGCAGATGATGACGAAATCAGAGCAAGAGGATTGACCCGTGATGATTTTAATTTTCAGATTGGAGATGCGCAGATCAGACAGGGACAGTTGTTTTTTAATGCAGAATACCCTGTGAATGATCAGTTGAAAATCTATTCTTTTGGTGGATTCAGCATTAAAGAAGGAAAAGGATATGGCTTCAGAAGACTTCCCAGTGAAACCTCGAATGTTGTTGCATCCATTTACCCGAATGGATTTCAGGCGGTATTGGGATCTCAGATCTATGATTTTTCCTATGCTGTGGGAGCGAAATATAACGTGAATGACTGGCTGGTTGACCTGAGCAATACTTTTGGAAGTAATACTTTTAATTATAATGTCAGCAATACAAATAACGCATCCTTAGGAGCGAAATCTCCAACCCGTTTTTATGCAGGGGCTCATAGCTTTCTGCAAAATACAGTGAACCTTGATGTTTCTAAAAATTTAAACCAATTCAATATTGCGTTTGGGGGAGAATTCAGATTTGAACAGTATCAGATTAAGCCCGGAGATGAAGCTTCTTACGCTCAGTATGATAGTAATGGAAATATAGCGACGGATGGTTCAACAGTAATTGGAGCAGGAGGTTCGCAGTCGTTTATAGGTTTTTCGCCCCGGAATGCCCTGAAAAAAGACAGACATTCCACTGCAGTATATGCCGATGTTTCTTACGATCTGGATAAAAAACTGAATATTGATGCCGCAGCAAGATTTGAAAACTATTCAGATTTTGGAAATACGCTGAATGGAAAGCTGGCTGTGAGATATGAATTTGTAAAAAACTATGCCATACGGGCAGCTGTAGGGACAGGTTTCAGAGCGCCATCTCTCCAACAGCAGTATTTTAACAATTCTTATGCAGATATATCTACTTCCGGGTCCAATATCGTGACCAAGGGGATTTTCAGAAATGACAGTAAAGCTGCTGAGGTTCTTGGATTTGATCATTTAAAACAGGAAACGTCTGTGAACGGAAGTGCAGGATTTACTTTAAAACCAGCCAAAGGACTATTCATTACTGTAGATGGGTATATCATCAAAGTGAAAGACAGGATCGTTATTACCAGTAATATTACGGATTCCCGGTTATCAGATCCTAATGTTGTAGGACAAGGAAATCAGGTGGAAAGCGGAAGATTTTTTGCCAACGCTATTGATACCGAAACCAAAGGAGTTGATCTGGTTGTTTCCTATGACTGGAAATTGGGAGGTGGAAACCTGAATATAAACCTGGCCGGAAACTATACGGAAACAAAAATAACAGACTTTCATTTTCCTGAAAAGATCAGTACTCCCAGAGATCAGTATTTCGGACCGGATCAGATCAATATTATTGAAACGCTTTCTCCCAAGACAAAAGCTTCTCTGAGCTTGAATTATGGGATTGGGAAGTTTAATTTTCTGGTAAGAAATACTTACTTTGGTAAAGTGATAAGAGACGGATTCCCGTTTGGAGAAGTGCAGGAATTTTCACCCAAGGTCGTTACAGACATCAGTGTTGGGTATGATATTACAAAACAAATCAATCTTACCATAGGGGCCAATAATGTATTGGATGTTTTTCCGGATCTTCAGGTCTATAAAAATTCATATTATGGAGTGTTCAAATATGCGCCGGTTCAGATGGGAACATTGGGAAGTTATTTCTTCGGAAGGCTTAATTTTAATTTTTAATCATTAAATGAGTACAGTTTCGCATAAAATTGGATGGAAAACAGCTGCGGCCATTGTGGTTTCCAATATGATAGGGACAGGTATTTTTACAACTCTGGGATTCCAGCTGTCTGATATTACCAATACTTACAGTATTTTTCTGTTGTGGGTTATTGGAGGAATTCTGGCCTTGTTTGGGGCATTCTGTTATGCCGAATTAGGATCTTATTTTAAAGGAAATGGGGGCGATTTTATTTACCTCAAAGAAACCTATCACCCATTGTTTGGATATCTGATAAGCTGGATCTCCCTTATTATAGGATTTTCTTCCCCTGTTGCACTGGCAGCTCTGGCCATGTCAAAATATCTTTCGGTGTTTGAGTACAATTTTGGAAATAGCTTTGCGATTGCTGCTATTTTTCTGATCGCAGTCACGCTGTCATTCAGTTTAAAAACTTCCAGCAGGTTTCATAATTTCTTTACTTTTATCAAAATAACATTTATTATTATACTGATTATTTTGGGAGTGAGCCTTTCAGAATCTTCTCAGATTGGAAACAGCCTGAATTTTACGGACAGCTGGCAAGGTGAGATTATGCTTCCTGCTTTTGCTACCTCTCTGGTTTTTGTGACGTATTCTTATACCGGTTGGAATTCAGCTTCTTATATAGCAGGAGAAATAAAAGATGTTCAGAAAAACCTTCCCAAATCTCTGATCATCGGAACGGTGTTTGTGACGGTAAGTTATATTCTGGTCAATTACATTATGCTGAAGCATGCTCCGGTGAGTCAGCTCGCAGGAAAAGAAGATGTAATGGGAGAAGCGGCTGTCAATATGCTTGGTCCTGCTTTTGGAAAAATAGTCAATATTTTTATTGCGCTACAGCTCATTGCGACGATCAGTGGTTATCTTTGGGTAGGGTCAAGGCTGACACAGGCATTTGCTAAGGACAGTTATATCTGGAAGCCGCTTTCAGTCAGTAATAAGAAAGGGATTCCGGTAAGAGCTATTTTTGCGCATGCAGTTATTGCTGCCGTAATTATTCTGACAGGAAGCTTCAAGGAAATATTCGTTTATACCGCCTTTATTCTTCAGTTATTTGCGAGTCTTGCGATTTCTACGGTGTATTTCCTTAAAAAAGAAGACCGGAGAATCTTCAAATCCAATGCTTTTTACATTTTTCCAACCGTTTTTTTATTATTCAGCGGATATGTCCTTTACTTTACTTTGATCCATAATCCCAAAGAAAGTATGATCGGGCTGGGAATTGTAGCGGTGGGAATTGTTTTATATTTAATAGACAGAAGACTGAATAAAGCCAACTGAGGGAAACGAGAGCCTTAAAATATTTATAGCCAGTTTTGCAAATTAACCTTTTTGCAGTTTCGTCCTAGCGTTCAAAAATTTATACTTTAATTTTGAATTAATAATTCTTATCTTTGCACCCACAAAAATTCCATAATGTCTAAATCATTAATTCCAAAATTAGAAGCTATAAAACAAAGATATAATGAGGTTGCAGACCTTATTATACAGCCTGATGTCATTTCAGACCAAAAAAGATATTCTTCTTTGAACAAAGAATATAGTGATTTGGGGAAAATTGTAAGGGTTTACGATCAGTACAAAGGAGCTTTGGATTCTATTGCTGAGTCTGATGAAATCATTGCTGACGGATCAGACAGAGACCTTGTAGATCTTGCTAAAGAGGAAAAGCTGGATGCACAATCCAGAATTCCAGGTTTGGAAGAAGAGCTTAAAGTATTGCTGATTCCTAAAGATCCTGCAGATGACAAGAACGTTATCGTGGAGTTACGTGCCGGAACAGGAGGAGATGAAGCTGCTATTTTCGTAGAAGATGTTTACAGAATGTATACCATGTACTTCAAAACAAAAGGCTGGAGACATGAAGTGACAGATTCCAATGAAGCGGCAAAAGGCTATAAGGAACTGATTATGAAAGTGGAAGGAGAAGGCGTATATGGAATCATGAAGTTCGAATCCGGAGTGCACCGTGTACAGCGTGTACCGGAAACAGAATCTCAGGGAAGAGTTCATACTTCAGCAATTACCATTGCTGTTTTACCGGAAGCGGAAGAAGTAGATTTCGAACTGAATCCTGCAGATATTGAAATGCAGACTTCACGTTCAGGAGGTGCCGGAGGTCAGAACGTAAACAAGGTTGAAACGAAAGTTCAGCTAACGCATAAGCCTTCAGGTCTTGTGGTTGTTTGTCAGCAGGCACGTTCTCAGCTTGCTAACCGTGAGTTGGCAATGGAAATGCTGAGAACCAAACTATACGATATAGAATTACAAAAAGTACAGGGAGATATTGCTGCACAACGTAAATCTATGGTTTCTACAGGGGACCGTTCTGCAAAGATCAAAACATACAACTATCCGCAAGGAAGGGTAACAGATCATAGAATCAACAAATCGATGTATAATCTGGATGCTTATATGAATGGAGATATTTCTGAAATGATCGATGCGGTAATCATGGCGGAAAATGCAGAGAAAATGAAAGGAGAAGAAGAAAACTACTAAAGTTTTTTACATACAAACAAAAACCTCTGAAAACTTCAGAGGTTTTTGTTTTTCAGATAATTAAATCAAATATATACTATGAAAAATTACAAAATTATTTTGTTTCTTTTGCTTACGATGACGGGACAGTATGTTTCAGCTCAGACGGAAGTGAAGAAACCCAAAGAAGCATTTGAACTGTTCTTCGGAACCTTTGTGAACAACGATGAGGTTGCACTGAACAAGCTTAACGACTATTTGAGGCCTACCGTAGAAGGACAAAATGCGTATCAGGTAAATTTTAAAGAAACATCCGACGAAATGAAAAAAGGCACTGTGGAGAATTTCCTGGCCGCATTTCCCAAAGCTGCTGCTGCAGCATGTAAAAAAGAGGCTGAAGATTATTTCACGGCCATGCTTGAAAACTTTAAAGCCGGAAAACTTGCCATTAAAGAGGTGAAAGTGGTTCCTAATGAATATGTAGAAGGAGATAAAATTGCTGAGATTACTTATTCCGTAAGCTTTAAGGTCCCTTCCAAGTTAACCCCTGGACCTACCGGAGATATTAAAAAAGTGAAAGCAGAAGACCTGAAGAAATACCTGATTCAGGCAGTTCAGGATTTTAAAAATGCAGATAAGACGGTGACGACAGATCAGAATTTTAGTTTGTACGAACTCAAAGAAGGAGGAAAAATCTACTATTGGAATGGTAGCCCGGATGAAATTGTGACGAACCTTACCGATTTTTACTTCGGGAGTTTCGGAACAAATGAATAGTTGAAAAATACTTTAATTACAGAATAAAAGTCTCCGTTTTGGAGGCTTTTTTTATTTCACAGACTTTACGTATTTTTGAGAAAACCGTTCACTATGAATTTTAAACCTATGTTATTAACTGCTGGAGTTTTGTTTTCAGCATCTTTTTACGCTCAAAAAATGAATTATCCTAAAGCAATAAAAGGGAATCAAACAGATACTTATTTTGGAACTGCCGTTTCAGATCCGTTCCGAGACCTGGAAAATGATTCCGATGCTACCAAAAAATGGGTAGATGAAGAAGTTGCCTACAGCCAGAACTATCTTTCAAAAATTCCGTTCAGAGATAAAATTAAGAACCAACTGAAAGAGATCTGGAATTATGAAAAAATTTCAGCGCCTTTCGAAAGAGGTGATTATACTTATTATTCTAAAAATGACGGTCTACAGGCACAGTCGGTTTTGTACAGAACCAACAAAAAGACGAAAGCTACAGAGGTATTTTTAGATCCGAATAAATTTTCAGAAAAAGGAACCACTTCACTGGCTACTTTATCATTTAACGAAAAAGGAAATCTGGCAGCTTATGCTATTTCTGAAGGGGGAAGCGACTGGAATAAAATCATTATTATTGATGCAGTTACTAAAAAACAGATTGATGAAACTTTGCTGGATGTAAAATTCAGTGGAATAGCGTGGCAGAATGATGAAGGCTTCTATTATTCAAGCTATGACAAACCTAAAGAAGGAACGGTACTTTCAGGAATGACTGATAAACATAAAGTATATTTTCATAAACTAGGGACAAAACAGTCTGAGGACAAATTGATCTTTGGCGGAGAGAAAACACCAAGAAGATATTTAGGAGCAAGCGTATCAGAAGATCAGAGATTTCTTATCATTTCTGCAGCCAATGCAACCAATGGAAACGAATTGTATATCAAAGATCTGAAGAAAGGTGGGGACTTTGTACAGATCACAAAAGGATTTGATATTAATGCCTATATTGTAGATACTGATGGAGATAACCTTTTTATTTCCACAGATAAAGATGCTCCCAATATGCGTCTTGTAAAAACTACCATTGCAAACCCTGCTCCTGAAACCTGGAAAGATATAATTCCGCAAACTGAAAATGTACTGGGAATTTCTACCGGAGGTGGATACTTCTTTGCAACCTATATGATTGATGCTATTGATCAGGTAAAGCAATTTGATAAGACAGGGAAATTGATCAGAGAAATTACCCTTCCTGGCAAAGGAAATATCTCCGGTTTTGGAGGAAAGGAAAAAGAAAAAGATCTTTACTACTCTTTCAGCAACTATATCACTCCGGGAACTACCTATAAATTTAATGTAGATTCTGGTAAATCAGAAGTATACCAGAAGCCGAAAGTTAAATTTAATCCTGATGATTATGTTTCTGAACAGGTATTCTATACCTCAAAAGACGGAACCAAAGTTCCTATGATGATCAACTATAAAAAGGGAATTAAGCTTGATGGGAAGAATCCTACGATTCTATATTCTTATGGAGGATTTAATATCAGCTTACAGCCTTCTTTCTCTGTAGTGAATGCGATCTGGATGGAAAATGGCGGGATCTATGCTGTTCCAAACATCCGTGGAGGTGGTGAATATGGAAAAAAATGGCATGACGCCGGAACTAAGCAACAAAAGAAAAACGTTTTTGATGACTTTATAGCTGCAGGAGAATATTTGCAGAAAAAAGGATATACTTCTAAAGAATATATGGCTCTTTCAGGTAGATCGAATGGAGGATTGCTGGTAGGAGCAACGATGACGATCCGTCCGGACCTTGCCAAAGTAGCCTTCCCTGGCGTTGGAGTTTTAGATATGCTGAGATATAACAAATTCACTGCCGGAGCAGGCTGGGCGTATGATTATGGGACAGCAGAAGACAGCAAAGAAATGTTTGAATACCTTAAATCATATTCTCCGGTGCATAATGTGAAAGCGGGAACCTGCTATCCGTCTACCATGATCATTACCAGTGATCATGACGATAGAGTAGTGCCGGCTCACTCATTCAAATTCGGGGCAGAGCTTCAGGAGAAGCAGGCGTGTAAGAATCCTATTTTATTGAGAATAGAAAAAAATGCAGGTCACGGAGCAGGAAGAGCAACGGATCAAGTAATCAGTGAAAATGCGGATCTTATATCATTTGCATTGTATGAGATGGGAATAAACAAATAGTGTTTAAATAATAATAAATACATAAAAACGATCAATTTTATTTAAAATTGATCGTTTTTTTTAGGGTGTATTGTTTATAATTTGTACTTTTAGGCCGGATATTTAAAGTTTACTAATTTTTATTTAATTAGGCAATTATGAAAAAGAGAATTTTACTAGTTTGTGCATTGGCAGCTGGACTGTCAAGCTTTAATGCACAGAGGTGGGAGCCGGCCTCACAAAGAACGTCTCAAATCAGAGAAGAAGTTGAAGTTCAGTATTCTTACAGGCTGGATTTACAGTCTCTTAGGAATGTGTTAAAAAATGCTGTAGAAACAGGAAAAGGTGCGCAGGCAGTGATTGTTTCTTTACCTACAGCAGAAGGAAAAATAGAAAGATTTGCCGTATACAGTGATCCTGTAATGGAGAAATCTTTGGTAGACAGATACCAACTGGGATCCTATATGGGAGTTGGAGTAGATGATCCAACTAAGTATTTAAGATTCAGTACTTCTCCGACTGAAATGCAGTCTATGATTATTAAAGATGGTGTATTTCAATTTATAGAGCCAATCACTACAGATAAACAAACCTATGGTGTTTTCTATAAAACTAAAAGAACAGAGGGACTACATGGATTTGAATGTGCTACAGATGAAAAAAATATAGACATCAAAGCCTTAGAAGCACACGGAAAAAAAAATCTTTCTAATGTAGGAATTACCAGCAGAAACCCTATTACTAAATATAGAACATATAGATTAGCTCTTTCTGTGACAGGTGAATATACTCAATATTTCTTGTCTCTTCCAGGAGCTCCTGTTGCAACAACTGAAGACCAGAAGAAAGCAGTGGCACTTGTCGCAATGAACAATACGATGAGTAGGGTAAATGGTATTTTTGAAAAAGATTTTGGAATTAAGCTTTTGGTTCAGGATTTACCGGGATTAATTTATACTGATCCAACTACTGATCCTTATTCTGCAGCTCAACAAGGTGCTGCAGGTGCATGGAATCTGGAACTTCAGCAAAATCTTACAAACCAAGTGACAAACGCAAACTATGATATTGGCCATTTATTTGGAGCATCAGGAGGCGGAGGGAATGCAGGTTGTATCGGATGTATTTGTACAAGCCCTACAACGTCAGTTCCTAGAGGAAAAGGATCTGGGTATACCTCTCCAGGAAACTCAAAGCCTTTAGGAGATGCCTTTGATATTGATTACGTAGCTCATGAAATGGGACATCAATTGGGCGGAAACCATACCTTCTCACATGCTTCAGAAGGATCTGGAGTTAATATTGAGCCAGGTGGAGGGACTACAATCATGGCTTATGCAGGAATTACCCAAGATAATTTACAGGCTAACTCTAATGCTTATTTCCACTATTCTTCTATCAATCAGATTCTAAATAATTTAGATGCTAAGACTACTTGTGGGACCGCAGATATTATAACAAACAATACCGCACCTGTTATTAATGCTCTTACTGCATATACTATCCCTAAGGGAACACCTTATTATTTGGAAGCATCTGCAACAGACGCTCAAGGAGATCCTATTAATTATACTTGGGAACAATATGACTCTGTAACCAGCAAAGCTTCCATTTCAGGAGATAGTGGCTGGGGCTTTAATACAGAAGGTTCTATTGCAAGGTCTTTTACTGGTACAGCAAGTGGCAAAAGATATTTCCCTAGCTTACCTTTAGTAATGGCCGGAAAACTTACTAATAAAGCAACTTGGGAAACTGTTTCATATATTCCTAGAACACTTCATTATGCAGTGACAGCAAGAGATGCAAATGCACAAAGACCAATGCTTTCATCCTTAGAAACAACAGTTACGGTAGGTAATGATGGACCATTTAAATTCAGTGGAATTACAGGCTCTACAACACTTTACAATAATGCTGCCAATACAATATTATGGGATGTAGCCAATACAAATGCAGCACCTTATAATGCTGCAAATGTTAAAATTGAATATACTACAGATCTTGTAAATGGAGCAACATGGACTGAGTTAGTAGCTTCTACACCAAATACAGGAAGCTATACAGCACAAATGCCGGCAAATTTAACAGGAAATATTAAATTAAAAATATCTGCTGTAGGAAATGTGTTTTATGCTGTATCTCCTACAGTGAATGTTACAACAGCTCCAACTTCTTCTACAACGGCACCGACAGGTATTTTTGCATTAGATACGGAAGTTTTCAAAACTTCAGCCAGATTATCTTGGAATACTTTCCCAGGCGCAACCTATTTAATAAACTATAGAAAAGTAGGGGAGACAACTTGGCAGAATACAACAAGTACAACAAGCTCAGTAACCCTGTCCAACCTTGAGGATGAAACTAATTATGAGGCACAGGTAGCAACTGTTGTAAATAATGTTCCTGGAGCGTTCTCATCTAATTATGCCTTTAAGACAAAAGGACTGAGAACAGGTTATGACTACTGTCTGATGACTACGGGTGGAAACAACTTGAATTCAGCTTATTATAGTGGATTAATTGGTTTTAGTCTTGCTAATTTAAACTATTCGGAAACTTCTGTTGCTGCAATTGCAAGAACTTATCTTGACCTTTCTGCTGATACGAGCAAAATAGTTAACTTAACAAAAGGAACACAGTATACTGCTACATTCAGAAATTTAGGTAATGCTTCCGGACAATATAATGACTGGATTCAGGTATGGATCGATTTTAACAGAAATGGTATTTTTGAGACTTCAGAAAGAGTAGGATCTGATGGTGCCGTTCCGGTGTTTGATGATGCTTCCCAATTTGATTATCATGATGGTTCTTTTGTATTTACAGTACCGGCTTCAGCTTATTCCGGAGATAAGACGCTTAGGATGAGAGTCGCAAGTACATTCTTTAATGCTGCATCAGGACCTTGTGGTTATCCTTCTGTTGCTTCTGGACCTAGCAGTATTATTTCAGCTGGAGGATTCAGAGACTTCACCGTGAAAATCTCAGAAACTCTTGGTGTAAACGAAACCAACGGTACAAAACCATCTGAAGTTTCTATCTATCCTAACCCTGCAGATACTTTCGTAGAAGTGAAAAATCTGAAAGGTAAAGCAGACTACAAAATCTACTCTGCTGACGGAAGATTAGTTCAGGAAGGTAAGATTGACGGACAGAGAATCAATGTTGCTTCATTGATCAAAGGAATGTATGTTGTAACGATCAAAGACGAGAAAGATACTTACAATACGAAGCTTATCAAGAAATAACAAACCATATACAACTAAATGGAAGCCGGGTATTTGCCCGGCTTTTTTATTGTGATAAACTTCAGAAAAACTGAATGTTAACAAGTGTTTCATGTTTCGTTCAAAAAAATTAACTTTACGGAGACAAAAATAATTGGAATGCGAAAGACAATTTCTGTGAAAAAGCCGGATTTTAAAGTAGTACCTCAGGAGAGAGAAATCTATAACTTTGAAAAAGATGGACTTGAACTTAAATCATCTTATGAAAAAAAAGATGTAAAAGATGAATCATTAACACAGACTTCTCCAGGAATTGAACCCTATCTGAGAGGACCGTATTCCACGATGTATGTTCAAAAACCATGGACGATCCGCCAGTATGCCGGGTTCTCCACCGCAGAAGAATCCAATGCGTTTTACAGAAGAAACCTTGCTGCAGGACAGAAAGGTCTTTCGGTAGCATTTGACTTGGCAACCCACAGAGGATACGATTCTGATCACTCAAGAGTAGTAGGAGACGTTGGAAAAGCAGGAGTAGCCATTGATTCTGTTGAAGACATGAAAATTCTTTTCAACGAGATTCCGTTGGATCAGATTTCGGTTTCCATGACAATGAATGGAGCTGTACTTCCGATTCTGTCTTTCTATATCGTTGCTGCCGAAGAACAGGGCGTAAAACAGGAACAACTTTCAGGAACCATCCAGAATGATATTCTGAAAGAATTTATGGTAAGAAATACCTACATCTATCCGCCTGCTCCTTCCATGAAGATCATTGCCGATATTTTTGAATATACCTCAAAGAATATCCCGAAATTCAACTCTATTTCCATTTCAGGATACCATATGCAGGAAGCCGGAGCTACTCCGGTGCTGGAAATGGCTTATACCCTGGCAGATGGCCTTGAATATGTAAGAACCGGGATCAAAGCAGGGATGAATGTAGATGACTTTGCACCAAGACTATCTTTCTTTTGGGCCATCGGGATGAATCACTTCATGGAAATCGCGAAAATGCGTGCAGCCAGATACATCTGGGCTACCCTTTTAAAACAATTCAATCCTCAGAATGCAAAGTCATTGGCATTGAGAACCCATTCTCAAACTTCAGGATGGTCTTTGACAGAGCAGGAGCCTTTCAATAATATCACAAGAACGGCTATTGAGGCGCTCTCTTCAGCATTAGGAGGAACGCAGTCACTGCACACCAATGCCTTAGATGAAGCCATTGCACTTCCTACAGATTATTCGGCGAAGATTGCCAGAAATACACAGATCATCCTTCAGCAGGAAAGCGGAATATGCGATGTAGTAGATCCTATGGGAGGAAGTAACCTGGTAGAAAGCCTTACCCAGCAAATGATTGAAGAAGCAATGCGATACATTGATGAGGTAGAACAGGAAGGAGGGATGACCAAAGCGATTGAAGCCGGTATTCCTAAAATGAGAATCGAAGAAGCTGCGGCAAAAAAACAGGCAAAGATCGATAGTGGCGAAGAATTTATCATTGGGGTTAATTCTTTCAAATCATTATTGAAACAGGATGCTATTGAGATTCTGGATATTGACAACACAGAAGTTCGCAGAAAACAGATTGAAAGACTGAACAATATAAAAGCGGAAAGAAACTCAGAAGCTGTTGAGCAGATCCTGAATGACATCCGTGAAAGTGCTAAAACAGGAAAAGGAAACTTACTGGCATTATGCATTGAAGCGGCAAGAAGACGAGTTACCCTTGGCGAAATGAGTGATGCTATGGAAGAGACCTTTGGAAGATATAAAGCCAACATTAAAACAATCTCTGGAGTATATGCTATGAATGCCGGGAAAAACGAATACTTTGAAAAAGCCCTTCACCTGACTGAGAAGTTTGAAGAAGAAGAAGGACGCCGTCCGAGAATCATGGTGGCTAAAATGGGGCAGGATGGGCACGACAGAGGAGCGAAAGTGGTAGCAACAGCATTTGCAGATATGGGCTTTGACGTCGATGTAGCACCCTTATTCCAGACTCCGGAAGAGGTGGCAAAACAGGCCATAGAAAATGATATTCACATTCTGGGAGTATCTTCATTAGCCGCAGGACACAAAACATTGGTTCCGCAGGTTGTTGAAGAACTGTCAAAATTAGGAGCAGATGATGTTACCATTGTGGTAGGAGGGGTAATTCCACAGCAGGATTACGAATTCCTTTATGCCAATGGAGCCGACTTTATTTTCGGCCCTGGAACCAATCTTCCTAAATGTGCCGTGGAAATTCTGGAAAGACTTTTGGCAAAAATTTAATAGTAAACCAATAATAAAAAATAAAGGCTGTTTCTCAATACCAGAAACAGCCTTATTTATTTTAACTTTCACTTCCATTACAGATTAGAGTCAATGGTTATGGAAATGGATTTTCAATGCAATCTGATGTTATAATATTTCGTGGAATCAATTTCATTGATTTTTATGAGACGTATGCATAGCCACTGCACTTCATCAGCGGCGAAGCCGCCCTATTCTTAGCCTCCTAAAGTAAAACATTCGAATCTCTGATTCTTTACGTTTATAAAATTTAGAATAATCAATCCGGATTTAGCTTATTTGTTTAAAGTTTTTATACTTCCATCATCCATAATTTGTGAATAAGTACGGGTTGTTTTCTGAAGATTTCCGTCAAGCTTTTGTTCTGTGGTTACAGTAACCTTACCGGTCTTACTGATTTCATAGCTGCTGAATTCTTCAATTTTATCATCCTTTCCGGGATCATACCAAAGCCCTTCTACATACAGCTCCCCAACAATTTTGTTATTAAGCACCGTAAGAAGAGAATAGCGGTAGTCGAAATCACCACAATCCATAGGAACCAGAATCAGGTCCATATTTTTATATCGGGCTAAAGGAAAATATCTGAACATAGGATTTCCACAGCTGTATTGCTCAGATCCATCTATAATAAAATCGGTTTCAATCCATTTTACATCTACTTGAGGAAGACTTTCAACAGGTAAGCTGTAGAGGCTTTTTGCCAGATAAGATTCGGTTTGTACAGGTTCATTTTTGCGTTTTCTCCATTCCTCAATAGAAAGGGTTTCTCCAGAAACAGGTTCATCAATCTTTAAAGAATTGCATTGATCTCCTGAAGCATGAAAAATATGATAAGTTTCGAAGCGGTCCGGGCCATTATATCCGGCTGAAAGCGAGTAATTCCAGACATTGTTCACTTTTGTACTGTCTACCAGAAAAGCAATTCCACTTTTTCCTTTAGTTAAAGAATCCAGAAATTTAGCCTGAGCTTTCATTTCATCCAGTTCAAGAATCTGTTTCATGAAATGAGCCGAATTACAGGTGTTGTCAGTTGCTTTTACCTCTTCTTTTTTTACAGGATTCTCCTTCTTACATGCTACAAAAAGTAACGGAAGCAAACTTACTATAATTTTATGCATACATTGTTTTTCACAAAAATAAGATTTAAAAAGAATTGGAGATTAAAAAAATAATTTTATATTTGCACCTGAAAATCAAGTTTAACCATTTAAAAACAACGAAGCAATGTTCAGAACAAATCAGAATTCTACAGTTGGATTACCCCTTATGGTGGTAAGGCTTCGCGGTTTGGTACATTCTTAGAATAATAGTAAAATACAATATCAAAACCCGAAGTCGTAAAGATTTCGGGTTTTTTATTGCGCAATATTTCAAAACTCAAATTCAGTTTCCCCGAAATTTTTTAGTGTCATTAAGGACAAAATAGCATGAGGTGTATACTTCAGAACTGTTATTGTCTATTATTAATCCATTCAACTAATATTTTAGTTGACTAAAAGTTGTGTGAGATAAAAATACATCTCACATCCAACTTCTCTTATCAATGGAAAATGATAACCTTCTGTATTACAGACTTAGGAGTCTGAGAAGCAGAAAAAGAACAATAAAAAAAGATGTAGAAAAGCAGATAAGAAAAAAGAATCAACGGAGTAACGAACTTTGGGAGATCAAAAGAAATACCCCATGGATTCCTTTGGAAAAACCGTATCAGAGAGGATTTGTAAGATTCTTTGTCGTCAGGGAAGATGTCATGCGATCCAAGGACGGAGACTTTTTCGATGGAATTTTGAAGAAGATCAATACCTATATGTATTCCGAAAGCCGCCAGTTTCTGAAAAAGAAAAGAAAATTTGGGCGTAGAATATATGTAGAAAGAGCACAGACGCTCAAGCACATCTCTTCCTATTCATGGAATGATCCGAAGGTCGGGCTCACCCCCAGAGAAAGACAGTATTTCCTGAAACAGGAAGAATATTGTTCTTTCAGGAAGATGTATGTGCCTTACTACGAATTTATCGAACCCTGGAGATTTACCCTGCGCATAAGACCCAATATGATTACCCATTATAAGCCTGTAGACTTCGAACTGGAAAAAGAAGCTGCAGAGCTGGAATCCTATCTGAGGCAGCATAAAATTGCCGGAATTGCCCAAAAAACAATTTACGGCGGGTCATATTCATGGAAAACGAAAAAAGAAGATACTGATCTTATCAGAAGCAGGAAATATTTTAACTGCTCAATGCCTGCAACAGAGATTGCAGAAAGCTTTCTGGACGATGCGTCCATATAATGTAAAACAAAAACAATGGGAAATTTAAAACTAAAAGGAAAAGATATATTAAAACTGGGCTATCCGAATAATCAAAGCGTGAATGTTGCTCTGGAGGTCATGAAAAGAAATTTTGCAACCAAAAATATCCATCATGTAAAATCTCTTTTAAAGGAAATCCTGCAAAATCCGGAACAATTCGAAAAGGATTTAACCTTCGGGCAAATCGCAGAGACCTTGCTTTCATCAAAGAAAACAGAAAAAAGAATGCTGAATTCACAGCGTGCCTCGTTTCAGATCTTTGGAAACAATATTTCTGAAGAAGCAAAGAACCAGCTGTATACTGCTTTGAAACTGCCTATCTCTACACAGGGGGCACTGATGCCTGATGCCCACAGTGGCTACGGACTTCCGATCGGAGGAGTGCTTGCTGTGGAAAATGCAGTAATCCCTTACGGAGTAGGAATGGACATTGGCTGCAGAATGAGCCTGAGTATTTTGGATACCCCGATCTCATATCTTGAAGGAGCCAGGGACAAATATGAAAAAGCCCTTGCCGAACATACAAAATTCGGGATGTATGAAACCCATAAATCTCACATAGATCATGAGATTTTTGACCGGGATACATTCGATCTGATCCCGATTTTGAGAAGATTAAAAGGAAAAGCGATCAAGCAAATGGGAAGTTCCGGTGGTGGAAATCACTTTGTGGAATTCGGAGAAGTCGAAATCACAGAAGAAGACCTGCAGATCGGATTGCCGAAAGGAAAATACCTGGGCATACTTTCACACAGTGGATCGAGAGGATTAGGTGCAGAAATTGCCCAATATTACTCCCGAGTGGCTGCAGAACAGTGTCCATTGCCAAAAGAAGCACAACAGTTCGCCTGGCTGGATCTAAGTACACACCTTGGTCTGGAATATTGGACGGCGATGAACCTTGCCGGAGATTACGCTTCAGCCTGCCATGATGATATTCACCGAAGACTGGTGAAAGCAGTGGGAGGAAGGGCAAAAGCCAGAATTGAGAACCATCACAACTTTGCCTGGAAAGAAATCCACAACGGAAAAGAAGTGATTGTTCACCGTAAAGGGGCTACCCCGGCCAATGAAAATGAATTGGGAATGATCCCGGGATCTATGACGGCGAAAGGCTTCATCGTTCGTGGAAAAGGAAATCCGGACTCACTGAACTCAGCATCACATGGAGCAGGAAGAGCACATTCCCGTGGAGAGTGCAGAAGCCTTTTTACTCAGCATGACATTAAAAAAGAGCTGAAGCTAAAGAATGTTACACTGATGGGTGGAAATGCAGAAGAAGCACCAATGGCGTACAAAGACATCAATGAAGTGATGAATGCACAAAGCGAACTGGTGGATATTCTGGGAACATTTCAGCCGAGAATTGTAAGAATGGATAAATAAGTTTTGTTGTAGTTTCCTGGTTGTCAGTTGTGTTTTTGCACTCTTGATAACCAGTAAACCCACAACTGGTAACAAAAACAAAACAATGGGAGCACCACACAATATAAAAAGATACGGAGAAGTCTGGCCGGAATTTAGAATCCGTTTCGGGCTGCAAATATTAGAAAAATTAAAAGATAAAGTCATTATATCAGGAGGCTGGGCCTGGCATTTTATGTCAGAGAAAGGGCATACAGAATACAAACATGCCCATGACCACAAGGATATTGATGTTTTTGTAAAAAAAGAAAATGTAGCAGAAGTTGTTATGATTCTTCAGCAGGAAGGATTTCAGAAAGTCTGGACCCGCTACGATCACTTGCCGAGTGAAGAAAACTTTCGCAGGTACGAAAAAACAGAAGAACTGGAAAACAATAAGTTTCATAGAATTACCATAGATTTTTTTGAAAGAAATGATCTTGAAACCATTGAAGTTAACGGATTTACTGTAGTAAAACCTGACGTTCTGCTTTCATTTTACAGAAATATTCATTCCAGTGACAAATGCTGGGCAGTAATGGCTGCAAAAGATTTATTACAGAAGGGAATAGATCCCGTAGGACATCCCTTATTACACAAAATGCCAATATAACATGGAAAAATTAATACAGATCACTTCAGGAAGAGGACCTTTGGAATGCCAGTGGGTAGTGGCTAAGGTTTTAAAAACCTTTCTTGAAGAGGCAACACAAAACAATATAGAATATGAGATCATTCATCGTGAAAGCGGGGATGAAAATCTAACCCTGAAATCCGTTACCCTGCTTTTTAAAGGAAAGCAAATAACAGAATTTTTGGAAAACTGGCTGGGAAGTATCTGCTGGGAAGGAAAAAGCACATTCAGGAAACTGCATAAAAGAAGCAACTGGTTTATTGGTGTTTTTGAATTAGAAAATCCTGAAAAGATTGATTTCAACGAGAAAGATATAAGATTTCAGGCGGTCAGAAGTCAGGGAAGTGGCGGACAAAATGTAAACAAAGTCAATACGGCCGTTCGGGCTACCCACTTTCCGACAGGAGAATCGGTATTCGTACAGGATTCACGTTCTCAGCTGGAGAATAAAAGGCTTTCGGTCATGAGGCTGAAAGAGAAAGTAATGTCAGTCTATATCCGGAAGCTGGAAAAGAAGACGAAAGAAACATGGAATCATCACCTGCAGGTGCAGCGTGGGAATGCTGTCCGCACCTTTTCAGGATCTGATTTTAAAAAGAATTATGTGGACAGGTCATTCAAAAAACAGAGGAATGATTTGAAAAATGAATTAAAAAACTATCAAAATGACCTTAACTAAAAGTAAATATTATTTCGAGGCTTTGGACAATTATCCATATAGCCTTCCAGACTGCCTGGAAGCGCTCAATTATGCTTTGTCTTACGATCCGGAAGATGCAGACAGCCTTTGCCTGATGGGAAGGATCTACAGCGAGATGCTGACAGATTATGAAAAGGCCAAGCTCTACTTTGAAGAGGCAATGCAGTGTAATATGACTAACCTGAGTGTTCCGCAATATTACATCAAATGCCTTCTGGATAACGAAGATCTGGAAGAAGCAGAAAAGCTGATTGAGTATGCTCTGAAAATAAAGGGAATTGATAAATGTAGAATTCTTATTCAGCAATCTCTGCTTTTTGAGATCAGACTTGAGTATAAAAAAGCATTAGAACCTTTAAAGAAGGCTAAAACCCTTGCTTATGATCAATGCATGATCGACGCCCTGAAAAGCAGAGAAAAATTCATCAAAGCAAAAATGCCTAAAAAGCCAAAGAAAAAAACAAAAAAGAAAAAGGAGACCGCATAAGTCTCCTTTTTTTGATATAAAATATGATAACACTCTGTAATACAGTATATAATTCGTATTTTTATTAACAAAACTATCCCATGAATAAAAAACTATACGTATTATCTTTAGTTTCGACTACATTTTTTTCTATATGTAGTGTCAGAGCACAAAGTACGGAGCGCCTTATTAATGAATATTATCAGAAGAAAGGATGGCTGGTACAAAAGGCGAATTCAAGCAATAAAATAGAAATTATTGTTTTAAATAAGGACCAGTCAAAAAGCCTGGGAATAGATATTGTTGATGTGCAGCAAACTTATAATGGGCTGAGGATCTCCAATGCGTTGGGAAAAGTACTCATAAAAGGAGAACAGATCCTTTCTGAAAAAAATAACTTTAATAGAAATAGTATTATTATTGAGAATAAAATTTCTCAGAGTAGATTTTCAGAAGACATCTTTAAGCAGCAACTTAAACTTAAAGAAATAAGGGTAAATTACCTACCTGACATATACTTTGAAAAGAATGGAGTATATGTTCATGCTAAGGAATTAATCGTAACTGATAAAAATTCTTCAGACATTTGGCATGTTGTTGCAGATGCAGGTTCTGGAGAAATTCTGCAGAAAATCAATCAGACCCATCGTTGTGATTTCGGACATCTGTCTTCATACCGATTAGAGATGAAAGATGTACAGGTATCAGCCGCTGGAATGAAGAAGATTCAACCTTCCGGTGCTTCATATAATGTTTTTGCACTGCCGCTGGAAGCTCCCACATTTGGCTCCCGTTCAGTCATTAGTAATCCCTGGGATCTGACAGCTTCTCCTGAAGGGTGGCATTCTGATGGAATCAATCATTATACCTATACTCAGGGTAATAATGTACATGCTTACTCAGATCAGGATAATACCAATAATCCAGGATATTCTCCCGATGGCGGAAGCAGCTTGAATTTTGATTTTCCTTTTGCAGATGGGAAATATGATAATCCTATGACTTATAAAGATGCAGCCATTACCAATCTGTTTTATATGAATAACAAGCTGCATGACATCTTTTATCAATTTGGTTTTACAGAAACAGCAAGAAACTTTCAAACCAATAATTTTGGAAAAGGAGGAATAGGTGGAGACGCAGTAAAAGCAGAAGCTTTTGATGGAAGTGGATTGAATAATGCAAACTTTAGTTCAGGATACGAAATGGTTCTGAATGGAACTCCTTTTCTTGAGCCGCCAAGAATGCAAATGTACATTTGGGACAGAATTGAAAATGTTAATGATCCTATTGTAAGGTATCAGTATAACTCTCCTGCATCCATGGCGGGTAGACCTAAGGCTATAACAGCAGGAGCCAGTTTCGGGAACCTGTTACTGGACGGGCAGACTGTGACGGGAAATCTGATGCTAGCTACACCGGAAGAAGCATGTACTGCTCTGGTGCCAGGAAGTATGGCGGGTAAAATAGGGGTTGCAAAAAGAGGAATATGCAGCTATGCCAGTAAAGTAAAAAGAATGGAAGAGGCAGGAGCTATTGGAGCTATTATTCATAATCCTGTAAGTACTATTCCCTTTACAATGGTTGCAGATGATACAGTAGGGCCTATAAGTATTCCTTCTATTATGATGGGAAAAGTGGAAGGAGAATATCTCGTAAATCAACTTAAAGCGGGAACAACCGTGAATGCAACGTTAAATTTTGATTATAAAGGTTTTAAGCACTCAAGTTTAGATAACGGAATTGTTACTCATGAATATGGACATGGTATTTCAGACAGATTGACGGGACAGGGTTATAATTGTCTTAATTCTGCTGAGCAGATGGGAGAAGGATGGTCAGATTACTTTGCTTTAATCCTTACAACAAGACCTGGAGATACGTCTTCATTAGCACGGGGAATAGGAACTTATATGAATGGGGAGCCGATTACTGGTGCAGGGATCAGATTTACAAAATATTCTCCGGATTTTAATATAAACAGTTATACGTATGCAAAAACTAATGAGGCGTTCAATGCTCATGAGATAGGCTTTATCTGGGCGACTATGCTATGGGATCTTACCTGGAAGTATATAGAAAAATATGGCTATAACAATGATGTATTGGCAAGCTCAGTATCAGGAAATGCACGAGTATTACAAATGGTAATGGACGGACTGAAGTTGCAGCCCTGTAATCCTTCCTTTATAGATGGAAGAGACGCCATACTTCAGGCGGATTCGATAGGAAATTCAGGCCAGGATAAATGTATGATCTGGAATGCTTTCGCTAAAAGAGGACTAGGTGTAAATGCTTCTGCCGGTGCCAGCAATGTAGCCAATGACCAGGTAGAAGACTTCACCGTACCACAGGAGTGTAATACTTCACTAGCCACTCAGGAGGTTAAAGCAGAAGACCAGAAATTCATTGTCTTTCCTAATCCTACTTATGATGAGTTTTTTGTTGGGAATATAGACAAATCATCAAAAGAAGTGAAGATCAGAATATTTGATATATACGGAAAACAGGTGTTCTCTGACTCCAGAGAATCAACTTCCCGAAAAGCTATTTCTACAAAAAGCTTCCAGAAAGGGATTTATATGGTCCATATCAGCCAGGGAGATCATGCTCAGATTGAAAAACTTATTGTAAGATAAATAATGACTTGTTGAGAAATTGAGGAAATATAATGGTTTTCGAGCTTATGGTTAAATTTATTCATTAAATAATCGATATTCATTAAATTTTAAAAATTAAAAACGAATAATTTTATTAAACTGGTGTTTTGTTTTTGTTTTAACAGTTATTTCGTGTTTTTAATGTTAATAATTTATAATTTCGGGAGTTAAAAAGTAGAATATGAATAGAAAACTATTATTGCCAATCTCTGTGGCTGTATTTTTTTGTTTTGGGAAAATGAATGGGCAAAGCTCCGCAAAGCTTATTCAGGATTATTATCAGAAAAATGGAAAATTAAATCAGAGAAATAATACCAATGATAAAGTGGGTGTTATTGTTTTAAATGAAGACATTTCAAGAAGTCTGGGTGCAAATATTGTCAATGTACAGCAGACTTATGATGGATTGAGGGTTTATAATGCCTTGGGGAAAGTGCTGATTAAAGATGGGCAGGTCATCTCAGAAGAAAATGAGTTTGGAAGGAATATTATTGTAGCCCAGCAGAAAAAATCCCAGGATAAATTTCCGGAAGATGTTCTTAAGCAAAAATTAGGGTTGCAGGATATTAAAGATATAAATTATCTACCTGATGTCTATTTTGAAAAAAATGGAATCTATATTCTTGCCAAAGAACTATTTGTTTCAGATAAAAATTCTTCAAATGTATGGCATCTGATTGCTGATGCGTCCAGTGGAGAGATATTGAGTAAAAGCAATATGACCCTTAACTGTGATTTTGGGAATACCTCTCATTCTCATGATTCTGCAACTGAGCAGCAGTCGGTAAACATTAATCACAATGAAAATAAAATAGTACAGAATCATTTATTCGCTCCTACCAATGCCTCTTATAATGTTTTCCCACTACCGGTAGAAGCTCCTACATTCGGGTCCCGATCTGTCATCAGTAATCCCTGGGATCTGACTGCGTCTCCCGAAGGCTGGCATTCTGACGGAACTAATAATTACACCAATACAAGAGGGAATAATGTATATGCCTATTCAGATCAGGATAATACCAACAATCCCGGATATTCTCCGGACGGGGGAAGCGGTCTTTCTTTCAATTTCCCTTTTGCTGACGGAAGATATGATAACCCTCTTACGTATAGAGATGCGGCGATCACCAATCTGTTTTATATGAATAATAAAATGCATGATATATTCTATAAATTTGGGTTTACAGAATCGGCCAGAAATTATCAGACCAATAACTTCGGAAGAGGAGGGATGCAAGGAGATGCCGTAAGAGCAGAGGCTTTTGACGGAAGTGGATTGAATAATGCAAATTTTAACCCAGGATATGAAACGGTCATCAATGGGACGACTTATCTTGCAGCGCCGAGAATGCAGATGTATCTTTGGGATAGGGTACAGACTCCGGATGATTTTGTGATAAGGTATCAGTATAATGCACCGGCTTCAATTGTAAGCCGTCCCAAAGTAATAACGGGTGGAGCAGGATTTGGGGCCCTGTTGCTAGGTGGGCAGGCCGTGACGTCTGATCTCGCCCTTGCTAACCCTATTGCTGCCTGTTCCGGACTGGCTGCAGGAAGCCTTACAGGAAAGATAGGTGTGGCACAAAGAGGAACATGTAGCTTTGCAACCAAAGTCAAAAACATGCAGGTAGCCGGAGCAATAGGGGCTATTATCTATGATCCGGTGAATGCAACTCCAATTACAATGGGGAAAGATGATGCCGTAACCGGAATCAATATCCCTTCTATCATGATGGGGAAAGCTGAAGGGGAATATCTGGTAAATGAAATGAATGGAGGGGCAACCGTAAATGTTTCTCTGCAATTTGATTATAACGGCTTTAAACACTCAAGTCTGGATAACGGTATTGTTGCTCACGAATATGGACATGGTATTTCAAACAGACTGACAGGGCAGGGATATAACTGTCTTCAGAATGCAGAACAGATGGGCGAAGGATGGTCTGATTTCTTTGCTTTAATGCTTACCACAAAACCTGGAGATACATCCGCTTTGGCAAGAGGAATTGGTACTTATACCAGCAATCAGCCGATTACAGGTGACGGTATCAGACCAAAAAAGTATTCTCCGGATTTTCAGGTTAACGACTATACTTATGTGAGAACCAACACCGTTTCCGGTCCGCATGCCATAGGATTTATCTGGGCAACAATGTTGTGGGATCTTACTTGGAAGTATATTGAGAAATATGGCTATAACAGTGATGTATTGGCAAGCTCAACCTCAGGGAACGCAAAAGTTCTGCAAATTGTAATGGATGGATTGAAATTACAATCCTGTAATCCTTCTTTTATAGATGGCAGAGACGCTATTCTTAAAGCAGATTTAGTTGGAAATGCAGGCCAGGATAAATGTATGATCTGGAATGCTTTCGCGAAAAGAGGACTGGGAGTAAATGCTTCTGCCGGTGCCAGCAATGTAGCCAATGACCAGGTAGAAGACTTTACCGTACCACAGGAGTGTAATACTTCACTAGCCACTCAGGAGGTGAAAGCAGAAGATCAGAAATTCATTGTCTTTCCTAATCCTACTTATGATGAGTTTTTTGTTGGGAATATAGACAAATCATCAAAAGAAGTGAAGATCAGAATGTTTGATATGTCCGGAAAACTCATATTCTCCGACTCAAGAGAATCCGCTTCCAGAAAAGCTATTTCTACAAAAAGCTTCCAGAAAGGAGTTTATATGGTTCATATTCAGCAGGGAGATAAGACCCAGGTAGAAAAACTGATTGTAAGATAAGCTTCTACAGATCCTTATAGAAATAAAAGCGGCCTCTTATCCAAGGATAAGAGGCCGCTCTTTTTATAATGATTTTATCATGAATGAGATCTTAGCCTAATGCTATAACTTCATTCCCGTCAGGTACCCATTTACCATTTACCTGTTTGAAATAATAGATTTCAAATTTGGCTCCGATACCTAAAGACTTAATAACTTCAATGGCCGCATACTGATTGTCTTTACTGATAATCAGGTTGCCCAATACAACTTCTATTACATTCCTCTGTTTTTGAGCACCATAATCGGTTTTTATAAAAATGGGATAATCATCAATTTTCTTTGGAACATTTTCCAGCTTTATTACACGGTCAAATATTTCCTGATTCCTTAAATGAAACTTGTCCTGGAATTTTTCTATAACCGTTTCCTGATCCGGGTCCATTCTTCCCACATATTGATAAACACTCGCCGTTAAGGTTTCCTCTGCTATTTTGAAGTAGCCTAAACCATCTAACAGTACAGGTAAATTTTCTGAGATTAACTCTTTGCCTAGCTGAATTCTTTTTTCTTTATTCTGGCAGGAAATGCAGGAAAAGTACATGAAAAAGAGTACTAAATGTTTAAAATTCACAGACATTTTTTTGGTTTTAAATAAGTCTTCATTATCATATCAAAAAAAGCCACGAATGCACTAATAAAACCATTCGTGCATTCGTGGCAAAAGAATTTAATATTTTTAATTCTGAGGAGTCTCTATTTTTTATTAACAGAGATCAGATAATCATAAACCATTTGGTGTTGGTCGTCACTAAGTTTAGCCTTAGGAGCCATTCTGCTCAAAGTGTTGATCCATCCTTTGTCATCATGTTTCGTAGGCTCTGGGAGCTTATGACATTTTGCGCAGGCGTTTTCAAAAATCGTTTTTCCCTGGGCCAGCTGCTCAGATGAGGTATACTTAGGCCCGGTTACTGCCACACTCTTTGGTCCGCAAGACACCAGAAATGCTGATGCTGCAATACCGCTTAAGATTAATTTTTTCATACCCATATTTTTGTTGTTTGATGATTATTTCTTCGCAGAAACAATATAATCATAAACCCATTTGTGCTGATCATCCGTAAGCTTTGCTTTAGGAGCCATTGCATTCATGATTCCTACCCACTGTACAGGGTTGTGAGAAGCCGGATCCGGTAGCTTGTGACATCTTCCGCAAGAACTTTCAAAAATTGTTTTTCCTTGAGCAATCTGTTCAGCAGTAGATGTGGTAGTTCCGGGAGTAGCCGCTGCAGTAGATGCTTTTGGGGTACAGGAAACGAGTAGAATGGTAGTGAATGATGCCGCAGCAATGAGTTTTTTCATGTTTCTTATTTTGATACATAACAAATGTAATAAATTCCGCAGGGCGCTGATACACTGTGCTGTAGTTTTAATTTAGAAAAAATAAGTATTAGATTGTCGATGAATGCTAAAAATGCAAAAACCTCAATAAGTGTATTTATTTCCATCATTAGTAACGGACTATTGATCATTCCCATTTTAATTATTATTTTTGAATCAATGAAATTTTCTACAGAAGAGCTAATAGAAGGAATACGATCAGGAAACAAACGCCTGATTGCAAAAGCTATTACATTGGTTGAAAGCAAGAAAGCAGAGCACAGGATACAGGCAGAAGAACTTTTGAAAAGAATAATGCCTTTTACAGGCCATTCGGTAAGAGTAGGGGTGACAGGGGTTCCGGGTGCCGGAAAATCTACCTTTATAGAAAGTTTCGGAAGATTGGCGATTGCTGAAGGCAAGAAAGTGGCCGTGCTGGCGATTGATCCCAGCTCTTCAATCAATAAAGGCAGTATTCTGGGTGATAAAACCAGAATGGAAGAGCTGGCAAAAGAAGAAAATGCATTCATACGACCCTCCCCAAGCTCTGGATTTTTGGGGGGAGTAGCCAATACCACCTTCGAGACCATGATGATCTGTGAAGCTGCAGGGTATGATTATATTCTGATAGAAACCGTTGGAGTAGGGCAGTCGGAAGTTCTTGTTGCGGATATTACCGATGTTTTTCTATTCCTTAAGATCATTGGCGGCGGAGATGAACTGCAGGGAATAAAACGGGGAATCATGGAAATGGTAGACCTTATTTTCATCAATAAAGTAGATCAGGACAATCTTCAGAAAGCAAAAAGTACAAGACTGGAACTTAAAAGAGCATTAGATTTTATTCCACCCAAAGAAAAAGGATGGAAAATACCGGTTTTACTGGGTTCTGCTTTACACAATGAAGGGCTGAAAGAGATCTACGATACAATCTCTGAGTTTATTGACCTGAAAAAGAAAAGCGGCCGTTTTGATGAAGTCCGTATTCAACAGGCTGAAAAACGATTTGAATATTGGGTACAGGAATATATTCTATCCCTTATGAAAAAGAGCAACGAGCTGGAAGAAGCTTATATGATGCACAAAAAAAATGCTTCAGAGATGGTTTCGAGTCCAAGCACTGAAGCAAAATTATTTGTTGAAAAATTTTTATCCGGAGGGAAGAAGGATTAAAGTTTGTCCTTTTCCTGTTTTTCTTCGTTTTTAGAAACGTATCCATCGTAGGTAATAGGTTGTCTGTCATTACTTCTTATAGAAACATAGGCTTTCCCATTTTTGTAGACCTCAATATTAATTTCCTGTACATTCTTTACATCATTAGGTCTGATTCTAAAGATCCAGGTCCCTTTTTTATTTTGAGATTTATTGACGGTGTAGTCTTTTGAAGTAAATCTATAGCTGTTGTCACTGGTATTTCCATAAGTAGGGTTAAATAGTCTTCCGAAATAAGGTAAGGCTACATTCATGTTATTTTTACTGAGCTCAATGGTATAACTTCCGTCCAGATTCAGAATTCTGGTCATGGTAGAATTGGGCATGGAGCTCATCACGTTAATAACGTCATAATTTGTAGGGTTGGCTTTCTCGGCATGGAAGGTAAATTCCTGAGAAGCCACTAAGCTGTTTACAACTTGTGAATCTGCAGAACCCTGAGAAGCGCAGCTCTGAAAAAAGAACAGAAACCCAAAAACCATCAGAAGTGAAATATACTTTTTCATAATCGATATAATTATTAATTTTAAACAGCAAAATGTATGCAAATTTATGCATTCTGAAATATTTTGGAATAAAAATTGTTAAGGTTGAATTATTAACACTCACACTATGAAAGTTACACATCTATTAGGAATGGGAGCTATTGCTCTGTCGGCCGTTGCCTGTACTACAAACCCTATTACGGGGAGGTCCTCATTACAGTTGGCCAACAATTCGGAAATTTTAACAATGTCTTCACAGGAATACAGAACGACATTGTCTAAAGGTAAAGTGATTACCGGGACAGCAGATGCAAAGAGAGTGGTAAATGTAGGAAACAGAATCAAGAATGCAGCAGAAAGATATTATCAGAATATAGGAAGATCAGCAGATCTTGCCAACTATAGCTGGGAATTTAATCTTTTGCAGAGCAACGAACTGAATGCCTGGTGTATGCCTGGTGGTAAAGTAGCTGTATATACAGGAATATTGCCGATTACAAAAGACGATAACGGACTTGCAGTTGTAATGGGACACGAAGTATCTCACGCATTGGCTGGCCACGGAAATGAAAGAATTTCTCAGGCAATGGTGGCTCAATACGGAGGGGCTATACTTGGAGGAACAATTTCAAATGCACAATGGGCAAGTATCTTCCAGAAGGTTTATCCTATCGGTTCACAGGTTGCTTTGTTGAAATATGGTAGAGGGCAGGAATCAGAAGCCGATGAAATGGGGCTTTACCTGATGTCTATGGCAGGATATGATCCGAGAGCTGCAATCCCTTTCTGGAACAGAATGGAAGCTGCTTCTTCAGGCGCGAGACAACCGGAATTCTTATCGACCCACCCAAGCCCGGAAACAAGAATTTCAGATATTAATAAGGATCTTCCGAAAGCTTTAGAATATTATAAGGCTGCGGGAGGAAAAATATAATTAGAATTTTAATCTTGAGTAAGGCCTTATTAAATTTTTAGTAAATTTGGTAAGGCTTTTTTATGTAACCACCTAAACACAATATTATGAAGAGTTTATCAATTACCGGACTTATACTTTTAGCAGTCTCTGCCTTACTTTTCTATCTTACCACAGATTTTGCTGTAGAACAGATTAAGATTTCCCACATCATGGGGATGATGGCTGGCGTTGGAGTAGGGCTTATCATCGGCGGAATGGTAGGTTATGTAAGCAAAGGAAGTGCTATAAAGGCAGAACAGAAGAAAAAAGAATTCAAGCAGCTGCAGAAGGAAAAAGAAGATTTGGAAAAACAGGCGGCTGATATTGCAAAACGCCAGGCTGAGCTTGAAAGTCAAAATAAAAACCCTCAGATTTAGATCTAAGGGTTTTCAAGTTATTATTTTCAAATATTCGTTAGAATTTATATCCCACACCTACCATAAATAGGTTCGGTCTGTTGTCATATCTGATCTCCGATCCGGAAACTCTGTTGATGAAGTTTCTTTCATCCTTGCTGAAAGCCCCTTCATATTTTGCATTCACAATAAGTTTCTTGATTTCAAGCTGAGCACCAAACTGGTAACCCACTGTAAAGTCATTTTTAGCGTTTTCTTTGAAATCGTTATAAGTATTGTCTTTGCTTAAATTGAAACTCCCTACCGGACCTACAAAAACCCCAAGCATATTCCCTAATAGATTGTATCCCAAAAGTACCGGTACGTCGATACGGTTACTCTTCACATCAAAAGTAGTGTTCTGGGTTGTGAACTCATTTTTAAAGTGGGTATAATATACTTCCGGCATTAAAAATAATGAAGTAGGAAGACCTACTTTTAATGAAAGTCCAACGTTGAATCCAACATTATTTTTTCCTGTTCCGTCAATAGCATCGTTCACTGTTCCTTTAATATTGGACCATGAAGGCGAACCTGTAGGAAATATTAAATTGGCTTTACCTGCCAGTGAGATCTGTGCCGAAGCCCACATTGAAAACCCTACTAAAGCTATACTAAGTGCCTTTTTCATTATCGTCTATTTTTGTATTTTCAATCGTTTTATTATTCTCAAGTAAATATTCTCGCAGTTCTTTAAACAGTTCTGAAGAATAAACGAAATCAATCAGATTTTTATTGCCTGCTGTGATCAGGATGTCTTTGTTACCTTCCCATTCTTTGATTCCCAGTCTTAGGTATACAATTTTCTCGCCAATCGTCATTACAGAGTTCATATCGTGGGTATTGATGATGGTCGTAGTATTATATTCTTTCGTGATTTCATAAAGAAGATCATCGATTACTTTTGAGGTGTAGGGATCAAGTCCTGAGTTGGGTTCATCACAAAACAGATACTTGGGATTGTTGACAATAGCTCTTGCAATGGCAACCCTTTTCTGCATTCCTCCGGAGATTTCAGAAGGATATTTTTTATCTGCTTTATCAAGGTGTACTCTGCCTATTACTTCAAAAACTCTTTTCTTTTTTTCTCTATAAGTAAGGTTTGTAAACATGTCCAGGGGGAACATGATGTTTTCTTCTACCGTTAATGAATCAAATAGCGCACTTCCCTGGAATACCGTTCCGATTTCTGAGCGGAGATGTTGTTTTTCATCCCGTGTCATAGTATTGACATCTCGTCCGTCAAATAAAATTTCTCCGGAAGACGGCATATAAACGTTCAATAAACTTTTTAAAAAAACAGTTTTCCCGGAACCACTCTGCCCAATGATTAAGTTTACTTTTCCTTTATCAAATGAAGTTGAAATTCCCTTAAGTACTTCAACATCGCCAAAACTTTTCTTAAGATCTTTTACCTCAATCATTAGCTTAATATTAATTGGGTTAAAATTAATTCGGAAATGATAATGAATACCATTGTCCATACCACTGCCTGCGTACTGGCTCTACCCACTTCAAGAGATCCTCCTTTTACAAAATATCCGAAATATGAAGGAACGGTCGCAATAATAAAAGCGAATACGATCGTTTTGGTAAATGCATAGTAAATAAATAAATTCGGCATATACATTTGAATACCAACGATATAGTCGTTTTCTGTCCAGTTTCCTGTTAATATCCCTGCAATATAACCTCCTCCGATACCGAATACTATACTGATGGCAATCAAAAGTGGATTAAAAATCATACAGGCGATAATTTTCGGAAATATCAGAAAGTTGGGTGAGTTGACTCCCATAATATCCAACGCATCGATCTGTTCAGATACCCTCATTGTTCCGATACTGGAAGCAATATAGGATCCTACTTTACCTGCTAAGATCAAACTGATAATGGTAGGGGCAAATTCTAGTACCAATACCGCTTTCGTAGCATATCCTACAAATGAAGGGGGTATAGGAAAGGATGAGGCATCAAAGTTGTTGAACATCTGAATAGCGACAACGGCCCCCACAAAGATAGAAGTGAAGACTACAAGTCCGAAAGAATTTACTCCCAAATCATTAATTTCTCTCATTAACAGCTTCCAGAAAACCCTCATTTTCTGAGGCTTCTGCAGGGATTTCCCTAAAAGGATCATATATTCTCCTACTGCTGTGAAAAACTTTTTTAACATACTGCTAAATTAGACTTTTTTATTGAATTAGGCTAAGGTCAGAAACAAGACTGAGATAGAGAATAATGTTAAAATTATCTGAATCTTTACCCCAACCTAAGCTTTATTTTGCATTTTTATCTCCTGCTATCACTAATAAAACGGTTTTTAAAATAATGATCAGATCCAGAACAAAACTCCAGTTTCTTACATAAAAGGCATCGGCCAGAACCCGTTTTTTCATTTCCACTTCCACATCTCCGAAATCACCCCTTAATCCGCTTACCTGGGCAAGCCCCGTAATACCCGGACTTACCATGCTCCTCAGGCTGTATCTTCCGATTTTGGGCTTGTAATAATTATCTACAGCCAGCATATGAGGGCGTGGCCCCACTACAGACATCTCTCCCTTCAATACATTGATGAATTGCGGAAGTTCATCAAGACTTGTTTTTCTTAAGAATTTACCCACCTTTGTAATCCTCGAATCGTTGGCAGAGGTAGTTTTCGTTGCCGATTCATCATTCACAACCATCGTTCTGAACTTAAGACAGCTGAATACCTCTTCATGAAATCCATATCTTTTCTGTAGAAAGAAAACAGGTCCTTTTGACGTTGTTCTGATCAATAATGCAATGATGGGAAATGCCCACGAGCAGACAAAGACCAGTACAAGAAGTGAAAAGAAGATGTCAAAAGTCCTTTTCATCAGAAAATTAGAATAATAATCCAGTGGATACCTTGCCTGGCTGAGAATAGGCTGGGTTTGTATATACCCAAGATCATAAAGGAAAAAATCACTTTGTGTGATACTCGGAATTAATGATACATGTACTTTGTTTTCTTCTGCCAGCCTGAAAATTTCAGTTTCAGTATTTTCATCATATGCATTTTCTGTGGAGATGAAAAGCGTATGAATCCCGTTTTTCTTCCAGAAGCTGACTACTTCAGCCACAGAAATTTCAGGATTTTGATATTCGAAGATCCGGTATCCGTAGTCTTTACGGTCCTTAAATATATTTTTCAGAATTTCAGTAGAATCGTTATTCCCTAAAAACATGACATTTCTGTAGTTGATCCCCAGGGAACGGAAATATTTGATGGTGAAATAGATCAGTGATTTTACCAGAAAAATAAAGGAAAAAAGATAAAATGAAAGCCAGTATATATCTGAATTGAAAAATACATTATTGCTAACCTTCCCTATAAGCAGTACGCCAAGTATAAAAAACAGGAAGTGAATTAAAAGACGTTCCAGAAACAAAGTATACGTAAGATTCCTCGGGATATTGTATATTTTTGTCCTACCGCTCAGAAGCACCCAGAACAAAAACAGCAAGATCAGCGAAAAAGCATTCTGATACCAGGTTTCTTTATGGTATTTTAAACTTTCGTTTCTGCTTATAAAAAAGAATATAAAGATAGATGCAATAACCATGAGGTCAAGCAAAATAATGATCGATTTCAGGTATCTGGAGTATCGAATTCTCTGCATCTATCGGTATTATAACGAAACAGCTAGCTAATGTACGTATTTTTACGGGATATTAAGATATTTGTGGGTCTGAACTGACGCCTGCCACTCCGGGTGTTCTAGGATAAAATCTGTAATCTTAGGATACATTTCATTTCTTTTACTCCACTCGCTCTGAAGATAAAGTCTGCAGTTTTCAGAAACTTTTGCAGCCTGCTCTTGGGCAAAGGTAAAGTCGTGATGATTGAAAATGATCATTTTAAGCTCATTGGCTTGCTGATAAATTTCATCCTTAGGAAGTCCTGTTTTCTTGGGCGATAGGGTGATCCAGTCTAATTGTCCGCTCATAGGATAAGCTCCTGAAGTTTCAATATGAACCGTGCATCCCAATTCTTTCAATCTGGATGTCAGAATATCTAAATTCCACATCAGAGGTTCTCCTCCGGTCAGAACAATGGTTTTGCAGTGTTTTGCTGCAGTTTCAGCAATTTCTACCGCATTCATCAGCGGATGAAGATCCGGATCCCAGCTTTCTTTTACATCGCACCAGTGGCATCCCACATCACAGCCGCCTAATCTGATGAAATAAGCTGCTTTCCCAGTGTGTGCCCCTTCTCCCTGTAAAGTGTAAAAATGCTCCATCACAGGGAGCATTTTACCTTCTTTTAATAAAATATCTTGTTCTTTATTCATTTTAAAATTAGTCGTTATAGACCGAAGTTTTGTAGGCAATGATGGTGTTTTTCATCAACATTGCTCTCGTCATTGGGCCTACTCCCCCAGGTACCGGTGTGATCCAGCTTGCTTTAGCGGCACAGCTGTCAAAATCTACGTCACCTGCAAGGTAATACCCCTTCGGAGAATCATTATCTACTCTCGTGATTCCCACGTCAACGATTACAGCACCTTCCTTGATCATATCTCCTTTTAAGAAATGAGGATCTCCTAAAGCGGTAATGACGATGTCTGCCTTTCTGGTATATTCTTCAATGTCTTTTGTGTATGAGTGCGTAAGAGTAACGGTAGAGTTCCCAGGGAAATCTTTTCTTCCCATAAGGATACTCATCGGTCTTCCTACAATTTTACTTCTTCCGATGATCACACAGTCTTTTCCTTTGGTTTCGATATTATATCTTTCCAATAATGTAAGAATTCCGAAAGGTGTAGCCGGTAAGAAAGTATCCATTTCCAATGCCATTTTTCCGAAGTTTTCAGGGTGGAACCCGTCTACATCTTTTCTTGGGTCAATTGCATTGATGATTTTTTCCTGATCGATCTGATCCGGTAACGGCAGCTGAACGATAAATCCGTCCACCGCTTTAGACTTGTTCAGTTCATCAATTTTTTCCAACAGTTCAGATTCTGAAACTGTACTTGGAAATTTAATTAAGCTGGATTGAAATCCTACTTCTTCACAGTCTTTTACTTTAGCGTTTACATAAGCCTTGCTTGCTCCGTTGTTTCCAACAAGAATAGCTACCAGGTGTGGAGCTCTTCTTTTGGTTGCAAGAATCTTTTCTACTTCCGCTTTGATCTCTGCTTTTATTTCTTTGGACACTTTAAGTCCGTCAAGAATTTCTGCCATTTTTACTTTTTTACTTTATTTAGATTTACTTTACTTTCTTTTTACTTACTATTTGTTTTCCTTATAGTAATTGATCAATCCGTTGGTAGAGCTGTCATGAGAGCTTATTGCTTCATTTTTTTCAAGTTCCGGAAGAATTTTATTGGCCAATACTTTACCTAATTCTACTCCGAACTGGTCAAAGCTGAAAATATTCCAGATCACTCCCTGTACAAATATTTTATGCTCGTACAATGCAATTAGCTGTCCCAATGAAAAAGGAGTTAATTCTTTGAATAAGACTGAGTTAGTAGGGGTGTTTCCGTGGAAAACCTTGAAGTTGATCAATCTGTCAATTTCTTCATCAGATTTTCCTGAATTTCTAAGTTCCTCTTCTACTTCTTCTTCCAGTTTTCCGAAGGCAAGCGCTTCAGTCTGAGCGAAAAAGTTCGCTAATAATTTATCCTGGTGATCCGAAACTTTGTTCGGACTTTTTGTATAAGCAATAAAGTCTGCCGGGATCAATTCTGTTCCCTGGTGGATCAGTTGATAGAATGCGTGCTGCCCATTGGTACCAGGTTCTCCCCAAATGATAGGTCCTGTTTCATATTCTACGAATTCTCCATTTCTGTCTACGCATTTTCCATTACTTTCCATATCTCCCTGTTGAAGATAAGCAGCGAACCTGTCTAAGTATTGAGAATAAGGTAAGATCGCATAAGTAGTCGCTGCATAGAAATTACGGTACCAGATTCCTAAAAGTCCCATTAACACAGGAATGTTTTCTGAGAAATCAGCAGTCTGGAAATGCTGATCAGTGTCATAAGCTCCTCTTAAAAGCTGCTCAAAATTTTCGTATCCTACAGACAGTACAATACTTAGTCCGATAGCACTCCAAAGAGAATATCTTCCGCCTACCCAATCCCAGAATTCAAAAATATTTTCTTCTGCGATCCCAAACTTTTTCACTTCCTGTGTATTGGTAGACAAAGCCACAAAATGTTTAGCTACATCTTCCGGTTTCCCGGCTTTCAGGAACCAGTCTTTGGCAGAGTTGGCATTCGTCATGGTTTCCTGAGTCGTAAAGGTCTTGGAAGCAATGATGAATAAAGTAGTCTCAGGATTCAGATTTTTTACTACTTCTGCGATATGATTTCCATCTACGTTGGAAACGAAATGAACATCTAATCTTGTTTTAAAATGCTTTAAAGCAGAGCAAACCATTACCGGACCTAAGTCTGACCCTCCAATCCCGATGTTGACTACATCTGTAATTTCTTTTCCACTGAATCCTTTATGTTCTCCGGAAATGATCTTCTCAGAGAAAGTTTTCATCTGGTCAAGAACTTTTTTGATCTGTGGCTTAATATTTTCGCCATCCACAAGAATCTCACGATCCGAAAAATCTCTCAATGCCGTATGCAGAACTGCTCTTCCTTCCGTTTCGTTGATCTTGTCTCCGGAGAACATTTTAGCAATAGAATCCTTTAGCTGGCATTCTTCCGCTAACTGTAATAAAAGCCCCTTCGTTCTTGAATCGATCAGGTTTTTAGAATAATCGAAAAGGTAATTGTCCTTTTGTAAAGAAAATTCATTAAAACGATTCGGGTTGTATTGGAAAAGACTTCTAAGGTCAAAATCATTTCCAGCGAAGTGTTCGTCAAGAGCTTTCCAGCTGTCAGTTTGTATAGGATTTATTTTTGATAGCATATTTTAGTAATTTATGTTGTTCAGAAAATCATGGGAAGGATCAAAATCATTTAAAATCCATAGCGATTTATTTCTGATTTGCAAATTTAAGGAAAAATAAAACCTCTGATAAATTTGAAAGTGATAAATAACATTTTTTTAAAAAAGACAACCCCAGATCTGGTCTGAGGTTGATATAAATTTTTTTTTTGAACGGTCTTTTAAAAATTATTCATCTATTTCATCCAGAATGTTTTCCAGCTGTCTGGCCGGTCCACCATAGATATACTTTGTCCAGAGAACAATACTTGCAACGAGTGCTATAATTCCTAATAATACTACAACGGTCAAGGCTTGCTGATAAGTGCCTGTAAGTTCTGACAGAGATTCTCCTCGTTTTTCTATTTGGTTGTATATTGCAAGTCCTGTGGTGAGAAGGAAATGAGGCAGTAATAAGAAGCCAAAGGATTGGTATCTTTCCATATTCAGTTTCAATTCATGATATACCTTCCAAAGACTGTTCTTTGTATTTCCTGTATACAATTCCGCTTGCTTATAAAATTTATAAAATCCAAACAGGTAGTGGACGGAAATGGCGACCAGCATCGTATAAGACACATAATAAATAAGGTATCGTGAAGATGGAAAGTCAAATATCAATGGGATAAACCCAATCATAATGATGGCCAAAATCTGTGCAGGAAATTCTTTTTTCATATTCTTTTGGATTTTTTCGATGGGGTGTTTGCTTTCTTTTAGCTGCTCTATGGTGTCGGGAATTTTGACATCACTGGCTTCGTTATTCCATTGTTCTTTTAATTGATCAAAATTCATAGCCTGATTTTTTTATGATTTGTTGTATTTTTTCTTTTGTTCTGTTGAGTTTTACACGGGCGTTACCTTCGCTCAGTCCGAGATTACTTCCTATATCTTTATGAGACATTCCCTCCATGAAATAAAATATAACCGCTTTTTCCAGAGCATTCAGTTCCTGAACAGCAAGGTAGAAAACTTCAAGCTGTTTATCTTTTGCCGGGTTATAATCCTCCTGCTGTACTTCAAAATGATGGGGAGTATCTGTGTGATTACTGCTTCTTTGTTTTTCCTTTTTCAGATAAGTAATGGCAGTATTGATGGCTACACGGTACATCCAGGTAGAAAATTCACTGTTTCCTTTGAAGTTCTGATAAGATTTCCAAAGCTGGATAAGGATTTCCTGTTGCAGATCCTCCCGATCTTCAATAGAATCGGCATAGATGCGTGAGGCCTTGTACAGGATGCCTTTATGCTGGTTGACAAGCTTTAGAAAAGCCGCTTCAGTTGGATTGCTCACAATAATTTCATGGTTTGGTTACGATTATAAGTTGGATACGGCTGTTACAGTATAACCTTGAGATCGTAGAAGAGGGATGATTCCGTTTTCTCCCATTAGATGTGATCCGCCTACCGCAAAGAAAGAACCTTCTTTTTTCATGATTTCCGGCATTATCTTTACCCAGTTTTTATTTCTGTTGGTAAGCATTGCTTTTTCCTGCTGGGCATTCATAAATCTATCATCTTTGAAAAGCGTATAAAGTGACTGTGCATTTTCATTTTTAAAAGCCTCGATCATCTTCTTGAATAGCACTTCATATTCTTTCCCCATTTTCAATTGTGCAATGATACTCTTAAGATCATAGGCTTCGTTGATGGATTTCATTTGATCTGTTACTTTTTCCAGTCCCTTGATGCTTTTCTTATCTTTTATGGCTTTCTGAAGAAGTTCCATTTCGTACAGCTTGATGTCAGTCTGAGGACAGGGAACGGCTTTTGCAGAAAGAAGAGCGTAAAGAGCCTGGGGACTTGAAGAATCTATATTTTTCAGACTAGTGCCATAATCCGCAAGAAGAGCATTTAGTTCTTTTGCTTCATCAGGGGAAAGCTGATCAGATATTTTATGATCCGTCTGATACATTTTTTGCAGTGACGCCATCTCATTAGGATCGGTATAATTGATTTCCATCACAAAATTATCTGATTTTTCAAGCGCTTTCAATAGTTTCGGTTTGATTTCAAAATCTTTGCTGCATAAGATATGAAAAGTTCCGGCAATATAAGACGGTTTGGAAAGACCATTTCCGGATACCTCCCATAGCAGGCTGTTTTTGTTCTCGGTATTCTTCTGCTGTGCTGAAGCAGAGTTAAAGCTTATTGATAGTAATGCAGCGAATCCAAGTTTTAGTAAATTTTTCATATGATTGTTTTTTTTGATTTTCCGTTCTTTTAAACAGTAGGTAAGCCAGCCATTACAATCGTTACAGTTTTTTTGAAAAAAAATAAAACCTCCCGGAAACAGGAGGCTGTGAAATCTAAAATTATGACGATAACCAATTGGTTAGGAGGTTTTTATTCTTTGGTAACGGGTTGTGCGGCTTTTAATACTTTCCTTTTTCTTAAGAAATAGATCAGAGCGGCAGCTATTAATAAAAGAGGCCAGATATTGATCAGTGCAACAATAATTCTCTGGATCAGATAAAAGCCATATACGAAGCCATCCTTTGCATCATAGATAAAATTGTATTTATACTTATTGTCTATGCTGGTCGTATTGGTAATGGCGATTTCCGCAATGCGCAGCTTAGGTTCTTTGATGTAGATGTCAACAGTGCTGTATTTCAGATGGTCGGTCATGTTCATGCTGGCAAGCTTCTGAAGATTTCCTTCAGACATATTTTCATTATCCAGGGTAACCTTGTCTTTATTGGCTTTTATTTTTTCAATATTTTCAGCTGTTTTCTGATTTCTCTTTCCTTCAAGCTCAGAATATTTGATATTGGCGGTCACATCTTCAGCGTTGATAGACCTTGAATTAAGAAATAGTTTATTAGTATTGATAAAGGTTAGAAGCTCACCTAATTTTTCAGTAGGTACCCTTACCTGCATTGTATTTTCAGTCTGGTATTTTTTGACAAGCATAGCTTCTTCATTGGAAGTATTATAAGTGTCTTCTGAAACGACATTACTGCGAAGATTGCTGTTGGTGACAAATCCTCCAAGTTCCTGAACAGACTTTTCAATGGCAATGGTTGCATTATAGACATCCTTTACCTCCATATCTATATCTGCTGTTTTGATAAACTGTTTGTCTTTTACTTTCATATCGGCAACCGATGAAATACTGTCTGATACCATGGCTGCTGCAGAATCCGTTGTTGCATAGGCTTTAAGGTCTTTTGATGAAACTTCTCCTTTTTTACATGAATAAATTCCCAAAAGAAGTACTGCAGATAGAGATAATTTAATGTAAGTCGTTTTCATAGTGTAGATTTTTAATGTTTTGCTTGAGTCAAAGTTCAGACAGGATCCTTTGTAATGCTTGAAAATCGAAAGTAAAAGACTTGTAAACGAAATGTTCTTTTTTAATGAATTGAAATTGAGTGTTTTGTAAAATATGGTTGGTGTTCATGTATTAATTTCGGAGCAATTTTTGCTTATCTTTTACAAACCAAAACTACACTATATCATTATGTCAAATACATTTTCCAAAATCAGAAATGCCATAGAATTATTCAGATCGATCGATTTTGATCAGCTGAGTGCAATCTCTCAAAAAGTAGATTTACCTAAACTCATGCAGAATTTCTCAAAACTGGATGATAAACAGCTGTCCGGACTTATGAAAATGATGAATCCGGAGAAGAAAAAGAAAGAACTTCCCCCTATAGATGGTGATTTTTATGATATTTACCATACCCTTAGCCCGGAACAGAGAGAAATTCAGCTTCAGGTAAGGGCTTTTATGGAAAAAGAGGTTAAACCTCTGGTCAACCATTACTGGCTCAGAGATGAATTTCCTTTTGAGCTGATCCCAAAATTTCAGAAACTGAATATCTGCGGGGTAACCTATGAAGGCTATGGTTGCCCGGGAATGCCTTTCCTGATGGAAGGCGTTATTGCGATGGAAATGGCTAGAATTGATGCTTCTATTGCGACCTTTTTTGGAGTACAGTCCGGATTGGCAATGGGTTCCATTTATATCTGCGGTTCAGAAGAACAGAAACAGAAATGGCTTCCACAGATGCAGAAGTTTGAAAAAATAGGCGCTTTCGGACTTACAGAACCTGAAGTGGGCTCAGGAGCTGCCGGAGGGTTGACGGTAACCTGCAAAAAAACACCGGAAGGCTGGGTATTAAATGGCCAGAAGAAATGGATCGGAAACGCCACTTTTGCTGACCTGGTAATTATCTGGGCAAGAGATCTGGATAGTGGAGAGGTGAAAGGATTTATTGTGGAAAAAGATAATCCGGGCTATTCCGTCGAAAAGATCAAAGGAAAAATGGCCTTGAGGATTGTTCAGAACGGGCTGATCACCCTGAAAGACTGTATAGTCACCGAAGAAAACCGTTTGCAGAATGCTAATTCATTTAAAGATACCGGAAAAGTACTTCGAATGACAAGAGCCGGAGTAGCTTGGATGGCAACAGGTTGTGCCCGAGGTGCTTATGAAAGTGCATTGGATTATACCCGAAAAAGAGAGCAGTTTGGAAGACCTATCGCTTCATTTCAAATGATTCAGGGACATTTGGTAGAAATGTTGTCTAATCTTACCGCTATGCAGACCATGGTTTTCAGGTTATCGGAAATGCAGGATGAAGGTATTTTAAAAGATGAGCATGCCTCATTAGCTAAAGTATTCTGTACTTTAAGGACAAGAGATATTGTATCCAGAGCAAGAGAAGTGTTGGGCGGGAACGGTATCCTGCTCGAATATGATGTTGCAAGGTTTGTGGCGGATGCCGAAGCTATTTATTCCTATGAAGGAACAAAAGAAATCAACTCGCTCATTGTGGGACGATCGATTACCGGATTCAGTGCATTTGTATAAGGAAAAGGTAGCAGATGGCAGGTAATAGATTGTAAGTATTGTAACCCCTACTACCTGCCAGCTTAAGAAACTAGGTGTTTATATTTTCCTCTGTTATCAATCAATATCCAGATATTAATGAGAAACAAAATTCCGGCGATACTCATGCCCATGGGAGATTTGTCCATTGTGAACACATGAGTGACAATTCCTACCATGACAGGTAAGATAACAATTGCTCCTAATGCTCTTGTTTTTGGAAAAATAAAAAGCAATCCGCCAAGGACCTCTATGGTTCCTACTAATGGCATCAGCCAGCTGATTTCTCCAAAGGCAGCGAAAAGTTTCATTTGCTCAGGAGTTGGCTTTTCCATGGGCATATAATTAAAAAACTTGTTTAATCCAGCATTGATAAACATAAGCCCGAAAAGTAAGCATAAGATGAATTTTACTATTTTCATGATTGATGATTTAATATCAAATGTAAAATAAAAATAAGATTCGTTGGTTGAATTTTAACAAAAAATAAACAATTAATGTTAATAGTAGGTTAATGGTGGATTTCAGATAATTTTATTATTTATATTTGAAATACAAACTAAACTAATAAAAATTATGTTGAAAAATCTCAAAAAATTAAACCGTTTGAACTTGAGAGAGATTCAAGGAGGCGGAGGTATTGGAAAATGTGATATTGGACCAATAGGCTGCCCATGTAAAATTCCACCTGGAGACCCTTGCTTAGGAGGTGGTGCTGGCGGAGGATTGCCGGAAGTGGAGAAAGGCTATTGCCCGGATTCACATACTTACATATATTGCACAGAAACCTGCCCGAACGGAATGAGTCCACTGTGTGCTCTTTCATAAAAATAAAAAGACTGTCTTGAAAAAGGCAGTCTTTTTATTTAAAGTTGGGAGTATGTCAATTATTATATTACTTATCGCCTATTACTCATATTTAGTCCATTTCCTTCAGTGTAATATTTTTAGAAATCTTATAGCTTTTCTTCTTTTTATTGGGTTTTATTTCTTCTCCCAGCAGCCTTCCCCAAGGTTTTAAATCATCAACCCTTTCGCAGATGATTTTAATGATGGCAATAGCCGGGATACACAGGAACATTCCGGCAATCCCCCAAAGATGTTCTCCCAAAAGAATGCCTATAAAAGAAAACAAAGCATTGATCTTTACTTTTGAACCCACAACAAATGGCAGCACAATATTACCGTCTACCGCATGAATGGCAATGTATCCTAAAGCAACATAAACACATGTAGAAGGGGTAGACGTAGCAAATGCTATAAAACAGGAAATTAAAAGAGAAATAAAAATTCCCAGATACGGAATGACATTCAGTAATCCCGTAAGAACTCCTAAAAGGATAGCATATTTTACCCCCAGAATGGTAAGAAGAATGGAGGTGAGAACAGATACGATAATCACCTGGAGAAAAAGTCCGAAGATGTATTTCTTGGTCATGATTCTGATCTCATTCACCGCTTCCTGTACACTGGCTTTATGTCTTTCACTAAAAACTGTAACAATGAAATTATTCAACAGTCTTCTATAATTTAATATAAAAATAAAAAACAGGGTGAAAAAGATGATAAACCCAAATCCTGTAGAAAAAATTCCGAAAGTAAAACCTAAAATAGCTCCTGAAGAAGAAAGAAGTTTGTTCAGTCCCTGGTTGATATAATCTACCTGTTCATCCACTTTCACATTGAATGTTTTGGAAACCCAATGCTGAAGATTGTTGAATACCGTGGTAAACTGTTCTCTGAGGTGTGGAAGATCCTTACTAAAATCAGAGAGCTGGTTGGTAAAGAAGTAAATGATTCCTCCTAAAATAATCAGCATGATGAAAACGGAGGTCATTGTAGACATAGACCTTGGGAATCTTAGCCTTTTCTCCATAAAAGTTGCTGCCGGTAAAAACAGCATCGCCATAAGGAATGCAAGGAAGAAAGGAGCTAATATACTTTGTCCCAATGCCAGAAGATAGCCAATCCCGATAAGGGAAATTACAACCAGCGTAAGCTTGACAAGGAAAGGAAGTCTAAGAAAATTCATAATTTAAAATCTGCAGTGTGGAATAAAAATAAGAAAACCCATTGAATTGAAGAATTTTTTATTCAATCAGTGTAGGTTTTTCTTTCAGCACATCAAATTTTATTCCATCCGGGTTGCAGGAAAAGTCGCTATAAAACAGAAACACGCTCTGATGATCAGAACGTGTTTCCTTATTGAGAAGTTGATATGTTATGAATGATTGTTATTTTTCAATGGCGATGTCAATGACTTCTTCCATTCTGTTGACATAATGTACCTTCAGATTCTTTAAATAATCTTTTTTGATTTCTTCTACGTCTTTTCTATTGGCTTCACAAAGGATAACATCTTTGATGCCAGCTCTTGTGGCTGCAAGAAGTTTTTCTTTGATTCCTCCTACAGGAAGCACTTTTCCTCTTAAAGTAATTTCTCCTGTCATCGCAAGGTGAGGTTTTACTTTTTTATTTTTGAAAGAAGAAACCATTGAAGTCAGCATGGCAATACCGGCAGATGGTCCGTCTTTAGGAGTGGCTCCTTCAGGGACATGGACGTGGATATTTTTCTTATCCATTTCCTCCTGCGGAATTCCCAGCTCATCATGCTTTGCTTTGATGTATTCTAAAGCAATTGTAGCAGATTCTTTCATCACCGTTCCCAGATTTCCGGTCATGGTAAGAGCTCCTTTTCCATTGCTTAAAATACTTTCAATATAAAGGATGTCCCCGCCTACACTCGTCCAGGCAAGACCTGTTACTACTCCGGGAACCCCTGTGATCTCAGATAAGCTTTTCGGTCTTGGTACACCAAGAATTTCATCTACCTTTTCCAGAGAAATTTTAGAATCATATTCTTTTTCCAGAGCCGTTTGAAGAGCTACCCATCTTGCAATAGAAGCAATTCTTTTCTCAAGGGTTCTTACACCACTTTCTGAAGTGTGGGCTTCTATAATATGTTTAAGTTCAGCATTTCCAAGCTTAAATGATTTTGTATCTAAACCGTTCTCTTCCTGCTGTTTTTTAATTAAGTGTCTTTTAGCAATCTCAATCTTTTCTTCAAGAGTGTATCCGGCAATCTGAATAATTTCTGTTCTGTCCAGAAGCGGGGTTTGAATTGTAGAAAGCGAGTTTGCTGTTGCAATGAACATTACTTTTGATAGATCGTATCCCATTTCAAGGAAGTTATCATAAAAAGATTTATTCTGTTCAGGATCAAGCACTTCAAGTAAGGCAGAGCTAGGGTCTCCGTGAAGACCTTGCCCGATTTTATCAATTTCATCCAGAACAATCACAGGGTTGGAAGTTCCGGACTTTTTGATAGACTGAAGAATTCTTCCGGCCATTGCACCAATGTACGTTTTTCTGTGTCCTCGGATCTCGCTTTCATCATGAAGTCCTCCAAGAGATAACCTTACATATTTTCTTCCTAAAGCATCGGCAATAGATTTACCCAGTGAGGTTTTACCTACTCCCGGAGGCCCTACCAATAGAAGAATGGGAGACTTCATGTTGTTTTTTAATTTCAAAACAGCCATATGCTCCAAAATTCTTTTTTTAATATCCTCCAGTCCGAAATGTGCTTTGTCTAAAACCTTTTCAGCTTTTGCAATATCAAAAATATCTTTGGTATAAGTTTCCCATGGAAGATCGGTAAAGAAATCCAGGTAATTTCTCTGAACATTATAATCCGGAGAATTCGGATTCTGACGCTGCAGTCTGCTGATTTCCTTCTGGAAATGATCTTCTACTTCCTGGCTCCATTTTTTAGTCTTCGCCTTATTGATAAGATCTTCCACATCGCTTTCAGGGCCACCGCCCAGTTCTTCCTGGATCGTTCTGATTTGCTGGTTCAGAAAATATTCTCTCTGCTGTTTGTCAAGATCTTTCGATGTTTTCTGATGGATCTGGCTTCTAAGCTCAAGCTTTCTGAAGTCTTCGTGCATCATTTCGTAACACTTGTTGGCTCTTTCCATCAGGCTTTTCTCTTCAAGAAGCTTTTGTTTGGCTAAAGAGGAGAAATTGGCATTCGTACAGATGAAATTCAGAAGATCATCATTATTATTGATGTTTTTGATGGCAAAGTTGGCTGCATTCGGAATATTCGGATCCAGCTCAATGATCTTTAATGCAAGATCTTTGATATTTTCCAGTAAGGCTTCATATTCCTCCTGGTTTTTGGGTTTACTGTCTTTTAATTTTGATATTTCTGCTCTGAAATAAGGTTGCGTTTCAATGATCTTTTTGATCTTGAATCTATGGAAACCTTTGGTGATGGCTGTAATGTTTCCTTCCGGTAACTTGATGATCTTGATGATCTTAGCCAGAGTTCCGGTAGTGTAAATATCTTTTTCTGCAGGTTGTTCCAGATCAGAATTTCTCTGGCTTACAATTCCAATGAAATCTCCATTCTTCTGAGCCTCTTCAAGAAGCTGTATCGAGGCTTTTCTCCCTGCTGTAATAGGAATCACCACATTAGGGAACATTACCATATTTCTTACGGGAAGTATAGGGAATATTTTCTGTTCGGAATTCTGATCAGTTTCCGCAAAATCGGAAAGGTTGATCTCTTCAGCTACGATATCAAATCCGTCGCTGATCATTTCTTCTAAACTAATATCTTCAAATTCTGTCATAGTCAATCGAATGACAAATTGTCATTTTCGTTTTTTATCGTTAAAAGGATTTCTTATAATATGCTTTGAAAACGTGGAGTATATTATAATATTTAAAATATGCACAATACTTATGCCATTTGTTTTTTGCTAAAAAATACGGTCAAAATTTCCTTTTTTTAATAATCTTTGGATTAAAAATCAAAATAAAGAACTTCTGTTTCTGTAATTTCTTAAAAATGTGTATTTTCGCAAACTGATAAAAAACTATAATTTATAAAATGGCAATTTTAGGACAGATTAGGAGTAAGCCTTGGCTTTTAATGGGAGTAATAGCCTTAGCGCTTTTGGCGTTCCTGGTAAACCCCGATAGTATCGACAAGGTTTTTGGTAAAAATCCTGACGTTTTAGGAAAAGTAAATGGTGAGAAGATCACCCGCGAAGAGTTCAATGATCAGCTTTTCGTGTTGCAGCAACAGGCTGAGCAGCAAGGTCGTCCAAAGAACGGTCTTGAAGAGCAGGCGTGGCAGTTACTTGTACAATCCAAACTTATCAAACAGCAATTTGAAAAATTGGGCTTTGAAATGACGGATGATTATTTCTGGAGTCAGATCCAGTACGATCAGATGTTTGCTCAGAACCAGCAGTTCTTTGATGAGAAAGGAAACTTTAAAACTCAAGATCTTAAAAAAGAAATTGAAACATTACAAAACACCAATCCTCAGGGATATTCTCAATGGTTGAAAACAAGAAAGACTATTGAGTACAGACTGATGGCAAGACAGGTGTTTTCCAATATTTCAGCAGGGATTACTACAGGTAAGAAAGAAGCTGAAGAATTGATGAAGCAGAGAGATCAGCTTGCTGACATCGACTTCGTAAAAGTTGATTATGCAGCTTATCTTCAGAAAACAAAGATCAATGTGACTACACAGGATCTTGCTGATTACATCAAGAAGCACCCAGTAATGTTCAAAGCAGAGCCAAGCAGAAATATCGGTATCGTATATTTCCCATCGAAGCCTAGTGCAGCAGATGATGCAGCAGCATTGAAAGAAATTACAAAACTATACTCAGGAGGAACTGATGCAAGCGGAGGTGCTGAAAACTTCCAGAATACGAAAAACGATTCTATGTTTGTAATGGCGAACTCTGATATGCCTTTCAATCCTCAATATGTGAAGCCTACTCAATTGCCGGCTACAATACAGGGTCAGATTGCTACTGCAGCGGTAGGACAGACTTTCGGTCCGTATAAAGAGCAGGATTTCTATGTAGTTTCTAAACTTGTAGGTAAAAAGACTTCAGATTCTACTTTATCAAGACATATCCTTATTGCATTCAAAGGAAGCCCTGCAGGTGAAGGAGTAACAAGATCCAAAGAGCAGGCTAAGAAATTGGCAGACTCTATCGGAGCGATTGTAAAAGCTACTCCTGCTAAATTTACAGAATTCCTTAAACTTTCTAACGATCCTAATTCAGCTGCTCAGGGAGGTAGCCTAGGTTGGACAACTCCAGAGACGCCTTTCGTTCCGGAATTCCTTACTTACCTTGCTAACAACCCTAAAGGAGCTACAGGAGTGGTAGAAACTCAGTTCGGTTACCATATCATCAATATTGAAGATAAGAAATCAGGATCAATGGGGTATAAAGTTGCGAACCTAGTGAAAGCAATTAAACCTTCAGACGCTACTGAAGCTGAAACAGACAAAAAATCAAGAAAATTCATTCAGCAGATTCAAGGGAAATCTTTCAACGATTTCGTGAATATTGCTAAGAAAGATAATTATCAGTTCACTAATCCTAAAGCGGCTAAAAGATTTGAAGGTCAGCTTCAGGGCTTAGGTACAGAAAAAGACGGTGAGATCCTTGCTTGGGCTTTCGATAAGAAAAGATCTAAAGGAGATACTGAACTTTTCACTGTAGACGGAACAGGTGATAAAATTGTAGTTTATCTTAACGGAAAACAGGAAGCAGGTCTTGCAGATCCTGAATCGGTAAGAGACCAGATCGAAGTAATTGTTAAAAATAAATTGGCAGCAAAACAGATCTCTGATAAAATTGCTGGAGCGAAAGCATCAAACTTAGATCAGATTGCTAAATTATTTGCCACTTCAAAACAATCTGCTCAGGTAAACCTATTGAACCCTTCAGTAGCTGGAGCTATGGAGCCTAAAGTAGCCGGTGCAGCATTCGGTGTTGCAAAAGGTAAACTTTCTAACCCGGTTGAAGGTGGAACAGGAGTATACGTTCTGATCAAAAAATCTGAAACGGTAAACAAACAACCTGGAGACCTTAAGCAGTTTACTGAGTCTATTACTCAAAGAAATGCAGGAATGTTCGGACAGGCTTGGATGAAGAGCCTTCAGGACAATGCTGATATTGAAGATTTCAGAATCGAAATCTGGAATAAGATCGGAAATCAGCAACAGTAAGAAATACATTTTACAGATATAAAAAAGCGACAAAATTTTTTGTCGCTTTTTTTTGTATTTAACGCAGAACAATAAGAGAAAAGATTTATTTAAAATGTATTATATTTGCTTATTAGAAAAAAATTAGCAAGTGAAGTTCAGTAAAGAATTAAAAGCTGGTGTGATCGCACTTCTGGCTATTGTAGGCTTTGTGGTGTTGTTTCAATTCATGAAAGGGAAAAGCCTTTTTACTACCGATAATATATTTTACGCAAAGTATGACAACGTAGAAGGTCTTGCACAGTCTGCGGCCGTTTCTATTAACGGTCTGAAAGTGGGACAGGTGGATAAGATCATTCCTCAAACGGCAAAAGACGGTAAAATTACTTTTGTGGTAAAAATTACAATTGACAACAAATTCGAATTTTCAAAAAACTCTACACTGGAAATCTTTGAACCTGGCTTAATGTCCGGAAAAGAGATGAGGGTAAACCTTATGTACGGTGGGGCGACTGCAAAAGACGGCGATACCCTGAAAGGTGCTTTCAAACTGGGAACATTGGGAAGCCTTTCTTCTCAGGTAGGACCCGTGAAAGATCAGCTACAGGTTGTTCTTCATAGAGTAGACTCTCTGATGACGAATGCCAATATGCTTGTAGATGCTCAAAACAGAGCAGAAATCAAAGCTTTGTTGTCCAATCTTAATAAAACGGTAAGTGCATTACAGACTACAGCAGGAAGCGTAAACAGCCTGGTAGGACATAATGATCCGAAACTTCAGAAAGTACTGGATGATGCAAGTCTTACGATGCAAAGTGGAAAAGTAACGTTGGATAAATACGGAAATCTTGCCCAAAGCATTGATACAAAACAATTGAACTCAACGATTGCAAATTTGGATGCTACGGTAGGAAAGCTTAATCAGGTGATTGGTGGAATTGACAAAGGAGAGGGAAGTTTAGGTAAACTGATGAAAGATGATCAGCTTTATAATAATCTGAATTCAGCATCTACTAATCTAAATTCATTGATCGAAGATATGAAAGCGAATCCTAAGAGATATATCAATTTCTCGGTTTTCGGTAAAAACAATAAAGACTAATACGCCTTATGCAGTACATCGATAACATTATTTTCCTGATTTTATTAGTAGCCGGATTTGGGCTGTTTGCCAAAAGCCTGCAGAAGATCTACAGAAATATCAGGTTAGGTCACGAAATCAATAGAAACGACAGAAAAGGAGAACGTTGGGAAACGATGGCTCGTGTAGCCATGGGACAGAGTAAAATGACAGCACGTCCTGTTGCAGGAGTTTTACACCTTTTTGTATATGTAGGTTTTGTGATTATTAATATTGAGTTAATAGAAATTGTTGTTGATGGAATATTTGGTACACACCGATTTTTATCAAGTATTTTCGGACATACATTTTATAATTTCTTTACAGCAACATTAGAAGTTTTGGCACTTTTAGTGGTGATTGGGGTTGTTATTTTCTTTATTCGTAGAAATTTTTACGGAGTGAAGAGATTGACGATGAAAGAACTTTTCGGATGGCCGAAAAATGATGCAAACTGGATTTTGATCATTGAATTCGCTCTGATGATGGCTTTCTTCATGATGAATGCTTCAGATTTTATTTTACAATCGAGAGGTATATTTCCTGAACATGGAAGCTTCCCGATTAGTGAAATGACATTGGTTCCGTTTTTGGAAATCTTCAATTTTGATAGCGGATTTTTACATTTTACAGAAAAAGGAGCATGGTGGTTCCACTTTGTAGGAATTCTGTTCTTCATGAACTACCTATACTATTCAAAACATTTACACATTATCCTGGCGTTTCCAAGTACATGGTATGCCAACCTTGATAAAAAAGGAAAATTCAACAATCTTGATTCCGTAACCAAAGAGATCAAGCTGATGATGGACCCGAATGCAGATCCTTACGCCGCTCCGGCTGAAGGTGCAGAAGCAGAGGTGCCTTCTAAATTTGGGGCAGAAGATATTTTTGACCTGAACCAGGTACAATTGCTGAATGCCTATTCCTGTACAGAGTGCGGACGTTGTACTTCCGTTTGTCCGGCGAATATCACGGGTAAAAAACTTTCTCCGAGACTGATCCTGATGAAAACCAGAGACCGACTGGAAGAAGTGGGAAGAAACATTGATAAGAACGGAAAATTTGTTGATGACGGTAAGAAATTACTGAACGACTATATCACAAAAGAAGAACTTTGGGCTTGTACCACATGTAATGCCTGTACAGATGCTTGCCCGGTACTGCTTGACCCGCTTTCCATTATCTTTGAAATGAGAAGATTCCTGGTGATGGAACAGTCTGCTGCTCCACAGGAACTGAACCTGATGATGACCAATGTGGAAAACAATGCGGCTCCTTGGCAGTATAACCAGGCAGACCGTCTGAACTGGGCCAATGAAAATTAATGTAACAATGTAAAATAATGTAACGATGTAACAATCATTGGTAAGCTGTTACATTGGTATATTGATAAATTTGATTTAGAATGGATTTCAATATAAAAACAATGGCAGAATATGCTGCCGAAGGAAAAGCTCCGGAAGTTTTATTCTGGGTTGGATGTGCGGGAAGTTTCGATGACCGTGCTAAAAAAATTACAAAAGCATTTTGCAAGATATTAAATAAAATAGGAGTTGAATTTGCTGTATTGGGACAGGAAGAAAGCTGTACCGGAGATCCTGCGAAAAGAGCTGGAAACGAATTTGTCTTCCAGATGATGGCCCTTACCAATATTGAAGTATTGAATGCCTACGAAGTAAAAAAGATCGTAACGGCTTGCCCACACTGTTTCAATACCCTTAAAAATGAATATCCAAGCTTAGGAGGACACTTTGAAGTGGTACACCATACGCAATTCCTTAAGACCTTAATGGAAGAAGGAAGATTGAAAATCGAAGGGGGAGCATTCAAAGGGAAGAAAATTACTTTCCATGATCCATGTTACCTGGGACGTGCCAATGATGAATATGAAGCGCCAAGAATGTTGCTTGAAAAGCTGGATGCAGAGCTTGTAGAGATGAAGCGTTGCAAAACCAACGGACTTTGCTGTGGAGCAGGAGGTGCACAGATGTTTAAAGAACCTGAAAAAGGAAACAAAGACATCAATATTGAAAGAACAGAAGAAGCTTTATCCTTTGAACCTAAAGTCATTGCAACAGGATGTCCTTTCTGTAACACGATGATGACAGACGGTGTAAAGCACTTTAACAAAAATACAGAAGTTGCCGTAAAAGATATTGTTGAACTTCTTGCTGAAGCAGAAGATTTATAATCATCTTACACAGCTCTATGAAACTAAAATGGGGGATCTCCTTTTTGTTTGTACTGTCAATCCTTACCTGTCTTACCATCTGGAATTACAACAACAGGGTATATGACTGGGACATGCCGGGCTATCTGGGGTGTATGTACACTTCCGAATTTCCGGATTCACCGGATAAAGTACGGATCATTACCTATGAAGAAATAAAAAAAGAAGCTCCTGCAGAACATTATGCAGACGTTATCGGCGTAAAGCCGTGGGATATACCAAGGCAGTATTTCACCAAAAATACCCAGTCTTTTACAGAACAGTTACCCTATTTTCAGATCAAAGTAGGGTATATTCTTGTTATTACCCTTTTTTATAAACTCGGAGTGAGCCCACCAATGTCGGTTCTGGGGGTCAGTCTTATTTCCTACTTTATTTCAGGGCTGTTGTTTTTTTACATCCTGAAGCTCTTGTTTCCGAAAAAATACTGGCTTGCCGTTTTGCTCACAGTTGTGGCGATGCTTTTACCTCCAATGACGTACATGGCCACTGTTTCAACACCGGATATGTTCATTTTTCAGTTTATTCTGATCTTTATTATTGGGTTAATTAAGAACTGGAGCAAATGGGGAATGTTTGTGCTCCTTTTTACCATCACGTTTATCCGTCCGGACTATATTACCTTTACCCTGACGTATATAATGGCCGTTTTCCTGTTCTATTATTTTAACGAAAAGAAAATTGATATTTCCTATGTCGTTCAGGGAAGCGTTCTATTGGTGATGTACCTGGCTATTATTAAATTTTACCATTATCCGGGATGGAAAGATGTTTTTTATGATACATTTATAGACAGAAGACCCATTATTTCCACTCATCCTGTTAAACTGAGTTTAATGGATTATCTGGAGATCATTTACATTAAAATCATCTATTTTAAAAAGGTGACCTTATCCGTTTCCATTATGATCGGAGTGATTTTCTGGAAGTCAAAAGATGTATGGGTGAGAATGATTGCCGTTCTTTTCCTTGTGAATGTCTATATCAAATTCTTTTTCTTTCCGCAATCTGCAGCACTGAGATTTTTCTTTCCGTTTATTTTTCCGCTGTTTATTATGATGCTATATGTTCTGAGCAGAAAATACAATGATCTTAAACTCGAGAAAATTGTGTAATTTTATATCCTGAATTGATAGGGTATGAAATCACAGAATTTCCTGTCTTGTAAAGAGATAGGAAAATAATGATCGCATAGTCTTTAAATACTATTTACATTATGAAAATCGAAGAATCCAATATTGTAGAAACCAACGACTACAGAGTCATTATATATCCGGCTTCAAGACCTTTTGAAACAAAAGAAGCTAAAGCGATTACAGAAAAGCTTTTTGACTTCCTTGCTACGTGGGCAGCTCATGGAAAACCGCTTTCTTCTTCTTTTAAAATCGAAAAGAACCAGTTTATTGTGGTTTGTGTAGACGAAGAAAAAGAAATGGCTTCCGGATGCAGCATTGATGCTTTAGGAAAAGTAATGCGGGAGATTGATGAAGAATATCAGTTGGGACTTTTCGACAGAATGAAAGCAAGTTTTGTTGAAAACGGAGAAGTAAAAACGTTAAAACTGATAGACTTTAAAACAAAGCTGAGAAATGGAGAGTTTTCGGATGGCATCCAGGTGTTTGATTTTTCCAAGAATACTTACCTTGACTTTTTGAGCCACTTCCTTCTTCCATTGGAGAAGAGCTGGGCGGCTTCTATAAAATAAACGTTATTAAGCACAAAATGCTTATGAATCATAAAGTGGAAACGAGTTTTCCACTTTTTTGTTTTAATGTATCTTTGTACAGATTCGAGTAAGAAACTAATGCCTAAAGTACTTTTTTTAACGACTTCCCACAGCTATAATGATGATCGTATTTTTTATCATCAGGCGAAAGCTCTTAGAGATAATGGGTATGAGGTAAGAATATGCAGTTTATATGCAGACTATAAAGGTATTATCGACGGTATTGAGATTGAGTCTTATGCCGTTCTTGAAGAAAGTATTGAAAAGAAAACGGAGACATTCAGAAGGGTGTGTGAAGCTTTTCAGCCTGACTCTATCATTTGTTCCGAACCTTTGGCAGTAGTGGCTGCAAAAAACTTTGTAAAAGCAAAAAAAATCAGCTGTATTTATGATGTTACAGAATGGTATCCTTCGATGTCTATGCTAGAGAATTATAAGTTTCCTGTGCGTATTTTCCAGGCAGTGAAGTTTTTTCTTATTCAGCTCTATGCCGGGTGGCTGAGTACTCATTTTATTTTCGGGGAAACCACAAAAAGATTTCCTTTAGCGTATTTCTTTTGGTTTAAAAAACAGATGATCCTTCCTTATTATCCGGATCCAGAATATATTAAGGAAAGTATCAAGGAACCGGTTGCCGGGAGCATTTGCCTTTGCTATACAGGACAGATTTCCAAAGATAAAGGAATAGGAAATTTCTTTAAAGCGGTAGATGGGGTCCGCCAAAAAGCTCCTATGCTAAAAGTTAGTATTTTAATTGTAGGATCGGCACCTCAGGAAAGTGACCGCATTTATTTCTCAGAATTACTTACAAACTATTCTTTTACCGATATTGAAATCAGAAAACCGACCTCTTTTGAGAAATTTACAGAAGCATTTGCTGATGCAGACCTTTGCTTCGATCTTAGAGAAATCAATTTTGAGAATAACCACTCTTTGCCCATCAAACTTTTTTATTTTATGGGAGCCGGAAAGCCGATAATTTATTCAGATCTGAAAGGAATTCGGGAACATATGGGAACGCTTTCTTTTGGGCGTCTGGTGAATCCACAGGACGCAGAAGAAGTTTCAGAACTGATCATCAATTATGCAGAGAATCCTGAGTTATACCGTACGCATGCACTTAATGCGAGGAAAGAATTTAAAGAGAAATACAATTGGGGAAGGATCAGGAACTCATTTGTAGATTTTGTGAAAAGATCTGTTGAAAGATAATTATTATGCCGCTTACCATCATTAAAACTTTCGTTTCACGTTTTCTTATCCTGGTGCTTAGCTTCGGGTTGGTAATCTATTCTACGAATATGTGGGGGAGTGAAGGGAAAGGAACAATTTCCATTGTCATTGCCAATGCGGCGGCAGTAAGCTTTTTCAGCAGTATATTTTCCGGGAGCAGTACTTCGTATTTTGCTTCAAGATTCAGAATAGAGAAGATTCTATTATATGCCTACCTCTGGTCTCTTTTTATCGGACTTCTGGTGCCTTTCCTGTTCAGTTTTACCTCAATTCAGAGCGGGTATCTTGTCTATCTGATCGGAATTTCTGTTTTTTCATCGCTGTTATCAACCAATATAAGCTTGTTTGTTGGAACACAGAATATTAGGAGGTTCAATGTTTATACTGTGTTGCAGCAACTGGTTCATATTATTTTTATAGGGCTGTTGGTATATGGGTTTAATCAAAAGGAGGTTTCAGTATATTTTCTTGCACAGATCGGATGCCTGGCACTTCTTTTTATAACGAGTTTCTTTCAGATCATTAAAAAGTGTGATATTTCGGAAGTCTCATTCTCCAGAGAAGTGGCCCGGAATATGTTTGAATATGGGTGGAAAACTCAATTGAGTGCCTTTGTACAGTTTCTGAATTACAGACTTTCATTTTATTTTCTGGAATATTTCGAAGGCATTGCCAGTGTTGGGATCTTTTCGATCGGGGTAACCTTTTCGGAAGCGATATGGACGATTACAAGAAGTATTGCCGTAGTTTTATACTCTGATGTAGTCAACAGCAAGAGCAGGGAAGGATCTATAGAAAAGACCAAATCTTCTATCAAACTGACGGTTATTCTGATGTTAGGTTTTATATTGGGAATTCTGATCATCCCTTCAGAGGTCTATGTGATGATTTTCGGGAACGAATTCAAAGATACCAAAGAGATCATGCTTCTTTTATCTCCGGGAATTTTTGCGATTGCGATAAGTGATATGGTGGGACATTATTTCTCTGGAATCAGAGAATTGAAAATCCTAAATGTAAAATCAATAGTAGGTCTGGTTGTTACCGTAGTTTTCTCTTTCATTGCCATACCCAGATGGGAAATTCTTGGAGCCTGTCTGGCCACCACCTCTTCTTATCTGGTCTCCGCTTTCCTGCTGTTCAGAAAATTCTACAGTACAACACCATTCAGCCTGAAGGATTATATGGTCTCAAAAGAAGAACTACAGCTTTTAAAGACTAAATTTTTAAAGAAATAATATTTCGATTAGCGTAAAGGGTTTCTTAATAAGAATGAAGATGCTTTTTTTAACGCAAAGGTTTTTTTAATAGTGTAATATTTTAAGTGAGCAAAGATGGAATCAACTTCATTGATTCTTACGAAGCTTATGAATAGCCATTTCGCTTCATCAGATCGATTAGAAATCGATCCTTCTCTTAGCACCCTTAAAAATATAACATAAATAAAATAAAACTTTGAGTCTATAACAACCTCTTGTTTCAGTTTTATTTCTTTTTCTGCCGATTTGTGAGTCTGATTTCTATTAAATAAAGTCATTTCCTTATTTTTACACTTCTATTAAATTACTATGTGCGGAATCAGCGGCTATTATTCATTTCATAAAAGTATTTCTTCTCAGAATATTCTGGAGATGAATCAGGCGATCAGGCATCGTGGGCCGGATGATGAAGGATTTTGGCTATATCATAATGGCCAGGGAGCTTCATTTTCAGGGAATGATTCCACCCAAAAGGTAAAAGATCAATTTCCGGTTTTGACAGATGTACAGGCTGATCTTGCCTTGGGATTCCGTAGGTTATCTATTGTAGATCTCTCTGAAAAAGGGCATCAGCCTATGCTTTCTGAAGATGAAAAAATCATTATTACATTCAACGGAGAAATTTACAATTTCAGAACCCTAAAAGCAGAGCTGGAGTCGTTTGGACACGTTTTTATAAGTACTTCCGATACAGAAGTGATTCTGAAAGCTTACCAGCAATGGGGAAATTCAGCATTTGAAAAACTGGATGGGATGTTTGCCATTTGTATTGTTGATCTTATGCAGCAAAAGCTTATTCTGGCGAGAGACAGAGTAGGGATGAAGCCTATTTTTTACCATCAGAATGAACAGGGAATTGTTTGGGCATCAGAAATAAAAGCAATTCTGAAGAATGAATGGATTCATCCGGAAATCAACTGGAATGGAGTGTACACCAATTTTCTTTTTCAGACTACATTAGCTCCACAAACCTGCTTTCAGAATATATTTTCTCTTGAGCCTGCTTCTTTTATGACTATCAGCTTAAAAGATAGGACGATTACAAAAGAAAAGTTCTGGAATTTGCCTGCTAAACGTAAAGTAAATATTTCTGAAGAAGAAGCGGTGAAGCAAATTGACGGGTTATTGTCTGAAAGTATATCCGAGCAGTTATATGCAGATGTTCCGGTAGCAGTCATGATGAGCGGCGGAATAGATTCTACCCTAATTGCTTCAAAATCAAAGTCGTTTAATCAAAATATCAATACTTACACCATATCCTATCCGTTTTCTGAAGAAGAAGTGGAGAAGGCTTCACTGGCCGCCAGACATTTTGGCGTTTCGCACCAAATAAAAGAGGTTAGTGATGAAGAAGCGTTGGATCAGCTCAAAGAGAATATCCAGCATTTTGAAGAACCTTACAGCAGCTTCGAAGTATTGATCAATGCAGCAAAATATGCTCATGATAAAGACTTCAAAGTTGTATTGAGCGGAAACGGAGCCGATGAGCTTTTTGGCGGCTATTCGCATACACTAAAGCTTAAGAGATGGCTTTTTATGAGAAATTTTAATTTTATAAAGCCTCTTATCTTTACCAATGATTCCTTCTCGCAAAGGGTAAAAAATTATTTTTCCCAGGAGGCAATGTTTGATTTTTTTCGTCAGAGCCAGATCAGTATGATGCCGCTTCAGGTAAAAGATGTTTTAAAATTTGATATTTACACTAAGATCAGTACCGATCTTTCAGGGTATTATGCTTCAGAATCAAAAAATTATTCAGGCTATTTCGAATATGATATGAAATATTCCCTGTCTTCACATCATGTCTTCCGGGATGATTTGAGTGCGATGAAATACGGAGTAGAATTCCGTTATCCTTATCTAAGTAATAAACTGATTGATTATGTGGCGGCCTTACCGGAGGAAATCAGGTTCAACGGGATCAGAAATAAGCCTTTATTGAGGAAAACAGCAGAAAAATATCTTCCTTCAGAAGTTTTGAATATGCCTAAAAGAGGATTTTCTTTTCCGGTGCACTACTTTCTTAAAAAAGAAAAAAAAGTCAGGGATTTCATTACAGAAACATTGGAAAGCTTAAAACAAAGAGATTTTTTCAGGGCTGAAGTGATTGATGAATGGTGGAATCATCAGGAGCATGAATATGACTGGGTCAAAATCTGGCAGCTTGTTACTTTTGAACTATGGTATCAGAAATATTTTGAAAAATAAAGAAGCAGCCTAAAGATTAATATTTTACCTTTGTATCATGATGAAATATTTTTGGAGTATATTGATGATTATTTCTGTTGTGAGCTGCAAAAGTGATGATGAATCTTTGCAGAGGATAGATCAGATCATGAATATTTATATGAAGAGCAGTACCAGTCCGGATTTGCTGAATGCAAAAAAAGCCGGATCTTATACCGGATATTCTGTGAATGATATGCTGGGAGATAAAGATATTTCACCTGTGAGCATTCCCCTGAAGATGACTACAGATTCGCTGTTTTATATGGAATATATTTCAGGTGCCAAGAGAAAAAAGTTTGACTCTGCAGGGACTACCTATTATTCCCGAATGCAGCTTACCCTTTCCAGAAATGTGAATAATACGACGCAAACCACGGTTGATCAGCTTGAAATTCATTATCGTAATACCCCAACGGTATTCCAGGTTTCAGAAGTACTGTACAACCAGCAATCGATATTTACTAAAGATGCCAGTGCACCAAATTCAATAAATGTGGTAACTGTCACAAAATAATTTTAAATTTGTAAAATTGTTAGCTTGATCGTAAGCTAAACATCTAATATTTAACATCTAAATAAAATGTTACAAGTCAATTTTTTGCGCGACAACAAAGAACGCGTTTTAGAAGGTCTTAAGAAAAGACAATTCAAGAATCTTGAGTTGGTAGACGAGGCTATTGCTACTGACGACGAAAGAAAAAGAATCCAGTTTGAACTAGATTCCCAACTTTCCGAGATCAACAAAATCTCCAAGGAAATTGGACTTTTGATGAAGGAAGGAAAAAAAGAAGAGGCGGAATCTGCAAAATCTAAAACAGCACAGTATAAAGAGTCGAGCTCAGAATTGAAATCTCAATTGGAGGTAAAGGAGACTGATCTTCTTACTATTCTATATCAGCTTCCTAACATTCCTAATGAATTGGTAAAAAGCGGTGCCTCTGCTGATGACAACGAAATTATTTTCCAGTCTCATCCTGTAGAAGGTCTTGTTGAAGGAGCAATTCCTCACTGGGAGCTGGCTAAAAAATACAACCTGATCGATTTTGAACTGGGAGTGAAAATTGCCGGAGCAGGTTTCCCTGTTTATTTAGGTAAAGGAGCAAGATTGCAGAGAGCCTTGGTTCAGTATTTCCTGGATAAAAACGTTGATAAAGGATATACGGAAGTAAATCCCCCTCACGTAGTGAATGAAGCATCCGGATTCGGAACAGGACAATTGCCTGATAAAGAAGGTCAAATGTATTATATTAACGAAGATAAATTATATCTGATCCCTACGGCAGAAGTTCCTGTAACCAACCTTTATCGTGATGTTTTATTCGATGAAAAGGACCTTCCGGTAAAGAATACAGCTTTCTCTCAATGTTACAGAAGAGAAGCGGGAAGCTATGGAGCTCACGTAAGAGGATTGAACCGTCTTCACCAGTTCGAAAAAGTAGAGATTGTAAGAATTGAAAAACCTGAAAATTCTTATGCTGTTCTGGAAGAAATGGTAGAGCACATCAAGGAAATCCTTACAGACCTTGAATTACCTTTCAGAGTTTTAAGACTTTGTGGTGGTGATACAGGTTTTGCTTCTGCAATGACTTACGACTTTGAAGTATGGAGTGCTGCACAGGAAATGTGGCTGGAAGTAAGCTCTGTTTCAAACTTTGAAACATTCCAGGCCAACAGATTGAAGTGCCGTTATAAAGCAGATGGTAAGTCTCAGCTGGTTCACACACTGAATGGTTCAGCAATGGCATTGCCAAGAATCATGGCTGCGTTGCTGGAGAACAATCAGACTGCGGAAGGAATTAAACTTCCTAAGAAGATTGCTGAATATGCTAGATTCGATGTAATCAACTAAATAAAAAAGGATTATTTCATATAAAAAACCTCCTATCATTTGTGATAGGAGGTTTTATTTTTATGATTGTACATAAGCAGAGTGCTTAGTTATAACCACAATAGCAATACCATTTTCCAGTGGATAGTTTAAAGCATCTATATACAGGTGTAGCATTAGGGCAGCTATAAGCACCCTGATCCCCTCCGTCGATAACTTCTTCAGATCCTCCATCATCAATGCCACCACTAATATTTCTTAATTCTTTTCTGGTCAGGCACCCTTTTGTTTTTAAATTAATTTTTTTCATAATAAAGATTTTTTATAAGATTTTGTATTGTTTTTATTAATTTTTCAAAAGTAAAGAAGTGAAATCAATATAAAAATACCCGCTTTTCTAAATTTCAGAAACTTTTTTCTAAATTTATCACTATTATGAGAATAGGACAGAGACTAAAACAAATGAGAGAAAATATGAAATTATCCCAAGATGATCTGGCATTTTCCCTAAATACAACACAAAAGACGATCTCTAACTGGGAGAGTGATAAAGGGCTTCCTACTCTTTCCCAATTTGTTTCTATAGAACGTATTTTACAAGTAGATGTATTATCGTGGTTCGAAGAAAATGGTATTATTTTTAAAAATAGAAATATTAAGATAGATGGTGAAAAAATACTCAATAACGATTTTAATAAGCTTATTGAGCAGTATGAGAAACGTATTGCTGATAAAGACCAGGTAATTGAGGAGCAAAAAGAAATGATTAAAAATCTGTTGGATAAAATTAATCCTAAATACTAAAACAAATCCCACCGAATTTCGATGGGGTAGTTATTTTATTCTGTTGTGACAATAATTTTTTTATCAGCATATTTTAATTTTGCATCCTTTTCATACATCGCTTTCAGATCGTATGTGATTCTTATCGAATAATCATCAACCTGCTTCAGCCAGTCATGTTTACCGGTGATCGATTTTATTTTATTATCAAACTTCAGAGTAGTTCCTACATTTTTGAAAAACATCATCATCATTCCCTCCATTTTCTCAGTTTCCTCTTTCGAGCCTTTAGACTGAAGAACTTCTTCAATGTTTTTAAGGTTGAAAAAATCCGTATTAATGGTTAGGGTTTTTCCATCCCAGGTATTGAGTACATTCTGATCAAAGGGTAACTTCTCGTCTTTATTGAAATTTTTAATTAATTCATAATCTTTGGGAGTGATGTGATCCATTTTAAAAGAGTATCCAACAGCGACAGGACTATTACCTTCTTTGGTAGATTTCATAGAAATTTTTTTCAGAATTCTGACAGTGTCCTGGTTTTCGGTCTTAAGCTTTCCTTCTTTCTTCATAAGATCATACATACTCGTCCAGGTGGTTGGAAATCGGTCCATATCCTTAAACTTCTCCTGTTGTAATGAATCTGGTGTCATTGCCTGCATTTCTGCCATAAATTCTCTGGTATCAATGTCAGTGATGATAGATGAAGCCGCGTCTTTATGATAGACAACCTCTGTATTTATATTGCAGGATTGTAGTGTAAACAGACTTATTAAAAATAAGACGATTGTTTTTTTCATGGTTATTTAAAATGCTAATTAATGACAGTTGACAGCGCCGTTTGGATCCTTTGAAATCGTCATAGATTCGGCCTTTGGTGAAACATAAGGAATGCCCAGTTCTAACCCTCTCAGGATAAATAGCCCACCCAGAATGATCATGATAATCGGAACTGCTTTCAAAACTTTTATTCTGAAGGCCTGATTCATGAGATTTCCGGCAAGAACGATGGCAAACATGAACGGAAGGGTTCCCAGGCCAAATAAAACCATATATAAGGCTCCCTGCCATATTCCTCCGCCTGCAAGACTTGCGGTAAGAGCCATATAAACCATTCCGCATGGTAAAAAGCCATTGAGGATACCTGTTGTAAATCTGGAGCGGTAATCTGCCTTTTGAAGCAGTCTTCCCAGATTGGATTTTACAGAATACAAGAATTTGGATAAAAAAGGAATTTTTGACGCAAAATCTTTTCCTCCAAATGAAAATACAGCCATGATGATCAGCAAGACTCCAGCGGTGATCGTCAGGTACTTCTGAAAGCCAGCCATCTCAAATCCCTGGCCTATAATTCCCAGAAGTGCACCCAATAATGAATAGGTGAAAATTCTTCCGAATTGATAGGTCAGATTCTGGAGATAAAAATTGGCCGCCTGTTTTTTGGTTAATCCCATCGATAAAGCAATAGGCCCGCACATTCCGATACAGTGAAAACCGGAAGTAAAGCCTAAGGCAATAGCCGATACAACAAGTCCTATTTCCATATCACGTCGTAATCTATTCGATAGTCTGTTTTGTCTTTAGTCCAGCTCAGTCTTAAAGTATAATTACCCATTTTCAATACCTGTGCTGGTATTACAAATGACTGGCCCGTAAGCTGTACAGATTTTTTAATATCTAAATTCTGGTCGTCGGTTCTGTTTAAAACAAATTTTACCGTAGTATTTGAGCTGTTATAATCTTGTGGAAAAGTGATTTTTATTCCTTCGGTAGTCTGGCTGTAAACAGGCTTCTCCTGTAGTTCGTCAGCTCTTTTCTTGGCATCAATTACATCCTGGTACTGTAATTCTTCTTCATAATAATTATCGGTGACCATTTCAGAGTTTTTCTGCCCGTTCGGGAAAAGAAATAACATGGATAATATAAAAATGATGAATGCAGCTAATGCAATTACAACACCGTGTCCCCAACTAAAGTTCTTCATTTCTTCCGGATTTTATTTTTATGGTTTTGTTGAAACATTTCCACAATCATTATGATCATGAATGATGATGAAAATGCTTATGTATTTGTTAATTAAAATTGTAAATTAAATGGTCCTTCAAAATACGTCTGATAAGAATCGATAAGTTTACCTTTCATATCATAGACTCCAATCGTAATATTCTGTTTGGAAAGTTTCATTTCAGATTCCGGGAAGCTGATGTTGATGGTTCCTTTAGAAATCTTGTCCCGGTCTACCTGGATCTTGCTTGAAGCACTATAGGTAATCTCTCCGTGAGTAGGCTCTATCACTTTGATGGTAACGATTTTTTTATCGTTGGTCTTATTGAGGAAAGTATAATTATAAGTATTGGTAATCTTCCCGTCTCTTACGAAGAAGGTGCTTCCTGCCGGCTTAATGAATTTAGCTTCCATTTCGCCACGGCTGTAAAGAAGATAGCCTAGGAATCCTACAAGAAGGAGTAAGAATATACTGAATCCTTTCATTCTTCCTGTAAATTTGAACTGAGTTTCTTTCTCAATTTCATTTTCCGAAGCATATCTGATCAGACCTTTTGGAAGGCCTACTTTTTCCATTACTTCATCACAGGCATCAATACAGGCTGTACAGTTGATACATTCCAGCTGCTGGCCATCTCTGATGTCAATTCCGGTAGGGCATACCACTACACATTGGTGGCAGTCGATACAGTCACCTTTACCCGCTGCTTTTCTGTCTTCTCCTTTTCTCCATTTTGATCTGCCTTCTCCTCTTTTGAAATCGTAGAAAACGTTGATGGTATCTTTATCAATCAATACCCCCTGAAGTCTTCCGTATGGGCAAACCAAAGTACATACCTGCTCTCTGAACCATGCAAATACGAAATAGAATGCAGCGGTAAGGAGAATCATTACAATAAAATTGGTAGGATGGGCAAACGGTCCTTCAGATACAATTTTCAATACCTCTTCATACCCCACGATATACATAAACATAAAGTGAGTGATGATGAGTGAAATAACGATATAAACAGACCATTTTAAACTTCTTTTCCAGATCTTTTCACTGTTCCACTCCTGTCTGTCCAGCTTCATCTGCTTGTTTCGGTCTCCTTCGATCAGGTATTCGATTTTACGGAAGATCGATTCCATAAAAATTGTCTGAGGACATATCCATCCGCAGAAAATTCTTCCGAACGCAATCGTAAAAACGATAATAAAGATCAAAGAGGCGATAGCACCCAAAGTCAGGATAAAAAAGTCCTGTGGATAGAAAGGCTGTCCAAAGATGAAAAACTCCCTGTCTATTACATTGAACATCAGCAACGGGTTTCCGTTGATCTTGATGAACGGTAATGAAAAATAAATAATTAATAAAAGATAGCTTACAATGTTTCTATAGTTGGTATATTTCCCTTTTGGCTTTCTTGGAAATACCCATTTTCTCTTACCGGATTGCTCCATTGTCCCAATAGAATCCCTGTAAGTTTCAGGGTCCAGAACCTGTCCCTGTCCGCCTCGTACTTCTATTTCTTCTATGTCTGACATATTTGTAATGTGTTTAAAAAAGAAAAAACATAATTCGTTACTATTTTTAAGGTAATAACAAATTATGTTTTTTTCATATGTTTCTAATTTTCTAAATTATTCTTTTTCCCAATGCGCTTCCTCACCATATGGTGTTGCTCCTCCTTGTGCAGGAGTAATTGGAGGCTGCTCCTGGTTGATGTGGTAAACATAAGCAGCAACATTTTGAATGTCATTACCTGTTAGTACCCCATTTTTACCCCAAGCCTGCATTGCTGTTCCTGTTACCCCATTTTCTACAACGTGGAATACGTTTTTGAATAAGGTCTTCTCAGGTTGGTTGTGCCAGTAGTTATCGGTAAGGTTTGGTCCGATTCCTCCTCTACCACCATCAGAGTGACAAGATACACAGTTGGTTTTGAATACTTCTTCTCCGGCAGCGATGTTATCTGCTGAATATTTTGCAGATTCAATCGTTACAGGCGGCTGTTCTTTCATATACTTATCAATAGCAGCCATCTGCTCTTTATATTCTTTTTCATATTCGCTCAATGGGTGTGCGAAGTCTGTGAAAGAGTAAGCTGCGATATATACAATACAAAAAGCGGTCCCAAAATAGAATAAACCTACCCACCATTTTGGTAATTGGTTATCCAACTCCATGATCCCATCAAAACCGTGGTCGATAAGGATATCTTTTTCTTCTGTATCAGATTGCTTTTTAAATGCGGCTGCATACATTCTTTTGAAGAAAGGAACTTTCTTTTCAGCTAAATAAGCCGCTTTTTCTTCAGGAGATAATTTTTTGAATTTGTTGTTTTCAATAAGGTCTCCAATGGCACTGTGAATGTAAGCCAGAATACCAGCGATCACAACAGTTCCCCAGAAGTAAGGCGAACCTAGGAATGCATAACTTTGTACAAACAAATAATAAAAAACGATTAAAAGACCGATTATTATTAAGATGTTTACGACAACAGGTGTTCTTTGTTTCATAAAAATAGTCTAATTTTTTAAATTAAAATCGTCATCTTCATCATCCCCAAGAGGTGCTTCTTCTTCTTCTTTGTAATATTTTTTAGGCTTGCTAAAAACATAGATTATCAAAGCTACGAAGAACAGCATAAAGAAAATCAGAGCCAGCGTCTGGTAGAAACCAGCATTTTCTGTATTGGATAATATATCTTTAAAGTTCTGAGGAATCATAATATGAACCTTTTAATGTTTTTTAGTTATTACTTGCAGTTTTGATTTCAGTTGTTTTGATATCAGTTCCCAGTCTCTGAAGATAAGAAATAAGAGCTACGATTTCTTTTTTCTCCAATTCTCCCTGAGGTTTCTTAGCATAAGCCTCTTTAAGGTCATTTGCTTCAGAGAAGATATCTTTTACAATTTTCTTAGCCTGGTTATCTGCCCATGCATTTGCAGAATCAATTTGAGGTTTTGTATAAGGTACATCAAATGTATTCTTCATCAGCTTCATCTTGTCTACCATCTTAGTTCTGTCTAAGTCTGTAGCAATTAACCAAGGGTAACGAGGCATGATAGAACCTGCAGATGTAGATCTTGGGTTATACATGTGTTTGTAATGCCAAGAACTTGGGTTTTTACCACCTTCTCTATGTAAATCCGGTCCTGTTCTCTTAGAACCCCATAGGAATGGTCTGTCGTATACGAATTCTCCAGCTTTGGAGTACTGTCCGTTTTTACCGTTGAATCTTACGATCTCATCTCTGAATGGTCTTACCATTTGAGAGTGACATGCGTTACATCCTTCACGGATATAAATATCTCTACCTTCTAATTCAAGCGGAGAATAAGGTTTTACCGCTGAAATGGTAGGAACACTTTTCTTAAGAGATAGAGTAGGGATGATTTCCACCATACTTCCGATTGAAATTGTAAACAATGATAATACTGTTAACAACATCGGCATTCTTTCCAACCAAAGGTGGAATCCTTCTCCTTCTTTACGTTTGTTTCCGATGTTTGCCAATGCAGGTGCTTCAGCAGGAACTTCTTTCTGGAATGATCCTTTTCTTACCGTAGCAATTACGTTTACAATCATTAAGATTGCTCCTGAAATGTAGAATAAACCTCCTACGAATCTCATTTTGAAGTAAGGAATAATCGCAGTTACTGTATCCAACCAGTTTTTCCATAACAGAGTTCCGTCCGGGTTGAATTGTTTCCACATTAATCCTTGTGTGAATCCTGAAATATACATTGGTACTGCATAGAAAATGATTCCTAATGTCCCTAACCAGAAATGCCAGTTAGCTAATTTTACAGACCAAAGTTTTGTTCTCCACATAATTGGTACCAGGTAATAGATAACCCCGAATGCCATGAAACCATTCCATCCAAGAGCTCCTAAGTGTACGTGACCGATAACCCAGTCTGTAAAGTGACCAATTTTGTTGATGTTTTTAGTTGCTAAAAGTGGTCCTTCAAATGTTGCCATACCATAACAAGTAACAGCTACTACGAAGAACTTAAGGATAGGATTTTCTCTTACTTTATCCCAAGCTCCTCTTAAGGTAAGAAGACCATTTAACATTCCTCCCCAAGACGGTGCAATAAGCATGATAGAGAAACCTGTTCCTACTGCCTGTGCCCATGCTGGAAGAGCGGTATACTGAAGGTGGTGAGGACCAGCCCAGATATATACGAAGATCAAAGACCAAAAGTGAATAATAGACAGTTTATAAGAGAATACCGGTCTGTCTGCCGCTTTTGGTAAGAAGTAATACATTAAACCTAGTACCGGAGTTGTCAATACGAATGCTACTGCATTGTGACCATACCACCACTGTACGATGGCATCTTTTGCTCCTGCATATGCAGAATAAGACTTCCAGCCTGAGAAAGATAACGGAACTTCAAGGTTGTTGAAAATATGCAACATTGCTACTGCAACCCAAGTACCTAAATAGAACCAGATGGCTACATAAAGGTGTCTTACTCTTCTTCTTGCAATAGTCATAATCATATTCACCCCGAAAATGATCCAAGAGATAGCGATTAATATATCGATCGGCCATTCGTGTTCAGCATATTCTTTTGAAGTGTTGATCCCCATAAAGAATGTAATGAACGTAGCAACGATCATAAACTGCCAAGTCCAGAAATGAATCCAAGATAATGTATCACTATACATTCTTGTTTTTAATAATCTTTGTGTAGAGTAGTATACCCCAACATACACGATATTACATACGAATGCAAAGATTACCGTATTGGTGTGCAACATTCTGATTCTACCAAAACCAAATGCACCATGAGTGTTTATTAACCCTTGAATATTACCTGATGATAAACTTCTGATGGTTGTATCATCTGTCCCGAATAAGAATTCAGGTAATTCCGGGTAGAAAAGCATTAATGCCGCCGTAAGCCCAAACGTAAATCCTATGAAACCAAAGATAATGGTTGCATAGAGGAACGCACGGACAATACTATTGTCATAACTAAACTTTTGTGTTTCCATATCAACTATTCACTATTTTTCTCAATTTTTATTATTTTCTCCTATTTCTTTCTCGTCTTTATTCTTGTCGCCAGTTTCATCTTTTTCTTTGATTTCATCATCAAAAAGGATTCTGACAGCAGGAGATTCGTCATCTTCAAACTGTCCTTTTTTGGCATACACTATAAATACGACCAGGAAGATCGCAGCTAAAGAAACACTGCAGACGATCATTAAATATAGAATATCCATTGGACAACAAAATTAACCTATTTTCGGGGTTCAAATTTAGTGAAAAATAATGACATTCATCACGAAATGCCGATTTCAGCTAATTTAAAATCAGTCTAAATAACAGCGTTTAAGCCTGTTTTTTGAAGTATTTGCGACCCAGTATCCATGTCGAAATTGTAGTGAATGTAACTACGGTTATGGAACTTACAGGCATGATGATGGCCGCAAAAAGCGGGTGCATGTGTCCTGTAACTGCGTAACTTAGCCCAACGATATTGTAAAGAAAGCTGATTATAAATGTCATTTTCACAATTGTGATCGAACCTTTGCAAACGTTCAGATAGTTGTCCAGAGTGACCACTTTCTCTCCATTCATAATCACATCAGAAGAAGGCGTAAAGCTGTTTGTATCATCAGCAATGGCAATACCGACATTACTTTGTTTTAAAGCTCCGGCGTCATTCAGCCCGTCTCCAAGCATGGCTACTTTCATGTGCTGATCCTGAAGGTTTTTGATGTAGTTCAGTTTGTCTTCAGGGCTTTGGTTGAAGGCCATTCCTTTATAGTTTGGAATGAGCTCTTTAAGCTGGGTTTCTTCAGAAGAATTATCTCCGCTCAGAATAAATATTTTGTATTGGGTAAGTTTTGTAAACAGATCTTTCAGCTTCGGACGGTATTCGTTTTTAAAGATGAATTTACCAATAAACTGATCGTTTTTGCTGATATAAACAGCTGTTTCCAGGTTCTTTGGTTCCTGATTGTTGTACCGGGCAGAACCGATTTTGTAGGTGTTTCCTCTTACGCTGGCCTCATATCCTTTTCCGGAGATTTCCTGGAAGTTTTCTACCGGGAAATAATCATCATTGGCTTCTATAAATTCATATAATGATTTGGAAAGTGGGTGGTTTGAATTTTTTAGTAAAGTTTTAATGTTGAGAAGATCAAACTCGCTGATTTCAGCACCTTCATATTTGATATTGGCCTTTTTTCTGTGAGTGATAGTTCCTGTCTTATCAAAAACAATAGTATCCAGCTTAGCTATTTTTTCAATCGTTAAAGTATCTTTTACATAGAATTTATTTCGACCTAAAATCCTCATAATGTGTCCGAAAGTAAACGGTGCAGATAAGGCAAGGGCACAAGGACAGGCGATGATCAGAATAGCTGAAATAACCTGGAACATTTTCTCAAGATCGATAAATGCCCAATATATTCCTGAAATAAGGGCTATTCCCAGAATGACGAATGTGAAATATTTACTGATATTATTGGTCAGGGTATCAAGTCCCGTTTCGTGCTTTTTAAAAGCTTCTTTGTTCCAAAGCTGGGTCAGATAACTCTGGTCTACGTCTTTGATTACTTCCAGTTCAAGAGAAGAACCTACCTGCTTACCTCCGGCAAAAATCTTGTCACCGGGCTGCTTGCTGATGCTTTCACTTTCTCCGGTGATAAAGCTGTTGTCGATATTCCCTTCTCCGTTGATCAGAATGGCGTCTACCGGGATGATTTCCTGGTTTCTAACTAAAATTCTGTCCCCTACTTTAACTTCTGAAAGCAGAATGTTTTCCTGTTTTCCTTCAAAGTCTACTTTGGTAACAGCAATAGGATAGAAAGATTTATAATCTCTGTCATAGGAAAGGGCGCTGTAAGTTCTCTTTTGGAAGAGTTTACCCATCAGCATAAAGAACAGAAGGCCACAAAGCGTATCAAAATATCCGGGACCGTAGTCTGTGGCTACTTCATAGATACTTCTGCCAAAAAGAACGAAAATTCCCAGTACAATAGGGACATCAATATTGACAATTTTATTTTTTAATCCGTACCATGCGGATTTATAGTAGTCCGAAGCTGAGTAAAATACAACAGGGCAGGCCAATAAGAACATCAATACTCTGAAAAGCCCTTTGTAATGCTCCATCCAGTAATCTTCACCGCCTACATACTCAGGGAAAGCAAGGAACATCCCGTTTCCGAAAGCAAATCCTGCAATAGCGAACTTGACAAGGAGCGATTTGTCGAGATGGTCAACATTTTTTTCCGCCGTCTCAAGACTGATTACAGGTTTGTATCCTAAATTCGTTAAAAAATTAGCTAGTTGGCTTAATTTCAGATCGTTATGGTTGAATGAGATCTGTAAGGTCTTTCTGGTGAAATTAACCTGAGAATACTTGATGTGATCGTTTAATGTATGAAGGCTTTCCAGAAGCCAAATGCAAGAAGAACAATGTATTACAGGGATCTTGAATGTAACAAGACTGGTGTTTCCTTCTGAGAAGTCTGTGATCTTTTCAAAGATTTCGGGAGTGTCCAGATAATCGAACTGAGTAGAATTTTCATCACCCGGTCGGATTCCGGCCCCTTTATTCAGTTCGTAAAAGTTGCTTAAATTATTTAAATTCAGAATCTCATAAACAGATTTACATCCGTTACAGCAGAAAGTCTTTTCATCAAATAAAATTCTCTCTTTTTCTATACCTTGACCACAATGAAAACAGTTCTCGCTCACCCCATAAAATATTGAACTACAAAATTATAACAATTTTTTTTGTTTATCGTGTTAAAAAGTTCTATTTTTGTGATAAATATCATATAAAATGCCGCAGGAACAACAGATAGCAATTGAAGAGAGGTTCGCCAGAGTTTTTAATGATAAATCATTTAAGGAAAGACTTTCTAGCGCAGATTTTGAAAAATATATTAACGGTAAAAAAAGATTGAGTTTTCAGAAACACGATACGATTTTTGAGGATGGAGAAACCCCAAAAGGAGTGTTTGTTCTTGAAAAAGGAGCCGCTAAACTTTCAAAATCCGGAGCATTCGGAAAAGATCAGATTTTAAGATTTATCAAAGAAGGGGATATTATCGGCTATCGTTCTTTGCTTTGCGGGGAAAATTTCCAGGCCAAAGCAGAAGCTATGACAGATATAGAATGTGTTTTCTTACCTGCTGATATATTCATGTATCTTTTGGAGGTAGACCCACAGTTGTCTTTCGTAATGCTTCAAAAAATTTCGTACGAACTAGGAGAATCCTCCAACACTATTACCTTCCTTGCACAGAAGACGGTAAGAGAAAGGCTTGCTGAGATCCTATTGCTTCTTGAACAGAAACTGGGAGTAGATCCTGAAGGGTTTATCAAGATCTCGCTGACAAGAGAAGAGATTGCCAATATCATCGGTACTGCCACAGAAAGTGCCATTCGTCTGATCTCAGAATTCAAACAGGATAGTCTGATTGAAGTAGACGGAAGAAATATCAAGATTCTCAATCACGATAAACTCGTGAAACTCGGTCACGTAGTTTTATAAAAATCATAAAAAACTTAAGTCGGCTAAACGCCGACTTTTTAACTTTTAAAAAATAGATAAAGTATGTCTGTTCACTCTGAAATTAAAAAAGTTACGACTGAAACCTTGCGTAAAATGAAATTCGACAAGGAGAAAATAACAATGCTTACCGCTTATGATTTTACCACGGCAAAGATGGTAGACGCAGGTGGAGTAGATGCTATTTTGATTGGAGACTCTGCAGCAAATGTAATGGCAGGTTTTGAAACGACCTTGCCAATTACTTTAGACCAAATGATCTATCACGCTCAAAGTGTGGTAAGGGGAACTGACAGAGCTTTGGTGGTTGCGGATCTGCCTTTCGGAACTTATCAGAGTAATCCTGAAAAAGCATTGGAGTCTGCTGTAAGAATGATGAAGGAAGGAGGTGCTCATGCGGTGAAGATTGAAGGAGGAAAAGAAATTTCGAAATCAATCAAAAAAATCATCAATGCCGGGATTCCTGTAATGGGACATTTGGGATTGACACCACAGTCGATTTATAAATTCGGAACCTATAAAGTAAGAGCTAAAGAAGAAGCGGAAGCAGAAAAATTGATTGCTGATGCACAACTTTTGGAAGAATTAGGCTGTTTCTCTATTGTATTGGAGAAGATTCCGGCAGAATTAGCAAAAAGAGTGACTGAAAGTATTTCTATCCCAACTATTGGAATCGGTGCAGGTGCAGATTGCGACGGGCAGGTTCTTGTGTATCATGATATGGTAGGAATGAACAAAGGTTTCAGTCCGAAATTCTTAAGAAGGTATCTTGATCTTTATACAGAAATTACAGGAGCTGTTTCTCAATACGTAAAAGATGTAAAGAACGTAGAATTTCCAAACGAAAACGAAAGTTATTAATTCATGCAAAATCAACAACAATCTATCCAGGGAATTTTATCCATTGCAGCACTGATCTGTCTTGCAGTAGGGTTTTTCAATCTGTTTTCCCCGGAAATCAATCATTTGCTGTCCAGAAAAGTCTTCTATATTCTGATAGGAGCAAGTTTCTTTATTCAGGCACCTATGCTGACCAATAAAAACTTTATGTATGCGATGTATGTTGCAGCAGCAGTTTGTGTAATAGGAGCCTTATTGCCGGATAGTTCAATGATTGCCAAAATGAAAACAGTTGGTCTTTTGGCAGGGATTATTCTTTCAATGTCAAATAAAAACCGAAACCGATAAACTGAATGAAGGAGCAGATTGTATATGAAGACAACCATCTTCTGGTAGTGAACAAAAAAGTCGGCCAGCTTGTACAGGGTGATAAGACTGGTGATGAGTCACTATTGGAATCTATCAAGAATTTTATCAAAATAAGAGATGCTAAGCCGGGAAATGTTTTTCTCGGCTTGGTCCATCGTATAGACCGTCCCACTTCCGGGCTGGTGATCTATGCCAAAACATCCAAAGCCCTTTCCCGCCTTACACAGATGGTCAAGAATCGTGAGGTTAAAAAGACCTATTGGGCAGTGGTAGGAAAAGAAATGATTCCTCAGAGCCAAAGGCTGGTACATTATTTAAAGAAGAACGAAAAAAATAATAAGGCTATTGTTTTTCCAAAGGCAACAGAAGGGGCCAAAGAAGCAATTCTTACCTATAATGTGATCAAAACACTTGACAATTATCTGCTGTTGGAAATTGATCTTGAAACCGGAAGACATCATCAGATCAGAGCACAGTTATCCAAAACTGGAGTTCCAATTAAAGGGGATCTTAAATATGGAGCGCCGCGTTCCAATCCTGATGGCGGAATCAATCTTCATGCAAGGAAACTGGAATTTATTCATCCGGTGACTAAAGAAAACATAGAAATCATAGCCCCGGTTCCGCAGAATGATGCGATCTGGAGAGCTTGTGAAGAATAATAAATCCTGCATATTTGCAGGATTTTTCTTTTATAATGAATATTTTTAATTTTATTTATTTCCTGTATTTATTTTTTAATTCATGTTGGATATTTGTTTAAATAATATTTTTATTGAATATTTTTCATCTAAAAAATAGATTATTTACTAATTTAAAAATTCATATCTTGGTTTCAACTTAAAATATGACAAGATATGAAACATTTTTACCCGTTTTCTCTTCAACGAAAAAGAAGGTCAAATAACTTTAAAAAGATTTTATCAGGATTAACGATCCTGTTGGGAGGAGTTGGGATGACCTCTGCACAGGTGAGCAGTTATACCTTTTCTCAATCTTCAGGAAATTATAATTCTATTTCAGGAACTGTTTTAGGCGATGCAACAGGTAATACAGCAGCTACCAGTCTTGATAGTAATCTGTATCCGATAAGTTTGCCGTTTAATTTTGTTTTTAACGGTACAGCGTATAATTCTGCCAATGTTTCTACCAATGGCTTTATCACTTTTGGAGCAACGGCTCCTACTTCCGGTACAACTACTCCTATATCTGGTACTGCGGCATATGATGGAGCTATTGCTGCCTGGGGAAGGGATCTGAATTCGATATTTGATATTAATGGTAGTACAGGAAATATCAGCTGGACAACTAGAGGAACTGCCCCGAATCGGGAAGTTGTGATACAATGGAAAGATTTCAGACCTGTTTACACCCTTTCTGTAACAAACGTTTATGTATTTTCTTTCCAGGTTATACTTCAGGAAACCTCTAATACTATTAAAACTGTATATAATAACGGGGCATTTTTATTAGGAAATACAGCTGTTTCCTCTACAGTTCAGGTCGGATTGAGAGGCAGTTCAAACAGTGATTTTAATAACAGGCTCAATACTTCATCATCGGAATTTGTCAATTCTACTCCAGGAACATTAAACACCAGTACTCAGTCTTTCAATAGTTCAAGTGCTGTTCCGGGAATGCCTCCTGCTGGCTTGACCTATACTTGGACTCCTCCATCCTGCTATACTCCGTCAGGATTATCGGCCGGAGCAACAACAGCCAATACTATTGCCATATCCTGGAATGCTTCATCTTCTGCTCCGGGAACATATGATGTATATTACAGTACAAACAATACTGCCCCTACATCTTCTACAGCACCAAGTATACCTCCGGTATCGGGTACATCAACCACTTTAAATTCTTTAGCCCCATCAACTACTTATTACATTTGGGTGAGATCAAATTGTGGAGGGGGTGATACCAGCATGTGGACTTCTTTACCTGTACAGGTTTCAACGCAATGTATGCCACCATCACTTATAACGACAACAGGAGCAACAGCATGTACTACAGGATCTACAACGTTAACTTTGTCTGCTACAGCAGCTCCGGGAGCTACCATCAGATGGTATGATACACAAACAGGAGGTAATCAGCTGGGAACAGGAAATACATTTACCACACCGTCCATATCTTCAACCACCAATTACTGGGCTTCGGCTGCCAATATTGGTAATGCAACGAATGTGGGACCTGCAACGCCTGCAGGTGTAGGATCAGGAAGTGCAGAATCTACCAGCTGGGATTTACTGTTTACAGCAAAAACAAATATAGCCTTAAACTCTGTTGATATATTTCCGGGAACAGTAGGACAGACTGGAGCCATTGAGATTCTTACAGCATCAGGAACTTCTATTACATCTATACCGTTTACAACAACCGTGTCAGGAAATACAACGGCACAGACAGTTCCTTTAAATGTTTCATTACCTCCGGGAACCTATGCCATGAGAAGAACAGGAACAGCAAAACTATACCGAAATAATGGAGGTGCTGTATTTCCCTATTCTACTCCCGAAGTGGTCATTACCGGGACAACGTTTTCAAGCTATCCGTCCTATTATTTTTATTTCTATAATTTGAATTTCACACCTACATGTGAATCTGCAAGAACCATGGTAACGGCTGAAATAAGCTGTATGTCAACTTCAGAAACCCAAATGAAAGAAAAGATAAAAGTACACCCGAATCCTTTCTCTGATTATATCAACATCAGCAGACCGGAACTGGTAAAATCAGTCAAAATAACAGACATTACCGGAAAGCTGATCAGAACGATTAATAACCCGGACTCTGTATTGAGGTTAAGTGATCTTTCACAAGGAATGTATATTCTGATGCTGGAAATGAAGGACGGTTCTCAGGAACAGAAAAAAGTGATCAAGAAATAGCAATTTATTGTTATTCAAATATCAAGGTCGGAAGCTTTAGAGTTTCCGGCCTTTTTTATAGCTAATGAAATTGGATTTTGCCCATTCTGAAAAAATAACTAACTTCGTCTCGAACTTTAGGGGTGTCTGTTATCACAGACTGAGATTTTACCCTTTGAACCTGATCTGGATCATACCAGCGTAGGGAAAAGTAGATGACTTTTGCTGTACATTCTATTGTACAATAATGGCCATTCCTAAAGTGTATCTAAATCATTAGGAATGGAACTTATAATCAACCACACCCGAAAAACATTTGATATACTTCCTGAGAATCTGGAAGCATTACTGGCTATAGAGCTGCCCGGAAAAAGAAAAGGCATCGCTGTAGCGCTCAATAACCGTATTATTCCGCTGTCTGCCTGGGCGGAAACCCTCCTCAACCACAACGATTCTGTTTTAATCATTACTGCCACTCAGGGCGGATAATTCTCATATTTAATACCAATATTTATGGCTCACTCCATTACATGTTCGCCATTTCCGAACTCAAAGAAAATTTATGTTGAAGGAAAAATTCATCCTGTCAGCGTTGCAATGCGTGAAATACAGCTTAGCCCCACAAAGCTTACCAACGGAAAATTCGAAGAAAATGCTCCGGTAACGGTTTATGATACCTCTGGTCCTTACACCGATGAAAATGCATCAATCGATATTCAAAAGGGACTTCCAAGACTAAGAGAGCAGTGGATTCTCGATAGAGAAGATGTGGATGTCCTGGAAGGAATTACCTCAGAATACGGGAAAGCCCGTCTGGCAGATCCTAAGCTTGATGAACTGCGCTTTTCCTATGATCATCAACCTAAAGTGGCAAAAGAAGGAAAAGAACTGACACAGCTTTATTATGCAAAACAGGGAATCATCACTGCAGAAATGGAGTATGTAGCGATCAGGGAAAATCAAAGAATAGAACAGCTTAAAGCCGTTCCTAAGGAGATGGCCTGCCAGCATATCGGGAATAGTTTTGGAGCCAATACCCCCAAAAGTAAGATCACACCCGAGTTTGTAAGAGAGGAAATCGCTGCAGGAAGAGCTATTATCCCGAATAATATCAATCACCCGGAAAGTGAACCGATGATCATCGGACGAAATTTTTTGGTGAAAATCAATGCCAATATCGGAAACAGTGCGGTTTCATCAAGTATCGATGAAGAAGTTGAAAAAGCAGTTTGGGCCTGCCGTTGGGGAGCTGATACGATTATGGATCTTTCAACAGGAAAGAATATTCATGAAACGAGAGAATGGATCATCAGAAACAGTCCGGTTCCTATAGGTACCGTTCCGATCTATCAGGCATTGGAAAAAGTAAAAGGAGTGCCGGAAGATCTTACCTGGGAAGTTTTCAAAGATACTTTGATTGAGCAGGCTGAGCAGGGTGTATCTTATTTTACCATCCATGCCGGAGTGTTATTGCGTTACATTCATCTGACTGCCAATAGAATGACCGGAATTGTATCCAGAGGAGGTTCTATTATGGCAAAATGGTGCCTTTATCATCATAAAGAAAACTTTTTATATACGCATTTTGAAGAGATCTGTGAAATTATGAAGAAGTATGATGTGGCTTTTTCTCTGGGAGATGGTCTGCGTCCGGGTTCTATTGCAGATGCTAATGATGCCGCACAGTTTGCAGAATTGGAAACTCTGGGTGAACTGACAAAAATTGCCTGGAAGCATAACGTACAGGTGATGATCGAAGGACCGGGCCACGTTCCGATGCATATGATCAAAGAAAATATGGAAAAACAGCTGGAAGAATGCCAGGAAGCACCATTTTATACTTTAGGCCCTTTGACGACTGATATTGCTCCCGGATATGATCATATCACCTCAGGAATAGGAGCGGCAATGATTGGATGGTTTGGTTGTGCAATGCTTTGTTATGTAACTCCAAAAGAACACTTAGGACTTCCGAATAAAGAGGATGTAAAAGTAGGAGTGATTACTTATAAACTGGCTGCCCACGCTGCAGATTTGGCGAAAGGTCATCCCGGAGCACAATACAGGGATAATGCTTTAAGTAAAGCCAGATTTGAATTCAGATGGGAAGATCAGTTCAATCTTTCATTAGATCCGGAGACGGCTAGAGCCTATCATGATGAAACCCTGCCTGCTGACGGAGCAAAAATCGCACACTTCTGTTCGATGTGCGGGCCAAAATTCTGTTCAATGAAAATCACACAGGAAATCCGTGAATCTGCAGAAAAAGGAATGTTGGATAAATCTCAGGAATTTATTGAAAAAGGAAAAGAAATCTATATATGATCCTAGTCATCACTCCTGAAATAATGATTCCCAATGAGGTTGTGATGATCAATCAGATGATGCAGGCGGGATTGGATCTGCTCCATATCAGAAAACCACAGATGGGAAAGAGAGAAATGTCGGAGTTGATCAGTGAGATTGATCCGTCATTTTATTCCAGATTGGTTCTTCATACCCACTATGAATTGGGAAAAGACTATGGGATTTCAAGGTTTCATTTCAGGGAGAAAGACTGGAAGGAGGGAAAATATGAATCTTTTACAGGAGACAGCAGTATTTCCACTTCCGTACATGACATGAGTACATACAATACTTTGGGAAAAGAATGGGAGTATGCTTTCATAAGCCCGTTCTTTCCCAGTATTTCCAAAAAGGGATATGGTGAAAACTCAACAATCATGGAGGATATAATATACAGAAATAATAAGGAGGTAAAGCTGATGGCACTGGGAGGTATCAGGCCTGAAAATATCAATAGAGTTTTTGATGCCGGAGCAGACGGAGCAGCATTATTAGGTGCCGTTTGGGAGAATGAAGACCCGCTTGACATTTTTGTGAAATGCAGGAAAACTGTCCTTAATCATTTAAAAAAAGATTCCTTTTTGTAAGGAACATTCATACCAAATGGAAAAACTACAATATATATCACAAGGGAAAACAAGACAAGAACAGGAGCTTAATATCCGGAAAGCTTTGGACCATGGGATACAATGGGTACAGGTACGCTGGAAAAATGCTCCGGATGAAGAATTGATACTTCTATGTGAAACTTCAAGATTTTTGTGTTCAGAATATCAGGCTGTTTGCATTATTAATGACCATGTAGAACTGGCAGAGGCTATAGATGCAGATGGTGTTCATCTCGGATTGAATGACCGTTCAATTGATGAGGCAAGATTTATTTTAGGAAAAAATAAAATAATAGGTGGAACAGCCAATACCATTTCCGATGTTCTGCAGAGAATAAATGAGCCCTGTGATTATATAGGACTTGGCCCTTTAAGATTTACAGATACCAAAGAAAAGTTAAGTCCTGTCCTTGGTTTTGAAGGCTATCGGAGAATTGTAGAAAATCTTAAAGAACAATCCTTGGAGCTACCCAAAATTTTTGCAATAGGCAGCATCATTCCTGAAGATATTGTTCTCTTGCAGCAGATCGGAATTTATGGTGTATCCGTTTCAGGTGCGATAACAAGACAACCCTCTATTATTAATGAATTTAAAAAAGAAATCACCAATACCGAAATTTTTCAGTGAACCTAAAAAACTGAACAGGTGATTGTATAAAACTTTTGAAAACAAATTATTGTATATGAATAATCAAAAACTAATTATAGCAGACAGAACTTTTGAATCGAGACTGTTTCTGGGAACAGGAAAATTCGGAAGCTTAAGAGATATGGCATCATCCGTTGTTGCTTCAGGAACAGATATGGTGACCATGGCATTAAAGAGAATAGATGCCCAATCCGCAGAAGATGACCTGCTGGATTCATTACGAGAAACCAACGTTCATCTCTTACCCAATACTTCAGGAGCGAGAACGGCAAAAGAAGCTGTATTGGCAGCTCAGTTGGCCAGAGAAGCTCTGGAAACCAATTGGGTAAAGCTGGAAATTCATCCTGATCCCAAATACTTATTACCAGATCCTATCGAAACACTTTATGCTACCGAAGAGCTTGCAAAATTAGGATTTGTGGTCATGCCTTATATTCATGCAGATCCGGTATTGTGCAAACGCCTTGAAGATGCAGGAACGGCTGTGGTAATGCCTTTAGGAGCACCAATTGGAACCAATAAAGGATTGAGAACATTAGACTTTTTAGAAATCATCATCAGTCAAAGCAACGTTCCTGTAGTTGTTGATGCAGGAATAGGAGCCCCTTCAGATGCTGCAAAAGCAATGGAAATGGGAGCAGATGCAGTTTTGGTGAATACTGCAATTGCTGTTGCCGGAAATCCTGTGAATATGGCTGTCGCATTTAAAGAAGGAGTAATCGCCGGGAGAAGAGCTTTTGAATCAGGATTAGGAGCTATAGCCAACCATGCAGAAGCTTCCAGTCCGCTTACTTCGTTTTTATTTGAATAAAATCAGCAGAATGAAAAGCTTTAAAGATGTTTTTGAAGGCTACCAATGGGATGAAATAAAGAATAAGCTTGAGAAAGTAAGTCAGGCAGATGTCAGATGCAGCCTTCAGAAGAGAAATAAAACGCCGCACGATTTCCTGAACTTTCTTTCACCCGCTGCCTCACACGAATTGGAATTGATGGCAAAAATGACACAAGCCCTTACCCAAAAGCGTTTCGGAAAAACGATACAGTTGTATGCACCATTATATCTCAGCAATGAATGTCAGAATATCTGTACTTATTGTGGATTCAGTTTAGATAATCCTTTAAAAAGGAAGACGCTCTCAGATACGGAACTGATGGTTGAAGCTTCTGTGCTGAAATCAATGGAGGTGAATCATGTTTTGCTGGTAAGCGGAGAAGCCAATAAAATTGTTGGAGTGCCTTACTTTCAGAATGCCGTCCGTCTGCTAAAACCACATTTCTCCAATATATCGATCGAAGTACAGCCTTTAATGGAAGAAGAATACAGCCTGCTGCACGAAGAGGGGGTACATTCCGTATTGGTCTATCAGGAAACTTATCATGAGGACGTGTATAAAGAATACCATCCGAAAGGTAAAAAATCCAATTTCCATTTCCGTCTGGATACACCGGACAGAATAGGAAGAGCCGGAATTCACAAAATAGGATTGGGAGTTCTGCTGGGGCTTGAAGACTGGCGTGTGGACAGTTTCTTTAATGCTCTTCATATCGATTATCTTCAAAAACAGTATTGGAAAAGTAAATTTTCGGTCTCTTTTCCAAGGCTGAGGCCGGCGGAAGGAATTATTGAACCGAACTTTGTGATGGAAGATAAAGACCTTTTACAGCTAATCTGTGCTTACCGAATCTGGAATGAAGATCTGGAGATATCAATATCCACAAGAGAGAACGAGACCTTCAGAAATAATATCGTTTCATTGGGAGCTACAGCAATGAGTGCGGGGTCCAAAACCAATCCCGGTGGATACTCTGTGGATAAAGAGTCTTTGGAACAATTTGAGACCAGCGACGAAAGAAGTATGGAAGAGATCAGGCGGATGATCAGAAAAGCAGGATATGATCCGGTAATGAAAGACTGGGATTCCGTTTACAGTGGTTTTTAATTTTAAAATATTTAAACCATTAAGACTTTTTAAGGGGTGAAGATCAATTAAGAGAAAAATCAAAGATTTTTTGAAGGAGAAATGGCTTAAGGCGAAGCCCATCTTAATTTTTCTAAATATCTTAAATCACCTTAATGGTTCAATTCAATACAACATGAAGAAAGAAGATATTTTTTCACGGTACAGCCGGCAGATCTTTATCGAAGAAATAGGATTGGAGGGTCAAAAGAAGATGATGACTTCAAAGGTGCTTGTCATTGGAGCTGGCGGTCTCGGAAGTCCTGTTATCCAATACCTCGCGGCAGCCGGTGTTGGGACTCTGGGCGTTGCAGATTTTGATCTCGTAGAATTGCATAACTTAAACCGCCAGGTCATTCACACTGAGGAGAGCATCGGGAGATCTAAAGTGAAAAGTGCTGAGGTATTTGTTGAAAAGCTTAACCATCAGGTGAATGTTGTTGCTATAGAACAGAAAATCAATGCATCCAATGCAGATGAAATTCTTTCCCAATATGACCTAGTTGTGGACGGATCGGATAATTTTTCCACAAGATACCTGGTGAATGATACCTGTGTAAAGCTTAAAAAGACGCTGGTCTATGGAAGTATTCTTGGTTTTTCAGGCCAGGTAGCAGTATTTAATCATAAAGAAAGTAAAAATCTGAGAGATCTCTTCCCCGAACCGCCTTTTGACGAGGATATTCCGGATTGTGATAGCCTGGGAGTTTTAGGAGCACTGCCTGGAATGATAGGAAGTATGATGGCACTTCAGACGTTGAAGATTATTGCTGGCCTTCCGGTAACCTTGAATCAGCTAACACTTGTGGATACACTGAACTGGAGATTTCAGACGATCGATTTTTGATGCAAATGTTTTCACCAATAACATCATTTTAATATCAATAGGAACGGGCTTTAGCCCGTTTCACTTTTTAAAACCATCCATTGGCTTCAGCCAAAACTTACTCAAAGCCAAAAAAATAGACGGTAATCATTTTACCGCCTATTTTTATTCTGTTATTAAGAAGAATTATTGTCCTTGCTGCATTACTCCGCCGTTATCTTCTTTTTTAGTCTGGTTTAAGATATTCGGATCTTCTTTTGCCAGTTTATTTCTCGTTGGAATTTTATAGTTGATAGAAAGTCCAAAGTTTCTCGTATCATATTTACTGCTGATCATTACCGGCATTCCTGATGGTGGATTAGATCGTACCTGCATTACCTGTCCGTTGAAGATGTCATTCGCAAAAACAGAAAGCGTCAGGCGGTTGTTCATAAATTTCTTCGTTAAAGTAATATCAAACGAGTTATTGAATGGTTTCTCTGCAGTGAAGTAAAAATACCCTGCTTTTGGAGTCAGATAACTATAATTGGCTGTAAGTTTGATGTCTTTCGGTAAAATGATCTGCGTCATAATATTGAAAATCCAGAATCCTTTATTATTCAGGTTGTCAATTTCATGTTTTTGATAGCCGGCATATAAATACATGAAATTAATCTTATCAGGGTTGAAATTAAATTTCATGATTTCGCTCATAGGCTTGCTGAAAATCATAAAAGGAATGGGTAAGCCAACGTTGAAGTTGTGGATTTTCATATTCGAAATATTTACCTGCTCATTAAAGAGTTTTCTTCCGTCTTTTCTGATGATCTGTGCTACCTGATTGCTTGCCGAGCTTACGCTATATCCAATAAATGCATAATCAAAAGCCGATATTTTTATTTCATAATTATCGAAAATAGTAGGCTGTAAGTTAGGGTTACCATTTACTTCCGTACTTGGCCCGGAGAATGTTACGTTATTCGGGTTTAGAGCAGAAATACTTGGTAAACTTATTTTTCTGTTGTAATTAGCGGCAATATACAGCTGATTCATCATGTTATACTGTACACTTGCATTGGGGAAGAACTTGAACTTGTTGAAAGGAATCAGATTAGCCTCCACAAGATTCGCATTTTTGTCGAAATATCTTGTTACCCCAGAAATATCATAGTTTTCCGCTCTTGACCCTAAGGTGAAGTCAAATTTTTTCAGTTTAGCCTGGAATTCCAGATAGGTGGAAGCGGTCTGTCTCTGATATTCAAGATTGGTTAAACCAAAACTTTCCGTGTCATATTTTTGTCTTTCATACAATCCTCCAAAGCTTACTTTTCCTCCATCAAGAAGTTTAATGGGTTGGGCATAGTCTACTTTGAAATTGGCAATATTCATTACCGATTTATTGTTCAGAATATCTTTTAAACCATTCGTAGGGCTATTGATGGGCGGGTTTGAGGGCATTACAAATGTACCAACCTGGAAGAAGTTGTCCTGAGAGAATTTACTATCCGATCTTGTGTAGCCAAACTGAAAGTCAAGCTTTTGAGATTTGTCAGCAAAACGCTTCTGATACGTTACGACAGCTTCCTGTCTCAGGCTATTGGTATGAGCAACATCGGAAGACGTATAAAAAGCTTTTTTCAGATTATTTTTATCATTATCAAAAGGCAGATCTCCATGTCCGTTACTTAAAGTGTAATTGTCATTATTATTGTGATAAATATCGTAGTTTAATAACAAACGGTCCTGTCCCAAATCAAAGGTTAATCCGGATTTTGCGAAATATCCACGTCCAAATCGGTCTGTGTTACTGCTAAGAAGTTCATCCTGCTGCCCATTGAGCATACTTTCACGATAATTCTGGCCTACATTCAGCTGCCATCCGAAATATTTATTTCTTGCATTTAAATTAACAGAATTAGTAGTTCTGCTTCTGTATTTATCATAATTCGTGAAAGAGTAATTTCCCGAATAAGTTGCTGTTAAATATTTATTGGCGTTTTTATTAGTGATGATATTCATGATTGCGCCTCCGGAAGTTGCCGGAAATTCAGCACCCGGTTGAGTGATCACTTCAATTCTTTCTACAGAATTGGCAGGCATACCTTCAAGGAAGGAATTCAGTTCATTGGACGTAATATTCAAAGGTCTTCCGTTGAGGTATACTTCCAGCATTTTTCCCTGATACATCATTCCGGCAATATCTGTAGATACAAGGCCCGGTAGTTTTTTTATTCCTTCCAGTACATTTCCGTTATTCAGCTGAGGTTGCTCAGAAAAGTCGAAAATGGTACGATCTGCTTTTTGTTCAACGGCTTTTTTAGTTTTGGTGATGACTACCCCTTCAATTTGTTTCTCTTTGGTTGTATTATTACTTTTTTCCTGTGAAAAAACAAAAACAGAACCCAGAAGTGATAAAGCGAATATAGTTTTTTTCATAATGTTTTTTACTAATACTCAGTTAGACGCCAAAAAAGAAACTTTGTTACAATGAGCTGTGTAATTTTATTCTTTCATTGATGAGAATTCTATAAACTCGTATTCTGCAGAAGAAGTGAAAAGTTGTCGTAATACTGCAGCATGACCGTTCCCGGCGATGACAAGAATTCTGTCTTCACCGTTGTGAGGAATTTTTTGAATATTGCGGAACATTCTCAGATTTCTGCTGTACCAGTAAAGAGCAAGCATGTCTGCACCGTCATATTCTCTCAGTTTGAAATCTCCGCTGAGATAGGCTCCATATCCGTATCGATGGCTTTCCTTGGAATTCATGTAAATAAAGTTGTCCAGTAGAGATTTGAAATTTTTAGGTTCAGAACTCTTATAGAAGGCAATAAATTGTTGAGAAATAGGATCATCACTTCTGAAATCATAGTCTTTCATGAGTTTTTTAAAAAATACAGAATCCGTTTTCCCAAATTGTTTTTCAAGGTCATCCAGAACAGACTCTGCGTCAATGCTGAACAATTCATTAATTGTAAGTTCATTGGCGATCCTCATCGCAAGCTGATAACGTTCGTCTCTTTGGTCACGGTGTTTCCCTTCGTTATATTCCTTCAGCTTTTGATTGGCATTCCAGTCTGGCCAGGCTTCTATAGCAATTTTTGTAGGCTTGAATTTTTTGATATATTCTACAAGCTCAGTAACTTCCTTTGCCGTTTTCGGAGAAAGCACATCTATCTGATCCTCCTTATTGGTTTTGTGAGCATCAAGATTAGGATAATCAAAGTGAAAAGAACCTACCACCAGTACCTTAGTTTTTGGATTTCTAAAATAATCCGAAGGTTTCTTTTGAGAAAATACTGATGTAGAAAGGCATACTAAAAAAATATAAATAAAAGTTTTCATAATGTTGATTTTGGTTAAGATTAAATTATTGTGCGCGGTTTTTTTCTTCGAAATTGATGGCTCTGTTGTTTGATTTTATTTTCTGGTTTCCAAAGGTATACGTGATGCTGAGGGTCATTCTTCTGGCATCCCAGTAATTGTTGAAAGACTGGGTATTGTCTGCAAAATACATATCACCCTTATAACCGGATTGTTTAAAAATATCACTCACAGAAAGGTTGATTTGCAGAGCTTTTTCCACAAGGCTCATTTTAATTCCTGCATCAAAGCTTCCTCTGTTCCTTACAGAAGTATATCCGTCTCTGGAAGGGAGATTCTGCCAGTAATTAAGAAACAGGAAGAAAGTTTTAACTTTATTGAGCTGGAAAGTATTGTTACTGGAAAAATAGAACGACTGTCCGTTTTTAGGAACAGCATTAAACTGAGTAATTTGCGTTTCGTTATAACTGAACGAAGTTGAAATATTGCTTTCCCAGATCTTGAAAAATGTGTCTGTATAATTTAGGTTGAGTCCGTAATTATCCTGGTTATAATAATTGTAGAATGTGCTGGTGATGTCCTTTCCGTCAAGAAAAGAGATCTGGTCAAAATTATTGCTCGTTCTCTGGTAATAAAGATTGGCAGAGAATTTATTTTTGAAAATATAATTGAACTCTATATTATGATTAAATGAAGGCTGTAGACTTGGATTTCCGGCATAATAAGTATTGGGATTGGAATACCATCGGAATGGGTCCAAAGCCCGGAAATAGGGGCGGTTGATTCTTCGGGAATAATTAATACTGAACTGGTTGTTTTCAGAAGCTTTGTAGGAAAGGTAAGCTGTAGGGAAGAATTTTCCGTAATTGTTTTCAGATGCCGATTGAGTGGTGGGAGAATACCCGCTGGTCTGTGTGTATTCGTACCGAACACCTGCTTTGGCAGACCATTTTTCACTGAAGTCTTTGCTGAAACTTACATAGGCTGCATAGTTTTTTTCATTATAATCAAACAGATTACTTCTGCTGGGATCTATGATGTAGTTTCCATTGGTAAGATTAAAATAGCTGATGTCTGAGTTATTGGAAAACTGGCTGTACTTAGCCCCCGCTTCCATCTGAATTTTTTTTAAGTTTAAAGTCAGATCTGCCTGTCCCGAATAAATTTTATAATCCACGGAAGAAAGGTTTCGGACGATCTGCGCTGAATTATCGGCGAGGTTTCTTGTCGTGAAGTTGACATTGTTATCAGGCAGATTTCCGTAGTAATTGGCCCCAAGGCTTAGTTTATGCTCTCCGAATTTCTGATCAAAATATAAATTCATCATCTGTGAAGTGAAGGTGGAACGGTGTTTAGAATCAGTAGCTGTTTGTAAAGTCTTACTATTGTTGGTAAAATAGCTCTGTTCAGAATTGATATTCATATCAGAATGGCCTTTCGAAATATCATAAACCAGTCCCAGATTGGCATTTTTAGAAACCGAATAATCAAAGTTGGCATTCAGGCCAAGACCATCGTTCATATCCCGTCTGTCATCCCTGCTTACAGAAGAATTCTGGCCGATGATCTTATAATTTTCTACAGAACGTTTATCTGCATCGTATCCCTGTACTTTTACGGAGGTTTTTAGCTTTTCATTTTGGTAATTGATCCCTGCCACACTGCTGAATCCGGCATATGTTTTTTGATTGTAGTTGGTGGTCAGATAGCCGCTCCATCCGAGATTCTGATTCTTTTTAAGTACAATGTTGATTATTCCGCTGTTTCCCTGAGCTTCATACTTTGCAGGTGGAGTAGTGATCACTTCTATTTTCAGAATATTTTCAGAACGAAGATTTCGCAGGTAATTGATCAGTTCGGTCCCTGATAGATTAAGCATACGATCATTTACCATCACAGAAACTCCGTTTTTACCGGCGATCGCAAGAAGTCCTTTGTTTTCATCTATCTTGAGCAGTGGAGTAGCAGCCAGAACTTCAGTTCCTGAGCTTCCCTGGGAAAGCATAGAGTTCTGAACATTATAAACCAGGCGATCTACTTTACGTTCTACTAATGCTTTCTTTCCGTTAACGGCTACAGCCTCAATCTTGTTGACATTAGCAGTGTCTTTAACCTGTCCTGCTACAAAAGAGGATACTAAGGTGGCGATAAAGAAAATATTTTTTTTCATATTGTATAAATGATAGTTTATAGGATAGTTGTATTATATTTTCAGAACAAAAGTATGAGTTGAAGTGTTGGTAGAAAATGGCAGTTAGATGAACGGCTGCTTTAGAGAGATAAAAAAAGTTTTGTCGGATAAAAACACCCTTTTGTCGATAATATATTGAAATATGATACTCTGTAAGTTTATATTTGAATATGAAATCACCATTAACAAAATTTTCTAGCAAACAAACATGTATGAAGATGGCGATTGTATATGACCTTTGAAAAAAGTAAACATCTACTTATGAAAAAAAAGCAAATTATATGGCTTCAGATTCTCTATTGGGGATTTGATTTTTTGGGGTCTATTGTTACTCCTTTTTATTTTTTTCCAGAGAAATTTAGCTATCATATCATTGTTCTCAAGATTACCTACTTTATAGCAAGGATTCTTAGTTTCTATATTTTATATTTATTTGTTTTTCCTAAGATTTTCAGGCAGGATAAGCTTTATTCGGCTGTTTTTGTTTTTTTGATAGGGCTTTTTTGTTTTACAGGGTTACGTTATTTATTGGAAGAACTCATTTTGCCAGTTACATTTGGATTTCGGAACTATAAAGAGAATACAGGACTTACGTACTATTTTTTTGATAACATTTCTAGAAGCACTTTTATAACATTTATAGCCGGAATTTTATGGGTATTGGAAAAATATGGGATTGCTGAAAATGATAAAAAACAACTTCTTCTGGAAAAAAAGCAAGCTGAACTTCAGGCATTGAAAACCCAGATCAATCCACATTTTATTTTTAATTCATTAAATAATATTTATTCGCTTGTTTATCAGAAATCGGATAAAGCACTTCCGGCTATTGAAGAGCTTAGTCAGTTGTTAAGATACAGTACAAAAGACCTCGAGAAAGATGTTATTACAGTGGATAAAGAAGTGGGGTATATTGATAGTCTGATTGCTTTGGAAAAGCTCAGAATCAGAAATCCGGAGCTTTTTCAGATACATAAAGATATACAGTACCCTCATTTGAAAATTTCTCCGATGTTGCTGGTTCCTTTTGTAGAAAACGCTTTCAAGCATGGTGATTTCAGAGGTAAGGGTTTTGAAATGAAAATTTCTGATGATCATAAGATTTTACATTTTTATCTTTTAAACTTTAAAAAAGAAAAAACAAAAGATGCAGTTTCAGGAATCGGAATTGAAAATGTAAAGAAAAGACTGGAAATTTTATATGCTGGTCATTATCAGCTGAACATACAGGATCTCGAAACAGAATTTGTAGTAGATTTAACAATTGATTTACGAGATGAATAAGATCAAATGTATCATCGTTGATGATGAACCTCTGGCCATATCCCTGTTGGAGCAATATGTAGAGAAGATTCCTTTTCTTGAACTGGTTTTTTCTGTAGAAAACCCTATTTCGGCTTTAGAATATATTCAGAATAATCCGTGTGATCTGATCTTTTTAGACATTATGATGCCGGAACTTACAGGAATCAATTTTATGAAGATCGTAGGGGACAAACAGAAATATATTCTGACAACCGCTTATTCTGAATATGCCTTGGAAGGTTATGAACATAATATTATTGATTATCTTCTGAAACCTATTTCTTTTGAACGTTTTCAGAAAAGTGTTGTAAAGGCTCAGGAGCGGTTTTCTTTTCAGACAGAAGAATCTACCCATTTTTTTGTCAAATCCTCGGGACAGCAGCATCGTATCAGCTTCAATGATGTTCTTTATATCGAAAGCATTAAAGATTATGTGAATATCAGGACGGAAGCCGAAGAGTATATTGTTCTGGATACGCTTAAATCGATGGAAAATCAGCTTCCCGAAAGGTTTGTTCGTGTTCATAAGTCCTTTATCATTAATCTGAATAAAATTAAAAGCATTGGAGCTAAGAAAATCATGCTTTCTGAGCTGGAGGTTCCAATAGGGGATAGCTATAGAGCTAATCTTTTAGAGAGATTAAAATAGAATTTAGCCGATTTTAGGTTTTGGCTAAAGCCAATGGAATGGTTTCTTATTGTGAAAACGGACTAAAGTCCGCCGCTATTGAATTTTGATAGCGTTACTTGATGAAATATATAATTGTATGATCAATACGGCTTATGATCTGTCTTTAATCAAAAACAAAAAAGACGACTTCCAGAGAAGCCGCCTTTTTATTAATCGATCTAACAATTAATTTTTATTTTTCCTGTTGCTTGATCAGGTTCAGAGCAGAACCAGCCTTGAACCAGTCGATTTGCTGATCGTTGTAAGTATGGTTTGCCATGATAATGTCTTTAGTTCCGTCTTTGTGAACGAATTCCAGAGTTAATTGTTTTCCTGGAGCAAACTGATCAAGATCTAAGAAGTTAACCGTGTCATCTTCCTGGATTTTATCATAGTCGGCTTCATTAGCGAAAGTAATTCCAAGCATTCCCTGTTTCTTAAGGTTGGTTTCGTGGATTCTCGCAAATGATTTTACCAATACGGCTTTTACGCCAAGGTGTCTAGGTTCCATTGCTGCGTGCTCTCTTGAAGAACCTTCACCGTAGTTTTGGTCTCCTACAACGATGGTTGGAACGCCTGCCGCTTTGTAAGCTCTTTGTACAGCCGGAACTTCTCCGTATTCACCGGTAAGTTCATTTTTTACTTTATTGGTCTCCATGTTGTAAGCATTTACAGCTCCAATCAACATGTTGTTTGAAATATTGTCAAGGTGACCTCTGTATTTCAACCATGGGCCAGCCATAGAAATGTGGTCGGTAGTACATTTTCCGAAAGCTTTGATCAAGACTTTAGCTCCTTCAATGTTTTTCCCATCCCAAGCCGGGAATTCTTCCAGCAGCTGAAGTCTGTCTGAAGTAGGGCTTACGTTTACAACAACGCTGGATCCGTCTTCCGATGGAGCCTGGTATCCGTTGTCGTCTACGGCAAATCCTTTTGCAGGAAGTTCATATCCTTTAGGCTCGTCAAGTTTTACCTGCTCGCCAGCTTCGTTAGTTAAAGTGTCAGTAATCGGGTTGAAATCTAATCTCCCTGAGATCGCAACAGCAGCTACCATTTCAGGAGAAGCTACAAATGCATGGGTATTTGGGTTACCGTCAGCTCTTTTCGCAAAGTTTCTGTTGAAAGAGTGGATAATAGAGTTTTTCTCTCCTTTTTCAGCACCTTCTCTGTCCCATTGTCCGATACATGGTCCACAGGCGTTTGTAAAGATCCTTGCGTTTTCAAATTTTCTGAATGAATCTAAGAAACCGTCTCTTTCCGCTGTGAATTTTACCTGCTCAGAACCAGGATTGATCCCTAAGATCGCTTTAGGTTTTACACCTTTAGATACAGCATCTTCCACAATAGAAGCTGCTCTTGATAAATCTTCATAAGAAGAGTTGGTGCAAGAACCGATCAATGCCCATTCAACCTCTAGTGGCCATCCGTTTGCTTCCGCTTTAGCTCTGAATTCAGCAACTGGGGTCGCTAAGTCCGGAGTGAAAGGTCCGTTTAAGTGTGGCGTTAATTCTGAAAGGTTGATTTCGATTAACTGGTCGAAATATTGTTCCGGATTGGCGTATACTTCAGCATCACCTGTTAAGTGTTCAGCAATTTTATCCGCTGCATCTACTACATCCTGTCTTCCTGTAGCAGCCAAATATCTTCTCATTGAATCGTCGTATCCGAAAGTAGAAGTCGTAGCTCCGATTTCAGCACCCATGTTACAGATTGTACCTTTACCAGTTGCGGAAAGAGATTCTGCTCCTTCACCGAAATATTCTACGATACATCCTGTACCTCCTTTTACCGTAAGGATTCCTGCTACTTTTAAGATAACGTCTTTTGCAGAAGTCCACCCGTTCATTTTACCGGTTAATTTTACCCCGATAAGTTTTGGCATTTTAAGCTCCCAGGCCATTCCTGCCATTACGTCTACAGCATCAGCACCTCCTACACCAATAGCAACCATTCCCAGCCCGCCGGCATTTACCGTGTGAGAGTCGGTACCGATCATCATTCCGCCAGGGAAAGCATAGTTCTCTAATACCACCTGGTGGATGATTCCTGCTCCCGGCTTCCAGAAACCGATTCCGTATTTATCACATACAGAACTTAAGAAGTTGAATACCTCGGAGTTTTTGTTGATACCTTCCTGTAAATCTTTGTCGGCACCTACTTTCGCCTGGATCAGGTGATCTGCGTGGGCGGTTGACGGAACAGCTACTTTAGCTTTTCCTGCCTGCATAAACTGCAAAAGTGCCATCTGTGCCGTAGCATCCTGCATAGCCACTCTATCTGGCGCAAAGTCTACATAAGAGTTTCCTCTTTCATATGCCTGTGTAGCATTTCCTTCCCAAAGGTGGGTGTAAAGGATTTTTTCTGAAAGGGTAAGAGGTTTTCCCACGATTTGTCTTGCCGCAGCAATTCTTTCCGGGTAACGCTCATACACTTTTTTGATCATATCAATATCAAAAGTCATATTGTATTTAGTTTTGTTCTTTTTCCGTTACGATTCCTTTCTCTGATATTTGAAAAAGAAAAATTCATTTTTTTTATACATCAAAAAACGTTCCTATAATCCATAAATAGGGATGATTTTGATTCTAAAATCAAGAGATTTTATAACTTTCAATTTAAGAAAAAATAGATTTTATTTTCTCGGTTTTCTAGGAAAAAAATCGTATTTAGGTTAAAATAGAACGATTCTAAACAAAAAATGGAAGATTTTAAATCCCAAAGGATCAAAATCTTCCATTCATATGATTTTCAATAGTCTTACGACTTATTGGTCAAGTCTGTTAGTGAGCACTTGTGCTTGTTAATTCTTTGATAGAAGGAACAAAAGTAGTAAGGTCAATACCTTCAACTGCCGTTTTGTACTCTTCAATACTTGGAATTCTTCCGATGATCGCAGAAAGAACAACAACCGGAGTTGAAGCCAATAGAGATTCTCCTTTTTTACGTTCAGAATCTTCTACTACTCTTCCCTGGAAAAGACGGGTTGAAGTCGCTAATACAGTATCTCCTTTAGCGGCTTTCTCCTGGTTACCCATACAAAGGTTACATCCGGGACGCTCCAGGTACATTACATTTTCATATTCTGTACGGGCTTCACCTTTTGGAGCGTTATCGTTAAATTCAAAACCTGAATATTTCTCTAATAATTCCCAGTCACCTTCAGCTTTCAACTCATCAATGATATTATAAGTAGGAGCCGCTACAACCAGAGGAGCGCTGAATTCTACTTTACCATTTTGTTTTTCAAGGTTTCTCAACATCTGAGAAACGATCTTAAGGTCTCCTTTGTGAACCATACAAGATCCTACGAAACCAAGATCTACTTTTTTCTCACCACCATAGTAAGAAAGATCTCTGATCGTATCGTGGGTATATCTCTTGGAAACATCTTCGTTGTTTACATCCGGGTCAGCAATCATAGGTTCTACGATTACGTCAAGGTCTACAACAACTTCAGCATAATATTTAGCATTAGCATCCGGAGTAAGAGCAGGTTTTTCACCCGATCTGATCTCTTCAATTCTCTTATTAGCTTTGTCGATTAATCCCTGAAGAACTTTGTTGTGGTTATCCATTCCTTTATCGATCATGATCTGGATTCTGCCTTTAGCAATTTCCAATGATTCGATCAGGGTGTTGTCTTCAGAAATGTTGATAGACGCTTTAGCTTTCATTTCGGCTGTCCAGTCTGTAAATGTGAAGGCCTGGTCAGCAGGAAGTGTTCCGATGTGAACCTCAATGATTCTTCCCTGGAATACGTTCTCCCCTCCGAATTGCTTCAACATCTGAGCCTGAGTAGCATGAACTACATCACGGAAATCCATGTGAGGTTTCATTTCTCCTTTGAACGTTACTTTTACAGATTCCGGGATCGGCATTGATGCTTCACCTGTAGCTAGTGCAAGAGCAACCGTTCCTGAGTCAGCTCCGAAAGCCACTCCTTTAGACATTCTTGTGTGAGAGTCACCTCCAATGATGATCGCCCACTCGTCTACAGTAATATCGTTAAGAACTTTGTGAATAACGTCAGTCATTGAGTGGTATTCACCTTTCGGGTCACGGGCTGTGATCAAACCGAAATCGTTCATGAATTTCATTAGCTTAGGAATGTTAGCCTGAGCTTTTTTATCCCAAACTGAAGCCGTGTGACATCCTGATTGGTAAGCACCGTCAACGATTGGAGAAATTACCGTAGCCGCCATAGATTCAAGCTCCTGAGAAGTCATTAGACCTGTCGTATCCTGAGATCCAACGATGTTTACCTGTACACGAACGTCAGAACCGGCGTGTAATACTTTTCCTGGTGTAGTTCCTACAGCATTTCTGTTGAAGATTTTTTCAACTGCTGTAAGACCTTGTCCTTCGTGAGAAATTTCTTTTGATGGAGCAAAAACAACCGGAGCTTCAACACCTAGAACCTGAGCAGCAAATGTCTGTAGTTTCTTACCGAATACAATCGCATAAGATCCTCCAGCTTTGATGAATTCCATCTTTTGTGGAGTAAATGATCTTGTAAGATCAATCAGTTCCTGGTCTCCGTTATATAATTTCTTTTCTTTTGTATTGATTGTTAAAACCGTTCCTGTAGCTACTGAATAAGCTTCTTCAAGAACGACTTCACCAGCTTCGTTACGAACAGGGTTTCCGTTTTCGTCTACTTTCTTCACCCAGTTTTTAAGGTCGATACCGATACCTCCGGTAACGTCTACTGTAGTAAGGAAGATTGGAGAAATACCGTTTGTACCTCCTACAATTGGAGCGATATTCACGAATGGTACATATGGGCTTGCTTGCTTACCAGTCCATAAAGCCACGTTGTTTACTCCTGACATTCTGGATGAACCTACCCCCATTGTTCCTTTTTCAGCGATAAGCATTACACTTGCATCAGTATGTTGTGCCTGTAAAGCTTTGATTTCTTCCTGAGCTGCAGGAGTGATCATACATTTACCGTGCAATTCACGGTCTGATCTTGAGTGTGCCTGGTTACCCGGAGAAAGTAAATCGGTAGAAATGTCTCCTTCACCGGCAATATAAGTAACCACTTTAATTTCTTCAGCCACTTCAGGAAGCTTTGTGAAGAATTCAGCTTGTGCATAGCTTTCTAAAATTTCTTTAGCGATTGCATTTCCGCTGTTGTAGGCCTCTTTTAAACGGTTTGTGTCTGCTTCATAAAGGAAAACCTGAGTTTTAAGAACGTCTGCAGCTTGTTGAGCGATGGCAGCATCATTACCTAAAGCTAAGTCTAATAATACTTCGATGGATTTACCTCCTTTCATGTGAGATAATAATTCGAAAGCAAAAGCCTGAGAGATTTCTTCTACTACAGATTCACCTAGAATGATCTCTTTTAAAAACTGAGCCTTTACACCAGCTGCACTTGTTGTTCCCGGAAGGGTGTTGTAGATGAAAAACTTAAGAGAGTCTGCTCGATCTGCATTACCAGTGTCTTTGATTTGTGCGATGATTTCGCTTAGTAATTCAGCGCCATCAATAGGTTTTGGGTGAAGCCCCTGGTTTTTTCTTTCTTCAATCTCTTTGATGTAATCCTTATAAATATTCATAATAGAAGTCTTTCAATATTAAAGGTAGAGTATTTCGCTGCTTCTTTACTGGTCTGTATAAAAATACAATTAATGACATTTTGAGATCTCGCATGTGATGCAACATTAACCCAATAAGGTCAGCATAATCTACGCTCTTTTTTAAAAGTTTTTTAAATTATTAAACAATTCAAAATGTTCCCCAAAATTACGAAATTTTACGATTTTATGAGAATGAAATTATTTAGATTCTTTATAAATATGAATTTGATAATTTCTATTTTTGGTCTTAATTTTGCGGACAAATGATGAATATGAAAAATATCCTGAATGTTTTGTGCGTTTTTATTTCGATTTTCGTTTTCTCCCAGACCCGATCTGTGAAGAAAATCGGGAATAAAAACGGAACGAAAACTACGATGAAAAAAGGGACTTCGACGACTCAGTCTAACCCTGATCTGGTCGTGATCAATAAAGATCTTCCGGTTTTGATTCCCAAAAAGAAGGGCGATCAGTTCGGGTATGTCAATCAAAACGGAAAATTCATCATTCAGCCGGAATATCATATTGCCGTATTTTTTTATGAAGACTGTAATCTTCTGAACTCTCCCAATCAAAAGGTTCGAAAATTCGGAACGAAAGACTATGCTACCGTCGAAAAGGATATGATTTCCTATCGGGTAGACCATACGGGGAAAAGAGTGTATCAGTTCAAAGATTCCGATCTGGGGAAATGTAAGTTTGAGGAGTATAAACAGCAATTGTTCCAGGCTTATATTCTCAACGGATTCTACGGAATTATCGAAAAATCAAAATTTGTGAATGCTGCAGATTACAGACAATATCAGATCTATCCGCAATATCAATACCTGTACATTCTGGAAGGAGATGATGTGGCCGATCCTATGATTGTAGCATCTAATAATGATAAGTTTGGAGTGATCGATGTGAACAATAAGATTATTATCCCGTTTGAATATTCCAATATCAAGAGAAATTTCAGTTGGAAGCTCGGGAAGATGTTTGAGGTAACAAAAGATGGTAAAAACTATTACTATATCGATGCTAATAATAAGACCTACTAGAGCATGATAAATGATGAGTGAAAGACTTTAGAGGTAATTTTTTATGTTTGAATAGGGTGTGAAAAAGCTGCTTCTTGCTACTCCAAAACTCGCAATCCCGAAACTCGTATATTTTTTGTACTTTTGCACCCGAAATAAAGGGGTGCTTTTACAGGCTGAGATTATACCCAATGAACCTGGAACAGGTAATGCTGTTTAGGGAATTTTGAAAATGTATCAATAGAACAGGATAACAATATACCAATTCAAATTGCTAGACTGTTAAATTAGTAGATTGTTACATTATTTAATCCGCCCCTTTTATTCATTAAATGTAAAGATTTATAGAATGAAAGGATTATTTTTTTTAGGGCTTAGTATAGGCTCTGTAGCCTTTATCCAGGCTCAGAATAAAGATTCTCTGAAAATCAGGGAAATTGAAGCGGTCAGCTTTACCAAAAGACTTCCGGTGGCGAAGGAAATTATCAACGTTCAGAAAGATTTAGACAGCAGGAATTTGGGTCAGGACCTACCGATTCTTTTGAAGAACCAGACTTCCGTGATCTCTACTTCAGATGCAGGAAACGGTGTTGGTTATACCGGATTCAGGATTCGTGGGGTAGCAGGAAGAGGAATCAATGTAATGATGAACGGAGTTCCGTATAACGATTCTGAAAGTCAGGGAACTTTCTTTGTAAATGTTCCGGATCTTACAAGTTCGGCTTCACAGATTATTATTCAGAGAGGGGTGGGGACATCCAATAACGGAGTTTCTGCATTTGGGGCAAGTATCAATGTAATCTCAAAGGAGCCGGAAGATAAAATGTATTTCAAGACGGACGACAGTTACGGATCTTTCAATACTTACAAATATTCAGCAGAGCTGGGTTCCGGGAAATTCTGGAAAAACAGACTGTCTGTAATGGGAAGATATACCAAAATTCATTCTGATGGTTATATTGACCGGGCCAAATCTAATCTGGATTCTTATAATTTTACCGCTCTTTTTGAAGAAGGAAAAACCAGAATTCGTATCATGGCCTTCGGAGGCAAAGAAAAAACTTATCAGGCATGGAATGGGATTGACCGGGAAACCTGGGAAACCAATCCTAAATTCAATTACTCGGGGCAATATACCGACTTGTTTACCGGGGAAGAGAAATTTTACAATAATGAGACGGATAACTACAGACAGAATCATTATCAATTGCTTTGGGAGCAGAAATTCAATGACCGTTGGAATTTAGAAACTACATTTCATTATACGAAAGGAAGAGGATATTATGAAAATTATAAAAGAGTAGATGAAAACGATGAGAAAGGAACGCATTACAAAGACTATAATCTGACAGTTCCTATTGTCAATGGTTCGGCAGTTGAGGTGACCGATTTTATCAGAAAAAAATGGCTGGATAATGATTTCTATGGAATGGTTTCTACTCTTTACGGAAAATTTGAAAATGTGGATCTGAATTTCGGAGTAGTAGCCAATCAGTATTACGGAAGGCATTTTGGGAATGTGACCGGTGTTTATTTTCCGGAGATCAATGAATATGAATACTATAGAAACCGCTCTGTAAAAAATGAAATAGCAGGTTTTGCCAAAGCTTTGTGGAGAACGGGAGACCATTTTGAATTCTTCGGAGATCTTCAGATCAGAAACATTGATTACAATACAAAGATCATTACAGCAGGAGACGGAGAAGGCGGAAATCTTGATAAAAACTGGCTGTTCTTCAATCCGAAAGCGGGGGTGAATTATAAAATCGGAAACGGGAAGGTTTTTCTTTCCTATGCCCACGCACACCGTGAGCCGAACAGGGATGATCTGATGAGTGACAATAATGTAAAAGCAGAGAAACTTCATGATTTCGAAGCCGGAATTGAAAAGCAGTTCGGGATCGTATCATTTACTGCGAATTTATATTATATGTACTACGTCAATCAATTGGTTTTGAATGGCGAACTGAATAATGTAGGAGCGTTTATCAGAACCAACTCAGGGAAGAGCTACAGAAGAGGAATTGAGATCGGTGCTTTGGCAAAGCTTTCGAAGCAGTGGGAGGTATCCGGAAACCTGAGTTTAAGCCAAAACAGAAATGAAGATTTCAATATTAAAAATAAAGGAAGTCTGATTAATCTGGGGAATACTCAAATATCATTCTCTCCGGATATTATTGCAAATTTAGGTTTGAAATTCAATCCTTCAAAAAACTTCCAGTTTGCTTTAATGAATCAATATGTAGGAAAGCAGTATCTGGATAATACCGAAGATAAAAATTTACAGCTTAAAGATTATTTCCTTACCGATTTTAATGCCCAGTATCAGTTTAAAATTGCCAACAACGATATTGCTCTGAAATTATTGGTGAACAATCTGTTTAATAAGAAATATGTCAACAACGGTGCGGTTTATGGAGGCGCTCCTTATTATTTTTCGCAGGCCGGAACTAATTTTATGTTCGGAATCAGCTGGAAGATACAGTAATTGATGATATGGCAAAAAGGTAAAATTGCGAAATTGCGGGATTGTGAAAGACCAGATGTATAGAGGTTTGAATTTACAAATCAGCTTTTTGTGCTTTTTAGCAATTTTGCTCTTCATTAAGCTTAAAAAAGGAGTTTAAATAAATGTATTCCGGTTTTAGTACAAAATAATCAAAAGGCTGCTTCGGCAGTCTTTTTTATGTACGTTAAATATCTTCAAAAGTCATGAAAAAGTTATAAATTTGCCGACAAATGAATATTTCAGCATACATTTTAGAATATTTAAAACAATTTGGAACTGCCACGGTTCCAGGCTTTGGCGTGTTTTCTCTGAAGAATTCTAAGGCAATTATCAATTCTGAAAACGGAAGCATCCTGCCGCCGGCCAGCCAGATTGAATTTGCAATTGATTATGAAGTACAGGCTGAAGAACTTACCGCTTTTATCGCCGCACAGAAACAGATGTCTTTAGAAGCTTCAAGAAGTGACCTGAAGATTCAGACTGATTTTTGGAAGAAAAAACTGCAGGCAGAGCAGGTTCTTGAAATTCAAAATCTGGGAACGGTTTTTATTGAAGAGGGGGAGACCCACTTCAAAGGAAAAAGAGTAGAAGCTGGTCATCCGGATTTTTACGGATTGGAAGAGATCAGGTTCTCAGATATTAATAATGGTGAAAAAGTAAATACATCAGTAAACAGGGAGAAAGATTACAAATTCAGTAAAACCATTCTTTGGATATTTCTGATTATGATTCCGGTTCTGGCCATTGTGTATTTCGCCTTTACCCAAGAAGAACTTCTTTTTGGGAAAAAATCTTTCACGAATGTTTCTGTACAGACTTCTACCCATAGAATTGTAAAAGACACAACCAAAATAGTAAAACAGGAAACCAAAGTACCTGTAACAGATTCTTTGAAAAAAGATTCACTGGTAAAACCTGTCGGAAAAGGAACAAAACCAGCTCCGGCCGCTCCAATTAACACTAAGAATAAATGGCAAAAATAAAAACAGCGTCAGAATCCCTGACCATTATGACTAATATCGTTCTTCCGAACGAAACCAACTCTTTAAGAAATCTTTTTGGTGGTGAGCTTTTGGCAAAAATGGACCGATGTGCTTCTATTTCTGCAGCAAGACACTGTGAAAGACGTGTTGTTACCGCTTCTGTGAATCACGTTTCCTTCAATCACCCGATTCCGGAAGGCGGAGTAGTGGTATTGGAATCTAAAGTTTCCAGAGCATTCTCTACGTCTATGGAAGTATATGTAGATGTATGGTCAGATGATCCTATTAATCAGAAAAAAATTCATACAAACTCAGGAATCTATACTTTCGTTGCGGTAGATGAATTCAACCGCCCGATTCCTATTCCTGATATGATACCGGAGACAGAAGAGGAAAAAGAAAGATACGCTGCTGCATTCCGCAGAAAAGAACTTTCATTAATCCTTTCCGGAAGAATGAAACCACTGGAATCTGTAGAGCTTAAGAAATTATTCCAGGAGCCACAGGAACCAGAGGAACCGAAGAAAAATAAAAAGTAAATACAAAAACTTTATAAAAAATAAGTGCTTTTAAACTTTGCTGAGTGCCAACGCCTTTGCGAACTTAAAAGCACTTTGTTTTTTCAGAACTTAGCGGCATTAGCGTTTAATCAAATTTGCAAAAAATATCAATTTTAGTTTTTAAATCTAAGAATCTCTTAACGTCTAATTTTATATTAAAAAATGAAAATTCTCCTTTTAGATAAAAACCACCCCCTTATCACCGAACAGCTTTTAGCAAAGAACTTTATATTGGAAGAAGACTTTACTTCCTCTTATGATGAGGTCTGTGATAAAATTGAAAATTATGAAGGAATTATCATCAGGAGCCGTATTCCTTTAGATCAAAACTTTCTTGAAAAAGGAAAAAATCTGAAGTTTATCGCAAGAGTAGGTGCCGGAATGGAAAATATTGATATTCCTGTTGCTGAAAAACTGGGGATTCAACTGATCAATTCTCCGGAAGGAAACAGAGATTCCGTAGCTGAACATGTAGTAGGAATGCTGCTTGTCATTATGAATAGACTTTTTATTGCCTCTCAGGAAGTGAAAAATGGGATATGGAAACGAGAAGAAAACAGAGGTGACGAATTGTTGGGTAAAACAGTAGGATTGATAGGGTATGGAAATATGGGGAAAGCTACAGCTAAAAGGCTTTCCGGATTTGGAAGCAGAGTGATTTTTCATGATATTCTTCCCGGGCTTTCCGATGAATTTGCAACGCAGGTTACGTTAGAAGAATTAAAAGAATCTGCTGAGGTTTTAAGTTTGCATATTCCTCTGACTTCAGAAACTCATTATCTTATTGATGAAAAGTTTATTTCTGAGATGAAAAATGACTTCTATTTTGTGAATACAGCGAGGGGGAAAAATGTGAATACTAAAAGTTTAGTAGAAGCATTGAAATCAGGAAAGGTAAAAGGAACTTGTCTTGACGTTCTGGAATATGAAAAATCTTCTTTCGAGAATATAGAATCCGAAAATGAAGATCTGAAATACCTGTTAAATTCTGAGAAAGCCATCGTGACTCCACATATTGCTGGCTGGACTCATCAGAGCAAAGAAAAGCTGGCGCAGTTTATTGTGGATAAGATTGTAGCTTCACATTGCTAAAAATAAAACAGAAAAGAATAAAAGGCAAATTTACAGAAAGTGAATTTGCTTTTTATTTTCTATACTTCGCGCTCATTATGTTAAATTATTCATAATGTCACCTTCATATTTATAATTTACTTTTGACTTTTATTAAATTGCCGCTCATTTTTGAATCTTATGAAGATGCGTAATTTACTACTTGTTGTAACGGTTGCTTTATCCCTTTTTTCCTGTAAAAATAAATCTGAAGCCAAAGAGACTTCAGTTGAAAATACCACGAATCTTCCGAATTATGGGAATGTGGATTTAAGTCATGTTTTTACAAAAGAAGATGGGCAGCTTTCCAATAAAGAATCATTGGCTGGTTATATAGACCAGTACTATAAAAAAGTATGGGAAGGAGGAGACCTTAGCGGGGGAATTTTAGTAGCTAAAGGCGACGAAATTTTATATGAAAACTACAGAGGTTTCGGAAGGGAAGGCAATCAGATGCCAATCGATAAAAATACGCCACTACATGTAGCTTCAGTTTCAAAAACACTTACAGCTATGGCGATGATGAAGTTAGTGGAAGCAGGGAAAATAAAATTGTCTGACCATCTTTCTCAATACTTCCCGGGGTTCCCTTATCCTAATGTTACAGTTCAGACTTTGCTGGACCAAAGAAGCGGGCTTCCGAAATACGAATACTTTATCACCAAAATACAGCCTGCCCCGGCAGAACTTTCAAAACCATTCATCACCAATCAGGATGTTCTGAATATGATCATCAAATACAAGCCTGATCTGGCAAGAGATACCGATACAGGATTTATGTACTGCAATACGAATTTTGCTTTATTGGCATTACTGATTGAGAAGGTAACAAAAACGCCGTTTCCGCAGGCGATGAAAGAAATGGTTTTCACGCCGCTTAAAATGACCAATTCCTATATTTTCCAGGAAAAAGATATTCCTACCGCTTCACAGTCTTTCTATTACGGTGGAAATAAATTATATCCGCTGGATAGATTGGATCTGATCTATGGAGATAAAAATGTGTATACAACCCCTAGAGATCTATATAACTTTTCAAAAGCAATGTTCTCTAAAGATTTTCTGAAACCGGATCTTATGCAGATGGTTTTCACACCTTACAGCAATGAAAAGTCAGGAATGAATAATTACGGACTGGGATTCAGAATGAAGATATTTGATAACGGAGAAAAGCTAACTTATCACAACGGATGGTGGCATGGAACAAACTCAGTATTTGCGCACCTCCTCAAGTCTAAAGTGACCATTGTAGCGATAGGGAATAAATATTCAAACAAAGTATATACAGCATTGGCATTATCCGGATTATTCGAAGATTTCCCTTTACAGAAGGACAAACTTCATACGGTTATGAATGACAATAAAGATAGTTTGAATTCCGGACAGGAAGTTTTTGGAGAATAATGTTTACTTTTGCTTAAACATTTTCATGAAAAGGTTTCTTTTATTATTCGTTATCAGTTTTCTTGTACACTCCTGTGCAAGAGTAGGATCACCTGTCGGTGGACCAAAAGATACACTGGCGCCAAAATTTTTAAGTTCAAACATTGATACAACAAGGATTAATGTCAAAAGAGATATTCACGAGCTCCGTCTGGATTTTGATGAGTATGTTACTTTAAAGGATATTAATAAAAACTTGATCATTTCGCCACCCATTAAAAATATCAAGCGGATTCTTCCGTCTAATATCGCCAATAAATTTGTCCTTATCCAATGGGCAGATACCCTTCAGGCCAATACAACGTATAATTTCAATTTCGGAAATTCAATTGTGGATAACAACGAGGCGAATATCCTCCGTTATTTTAATTTTGCATTTTCCACAGGAGATAAGCTGGATGATATGTATGTGAGTGGGGAAGTAAAAGATGCTTTGGCGATTAAAAAGAAGTCCGGAAATAACGAGAACAAACTTGTAGTGGGTCTCTATCAGCTGAAAGATACCATGAACTATAGACAAAAGCCATATTATATTACCAAAGTTGATGACGATGGCTATTATGAGCTGAATTATCTGTCTCCGGGAAAATATAAGATCATTGCTTTTGACGATGATAATGGAAACTCGGTCTATGATTCTGGAAAAGAAAAAATAGGATTTCTGAAAGAGCCTATTGATATTCAAAAATCAATCTCAGGACTGAATTTAAGTGTTTATCCTTCCAAAAAAGCCCTGAAATATTCTGAAATGAAAGAAACTGCAGGGGGAGTTCTGATGCTTTTTGAAGGCCATCCTGAAGAAGTGAAAGTAACATCGCTGAGTGAAAAGCTGAAGGATATAAAAGTGACCCATAATCCGAAATCAGACTCTGTAAGAATATGGTTTGATGCAGTGAAAAGTGATGTAGGGCAGACTGCGAATGAGAAACTTATGTTCAGCCATAATATTGGGGCGAAAAAAGACAGTACTTACAGCGTTTCTTTATTTTATAGGTATAACAAGAAGAATGCAATGGACATTGAGAGTGACAATGGTGGCGCTTCATTACCTCCCAAAGCAGATTTTAAAATGGTATCAAGCTATATCATTGATAAAATTGATCCGTCAAAATGGAAATTAAACGTTAAAGGAGACAGTTTAAATACAATACCGTTTAAAGCCGTTATTTCAGAAACCAATCCTTATCAGATTCAGGTTCAGTCAGACTTTATCATTGGGAAGAGCTATCAGTTGACGATTCCTAAGGAAACCATATCTTCATTCTATGCCAAAAATGTACAGTCTAAACGTTTTGATTTTGATATTGCTAAGGCAGATGAATTCGGAAGTCTTGAATTTACGCTGAAAAATGCTCCTGCTACCTATTACTGGATCCAGCTTCTGGATGATTCTGAGAAGGCAGTATATCAGAAATATACGAAGGGAAGTGACGTGAAATTCAGTATTCTGAAACCAGGTGAATATATCGTAAGAATACTGGTAGATAATAACGAAAATAAATATTGGGACGAGGCAGACTTTGCTAAAGAAACTTTTGCAGAAGATGCTTTTGTTTTCTATAAAAAAGCAGTGGTAAGAGGATTATGGGAAACCAGAGAAGAATGGGATCTGAAAGATACAAGAACATTTGATAATCCAAAAGGAACCCCTCCTCCGGCACCTGCTGTACCTGCGGCTGAGACTTCCAAAGAGCCGGAAACAGTGAAACAGGAAGCTAAAAAGGAACTGAAGTCCAATACCGCAGTTTTAACTCCGGTAAAATAAATAGATGAAGATGGTAAAAAAAATAATACTCTGGACTTTGGTTGCTTTCGCTCTGATCCAGTTTATACCTATTGACAGAGTGAATAAGCCGGTTGATTCTGCTGTGAATTTCGTTGATTCGAGAAAAGCTCCGGAAAAGATAAGGACCATGCTTAAAAATGCCTGTTATGACTGCCATTCCAATGAAACGGTTTATCCTAAGTATGCTTTCGTAGCACCTATTTCATGGTCTGTAAAAAGCCACATCAATGAAGGGCGGGAGCATCTCAACTTTTCTATTTGGGGAACTTATAATAAGGAATTAAAAGAGAATATGCTGGATAGATCTATTGAGGCTCTTAAGCATAAGACAATGCCCTTACCGGGCTATATTGTTTATCATAAGGAAGCTAATCTTTCGGAAGCGGAAAGAACCTTGCTGATTCAGTATTTTGATGAAATGCTGAAGAACAAAACGTACTAGTTGTAAAAATAGTTTTTCTGCTCTGAAAAATAATAAATAAAACTCCCGCAGGATCTTCAGATCTGCGGGAGCTTTTTATTTACAAAAATTATTTCTTTATATACCCTTCAAAAAATCTCTTCTGAGAGTCAAAAGCAATCTCATCAAGGTCAACTTCCTGTAAAGGGATCCATACCGCTTCTGAGATCTCTGAAAGTTCAAGATTGACCTCAAACTTCTCAGTAACATTATACTCGTAAAAGAGATCAATTGTATTGTAATCAATTTCCTTATACTGGTAAATGTTAGGAAGGCTTGTAAGGTATTTTAGGTTTGAAATATCAATATTCAGCTGTAGTTCTTCAAAGAGTTCTCTTTTGCAGGTTTCTTCCACACTTTCTCTGGGATCAACAAATCCTCCGGCAAGATCCAGTTTTCCTTTTTTAGGATCTCTGTTTCTTCTGGTAAGGTAGATTTCATCACCACATCTGATGACAACCGCTACAGCACCTGCCACATTGTTGTACAAGGTAAAACCACATTCAGGGCAGCTCCATTTCTTTTCTCCGTCCCAATGTAAAGACTCTTTGCCACAGCTTGGGCAATATTTCAATAATTTCATCTGTTGATAGTATTTCTCAAAGATAAGACGAAACTGATCTTATTGAGCAATATTAATATTTCTAGGGTGATAACTCAAGATAACATCCCTTAGTTCTTCTGTTTTAAGATGCGTATAGATTTCCGTTGTGGTAATACTGGAATGTCCCAGCATTTCCTGGATATAACGAAGATCTGCCCCATTCTGCAGTAAATGCGTAGCAAAAGAATGTCTGAATGTATGTGGAGATATTTTTTTATTAACCCCTGCCTTATCGGTAAGTTCTTTAATAATAAGAAAGACAATCACCCTGGACATGGAAGTTCCACGGCTGTTCAAAAACAGGGTGTCTTCATATTTCTTATTGATCTTACCTTTGGAGCGTACCTCTTTAATATAGCTTTCTAATAGTTCAGCCGTATAATCTGCCAAAGGAACAAAACGGGTTTTGTTTCCCTTTCCGTGTACTTTGATGTATTGCTCCTTGAAGTTGATATTGGAGATCTTTAGATCGATAAGTTCAGACACACGGAGTCCGCAACCATACAATACCTCGATAATGGATTGGTTTCTTTTTCCGAGATCTGTATTGACCTCAATGGCAGCAATAATCTTGTTAATATCAGGAAGGCTTAAGGTATCCGGTAAGTATAATCCGAGCTTAGGACCTTCGAGTAGAGCTGCAGGGTTGTCTTCACGATATTCGTCCTCCAGCAGAAATTTGAAGAAGGCTTTGATGGACGAGATCCATCTTGCTTGTGATCGTTCACTGAATTTCTGTTTAGAAAGATTGAAGATGTACTCCTGCAGATTTTCGTAACCTATAGAATCCGGACCGACGTTTTCCAGATCCTCTTCTGCATAATCTTTTAGTTTTTTAATGTCCCGAACGTAGGCGTCGAGCGTGTTGTCTGAAAAATTTCTTTCGAAACGAAGAAATATTTCAAAATCTTTGATCTTTTCATCCCAAGTCATTTGTGCTTATTTTTTTAGTTCACAGTCCGATATTTGTTCTATTTCAATATTATGGTTTCTCAGGAACGATATTCCATCGTCATCCGAATACTCATTAATGTACACCAGTCTTGTAATACCTGCCTGCAGGATCAGCTTGCTGCATTCCTTGCAGGGTGACAACGTTAGATATAACGTTGCTCCTTTTGCAGATTGTGTAGAAGCGGCCAGCTTCAATATAGCGTTGGCTTCCGCATGCAATACATACCAGTGCGTTTTTCCCTCTTCATCTTCACAACAGTTTTCGAACCCCATAGGAGTACCGTTGTAACCATCTGAAATAATCATCCTATCTTTTACGATAAGAGCCCCTACCTGTTTTCTCTTACAGTAGGAGAGTTGTGCCCATTCCTGGGCCATTTTTAGATAAGCTTTGTCAAACTTATTCATACCGCAGCATTAGTTTTTTCGAAATAATTTGGATTAAAATCTTTTGAAAGATTAGAAGTTTGGCTTTCTTTTCTCAAGGAAAGCAGTCACTCCTTCTTTCTTATCTTCCATTTCAAAAAGCTCGCCGAAATACTTGATTTCAGTTTCAAAACCTTTATCCGTGTCAGATAAATTAACGGCATTAATAGCCTTGGATATTGCCATTGGTGAATTGTGGGCAATAGTGTTCGCTAATTCTTTCGTTTTGGTTAATAATTCTTCAATAGGGTATACTTCATTCACCAGTCCGATCTCTTTTGCTTTTTGAGCAGGGATCATTTTGGCAGAGAAGATCATTTCGTTGGCAATACCTTTTCCTACAAGCTTTGGAAGCCTTTGTGTTCCTCCGTATCCCGGGATTAATCCCAATGTTACTTCTGGAAGCCCCAATCTGGCGTTTTCCGATGCATATCTGATATGGCATGCCATAGCAAGCTCTAAACCTCCTCCTAATGCAAAACCGTTTACGGCTGCAATGACAGGCTTAGATAGATTCTCAATTTTGTTGAACAATGTATTTTGTCCATTTCTTGCAAGTTCTTCAGCTTTTTCCTGACCGAAGTCACTGAATTCCTTGATGTCAGCACCTGCAACAAAGGACTTTTCTCCGCTTCCTGTAAGGATAATCACTCTACAGGAATTGTCAGCATCAAGCTCATCTAAAGCAGTACTGATCTCCTGAATTGTTTTTGCATTTAAGGCATTTAAACTCTCAGGTCTGTTTATAGTAATGATAGATAATTTATCTTCCTTATTTAATAATATATTCTCGTAACTCATTTTTCCACTTTAAAATATCATCCTTTGCAAATTATGAATTTTTTACAAAAAAAAGGAAAAAATATTATTTTTTTTTCCTTTTTTTTTATTTATTGTTCAATATGATTATTTGGAATGATTCATCATATTTGCATCGATATTGACGTTCAGTTGAGAAGCCACTTTCATGCCAAGCTCAATGTTGGCGCGGAAAAAGTGACATAACTGACGGTTGATAATTTCATCTTTTTTAGGCCCAGTGATGCCTTTCATGCTTCCTACAATATTTTGAATAAGTCTGTCTCTGTCTTCAGAATTCATCGCTTTTGAGTAAAGAAGCCCTGGCTGAGTGTAATGATCACTGTCGTTTTCATTCCTGTTGTAATTGGCTACATGGGCGCTGTCCAGCTCATATTCATAGTTTTTGTAAGATGAATCCGGCTGTATGTCATCGAAACTGTTGGGATAGTAATTCGGTTTATCCTGATACTCGCTGGAATCTGCCATATATCCGTCTCTCTGGTAATTGTTGACCGCAAAAGGACATCTGTTTACTTCCAGTTGGTGAGCATTTACCCCTACTCTGTATCGGTGAGCGTCAGGATAAGAGAATAACCTTCCCTGAAGCATTTTGTCCGGCGAAAAACTGATCCCGTTGATCAGGCTGCTTGGCGAAAATGTAGATTGTTCTACATGGGCAAAATAATTGACCGGAATCTCGTTCAGTTCCATTTCCCCCACTTCAATCAATGGGAAATCATCGTGGAACCATACTTTGGTCACATCGAAAGGATTCCATCTGAAATCTTTGGCCTCTTCTTCTGTCATCACCTGGATGTACATGGTCCATTTCGGGAAGTTTCCGTTTTCGATTGCATTGCACAGATCTTCCTGAGCGAAGTCAGGATTTTCTCCTGCCATTTTTACCGCTTCTTCATCCGTAAAGTTTTTTACGCCCTGTTTGGTTTTAAAATGGAACTTTACCCATATTCTTTCGTTCTTATCATTGATCATCGAAAACGTATGAGATCCGAAACCATGCATGTGCCTGTAGCCGTATGGAGTTCCTCTGTCTGACATTAATATAAGAACCTGATGAAGTGATTCAGGATTTAAACTCCAGAAATCCCACATCATGGTGGCACTCTTCAGGTTGGTTTTCGGAACTCTTTTCTGAGTATGAATAAAATCCGGGAATTTTTTAGCATCCTTAATGAAGAAAACCGGAGTGTTGTTTCCTACAAGATCCCAGTTTCCATCCTCTGTATAAAATTTCAGTGCGAACCCTCTCGGGTCTCTTGCCGTATCTGCGCTTCCTTTTTCTCCGCCTACTGTAGAGAAACGGGCAAACATCCTGCATGAGTTTCCTACTTTTGAGAAAAGTTTTGCTTTTGTGTATTGGCTGATGTCATGCGTTACAGTGAAGGTTCCATAGGCTCCGCTTCCCTTGGCATGTACAATTCTTTCAGGAATTCTTTCCCTAACGAAATGTGCAAGATTTTCCTGAAGTATAAAGTCCTGCAGCAATACCGGGCCTCTTGGTCCTACTGTCTGGGAATCCTGATGCTCAAAATAAGGTGCGCCGTTACTTAACGTTAATTTTTTAGAATCCATATAATTGATGATTTGAATAATTGTTTTCTTTTTCTAAATCCAAGTGTAAAGGTAGTGAATATCAAATTTACCTTAATTTTTAATTGCTAATAACAAAAACGTTATATCTTTGTAATAGATAATATTAATCAAATGAACATTCAGCAACTGGAGTATCTTATCGCTGTAGATAAGTATAAACATTTTGGTAAAGCGGCTCAGGCCTGCTTCATTACCCAACCTACGTTAAGTGCCATGATACAGAAATTTGAAGATGAACTGGATGTGAAAGTTTTCGACAGAACAACTCACCCAATTCGTACTACAGATGTGGGTCTTCAGATCATTGATCAGGCGAAGGTGATCATAGAATCTGTCAATGAACTTAAAAACAAAGCCAACCTGTTGAATAATATTTTAGGAGGAACCATCAACCTGGGAATCATTCCTACCGTTTCTTCTTTCATTCTGCCTACGGAGATCTTTAAATTCCTTGAAGAAAATCCGAAGATTCAGATGAATGTAAAAGAAATGACAACGGATAATATTATTAAAGCTTTGAAAGCCGGGGAACTGGATGCGGGAATTATCTCGACTCCTTATGATACGGCTGATGAATTTTATCAGGACTTCCTTTTCAACGAAGAGCTGATGATCTATAGCTCCAATACTGAGGCGAACAAAAAGAATGCTTATATAATCCCTGAAGAACTGAATGTGGAAAAGGTATGGTTGCTTGAAGAAGGAAACTGCCTGAGAAACCAGTTTGAAAATATCTGTCATCTGAAAGAAAATACACTAAAACCTAAGAATTTAGATTTCCTGGCTTCCAATATCCAGACTTTGGTACATATGGTAGATAAAGTAGGAGGAATCAGTATTCTGCCTGAGCTTGCACTGAGCCAGCTGTCAGAAGAGCAGAAGAAGAATGTCTTCAGATTCAAAAAGCCTTTCCCTTACAGAGAGATCAGTATTATTTATTACAAGCCTACTTTCAAGCAAAAGATCATTGATGAATTGGCACATTCTATCAAAAATTCTTTAGAGCTTAAGTTGAATTACCATGAAAGTCCGAAAGAATTTGTGAGCATAAAGCCACAATAATCTAAATGCTTTAAAGTGATATAAATCATTAATTTAAAGAAAAATACAATTAGTAAACAAAAATTTTGAGTATTACAAAAATAGTGCTTAAATTTGCTGACGTTTATTACGAGGAAAAATTTGACCTGATTGCAACCTCTATAAAAAAATGCTAAAACAGTATTCTTTTTCTGGGCAATTTTATTCATATTTTTCTTCAACACTATATTTTTAATCTAAACAAAGAATAATATGTCTTATTTATTTACATCTGAATCCGTTTCAGAAGGACATCCGGATAAAATTGCCGATCAGATTTCCGATGCATTAATCGATCATTTTTTAGCATATGACAAGGATTCAAAAGTAGCTTGCGAAACTCTTGTGACTACAGGTCAGGTTGTATTGGCTGGAGAAGTAAAATCTGATGCTTACCTTGATGTACAGACGATTGCCAGAGAAGTAATCAACGGAATCGGGTATACAAAAGGAGAATATATGTTCAATGGAGATTCTTGTGGAGTAATCTCTGCGATCCATGAGCAGTCACCTGATATTAACCAGGGGGTTGACAGAGCTGTAAATGATGAGTCTTTTGAAGCAAAAGCAAATGCACAGGGTGCAGGAGACCAGGGGATGATGTTCGGGTATGCAACCAATGAAACGGCAAACTATATGCCTCTTGCTTTGGATCTTGCTCATACAATCCTTAAAGAGCTTTCTGCAATCAGAAGAGAAAATAAAGAAATCACTTATTTACGTCCTGACGCAAAAAGCCAGGTAACGATTGAGTACTCAGATGATCATAAACCAATCAGAATTGATTCTATCGTAGTTTCTACTCAGCATGATGACTTCGGAACAGAAGAAGAAATGCTGAACAAGATCCGTGAAGACATCAAGAACATCCTTGTTCCTAGAGTAGTTGCTCTACAGACTGAGGAGATCAAAGCTTTATTCAACGATCAGATCAAATATCACATCAATCCTACGGGTAAATTCGTAATCGGTGGTCCTCACGGAGATACGGGTCTTACAGGTAGAAAGATCATTGTTGATACTTACGGTGGTAAAGGAGCTCACGGTGGTGGTGCTTTCTCTGGAAAAGATCCTTCAAAAGTAGACAGAAGTGCTGCATATGCAACAAGACACATTGCTAAAAACCTTGTAGCAGCAGGTGTTGCTGATGAAGTACTAGTACAGGTTTCTTATGCGATCGGTGTGGCTGAGCCTTGTGGTTTATACATCAATACTTACGGAACTGCAAAAGTTGATCTTCACGATGGTGAAATCGCTAAAAAAGTGTCTTCGATCTTTGATTTAAGACCTTATGCAATTGAACAGAACTTAAAATTGAGAAACCCTATTTATCAGGAAACAGCTTCTTACGGACATATGGGTAAAGAGCATTATGTAGCTGATAAAACATTCAACAAAGGGCATAAGAATGAGCTTACGTTGGAAGGTCTTGAATTCTTCACATGGGAAAAATTAGACAAAGTAGAAGAAATTAAAGCCGCTTTTGGAATTTAATTTTTTCTTTTGAACAAATATTATGAACTGCTTTACCTTCCGGTAAGGCAGTTTTTTTTAATTTTACACCTTAATAAATTGAGAAATGATGAATTTTCGAACAGCAGTTGTAATTCTTTCCGTATTTTTTCTGAGTACACTGGCAAAAGCCCAGTATACAATGCATAAAATGATCAGTGTAGGGTATACCTATCAGAATCAGAGTTTCGGTGAAATAGGTGGTAAATTGCTATTTCTTAAAAATGATGATGTCATTTACAGATTGGGGGGCTCTGCGTTGATGGGCTCTGCTGATTCCAAATTTGCCATCATGCCGAAGCTGCAGGCCGATGTATTGCTCAATTTTGAAAAAAATGTAGACTTCTATCATTCCTACTATTTTCTGGCAGGAGTAGAAGGTACCAATAAATACATTGCTCCGAAAATAGGAGTTACCCTTTTCGGAATGCTGGACCTTACCGGAGGCTATGCTTTCCCTATTGGAGATGCCAGATTGAACGGGAAAGAAATGAAAGGTCTGAATATTAATTTTACATTAAATATCCCTACTGTGTTTATTCATGACATGTTTAAATGATTTTTTTTAAATTTTTCTCGTGAAAATTTAATAATAGGTTAACAGTTATTAAAAAATTATTATATTTACACCATAATATAAGTGTACCGCCTATTGATGAGACTCTACTCTGAAGAACTGTTTTGTATATACAGCAAAAGCCAGATGAAATATCTGGAGGAATGCCTGTCTGCAAATATTTATATTGAGAAGAGTTATGAAATCAAAATCGGATAGTTTATTAATTTCGCTTTACCAGAAAGGCGATGAGGGCGCATTGTCAACCCTTATTCATCGCCATCAGAGAGAACTTTTTACATTCATTTTTTACAAAATTAATGATGAAGATTTAGCCAACGATATTTTTCAGGATACCTTCATGAAAATTATTGTAATGCTGAAAGAAGGGCGTTATAACGAAGAAGGAAAATTTATTCTTTGGGCAAAAAGAATTTCCCACAATCTGATCATCGACCATTTCAGGTCAAAAGCCAAAAATATCAAAGTTTCGGAAACAACATTTGAGACAGATGAATATTCTATTTTTGATCTGATCAGAGAACCTTCAGAAAATATTGAAGATCAGTTGGTAAGTAACCAGATCCAGGAAGATCTGTTGAGGATGCTTCAGTTTCTTCCTCTGAATCAGCAGGAAGTAATCAAATTAAGGTTTTTTGACGGGCTGAGCTTCAAAGAAATTGCGGACCATACGGATATGAGCATCAATACCACCTTGGGAAGAGTACGCTATGCTCTTATAAACCTGAGAAAAATCATGGATGAAAATAACATAATATTAACAAGATAGATAATATTTCATGAGATTTCACGTTTTAAGGAAAACATACTTCGCTTATGAAAAAAAATGACTCCTTAAAAGTGAAAACTTTGAAACCTAAAAAACAAACAATTGATTTTTTGCTGAATTTTTCCAAAAGCCTTGAAATTGTGAAAAGCAAGAGCAAGAATTATCCTATTTCAAAAAATTAAAATGACTAACTTTGTGCTGTATGAAAATGCAGCACGTTTTTTTTGACCTGGACAATACGCTCTGGGATCATCGCAGAAATGCCTATCTCACCATCAAAGATCTTTTTGAGAAACAGGAAATCAGTTCGAAGTACAAGATTGACTTCGAAGAATTTCATGCTGTTTATCACGATATAAACGAAGACCTTTGGGAGAAGATAAGAGATGGAATAATAGGCAAAGAGTATTTGAGAGAACACCGTTTTTATGATTCCTTCATGCATTTTGGAGTGGATGATAAGGAACTGGCACTTTATTTTGAAGAAAATTTTCTGGATAATATTGTCAGTCATAATGAATTGGTGGAAGGGGCAGAAGATGTCCTTGAATATCTGAAAGCTAAAAATTATACACTTCACATTATTTCCAACGGCTTTCAGGAAGTAACGGAAAGGAAATGTACCTTATCCGGTATTGCACCTTATTTTGAAACCATTACCAGTGCAGATGCAGTAGGCGTAAGAAAACCAAATCCAAAGATCTTTGAATATTCCCTTGGATTATCTGATGCTAAAAAAGAAGAAAGCATCATGATTGGTGATGACTGGATCGCTGATGCTCTGGGAGGAAGAGATTTCGGTATGGAGTCTATTTTCTTTGATGTCTATAAAGAAGACAAAAAAGAAGTCGGCTTAAAGGCCATTACCCATCTTCAGCAGATTAAAGAATATCTGTAAACATTGAAGAAACTCTAAAGCTTGAATTAAAGCTTCAAAAATATTCTTATCCAGACAAACCACTAAAGAATGTACTTAGTGGTTTGTTTATTTTTATAAGTATAGGATTTAAAGTTCTGATAGGTAGAAAAATTTTTGATGATTTTTAATAATATTGATAAATAAAGTTATTTTTGAAAAAATCAAAAACTAATGCTATTTCTTTTCGGGACTGGAAAGTCCGTTTTAAAAAATCAATACCCGTTACAAGGGTGTACCTGTCCTAATTGTCATCAGACAAATACCATGACTGCAGGGACTATTGCAAGGTATTTTCATTTCTTTTTTGTTCCTGTTTTTCCAACATCTAAAGATAATATGGCGGTGTGCAACCATTGCAACGCTAAATTTTCTTTTAATCAGTTTACAGATGGAATGAAAAACAGTTTCGAGTCACAGCATAACCTGAACCCGAACTCCCGGCCTGTATGGCATGGCTGCGGATGTTTTATTATCCTTATTGCAATTCTAGGCTTTATCGGTTTGTTGATTGTAGGATGGTTTAAATCAAAAGATGAACCTGAAAAACCCAAAGATAAAAGAGAAGCTTATCTGAAGGCAGATATGGAAAAGCTGACCAATGATCCTAAAATGGAAACAGACAGTACTTCTTTCCATATCAAAAACTATATGAATGATATTTTAGAGAACGAGCTGGACAAAAGAAAGATTAAATATTTTTCCAGAATTAATGGGAATAAGCTTCTTATTATTCTTGATATAGATGATATTAAAAAAATCAAAGCGTCGGAAAGATATTATATTTTAAATTTTGTACAATCGGCTCTTGATGAGCATGATGGATATACAAATATGGAGAAATATATAGGTGTTGATGGGCAGTGGAATATGGTTTTGGCTATGGCACCGCATTATATGGATATTGATGGGAAGTTTGCAGATGAGAAAATTTTATATCCATTTTATGATACTCCTAAAAATTATAGTGAACCAATAGAATTAAAAGTAAAAGCAAATGATACTCATAGGAAAGGGGAGAAGTAGAAGGCTCTCAGAACTAGTTAATAATATAAGATGCCCTCATTGTGGTGAAAACGGAAGTCTTCTGATGGAAGGGTATCAGGAATATCTGATTTTTGGATTGCCGGTTTTTCCAACCTCTAAAACAGTTACAGTAACCTGTGCTGCATGTAAAAAATATTTCCGTCCCAGTGAAATTTCCAATAAAGTATTTGAAGGAGTTCAGTATATTAAAAACAAGATAAAACCTGCTGTCTGGATGTTTTTGCTACCCATTGTAATAGGAACAGCATTCTTTCTGAAACTGATGTCTACTTCAAATCCTGAACCTGAAAATGCTGATACAATTGATAATATAGAGATAGGAGATATTTATAGCCTGAGAATTGATGATCATCGTTATAACAAAATGAAAGTGCTTGATGTGAAAGACGGAGCTGTTGTTTTTCATAAAAGCGGACATGCTTCTGTCAAATTAAGAAAGCTAGCTCATATTGACAGCTTTGATGGGGATACGATTGTGTATTCAAAAGAAGATCTTATGAAATTGAAATCTGATTATAAGATTATAGATATTGCTAAAGAATAAGTCTTAGAAGTAAAAACAGACTATAATTAAACCACTAAGATGATTCTTGGTGGTTTTTTGTATTGAATAAATGGGTATATATTTTCAAGCCAACTTTTTTCCTTAAATAGTTTTTCCCAATTCTTTCCCAAATTGATTAGGAACTTTGCCTCATAATCATAACAGAAAAATGAAATAGTATGAGAAATGTAAAGAAAATCACAGGAGCATTTATTTTAATTTTCCTGTTGGCAGGGCACCTGATCTTCGCACAGGACAGAGCAATACATCCCAATCAATTGCCCAAAACCACCAAGAACTTTCTTGCTTCCTATTTTAAAGGATTACCAGTAAGTTCAGTGATTGAAGATAGAGAAATCTATGGCGTTGATGAATACAAAGTCTATCTGAATAACGGGATGAAAATGGAATTTGACAGTAGCGGGAACTGGAAGGAAATAGATGGCAAACGACAGAAACTGCCTTATGGTTTTATTCCGGTTTCAATCAGAAACTACGCCACAAGAAATTTTCCTAATACCTATATCACAAAGATTGAGAAAAAGAGATGGGCTTACAAAGCTGAACTTTCCAATGGTCTTGAATTGGAATTTGACAGAAACGGAAACTTTAAAAAAATTGATGACTAACAGATCATCGTAGTTTAACAATAAAAATTAGCATTATGGTTAACTGGAATTTAATAAGAAGCAACGGAGGAACAGTTTCTTCCACCGGAATTAGAAAAAATATTGTATCCTTTATTACAAGGCATCATCCGTGCAGTGTGGTTGAGTCTATTGAACGAAAATATAACGCTTATAAAGTCTGCATGATGAACGGATTATGCCTGGTCTTTGATGCTGAAGGGCGCTATGTGAAAACCCATTAAAAACTGATGGAGAAAAACAGAAGAACTGAAGTCAGAGGATACCTATATATCATCGACATATTATGGGTTTTGTATCACATCAGTCTTGTATTGATCATATGTTTTTAGTCTTTTGGCTCTGTTTCTTTCCTTAGCATTTTTCTATAATTTTATATATTTGATATAGCCTAAATGATATAGTGGGTGAATAAAAAGCAGCAGGTATGAAGATTTTAATCGTAGAAGATGAACCGGCATTAAAGGATACTGTACAGAAATTTCTGGAAGCGGAACATTTTATCGTAGAATATGCTCCTGATTATAGTTCCGGGCTGGAGAAAATTATTTCCTACGAATATGACTGTATCCTTCTGGATATTATGCTTCCTGATGGAAACGGGATCGATCTGCTGAAAGAGATCAAAAAAATGCACAAAAAAGATCCTGTGATCATTCTTTCTGCAAAAGACTCTGTGGATGATAAAGTTGCCGGGCTGGAAATAGGTGCAGATGATTATCTGGCAAAACCTTTCCACCTTGCGGAGCTGATGGCAAGAATCAAATCTGTGATCAGGAGAAACCAACAGGACGGAGAAAATATCCTTAAGTATAAAAATATAAGCATTGACCCGGAGAACAGAATAGTAAAGGTAGAAGAAGAAGAACTTGCCCTGAACCGGAAAGAATATGATCTGCTGTACTATTTTGTGATCCACCCGGAGAAAACGTTGCAGAAAACTACGCTTGCAGAAGCCATCTGGGGAGATTATATTGATCAGGCAGACAGTCTTGATTTTATTTATTCACAGATTAAAAATCTCCGTAAAAAGTTGAAAATAGCGAATGCTGAGGCAGACTTTCAGGCTGTGTATGGAATAGGTTATAAATTTGTCTGATGAAAGTTTCGTTAAAATATTACACCATCAAATATTTGATTATGGTTCTGCTGCTGATTATTGCAGTATGGGCAGGGCTGTTTTATGCTTATATTCTGGACGAAGTACACGATAATGTAGATGATGGGCTGAGAAACAGAAAGATACAGATCATCAAAGCAGTTTACCTCAATCCTCAGCTGCTGAAGAATAATGAATTCGGATTTAATGAATTTAAGATCATTCCGATCAGGGCTGCAGAATATCAAAACAAAAGCAGGCTCTATAATAAAATGTATTATATGGAGTATGATGATAAAGATCAGCCTTATAGAGTCCTCGAAGCAGACTTTATCGATCAGTATAAAAACCATCAGCGGCTTGTCATCAGAACTTCCACCGTAGAAGAAGATGAGCTGATCTATGACCTTACCACAGCACTGATTGTTCTTTATCTTCTTTTGGTAATCAGTATTGTGGTGGTGAACGGTTACCTGCTCAACAAAGCGATGCGTCCGTTTTATAAAATTCTTGATAAGCTTAAAAAATATCAGTTTGGGGTTCCTGCCAATGAGCTTGAACAAAAATATCTGATCAAAGAATTTGATGAACTGAATCTGGAAATAAATGAAATGATTGAGCGTAATGAGCTTGTATTCTATCAGCAGAAACAGTTTATTGAAAATGCGTCCCACGAGCTTCAGACCCCTCTGGCTATTGTCATCAATAAGATAGACCTGCAGATTCAAAACGAAGAACCTGATGAAAAGAATATGAACTTACTTTCTGAAATCAAAAATGACCTTCGAAGAATGGTAGGACTGAACAAGTCTTTATTAATGCTTTCCAAAATAGAAAACAGTCAGTTTAATAAAACATCCGGGGTTGATTTTAATGCGATGATCACTAAGCTGGTCCAGAACTATGAAGATTTTATTCATTTTAAAAAAGTGGAGGTCAATATTATAGAAAAAGGGTATTTCATAGCAGATTTTAATCAGGATCTTGCCGATATTCTGCTTTCCAATCTTCTGAAAAATGCAGTGAAGTACAATCATAAAGACGGAACATTGAATATTATGATTGAAAACGACAGAATAACGTTTCAAAACAGTGGATCATCTGCAGCTTTAGACAAATCCCGCATTTTCAACCGTTTCTACAAACAGGGTTCGGATCATACTTCCACGGGTTTAGGGCTGTCTATCATTAAAACCATTATCAAACAGTATCCGGGATGGGACATCAGCTATGAATTTGACGGAATGCATTATTTCATCCTTACAAAGAACAAAATATAATATTAGCTTCCAATTACAAAAATCACCAATCAATAAATTCGTGCATTCTTGGCAAAAAAATAATCGCCACGAATGCCGAATTTTTCTAGTATTCTAAGTCTGTAAAAAATTAACGGCTATCCCAAATGAGATAGCCGTTTTCTTATGTATAGAACTCAGGATTAAAATCCTAAGCTTGCTCTTACTCTTTTAAGTGTTTCCAAAGCAATAGGTCTGGTTTTCTCAGCGCCCTGCTGTAGTTTCGCTTCCAGTTCTTCAAGATTGTTCATATAATAATTGAAAACCTCTCTTTCCTTTTCAAAACGAGTCAGAATAAGATCTAAAAGTTCTTTCTTAGCGTGTCCGTATCCAAAGTTACCCGCCAGATATTTAGCTCTTAATTCTTCTGTCTGCTCCGGAGTTGCAATCAATTCATAGATCTGGAAGGTTTTATCCGTTGCGGGATCTTTAGGCTCTTCTAAAGATTTAGAATCTGATTCAATGCTCATCACCTGTTTTTTAAGCTCTTTTTCAGGTAAGAAAATATTGATGATATTTCCCATAGATTTAGACATCTTACGTCCATCCGTTCCGGGAACATATTTCGTGTCCTCCTGAAGTTCAGATTGTGGCAATACAAAGACTTCTCCCATTTGGTTATTAAATCTTGAAGCCACATCTCTTGCAATTTCCAGGTGCTGAAGCTGATCTTTTCCTACAGGAACGATCTCTGCATCATATAATAAAATATCTGCTGCCATCAGGATAGGATAGGTGAATAAACCTGCATTCACATCCTGAAGACGATCTGCCTTATCTTTAAATGAATGAGCGAGCGTTAATCTTTGATAAGGGAAAAAACATGATAAATGCCAAGATAGTTCACAGGTTTCAGCGATGTCACTTTGTCTGTAGAAAAATGTTTTTTCGGTATCTAATCCACAAGCAAGCCAAGCCGCAGCAATCTCGTAGGTATTCTGTCTTAAAGTCTGCGCATCTTTGATCTGCGTAAGCGTGTGAAGATTCGCAATAAATAAAAATGATTCATTTCCTTCCTGCTTGGATAATTCGATAGCAGGAATAATCGCCCCAAGTAAATTTCCAAGATGGGGGGTTCCGGTGGCTTGAATGCCGGTAAGAATTCTTGACATTTGTTTAAAATTTATATTTAAAAATTAATGAATTGCAAATTTACGAGGTTTGACGGGAATAATGAATGAAAAAGAGTAAAAGTTACTGCAATTAAAATTCAATAGATGTATGACTCCATTAATAGAGGTGGGCTTTAGCCCGCCTTCATTAAAAAAATCCCATTCTATTGGGCTTTAGCCAAAACTTAAAAACGTAATCAGCCTTTACCCGGTGATCTGTGTAATCTGTGGTTAAACAAATTAAGGAATCACAATCTTTTCCCCACCAAACTTAGGTTCTACTCCAAAAAGAAGATCCCAATATACTTTAGCCTTTGCGAAATATTCTCTTAGATTGGTCTTTAAACCTGCATATTTATTCACATCTTCTGCATTATACCCAAAGGCGTTCATTCCGTTTTTTCTGGCCAGAAATACCGCTCTTTCATTGTGGAATTTCTGTGAAATGATGACCAGCTCAGTTTGCCCGAAAATGTCCTTGGCTCTTACTACAGAATCCAGTGTTCTGAAACCTGCATGATCCAGAATGATTTTGTCCTGAGGAATGCCCTGCTCAACTAATGCTGTCTGCATATCTTCCGGCTCATTATAGTCTTTTGAGCTATTGTCACCACTTACGATGATATATTGAACCTTTCCGCTTTTATAAAGGTCTGTTGCGGCTTTAATTCTGTTGTCAAAATAAGCATTGGGCATACCATTGCTCAGGGTTTTACCTGTTCCGAGCAATAAAGCTGTTTTAGCTTTGGGTACCTCAGCAATATGATAAGAAACATAAGTTTCGCTGTCTTTTTTAATGCTGTAATTTGCCCAGGCTATAAAAATAATTCCTGCAACCAGAAGAAGCAGGAAAAATTTAAAAATATTTTTGATTATTTTTTTCATCCGAAAAATAGATCTTTTAAAATTCAAGGCCGTTCGGGAATGCTTTTTTTCTGAAGATTAACAGAAGTGCAGCCCCCACGGTAATCGCTGAATCGGCAACATTGAAGATATATTTGAAGAACTCAATATGTTTTCCGCCTATTAAAGGCCAGTTGTCTGGAACATACCAGTCTACAACCGGGAAGTGAAGCATATCTACCACACAGCCTTTCATGAAGGTAGAGTATCCATGTCCGAAAGATACCAGTTTAGAAATTCCGCCATAGCCAATCCATCGGTCTGTGCTTTCGTCATATACGGTTCCGCTATCGAAGATCATTCCGTAGAACATCCCGTCAATAAGATTTCCTATAGCTCCGGCAAAAATGATTGCCATAGGGACTAAAAGATAATTGGAAGCGCCTTCTTTCAGCCATTTTTTAAACATATAGACCATTCCTCCAATCAGGAAAACCCTTAAGATCACCAGGAAGTATTTTCCGATGATGCCTCCGAAGTGAAAGCCATAAGCCATTCCTGGATTTTCAACAAAAGTTTTATTAAAAAAACCTTCGATCACAGGAACACTCTCGTTCAGCTCAAAGTGGGTCTTAACATAGATTTTTGAAGCCTGGTCTATTAACAATACCAAAAATGTGATAGCTAAGATCTTTTTCATTACTGCCCTTTAGGTTTTGACGGTTTTGAAGCTGGCTTTACATTTTTGTTATCGCTGGCTTTCTTAACTACTTTCTGTCCGTTATATGAACTTTTCACATGAGCTTTCTCAAATTTAATGTTCATTTCTTTCAATACACTTTTCAGTGCGCTCAGCTCCATAGAATTTTTAGGGTGTACTATGATTGATTCCATTTCTTAGTATTTAAATTTTTACATTTTGGACAGTTCATCAAGTCTTTTCCGGTCTTTTTCAGAAAGGTCATTGATACCGTTCTTGCCCATCTTACTCAATAGTCTGTCTATTTCTTTCTCCCTGTCGCGCTTATCAGAATTAAACTGATCATCGATGGTGTAGTTGGTATGTTTCTTCGGAAAGAATCTGTTTTTGATCCATTCTCTGTTGAAAAATGCCAAAACTGCTGCAACGATGATGATTAAAATGAATACTTCGCTCATGGGTATACATTAAAAATTAGGTTTATAAAGTATCCGAGGATACCATATAAACCCAATATTATTTTACAAACCTTACGGTTATTTCTGCATATTTTTCGCTTCGATGCTCAGCGTAGCGTGAGGAACGGCCAAAAGTCTTTCCTTAGGAATCAGTTTCCCTGTTACTCTGCAAACACCGTACGTTTTGTTTTCGATTCTGATTAAAGCATTCTTAAGATCACGCACGAATTTTTCCTGTCTTCCTGCCAAAATAGAGTTCTGCTCTTTGCTCAGTGTTTCTGCTCCTTCTTCAAATGCTTTGAAGGTAGGTGAAGTATCATCCGTTCCGTTATTCTGGTCATTGATGAAGCTTTCTCTGATCAGCTGAAGATCTTTTTCCGCTTTTTCTATTTTTTCTTTAATGATCGCTCTAAATTCCTGTAAATCAGCATCGCTGTATCTAACTCTTTCGTCTGACATATTCTTTCTCTTTTTTAATAAAATTATGAAATGGAATTTGAAATACAATAACTACATGTTAATTTTTTTCAATATTTATCTTAAAATTAACCTCATCTATTTCGATTTCGTTAAAATTTGAAAGTGAAGATACAATTTCTATTTTATTTGACAAGACTTCAGAAGAAATATATTCCTCATTTTTCTTAATATCTTCAATAAATGGTGAATTTTCATCAATGAAGATATTGATTCTGTCTGTCAGCTCAAAATCCTTCTCTTTTCGCAGGTTCTGAATTCTGTTGATGAATTCTCTTGCGATTCCTTCAGATTTTAACTCATCGGTTAACGTCAAATCTAATGCCACAGTCGTTTTTCCATCAGAAGTCACTGTCCACCCCGGGATGTCTTTTGTTGAGATTTCCACATCATCAAGAGTGATCTCATATCCCTGAACATCCAGTTTTCCTTCTTTTTCAAGACTGGAAATCTGCTCGGCAGTAAGATTGGCAATCTCGGCGCCTACCACTTTCATGTCTTTTCCTAATTTAGGACCAAGCGCTTTGAAATTCGGTTTTATCTGTTTTACAATTAAGTGTGATGCTTCCTCAGCATTGATCAATTGCAGTTCTTTCACGTTTACTTCCTGCTTGATAAGATCTGCAACAGCAAGAATCTGCTCTTCTGTTTTAGAATCCAATACAGGAACCAATACTTTTTGTAACGGCTGACGAACTTTCATATTCTCTTTCTTTCTTAAAGAGAAAACCATACTTGTGATGTTTTGGGCCAGATGAGTTTTTTCAACCAGATCCTGATCGATTAAACTTTCATCAGCAACCGGGAAGTCTGTTAAATGCACAGATTCACAGTTTTCTTTTCCTGTCACTTTATTTAAATCCTGATACAACTGATCCATAAAGAACGGAGCGATTGGCGCAGATAATTTAGCAACAGTTTCCAAACAAGTATATAGAGTTTGGTAAGCAGAGATTTTATCATCAGAATAATCTCCTTTCCAGAAACGTCTTCTGCACAATCTTACGTACCAGTTACTCAAGTTGTCGTTCACGAAGTTACTGATAGCTCTTGCTACTCTTGTTGGTTCATAGTCTTCATAGAAAGCTTTCACTTCCTTGATCAGAAGATTAAGTTCAGAAAGAATCCATCTGTCGATTTCAGGACGGTTTTCCACTTCTTTTTCAGAATAGTTGAATCCGTCAACATTTGCATATAAGGCAAAGAATGAATACGTGTTATAAAGTGTTCCGAAAAACTTTCTTCTCACTTCATCAATTCCATCACTGTCAAACTTCAGGTTTTCCCAAGGGTTTGCATTGGAGATCATGTACCAACGGGTAGCATCCGGTCCATACGTAGAAAGCGTTTGGAATGGATCCACTGCATTGCCTTTGGATTTTGACATTTTCAGGCCGCTTTTATCCAGAACAAGACCGTTACTCATTACATTTTTATACGCAACAGAGTCAAAAACAGCTGTTCCGATGGCATGAAGCGTATAGAACCATCCACGGGTCTGGTCAACACCTTCTGCAATGAAGTCTGCAGGGAATGCTTTATGATTGTCAATTAATTCTTTATTTTCAAAAGGATAGTGCAGCTGTGCATAAGGCATAGATCCTGAATCGAACCAAACGTCGATCAGATCGCTCTCACGCTTCATTGCTTTTCCTGAATCAGAAATCAATACGATTTTATCCACTACATTTTTGTGAAGGTCCACAAGCTCATAGTTGGATTCAGCCATATTTCCTATCTCAAAACCTTTGAACGGGTTTTCAGTCATCAGTCCTGCAGCAATCGATTTCTCAATTTCGTTGTATAGTTCCTCTATAGAACCGATGATCTTTTCTTCTTTCAGATCCTCTGTTCTCCAGATTGGTAATGGGATACCCCAATATCTTGAACGGGATAAGTTCCAGTCGTTCACATTCTCCAGCCAGTTGGCAAAACGGCCGTCTCCTGTAGATTTTGGTTTCCAGTTGATTTCTTTATTCAGCTCTACCAATCTGTCTTTTACGGCAGTCATCTTTACAAACCATGAATCCAGCGGATAGTACAATACAGGTTTGTCAGTTCTCCAACAGTGTGGATAGGAGTGAACATATTTCTCTACTTTGAAGGCTTTGTTTTCTGTTTTTAACAGGATTGCAAGCTCTACATCCCATGATTTTTCAGGGGCAGTTCCTTCATCGTAATATTCATTTTTGATATATTTTCCTGAGAATAATTCAGGAACATTTTCTCCTGTGATAAATCTTCCCTGTAAATCTACCAACGGAACAAGACTGTCATTTTCGTCTTTTATCAACATGGGCGGGATCTCAGGCTGAGCCATTTTAGCGACTCTTGCATCATCAGCACCAAAAGTAGGAGCGGTGTGTACGATACCTGTACCGTCTTCAGTGGTTACGAAATCTCCTAAGATTACTCTGAAAGCATTCTCCGGATTGTCGTTTGGTGTAAACCAGGGAACTAATTGTTCGTATCTTGTATCCACAAGTTTTTCTCCTGTGAATTCTTTTACAATTCTAAACGGAATTACTTTTGTTTCCGGAGTATAGTTGGCAAAATCCTCATCCGTACCTTCAGCATATTTCTTACCGAAAACCTTAGGTAGAAGAGCGCTTGCTAAAACAACCGTTATGGGTTCGAATGTATATTGGTTGAATGTTTTAACCAAAACATACTCAATATCTCTACCTACTGTCAACGCAGTGTTGGATGGCAACGTCCAGGGAGTCGTCGTCCATGCAAGGATATGTACATCTCCATCAACATCACTGAATAAAGCAGATGAATCTTTTTTCACTTTAAACTGAGCTACAACCGTAGTATCAGAAACATCGTGATAAGTTCCAGGCATATTTAATTCCGCAGAAGAAAGTCCTGTTCCTGCTTTTGGAGAGTAAGGCTGAATAGTATACCCCTTATACAACAAGCTTTTGTCGTATAATTGCTTCAGCAACCACCAAACCGTTTCCATATATTTTGACTTGTACGTGATATACGGATCATCAAGGTCTACCCAATATCCGATTTTCTCCGTAAGGTTATTCCAAACATCGGTATAACGCATTACCGCCTCACGACAAGCTTTGTTATAATCTTCAATAGAAATTTTTTTGCCAATATCTTCCTTAGTGATTCCTAATTCTTTTTCTACGCCTAGCTCTACAGGAAGTCCGTGTGTATCCCAACCCGCTTTACGGAAAACCTGTTTCCCGTTTTGGGTCTGATAACGACAGAAAATATCCTTCAACGCTCTGGCCATTACGTGGTGAATTCCGGGCATACCGTTTGCTGAAGGCGGACCTTCATAAAAAACAAACTCAGGTTGCCCCTCACGAATCTCAACACTCTTATTGAAAGTTTTATTTTGTTTCCAAAATTCCGCTACATTCTCTGCTACGTCAATAAGGTTGAGGTTTTTGTATTCTTTAAATTGGCTCATTGTAAATATCTCAATATCGTTGATTAATTAAGTCTGCAAATTTACTAAATTTTGTCGGTTTATAATATATGTTTTTCTGTGGATATTTCTATTAAAAACTTCAATTTCAGAAATATAAACAGAGAAAGTGTTAAAATGGGAGTGTAGAGTAGAGAATAAATGAGTTTTTGGTCTCTTTTTTATAACTGTTTTTGATCCTGTTTCCCGATTTATTCCATTCAATAGGAGTGGGGTTAGCCTGCTTGAAAATAGATTCAAAATCCATTGGCTTTAGCCAAAACCTAAATATAATCTCTTCCAGGTTTGGCAGACCTCTTTTCCACAATCATCCGCAGTTAAAAATAAAAACACCGCCAATGACAGCAAATTAGCACGATCATTGCTAGAATTCTGTAGACATAAAACCCAAATGCTGTATGAAAACTTTCTCCAAACTGATGGTTGCGATCTGCTTGATAACCGCCATTATCACACAGGCTCAAAATTATCCCCAAAACTATTTCCGTAATCCGCTGAATGTTCCCATGCAGCTGGCCGCCAACTTTGGTGCAGTAAGAGCAAATCATTTTCATATGGGACTGGATCTGCGGACCAACAGCCAGGAAAACCTACCTGTAGTTGCAGCAGCAGATGGGTATGTAAGCCGGATCAAGGTTGAACGATATGGGTTTGGAAACGCCGTTTATATTACTCACCCGAATGGGTATACCACAGTTTACGCCCACCTGAATAAATATTTTGATAAACTTGATGAATATGTAAAGGAAAGACAATACAAAGATGAAAAATGGGAGCAGGATATAACATTTCAGCCAGAACAATTTCCTGTAACGAAGGGCCAGCTTATTGCATTGAGCGGGAATACGGGAGGCTCGGCAGGACCTCATCTGCATTTCGAGATAAGAGATACCAAAACGGAAGAATGCATCAATCCGCTGTTTTTTGGATTTAATATTCCGGATAATGTTGCTCCGGTTATCAGCGGACTCTATTGGTACGACAGAAGATTCAGTACCTATCAGCCTGGAGCAAACGGAATTGCCGTTAAAAAGGCAGGAAATACTTATACCGCTGATGTTGTCAGGGTCAATTCTCCCATGATAAGCTTTGGAATTAAAGCAGTAGATAAAGCCAATCAGGGATTTAACCTTGGAATATATCAAGCGGAGTTATTAATGGATGGAAAGCTGATTTATGGTTTTTCAATTGATAAAGTTAGCTATGATGATACCCGTAATCTCAATGGCTGTATAGATTATACGAAATTCAGCAGAGATAAAATGAGCATTCAGCATTTGTCCATATTACCGGGGATGAAGCTTCAAAACTATAGTGTTCCCAATCTGACGGGAATCATCAACCTTCAGGATGAAGACATTCACAACATTGAAATTATTCTAAAAGATGTAAAAGGAAATACAAGCCGTCTGGTCACAAAAGTTCAATTGGCTAAAACAACGGACAAAGTCTCAGTCACAGATAAGACTGTGATGCCTAATGAAGGAAAAACGATCGCCATTGAAAATGCGGAGATCAGTTTCAGTAAAAATGCAGTGTATGATGCTGTGAACTTCAATGCTTACGAAAAACCGGATACGGATGCGAATGCAGCTTCCAATGCTATTGTTTTAAATAGTCCATACATTCCTGTACATGATGATTATACTTTAAAGATAAAACCTAACAGAAAATTAACCAATGAAGAAAAGAATAAGGCTGTAATCATCCTTGACTATGGAAGTGATAAGACTGCTGTAAAAGGAATTTGGAGTGGTGATCGTGCAGAAGGGAAATTCAACAGATTGGGCACCGCAAAATTAGTCATTGACAATACCCTTCCATCGGTTTCACCTAGTTGGAAAGAAGGAGATTTGATAAATGGATATTCATTACGCTTGAAAGGAGCCACTAAAGTAGGTGATATTGTTTCATTCCGTGCGGAACTGGATGGGAAATGGCTTCGGTTTTCCCGTGTAAAAGATGATTTTGTCTATGTTTTTGACGAAAAATGTCCTAAAGGGTCAGGAGAACATAGCTTAAGAGTAACCACAATCAATACCGCTGGGAATATAAATACCCAGACTTTTACATTCCGTAGATAGAACTGTAACCGAAATCGTGCATACATTTTACATGAATACGTCCTACAATCGTGTAATTTTAAATAAATTTGCCTTTTAAAAATTAAAATCATTGGAATTTCATCCGTCAATAGAGAAAGCAGAGATTCAGGAAATCAAAAAATTTCAGGAAGAAAAACTTCATGAGCTTTTGGCTTATCTGGAAACCCAGTCACCTTTTTATCAGAAACTCTTCAGAGAACATGAGATCAGGATCGGGGATATTCAGACGTTGGAAGATCTTCAGAAGATTCCGACCACCACAAAGAATGATCTGCAGCAGCATAATCATGATTTTTTCTGTATCACACAGGATAAGATCGTAGATTACAGTACAACTTCCGGAACATTAGGAGATCCGGTGACTTTTGGGTTGTCAGACAGTGACCTTGAAAGACTGGCCTACAATGAAGCTATATCTTTCGCTTGTGCAGGTATTCAGAAAGGAGATGTTGTGCAGATGATTACCACGATCGATAAGCGTTTCATGGCAGGACTTGCCTATTTTTTAGGCTTAAGAAAAATGGGAGCGAGTGTGGTCAGAATGGGTCCGGGAATTCCGGAGCTTCAATGGGACTCTATCTTCAGATACAAACCCAAATATCTGATCACCGTTCCGTCATTTTTACTGAAAATGATCGATTATGCCGAAAAGCATGGTCTTGACTATAAGAGTTCAAGCGTGTATGGAGCAGTGTGCATCGGGGAAAGTATCAAAAATCAGGATTTTACAGATAATATTCTTTCGCAGAAGATCAAAGAAAAGTGGAATATAAAACTCTTTTCTACCTATGCTTCTACCGAAATGAGCACAGCCTTCACGGAATGCGAATTTCAGGTGGGTGGACACCATCATCCTGAGCTGATCATCACAGAAATCCTTGATGATGACGGAAATCCTGTGAAAGAAGGAGAAAGTGGAGAACTGACGATTACCACTCTGGGTGTGGAAGCAATCCCTTTGCTGAGATTTAAAACAGGAGATCTTGTAAAAGCGCACTATGAACCCTGTCAATGCGGAAGAAATACAATGAGACTGGGACCTGTGGTAGGTAGAAAACAACAGATGATCAAATATAAAGGAACAACACTGTATCCGCCGGCAATGAACGATATTCTGAATGATTTCAACAATATTTTATGCTATCAGATCGTTATTCAGGCGAATGAAATCGGTCTTGATGAGATTATCATCAAATTGAGTACAGAAGCCGAACAGGAAAGCTTTGTAAACGAGGTTAGAGATCACTTCCGTGCAAAATTGAGAGTAAGCCCTAAAATTGAAATCATAGACTTTGATGTGTTGTCTAAAACAGTTTTCAATCCGAACAGCAGAAAGCCGATTACATTTATTGATTTAAGATAAAATTAAATTCAAAGAAGAAAAGAAGCGAAGTCCTGCTTTTTTATACGATCGAGGCATTAAAAAAAACTAATAAACTATGAGAAAATTATTATTGTTGTTCTTCATGATGATGATAACAGCAGCTTTCGGACAGGAGAAGATGAAACTTGTCTCGGGAGATTTCGGAGTATTGAAAGATCAGTCTGTAGTGAATGTAGAGCTTAAGTTTGAGAACGTATTATTCATGAAAGAAAATATTACGGAAGCTCAATATCTTGAAAACAGAAAGAAGCAGGTGCTGGACAACCCTAAAAGAGGGGAAACAGCATGGAAGGAGTGGAGTGAAGAATGGGAAAAGTATAAAAAGGAAGACTATATAGACCGCCTTCTGAAGGGGTTGAATGCATCTTCCAAACAGATTTCATTTAAAAAAGAGACTCCTGCGAAATATACATTGATCCTGAACACAAAATGGGTATTCCCGGGCTGGCATGCCGGGCTGATTGCAATGCCTACCGCAATGAGTGGAGACATAAAGTTAGTAGAAACAGAGAATCCTTCCGTGGTTCTGGCGACCGTAGAACTTAATAAATACGATAGGTTTTCCGGGATGGATGTAACAGTTATGGAATATGGAAGGCTTGCAGCTGCCTATGAGTCTATAGGGAAAGTTTTATCAAGACAAATCAAAAGGAATTTAAAATAAAAACAAAACGATCTGAATTTCAGACCATTTTTTTATTATGTTCAACGCTCCATTTGACGGGCCAGGTGCAAAAGTTGGGAAATAATATTGTTTTGTATTCATGTAATTTAATTGACGTAAAGATTTTCAGTACCTTATCTCATATTCTTAAGGAGGCGAAGAAGAGAATCAATTTCATTGATTATTTCTAAGCGAATGCATATTCATGAAGCTTCTTCAGCGACAAAGTCGCCCTTCTTTGCTTCCTAAGGTAAAACATTCAAATGAGCTTTCTTTGCGTTTTTTTATACTTTGTTTCATTCAACAAAAAATAGTGTTTGTTTTATACTGACCCCAAACTTTTGAGCTCAATCCCCTTTGGCAATGAAATAAAAATAATATTTACTATTTCTGTTGAATGGCTTTTAGTCTATATTTGCCGCAGTAAAATTTAAATAAAACAATCCATGAAAAAATTATTCTTGCTATTCTTTATGGCAATTGCAACGGCAACGTTTGCTCAGGATCAGATTAACTTTGAATCTGGAAATTTTGAATTCTTAAAAGATCAGACTGAAGTAAATGTTCAGTTTATATTTGAAAATGCTACTTTCCACGAAAAGAACCTTACAGAAGCTCAGTATCTGGAAAACAGAAAAGCAGATATTACTGCTAAAAAAGGAGAATCTACCTGGGCAGAATGGAACTCTCAGTGGGGGATATTCAAATCTTCGAGATATGCTGACTTTTTTCTTAAAGGTCTGAATGAAAAATCAAAGAAAATTGCTTTCAAAACAGATGTTCACACAAAATATACCCTGATCGTTGATGCAAAATGGATCTATGCAGGATGGTATGGCGGAATGATCGGTTCTCAGCCTGGAAAATTAACGGCAGATCTGACATTTGTAGAAACAGATAATCCTTCAAAAGTAGTGATGAAGCTACATGCAGATAAAGTAGAAGGGAACAAAGGGAATAAAGAATTTGGATGGGAATACGGAAGAATTGCAGCAGCCTATGAAGTGACGGGGAAAAAGCTGGGGAAAGAAATCAAAGCTGCTTTGAAATAAAAACAAAAAACGGTCTGAAAATTCAGACCGTTTTTTTATGGTTGGTTTTGCTGTTCCTGTTTTTCCAGTTTAATCAGGTTCGCAAGATTTTTAATCACAGTATCGTGCTTTTTCACAAAAGGATTGTCTTTGTTCCAGACGTATCCTGCTAATACGGCACATATCTTTTTCTTTACATCCGGGTTTTCCGGCTGATGGAAGAATAATTCCTGAAGATTTCCGGTGTACCATTCCTTTACATAGGTGGTGAAAACATCCACACCATATAAAATATAATCGGTATACTCAGTCTGCCAGTCTATCTTTTCTCCGTTCAGCTGCCTTAAAGCCAGTTTTGCAGCCAGCATTCCTGATTCTGTAGCAAAAGCCATTCCTGAAGAGAAAACAGGATCAAGGAATTCAGAAGCATTTCCTGTCAAAGCAAAACCATCTCCAAACAGACTTTTCACAGAACATGAATAGTCTTTCAGGTGTCTCGGTTCGAAAAGAAAATCTACATTTCCAAAACGTTTTACATAATAATCCGAAAGAGAGATTGCTTTTTTTAAAGCTTCGGTAGTATCACCGTTTTCAGATAGTTTTTCAATATAATCAGTAGGCCCTACAATTCCTAAACTTGTATTTCCATTAGAAAAAGGAATTACCCAAAGCCATACTTCAGTTTCGATGATGTCAAAAGAAATTAAAGTTCCCTCTTCACCCGGTTCTCTGTTGAGGTCATTCACATGAGAGAAAATCGCAGAGTGAGGAGAAAGTTTTGACGGCTTTTCCAGGTCCAGTAAACGAGGTAAAACTCTTCCGTATCCACTGGAGTCAATTACGAATTTAGCATGGATCTCTTTTGTTTCACCATCCTTATTTCTTACCGTTGTTACAGAATCTGTTCCATCAAACTTAATGTCGATCACCTCAGTTTCAAATTCAAGGTCAATCCCTTTATTGATGACCTCCTGAGCAAGAGTATTATCAAAATCAGCTCTCGGAACCTGCCAGGTCCAGTCCCAGCCTTCCCCGAATTTATTGCTGAAATCAAAAATGCAGACCTCGTCACCACGAAGGAAACGTGCTCCCAGTTTTTTTTCGAAGCCCATTTTGTCTAGTGCAGGGAAAAGTCCGGCTTCGTCAAAGTGGTCCATTACCCTCGGTATTAAGCTCTCACCAACTACCAGTCTGGGGAATTTTGTCTTTTCGACTACTTTTACGTTGACGTTGTTCTTCTTTAAGTATGAAGAAGACACGCATCCGGAAGGTCCAGCCCCGATTACAAGAACGTCAACAAATTCTTTGCTCATCTTTGATTTTTTATTTTAATAATAACTTTTATCTTTGCCGCAAAATTAGTGACAAATAATTAATATTTTACAAAATTATCAACTATTACTTTTAATTGATGAAAATAAATAACTTTTTAGAGCTGAAAGACTTTCAAAAAATTATCATTGGAAATGAAAAAATAGAACTGGATGAATCACTTTTATCAAGAGTGGATAAGAGTTTTCAGTTTTTAAAAGAATTTTCGAAAAATAAAGTAATATACGGTGTGAATACCGGTTTTGGACCGATGGCCCAATTCAAGATCAGTGATGAAGATACCCACCAGCTTCAGTATAACCTGATCAGAAGCCACTCTTCAGGAATCGGAAACCCTTTGCCTGCACAGGAAGTAAAAGCCTGTATGCTGGCAAGACTGAATACCCTTTCATTAGGAAACTCAGGAGTACACCAGTCTGTTATCTTCCTTCTTCAGGAGCTGATCAACAGAGATATTACCCCATTGATCTTCGAACATGGAGGAGTAGGGGCAAGCGGTGACCTTGTTCAGCTGGCTCACCTTGCTTTGGTATTGATTGGAGAAGGAGAAGTCTTTTATAAAGGAGAAAGAAAATCTACAAAAGAAGTTTTCGAAACAGAAGGGTTGGAGCCGATACAGGTAGAAATCCGTGAAGGTCTTGCTTTGATGAACGGAACTTCCGTAATGTCAGGAATCGGTATTGTGAATGCTTATAAAGCGAATCAGCTTACAGATATTTCCCTGAGACTTTCCTGTGCGATCAATGAGATTGTTCAGGCTTACGATGACCATTTATCAGAAGCTCTGAACGGAACCAAGAAACATTATGGCCAGCAGAAAGTAGCAGAAAGAATGCGTGCCCATCTGGCAGACAGTAAACTGATCAGAAAAAGAGAAGATCACCTTTATACTCATTTCGAGGAACAGGAAAAGGTATTTAAAGAAAAAGTTCAGGAGTATTATTCTTTAAGATGTGTACCTCAGATCTTAGGTCCGGTACTCGATACATTAGAATATACAGAGAAAGTTCTTGAGAACGAAATAAACTCTGCGAATGATAACCCGATCATTAATGTTGAAGATCAGCATGTGTATCACGGCGGAAACTTCCATGGAGACTATATCTCTCTGGAAATGGATAAGCTTAAAATTGTTGTTACCAAGCTGACGATGCTTGCAGAAAGACAGTTGAACTATCTTTTGAATGCTAAGATCAACGAAATTTTACCTCCTTTTGTCAATTTAGGTAAACTAGGGTTCAACTTCGGAATGCAGGGTGTACAGTTTACGGCAACATCTACTACGGCAGAAAGCCAGATGCTGTCGAATCCTATGTATGTACACAGTATCCCGAATAACAACGATAATCAGGATATTGTAAGTATGGGAACCAATGCTGCGGTTATCTGCAGAAAAGTTATTGAAAATGCTTATGAAGTATTGGCAATCGAAGCGATTACGATTATCCAGGCCATTGAATATCTTGGGTTCCAGGATAAGGTTTCATCATCTACAAAAGAGCTGTATGACGCCATCAGAAAAATTATTCCTGCCTTCTCTGATGATATGGTGATGTATCCATATCTGGAAGAAGTGAAGAAATATTTCAAAGCAATGTAATTATTAGCAGTAATAAATTGTCTAATAAAAAAGAGATTACAGGCTTACTTAAAAAAACTAAAAACGAAATAAACACTAACGCATGAAATGTGCAATTGTAACAGGAGGCTCCAGAGGAATCGGCAGAGCCATCTGCATAAAACTGGCAGAAGAGAAAAACTACCATATTCTGATTAACTACGCTTCCAATGAAACCGCAGCCAGAGAAACTTTGGCTAAAGTGGAAGAGTTGGGTTCTACAGGAGAAATTCTTAAATTTGATGTAGGGAATACAGAAGAAACACAGGCTGTTTTAACGGCATGGCAGGAGGCTCATCCGGATGCTGTGGTAGAAGTGATCGTCAATAATGCCGGAATCACGAGAGACGGACTGTTTATGTGGATGCAGAAAGAAGACTGGAACAATGTGATCAATACAAGTCTGGACGGATTTTTCAATGTAACCAATTTCTTTATTCAAAAGCTGCTTCGTAATAAGTACGGAAGAATCATCAATATGGTTTCTGTTTCCGGAGTAAAAGGAACAGCCGGCCAGACGAATTATTCTGCTGCAAAAGGGGCTTTGGTAGGTGCTACAAAAGCGCTTGCTCAGGAAGTGGCCAAAAGAAATGTTACCGTAAATGCCGTAGCTCCGGGTTTCATCAAAACAGATATGACTCAGGAATTTAATGAAGAAGAACTGAAGGCTATGATTCCTGCCAACAGATTCGGTGAGGCAGAAGAAGTGGCTGATCTTGTTGCATTTTTAGCATCTAAAAAATCTTCCTACATTACAGGAGAAGTCATTAATATTAACGGAGGAATTTATTCATAATAATCTAACAATATACCAATGTGCCAGTGTACCAATGTGGGTTGATCTCAATGAAAATATTGTTACATTGCTAGACTGATACATTGTTAAATTCAATATAAACAAATGGAAAATAGGGTTGTAATTACCGGAATGGGAATTTATTCCTGCATCGGGACGTCTTTAGAAGAGGTCAGGGAATCCCTATATCAAGGAAAATCCGGTATTGTTTTAGATCAGGAGAGAAAAGAATTCGGTTTCAGATCAGGCCTTACAGGGGTTGTTCCAAAACCGGACCTTAAAAACCTTTTAAACAGACGCCAGCGTATCAGTATGGGAGAAGAAAGCGAATATGCTTATCTGGCTACCATTGCTGCATTGAAGCAGGCCAATCTTGACGAAACATTTATGGATTCCCATGAAGTGGGAATTCTATATGGAAATGACAGTGTTTCCCAGGCAGTCGTAGAATCTATTGATATTGCAAGGGAAAAGAAAGATACTACATTGATGGGATCGGGTGCGATCTTCAAATCAATGAATTCAACCGTAACGATGAACCTTTCTACCATTTTCAAACTGAAAGGGATCAATCTTACGATCAGTGCCGCATGTGCAAGTGGTTCACATTCATTAGGGCTTGCCTATATGATGATCAAAAACGGTTTTCAGGATATGATCATCTGTGGCGGAGCGCAGGAAACCAACAAATATTCTATGGCCAGCTTTGATGGTCTAGGGGTATTCTCAGCAAGAGAAGATGAACCTACCAAAGCATCCAGACCTTTTGATGCAGACAGAGACGGACTTATTCCGAGCGGAGGAGCAGCTACATTGATCGTTGAAAGTCTGGAATCTGCCCAAAGAAGGGGAGTACCTATCATTGCTGAGATCATTGGCTATGGTTTTTCTTCAAACGGAGGGCATATTTCCACGCCTAATGTAGACGGGCCGGCTTTAGCGATGGACAGGGCTTTGAAACAGTCAGGATTGAAGGCTTCAGACATCGATTATATCAATGCTCACGCAACTTCTACACCCATTGGTGATGCCAACGAGGCAAAAGCAATTTATGAGATCTTCGGAAGTGAAGTTCCGGTGAGCTCTACCAAATCCATGACAGGACATGAGTGTTGGATGGCAGGTGCCAGTGAAGTTATTTACTCTATTCTGATGATGCAGAATGATTTCGTAGCGCCTAATATTAATCTGGAAAACCCTGATAATGAGGCTAAAAAGATAAATTTGATCTCGAAAACAAAAAATCAAAAAATTGATGTATTTTTGTCGAATTCTTTTGGGTTTGGGGGAACCAATTCTGCACTAATAGTTAAAAAATTTGATTAAAAACATGGAAAGGGAAAAGATTGTTGCCATCGTTAATGATTTTCTGGTAAATGAATTCGAGGTAGACAGAGATGAAATCAGTAATGATGCTAACCTTAAAAATACACTGGGCTTAGACAGCCTTGATTATATCGACATGGTAGTGGTGATCGAATCTAATTTCGGAGTGAAATTAGGAGAAGCCGACTTCAAGAAAATGGTGATATTTGATGATTTCTACACAACGATTGAAAATAAGATTGCTGAAAAAAACGCTTAGTGACTCAGTAATTATTTTATTCCTTAAAAATATAACAATGTAACAGTATAACAATGTAACAATAATAGTGGCGCATAGCTATTAACAGATTGTTACATTCTTACATTGATAAACTGGTAGATTGTATTTATGAACAAATGGAAAGGTAAATCTAAAGGGACGGTACTGGGCTACAGGATTTTCGTCTGGTGTATTAGAAATATCGGGATCAGGAGTTCGTATGGGGTACTTTATTTTGTAGCCGCCTATTACTCGCTGTTTCAGAAGAAGAGCAACCAATATATTCTTTACTATTTTCAGAAAAGGCTGAATTATGGATATTGGAAGGCCAAGTCTTCCATATTCAAAAGTTATTTCACCTTCGGAAAAGTCCTTATTGACAAAACTGCTATTTCTGCAGGGCTAAGGAATAAATATACTTACGAATTTGACGGAATTGAAAATCTCAGGAATCTTTTAGCAGCCAAAAAAGGAGGAGTTCTGATAAGCGCTCATATCGGGAATTTTGAAATTGCCGAACATTTTTTTGCCGATATTGATTTCGACTGCCAGATCAATCTGGTAACCACAGATCAGGAAGTTACCGTGATCAAGGAATATCTGGAAAGTGTTTCTGTAAAAAAGAGTAATATCAAGTTCATTTTTGTAAAAGAAGACATGTCTCATATCTTCGAAATCAATCAGGCATTATCCAACAATGAACTGATCTGCTTTACAGGTGACCGTTATTTTGAAGGATCCAAGTACCTTGAGGCTGAGTTGTTGGGTAAATGTGCAAAATTTCCTGCCGGCCCGTTTCTTATTGCTTCAAGACTAGGCGTTCCTGTAGTGTATGTGTATGTAATGAAAGAAAATAATCTTCATTACCATCTGTATGCAAGAGTGGCTCAGAATATTAAAAACCGTGACTCACAGGGACTTTTACAATCTTATGTTCAGAATCTTGAAACAATGGTGAAAAAATATCCCCTGCAATGGTTTAATTATTTTGATTTTTGGGATGATATTGATTAATTTTTCTATTTTTATCCCCTAAAAACTAATAAAAAACTCAAAACCATTAAGATTTACTGAGAATTAAAGTAATTAAATACTAGTATCCGAATAGGACTTCTTTGTATACTATACCAAACTAATATCTGAATTTCCTTAATTTCTCAATCTCTTAATTTAAAAGCACATTCTCTTTTGAAGAAAGAATATGACATACTTGTAATCGGCAGCGGATTGGGAGGTCTTGTTTCGGCTCTTGTTTTGGCGAAAGAAGGCCTGAAAGTTTGCGTGCTGGAGAAAAACAACCAGTATGGCGGAAATCTGCAGACCTTTTCACGGGATAAACTTATTTTTGATACGGGAGTTCATTACCTTGGTGGACTTTCAAAAGGACAGAACCTAAACCGTTTTTTTTCCTACCTGGAAATTATGGAGGATCTGGAACTTCAGCAGATGGATGAAGACGGATATGACAGGATAAGTTTTGGAGATGACGCTATTGAATATCCACATGCACAAGGCTATCAGAATTTTGCTGAGCAGCTGTGCAAGCATTTTCCGGAAGAAAAAGAAAATCTCGAAAACTATTGTGAGGAGATTCAATATGTGTGTAGCCAGTTTCCAAGATATAATGTCGTAGGAAAAGACAATTACAATGAAGAGATCCTGCATCTCAATACCAAAAGATTTATAGAATCCGTTACCCAGAATACAAAGCTTCAGTCGGTTTTGCTGGGATCCAATTTTTTATATGCCGGGGATTCTGAAAATGTTCCTTTCTATGTGCATGCTTTGACGGTGAATTCTTACATCCAAAGTGCCTATAAATGTGTAAAAGGAGGAAGCCAGATTTCTAAACTGCTGATCAGAAAGCTGAGACAATATGGCGCTGAGGTGCACAAACATTCGGAAGTGTCTGATTTTGTTTTTGATGAAAATAATGTTTTAACATCGGTGAGAACAAAAGAGGGAAAAGAATATGCAGCCAAACAGTTTATCTCCAATATTGAAATCCGCGCCACAATTAAACTGATTGGTGAGGAGAGACTAAAGAAGTCTTTCCTGAACAGAGTTCTGAGCTGGAAGCCGGTTTCATCATGCTTTAGCATATATATCGTTTTAAAACCCCATAGCCTTCCCAACTTCAATTACAATATCTACCATTATTCATCAGAAGAACAGGTCTGGAATGCATTCCAATACAGAAAAGAAGCATGGCCGGAAACCTATATGCTTTCATCAACGGCCTCAAAGCATCATCCGGAATTTGCAGAAAGCCTTACAGCGATCACATATATGGATTTTGATGAGGTGAAAGAATGGGAAAGTACTTTCAACACGGTAGCTGATGAACATGAAAGGGGAGAAGGATATGAGAAGTTTAAGTTTGAGAAAACAGAAAAAATGCTGGAAGCTCTGGAAAAGAGAATTCCCAATCTGAGACATGCCATCAAAAGGATTTATACCTCTTCTCCGCTGTCTTATCGGGACTATATCGGAAACTTTGAAGGAAATATGTATGGATACATGAAAAGTTCGGAGAATCCTCTTAAAACAATGGTTTCTCCCCGTACTAAAATCGATAATCTGTTTCTGACAGGTCAATCTGTAAATATGCACGGAATTTTGGGGGTAACGATCGGAGCTTTCAATACCTGTGCGGAAATTTTAGGAAAAGATACTATCGACAGACACCTGAAGAAAATTATTTAACTGAACCGAAGTGAAAAAAACTATTACCTATTTCCCATCTTATAAAAGACTTTTCCTTTATTCTTTTTTTTCTGTTATTCTGATTTCGTGTGGAATTTCAAAATCGGTTCATCATATTCCTGATGTCAGTCAATACCCATTGGAGGTACCAAAGCTCGTTAAATTTGATGATTCAACCCTCTTTTACAACCAGAATATTCTTACCAAAAATAAGCAGCAGCTATGGGAACTTTACATTAAAGGAAATCCTCTGCAGTTAGGCTATAATAATGGTGCTCTGACCCGGAGTTTAATGCAGAAACAGGAAAAGATCTTCTTTTCCAAAGTAGAAGGATTTGTCCCTTCAAAATTCAAGCAAGGACTTCTGAGAGGCTTTCTGAAGTGGTATAACAGGAAAATGTATCTGAATGTAAGAGAAGATTATCAGGTAGAATTATATGGTCTGTCACAATATTCATCTGACGATTATGATTTTATTGCTCCCAAATATTTAAGAAGCCTGTATTTACACGGCGCTCATGATATAGGACATGCTATGCAGGATCTGGCGATGGTAGGTTGTAGCTCCCTTGCGGTATGGAACGAAAATACAGAAGATGGGGACCTGCTGATCGGAAGAAATTTCGACTTTTATGTAGGAGATGATTTTGCCAAAAATAAACTGGTAGAGTTTGTAGAACCTGAAAACGGAATACCTTATATGTCAGTAAGCTGGCCGGGAATGATTGGGGTGGTTTCCGGAATGAATAAAGAAGGAATCACAGTGACCATCAATGCAGGGAAATCAAAAATTCCTTTGACTGCGAAGACTCCGATTTCCCTTGTGACACGGGAAATTCTGCAGTATGCCAAAAATATTGATGAAGCCATTGCGATCGCCAAAAAAAGAAAGGTTTTCGTTTCAGAATCTATTCTGGTGGGAAGTGCAAACGATAAAAATGCAGTAATCATAGAGGTTTCACCTAAGAATTTCGGCGTATACAGAGTGCAGAACACCAGTCGTGTGCTTTGTACCAATCATTTTCAGTCTGATGCTTATAAAGACGACAAGAGAAATCAGAAGCATATGGAAGAAAGTCATTCAGAATACCGCTATGAGAAGCTTCAGGAGCTTTTACAGGAAGAAAAAAAACTGAACCCTGAAAAAATGGCTTCTATTTTAAGAAATACCTCAGGGTTGAAAGATGAAAAAATTGGTTACGGGAATGAAAAAGCATTGAATCAGTTGCTGGCTCATCATGCCGTTATATTTTCACCGCAGAAAAAACTGGTCTGGGTCTCTTCCAATCCCTATCAGCTTGGCGAATTTGTATGCTACAATCTGAATGAAATTTTTTCCGGCAAAAGACCAAAACCCAATGTTTTTTCCACACCGGAACTGAATATTGCCAGAGATCCTTTTGCCGATTCACCGGACTTCAAAAAATATGAAGAGTACAAAAAAGTGAGTGCAGCAGTCAACAATGCTATTGACAACAAAGAAGCTCTTACAGACGAGTTCCTGGGTCATTATCAATCTTTAAATCCTGATTTCTGGAAAGTATACGATCTTGCCGGGAAATATTATTTTTCAAGGAAAGACTATTCAAAAGCTAAAACAGAATTTGAAAAAGCCCTGACGAAAGAAATTACCACGGTTCCTGATAAAAAAGAGACAGAAAAGTATCTGAAGAAAACTGTAAACAAACTGAAATGATCCCGAAACATATAAAACTATTATTCTGTATCCCTTTGGTAATCATTGCAGCGTATTCTGTCTACCTATGGATGGTGTATAGCTCGATTCCTGATACCATTCCTATCCATAGTTACGGAAATAATAAAGATAGCTATGGCAGTAAACTATTTCTCTTTTTACCGATATTGCTCAATCTCGTGATTCTAGCTTTTATCTGGAGAATTATCAGCAGACCGGATAAGATCAATTTTACTTTTGAAATCGCTGAAGAAGATAAAGAAAAAACATACCATACTACCCAATTGGTCCTAGTCATTCTTGCTATATTTGTTACGGTGATGATGGGACCACTATCATTCTCGGACGTTGTCTATAAATAAAGTACCATGAAAAAACTTTTAATCCTTTTTTGTATTACCGGCTCATTATTTTCATTTTCTCAGGATAGAAAAGAGATTGGTAAAACGTTTATCCAAACCCTATTTGTTGAGAAAAATGCAGATAAAGCACATACCTATTTTGATTCTTCAATAGCATCTCAACTTCCTGTAGAACAGCTTAAAGCCGTTACTGATCAGCTTCAGGGACAGTTGGGAAACCTTAAAAACATTCTTGAAGTCAATAACGAAGGAAGTGTTTATTACTTCTATTCCGAATTTGAAAAATCTAAGTTAGACCTTCAGGTGACTTTTAATGAAAGTAATAAATTACTCGGTTTCTTTTTAGTTCCTCACAAAACATTCGATCAATGGGATGAAAAAACGGTTTTAAAAATAAAAAGTGACGATATAGAACTGAACGGGACATTGCTGATGCCATCTTCCAACAATAAAAAGAAACTGGTTATTTTTGTTCATGGTTCAGGGGCCAGCAACAGAGATGAAGCGATTGGAGAAAACAAACCGTTCAGGGATATTGCAGAATACCTTTTCAATAATGGGATCGCTTCCTATAGATATGACAAAAGAACTTATTCCAATCCGGAAACTTTTAATGACCAGTCGACTGTAGAACAGGAAACAGTGAATGATGCAGTGAACGCAGCGAATTATTTCAAAAATAATAAAGATTACAAAGACTATCAGATCATCATGCTGGGGCATAGCCAGGGGGCGTATATGATGCCTAAAATTGCTGAAAAGACACAGGTGGCAAAATATGTTTTCATGTCGGGAAATGCAAGACCATTACAGGATTTATTAGTTGAGCAATACGAATATCTTCACGATCAGGCCCCATCTAAAGTTCCTGCTGAAGAGGTGCAGAAAATCAAAAAGCAGGTTGCCTTTCTGAATTCTTCCCAATTTAACCTAAATACACCTGCAGCAGAACTTCCTTTAGGCCAATCTGCCGCCTATTGGAAATATTTAAAAGAATACAATCAGCTTAATGAAGTGAAAAAGATCAAAGCTCCTATGTTCTTTGCCCAGGGCGGAAGAGATTACCAGGTAACTGAAAAAGATTTTAATCTCTGGAAAAATGATTTGAAAAACAATAAAGCGGTGGAATTTAAATTCTATCCTTCCCTAAGTCATTTATTCATTTCAGGTTCTGGGAAACCATCGCCGAAAGATTATGAAGTAAAAGGAAAGGTAGATGAACAGTTTTTAAAAGATCTGACGCAATTTATTCTGAAATAAATATGATCATGATAATTAAAAATAAAAATCCCCGGAATCCAAGATTCCGGGGATTTTGTTTTGTCTCGTTTTTACTGATTTAATCATTTTCCGGACTCAGTTTATTCAGAAACAGAAAAGTACCTATTCCGGAAAGGGCAGATACTGTGGTGCTCAGAATAAAGCTTCCGATAATATATTGCAGAAGATTGTTCTTGATCAGCTCAAAGTTCAGATCCTGGCTCAGGATATTGCTATCACCCTGTACAAATGGAGCTCCCAAAAATAAAGAAGCCGCAATAATGAAAGGAATAAACGGCGGTAAGCTCACATTGGAGGCGACAAAAGCCAGTACTTTATTCAGTTTAAAAAGAACCGAAAGACTGATGACCAGTAAGGTCTGAAATCCCCAAAACGGAGAAAGCCCGATGAAAACGCCCAATGCAATCGAAAATGCCTTTGTACGGTTGCTGCCGTCACTTTCTAATACATCTTCCTGGATGAACCTTTTAAAGCTTTTTTTTTTGAAATTATTCACGAAATTTCTCGGAATAATATACAGAAGAGTGATCGTTACCAGAATCGTATTCAGAATACTGATCCTTGTGAAATCCTTGAAGGGTCTGAAATGGGAAACCCGTTCAGCTGGATCATAAAGTACCTTTATCGGAACATTCTTTACCGGAATATGTCTCCAGGCTGTTCTTACAATGATTTCGATCTCAAACTCAAACTTTGGCGTGAAATATTTCTTTGGAATTTTATGCAGCGGATAAAGCCTGAATCCGGATTGGGTGTCTTCCAGTCTGATACCGGTCTCGAACCAGAACCAGAAATTGGAAAACCGGTTTCCGAAACTGCTTTTCTTGGGAATACCATCCTGAGACATATTCCTGTTTCCGATCAGAAGAACCTCTTCCTTTTCCTGAAGAAGCGCTTCTACAAATACCGCAATGTCGTCTGGATAATGCTGTCCATCGGAATCAATAGTGATGGCATAATCGTATCCCAATTCTTTTGCCTTTCTGAAGCCTGTTTTAAGCCCGTTTCCTTTTCCCTGATTCTCAGCTAAGGTGATCACTGTGATCTGTGGATATTGGGTAAGGATTTGCGGGGTAGTGTCGGTAGAACCGTCATTGACCACAATAATGCTTTCGGTATAATCTAAAACACCGTCAATGACTCTCTTCAGAGTCTTTTCATTATTATAGGTAGGTATTAAAACACAGATTTTCTTTTCAGAAATTGCATTTTGTACTTCAGGAAGGGACATGGTTTTATTTTAAAGTAGCTCTTTCAGCCTCTGTAATAGTTTTGGATTGCATTGCAAACCTTTTGATATAGTTTTTCAGCGCAGCATTTTGTTTGCTGTAGTTGCTCAGCAGAAATGCCTTATCATCTTTCAGGCTGCCACGGTATCCTACAATTTTCGGGATGTTTTCCTGAACGCTTAGTCTGATCAGACGAAGCTCTGCATTATTCGGGTTGCTTTTGATGATACTTTCAAGACTCGTAGCGCCGGTTTTTACCAGTGCTTTTCTGTTGCTCTTAGAAACTTTGGCCTCCATGATCTTGGCTGCTGCTTTATAGCCTAAAGTAACTGCATCAGAACCGGATTGCTTTTCAGCAGTGTCAATGAAGCTTTCGGTATTGGCATTAGACTCGTTAGCTTTGGCATAGCTGCTTCTCAGAGTTTCTATATCAGACTGAAAGAAAAAAATAAATGCCGCTACGAATGATAAAATAAGTTTCATAATGGTAATTTTTTATAGCTTACTGACAATTTCAATGCAATAGTCTCGCCAAAAGAAGTAGTATTTTTTACTTTAACATCCTCACCATTTTCATTAATGTCCAGCTGAAGCAAAAGATCCGGAGTTTCAAAAGGATTGATAATTGCCATAAACTTTACGTTTGACGCCGTTTTCAAAAATAGTTTTGAACCTGTAAACTCCTCAGTAAGCTCTTTAATGATCTGCATCATACAAACCCCTGGTGTTACAGGATTTCCTGGGAAATGCCCTTTGAAGATGTCGTGATCTTTATTCAGGTGAATGTGAGCAGTAAACTTTCCGTCTTCTGTCTTTTCGTAGGATGTTAATGTATAAAAATCTGTAAGAATGGTCTGCATGATCTTATTTTTTAAGATTAAAAGTATAATAAACCCCAGCCTGGAATGTTACATTGGTCTGATCAGTAAAAAAGACATTTCCAAATCCTTTTTTGATTCGGGCTTCTACACCGATATTTTTGTTGATGTCATATCCGGCACCCAGTATACCTGCTATATCAAAATTGGAAGGTGATGGTATATTTTTGCTGTCCGTAAGAACTTCTAAAGTAGGGCCTACCTGGATATTGAATTTATTAAAATAAAATTTATTCACAACAGCAGCTCCTATGTAAGAAAGACTTACTGTCTTGGATTCCTGAGATGGGCCTTGTTTTTCTAATTTTGCTCCCTGGCGGCTGTAGTAGATTTCGGGCTGAAGAGCATAGAATTTAGCAAAGCGTATATTGCCTTGAAAGCCGATATAAAAATCAACTTTTGATTTAACGTTAACTTTTTCCGGACCAAATTGATAGTAGCTCTGCTCATCATTATACCAATAGCTGTTATCACCGTTGGTAAGGTGTGAGATATTAGCACCTAATCTGATTCCTGGGTTGAAAGTAACTTGTGCAAAAGATAGCCCTGAGATAAGGGCAAAAAGTAAGAAATATTTTTTTTTCATGTTGGAAATTATTCCGTTTCGGTTATTTGAAATAGTTTTATATTGATCTTAAAGTCCCTGTGCTGGAGGTTTAAGCTGTCTGCGAAGATAGGTTTTTTTGCATCAAAAGTAAAATCGATTTTTTCCTTCTTGTTTTTCGTATAAATAACCTGTTTCAGCAAATTATTTTCTTTGCTGAAAAATAAATAATAGCCTTTATTATCAATTTTGGAAAGGTATATTCTGGAGTTTTCATTTTCAAAACTTTCACTGACAGGGTATTGCTTTTTCAGAAGCTGCTGAAAGTCATTCTTCAGAAAATTGATCACTATTTTTTTATCCAGATCAGGAAGAACATAATTCAGCTTGAAATCATGATCTGAAACTTCGAAATCGATCAGTTTATTCCCAAAATCGGAAGTTAAAGCAACACGGTGGGTGGTTTCGCTGATTTTTTTGATGATCAGAATACCGCTCACATGGTTTTTATAAATATCCATCTGGCATTTGTAAACATAATCGTCAGGAGAAGAAAAATAGAGATTCTCAACTGTTTTCTCCGTCGTAGAAACAGGTTTTGCATCCGTAAGCTGGTAGCTCTTGCATGAAACTGCCAGAACCAGGATCAGGCTACAAAGTAAATTCTGACGCAGGAATTGAAGCATTGATCTTTGTATTTTTGAAAACAATATTAGTAGTATCTCCGGAAGCTTCTGTCATATTCACCTGAGAAACAGTCGACTGATTCTTTGGGAAATAGAGTTCTATCTGTTTGATGTACTTCAGCAGTTGTGAGGTCTTCGGAATGAATTTCGCCACATTATAATTTCCGTTTTTGAAATACGTTACGGTAAATTCAGGGTCATTGAACATCGTTCCGTTGGAGCTTCCTACAATGAGTTTATTGATCTTCTCAAAGGTTTTACTCTTGGCATCTACAGAAGATTTTTTCCCCTGATCATTGATGTAGATTTTGTTGCTTTTGAAAACGATACTGTACTGGTAAGGTTTGGTATATTTCCAGCTCAGCATATTGGGCGTCTGTAATGACATTTTTCCGTAAGTAACAATGCTTTTATCCAGAAAGTCCATCTTCTTGGTCTGGGTAAAATCACTCTGAAGAGTTTTGATCTCTTTGGTATCTGCTGAAACCTTAGATACAAATACTTTAGCTTCCGTTCCTGACATGGCTGTGTTTTGGCCAAAAAAGAAACCGGAAACCAGTAAAAATGCTCCGAAAGCAATATTTTTAATCATTTTTTCTTTGAATTTGTAATTGAATCCACTGTAAAAGTAGAATACTTTTTATCCTCCAAAAATACTAATAAATCTACCAGTACACGATACGTTTTTTCCGAAGTGTCGTGGAGGAGGATAATGCTTCCTTTTTTCAGATTTTTGGTGATTCTTTGGTAAATTTTCTTTTCATTATCGGTGATGGTGTCTAAAGAACGGACATTCCAGCCGATACTTATTTTATTCGTCCGTCTGATCGCCTTTGCAATATTGGGATTGGTCACCCCGAAAGGAGGTCTGTACAGATCTGTTTCTATATTTCCCATAGTCTTCATGACCTTGTCGCAGTTTTCAATCTCTGCCATCATTTTTGATGCTGATAAAAAACCTGTTGAATTGGAATGGGACAGCGTATGATTTCCAATGGTGTGGCCTTCAGCAATAATTCTCTGAAACGTTTCCGGATATTTTTCAATCTGTTTCCCGATACAGAAAAACGTGGCTTTTACCTGATGTTTCTGAAGCAGATCCAAAAACTTAGGCGTAAATTCTGTAGGTCCGTCATCGAAGGTCAGGGCAACCTCTTTAATTTTAGTCCGTTTATGGGTAATGCTGTTGACGAAGTATCCCAGTTCAATCGCAAAAGAACCCCAGACAATCACTGCCGAGAAAGCCATAAAACAAGCCACATATACCCAAAAGCTTCCATGAAACGCATAAATAAAAACGTTACAGAAAAGATAGAATAAGATGAATGGATAGTGTTTCATCGCTTTATTATTTGAGGTCTTTTGTCTTTCAGCTCATTAAGCTCTTTCCAATAATACCAGACTATGATCGCTACCAGCCAGATGATTATAAAGCAGTACATTTTTCACTCCTTCTTTTTTCACCGCATTGATCATCATCACGTTTGGAATCTGCTGTTCTTTAAGAATATGACAGGCAATAAAGGTAGAAAAACCACTGGCTGTATTGAATTCACCACTCAGGTGCTTATAATACAGTAAAGCAGAACCCGGAAACAGATCCATTGCTTTTGTATAATAAACATCAGAATCAGCATCTCCGCTGAATCCTAAAATCACAGCATCAATATCCTGTACTGAAAGACTGTTTTTAGCCAGAAAATCTTTGATAAAATCTGACGTTTCATCCAGGTCCAGGCTGTTGCTGATCTTAATATCTGTAAGTTTTGCGTAAGAATTTTCTGTTTTCTCTTTTCCTACCACAAAAAAACTGGCGCCTTCACCCCAAATGACTCCATTTGTTGTAGAATGCAGATAATCAGCAGGAAGATCTGTTTCTTTTTTGATGGTATGATTCAGACAGTAAAGTTCCATTGTTCTGGCCGTCTGTTCATCAGTAGAACCTACCAGAACATTTTCTGCTTCTCCGTCATTGATCTGAAGTTTTGCATCCAGGAATGAAAACTCAAGAGATGAAGAAGTATTTACATAAGTGAAATTATAAGCATGGCATTGCAGTCCTAATGCAATCTGTCCTGCCACTGTATTGTGGGTAGACTGAATAAAGAAGGTAGGAGTCAGAAACTCTTCTTGATTATCAATTACATTTTTAAGGAACTTTTCAGAATCCTGAGAACATCCCATTCCGGTTCCTACAATAATGGCATCCGGCTGTTCGATACCTGCTTCCTTTAAAGCATAGTGAGAGGCAACGGAGCTCATCTTTACGGTCTTTGACATCCTTCTGATCATAGCAGGAGGAATGAATTCCTTATAATTAGGCTCTATTGCTTTGATAATCTGTTTTGAATTTTCAGCATTAAGATTCTGAAAAATATTTTCATTTAAAGTGTCCTGTGCAGAAATACAGGATGCACTGTTGATGTATACTGCACTCATGATTTTGAGAAAATTAAGGTTGAACAGTTTCCTCCGAAGCCAAATGAATTGGAAAGAACGTGGTTGATATTCTTTTCTTTCAGTTCAGTAACCGGAGTTAAGTCAAACTCTTCCATTTTCGTTTTAAAATTCAGGTTCGGGAAGATAAGACCATGCTGCATGGCTAAAATTGAAAATACAGCTTCAATTCCTGCTGCTGCTGCCAGAGTATGTCCTGTGAATGCTTTTGTAGAACTGAACTCAGGCACATTGTTTTCCCCGAATATCCTGATCATGGCAATCCCTTCTGATAAATCATTATTAGGAGTCGCCGTCCCATGAACGTTGATATAATCAATATCCTCTTTTGCTAATCCTGAGATCTTCAAAGCTTGCTGCATCGCTAAAAATGCTCCCTGTCCGTTTTCTGAAGAAGCTGTCTGATGGTGGGCATCATTGGCATTTCCATATCCGGAAAGATAGGCTAAAACGGGTTTGTTTTCTTTTTTAACGATTTCCTCAGATTCAAGAACCAGAAATGCGGCTGCTTCACCCAGATTCAATCCCTTACGGTTATGATCAAAAGGAGTATTATAAGAATCAGTGAGGATCATCAGCGTATTGAATCCGTTCAGGGTAAACTTTGAAAGAGAGTCTGTTCCGCCAACAATGACACGGTCCAAAACTCCGTTTTTGATCAGTTTAGCACCCATCATAATCGCATTGGCAGCAGAAGAGCAAGCCGTACTGATAGTAGAAACCATGCCTTTTAATCCCAGCTGACCGGCAATCGCCAGTGAGGAATTTCCGGCATCATGAGCGTCAATGTATTTTTGCTTTTCTGGAAAGTCTTCGTAAGAATAGAAGTATTTTTCAGTAATATCCATTCCTGCGACACTGGTAGAAGAAATCAGACCGGTTCTGTAGGCGTTGATGTCTGATATTCCGGCACTTTCTACAGCTTCTTTTGCAGCTACCATTCCTAATAAGGAAGTTCTTGTGACATTATTATCTTCGCTAAGCTGAAGCTTCTGTACAAGTTCCTCATTGGATAATTTTATTTCTCCAGTTTTGATGGATCCGGTATGACGGGTCTCAAACATCTGTATATCTGAAATTCCGTGTTTTCCGGATTGTAATGAAATAAAATTTTCCTCCACATTGTTTCCGATGGAGGAAATGATGCCCATTCCTGTTATGGCAATTTTCTGGCTCATTGTATTGAATAATGTAACAATGTAGCAATCTAACAATTTACCAATAATTGCTACATTGGTAAACTGTTAGATTGTTATATTAATTTTTATTTTGTTCTGTTGTCCTCGATGAATTTAGCCATCGTGTCGATAGACTGGAAAATTTCTTTTCCTTTCTTAGGATCGGCTAATTTTATTCCATAGTCTTTATCAAGAAGAACGATAAGCTCAAGAGCATCAATAGAATCAAGCCCTAACCCGCCTCCGAATAATGGATCGGTATCTTTGATTTCCTCTACAGAAACGTCTTCAAGGTTGAGTACTTCAATAATTTTGTGTTTCAATTCTGTTTTTAAGTTTTCCATAATTTAATTCATTTAACGATGTATCCATGTACCACTTTACCAATGGTTAAAATTGTTGCATTTCTACATTGTTATATTGTTACATTTTTACAAGGTTAGCAAATATACAAAAGCTTTATAATTTTCCTGATATAATTCAACCCAGCCACACAATACTTTGTCAGCTTTTCCTGACTGGAGAATCTGTTCAGAATAATCGTTTAAAAATTGTTCATCAAATTCGTCTAAAACGAAAAATGCATTCTCTGTCTGCATTTTGTGCTTGATGCTGATTTCTCCTACACAGATATTGGGTAATGTGTATACAAAGACCGCCGGACTCGGGAAATAGTTTTCCTGATCGTTGATGCTTTCCTGGTATTTGAAATCAGTATCCAGGCTTGATGATCTGTTGGCAAAAACCAAAGCTGTTCTGCTGTGATCTTCATCCTTCAAAATCATTTCTGAAGCAAGGAATGCCAGTTTACTCAAACTGTCCATTTTGTGAAACTTCGGATAGCCGAGTTCTAAACTTTTATAGGCCTCTTTTGCAAATTCCTGAAAAGTTTCGCTCTTGCTCTCAAAAACAACCTCTTCGTTGACGGTTATCTTTGAGTGTTGTATGGTACAGGTGCTTATTTTCTTCATCACGTTTGTTTTACGATTTTTCCAATACAATTGCTGCATTACACCCACCAAAACCGGAAGCCGTTTTCAGAATATATCTGATTGATGCTGGTTGGTTTTCTTTAATAATATTCAAAGGTTGGGAAACACCCATTTCCTCGAAGTTTTTAGATGGAATTACAATTCCGTGAAGGGCACTTTCCATCGAAATAATGCTTTCCAGAAGTCCGGACGCCCCCAGGCAATGTCCATAATAGCCTTTCATACTGTTTAAAGGAACATGTTGTAATTCCATTCTGTTGAAAGCAATTGCTTCCATTTCATCATTATAGAGCGTAGCGGTTCCGTGGGCAGAGATAAAATCGATCTGTTCCGCAGAGACTCCGGCTTCAGTCATGGCATTGCGGATGCTGCCATATAAGCCGTCTCCTGTTCTTGAAGGGCCTGAAATATGGTTGGCGTCATTGATGGCTGAATCACCCAGTATTTTGAATCTGAATTTTTCATTTTCGGCAGGAGCTGAGGTGATATAAACCGCTGCAGCCGCTTCACCAATATTGATTCCGTTCCTGTTTTTATCATACGGTTTGCAGGGTCCTGATCCTATAGCCTGAAATGAATTGAATCCTGAAATAACAAATTCAGAAAGCTCATCACCGGCAATCACGAAAGCATCATGATATTTTCCTGCCTGGATCATGTTTTTGGCAACGGCAATCGCCATAACACCGGAGACACAGGCATTGGAAACCACGATAGGTTTTGTTTTGAATCCGAAAAGATCTGCAATTTTACCGGCTAATTTTGAAAGGTAAACGTCTTCCGGTAATTCCGTCTTATTTTTTAATAAACTGATGTTTCCTTTGGTTGTGGATAGAATGAAAGCCGTATGCTCAGTAATGCTATGCCTTTCTATAAGAGGTTTTATACTGAGAATAAGCATTTTTTCCAGCCTCGTGAATTTCAGACTGCTATGCTGAGCCGTACTGAAAATTGTGCTGAATACTTTGTCTAAGTCTTCAGAATTGATCATGGAGGCATAAAAAGCATCCTGATTGTCTATGATCTGATGTAAAGCAACTCCTGATTTTCCTTCCAAAAGGGCATTCCAGTTAGCGTCTACATTGAAGCCAAGCGGAGTGACGCAGTTGTAATCTGTGATATAAATTTCCTTCTTCATGATAATCCCATTTTATCTTTCCAGGCTTGAAAAAATTCCGGATTGTAGAGGCATAAGCTTCCATTGCTGTCCAGAAATACCTGAATGGTTTCTCCGCTGCATACCAGCTGATCTTCTTTGTTGAAAAGTTCATACTTATAAATCAGTTTGGCGGAGACAGAGTTGACAAAAGTTGTTACGATCCTGAATGTTTCTCCATATTTTAAAGGAAGAAAATGTTCACAGGTACTCTTTACAATAGGGGTGACATATCCGGCATTCTGAATATCAAGATAAGTCAGGCCATGCTGGCGTCCGAAGGCTTCTCTTCCGTCTTCAAAGTACACGATGTAATGACCATGCCAGACAATTCCCAATGGATCTGTCTCGTTGAATCGTACCCTTATTTCTTCCGTACAGGTCAATATATTTTCTTTAGACTGCATGTTTTTTCTTCCGTAGTGATTATTGTTTTAATGGACGTCAGTAAATGCTGATGTTTAGTCCGAAAAATAAATTAAATATTATGGAGTTTCCTTTCATAAAAAATAGAAATGGAAACCATGGCAATATAAAATAAAAATAAGAATATCAATTCTTTCGCAATGCCCCCGATTCCGCTGTTTCTTAAAATAATATCGTAATAGGCATTCAGACCCCAGTTCATAGGAGAGAATTTGGCTATGGTCTGCATGAATTCAGGCATTAAGAATACCGGAACCCAGATTCCTCCGATCGCTGCCAGAACCACTACGGATGTAGCCCCAAACGGAGCCGACTGTTCCTGGGTGTCTGCAATCGTCCCCAGCAGAACTCCAAATCCGATCGCCGCCAATCCTGAGAAAAGGGTTACCGTGAGAAGCTGAATCATTTTTCCCGATACATCGAATGCCGGAAGATCCATATAAGGGAAAAGATAAACCCCAACTGCAACCATCAGCAAAAACTGAATGATACAGATGATAAGATAGGTAAATGTTTTTCCTAAAATATGAACGAAATAAGGGGTAGGACTGATCCTTGCTCTTACACTTGTTCCCTGACTTTTTTCTTTTACCAGATTGATGGATAATGGTACTACGATGAAAAAGATCGCAAAAAGAGTCCATGCCGGAACATTATGCTGAACAGAATTCGGCATGACATCCATTTCTCCTTTCTTTGGAGTGATCTCTTTAAAGCTGATCAGGTTTTTATTTTCGTCAAGATTTTCAGTAGTTCCCAGCTGATCCTGAAATGCTTTATAGATCTTTTTATTTTCAATCTCAAAAACCATTTTGTTGACGGAATTCATCACAGAGTTTTTAAATCCTGCATTGGTGGCAGGGTCAAAATATAAGTGAATTTCCTTGGCTTTCGGTGCTTCGGTTTTCGTTTTGGCAGAATCACTTTCCAGTCCGAATGAGCTTACGATAGTCTGAACCTTTGAATCAATATTGGAATTCAAATCCTTGGTTAGATTTTCAGGAATGACAATGGCCATCTGATAATCTCCGGAAAATACCGCTTCCTGCGCCGATTTTTCGGTGTAATTGGTCAAAAGCTGGAAGGTCTTGCTGTTTTCCAGTTCTCCTTTTATATTTTTTGAAACTTCAGATTTGTCATTGTCAATAAAAATGATCGGGATTTTTGATCCTTCAAGGTTTTTAAAGGTAGAATCCTGGATCAGGGTAATGGTTACAATTAAAAGCAACGGCATTACGAAGATGATGACAATTCCTCCAATATCTCTCTTCAGCAGAAGAATTTCTTTAATAAAGCTTCGCCACAATTTATACAACAACATCTCTTAATTCTTTTCCGGTTAATGAAATGAAAACGTCTTCAAGGTTTTCCGCATGAGCTACTCTGTTGACCAATTCTTCAGGAGTTCCTACGGCATGGATTTTTCCATGGTCGATGATGGCAATTTTAGTACAGAATTCTTCAGCTTCCGACAGGTGATGAGAAGTATAAATGATACAGGTTCCCTGTTTATTTAAATCCAGAAGATAATCAATAATTGCTTTTTTAGACTGAACATCAACACCAACGGTTGGTTCATCCAGGAATAAAACTTTAGGATTGTGAAGCGTTCCGGCAATGAGGTTACAACGGCGCTTCATCCCCCCGGAAAACTGACCCACCTGCTTGTTGGCAAATTTAGAAAGTCCCATTACCTCCAGAGAATCATCAATAGCTTTCGTAAGTTGATTATGCTTTAAACCGTACAGACTTCCGAAAAACATGAGATTTTCCTTGGCTGTAAGGGTAGGGTAAAGGGCATATTCCTGAGGAACAATTCCCATAATTTGTCTGATTTTAAACTGATCCTTCTGAGGAGACATCCCATTGATGGTAAATTGCCCTGATGTAGGTTTTATTAATCCCGAAAGCATAGAGATCAAAGTAGTTTTTCCTGCTCCGTTAGGCCCAAGAATTCCGTAGATCTCATTTTTGCCGATATTCAATGAAATATCGTTTACAGAAAACTCGTCAGAATTTTTGTATTTTTTATACAGTTTTTTGATCTCAATCATATTCTCTGCCATATCAGATCGCTTTTCTCAGTTTTTTATAGAAAGCTTCTTCCAGATCTGCAATATGCAGCATGGTCTTTGAAAGTTCATTATAGATATTGCTCTTGGAATTCCTGTTTTTATAAACACGGGCAATATCTACGGCAAAGTCTCTCCAAAGGTCACCGATAGAGGTAATTTCTTTTGACAATTCCTTTAGCTCGTCATTTTTAAGGATCACAGAGGCTTCCTGAAGAAAGGCTCCATAGATAAACCTGAAGCCACCGCCGCCGGTTCCGATTTCTTCCTGCATCCTGATCAGTTGTCCCAGATAGTGATTGGTAACCTTGGTTCCTTTCTTTTCTGCCCATTTCGGAATGCTCTTCGCTACCCATCTCATTGCTTTTACTCCAATAAGCGGTACCGGAGCCAGCATATTTTTGCAAGTATCCTTGATTCCTTTTTTAATAGCCTCTTCCAGATGAACATTTTCAGGAATATAGACAGGGTAGTACATATGTCCTTTCGGGGGAAGAGCTCCTTTGGCGTATCTTACTTTTTCCAGCTCAGCTTCGGTAAGGGTAGTGGTATAATCCATCACCGGATCGCTGATAAGGAATTTTCCGTCTTCTTTACCATATACTACGAGGTTATGGGCATTGAAGTGGAATTTATATTCTTCAGGAAAATAGGTAAGGTTGAAAACACCCACCTGAAGTCCTGTAGGGATATTGTGTTCTAAATTTCTTTCAAGAGCCTTTTGAGCATCCTGCGGGTTTGAGAATTTCTCTCTTTTGATTTTAATTCCTAATCTTTTGGCTGCTTTGCTGAAAATAGCGCCCGGCATCGGACGATAGCTGAAGCCCGGGGCAAAATTCACCTTCAAAAAAGGAAGGTAGACAAAAAACAGTCCGGAACCGATCCCGAAGATCATAGGTTCGCTCAGTTTCAGTCCTTTATTAAGCAGTAGATTAGAAGCAACACCGTTTTCGCAATGCGCAGTCTGATGGTGTTCAAAGTTTAATTTCATTTGCAGCTTTATCTTTTTCATTGGTGAAATGAATGCAGCATATCGGATATGCTATATTTCATTTATTTCCCGTCGAAGTTTTTCAATTCGTCCACTGAAATTCCGAATGCATCGGCATATTTTTTCAGGGCAGTTTCGCTTAGTGTTTTAAATATTCCGGGCTTAAAATGTCTTTTTACCCTCCATTGCCACATTCCAACATAAGAAGCCAATACTCCCAGGTCCATTTTGTTCAGTTCCATAAAATAAACGATGGGGCTCACTTTATGTTGGGCAACGTTTTGTTTCGCTTCCTCGATTCTTTCATGAATGAGTTCCATAGATTCATCCAAAGCCGCTTTCTTGGCATCCCAGCCTGTGCTGTTTGCCGTCGTATAGTTGTCGTTTTCATCCGTTACATACAGAACTTCGGTCATGTTGGCGGATTTCAGATTACTTTCGTCTTGAGGAAGGTCTTGCTTTTTCATCTGAATAATGTTTAATTTTTTAGATTCCAGATGAAAAATAGTTCACCTGTTTTGATTCTTTTAATCAGGTGGCTAAAATAGTGAAAATCCATTACATGCAAATGATGGGGTAGAGGAAGAGCCTATTGTCGTGAAAAAGAGCCTGTATCACGGGTCGTATTGAAGTTTTTAATGACCGGATTTTATCTTTTTCTCTCCGTTTTTAAAGTTCAAAAAGTGATTAGAAGACAGTTGGATCTGTTTTCTGTCTATTTATCTGAAGAGAATAGAATCTTCCGATTTTAATTTTTCTGTTTAACTAATTGGAAGGTATGGAATCTTACAGGATACTGCCAATACCTGTTATGAAGACTTATTATCAATCTGTTGTAACAAGTCTGTCTTATCATCAGACTAATGGCATAAGAAATTTGATATAATAACTAACAAATAACAACTATGAAGAAGTTTTTTATTTCTGTTTCGCTTTTCTGTATGCTGAGCGCAATGGCACAGAAATTCGAGACCCAAAAGCTTACCGATGCTCAGGGATACACGTATGAAACGGTAAAAAATGACCAGGCAGGAGTAAGAGTATATACTCTGAAGAACGGACTGAAGGTGTATCTTGCAAAAAATGAAGATGCTCCTAGAATCCAGACTTATATTCCTGTAAGAACGGGATCGAATAACGACCCTAGTGATAACACAGGATTGGCTCACTATCTTGAGCATATGGTATTCAAAGGAACTTCTCATCTGGGAACTCAGGATTGGGCAAAGGAAAAGGTTCTGCTACAGCAGATCTCTGATCTTTATGAACAGCACAAAGCAGAAAAAGATCCGGCAAAGAAAAAAGAACTTTACAAAAAGATTGATGAAGTTTCTCAGGAAGCATCCAAATATGCTATTGCCAATGAGTATGACAAAGCGATCTCTTCATTAGGAGCTACAGGGACGAATGCTCACACATGGCTGGATGAGACGGTTTATAAAAATAATATCCCGGCCAACGAGCTTGAAAAATGGCTGAGAGTAGAAAAGGAGCGTTTTTCAGAATTGGTACTGCGTCTTTTCCATACTGAGCTGGAAGCGGTATATGAAGAATACAACAGAGCACAGGATAATGACGGCCGTTTGGTGAACTATGCTTTGATGGAAGCTCTTTTCCCAAAACACCCGAACGGACAGCAGACTACAATCGGTACTTCAGAGCACCTGAAAAGCCCTTCAATGGTTGCTATTCACAAATACTTTGATACGTACTATGTGCCTAATAATATGGCTGTAGTATTGGTAGGGGATCTTGATTTTGACAAAACTATAAAATTAGTTGATCAGTATTTCGGAGGATTTAAATACAAAGAACTTCCGATGAAGAAAATGGTTACGGAGGCACCGATGACCAGCATTGTTTCCAGAACGGTAAAAAGTCCGTCTACACCGAGAATGACGATGGCATGGAGAACCGATTCTTACGGAACGCAGGAAGCAAGACTAGCAGATGTAGTGGCTGAAATCCTTAGTAACAGAGGAGATGCGGGGTTAATTGACCTTAATATTAATCAGAAACAAAAAACTCTTGGAGCAGGAGCTTATGAATCTCCATTCAAAATGTACGGTTCATTTGCTTTGGTCGTAACTCCAAAAGAAGGACAAAGCTTTGATGAAGCTAAAAAACTATTACTGGATCAGCTGGATCTTGTGAAAAAAGGACAGTTCCCGGACTGGATGCTGAAGGCTATCGTCAACGACAAGAAAGTACAGCGTATGAAAGACTGGGAAACGGCTGATGGTCTTGCTACAGAACTTTACGGTGCTTACATCAAAGGGAGAACATGGGAGCAGGAACTGGATGATCTTAACCAATACGAAAAGATTACGAAGGCTGAGGTGGTAAAGTTTGCCAATGATTTCTTTAAAGATAACTATGTAGTGGTATATAAGGAAAAAGGCGTGAATGATAAGCTGGTACGTGTGGAAAACCCGGGGATTACTCCGATCAAGCTGAACAGAGAGGCACAGTCTCCTTTCCTTAAAGATATTCTGAACACCAAGGTTGCAGAGATCAAACCTGAGTTTATTGATTATAAAGCAGCTATTCAGACTTCACAGGTGAAAGACAAGACGGTAAGTTTTGTGAAAAATAAATACAACGAAATTGCTCAGGTAAGTTATATTTTCCCATTCGGAACAGATAATGATAAAGAGCTTTCTGTAGCAGGAACTGTTTTTGAATATCTTGGAACGGATAAATATACTCCAGAGCAGTTGAAAGAGGAGTTTTATAAGCTGGGGATCAGCTATAGTTTGAGAACGTCCAATGACCAGATGGTGATTTCTCTGAGTGGTCTTGAAAGCAATATGAAGAAAGGAGTGGAACTATTGAACCACTGGATGACGAATGTAAAAGCAGATAAGGCTATCTATGGGCAGACTGTAAAGACAATCCTGGAATCCAGAGCATCTGCTAAGAGAGATAAGGTGAGAATTATGGCAGCACTTTCAAGCTATGCCAAATATGGTAAAGATTCAAGAATGACGGATATTGTTTCCAAAGAGCGTCTTGAAAGTATTGATGTTGCAGAGCTGATGAAAAAGGTAAAAACCCTGAACCAATATCCTTACCAGGTATTCCTTTACGGACAGGATCAGGCAGGGCTGGAAAAAGCGGTAAAACCTTATATTTCCAATACAAGCCTTCAGCCTGCAAAAGCTAAGGAGTATGCAGAGCCGGCTACCACTGGTAAAGTATATTTCACCAACTATGATATGGTGCAGATGGAGATGGCTAAAGTAGCCAAAGGAAGTGAAGTCAATCTTAACAACTTCGGAAAAGCTAATGTTTTCAATGAATATTTCGGAAGAGGCTTGTCTTCTATCGTTTTCCAGGAGATCAGAGAAAGTAAGTCATTGGCATATACTGCTTATGTTTCTTATGCCAATGCTTCGGAAAAAGGACATGCGAATTATATCACGAATTATATAGGAACACAGTCCAATAAGCTTCCTTTAGCCGTGAATGCGATGAATGAGCTTATGGTAGCACTTCCTCAGATCCCGGCACAATTTGAAAATGCCAAAGGTTCTGCATTGAAGCAGATCGCTTCCAACAGAATCAACAGAACAAATATTTTCTTCAATCAGCTGGCCCTGAAAAAACTTGGAGTAGACTATGATATAAGAAAAAATATTTATTCTGAAATTCAGGGGCTTACATTGCCACAGCTTACAGGATTCTACAATACGGAAGTGAAGCCTGTACAATACAATACAGCCATTATCGGGAAGAAAGAAAATCTGAATATGGAATCCATCAACAAAATGGGTGAATTCCAGGAAGTATCTCTTGAGGAGATCTTCGGATACTAATCTTTTAGTTTTAATAATAGGTAAAGTGGAGCAGCAATGTTCCACTTTTTTATTGGTTTAAATATTTTTTCTCTGATGGTAAGTGTTTCACGGATTTGAAAAATGTTTCACGTGAAATAATTCATTGATGAATGAAGTTTTATGCTTGTTATTGTATTGGTTATCAGTTTGTTTTGATGCTCGCCTTGTCGATTCGAAGCAAACGAAATTATTATTTTTTATAGCTGGTTTGCTGTATGCTAATTCAATAGAGGTGGGCTTTAGCCCACTTAAAAAGAAACAAAAAATACATTGGCTTTAGCCTAAACCTATTTTTAGATCCAATTGTTTCAAATGGTCATAGAAACAAAAAAGCTGCACAGAAATGTACAGCTTTTGTATTGTATTTTGAATTAATTCATCTTACGATTTCACTTCCTGAATAAACAGATTGATTTCAGCTCTGATCAACAATTCATCATTATTGAAGGTCTCACAGAAGATGTGGCATATATTTTCAAACTGGGAAATCAGTGATGCTTTTGAAATAATCTTGTCATTCACTTTAGGAAGGGCAAATACCTCAATTTTCTTGATATTGGTAATGAAACCTATCACCTTGGTATCCGCTTCCGGATTTTCGAAGAAACTTTGCCCCAGAATAGAAGAGCAGGTCTGAGCCAGATTTTCGATAAGGCCGGCCTCTACAAATTCATTGTTGTGAACAAAGATGTTGTCTTCTTTTATTTCAAAGGAAGTCACTACTTTTTCCTTGGTCAGCTCCAGAATATAATCTGCCATGAGCATAGGTTCCCGATGAGGTAAAAAGTTGTGTATATTGATGATATTTTCTTCCCTGATTTCCATTAAAAGTTATTTTACAGCAGTTTTCATTTGAGATTTTGCGATCACTTCACCATTCAGCTTGGTAACGATGTCTACCAGCGTTACGCCCATTACTTCATTAAGGATCGTTACCTCCGATTGTAGCCGATCTCCTGTTTTAGGCAGTATTTCAGCTTCAAAAGATTTGATGGCTCCAATGTATCCTGTAGGAGCATCTTTTCCCAGCAGGTAATATTTGTATCCGGTATGAAGCGCCACACTTTGTGCCTGGTGCTCGATAAGACCTGAAGCCTGGAAAACTCTATCCTGAACAAAAAGATTGTCTTCCTGTATTTCAAAACCTGAAATAAGATGATTTTCAGAATATTCAGACAATTCCTGTACCATTACAAAAGGAGCTCTTTGCGGAATAAGGCTTTCCACGAAATCTTTATCAGATGTTGGCAGTCTGTTTTCCATTAGCATACCGTTAATAAAGCACAAGAATAAGCAAATCTTCCACTTTCAGGAACGCAAAGAAGTACTTTTTCTCCTTTTTTCAGGGTACCAGAGTTCATCAGCTCTTCCAAAGCGATAAAGATGGATCCTGCCCCGATATTTCCGACATCAGAAAGGTTATAGAACCATTTTTCTGCCGGGAAGTCCATTCCTTTTTTAGCAAATTCGTCTTTCAGTCCTTCTTTGAAGTAACCGGAAGAGATGTGGGCCAATACATGGTCAATTTTTTCAGGATCCAGATTATGTTTGTCAAAAGAAGACCTTAAGCTTTCTGCACCTTTTACAAGGATATATTTATCCAGAATTTTAGTGTCTTGCTTAATGGCGAATATAGAGTCTTTCAACCATGAATCAGATGGATAATCTGCCCATGATTTTAAGCTTCCGTCTTCCTGCTTTTCACATCCTGCATACATACATGCTTCGATTTCGTGAGCGTAAGAATAGAAATCAATAAATTCTATTTTCAGAGAAGTGCTTTTTTCTCTCGGCTTATTTTCTAATAGGAAAGCACCAGCTCCGTCAGAAAGCATCCATCTCAGGAATTCTCTTTTAAAAGCAATAATGGGTCTTTCTTCCAATAATTTTAAGTTTTCAGCTTCATGGTTGAATTTGTCTGCTGTCATCCATGCAGACATTCTTTCAGAACCTGCACATACTGCGCTTTCCTGTACACCGGCTTTTACAGAAAGGAATCCATAGTTAAGAGCATTCATTCCTGAGTTACAAAGACCCGTTGCTGTATTGATTTCAATAGATTTACCTATATTCAGTTCTCCGTGAACCATTGAAGCGTGTGACGGCTGTATCTGGTCCGGAGAAGTAGTTCCTACGGATAATAATTTCATATCTTCCTTTTTGAAATTTTCATCAAAAAGTCCTTCGATCGCTTTTGCTGTAAGCTGCGCATTGGTATGCGTAGGATTTCCCTCTTTATCTAAAGCGTAATATCTTGTAGTAATTTTATTGTTTCTTAAAATAAGTGATTTTGCTTTAGAAGGTGCGTCATTGATAAGCCCAAGATAAGTCTCCATTTCAGCATTCGATACCGGCTCATTGGGTAAGTATTTTGAAGCCTTTGTTATAAATACGTCGTACATTCTATTTTAAATTAATTCCTTGTAAATATGTTTTTTGTTTTTGTCTTTTAAACCAAAATATAGGGGTTGTAAGAAGATGTAATACTAACACGACAGGTGAGATAATCCATATCGCAGCCATCAAATATACCTTAAAGAATTTTATCAGCAATGGACGTTTGTCTTTTTTCTTGATAATCAGATTAGACCATATGGTAAAAATCTTGTTCCCTACCTTTTCTACACGAACCAGAAACGGGCGGATTTCAACAGCTCCGTTGCTCACCAGATCCGGTTGTAAATTGCTCAGATCATTAGTTTTGAAATGCTTTTTAATAATCTCACCATATTTTACAGAACCGGCAATCTCTTCGTCAGAAACTCCGGCGGCCGGAAGCATTCCGGATTTTTCCTTTTGCCCTGTAGTAAGCCAGCGAAGAATCGTTAATACACTGGTATAGTTGTCATGTCTGTCTACCAATGCAATGTTTCCTACCAGTTTGGCTTTTAAGTCTCTTAAATATACTTTCAACTTTTCCTGGGAAAGCATCCACATATTTCGGGTTCCGGAAATGGTAACTACAGGGGTATCTTTCAAGATGCGCTCTGCATAACCGCTTTTTAGAAATGAAATAATCGGGATTGATGGTGTGAGATACCATACCTGGTATCCAAACAGGATGAGGTCATATTTTTTATTCAGTATTTCTTCTGAAGGAGGGTAGATTTCTTTCGGAATCTGTAGATAGGATTCAGGAAATGTGTTGAAAAAAACATCTCCGGGCCATGGATAAGGAAAATCTTCTTTCAGCTGAATATTATAATAGGTCACGTCATATTCCTCCTTCTGAGCTTCAAAAGGGCGGGCTATATTTCTCACAATGTCTTCAAGTTGTCCGGTTTGTGAATAATATATGACAAGTATATTTTTCTTCATTAGTTTTCTTTAGCGTTTACAAAAATATGTTTTTCATATTTATTATTTAGTTTTAAATACTTTTAGCGATTCAGAACTAAATTCTAATGCATAATTTTCATTCTCAAATACGGCATTCTTTGTATTCACAAAAATGATAGTCTCAGGGAGTATCTGTATATCACTGATCATAAAGTGATCATCTGAAATCAATAGAACATCAATACTTTTGTTGACCTCCGACCATTCTTTTATATAATGCAGCTTCCTTCTTTTCACCAGATAGCTGTGTGCTGCGGTAGCTCTCTTTTCATCATCTTTGATGAACGAGAAAATTCTTCGGCTGGCCTGGTATAAAGTGAGTAAAACATCTTTTTGACCATAATCATCTGCAAGATGAAGAATGTTGGCTTCATTGGAGATGTGTTTATTAAGCTCAAAGTATACCGATTTATTCGTATTGAAATCTTTTTTGACTTCCTTCACCACATCACTGTCTTTATACAGGAAGCTCAGGAATAATTTTTTCTTAAAATAATTTTCATCTTCAATCTCTTCTCTCAGCTTGGCAAACTCTTCTCTGAAATAGGCATTGATCTTTTTAGTCCTTTCAGAATAATTTTTACCAAAACTCATGTCATCCTTACTAATCCTGTTGCCTACTTTTACGGTTATACTACCGTCGTAGATGATGAAATCCCCTTTGGGTAATACTTCAGAATTTCCGTGGATATAGAGAGGAAGTACGTCCAGATTAAATTGTTCAGCAAGATAAAATGCCCCTTTATGGAATCTTTTGACATCATTGGTGTAAGAGCGTTCCGCTTCAGGAAAGACAACCAGAGAATATCCCTGTGCAATTTTTTCTTTCAGCTGCTCCATTCCGTTTTCGATTCCCTGAGAAACAGGATAGAAACCAAGTGCTCTTACCAGTTTTCCGAAGACTGGGGATTGATAGACCCAGTCATTGACCAGATAGATAATCTTGTGGGTAGCCATAGCAATAGCCAATGTATCCAGGAAAGAAGTATGGTTGGCAATAATGACTGCTGGTTTGCTGAAATCTTCATTCGTATTTCTGATCACCCTTTTTCTGACAAAAGGCGTTGAGTACAATACCGAGGTTAAAAACTTGGCAAGAATTAATTTTATAATATCTAAGGTTCTCCCTTTGGAATTTTTAATAAAAATACTTCCGAATGCAGAAAATACCATTCCACCCAGTCCATAATACGTAAAAGAGAATATAGCTCTTAAAAGTAATCTTAACGTAATCGGAGATAGCCCCTTCTTAGCCCGGTTGGTAATAAAGAATCTGAACCAGAACGGGTATAGCGTAGAAGTAATGACAATTACGGAGAACATTCCGATCAATGCAACTAAAGCTAACGAGTGTAAAGCCGGATGCTTGGCAAAAATCAGGGAACCGATTGAAAGTATTGTAGTAAATACAGCCAGTATAATGGAAATTCTATAAGTAGGCAGTTCATTCTTTCCTGTAGTATGCTCTTTCTGCATGGCCTGCGTCAGGAAGATACTGAAGTCATCTCCTACACCGAATACCAAAGTACATACCACCGTACTGAAGATATTCAGTTCCAGTCCCAGGAAATAAAGAATCCCGGCAGTAACCACTCCCGTTAAAACAATCGGGAACATGGTCAGTATGGTAAGCTCAAAGTTTCTGAAGAAAACAATGATGGTTATAATGATGGCCAAAAGTGAATAATTGATCAGAGTGCTGAAATCCCGCTTCAAAAGACCCAGGAAGTTCTCATTCATCTGCTGACGGTCGATGGCAATGGCATCATGTTTCTTTTCAATATCTTTAATGAAGGCGTCTCTTTTATTCTCATCCACTTTTACGACATTCGAAACAGTATAGAAACCATTTTCGTTACTCATGAATTCTGAGATCTGAAGGGCTTTTACCTTTTCATAGTCTTTCAGGCTTAATGCTGTGTAATTTTTATTCAAAATCCCATTGAAATTGTCAAAAGCAGAGCTGTTGAAACCAAATTTACTTCCGTTGTTAACAAGTTCAGCAATGGTCTGATTCTTTTTATGGGTATCCCAGAAACCTTTCCATTCATCAATTTTCTTTTGCTGATCCTTTTCAGAAAGTACAACGTTTCCGATGGAATTGTAGCTTAATATTTTACCTTCTTTTTTTTCTTTTTCAAGGAAGCTGCTCAGTTCAGAGTTTCTGGCCAATGCTTCCTCTTCAGAATTTCCGTAAGATATAGTATAAATGGATTTTGAAGTAATGTCCGACAGCTTCTGAAGTTTGGCTTCACTGATCTTTAAATCTTTTGGAATATAATTCAGATCACCAATATCTTCATTGAACCCTACATGTCTGAACCCAAACAGACAGATCAGGATGATAACGGAACAGCCAATAATAAGAGGCTTGTTTTTCTCGTACGGATAAGATCCGATCCTGTCAATAAAGTTGGTATTATGTTTTTCTTCAGAGTTTTTAGGTTTATAAAGCTGGGGCACAATGATCAATGCGGTAATTGACGAGAGAATAACCGTAATAGCGGCAAAAAGTCCAAGATCTTTTAAGGCTTCAGAACGTACAAAAACAAGACACAGAAAGGAAACGGCAGTTGTAGCACTGCTTAGGATGATAGGTTGGGTGATCTCCTTGTAAAGTTCTTCAATATTGTTATTGTGCTTATAATGCGTGAGAATATGCAGGGCATAATCAATGGTGATTCCTATCAGAATGGCACCCACACTCAAAGAAATCGCAGAGATTTTATCTTTGATGAAATATAAGATCAGTAAGGCCAGCAATACAGAAAATACTGTTGGAAGAAAAACGATGATGGGTGTAAAAAAGTTCCTGAAATAATAGATCAGAAGGATCAAAAGCACCGTCATAGAAATCACAACCGTATTCTGGATGTCTTTTTTGATCTGCTTGGCATTGGCAACGGCAATCACCGGAGAACCAAAATAGCTGATCTCTGTTTTTCCTTTGAATTGTTTATTGAGCTGGTCTTTTATGCTGTTGAGCTGGTCTACAAAAAACTCATTGGCTTTCGTATCGTTGCTTTTGTTTTTCGGATCAATGAAAAGTAAAAGATTTTTCCCGTCTTTGGTTACAATATAGCTGTCTTCCAGTTTGAAGTCTTTGCTGATATTTAAAGCATTTAATTTTTTTATTCCCATAAAGGTAAGTCCCAGAGGATCCTTTTTGATGAATTCTTTGGTGACAAGACTTGTTGGAGATGCCAGTGAAATATAATTGTTCTCTACCTGTTGGGCGATGCTGTCTTTCTGAAGCTTCCGGGCAATCTCCTTATAATCATTTTCATTCAGGAACAAAGGAAGGTTCTGGCTTACGAAATCAAACGTTTCGGAGATTTCATTATCATTTACTTTTCCCTGAACAGAGCCTATGTATTTCTGTAAAGGGTCTATTTTCTGCAAAAAAGTATCTGCCGTTTCAGAGAGCTGGAAGCTGTCTTCATTAGATTTGTTCTCTATAATGACAATGATCTTGTCTGAAAAATTAAGCTGCTTGAGAACCTTTGCTGTAAGATCTGATTTTTCATTTTTGGGAATGATCTGATTAATATCCTCTTCAAAATTGATCTTTGAAGCAAAGAAAACGCATAGTGCGGCAATTCCCAGGGCTGTAAATACAGTGAGAATTTTGTTTTTGGAAATCAGATAATATAAAAATATAAAAAAGCGATGCATTACATTTGAATCAAGTCTGCAAATTTAAATTTTTAAGAATTAGTGCAAAAGAGTTAGACGATAAGTTTTAGCTGAAAATCAATAAAATATTCTAGGCAGAAAGAAAAAAAACTCTACTTTTGCAAAAGTTCCCCTTTAATGAAATGTATTTTAAACCACAATTATTATTAAAAAATAAGAATCTGTTTTAGATATGTTGAAAAAAAATGATGAAAAAATAAACGGATTTCTATTTGTGATAGTGTTTCCGCTTCTGTTGCTTGCCATATCTTATTATGGGTTTGAATCTTCCTATACACGGTTGAAAACTTCAGCAAAAATACCAGACCTTCTATTTTCGTCTGTTTATGATTACAGAATGATTCCAGACAGCTTCAGTGTACATCTGAAAGAACTGATGTCTCCCCTTATCTATGGGCCTTTTTCTTTGAAGTTTTTCACTTTGTTAAATATTTTTATTTTGCCATATGAAAATTAAACCCACCTTTTATTTTGTATTCTTATTCCCCATATTTTTTCAGACAATGGCTTATTATGGGTATGAGTCATCTTATTATCCCTACAAGACTCAGATAGCTCCCACAGAATGGTATTACAAAGGTATTTATCAGTATCGCTTTCTTTCCCGTGATGCGGTAGATATGATTACGGCATTTCTAAAAAATATAATGACCTATGATGGCTTGCCTTTGAAAGCTTATATACAGAAGAAAGGGACATCCTATTATCATGCTTTATTTTTATATAATACATTTTTTGCAGTATTGGTATCCTGGATGTTCAACCTGATATTGAAAAATAAAACTTTTTTTCCTGACTTTGATGTGAAAAAGAGAATAGTTATTGTTTTGATTATGACCCTGATTTCTGCATTCAGCCAGTATGTTATTGTTCACTATGATAATGCGGCCATATTTTTACTTTTGTGCGGATTTTATTTTTCATTTCAATATTTCCACAGCAATTATGCATTGAAGTGGGCGTTTTTATTAAATGGGATTATCCTTATTTCTACCTTGAATAGGGAAACAAGTTGTCTTAATATTTCCTTTTTAGGAAGTTTGTTACTGTTCAATGCACCACTCAATAAAGAAAATATATTCAATGCCATAAAGAAACTTTTTGTTCCTGTATGTTCATTTATTTTACCTTATTTAATCCTTCGTCTTATCCTTCCTCAGCAGAAAGGAGATGATTATTATTTCTTTGAATCATTTACGCTATGGAGTAATCTGACGGGGATTAATCAAATTGTAGGCTGGCTGTATGCGCTTGTTTTTATTCGGTTTATTTACTTTTTTATTCCAACCATTAATAACCGGAAATTGGCAAATTATTTTTTAGTACTTTCTTTGCCTTATATTATGATGATCTGTTTGGTGGGAATATTATGGGAAACCCGTTTATTTATACCGTTATTTTACGGATTGGTAGTTTTAGCTTTTTTTAATTTTAAAACGAAAACAGATCTTTTGGCTGAAAGGACCCTATAAAAAGACAAAGTTTTCTTTGAGTTGGTAAAACTTTTATGGGTGCTGTAAAATGATTTTAAGAATAAGGATGAAAATAGTATTGGTTTAAAGATCATATATTATGTATCATTGTTGTAATAATAGATTTTAGTTATAATGAATGGATAGTAATAGATTGTTACCTTTCTGGATGAACTGCTTGTTTGAAGTCTCGTTGCAGAAAATGATATTGAAAATGTAAGTAAAATTTTGTCTAATTCAATTTTATAGAAATAATAATACCTAAAAAGAGAAAATGCTTCACCCTATATTTTTGTTCCCTTTTGCTATACTGCTAGTCCTTTTATTTAAGGCAGATTCCCTAAAAGATAAGGATACAAAGTACATTTTGTATTTTGTTCTTTTTATTCTTCTGGTAGCTGCTGGAGGCCGGGATAATGTAGGGGCAGATTTTCCTGTATATAAGAGTATGTATAATGGTGGATTTACTCTTTACACAACCTATATGGATATATGGAGGAAGGCTACATTTCAGCCCAACTCTATGGAGATTGAATGGTTGTACGTTCTTATCAACCGGATTTTATATGAGTTAGGCTTTCCATTTTATGTCCTTACCTTCGTGATGGCAGCTATTTCTTTGACGCTTACCTATAAAATTATGGAGAAGTATTCCTACTATCCTACTTTTAGTATTTTATATTTCTTTATGCCGGTTTATTTCATTGTTACTTGCGGGCACATGAGACAAGGGGTAGGGGGAGCCATTGTTGTGTACAGTATATTTTATATTTTCGAACGGAAGCCTTGGAAATTTCTTTTTTTGATGTTTTTAGCATTGGGATTCCATAAATCTACCATTATTTTCCTTCCCGCTTATTGGCTCGTACGTCTTCCTTTTACTTTAAAACACTGGTTGGTATTATTAATTATTTCCATAGCATTGGCTCCGTTTCAGGTATACCGTATTTTTGGAGATGCAATGGCTTCTATCACCCCGCAGGATGTAGCCAATGGATATACCGGATATAATACAGATAAATATTATGGAAATGAAATGCAGACAGGATTTTCTGACATCATGAATGTGCTTCTTGTTGTTATTTTTTTACTGTATGATAAGGTTGGAGAAAAAAAGGTCTATTATTATGAGTATTTTAGAAACTTAACCTTTTTTGGGATATGTCTTTTCTATATTTTAAGGGGAAATCAGATCTTTGCAACAAGATTGCCGGGAGTATATATTGGGATGGGGTTCTCTTTTATAATCCCTGGAATAATGTCAAATGTCTCAGTCAACACAAAAATGATGTTCAAGTCTTTCTTCTTCGCGTTTTTTATCGTTTTCTGTGTCCTTTTTTCCAGGGGAAATGCAAAAAGAGGGAATTTCACGTATGATAAATACAACAATATCCTTTGGAAATAGCTATTAATCTGTTTTCTTGATAGATTAAATCACCTGAAAATAATTATTGGGGGTATGACAGCACCTTTCAGTATCCGTATTTCTGCTTTCATTCAGTTTCAGAGAGCCTGATAGGGTTGTGGTTATCCCCAAATCAGATCAACTAATAATTTTACATCTATGATGGCTGATGAAAAATTCTATATCATTAAATATAGATCACCAGATGATAGGGTAAGGGGCACATTTGTAGGGTATTGTCTTATTTTGTATAGGCTGTTGTGAGAGGGGGGGAATCACTTCAATTGTTAAATTAAACCCGTTTAACAAAAAGTATATAATAAAAAAGCTTTACTTTTGCAAAAATTTTTAGTTAGAATGTCGAAAAATTTAGTAATCGTAGAGTCCCCGGCAAAAGCAAAAACTATTCAGAAATATTTAGGAAAGGATTTTGAAGTGAAATCCAGTTTCGGGCATATCCGGGACCTTCCTAAAAAAGGAATGGGTATAGACCTTGCCACATTCAGTCCTGATTACGAAGTTTCAGCAGACAAAAAGAAATTGGTAACCGAATTGAAGGCTGCAGTAAAGAAAGCCGAAATGGTATGGCTTGCTTCCGATGAGGACCGTGAAGGAGAAGCTATTGCCTGGCACTTGGCAGATGAACTGAAACTGAAGCCGGAAAACAGAAAAAGAATTGTTTTTCATGAAATTACCAAAAACGCCATTCTAAAAGCGATTGAAAATCCAAGAGATATTGACCAGAATCTGGTAAACGCCCAGCAGGCAAGAAGAGTGCTGGACAGAATTGTAGGTTTTGAAATGTCTCCGGTTCTATGGAAAAAAGTAAAACCCGGACTTTCTGCAGGAAGAGTACAGTCTGTAGCAGTAAGGTTAATCGTTGAAAGAGAAAAAGAGATCCGTGAATTTGTACCGAAAGCAAGTTTTAAGCTTGACGGAATCTTCTTAAATAAAGCAGAGCAGGAAATTGCGGCGAAACTGAAAAAAGACTTCGAAAAAGAAGCTGACGCAGAAAAATTCCTGGAACAGGCAAAAACTACGGAATTCAAGGTTCTGAATGTAGAAACCAAACCTGGTACACGCTCGGCATCAGCACCTTTTACAACTTCTACATTGCAGCAGGAAGCTTCTTCAAGATTAGGGTACAATGTGACCAATACAATGCGTCTGGCACAGAGACTTTATGAAGAAGGATTCATTACCTATATGAGAACAGACTCGGTAAACCTTTCTCAGGAGGCTATCGAAGGGGCTAAAAAGCAAATTATATCAGAATACGGGGCAGAATATTCTTCTCCAAGAAACTATACTACAAAATCTGCATCAGCACAGGAAGCTCACGAAGCGATCCGTCCTACTGATTTCGGAGTGAAAAGCATAGGAGATGCACAGTTGAATAAACTGTATCAGCTGATCTACAGAAGAACACTCGCTTCTCAGATGGCTAATGCAAAAATTGAAAAAACCGTTATTGAAATCGGAAATTCATCATTGCCTCACCATTTTGAAGCACAGGGAGAAGTGATTATATTCGATGGTTTCCTGAAGGCCTATGGAATTGTGAAGACAGAAGATGATGACGAAGATAACAACGAAAAATTATTGCCAAAGGTAAAAGTAGGTGAAGTGCTGGATTATAAAACCATTACAGCTACCGAAAAATTCACAAGACCGAGTGCGAGATATACCGAAGCTGGATTGGTCAGAAAGCTTGAAGAATTAGGGATTGGTAGACCTTCTACTTATGCACCTACCATTCAGACCATTCAGAACAGGGAATATGTAGACAAACGTGAAATTGAACCGCAGACCCGTGAAGTGATCAAAATGTCTCTGGTAAAAGATAAGATCAAAAAAGTAGTCCTTGACGAAAAATTCGGTGGGGATAAAAATAAATTCATTCCTACAGATATAGGAGAAGTGGTTAACGACTTCCTAACTGATAACTTCAGAGAAATTCTGGATTACGGATTTACCGCAAGAGTAGAAGAGGGATTCGACGAAATTGCTAACGGTGACCAGAAATGGAAGGAAATGATGACGGATTTCTACTCAAAATTCCATCCAAGAATTGAAGATGTAGAAGAAAATGCAGACCGTGCAACAGGGGATCGGTTATTAGGGGTTGATCCGAAGACCGGGAAAAATGTTCATGCCAGAATCGGAAGATTTGGGGCAATGATCCAGATCGGTGAGACGGATGATGAAGAAAAGCCAATCTTTGCTTCTTTGATGACAGGGCAGAATATTGCAACCATCACTTTTGAAGAAGCTTTGGAACTTTTCAGATTACCTTTTGATCTGAGTGAAGTTGACGGACAGCCGGTTTCTGTAGGCGTAGGTAGATTTGGTCCTTATGTGAAGTGGGGAGATACTTATATCAGCATTCCGAAAGGAGAAGATCCACTTTCTGTAGATCAGAAACGTGCAGAGGAAATTATCAATGAAAAGAAAATTGCTGATGCTCCGATCGCCACATATAAAGGAGAGCCGGTAACCAAAGGAACCGGAAGATTCGGACCATTTATCAAATACAGAGATATTTTTGTAAACGTACCGAAGAAATATAACTTTGACAACCTTTCCCAAAGCGACATCAATGAATTGATCGATGCTAAACTGGAAAAAGAAGCCAACCGATACATCCAGCAGTGGGAAAAAGAAAAAATTTCCATTGAAAACGGAAGATGGGGACCATTCATCAAATTTGGAAAAGCGATGTTCAAAATCCCAAAGAAAGCAGATGATACGAAGTATGAAGGGGAAGAGTTGAAAGAAATTTCGCTTGACGAGGTCAAAAAGTGGATTACAGATCAGGATCCTAAAGCTTTTGCAGAAAAGAAAAAGCCTGCCGCTAAAAAAACAACCACAGCAAAGAAAACGACAACAGCAAAGAAACCTGCTGCTAAAAAGAAGTAATCTTAAAACAATAATACAAAGCCGTTAACAACCCCTGTTAACGGCTTTTTTATGAATAAAACCTGTCATGATTTACTCAGTTGTGTCGTTTTTTGTATGTTTGTTACCTCAAGCAATTAATAAATTATCACATTTCAAATTAAAATATGGATTTCGAAGACTTTATCATTTCACCAAGAAATTTCAAAACAGAAAGCTGGCAGATAGGAAATCGGATTGCAAAAGATATTAAAGAAGACAGTATTGTTCTTTTGTTTGTATCAGACTACAGAGGGTCGGGCGGAGATGCGGAAGTGCAGGATTTCACTGCGGTAAGAAAGGAGTTTTATAAACTTTCACAGATGGATTTTGAAATTCCTGTTGTAGATCTTGGAGACCTGGTGTCAGGAAAATCTGTACAGGATACCCATTATATTTTACAGGAAGTATTGTCGGCATGTCATTATAAAAGAGCGATTCCGGTGATTATTGGGGGCTCCAATGACTTTGCTTTTTCATTATTTTCTGCGTTGAACTTTCATAAGAAAAGCATCAATTATACTCAGATCAGTAATATAATCTCCCTTCAACAAGGGGAAACCATTAATGAGCATACTTTTTTAAGCAAAATTTTCGGAGCCAAGAGTTTCTCTATTAAAAATTATCATCATCTGGGGTATCAGAAACATTTGAATGAAATGGATTCCATAAGGCTGATCAAGGAAGTGGAATTTGATATTATCCGTCTTGCGGAAATGATGAATTCCACAGAAAAGACCGAACCTTTCTTCAGAAAAGCAGATCTGGTGACCGTAAATTGCGATGCTATTGAAAGTTTCAGTGAACCTTTCTCTATGAATCCACAGGTAAATGGATTGAACAGGAGAGAAATCTGTGCCTATATGAAAGAGATCGGACTGAGTGAAAATCTAAAATCCGTAGGAATTTTTAATTATAATATTTATTCGGAAAATCTGCTTAACCATCAGCTTTTAGCACAGATGCTATGGTACCTTATCGAAGGGATCAATATCCAGCAAACCCATCCTAAAGAAAGACATTATGAACTGTTTTATGTACTGATTGATGACAGACAATATGCATTCAAGCGTGATACTTTCAGTAATTTGTGGTATTTTGGCGACGATGAAAATATAGAAAACTGCATTCCATGTTCTAGGAAAGATTTTGATGAAGCCAAAAAAGGCTGGCTGAATGCACGACTGACGAAATTTTAATGTATGACAAACGTTCCCTCAAAAGTTTCCATCATTGTTCCCGTTTATAATGTCGAAAATTATTTGACAAAATGCCTGGACTCTCTCATCGGGCAGAGTCTTCAGGATATTGAAATTATTGTGGTGAATGATGGAAGTAAAGACAGATCTGAAGAAATCATCCGGCAGTATGCCCAGAAATATCCCGGGAAAATAAAAGCTTTCAGCAAAGAAAACGGAGGCTTAAGTGAGGCCCGTAATTTTGGTATTGATCGTGCAACCGGAGATTATATCGGTTTTGTAGACAGCGACGATTATGTGACGGAGGAGATGTTTGAAGAGATGTTCCTGCTGGCCGAAAAGCACGATGCTAAAATGGTGATCTGCAATATTCAGAAAGTAGATGAAAATGGAAAGGTGATCCAAAAACTAACCCAGCTTCCCAATATGCCGGAAAATATTAATCTTGAAAATCATTTTTCGGTCTTTTCTGATGTCAGTTATTTTGCATGTAATAAATTATTTAAAAAAGAACTTTTTGATCAGAAGAGATTTAAAAAAGGAGTTCATTTTGAAGATATACAGCTTATCCCTCAGCTTTTATTAGAATGTGAAACCATTGCACAGACCCAAAATTACCATTATCAATACTTTGAACGTACCGATTCTATTACAAAGACCCATACGGAGAAAGGACTCGATATGCTGAAGGCCGTAAAGGATGTGGAGGAAGTATTTGCAGGGTCGAAATATGCTCATAAAAAAGAAGAACTGAAAAACTTTCAGATTTTTGAAGGAGTTTATTCTTTTCTGGCTTATCTGGCGTTTGTAAAAAAAGAAGAATTATTTTATAAAATGTCAGACCAGTTGTCTGTTTTCATGAATGAAAGACAAATAAAAATTCAAGATATATTGAACTATAGTCGTTTTGGTAAGAATTATCTTTTATCTTTGCCATTGAAGAAAAAGATTTTTTATCTGTTATTTTTTGCCGGACAGAAAAAACTGATAAGAAAGTTAATATAAACACAAATGTAAGTACTATTGTTTCGATCAATAGGAAATGACCATGAAGCTTATTTTTTATAAGACTGCATTGTTTGTTTTTATTGAAGAATACAAGTGCTGAATAAGAAAAGAATGAAAAACTTTGAATTGTTCTTAACCGGGTCGGGAATATCTATTTTCTACGTGAAAATAGGACTGGGCTTCGTGTTCTCCTTTTTAATTACTTTTTTCTCTATTCCTACTATCGTAAAGATTTCAAGAAGAAAAAATCTTATGGATGAGCCTGGGATCAGAAGTTCACATCTCAGAAAAATTCCTAATCTTGGTGGTATTGCCATCTTTTATTCAATCGGGATCTGTGCATCCATTTTTGCCTATGAGCTGTTTGATCTTTACAAATTTCTGTTTGCTTCACTGATTATCCTGCTGTATGTAGGGGTAATGGATGATATTGTAGTGATGCGAGCTTATAAGAAACTCGTTGCACAGATTGTGGTATCTTCATTGGTGGTGATCGGTTCAGACATCAGGATCAGAAGCTTATTCGGGATCTTTGGGGTGTATGAGCTGGAATATATTGTGAGTGTACTCTTCAGTATTATTACATTTATTATCCTGATCAATGCGTTCAATCTGATTGACGGTATAGACGGTCTGGCAGGTGGATATTCTGTGATTTGCAGTGCTATGTTTGGGATAAGTTATTACCGGTTGGGAGAATATAACTATCCTTTGGTTGTTCTTTCTGTTGTAATTATAGGAACTGTACTGGCATTTTTGTATTACAATCTGTCAAACTACAGAACCAATAAGATATTTATGGGCGATACCGGATCTATGTTGCTTGGTTTTTTACTGGCTTTCACTTCCATCTGCTTCATCGATATTTTCATTGATAAAAAACTGGTGGATGTGCCAAGGTATCATTTGCAGTCTGCTCCTGTAGTGGCGGTAGCGATTCTGATCCTTCCGATTGTGGATACACTGAACGTTATTATGGTGAGGCTTTACAACAAAAAATCACCATTCGATGCGGATAAGAATCATATTCACCATAAGCTGTTGAAGCTTGATCTTACCCATAGAAGATCTACTTTTTATATTATCCTCTATTATCTTTTTATCGTATCAGTTGCTTATTACTTCAGACATATTAATGTCAACTTACTGCTGCTGATCGTTCTTGCACTAGGCTTTTTCGGTGCTTATCTGCCGGATTTGATATATAAATTAAGAAATAACCAGAATTAACAATTAAACATTACTTTTGTAAACAATATTCAAATATGATGAAGAACTTTAAGTATTTATTTTTAATATTACCCTTTTTACTCACCTCGTGTATCACAACAAAAGATGTGAGATATTTGCAGCCAAGCGAAAGTCTTGTTATTAACGAGGAGGGGCTTATTCCCTACAACATTCCTGTTTACAGGATTACCAAAAATGATATTCTTAACCTGAATATTGTAACCACTCCTAAAGGAGATGCAGCACAATTTTACTCTTCTTACAATACCTCAGGAGGAATGACTGGTGGTGGAGCAACAAGTTCTGCAGCATCAGGAGGAAGTGTGGGTGGTGGAGCAGGAGCTGTTTCAGGTGCAAGTAGAGGTGGAAACATGAATTTCTATTTTAATGGACTGAAAGTAGATACCAATGGAGACATCAATGTTTTTGGGATAGGATATGTAAAAGCTGAAGGCAGAACCCTTGACGATATTACAAAAGATATACAGGCAAAAGTAAATGAAAACTTTCAGGAAGGAAAAACAGAAGTTAGACTGAATACCGACGGAATTACCTATTATATTCTTGGAGACGTAGAAACTACAGGGCTTTCAGGAGAAAAAGTAGCGCATAAAAATACACTTACCATTACTGAAGCACTGGCAATAAATGGCGGATTAAACAGAACAATTGATAAAAAAGAAGTCGTTATACACAGAAAACTTCCGGAAGGAATTAAAATTGCCAAAATAGATCTTACCCGTGAAGATCTTATGAATTCTCCGTATTACTATGTACAAAATGGAGACGAAATCTACCTGAACACAAGAGCAAAAAGCTTGAACGGATTCGGAAAAGATCCTATCCAGACTTTAACTACAGGAGTTTCTGTAATTACTACTGCATTGTCTATTTATTTACTCCTAAAAAATCTTTAATCATGATTCCGGAAAAAGATACACAAGTAGGAAAGAATGCAGCTCAGAAAGAGAGGTATGGATCGTTTGCAATGTTTGATTTTGAACATTTTTTAAGACGATTACTTAAAAACTGGTATTGGTTTGCTTTTATGCTGCTTATTGGTTACGCTATTTCTTGGGTGTACAGTAAGTATTATGCACAGAATATTTATGCTTCGAACCTGTCTTTAAGTATATCCAATAATACTTCAAGTTATTTTACACCCAACCAGTCTATTAACTTTATCTGGGGACAGGGAGGTAATCAGGATGGAGTTTATCTGAAAAAAATGCTTCTTTCAAGATCCCATAATGAATTTTTAGTCAAAGAATTAGGTCTTTTTGTTAACTATTCTACCAAAGGAGCGATCAAATCTACCTATCTGGATAAATTTGATTCTCCGGTTTTTCTTGAAATAGATAAAAAGCATCTACAGCAGATCAACTATCCAATTACATTGATTCCTAAATCTAATGGTGCTTATGAAGTTATTTTGCCGGAAGAAGGTCAGACTACCAGTTTGTATAACTATGAAATAGAAGGTTTTCAGAATATCAATGCTTATGGAAGACCTGCAAACAAGATCGTTAAGATTAACGAATGGTATACCTCTCCAAATCTTAGATTCAAGCTGGTTCAGAATCCCGCTACACAAAAAATCAAACTTGATAATATTATTGTCAGTCTGAACTCTGTTAATCAAAGTGTTAATGAAATCGTGTCTACAGTGGGAGTAGAGTTTGATAAAGAGATTTCTACGATCATGATTATTACCAAAAAAGGATTTAATCTGAACAGTACAGTCAACTTCCTTAATACTTCTGTAGCTGAATTACAGAAGAAAAGACTTGAAGACAAAAATATAGTTAATAAAAGAACAGCAACATATTTACAGGGTAACCTGGATAATATTCGTAAAAAATTAGATTCAAGTGCTAATGTTCTTAACTATTTAAAAACATCAGAGAAGCTTTATGATATTAAGGATAGAGATGAAAAATCTCTTACGAAAATTAAAGAACTTGAAGCGAAAAAGGCCGATATTATAAGTAAAATCAATGCACTTAATAATATTAAAAGCACCCTTCAGTCTCAGAATTTTGATAAAATGATTGCAACCAATGCTGCTGGTTTTGAAGACGGTCTTTTTTCGGCTACTGTTTCAGAACTTAAGGCTTTATATGCCAAAAGAGCAGAGTTTGCAACAATCTATAAGCCGAATTCAGAGCCTATGAAAGAAATCAACAGGCTGATCAATGAAGCGAGAACAGGTTCATCAAATAGTTTGAATAGTTATTATACCAGATATTACGGAGAAATCAATAAACTGGATCGTGCTGTAGCTGAAGCCAATTCCGATTTATCCACTTATCCGGAAAAAGAAAGAAAGTATCTGGATGCAGAAAGAGGCTATAATATGATTGAAGCTACTTATAACAGTTTATTGGGGAGACAGAATGAAACCCAGATGAGTGTAGCTACCAATCAGTCCGATATTACTGTTATTGACCCTGCAAAAAACTTAGGACAAGGACCGATAGGACCTAATATTAAGATGGCAAAGACTGCTATCATTTCAGGAATGCTGGTATTGCCACTACTTTTTATCCTGATTGGTGAAGCTCTTGATAGTAAGATCAGAAATATTAAAGAACTCTTATCTGCTACAAAAATTCCACTTCTTGGTGTGATCGGTAACAATACCAATGAAAATATGCTTACTGTTTTAGAACAGCCAAAATCATCAGTATCGGAAGCTTTCAGAGGAATAAGGGCCAATATAAGATTCCTTATGGAGAACAATGATGGAAAAGGAAAAGTTATATTGATAACCTCGTCTATCGGGGGAGAAGGGAAAACCTATATTTCTATCAACCTGGCCTCTGTAATAGGATTAAGTGATAAAAAAACGATCCTTTTGGGGATGGACCTTAGAAAACCTAAGATTTTTGGAGATTTTAATATTGATAATAAATATGGTATTTCCAATTACCTGACAGGTGAAGTAAATATTGATGCAATCATCAATAAAACTAAAATTCCTAACTTGGACGTTGCAACCTCGGGACCTATTCCACCTAACCCGTCAGAACTTTTAATGAGTCAGAGAAACATCAGGTTTATTGAAGAACTGAAAGAGAAGTATGATTTTATTATCATAGACTCTCCGCCGGTAGGTCTGGTAGCAGATTCTTACGAACTGATGAAGCATTCTGATGCAAATATCTACGTAGTGCGTCACGAATATACAGAAAAGTATATGCTGAAAATGATTACAGAAAAGTATCATAATGATGAAATTGAACATTTAGGTCTTGTTTATAACGATTATAACACAAAACAAGGCTATGGTTATGGTTACGGTTATGGCTACGGTTATGGCTACGGCTACGGATATTTTGATGAAGATAAAAATTATAAAGAACCTCTATTGATCAGAATCAGGAATCAGGTACAGAGAATCTTTAATAAAAAATAAAGCATTAAACCCCCATTTAATGGGGGTTTTTTCATACTTGATGTATTTTCATAGTATGGAAAAAAGAATATTTTTGACACTTTGTCGTTTACTTTATAACAAATTATGTTTTTTTGTTTATTTTTAACTAAACATTAAGATTATCATTAATATAAAAATGTTTTATATTTGCAAAAATTAAATTTTAAAATAACCATAAATCCATATTCTTTTATGAATAAAAAATTATTGTTTAGCTTCCTTGCCTTCCTTGGAGTGGTAAGTGTTAAAGCACAAAGAAACGAATTGGGAGTTCGTCTAGGTATGAGTAACCTAGTGGGAGATGTAGGAAGGACAAATTATATTTTACAAAAGCCGTTGGATTTAAACAGAGTGTCAGATTGGGGCATCCCTTTTTATGGAGGATTGTTATACAGATTTAATTTTAACCCGCATCAGACCGTGAGATTGGATTTAGGATACAACCAGGTTCAGTTTAGCGATAAGGCTGCGAAGGAAGACTATAGAAGAATTAGAAACTCATATGGAAAGAACAATGTATATGAGGCGAGTTTGATGTTTGAATATAACTTTTTCCCGGTAAATAACGAGCAGATAAGCATGGTAAGTCCTTATATCTTTGGAGGTATAGGTGCTTTGATGTTCGATGCTCCTAAAGCAACTCTTGTTCATGATTTCAAAAGAGATGCCGATGGAGTGGCTCTGGCTCCAAACAATGAGGTGGATTTTACAACCACTGCTGATTATTCTTTAGGGAAAAAAGTGACAATGCATATCCCTTTTGGTATAGGTTTGAAATATAAGTTTAACCATACTTGGGCTATATTTGCAGAAGCTACATTCAGATACACATTGACGGATCAGTTGGATCATAGTAAGATCCTTTCCAAAGATGTGACGACTTCTTACAATAGCGATATTTTAGATCCGTCTACAGGAGCTTCATTATTGCAGTCAGGAAGTTATTATGCAGTTTCTAAAGAAAGAGAACAGGAGTTTATTAAAAAGAGAAAGATTGGAGATGACAGATCTAATGATTGGATGAATACATTCAGCTTAGGACTGACGTATTCGTTTGGAAGACCTCCATGTTATTGTGAATAATATGTCGTTGATTAAAGATAAAATAAATTCTGAGAATTTACCGAAACACGTAGCCATCATTATGGATGGTAATGGAAGGTGGGCAAAATCTCGTGGCGAAGAAAGAACTTTTGGCCACAAAAATGCAATTAATGCTGTAAGAAATGCAATTAATGCCTGTAATGAGATCAATATCCCCTACTTAACACTTTATACATTCTCTTCAGAAAACTGGAATCGTCCCAGCGAAGAAGTGAATACACTCATGAACCTGCTGGTGGAAACCTTGCTGCTGGAAGCAGAAGAGATTTTCAGCAAAGGATTGAGAATGCATGTTATAGGGAATCTTGAAAAATTGCCGCCTCTCGTAAGCGAACAACTGCAACGTGTGGTAGAACTTACAAAAGAAAACACAAAAGGAAACCTTGTATTGGCTATTAGCTATGGCTCACAAAGCGAAATTCTGAATGCCGTAAAGAATATAAGTTCTGATGTAAAAGAAGGAAAAGTAGAGATAGAAAATATTGATGAAAAACTATTCGAAAACTATCTTTACACCAAAGATTTTCCTCCTGTAGACTTGTTGATCAGAACCAGTGGGGAAATTAGAATCAGTAATTTCCTTCTTTGGCAGATCGCTTATGCAGAATTACAGTTTTTAAATGTTTTATGGCCGGATTTTACCAAAGATATTTTCTTCCAATGTATTGTTGATTATCAAAACAAAGAAAGAAGATACGGACTGACCGGCGAGCAGATACAAGGCCAATAAATTTAAAGAAAAGAAAGACTCGATAAAATGAAGTTTAGACTATTACCCATCATTATGTTTGCTGCTTCTGCACATTTTTATGGACAAGTAACTCCACAAGACAGCACGAAAGTAAATAATGCTGTACACGCAGAAAATGAGGCAGGCACTTATACACTTAAAGACATCGTTGTAGATGGGGTAAAAAAGTATACACCAGCTCAGATCTTAAGATTTACAGGTTTGACCAAAGGTGAGAGTGTAGACATTCCGGGACAGAAAATCAGCAACGCTGTGAAAAAACTTTGGGATACCCAATCTTTTTCTGAAGTGGAAGTTTATGTTCAAAGCATCGAAGGACAGACTGTTGTTTTGAAATTTTATCTGGAAGACCTGAAAGAACTTGGTGAAGTAAAATTCACAGGAAGAGGGATCGGAAAATCTAAAAATGAAAAAATGGCTAAGGATAATAACCTTAAGCCAGGAACAAAGATCACCCAAAACCTGGTTTCAAGTCTTAAAACCAATATCCCGAAAGATTACATTAAAAAAGGTTTTGCAGATGCCAAAATCACGATTCAGGATAAAGTAAATGCAGGAGATCCTGCTTTAGTAGACTGGACGATCAATGTAGACAAAGGGAAAAGAATCAAGATCGATCATATTGAGTTCGAAGGAAATCAAAGTGTGACTGATAGAAAGCTTAGAAACAAAGCTTTTAAAGAAACCAAACAAAAACGTTTCGGTATCGGTGGTATTTTGAAATCTTCAAAATTCATTGAAGATAAATATCAGGAAGATAAGCAGAGTCTTATCAGTTATTACAACTCCCTGGGGTATAGAGACGCAAAGATCGTTTCGGACTCTGTATGGAGAAATAAAAGAAACAACTACGAGATCAATGTAAAATTGAACGAAGGTAAAAAGTATTATATCGGGGATATAACATTCACCGGGAATACCGTTTATGCTACAGAATATTTACAGAGATTGTTAGGATACAAAAAAGGAGATATTTATGATGCAGTAGGATTCAACAAAAAAGTAGGAGAAGATGGTGGTAAGGAAGATGATTCCGACATCAAGTCTGTGTATATGAACAACGGATACCTTTTCTCAAACGTTACCCCTGTTGAAAAATCAGTAAACGGTGATGCCGTAAACCTGGAGGTCAGAATCAATGAAGGAGAGCAGGCTACATGGAACAAAGTAACATGGCAAGGAAATACAACAACCCATGACCATGTCATCCTTAGAGCTTTAAGAACCATGCCGGGTGAGCTTTTCAAAAAGACAGAAATCAAGAGAACTTATTTTGATCTTGCCGGGATGTCTTTCTTTGATCCACAACAGATCGGACAGGACATTCAGCCGAACCAGTCAGATAATACCGTAGATATTAACTGGAAATTAGTAGAAAAAGGATCTTCTCAGGTACAGTTACAGGCCGGATATGGAGGAAATAGCTTCATCGGTACTTTAGGACTTACCTTTAATAACTTCTCGTTAAGAAACTTCCTGAAATTTAAAGATTTCAGACCTGTTCCTCAGGGAGATGGGCAGACGTTCTCTATCCAGGTTCAGGCAGGACAATATTTCCAGAACTATGGAGTGTCATTTACAGAACCTTGGTTGTTTGGAACAAAACCAACAGCACTTTCTGTAAGTTTGAACAATTCCAGAGTAAGATATAAAGATCAGTATGGTACAGACCAGAAATTGAATATTTTCTCCGCATCAGTAGGATTAAACAGACGATTAAACTGGCCGGATGATTATTTCTCGCTATATACAGGTCTTCAGTTCCAGAAATACGACTTTAATAACTATGCATTCCAGTTTGGAAATACAACAGAGTACAACGGAAATGCAAACAACTTCAGTATCAACCTGGGGCTAAGTAGAAACTCAGCGGGTATTGACCCTATATTCCCTACAGTAGGATCCAATATAGAGGTTTCTGCAAAGCTGACTCCTCCATATTCATTATTCAGTAAGAAAGACTATTCTACAATGTCTCCTATTGATAAATATAAATGGATGGAATTCTATAAGATCAAGTTCAAAGCAGATGTATACAATGAGATCATAGGAAAACTTGTATTGAGATCTTCTGCAGAGATGGGATTCATGGATGGATACAACAGCCAGTTGGGAGCACCTCCATTTGAGAGATTCTATATGGGAGGTACAGGACTTTTCGGCGGTCGTTATGACGGTAGAGAATTGATTCCGTTAAGAGGTTACGAAAATGCAACTCCTGAAGGAGGTAAAGCAGAAGATATTACCCAGGCAGGAGGGGGTACAATCTATAACAGATTTACTCTTGAATTGAGGTACCCGATTTCAATGAACCAGACTGCAAAAATCTATGCCTTGACATTTGCTGAAGGAGGAAACGTGTGGAACTCTTGGAGTTCTTATAGTCCATTCCAGCTGAAAAGATCAGTAGGGGTAGGGGTAAGAGTTTATATGGGTGCATTTGGATTGATCGGATTCGACTTTGCATATGGATTAGATAAAACTATATCAGGAGAAGTTTCAGGATCTAGACAGCACTTCCTGATGAACCAATCATTATAATAAACTATGAAAAACTTTAAAGTAACTTTCACATTCGTACTGCTTTTGATTTTTGGACTGAGTAATGCCCAGAAAATTGGAGTGGTGGATACTAATGAGATTTTAAATAAATTACCTCAGTATAAAGAAGCCGAAGCGAGGCTTAATGCACAGATAGATACCTGGCAGTCAGAACTTCAGAATCTGCAGTCAGAATATGAACGCAAAAAAGCTGCATTTGAAAGTGAAAAAGTATTGTTGATTGGAGATCAGCTTAAACTTCGAGAAAAAGAAGTGGTAGACCTTGATAAAAATATCAAAACAACAACCAGCCTACGTTTTGGAGCCAATGGCGAGATTACAAAGCTAAGAACAAACCTTGTTTTGCCATTCCAGGATCAGATCTGGGGAGCCATCAAAACAATGTCTGAAAAAAATGGGTTGGGCATAGTTCTTGATAAAAGCAATAACATTAGTGTCATCTTTCTTCAGGGAAAATACGATTATACCGAAAAAGTATTAACTATTTTACTGAAAGGAACAGATAAGAAAGAGAAAACTAATACCAAAAGTAAAAAGTAATTTTTTAAATTAACTTTTACTTAAATTTAAAATCTAAAAACAAATTAAATTATTTATTTACCAATTATGAAAAAATTAAGTGTATTATTTGCAGCAGTGATGATGGTTGTATCGGTAGGTATGGCAAAAGCTCAAAAAATTGCTACTTTAGATGTATTGGGAGTCCTTAATGCAATGCCTGAAAAGAAAAAAGCAGATGCTGATCTTAAAACATTCTTAGATACAAAACAAGCTGAGATTAAGAAGAAAGCTGATGCTGGACAGGCTAAGTTAAAGCAATATACAGAAGAAGCTCCTAAAAAATCTGCTGACGAAAACAAAGCAAGAGAAGCTGAATTGCAAAAAATCAAAGAAGAAATCGATCAAATGCAAGACAAAGCTCAAAAAGACCTACAGGCTAAGCAAGAATTAGTATTCGGTCCAATTGAGAAAAAATTGAACGATGCTGTAGAAAAAGTATCTAAAGCAAACGGTTATGAATTCGTTATGGATGCAAACTCACCTGCATTCCTTTATAAAGCAGGAGCAGATGCTACTGCAGCTGTAAAGAAAGAATTAGGAATTCAATAATTTCAGCAAATTAACAAAGATTTATAAAACCAACCGTCTCTATTAGAGGCGGTTTTTTTATTTTTGCGGAATGGAAAAAGAAGTATCAACTACGGTAAAAGTCAGGTTTAGCGATTGTGATCCGATCGGACATTTGAATAATGTGAAATATCTGGATTATATGTTCAATGCCAGAGAAGATCATGTAGAGACATTTTATGGATTTACCTACGAAGAATATACTAAAAAAACGGGTTGTACCTGGATTGCAATTCAAAATGAAATTGCTTATTTAAAAGAAGTAAGATACAATACCCAGGTGGTGATAAGCAGCAAAACCATCGATGTTCAGGACAGAACGGCCAAAGTTGAAATTCTGATGAAAAGTCTGGATGAAAAAACAGTTCATGCCGTACTTTGGGTAACCGTTATCTATTTCAATGTGAAAACAAGAAGGTCTGAAGTTCATCCTGCAGACATCAAAGAAGTATTCGATAAGTTTTATGTGGATTTGATCCAGAAAGACTTTCAGTCGAGAGTTAAGTTTTTAAGATCCCAAAATGCAAAGAACTCTTAATATAAAGGTTTCGGGTACTTTGACAATTTAAAATTAATAATATAATCAATGAAAAAAATAGCAGTAATAGGAAGTAACGGACAGTTGGGAAACTGTATCAGAAAGATAGCCCCAGATTTTGAACTCGATTATGAGTTTTTATTCACAGATTCCTCCACGTTGGACGTGACAAGTGAAGATCAGGTCAACGATTTCTTTTATAATAACAAACCCGATTACTGTATCAATGCATCAGCATATACGGCAGTTGACCTTGCCGAAACTGAAAAAGAGAAAGCTTTTGCAGTAAATGCTGATGGGGTGGCTTATCTTGCTCAGGCTTGTGCAGACTTTAAAACAAGTTTGATCCATATTTCTACAGACTATGTCTTTGATGGAAATACCAATCTTTCGTATTCAGAAGATGATTTTACCAACCCTGTCGGAGTCTATGGAGCTTCCAAGCGAAAAGGAGAGGAGCTGGCTTTAGAAATAAACCCTCACACTATTATCCTGAGAACATCATGGCTTTACTCCGAGTTTAATAAGAATTTTGTAAAAACAATGTTGAATCTCTTTTCTCAGAAAGAAGAACTGGGAATTGTAGCCGATCAGTTTGGGCAGCCAACCAATGCTAATGATCTTGCAGAAGCAATAATGGAAATCATTCAGTCTCCCAATAAGACCTATGGGATATTCCATTTTTCAAACTATCCGGAAACAACATGGTTTGAGTTTGCTAAAAAGATTGCCGAATTTTCAAAATCTTCCATCAAACTGAATCCTTTGACTACAGAGCAATATCCTACACCGGCTAAAAGACCTGTTAGAAGTACGATGTCTCTTGATAAAATTGAAGAGATTTATAAAATAGAACCTAAGCATTGGGAAAACAGCCTTGAAGAATGCGTTGATACCCTTGTTCAACAATAGACTGATATGAAAAATGTAGCAATTATCCTTTCCATACTATGTGCACAACTCTGGAATGCACAGAACGTTTATCTTTCCAAAGTTGAAAAGACAAACAACAATACAGATAAGTTCCTTTATAAAAAGGAAAGTACAAGTACAGAGTCGATATATCTGGGAGAAGCAGAAGTTCAGGGATTTTCTAAAGATGACACCGCTGTGTTTTCTATGATCTATAAAAAAGCAAAAGAAATTGGAGCCAATACATTTGAATTGAAACCTTTTGAAAATATTGATGGGTCTCCACAGCCATTCAATCCTGCTAATTATAAAGTAGCTTTATATTATACTCCCAAAGAGAAGATAGCTCCTCAGCATGGAGAGCTTTATATTTTTGCTTCTTCAGAAAAAGATCAGAAAATAAGTATCAACAGAAAAGATTATACCATCACACCGAGATCATTTTTAAAATTAAAAACGGTCTCTGGAGAAATATATACCATTTCAACCAGGAAACTTTTAGGTTCTACCATAAAGATTCAGCCAAAGGCAGGGGAAGATACCTTGTATTTTCAGATTTCATCTGTTAAAGTTAAGCCGGATACTTCCGGAGTTGGTGGCCTGAATCTGAAATCAGGTGATATTATTGGTCTTGAAAAGTCTTATGCGGAATTCTTAAGTCTAATTTATAAAGAAGAGAAGCAGTAAAATAATACTATATAACATAGCTAATACCCGGTTTTAATGATAGCCGGGTATTTTTATATACTTTGTTTAAAATTTTTCCTACTCCTTATCAGCTGTTTACGCAAAAATATTACTGGAATATGAACTTTATGTTAAATAAACTTGTTTTGCTTAGTTATAAGTTGTTATCTTTGCCCCACTGAAAAACGAAAGAGGATCAGTAAGCGCAGAAGAGCTTTTAGATAAGCAAAAACGATATACTCTAAATAAGAAACGAACGAAAAAAAACTTTAAATTTTTATCATTTAAAAGTTGCGAGTTAAAAAAGAGTTTGTATCTTTGCAGTCCCAATTAAGGGAGCGCAGGAGTAGAGAGATTGAGGGTTTTGGAAAGGGTTAAGGTTACTTAAAAAACTTTAAAATTTTCTTTCAAAACATTTGGTCAATTAAAAATAAAGTTTTACTTTTGCACTCGCAAATACGGAGCGACACTGACAGAAAGATTGCTACGTTAAAAAGCGAAAGATATAAAGATCATTGACATACAATATAACAACCAAGTAAGGAAAAACTAAAGCGTTAAAAACTTTGAGTGAGTCAGACAAACATACAATGGAGAGT